>NZ_JBRFVF010000001.1:0-1517554 GCF_052950715.1 Citrobacter sp. VF227
GGGCCCGTAAAGGCTGGAATATTGCGACAACCAGCACTCTGCCAAACGTGGTGATGGCGTTTATCATCATCAAAGCGCTGGAGATTACCGGCGCGCTGAAAGGGCTTGGTATGGTGTTCGCACCGCTGATGGGGCTTTTTGGCCTGCCCGGCGAAGCCGCAGCGGTACTGATTGGCGGCTGGATGTCGATGGGGGGAGGGATTGGTGTCGCGATTGGTCTGTTTGATAAAGGTATTCTGACCGGTGAACACCTGGCTATCCTGGCGCCAGCAATTTATTTGATGGGCTCCCAGGTGCAGTACCTGGGACGCATTCTGGGGGTTATTGGCACCAGCGCTAAACGTATTCCCCTGATGATTGTTATCTCCGTTCTGAACGCTTTTTTAGCGATGCTGCTGATGCGTATTATTCTCTGATAAGGAATGACCATGGATTTGGAAAAATACATTCATGAACTGCAAACGCTGGTCAACGTTGACTGCGGAACGCAAACGGTCGCAGGCGTAGCCCATGTCGCTGCGGTGATGCGCGATCTCTGGCTGCAGGAAGGCTGGCAAGCGGAGCTGGTGGATTTGGGGAGTGCGGTTGGCCCGGCATTACTGGTGGCCAATAAGCCTCAGGCAGCGCAATACGATGTGCTGCTGGTCGGCCATCTGGATACTGTTTTTCCGCCAGGAACGGTGGCTGAGCGCCCGATGAGTCGTGATGAACACCGCTTTTACGGCCCGGGCGTTTCTGACATGAAAAGCGGCCTGTTAAATATTCTCTGGGCTATGCGCACGTTACCCGCGGAGCATCTGGCGCGTTTATCTATTGCCGTAGCGATGAACCCGGATGAAGAGACCGGCAGCGTTCACTCCAGCGAGTGGATTGCATCGCTGGCGAAACGCGCACGTTGCGTGCTGGTCTGTGAGGCAGCCCGGGCAGATGGCTCTTTGGTGAAAGCGCGTAAAGGTGTGGGAGGCTATCAACTGACGTTTGACGGTGTGGCGTCTCATGCCGGCAATGAGCCGGAGAAAGGACGTTCTGCCATTACCGCTTTTGCTAATAGCGTACTGGCGATTAATGCTTTGACCGACATAACACGTGGTACCACGCTAAATGTGGGTGTGGTGCAGGGTGGCAGTGCGGCGAATGTGGTGGCAGCGAAACTCCGCGCAGAACTGGACGTACGCTTTTGGGACAATGAAGAATATGATCGTGTCCATCAGGCTTTACTGTCGCTCTGCCAGCAGGGTTTTCTTGAGGGCGTCACCACCACGCTCACCCGGGTCAGCCATAAGCCTGCGATGGCGACGAACGGGGAAACACAAAAACTGATGGCGCTGGTTGAGCGGGCCGGGCAGGAAGAAGGGATTGCCGTGACGTGGCAGGCCGTTGGCGGGGGGAGCGATGCTAACCTCACCGCGTCGCTGGGTATTCCGACGCTGGACGGATTGGGGCCTGTTGGTGCGGGTTTTCACGGCGTTGATGAATGGCTGGATATCGCCTCGATCAAACCACGGATCCGTTTATTGACACGGATTATTTCGATGCTGTAATCCTCCGCTCTCCGGACGTCATAACCATCAGCTGGTGATCTTACGAGTCCGTAGGTCAAAGTTGCGTTAGTGGTTTTTTCGTTGAACAGGTGCCCCGGTCACCCGGGGCACTGCAGAGTCCGATGAGCCGAAGTGTTGTTACATCCTGCATTACAGACCCACGGTTTACTGTAGAAAGTCAGTTGCGTATTTCCCTGTCCTGGTGGGCTAATTAATTTCCCTGAAGATCCAACAGCGCTGCGGTTTCGGTCAAACATCCGTGGTGATGAGTTGTTGTTTTCTGTTTCTTATTCACTTTTCTTTCAGGGCCTCATTATCAGTCACTGAGATTTATAGTTCTTTGCGACAGGTCTTTCACGCTCGCCTGAAACCTTCATTGTTTCGGTTGTTTTTTTCACTCATCAATTCATTTTTCTATTAATTAATAGCGTGCGATTTATTTGTGTTTTTATATAAATCATTTTCTCTGGGTAATAACTGAATCGTTTTTCTTTAATAACTATTAAAAATCGGTGGTATTGATTTGCATCAAATTTTATTTACTTTTGATGCAACCCTCTGATACCGGTTTCATCTGCGGAATTTAAATCTGTGACAGGGCGAAAAGGCAGATTTAAAAATTTTTAATTCTGTCGATTTTTTTTAACCTTTTAGGCGAAAAATCCTAAAGATTATAAAATGCAGATCTAAAATCTGAAAGCTTGATCAAGTGTAGATGAATATTCTGCCATGGTGGAAGCAGACTTCATGTTTCAAACATGCCCGCAGTGATAATCAAAAGGATGGAAGAATGGCTGACAGCTTTCAGAATGAGGTGCCGAAGGCACGCGTGAAATTAAAACTTGACCTTCATACGGGTGGGGCAAGTAAGAAGACGGAACTCCCCCTGAAATTACTCGTGACGGGCGATTTCAGTCACGGTCAGGAGTATTCACCGTTATCAGAGCGCAAAAAGGTTAATCTCACAAAAAATAATTTCGACTCAGTTATTTCCGAATATTCCCCAAAAGTAAACCTGGTCGTTAAAAATACGCTTTTGGATGACGGAAGCGAGGAAAATATCAGTCTGACATTCCGTAGTATGAAAGATTTCACACCTGAAGAGGTCTCCCGTCAAATACCTCAACTGAAAGCCATGCTTTCCATGCGCAATCTGCTTCGTGATTTAAAGGTGAATCTGCTGGATAACGAAGCCAAGATTCTGGCAACCTGATAAAAACCGCGTATTAACAGCCTTTTACCCTGAGTCCGGGATGTCGGGGTAAGGAGAGACTTCCGCACAGAATGATCCCGACGATAAAGCACAGGGCAACCCGTCCAGGACTGAGGTTCTTCAAAAGGAAAAACGGATATCAGGGATAACACATGATGGTGAAAGATAAGGTCGCACAAAAACTGGAGGACTTGGGGCTCTGGCGCAGGGCTGCAGCCCGGTGGCTTGATGTCATGCAACACGGTTTACTCTCCGATGAACAACGTGACTGGATACGCCAGCGCAGAAAATATTGTCTGTCCTGTGTGCTCACGGTTGTGCCGACGGAGAAGCTGGATATCAGGGATGTGGCACGGGCAGCGGATAAAACACTGGCGGAAATGGGAATAGTGAATATGAATGGGGCTGTTTTCCGGCATTACAGAAGGTCGGGAGAGTGACTCCGGAGCGTCTATTTGAGCTTACAGTCAGTATTGGTCGGTTTTTCCAGCGGTGAATTTATGCCAGAAATTAATGACCAGAACACAGGGGGCTTAAGACAATCCATATCTTTGTTGGTTTACTGCGTATTCCGCTCTGATCGATCATGTTTTCGCGTGGAACGTCGATCAGCGATTCGCGAACTGGCGATCGATCACCGTGCGAATATGCGTTTACAAAAAAAAGAGCGGGAATGGTAAAGCTCAGCCCACACGGGCTGAGCTTTTATATTGTATTTTTCAGACTGTCAATATAATCAGCGTACCACTGCATCATCCCGCGGCGATTTTCCAGATACTGCGCATGGTTGTATGTGCCGCGAATGCTGTTTTTATCCACGTGGGCAAGTTGCATCTCGATCCACGCAGTATTAAATCCCTGCTCATGCAGGATGGTACTCATAGTGTGCCGAAAGCCATGACCGGTTGCTTTGCCTTTATAACCCAGAATTTTTAGTACCTTATTAATAGTCGCCTCACTGATGGGCTTGTTAACATCATTCCTCCCAGGAAAGACTAAAGAAAATTGACCGGTCAGCGTCTGGAGTTCACGCAAGATAGTCATAACCTGTGAAGATAATGGTACAAGGTGCTTACGTCGTTTTTTCATCCGCGCCTCAGGTATCACCCAGAGTGCGTTTACGAAATCAAACTCGCTCCATGTTGCAGCCCGTAATTCAATAGTACGTACACCGGTTAATAACAGAAGTAATGTTGCTGATTTAGTTACAGGGCTGGCGTATCCCTGCAATTTGCATATGAACACAGGGAGTTCTGACTGCGAGAGGTGTGGGAAGTGTCCTGGTTCAGGAGAGGAGAGAGTACTGGCCAGGTTAGCGACGGGATTTGATGTGGCCCGGCCAGTGGCGATAGCGTAGATGAATACCTGACTACAATATCGGCGTAACTTCCCCATCTTCACTAATGCCCCACGCTTTTCGATGTCTCGAAATATATCGAGCATTTCAAGGGGAAGAATATCTGTGACAGGGCGCTGGCCAATACCGGGGAAAATATCTTTTACCAGCCCTTCCATCACCCAATCAGAAGTGGTCCTGGCCCAGGTACGGGCTTTATGCTGATGCCATTCAAGAGCAAGTGCCTGGAAGGTATTTCCACTGGAAATTTTACGGGTCAGTTTGTCCAGTCTTTTCTTTTCAGCCGGGTCAGTGCCTTCAGCCAGTAGCTTTCTGGCTTCATCCCGGCGGTGACGAGCACCGCCCAGAGAGATATCGGGGTAAACACCCAGAGCCAGTTTTTTCTCTTTGCCATTAAAGCGGTATTTCATTCGCCAGTAGCGCGAGCCATTGGGTTTTACGAGGAGATACAAACCGCGTTCATCAGAGAGCTTGTATTCTTTCTCTTTGGGTTTGCAGGTCTCAACCTGCCTGGCATTCAAAGACATGTGGGGGCCTCAACATTCATTGAACTGGAAGAGCCCCTTAAGTGGCCCCCATCAATGACTTGATTTGGGTGGAATTGAATTGAATCTGGTAGAAAGTATATGAGGGTAAAATCAGGAATATCAATGGGTATGGAGTGTGGTAATGGAGTTTTGTTGAACTCCATTGACCTGAGTTTGGCTCCTCTGACTGGACTCGAACCAGTGACATACGGATTAACAGTCCGCCGTTCTACCGACTGAACTACAGAGGAATCGTGTGAACGAGGCGCATATTAGCGATACCACTCAGCGTTGTCAAAGCCTGAATCGATAAATTCAATCGTTTGCCGAAATATTCCCCATTTCGCCGATTATTCAGACGCAACCGGTTGTTTTATGCACTTTTCCTGTTCGGGACGCGGGTATTTCCATAGCCAGCGGCCTGTGACCATACGCCAGTAAAATAATGCGGCGCGTACGGCCCAGTCGAAGAACATCCCTAACCAAACGCCGACTACCCCCCATCCTAATACGATTCCCAACGTGTATCCTGCCACAACACGACAGCCCCACATGCCCAACATCGATACCCACATGGCAAAACGTACATCACGTGCGCCCTTAAACCCTGACGGTAGCACCCATGAAGCCGCCCATATCGGCATAAATGCTGCGTTGAGCCAAATCAGGACGACTATGACCTCTTTTACATCCTGATCGTGGGTATAAAATGAGGCCATGACGCCGGCGAAAGGCGCAGTTAGCCAGGCGATAGCAGTTAAGCCTATTGTGGATAGCCAAAAGATATGGCGTAACTGGATTTCAGCCTGTGCAATTTGACCATTTCCCAGACGTCTGCCGGTAATGATTGTCGATGCGGAGCCTAAAGCATTCCCCGGCAGGTTGATTAGCGCGGCAATAGAAAATGCAATGAAGTTTCCCGCAATGACGCTGGTTCCCATGCCGGAGACAAACATCTGTGTTAGCAGTTTACCGCCATTAAACAGTACTGACTCGATACTAGCCGGAATACCAATTCCCATAACCTCCCAGATAATGGCGAGATTAAGCGGCTTAAAATAGCTTTTGAAGGGAATCCGCAGCGCCGGATTAAAACCAATCATCAGTACCCAGATAATGGCGAACGCACCGATGTAGCGTGAAATGGTCAGTCCGAGTCCTGCACCCACGAATCCCAGTCCTTGCCAGGAAAAGATCCCATAGATCAGAATGCTGCTGATGATGATATTCAGAATATTCATGCCGCCATTAATCAACAGCGGTATTTTGGTATTTCCAGCTCCACGCAGTGCGCCACTACCGATCAGCGCAATGGCTGCCGCCGGGTAGCTGAGCACCGTCAGCTCCAGATAGGTTAGCGCTAAAGCCTTAACGTCGGGCGTTGCTTCACCAGCGACAACGTCAATAATCTGTTTGCCAAAATAGTGAATTACCGCAGCCAGCACGGTAGCAAAAATCGTCATGATCACCAGCGATTGTCTGGCAGCCGATCTGGCTCGTCGGCGATCTCGTTTTCCCAGGCTAAATGCTACTACTACCGTAGTACCCAAGTCGATTGCGGCAAAAAACGCCATAATAACCATATTGAAACTGTCTGCGAGACCAACCCCAGCCATTGCTTCTTTTCCCAACCAGCTCACCAGGAAGGTACTCAGAACGCCCATCAACAGCACACAGGTGTTTTCCAGAAAAATGGGGACCGCGAGCGGAGTGATTTCACGCCAAAAGAGAACCTTATAACTCTTGCGTTTGGCATACCAGGGCGTGCGGGAAGCAACCTGGCGGAAGGCAGCGGAGACGTTCAAAGTGGACCTTAAAGAAGAAAGTTGAAACCTCATTTCAAATGATGAGGGAGAATCCAAAAAGCTGCAAAGTTTTTTCCATTTAAAATGTCTGGAAATGCAACAAACTGTCGAGAGAAGCATCAATTGATACTTATGCGAGGAAATGGGGTTTGACAAAATTTTTTTCGCCGCTAAGATAAGCCTCCACAACGATTCCTCTGTAGTTCAGTCGGTAGAACGGCGGACTGTTAATCCGTATGTCACTGGTTCGAGTCCAGTCAGAGGAGCCAAATTTAAGAAGCCTGCTCAGGAAACTAAGCAGGCTTTTTGTTTTCAACGCGTCAAATTGGCATCAAATTTTTCGCTGGCCTTTACCCTAATCAGGGGAGCAAGCAGCATAATCATGCCCAACATGGCGGCCATCCCGGTATATACAGCAGGAAAACCTGTGATTTCAGCCACCAGGCCTATAGGTGCAGGGGCCATTAGCGTACCCAAATAACCGATCGTGGTGACGATGCTCATTCCCGTGTTGGTCGAAATATCAGGCTGGTTTCCCGCAGCGGAAAAAGCAATCGGTACCAGATTGGCTATGCCAATACCGGCAATAGCGAAGGCAACGGTGGCTTGCCAGGGATGACTAGCCATTGCGGCTGTCAGCAGCCCAAGCCCAGCTAACAGACTGGATGAGCGCATCACGAGAATGGCATTAAAGCGGTTACGAATAAAGTCTCCCATGAAGCGAAAGATTGCCATTGTTCCCGCAAAGCAGGCAAAGGAAAGGCTTGCCGTTTCTGTAGTCGCATTGAGATTTTTCAATAAATAACGTGACGACCAGTCCACAACAGCACATTCCGGGATCATGGCGAGCAGGGCAATAACGCCTATAAAGTAGATCGTGCATGAGCGATGTGGCTGCTTTCCTTTGATTAACCGTTTTATTTTTATCGATTTATCTTTGATGATATGTGGATATACCGACAGCGTGATCGCTAAGGAAATAGCACTAATTAAAAACAGGTGCATGAAGCCCATGTCTTGCGGAACAAACCTCACTCTTTCTACAAAGCATCCAACTTAGCGCTGAACCGGTCTCTGTAACAAATGACATGACTACGCTATTGGCATTGGTTGCCGGGGGGATCGGAGTCGCCTTTTTACCCACAAGTGTCCGGCATTTTTTGCCTGCCGAAGCGAGACTATTGATGCTCGCTGAAAAACAAATTCGCTGGAACATTGGTGTGGCATGGAACCCCAAAATTAAAAACCATCGGCGGGACGATTTCTTGCGCCTGGCGGTGGCCGGAGAGGCCGATATCGTCATGTAGCCGTTATACGCCCTGACGAGAAGGTAACGGCCACGCATTGATGCCTGACGTGTAAACCGCTTTGGGTATAAATGAAATAGGATTTCAGTACTATGCTTAAGCAATAGCGACGGGAAATGGTTATAAGAACAGCAGTGACAGGGCTTTTTGCTTAAAAAATCGAGGGTTAAAGTTGAAAGAGCGTGAGTAACTCGCTCATACTCTATACTCGCAGAGTTACCCGGCGTAGCATGGCATAACGCTTGGGCTGTTAATGAAAAAGGAAAACGTCGTGGCAGAAGAAACTATATTCAGCAAAATTATCCGTCGTGAAATTCCGTCGGATATCGTGTACCAGGATGAACTGGTCACCGCGTTTCGTGATATTTCCCCTCAGGCACCTACGCACATTCTCATCATTCCTAACGTATTGATCCCAACCGTCAACGATGTGACGGCGGAACACGAGCAGGCGTTGGGTCGCATGATTACCGTTGCGGCAAAAATCGCCGAGCAGGAAGGCATTGCTGCGGATGGGTACCGTTTAATCATGAATACCAATCGTCATGGTGGTCAGGAGGTGTATCACATTCATATGCACCTGCTGGGTGGCCGGGCGCTTGGTCCAATGCTTGCGCATAAAGGTCTGTAAGCATGACCAGAGGATGCATTGCACTTTCACTGAGCTTGCTGCTACTGGCTGGCTGTCGAACACATCCTGAAATTCCGGTTAGTGATGAACAGTCACTGGTGATGGAATCAACGATTCTTGCGGCGGGCATTACAGCGGAACAGCCGACGTTAACCACGTCTGATATTCAGGCCTCAGCATCCTCTCGACTTTATAACGAAAGACAAGAGCCCGTTACCGTTCATTACCGGTTTTACTGGTATGACACCAGAGGACTGGAAATGCATCCTCTGGAAGCGCCGCGTAGCGTGACTATCCCGGCTCATTCGTCGGTGACGCTGTACGGCAGCGCCAATTATCTGGGGGCGCACAAGGTTAGACTTTATCTTTATTTGTAAGGGGTGAATCTTGAAGATAAAAATGAATCGCTACGCACTGATTGCCGCGCTGGCGATGTTTCTCTCTGGTTGTGTGGCGCAACGTGAACCCGCACCGGTAGAGGAAGTGAAGCCGGTGCCGGAACAACCCACGCAGCCGCAACAGCCGGTACCGGTTGTACCAACGGTTCCCACCATTCCACAGCAGCCGGGGCCGATTGAGCACGAGGACCAGACGGCGCAGCCGACGCCACGTCAGCGTCATTATGACTGGAACGGGGCTATGCAGCCGATGGTCGGCAAAATGCTGCAGGCTGAGGGCGTCAAAGCGGGGGGCGTTCTGCTGGTTGATAGCGTCAATAACCGCACCAACGGCTCGTTGAATGGAGGGGAAGCCACCGAGACTTTGCGCAGCGCGCTGGCGAATAACGGCAAGTTTACTCTGGTTTCCGCCCAGCAGTTGGCCGTCGCCAAACAGCAGCTAGGTTTGTCGCCGAACGACAGTCTGGGTACGCGCAGCAAAGCGATTGGTATCGCCCGTAACGTTGGCGCACAATATGTGCTCTATTCCAGCGCATCAGGCAACGTCAATTCGCCTGCGCTGCAAATGCAATTAATGCTGGTACAAACTGGCGAAATTATCTGGTCAGGTAAAGGTGCCGTTCAGCAACAATAACCGACTGAAGCGCGACGAAGTGTTGTCGCGCTATTTCCCGCAGTATCATCCCGTCGCAGGTAGTCAGAGCGGCCTGAGCGGCGGGAGCTGCATCATCGAACATCATACCCACCGCTTAGTATTGCGTTGTCATCACGATCCTGACGCGCCGGAATCGCATTTCTTACGCCACTATCATGCGTTAAAGCACCTGCCAGAAAGCCTTGCGCCGCGCCCTCGCTTTTATACGCGCGGGTGGATGGCCGTGGATTTTTTTCACGGTCAGGTAGAATCCAGATTACCGGACGCCGACGAACTCGCTGGCTTATTGTATCATCTGCACCAGCAGCCCCGATTCGGCTGGCGAATCAGCCTGCTGCCGCTACTCGAACGATACTGGCAGTGTGGGGATCCGGCGCGTCGTACGCCATGTTGGTTACGCGCGCTTAAGCTGCTAAGGAAAAGCGGTGAGCCTCGACCTTTGCGCCTGGGGCCGCTGCATATGGATGTCCACGGCAACAACATCGTACGTACAGACTCAGGGCTGCGGTTGATTGACTGGGAATATGCCGGCGACGGTGATCTCGTGCTGGAGCTGGCGGCGGTTTGGGTCAGCGACGAGTCCCAGCATCAACGGCTGGTTAGCGCCTACGCCCAACGAGCGCACATTGAGCCAGACGTGCTCTGGCGACAGGTCAGGCGATGGCAACCCTGGATAATGATGCTGAAGGCGGGGTGGTTTGAGTATCGCTGGCAACAAACCGGCGATCGACAATTTATCAGGCTGGCCGATGAAACCTGGCGGCAGCTAACAATGAAAGGATAAGGAGAGCAGTGTGGGCCCAGTAATGTTGGATGTCGAAGGGTATGAGCTGGACGCTGAAGAACGTGAGATTCTGGCGCATCCGCTGGTAGGTGGGTTGATCCTCTTTACCCGAAATTATCATGACCCGGAACAGTTGCGGGAATTAGTGCGCCAGATCCGCGAGGCATCGCGTAATCATCTGGTGGTGGCGGTAGATCAGGAAGGCGGCAGGGTGCAGCGTTTTCGCGAGGGTTTTACGCGTCTGCCTGCGGCCCAATCGTTTGCAGCGCTGCACGGTCTGGAAGAAGGTGGCAAACTGGCTGAAGACGCCGGATGGTTAATGGCCAACGAAATGATCGCAATGGACATTGATATCAGCTTTGCACCGGTGTTGGATGTGGGGCATATCAGCGCAGCAATCGGCGAGCGCTCTTACCATGCCGATCCGCTAAAAGCGCTGGCTATAGCAACCCGCTTTATTGACGGTATGCATGGCGCTGGCATGAAAACGACTGGTAAACATTTCCCCGGACATGGGGCGGTGACGGCGGATTCACACAAAGAAACCCCAACCGATCCACGCTCGGAAGCCGAAATTCGGGCGAAAGATATGTCCGTGTTCAGGACGTTGATTACCGAAAACAAACTCGACGCCATTATGCCTGCACACGTCATCTACAGTGATGTAGACCCGCGCCCGGCGAGTGGCTCGCCACACTGGTTGAAAACGGTGCTGCGTCAGGAGCTGGGTTTCGACGGCGTTATTTTCTCTGACGATCTGTCGATGGAAGGTGCGGCGATTATGGGAAGCTATGCGGAACGCGGCCAGGCATCGCTGGATGCAGGTTGCGATATGATCCTGGTCTGCAATAATCGTAAAGGAGCGGCCAGTGTGTTAGATAATCTGTCGCCGATCAATGCAGAACGTGTTACACGTTTGTATCATAAAGGTTCATTTTCACGTCAGGAACTGATGGACTCGACACGCTGGAAGACGGTAAGCGCCCAGCTCAACCAGCTTCATGAGCGCTGGCAGGAAGAGAAAGCAGGTCATTAACGCACGTTTGGCGAGGATGCGATGATTATCTATTTACACGGTTTTGACTCTAACAGTCCAGGCAACCACGAAAAGGTGCTGCAGCTGCAGTTCATCGACCCGGACGTCAGGCTGATTAGCTACAGCACGCGGCATCCTAAACATGATATGCAGCATCTGCTTAAAGAAGTGGACAAAATGCTGCAGCTTAATGTCGACGACCGACCGCTGATTTGTGGCGTGGGGCTCGGAGGATTTTGGGCTGAAAGAATTGGTTTTCTGTGTGATATTCGCCAGGTTGTGTTTAATCCCAATCTGTTCCCGTATGAGAACATGGAGGGAAAAATCGACCGGCCTGAAGAATATGCCGATATCGCGACAAAATGCGTGACCAATTTCCGCGAAAAAAATCGCGATCGCTGTCTGGTTATCTTGTCCCGTCACGATGAAGCACTTAATAGTCAGCGTTCGTCAGAAGAACTGCACCACTTTTATGAGATTGTCTGGGACGAAGAGCAGACGCATAAGTTTAAGAATATCTCCCCGCACTTGCAGCGTATCAAAGCGTTCAAAACGTTGGGTTAACCTTCAATGAGCGTGTAAAAAACCAGCCTCCGGGCTGGTTTTTTTGTTCTTAAAGTTCGGGTTGTCTATCTTTTCAGCATCAAAACTTGATACACATCAATTTTGGTATGACCAATGCACCGTTCGTGTTATTCTCACTCTCGAAGAACATTTTCATTATCGTAACTTGTTGTTAATTAAAGGCTATGACAATAACTTTTAATTAACAATTGGTTAATAAATTTGAGGGGGTCACGTTGACTACACCATTGAAAAGGATCGTGATTGTCGGCGGCGGTGCTGGCGGACTGGAAATGGCGACGCAGCTGGGTAAAAAGCTGGGCCGCAAGAAAAAGGCCAAAATTACGCTGGTGGACAGAAACCACAGCCATTTATGGAAACCGTTACTGCATGAAGTCGCGACAGGTTCGCTGGATGAAGGTGTGGATGCGCTGAGCTATCTGGCGCATGCCCGCAACCACGGGTTCCAGTTCCAGTTGGGCTCGGTGGTGGATATCGATCGTGAAGCGAAAACCATTACTCTCGCCGAGCTGCGCGATGAGAAGGGCGATCTGCTGGTTCCTGAGCGTAAAGTACCGTATGACACGCTGGTGATGGCGTTGGGTAGTACCTCTAACGATTTCAACACGCCGGGCGTCAAAGAAAATTGCATTTTCCTGGATAACCCGCATCAGGCGCGTCGTTTCCACCAGGAAATGCTGAATCTGTTCCTCAAGTATTCCGCGAATCTGGGCGCTAACGGCAAAGTGAATATTGCTATCGTCGGCGGTGGTGCGACGGGGGTTGAACTCTCCGCCGAGCTGCATAATGCGGTAAAACAACTGCACAGCTATGGTTACAAAGGGCTGACCAACGAAGCACTGAACGTGACGCTGGTAGAAGCTGGTGAACGTATTCTGCCTGCGTTGCCGCCGCGTATTTCCAGCGCTGCGCACAATGAGTTGACCAAACTGGGCGTACGCGTCCTGACCCAGACGATGGTAACCAGTGCAGATGAAGGCGGACTGCATACCAAAGATGGCGAATACATTAAAGCCGATCTGATGGTGTGGGCGGCGGGGATCAAAGCGCCAGACTTTATGAAAGACATTGGCGGACTTGAAACGAACCGTATCAATCAGCTGGTGGTTGAGCCAACTCTGCAGAGCACGCGCGATCCCGACGTCTACGCGATTGGCGACTGTGCTTCCTGCGCTCGCCCGGAAGGGGGCTTTGTACCGCCGCGCGCTCAGGCTGCGCACCAGATGGCAAGCTGCGCAATGAACAACATTCTGGCGCAGATGAACGGTAAGCCGCTGAAAGCGTATCAGTATAAAGATCACGGCTCTCTGGTTTCGCTCTCTAACTTCTCTACCGTGGGCAGTTTGATGGGCAACCTGACCCGTGGGTCGATGATGGTGGAAGGGCGTATTGCGCGCTTTGTGTACATCTCACTGTACCGTATGCATCAGATTGCTCTACACGGTTACTTCAAAACCGGTCTGATGATGCTGGTCGGCAGTATTAACCGGGTGATTCGCCCGCGTCTGAAACTGCATTAATCTTGATCTATGGCGTCGGTTGATTTTACTCATCCGGCGCCTTCCTTCAGAGTTCTCCGAATCATTCTGCATTCGCTTCTCCTTGCGCTATTTTCATCCGTAATCTGATTGGCATTCCTTACCTTCTGTTGCAAAGTTGTTACTAATAGCAAAAAAGGAGGAAGTCCCGTGAATAAATCAATGTTGGCGGGTATAGGGATTGGCGTAGCTGCTGCGCTGGGTGTTGCAGCGGTGGCCAGTCTTAACGTTTTCGAGCGTGGCCCACAATACGCACAAGTTGTCTCTGCAACGCCAATTAAAGAGTCGGTAAAAACACCACGCCAGGAGTGCCGGAACGTGACGGTCACGCACCGTAAGCCGGTACAAGATGAAAACCGTATCGCGGGTTCCGTGCTCGGTGCCGTGGCGGGGGGCGTTATTGGTCACCAGTTTGGCGGCGGACGTGGTAAAGATATTGCCACCGTGGCCGGTGCCTTAGGCGGCGGTTATGCTGGTAACCAGATCCAGGGTTCGATGCAGGAAAATGATACTTACACCACGACGCAGCAGCGTTGTAAAACGGTGTATGACAAATCAGAAAAAATGCTGGGCTACGATGTGACGTACAAAATTGGCGATCAGCAAGGGAAAATCCGTATGGATAAGGATCCTGGCGCGCAAATTCCGTTGGATAACAACGGACAGCTGGTACTGAATAACAAAGCGTAAAATAGCATTATCCTGAACATTAGCCCCCCATTCGCTCAGGCTGGGGGGCTTTTTTTATCAGAAGGTTAAAGCGTAGTTCAGCCCAAAGGTGCGGCCCCGACCCTTGTATTCATACAGTGACGTGCTGCCGTAGGTCGGGCTATATAACAGTGGCGCACGTTGTCCCCACAGCGTGGTGTACTCTTCATTCAGCAGGTTTTCCACGCTAAAGGTCAATTTACCCAACGGGAGTTGATAGCTGCCGATAAAGTCCATGGTGTTATAGCCATCCAGCTTGTTGCCGCTGGCGTCGGTCAGATCAAATGCTTGCTGGCTCTGTACGCGCAATGACCACGGTTCAGGCGCCCAGCCGACCCAGGCGGTTGCTTTCGACGGTGAGGCCAGAGTGACATCCCATTTCCGCCATTTCCCGTTTTGCTTCACTTCTGATTTTATGATGTTGAAGTTGCCGCCCAGGCTCCAGTTCGTATCCGCAATGAAATAATCCACTGCACCTTCAAGGCCATAAATACGCCGATCGTCGGGCTGAACGTTGATGGTCATATCGCTACGGTTGATAACGATTGATTTATCCGAAGTCGAATAGTAAGCGGCCAACTGCGTGCGCAGGCTATCGCCGGTGTAGCGCCATCCCAGTTCGTACGAGTTGACTTTAATCCCTTCCAGGCGTGAATCCGCCACATTGACGCTGCGCTGGAGCCGGTAATGATCGCCCACCAGGGAATAAGTACCGTTGCCATAATATTTACCCGGGTCTGGCAGCTCGACACCCTGAGAGAAGTTAAACCACGTCTGCTGGCGGTCGGTCAGGTGGGCGAGGATACCGGCGTTAAACAGGAAATTATCGTAATCGGTTTTACCGCCAGGAATGGTGTCGGCGGAGTTCGCCAGTCCGGTCGCAATTCCCTGCTGTTGGGCATAGCCGACGAAATCATCAACTCTGTTTTCTGTCCATTGATAGCGCACCCCTCCGCTGAGGGTAAAGATGTCGTTAATGTCATAGCTGTTTTGCAGGAAAGGTGCGAAGTTGGTGATGCTGTAACCCGGGTAACGCCCGGTGGTATACGCGGTTCGGTTGTCCATACCGCCGGAGGGCAGGGACCAGGCCAGATCGAAGAATTTCTGATTGGAATCGAAGGTTTCGTGATCGGCATCGACACCCCACGTCAGTTCCCAATTGTCCATCAACTGGCTGTTGAGGGTAATTTTGGCGCCAAACTGGTCGGTGTCTTGCTGTGATGCGGAGAAACTGGTGACCTTGCCTTTGCTTAGCGTTGGGAACGGATAAAATTTCAACGATTCGTCGCGGTAATAGATTTGGCTGATCAGGTTCTGGCCGAAGAAATCCGCATCAGAATATTGCAGGCTGATCAGATGACGCTCGGTGCCGGGTATACGATCAGAGTTCAGCCCGCTGCTGGTATAAGCTTTACCGTTTCCCGTCACGGCGGACATGTTCTCACCAAGATCCAGCCCGTAATCGTCATCCCCCTGGCTTTTATAATACTGCGTAACCAGTTGCAACTGTCGGTTGTCGTCAAGTTCAATCGTCCCGGTACCCATTACGTCCAGACGATCGGAGTGCTGCAGGCCAGTTTGGGTGTTATCCAGCATTAAGGCATCGTGGTTACCGTCATACCAGCCGCCAAACCGTTGATACGCAACGGACATGCGCCCGGCAGCGCGATCGGTTCCTCCGCTCACTGCCACAGCAACGCGTTCATCATGATCGTTGCTGTTATTGAAACCGCTTTTACCCCCCAGTTCGAGTTCGACTTCACGCTCCGGCTGGCCTTTTTTAGTAACGATGTTGATTAATCCGCCGGTACTGCCGCCGCCATAAAGTGAAGTGGCGCCTGAGATGACTTCTATGTGAGCAATGTTAAACGGGTCAATGGAGTCAAGTTGGCGACTGTCGGTGCGCGAGGAGTTCAGACGGACGCCGTCAACCAGCACGACGATGGCGCGACCGCGCATATTCATGCCGTAGTTGGTGCGTCCCTGGCTGCTGACATCGATTCCCGGGATTAACTGAGCCAGAACATCCTTAAACTCTTTCCCACCCTGAACCTGTTGTTCAATCTCGCTTCCTTCGATAACCCAGGTCGTTTGCGCCATTTCTGCCACGGTGCGTTGGCTCCGGTTGGCGCTGACGATGAGATTATCTTCTTCAGCCGCAATAGCCGGGAGAGTTAAAGATAACAGGATAGGATTGAGCACCCAGAGACGCTTATGCATTTGTGTTCCTTTTAAAAAATTCGGTCTGTTTTTGTTATGGCGGTAGAGAAACCGATGGTTACATCGTGTAACGGGTGTTAAAACAAATGAGAATATTGCTGATAATGATTTCTGTTATCAATACATTTTACAAAAAATAATCGGATAAGATAATGAAAACAGTGAAGAATGTGTGGGTAATGTGCGCGAATTTAAGCGGGAGCCTTATCAGCTCCCGATGGTGTCAGTACAGCGGGGGAAACAGCGGAATTACGTTAAGCTTTGATGAGTTCGGGCCACAGTCGCAGGGTTGTACGAGCGATCTGCATCAGCTTTTCAAACGTTGCACCTTCGCGGGCGCTGATCGACATACCCTGTAAAATACAGTTCAGATATTCGGCCAGTTTTTGCACGTCGCAATGGGCCGGAATTTCGCCTCGCTGCTGGCGCTGGTGCAGGAACTGGGTTAGCGTCTGTTCCTGCATTGCATGGCGAGACTTCACCGTACGCGCAATATCACGGGAAGAGGCTGCCAGTGTCGCAGAGGTGTTAATCATGAAACATCCCGCCGGGGTGTCCTTGCTGGTAAAGCAGGTTGCTATTGCGGTGAAATAGTCTTCCAGCGCGGACTCAAGGCTTTTTTCTTCACAAAACAGCTGGGCCTCGTGTTTCGCTGCGAAGCGCGTGATGTAGCGGTCCAGCACGGCACGAAACAACCCTTCTTTGTTGGTGAACTCTGCATACAGCGTGGGCGCTTTTGCACCTGTTGCTTCTACGAGATCGGCGAGCGATGTTGCCTCATATCCGTGTTGCCAGAAGAGTGTCATGGCCTTATCAAGCGCGGCTTCCCTGTCGAACACTTTTGGTCGGCCACGGCTTTTTTTAGCACAACCTGTCGTTTCAGTTGTCATGGTGCCGCTGTACCTTTGTTGAGTTTATTGAATAACCATTATAAAAATATTCGACTGCACACTCCAGCGGATTAATGATAAAAAAATTTATGGCTATTAGTATGAAAAATAGAGATTTTATATTTTATATAACGATCATTATAAAAATTTGTTGACGTGTGACCCGGATCACATCTATGATTTAACTATCGATCGTTAAGTTAATCTTTTCGACACACATTCATCTGCTAAAGGTCACTATCATGAAAAACGTAAAAACTCTGTTCGTTGCTGCTGTTCTTAGCTCATTGTCATTTGCAAGCTTTGCCGCTGTTGAAGTTCAGGCCACACCTGCGGGTCAACAGAAAGTCGGTACTATTTCTGCGAATGCGGGCACTAACTTAGGTTCTCTGGAAGATCAGCTGGCGCAAAAAGCGGATGAGATGGGGGCCAAGTCTTTCCGTATTACTTCCGTTACCGGTCCTAACACTCTTCACGGGACTGCGGTTATCTACAAATAAGTTTTAACCCTTCGCAATGCCACTGCGAGTTAAATAAAAAACCCCGCGGAATAAAATCCGGCGGGGTTTGTTTATATGTGGAGTTTACAGCGGTTGTTCAGCGACGTCTTGATGACGGGTTACATCAACCGGCATGCCTGAGCGAATTTCCATCGCATGCTCCATGACTGTGCTATCCGTCTGCGCTGCATTTTTAAACGTCTGCATTGATTTGTTCAATACGATCGGCAGCAACTGCGGGTCGTCATTGATTTTTTCTGACAGCGGCTGATGAACTTCAACCAGTCTCACGCCGTTAGGTTCAACAGATGCTTTGATCGGCGTATTGATAATATTGACCTTGGTTCCGGGCGTTACTTGACGGAACAGGGTTTCGATATCTCCATCGCGCAGACGAATACAACCAGAACTGACACGCATTCCTATGCCAAAATCAGCATTGGTTCCGTGCAGCAGGTACACGCCGCCGTAAGCCGCTAAGCGAATGGCATGATGACCCATCGGGTTATCCGGCCCGGCAGGTACTACGGCAGGAAGGTCGATCCCGTTCGCTTTATATCGTGCGCGGATATTTGCCGTGGGTGTCCAGGTGGGGTTGGCGCGTTTATCAGAAATAGTTGTCACCATTGTCGGAGTTAGCGTGTCACCGCCTAACTGGCCAATACCAATAGGATAGACGGTCACCGAATTTGTACCCGGCTGGTAATAATACAGACGCAGTTCGGCGAGGTTGATGACAATGCCTTCGCGCGGCGCGTCTGGCAGCAGGGTTTGCAATGGGATAGTCAAAACGCTGCCCGGACGGGGGACATACGGATCAACGCCGGGGTTGGCCTGCAATAGCGCTAAAAAGCCGACATTATATTTTTTAGCAATCGCTTCCAGAGAGCCACCATTGTCTTCAACAACGTGAACAGCATTCTGACCTACCACGCGGCTTCCCGGTGGAGGTAGCGGCCAGGTATTGGCCTGAACCGGAAGTGCTAACGTGAAGGTCGCTGCCAGCGTAAAAAACGCTAACCAGCGTGAGAGTCGTTTATTGTTTAACATCACCATAAATCCATTGTTTTTACGTGGTTTTTATTATGTAAAAGTAAACAGGAATTATGGCGGCTTACTGTGTCGGGAAGTGCAGGGAAGTGCAAAGAGTTTGTAAATTCATCAGGCCGGGTGAGTGGTCTGCTCACCCGGCCTGATGCTAGGCTACGGCGTTCTCTTCAAGCTGGCGCATAAACTGGCGGACCCAGTCGATTCGCGTTTTACGCTCACCCAACTCCTGCATGAATTTCAGGCGGGTTGGACCATCCAGACGGAAATGCTGCGGCTGCTTTTGCAGTAAACCAATCAGCCAGACCGGGTTGACGTGATTTTTCTCGGCAAATTCAATCGTACCGCCTTTTTCATTGCTTTCGAGCTTTCTAATCCCCAGTTTCTGCGCCTGTTGACGTAAACGGGCGATATCCAGCAACGTACGAGCCGGATCGGGAAGCAGACCAAAACGGTCTATCAGCTCGACTTTAATTTCTTCCAGCTCGGTTTCACCTTTCGCACTGGCAATGCGCTTGTAGAACGACAGTCGCGTGTTGACATCCGGGATATAGTCATCCGGAAGGAGTGACGGCATACGCAGTTCAACTTCGGTTTGTTGGCTGGTGAGATCTTCCAGCGAAGGTTCTCGCCCTTCTTTGAGCGCATCGACGGCGTTCTCCAGCAGCTCCATATACAGCGAGAAGCCGATGCTTTCCATAGAACCGCTTTGATCTTCGCCCAGCAGTTCCCCGGCGCCTCGAATTTCGAGGTCGTGGGTCGCCAGCGCAAAGCCTGCACCCAAATCTTCCAGCGAGGCGATGGCTTCCAGGCGCTTTTGCGCATCGGTGGTCATCGCTTTTGGATGCGGCGTCAGTAGCCAGGCGTAGGCCTGATGGTGTGAGCGTCCCACACGACCGCGCAGCTGGTGTAATTGCGCCAAACCGAAGTGGTCAGCACGTTCAATGATGATGGTGTTCGCGGTGGGAATGTCGATCCCGGTTTCGATAATGGTGGTACACACCAGGACGTTAAAACGCTGATGATGGAAATCGTTCATCACGCGTTCCAACTCGCGCTCGCGCATTTGCCCGTGGCCGATGCCAATACGTGCTTCCGGTACCAGTTCCGCTAATCTGTCGGCGGTTTTCTGGATATTTTCGACGTCGTTAAACAGGTAATAAACTTGTCCCCCACGCAGAACTTCACGCAGGATCGCCTCACGTACCACCAGGCTGTCGTATTCGCGTACGAAGGTTTTGACCGCCAGACGCCGGGCGGGCGGCGTGGCGATGATCGACAGATCGCGCATGCCGCTCATTGCCATATTGAGCGTGCGTGGAATTGGCGTTGCCGTCAGAGTCAGAATATCGACGTCCGCGCGCATGGCTTTGATGCGTTCTTTGTGGCGCACGCCGAAACGGTGCTCTTCATCGACGATCAGCAGCCCCAAATCTTTTAGCTTCACATCCGCTTGCAGCAGTTTGTGAGTGCCAATGAGAATATCGATTTTACCTTCGGCAACCTGCTCCAGGATCTGCGCTTGCTCTTTGGCACTACGGAAACGGGACAGCATTTCAATGCGTACCGGCCAGTTGGCAAAACGATCGCGGAAGTTGTCGAAGTGCTGCTGGGCGAGCAGGGTGGTCGGCACCAGCACGGCAACCTGTTTGTGGTTCTCTACGGCGAGGAAGGCGGCGCGCATCGCGACTTCGGTTTTACCGAAGCCGACGTCGCCACACACCAGGCGGTCCATGGCCAGCGGCTGACACATATCGCTGAGTACCGCGTTGATCGCCTGTGCCTGGTCGGGCGTGGTTTCAAACGGGAAGCTGTCGCAAAACAGCTGGTACTGCTCACGGTCATACTTAAAGGCAAAACCTTCTTTCGCCGCGCGCTGAGCGTAAATATCCAGCAGCTCTGCCGCAACATCGCGGACCTTCTCGGCGGCTTTCTGGCGAGCGCGTGACCAGGCATCGCCGCCAAGTTTATGCAGCGGCGCATTCTCTTCCGCGCCACCGGCGTAGCGGCTGATCAGATGCAGCGATGACACCGGCACATACAGTTTGGCGTCGTTGGCGTAGGTGAGCATCAGGTATTCACCAGTGATGCCGCCAGCTTCCAGCGTGGTCATCCCGGCATAGCGACCAACGCCGTGCTCCAGATGCACCACTGGCTGACCGGGATGCAGCTCCGCGAGGTTACGAATTAACGTATCCGGGTTGATAGTGCGACGAGAATCCTGACGGCGGCGCGCCACGCGTTCGCCCAGCAGATCGCTTTCACAAATCAGCGCCAGATTACGTTTGCTATCGATGAAGCCATGCTCGGCGGCGCCAATCATCAGATAACGACCGTTGTCTGCGGCTTCATCGAGACGCAATATCCGCTTCGGCGCGACCTTGATGCGGGCGAGCAGTTCGCCAAGCGCTTCCCGGCGTCCTTCACTTTCCACCGAGAAAATTACCGGACCGGTAAAACCCTCAAGGAATTTACGTAACGCATCTAGCGGCGATTTTTGCTGCGCCTGCACGGCGATATCCGGCAGCTTCTGGAACCCAAGGTTGGTATTCGCAGCTTTGTTCGCCAGACTCTCGGTTTTTAGCTGAACGCGCGGCCAGCGTTTCAGTTCAGTAAACAGCTCATCCACCCGCAGCCACAGCGATTCCGGTGGCAGAAGCGGGCGCATTGGATCTACGCCTCGATTCTCAAAACGTGACAGGGTATCGGCCTGGAAGCGTTCTGCGCTGGTCTCGATATCGCCGGTATTGACCAATAACGTATTGGCGGGAAAGTAACTGAACAGCGACGGCAGCGACTCGCTGAAAAACAGCGGCTGCCAGTATTCAATACCCGCAGGCAACGTGCCTTTGCTGACCTGCTGATAAATATGTTCGGCGTCGCGTTTCACCTCAAAGGTGTCACGCCACTGGCTACGGAACAACTCGATGGCCGTTTTGTCGGTCGGAAATTCGTGCGCGGGCAGCAAATTAATGGCGTCGACTTCTTCCAGCGTGCGCTGGGTGTCAGTATCAAACAGGCGCAGGCTGTCGATTTCATCATCAAAGAAATCGAGGCGATAAGGTAACTCGCTGCCCATCGGAAACAGATCCAACAATGCGCCACGTGTGGCATATTCACCGTGTTCCATGACCTGATCAACATGACGATAGCCTGCGCTGTCTAACTGTTCGCGCAGGGCGTCGCGCGATAGACGCTGACCTTTTTTCATCACCAGCGCATGGCCGTGCAGATAGCTGTGCGGACAGACACGTTGCATCAGTGTATTGACCGGAACGATCAATACGCCGCGCTGCATGGCAGGCAGTTGATATAGCGTGGACAGGCGTGAAGAGATAATCTCCTGATGGGGAGAAAAGCTGTCGTAGGGCAGCGTTTCCCAGTCGGCCAGGTTCATCACCATCTGGTCGGTAAACTGACGAATTTCGTCATGCAAACGTAACGCATTTTGCATATCCGGTGCAATCAGCACCACTGGCCCCGCGTGATGTTCAGCGATTTCTGCGACCAGCGTTGCGCAGGCGGCGCCGGTGAGTTCACCCAACTGGCGCTGATCGCCTGCTTTCGCTGGGAGCGTGTAACGATGTTGTTCAGGCATTCGGTTGTCAGGATCTCGTATATATACATCTGATAAGCAATGTCCTTTATTATCCGTGATCGTTTCTCATAAGCAAATTGATTCGCCCCCAAAGGGGGGCAAAAAACGCGTTGAGGTTAGCGCGAGGCGGCCGATAAAGAAGGTGGGGAAAAGAGCAGATCGGCCACGGTTTTTTGCGAAATTTTACGCACCAGCAGGCCAAGCAGGGTGCACAGCAGAAGGCAAGCGAACGGATACATCAGAAGCAGGGCCAGCTCCGCATATGCAGGCCAGATAGCATGATTAATTTTGGGTATTAACGTTAAGCTGAACAGCTCAACCAGAATACGGTGAGTGGTGTAAATGGCGATGGTATTGGCACCAATCACGCTTAATGGACTGGACGTGCGCATACCAAAGCGGAGCTCAAATTGATAAAACAGCTTCATGATCAGCACAATGGAAAGAAGAGAAAGCAATAGTGAGACATTTGCCAGCCACGCGACGGCGGCGACGATTGTGCTAACTAGAAAAAACACAGCATGGCGGCGCAAGGGAACCTCTTTGATCCATTCCATCAGCGTTGCGCCAAACCATGCGCCGAGGCTGTAGTATGGCAGATTACGCATCACGCTGTTCATTCCCCACCACGGCGTCGGGACAAAATTGATCGCCACGCTCAGCGCCACAAATAGCGCTAATAGCGGCATCGCCCAGCGGCTGAAAATCTTACACAGAACAAAATAAACAATCAGCGCGTACAGATACCACAAGCTGGTGCTGGCGGTGAGCATCCCGTGGGCAAAGCCACCGAGTGAACCGGCATAGGCGGCATTGGCGGTATGGCTCAGATCGCGCTGCGGGGCCAGCCAGTTATTGAGCGCGACTAACGCCAGCCATTGCGCCACTCCCCAGAGCACCAACACCCAGGCGATGTTCCAGATCCGTTTATCCAGGCAGGTTGTCCACGGGACGCTATCGATATAGCGACGGATCAGATACCCCGATATAAAGAAAAACACCGGCATGCGAAACGGCGCCAGGTACAAGTTCAGATAAACCCAGCATTTGCTCAGCATCTCTGAAAGCGGATGTTGAAAGGAGGTGAGGTGCGGGTAAAACGTGATCACCGAGTGATATATTACCACCAGACAAATACATAACCCTTTGATCTGATTAATCCATAGTTCTTTTTTAATCATCGAGACGGCGTATCCATATTGATTGCTATAGCCTGCCATCCTGCGCAACTCGCGGTGGGCTGTAATGCGTAACTGTCTGCATTTTGTTTTTTTAAGATAAAGATCAGGGGGCTGGACTTAAGGAAAGAGGGACAACTTTAGCGGATTGATTTATTTATACTTTTAGGACAAGTGCTGACGAACACTTACGGTTCAGTCATTTACCCATTCCGCTTTCGCTTATATACTCGTGACTTTGCTAACAGCAACCAGACGGATTTCATGTACCAACCTGTCGCTCTATTCATCGGCCTGCGTTATATGCGTGGGCGTGCAGCAGATCGCTTCGGTCGCTTCGTTTCCTGGCTCTCCACCATTGGCATTACTCTCGGGGTAATGGCGTTGGTCACGGTGTTGTCGGTGATGAACGGTTTCGAGCGCGAGTTGCAAAATAATATCCTTGGTCTGATGCCTCAGGCCGTTCTCTCGTCTGAACAGGGTTCCCTGAACCCACAGCAACTGCCGGAAAAAGCGGTGGTGTTGAACGGCGTCAACCGCGTCGCACCGATAACTACAGGGGATGTGGTGCTGCAAAGTGCGCGTAGCGTGGCGGTCGGCGTGATGCTGGGTATCGATCCAGCGCAAAAAGATCCACTCACGCCGTATCTGGTCAATGTGAAGCAAACAGATCTGCAGCCGGGTAAGTATAATGTCATCCTTGGTGAGCAGCTTGCCGGACAGTTGGGCGTCAATCGCGGCGATCAAATTCGCGTGATGGTGCCCTCAGCCAGCCAGTTTACCCCGATGGGACGTCTGCCGAGTCAGCGTCTGTTTACGGTGATTGGCACCTTTGCTGCCAACAGTGAAGTTGACGGCTACCAGATGCTGACCAACATTCAGGATGCGTCCCGCCTGATGCGCTACCCGGTAGGTAATATCACCGGCTGGCGTTTGTGGCTGAATGAACCGCTAAAAGTTGACACGCTGAGCCAGCAAACGCTGCCACAAGGTACCAAATGGCAGGACTGGCGCGAGCGCAAAGGGGAATTGTTCCAGGCCGTGCGCATGGAGAAAAACATGATGGGGCTGCTGCTTAGCCTGATCGTGGCGGTGGCAGCTTTTAATATTATTACCTCGTTGGGTCTGATGGTAATGGAGAAGCAAGGGGAAGTGGCGATTCTACAAACGCAGGGGCTAACGCCGCGGCAAATCATGATGGTGTTTATGGTGCAGGGGGCCAGTGCCGGGATTATCGGCGCGCTGCTGGGCGCGGTGCTGGGCGCATTGCTCGCCAGCCAACTGAACAACCTGATGCCAATTATCGGCGTGCTGCTGGATGGCGCTGCGTTGCCGGTGGCCATCGAGCCGCTGCAGGTTATCGTCATTGCGCTGGTGGCGATGGCCATCGCGCTGCTATCTACGCTTTACCCTTCCTGGCGCGCTGCCGCCACTCAACCCGCTGAGGCTTTACGTTATGAATAAGATCCTGTTGCAATGCGACAAACTGTGCAAACGCTATCAGGAAGGCACTGTGCAAACCGATGTCCTGCACGATGTCAGTTTTAGCGTCGGCGAAGGCGAGATGATGGCAATTGTCGGCAGCTCCGGCTCCGGGAAGAGTACATTGCTGCATCTGCTGGGCGGGCTGGATACGCCGACTTCCGGCGACGTGATTTTTAGCGGCCAGCCGATGAGCAAGCTCTCGTCGGCGGCGAAAGCGGAACTGCGCAATCAGAAGTTGGGCTTTATTTATCAGTTTCACCATCTGTTGCCGGATTTCACCGCGCTGGAGAACGTGGCAATGCCGCTGCTGATAGGCAAGAAAAAACCGGCTGAAATTACCGAGCGCGCACGGGATATGCTAAAAGCTGTGGGGCTGGATCATCGCGCCAGTCATCGCCCGTCTGAACTATCTGGCGGAGAACGCCAGCGCGTGGCCATCGCGCGTGCGTTGGTAAATAACCCGCGCCTGGTACTGGCTGACGAGCCAACGGGTAACCTTGATGCGCGAAACGCGGACAGTATTTTCGAGCTTCTGGGTGAGCTGAATCGCTCTCAGGGCACGGCATTTCTGGTGGTGACGCACGATCTACAGTTAGCGAAGCGAATGAGCCGCCAGCTTGAAATGCGCGATGGTCGCCTGACGGCTGAACTGAGCCTGATGGGGGCTGAGTAATGGCGTCGCCTTTATCATTATTGATTGGTCTGCGCTTTAGCCGCGGTCGGCGGCGCGGCGGTATGGTGTCGCTGATTTCCGTGATTTCTACCGTCGGTATTGCGTTGGGCGTGGCGGTGTTGATCGTCGGTCTAAGCGCGATGAACGGATTTGAGCGTGAGTTGAACAACCGTATTCTGGCCGTGGTTCCGCATGGTGAGATTGAAGCCGTAAATCAGCCGTGGAACAACTGGCAGGAAGCGCTCGATAAAGTTCAGAAAGTGCCCGGCATTGTCGCTGCGGCGCCTTATATCAACTTTACCGGGCTGGTGGAGAGTGGGGCGAACCTACGCGCAGTGCAGGTGAAGGGTGTTGATCCGCAGCAGGAACAGCGCTTGAGCGCGTTGCCCTCCTTCGTGCAGAACCACGCCTGGAATAATTTCAAAGCCGGTGAGCAGCAGATAATCATTGGCAAGGGTATTGCCGATGCGCTGAAGGTGAAGCAGGGCGACTGGGTGTCAATTATGATCCCCAACGCCAGTGCGGATCATAAGTTACAGCAGCCTAAACGCGTGCGTTTACACGTCACTGGGATCCTGCAACTGAGCGGCCAACTCGATCACAGCTTTGCCATGATCCCAATGCAAGACGCGCAGCAATACCTGGATATGGGATCCAGCGTTTCCGGGATTGCGCTGAAAGTTAACGACGTGTTTAACGCCAATAAGCTGGTGCGAGACGCGGGCGAAGTGACCAATAACTATGTTTATATTAAGAGCTGGATCGGTACTTACGGCTATATGTATCGCGATATCCAGATGATTCGCGCCATTATGTATCTGGCGATGGTGTTGGTGATTGGTGTGGCCTGCTTTAATATCGTTTCCACGTTAGTGATGGCGGTAAAAGACAAAAGCGGCGATATTGCGGTATTAAGAACCCTCGGGGCAAAAGATGGGTTGATACGAGCCATTTTTGTCTGGTACGGCCTGCTGGCGGGTCTTTTCGGTAGCTTGATCGGCGTGGTTATTGGGGTAGTTGTCTCACTGCAACTGACGCCGATCATAAACGGTATCGAGGCGCTTATCGGTCATCAGTTCTTGTCCGGCGATATCTATTTCATTGACTTCCTGCCATCTGAATTACATTGGCTGGATGTGATTTACGTGCTGGTGACAGCATTAGTGCTGAGTCTTTTGGCGAGTTGGTATCCGGCGCGTCGCGCCAGCAATATTGATCCTGCGAGAGTACTTAGCGGCCAATAACAATATATACATTAAAGCATTTATGCTGCATCAAGGAGCGGTGATGTATTACGGATTTGACATCGGTGGGACTAAAATTGCGTTAGGCGTATTCGATAATCAACGTCGTTTGCAATGGGAAACGCGCGTCCCTACGCCGCGTGATAGTTATGACGCTTTCCTTGATGCGGTTTGCAATTTGGTAAAGGAAGCAGACCAACGGTTTGGCGTTAAAGGTTCGGTAGGCATCGGCATTCCTGGTATGCCGGAAACGGAAGACGGTACGCTTTATGCAGCCAACGTTCCCGCTGCCAGTGGTAAACCTTTACGTGCTGACCTCAGCGCGCGGTTGGACCGGGATGTACGCCTGGATAACGACGCTAACTGTTTTGCTCTCTCCGAAGCCTGGGATGACGAGTTTACTCAATATCCGCTGGTGATGGGATTGATCCTTGGTACGGGCGTGGGCGGCGGCCTGGTACTTAACGGGAAATCCATCACTGGACACAGCTATATTACCGGTGAGTTTGGTCATATTCGTTTGCCAGTCGATGCGCTGACGCTGATGGGTTTTGATTTCCCGCTACGCCGCTGCGGATGCGGCCAGCTGGGATGCATCGAAAGCTACCTTTCCGGCGGCGGATTTGCGTGGTTGTATCAGCATTACTACCATCAACCGCTGGATGCCCGTGAAATTATCGCGCTGTGGGAGCAGGGTGATGAGCAAGCGCGTGCTCACGTTGAACGCTATCTGGATTTGCTGGCGGTGTGCCTTGGAAATATTCTGACCATCGTCGATCCTGATTTGGTGGTGATTGGCGGAGGCTTGTCGAATTTTACCGCTATCACGACGCAGCTGGCGGATCGGCTGACACGTCATCTGCTGCCGGTCGCACGGGTGCCGCGTATTGAGCAAGCGCGGCACGGCGATGCGGGCGGGATGCGCGGGGCCGCTTTCCTACATCTTACCGATTAATACAAAGAGGTTGTTATGCTGTCGCGTCGGGGTCATCGGTTAAGCCGCTTTCGTAAAAATAAACGCCATTTGCGCGATCGCCTGCGTCAACGAATCTTTTTCAGAGACAGAGTGGTGCCTGAATTGATGGAAAAACCAAGAGTGCTGGTACTGACGGGAGCGGGAATCTCCGCTGAGTCAGGAATTCGAACCTTCCGCGCGGCGGATGGTCTCTGGGAAGAACATCGGGTTGAGGACGTTGCGACACCGGAAGGATTTAGTCGTAATCCGCAACTGGTTCAGTCGTTTTATAACGCCCGTCGCCACCAGTTGCAGCAACCAGAAATCCAGCCCAATGCGGCGCATATCGCGCTGGCAAAACTCGAAGCCGAGCTGGGCGATCGTTTTTTACTGGTCACACAGAACATTGATAATCTGCATGAACGTGCGGGCAGCCAGAACGTTATCCATATGCACGGCGAACTACTCAAGGTTCGCTGCTCGCAAAGTGGGCAGATTCTGGAATGGAAGGACGATGTGACCCCGGAAGATAAATGTCACTGCTGTCAATTTCCGGCACCGCTGCGACCGCACGTGGTGTGGTTTGGTGAAATGCCGCTGGGCATGGATGAAATTTACATGGCGCTGGCAATGGCGGATGTATTCATCGCAATTGGTACGTCGGGCCATGTGTACCCGGCTGCGGGGTTTGTGCATGAGGCGCGACTACATGGGGCGCATACGGTAGAGTTAAATCTTGAACCGAGCCAGGTGGGAAGCGAGTTTGAAGAGAAGTATTACGGTCCGGCAAGCCAGGTGGTACCTGAGTTTGTGGAGAAGTTGTTGAAGGGACTGTGATCAATTTTATGTGCCGGGTGGCAGCTTCGCCTTACCCGGCATCACGCTGAATTAGCGTCCTGCTTTCAGCTTCTGATAATACTCTTCGTAAATAGCGCTGGCGGAACCGACGTCGTTCTGCCATTCCCCTTTGTTGATGGTTTCTGCATCCGGGTACAGGGTTTTATCGTTCGCGACTTCAGGACTGAGCAGCTTGCGTGCCGCCAGGTTTGGCGTTGGATAACCAATAGTTTCCGCAACTTCTTTCGCCACGTCCGGGCGCAGTAAGAAGTTAATCAGCTTCAGCGCACCTTCTTTGTTTTTCGCGTTAGCCGGAATAGAGAGGCTGTCCATCCAGAAGATCCCACCTTCTTTTGGCCAGACGACTTCAAGCGGTGTGCCTGCCTGACGCGCAACATACGCGGAGCCGTTCCACACCATCCCCAGATTGACTTCACCTTCCATATACGGGTTGGCAGGGTTGTCAGAGTTAAACGCTGCAACGTTTGGCATCAGTTTCTTCAACTCGTTATAGGCAGCTTCAATTTCTTTCGGGTCAGTGGTATTGCCGGAATATCCCAGCTTGCGCAGTGCCATCTGGAACACTTCACGTGCATCATCCGTTAACAGCAGGCTGCCTTTGTATTCCGGTTTCCACAGATCGGCCCAACTGGTCACCGTTTTCGGGTCGATGGCATCGCTATTGACGCCAATAGCCGTAGCACCCCAGATATACGGGATGGAGTAATCATTGTTGGGGTCAAACGGCTTGTTGAGCATTTCCGGATCGAGGTTGTGGAAGTTGGTCAACGTCGACTTGTCGATCTTTTGGATCATGCCTTCTTTGCGCATTTTATCGACGTAATAGGTGGACGGAACCACCAGATCGTATGCGCCGTCTTTATAAGTTTTGAGCTTGGCATACATGGTTTCATTCGACTCATAGGTCGAATAGATCACCTTAATGCCGGTCTCTTTGGTGAACTGTTCCAGCAGTCCAGGCGGGACATACTCGGTCCAGTTATAGAAATAGAGCGTGTTGTTGTCATTGGCGTGAGCGGCGCTCATGCCCAGTGCCAGAGCACCCGCCGCGAGCAGGTGGCGTGACCATTTTTTCATCATTTAACGTCCCCTGAATTAAGGGCCTCAACGGCCCTTGGTTTTATCACGTGCAATAAGCTGGCTTGCAATTACCATAACCAGCGACAGAACCAACAAAATGGTCGCCAGCGCGTTCACCTCTGGTGATACGCCGACTTTGACCATTGAGTAGATTTTTAATGGCAAAATTTCATAACCCGGCCCGGTAACGAATGACGAAACGACAACATCATCCATCGACAGCGTAAAGCTCAGTAACCAACCGGCAGCCACCGCAGGCATAGCCAATGGCAGTATGATCTTGCGCAGAATGGTCACTTCACTGGCACCCAGATCTTTGGCCGCCTCAAGCATGCGTACGTCAAAGCCTTTCAGACGTGAGTAGACCGTTACAACCACGAAGGGCAGACAGAATGTGATATGCGAGAACAAAAGTGACCAAAAGCCCAGTTGAATGCCGATCAGCATAAACAGCACCAGCAAAGAAATCGCCATCACAATATCTGGCGACATCATCACCACGAACAGCATGCCGCTGACAAACGGTTTACCGCGAAAACGGTAGCGGTACAGTGCGACTGCTGTGAGTGAACCGATCAGCGTGGCAAACGTGGCGGAGAGTACTGCCATCGTCAGCGAGTGCTGCGCCGCCTGTAGCAGGCTGTCGTTGTTCATCAGCAGGCCGTACCATTTGGTGGTGAATCCCTGCCAGTTGATGCCGAAGCGCGAGCTGTTAAAGGAGTTCACAATCAAAATAATGATTGGAATATACAGATACGCGTAGATAGCGGTCATGAAGCCGCCTCTGAGCAGGCGACCGATCATTCGAGTTCCACCTTCTTGTTCAGCAAGCGGGAGGCGCGCCAGTAGATTAGCAGCATCAGCCCCATCACAATGGTCAGCGTAATGCTGGTAGCGGCACCAAACGGCCAGTCGCGGATGTTCAGGAACTGAACTTTAATCACATTACCAATCAGCAGGTTTTTCGCCCCGCCCATTAAGTCGGATACGTAAAACAGCCCCATTGCGGGCAGCATAACCAACAGGCATCCGGCGATAATTCCCGGCATCGTCAACGGAATAATGATGCGGGTGAAGGTCTGAAGTTTACTGGCGCCCAGATCGCGCGCGGCTTCCAGCAGCGGTTTATCGAGTTTTTCAATGCTGGAATAGAGCGGCATTACCATAAACGGCAGCAGGATGTACACCAGGCCGATAATCACCGCGCTGGGGGTAAACATGATGCGAATAGGGGTATCGATAACGCCGAGCCACAACAGAAATTCGTTGAGATAGCCCTTGGTGCTGAGGAAAATTTTGAGTCCGTAGATGCGAATAAGTGAATTGGTCCAGAACGGAACAATCAGCAGGAACAGCAGCAGTGGACGCACTTTTTCCGGCAGTTTCACCAAAAACCAGGCAAACGGGTAGCCGAGTACCAGACAGGCGAGCGTAGCAATCAGCGCCATATTGAGAGAATGAACCAGCACCTCAAAATAGAGCGGATCGAGCAGGCGTGTATAGTTTTCCAGCGTAAAGACCATTTTGACGAAATTGGCGTCGTCGCGGGTCAAAAAGCTGGTGCCGATGATCATCAGGTTGGGCAGAAAGACAAATAACACAAGCCAACCGACAATGGTGACGATCACCACACTCTGGAATTTACTTGTGTTCTTCATCAGCCAGTACGACCTCCCAGCTTTCTACCCAGTTAATCGCCATTTTCTGGTCGAGCGAGTGGTCAAAGTCAGGATCGTCTTCGTTGAAGAACTCACTGACCATCACCATCTTGCCGTTTTCCAGTTCCACAACCGACTCCAGCGTCATGCCTTTGTAGTTGCGCTCACGCACGTAGCCGATAAGACCTTCGATATGATTATCGTCGTTGATTTCATCCACGCGCAGATCTTCCGGGCGTAACAGAACGTGCAGCTTCTGCCCAGGAATCACCGCAAAGTTGACATAAATATTGCACTCGCGACCTTCAACGTTAGCACGAACGCGCTGTTCGTCCAGACGTTCTATCACCGTGGCGTTAAACATGTTGATCTCGCCAATAAATCCGGCGACGAACAGATTTTTAGGCTCTTCGTAGATTTCGCGCGGCGTACCGTCCTGCTCAATCTTACCATCGCGCATCACCACGATGCGATCTGACATGGTCAGCGCTTCTTCCTGATCGTGTGTGACAAAGACAAAAGTGATACCCAGCTTACGCTGCAACGCTTTCAGTTCGTTCTGCATCTGCTTACGCAGTTTGTAGTCCAGTGCAGAGAGGGATTCATCTAACAAGAGTAGGCGGGGTTTGTTCACCACCGCACGGGCAATCGCTACGCGCTGCTGCTGTCCACCGGAGAGTTGATGTGGTTTTCGCTGGGCGAATTCTTCCAGTTGCACCATGCGCAGAGCTTCAGTAACGCGGGGAGAAATGTCGGCAGCGGGCGTTTTTTGCATGCGTAAGCCAAAGGCCACATTCTCAAATACGGTCATGTGGGGGAATAACGCATAGCTTTGGAAGACGGTGTTCACGTAGCGGTTTTCCGCAGGAACGTGAGTGATGTCCTGGTTGTCCAACATAATATGACCGGAATCAACAGTTTCCAGGCCGGCAATCAGGCGAAGAACGGTTGTTTTACCGCAGCCAGAGGGGCCGAGCAGCGTGAGAAACTCGCCATTATTGATGGTCAAATCCAGGCTGGAAATCACCTCTTTGCCATCGAAACTTTTGCGAATTCCCGCTAATTGCACCAGTGGAGAAAGCGAACGCGGTTGTTTATTCAATTTTTTACTCTGTCCCATGTAAACGCAACGGATGGCTGACCGATGCGGGGTTTGTGGTTAACCACCTTGATGACTCTTAATGAGGGCGGTTATTCTACGGCAAACCATTGTAATCGCCAATCCTTGTTGCGAATTACTGACTTAACCCTATAGTCAGAGGGGATGTCGAGGAGAAATATTCTTACTTGCGGGGATAAAAGTGACCTGACGCAATATTTGTCTTTTGTTGCTTATTGATAATGTTGTCACAAAAAGTGAGGGTGACTGCATGGATAAACTACTTGAGCGTTTTTTACACTACGTGTCGCTGGACACCCAATCAAAATCGGGCGTGCGGCAGGTACCCAGCACCGAAGGACAGTGGAAGTTGTTACAACTGCTCAAACAACAGCTCGAAGAGATGGGGCTGGTTAATATTTCATTGAGCGAAAAGGGTACGCTGATGGCGACGCTGCCCGCTAACGTTGCTGGCAATATTCCCGCGATCGGCTTTATTTCCCATGTGGATACCTCACCGGATTTCAGCGGTAAAAACGTTAATCCGCAAATCGTCGAAAACTATCGCGGCGGCGATATTGCGTTAGGCATTGGTGATGAAGTTCTGTCGCCGGTGATGTTCCCGGTGCTACATCAACTTCTGGGCCAGACGCTAATCACTACAGACGGTAAAACCCTGCTGGGCGCGGATGACAAAGCAGGCGTGGCGGAAATCATGACCGCGCTGGCCGTGCTTATTCAAAAAAACATTCCGCACGGTGATATCCGCGTGGCCTTCACGCCGGATGAAGAGGTTGGTAAAGGGGCCAAGCATTTTGACGTTGCGGCATTCGATGCGCAGTGGGCCTACACTGTTGACGGTGGTGGCGTAGGTGAGCTGGAGTTTGAAAACTTCAACGCCGCCTCGGTTAATATCAAAATTGTCGGCAACAATGTGCATCCCGGTACTGCAAAAGGGGTGATGGTGAATGCGCTGTCGCTGGCGGCGCGTATTCACGCTGAGGTTCCGGCAGACGAAAGCCCGGAAACGACGGAAGGCTACGAAGGCTTTTATCACCTGACGAGCATGAAAGGGACGGTCGATCGTGCAGATATGCACTACATCATCCGTGATTTTGACCGCAAGCAGTTTGAAGCGCGTAAACGTAAGATCATGGATATCGCCAAAAAGGTCGGCAAAGGGTTACACCCGGATTGCTATATCGAACTGGTGATTGAAGACAGTTACTACAATATGCGCGAAAAAGTGATTGAACATCCACACGTGCTGGATATCGCCCAGAAGGCAATGCGCGATTGCGATATTGAGCCGGTGCTGAAACCTATTCGTGGCGGTACTGACGGCGCACAGCTGTCGTTTATGGGATTACCGTGTCCGAATCTTTTCACCGGTGGTTATAACTATCATGGCAAACATGAGTTTGTAACCCTGGAAGGAATGGAAAAAGCGGTGCAGGTGATTGTGCGTATTGCGGAGTTAACTGCGAAGCAGCAGTAACAAGCCCGAAGTAGATGCCGGATGCACAAAACGTCATCCGGCAAAATGACTCATCACCCTTCGAAGAACCAGTACCCACTGTTGACCAGCGCGGCAAGCATGGCAAGGAAAGACGGATCTTCCAGCGCATCCTCAAAGTTCTCAGCCGTTAGCACGATATGGCTGGCCAGCGCTTCCAGGGCAGGACGATGCGGCGAGTCAATTTTTTCACCGTTGGCGTAGACGTCGTCGCCGATGCGCAATACGCGTAATCCGCCCAGACGCACTAACACATCCCCTTGCTTCAGGGCATCGTAAATTTCATCTGGCTGATACGGTGGCTCCGGCGGCGCAATATCCAGCTCATGACGAGACTGAGAAATAAACTCGCCAAACCACTGCTGGAAATGTTCCGGTTGATTAATCAGCCCCAGCATCATTTCGCGCAGCTTGTCCATCTCTTGTGGCAGTACGTCGGCAGGATGGTCGCGCGGCGGCAGGTCAGGATCGCTGTAATACGTGCTGCCCAGCTCACGTTGTAATACGTAGTCGGCGAACCCGCTAATCAGTTCGCGCGTGTTTGGCGCACGGAAGCCGACCGAATAGTTCATGGCGTTTTCCAGCGCATAGCCTTCGTGCGGGAACCCCGGTGGAATATACAGGATATCGCCGGGTTCCAGCTCTTCATCGATGATGGCTTCAAACGGGTCGACCTGAAGGAGATCCGGGTGAGGACAGTGTTGTTTTAACTGCAGTTTTTCACCTACGCGCCAGCGGCGACGTCCGGTTCCCTGGATGATAAATACATCGTACTGATCCAGATGCGGGCCAACCCCGCCGCCAGGGACGGAGAAGGAGATCATCAGATCGTCGATACGCCAGTCAGGCAGTTCGCGAAACGGACGCATCAGCGCAGCGGTTGGCTCGTGCCAGTGATTGACCGCCTGGACCAGAAGCGACCAGTTGTTCTCGCCGAGATGGTCATAGCTTTCAAAGGGACCGTGGCTAACTTGCCATTTGCCGTCCTGGTGGCTGACGAGTCGGCTGTCGACCTCACTTTCCATTGCCAGTCCAGCCAGTTCGTCAGGAGAAAGTGGGTCAATAAAGTTGTTAAACCCGCGTTTTAATACCACCGGGCGTTTCTGCCAGTGGCGTTCAAGAAAATCGGGCCAGTTAAGTGTGAGTTGGTATTCCATAGTGAGCTTCCCGCAGGCTGGTATCTGCAACCGATTATAACGGATACTTAACCTCAAGCGTGAAGTCAGCACATATTTATTACACGTGGCGATTACTCGTCTTTCTGCCCCGGCTGCTGGCGACCAAAAATAACCTCCATGCGCGCGCCACCCAGCAGGCTATCACTGGCAATAATCTGCCCGTCATACTGTTCAGTTATTTCTCGCGCCACTGCCAGTCCGACGCCTTGTCCAGGTCGTAACGTATCGACGCGCTGACCACGGTCAAACACCACTTCCCGTTTGCTTTGCGGAATACCAGGACCATCATCCTCAACCAGAATATGCAGTTGATCTTCTGACAGATGCGCTGAAATCTCGACAAACTCCAGACAGTATTTACATGCGTTATCCAGTACGTTACCCATCACTTCGACAAAGTCGTTCTGCTCGCCTACGAAACTGATTTCGGGGGAGATATCGAGACTGATATTGACTCCTTTACGCTGATAAACTTTATTCAGCGCGGAGGTGAGTTTATCAAGCAACGGCGCGACTGGATGCAGTTCGCGACTGAGCAGAGAGCTGCTGCCACGCATGCTTGCACGATGCAGGTAATAGCCAATCTGCTGGGAAATACGGCTGATTTGTTCCAGCATGATAGGCTCGGCGTCGCTCACGTTCATTTTTTCATTACGCATCGAGCGCAGGGTACTCTGCAATACCGCCAGTGGTGTTTTCAGGCTGTGGGTGAGGTCAGTTAATGTGGTGCGGTATTTGTCGTAGCGCTCACGTTCGCTTTTTAAAAGTCGATTCAGGTTACGAACCAGACTGGTCAGTTCGCGCGTGGTGGCGGGGTTCAGCATCTCACGATGATGCTCCTCAAGCTCGCGGACTTCACGCGCCAGCGACTCAATTGGCCGCAGACTCCACCAGGCGGCCACCCATAAGAGCGGAATGACCAGCAACAGATTGGCGACCAGCACATAAATAAACCAGCTCCAGACCATGTATGAGCGCTTTAGCTCAATAGGAATTGTATCGACAACCACAATGGTTAACTGTGGCATTCTGGCAGTGGCGGGGTAGACGTTAACCGCCACGGAGTGGGTCATTTCGGCGTCGTCGTCATCCTCTCTGACTTCTTTTAACTGTTGCTGTGCGGAGTGGTCTTCGCCCAGTAGGGTGCTGGTGGCGTCAACGTTGGCTTCAATCTCATGAAAACCGTTGGTTTTAAGCCAGTCTGGTTGGATGCTTTGCGTCAACCAGGGCACGTTGCGCTGTGCCCACAGAAGCTCACCCGCTTCATTGTAAATCAGCGACATTGTTGGGCTTTGCATGTCGAGGTTCTCGGGCAGCTCGATGTTAATCTTGCCGTTTTCCCATTTCGCCAGGGTATAAAACAGATTGCTTTCACCGCGCAACAGGCGGAACGTGGTCTTATCAAAACTAACGCTGTAACCTACCAGGGCAACCATGCCGTAGGCCAGTGAAAGCACCAATACCACACCTGCGGTTGCCAGTAAAAAGCGCAGCCGCAGCGATAACGGGAAAAAATGACGCAATAATTTGTTCATTAGCGCAGTTCGAAAAGATAGCCTTGCCCACGTACTGTGGTAATTACTTCATGCGGATATTGCGCCTGAATTTTTTTACGCAGACGTCCCATCAGGACATCAATAGTGTGACTTTCACGTAGTTCAGCATCCGGGTATAGCTGCAGCATGAGCGAATCTTTACTGACGACTTTGCCGCTATTACGGATGAGTGTTTCCATAATGGTATATTCGAACGCCGTGAGCTTAATAACTTCATCATTGACGGATAATTCGCGGCGAGAGAGATCAACCTGGAAAGGCGGAAGGGAGATAATCTGCGAGGCCAGACCGCTGTTGCGACGCATCAGCGCCTGCATGCGCGCAGCCACTTCTTCAATGTGAAACGGTTTGGTGACGTAATCATCAGCGCCGGCGCTGAGTACTTCCACTTTGTCCTGCCAGCCTTCACGCGCGGTCAATACCAGAATCGGCAGCGAAACCTCATTGCTGCGCCAACGGCGGATCAACGACAAACCATCTTCATCGGGAAGGCCTAAGTCAACGAGTGCGATATCCGGAAGATGTTCATTCAGATAATAGTCTGCTTCCTTGGCATCTTCTGCATCATCTACCTGATGACCTAAATCCTGTAGCTGAACCTTAAGGTGGTGGCGTAATAAAGCATTATCCTCGACAACCAGTACGCGCATCATCGTTTCTCCCTAAAATAACGGTATGAATAGTTTAACGCTGATTATGTGGATTGAAAGCAGCGCTATGAACTTAAATAACTTTTCTCATGCTCCCCTGCCTGTGGGGCGTTCTGGGGGCAGTGCTGTTGGCATCTGATTGTTCAGCATATTGACCTGATCCTGGTTCATGTCGCCAATCCACTTGGAGTAAATCTCGTACACCATATGTGCATCGTCTTCCCATGCCAGGGCGCCTATCTCGCCCGGCCTCATCCCTGTATATACGGCAACAATGATGATTAATGCCTGGCTACGGGGAAGGGTGGTTATCAGTGCCTGGTACTTATGAAGTAAAAGTGGGTCGGGATCATTTTTAGATAACTTGAGTCGCGACACGCCCTCATAAGGAGCATGCAATATAAACTGGCTTCGGTTTGCGAGCTTAGGCATTTCTGATAAAACTGCCATCTGTTTATTGACTGTTGAGGGCGCGCGGCCCTGCCTGGTGAGATTCGGCATTGCCGGGTTAATAATTGTCCCGGTCAATAACTCTTTTCGGTAATGCAAAATGTCGGTATGCTCAATATCTACCAGACGGGTATTTTCTCCGATAACACGCTGTAATGTGTATACAATAGAAGTAATCGACAGCATTGTTGCACCAGATACCTCTAAAGCTTTGGTGTCTGTAAAAAAATCACTTAGCCTGGCAGGTTAGATGACAGAAAGTGTAGTCACTACCAGCGTGCAACATGAGCTCTTAAGGCCTGTCAACCAGTCGTTTAGATATATTTTCGGATACATGTGAACCTCTCCCTGTTTTTAATTTATCTTTTATGATTCCAGAAATCAGGGGCTACAAATGATGAGAGATACATGTTCGCTACAGACGGGCCTCGAAACCATTTATTCGACAAAACTCAACGCGTAATCCGGGAAGGAGTACTTCTGAGTCATGCAGATTAGATGTGTTTGTTCATTTCTCTGCTACCCAGAACGGTAATTTTCGCACTTTGTTTGAAGGTCAAAAATTTTTATTCTCTATTGAACATGGTACTAAAGGTCCGGTTGCCGGCAGTGGAGTTATCGCAAAGTAAAATCCGCTTTATGTGTGTATGCGATAACAATGACGGCTAAGGCCTGAGCGTTTTTTTATTATCGGTGGCTTGAACAATATTAAAATACAGATGTGGTGATTCTGTGCGAGAAACGGTATCTCAAACAGATTCAGGCTGCTTCTTTTTGATTTGTTTGGAATACTTTATTGCAATGAGGACAGATTAAAAGGGAACCTTTTTGTACTCTTGCAAAACTATGTTCAGATTGATGGGTACAGTTTGGGCAAGTGCATTTGACAAGATAGTTACGGCGTGATTTAGAGTCTTTACGTTCTGACATAGGCTTTTCCTTGATTGGATGGACTTTAACTTTACCTTAATTTGTCCAGGAAATCTTAATTTTATTAACCAATGGGGGCTGATAAAAAAGTCGGTAGTTCAGGGCATGAAGCTGTCTACTGAGAAATGCGTCTGGATGAACGTCACAATGCTCACCGACATGCTCGGAAATATTGCAGTTTAAATTAATTTTTATGCTCAAAGTTATGGGTGATTTCCTTACAAAACTAAAGCTTGCTATGTTTGGTTAATCATGCGTTAATGAATCTCTGGTTTGTTACGAATTTATCTGAAGCAGTCGCTGAAATAATTTTATTCCTTGTTCCTGTTGAGATTTCCTTGTTAGCTTTTCTCTCTGATAATTTTTTTCGGACCAATCTGCCCAAGGGCTCACTCAATTAAGGTAATGATTATGTCTAATAAAATGACTGGTTTAGTAAAATGGTTCAATCCTGAAAAAGGTTTTGGGTTTATCACCCCTAAAGATGGCAGTAAAGATGTGTTTGTACACTTCTCTGCTATCCAGAGCAATGATTTCAAAACTCTGAATGAGAATCAGGAAGTTGAATTTAGTGTTGAACAGGGACCCAAAGGCCCCACAGCAGTTAATGTTGTGGCTGTATAAGGTAACTGTTATTACTAATAATATTCACTTCAGATGCCCGTGTTGTCACGGATCTCAGTACAGAACGTCAAACTTTGATGTTACTGAAAAAAATCCTTTCGGAGCGAAATGTATTTTTTGCAAATCAACAATGATAACATTTGATAATGTGGCACTATACATTCGTTCTGGTCAGTCTTCATCAGATTATAGAAAATAAATTTCAGGCTCCTTATGGAGCCTTTTTTGTATGCTTAACCGTTCATTTATATAATAACCGTCACGGTAAAATTATGAAAAAAGTAATTGTTTTTTTTAACTCACAACCGGCAGTCGTTGTATCTGTAATGAAAGGTATTACGACGATAATGCGTGAGTTTCCCAATGGAGAAAAAGCGCATCTATCCGTAATGTCTGCGGGCTTTCCATCTCTGACTGGAGACCATAAAATAGTTTATGTGGCTTCAGATCGTGATGTCAGTTCCGAAGAGATTCTCGAGGCCGCATCGAAGCTTTTGAAATGAGAACTGGTTGTTTCGTGACCGACCCAGATTTTAGTCAGTGGTTTGTAGGGTTACGAGCTCTTTTGCATGAAGATTATACTGCAACCTCTTGATAATTTAGGATTTCCATTCTATCTTTTAAATATGTCAGCGCTTTTACCTGTGCTCCACGGGGAAAGTAACGCGCCTGGCGTTGATGCGTTAGAGATCAAGAGAGGTAAATAATGAACGTCGAAGATTTAAAAAGAAAAACTGAAGCGGATATTTCTGAATTCATCACAAAAAAAATTATTGAACTCAAAAAAAAGACAGGAAAAGAAGTCTCTGATATCCAGTTTACTGCTCGTGAAAAAATGACTGGGCTTGAAAGTTACGATATTAAAATTACATTAATCTAATTGTTATAAGAATCAGTTCAGGTGAAAAAGCATTATCTTGAAAGATAATGCTTTTTTATTTCTGTCATAAAACATAAAACATAAAACATAAAACATAAAACATAAAACTTTGCTAAAACCTTCACTTTTTACCTGGACTGACGCCTCCAGGTAGACGATGCTGCCTAGGCATGATTTTAAAGTGTTTGTTAAACCTGTGGCAATTCAGACCAACATCGATTATTACTTTTGGGCCAAATTTGGGGCGCTGAAATGACTCATATTTCCCGCAATGGTCCAAAATAATATTTTATTAAGCTATTGATTTTAATATAATTTATCAGTAAAGAACTTACAAAATTACTTTTTTAGTCTAGCGCTGAGCATGATCCGTGGGGATAACCATTTAATAAAACGGGAAAGGGATGTTCATACGGCGATAAAAAACCGGAATCGCTTACGCTCATCCGGCTTCAGTTCAGCATCTGCGGGTTGTTGATTACTTCAGTTCATCAACCATGATGATGGCACGACCAATGTAATTGGCTGGCGTCATGGCTTTCAGGCGCGTTTTCTCTTCTTCCGGCAGTGCCAGACTGTCGATAAACTGCTTCATACCTTCGGCGTCAACGCGTTTTCCACGGGTCAGTTCTTTCAGCTTCTCGTACGGTTTTTCAATGCCATAGCGACGCATCACGGTCTGAATCGGCTCTGCGAGAACTTCCCAGTTATGATCCAGTTCGTCCAGCAAATGATCGCGGTTCACTTCCAGTTTGCTCACACCTTTCAAGGTGGACTGATAGGCGATCAGCGCATAGCCAATACCTACGCCCAGATTACGCAGAACGGTTGAATCCGTCAGATCGCGCTGCCAACGCGAAACCGGCAGTTTGCTCGCCAGATGTTGCAGAACCGCGTTAGACAGACCCAGGTTACCCTCAGAGTTTTCGAAATCGATAGGGTTCACTTTGTGTGGCATGGTCGAAGAACCGATTTCTCCCGCGACAGTTTTCTGCTTGAAGTGACCCAACGCAATGTAACCCCAGACGTCGCGATCGAAATCGATCAGAATGGTATTAAAGCGGGCGATGCAATCAAACAGCTCAGCGATGTAATCGTGCGGCTCGATCTGTGTGGTGTATGGATTCCACTGGATCCCAAGCGAGGTGACGAACTCTTCGCTAAACTGATGCCAGTCAACTTCCGGGTAAGCGGCGATGTGGGCGTTATAGTTACCCACAGCACCGTTGATTTTACCGAGGATTTCAACCTGGTTGAGTTGGCGGTACTGACGCTCCATGCGATACGCCACGTTTGCCATTTCTTTGCCCATCGTTGATGGGGTGGCCGGTTGCCCGTGAGTACGAGAGAGCAGGGGAATATCGCGATATTCAACAGAAAGTGCTGTGATGCCATCAATCAGTTGACGCCAGTACGGCAGGACTACTTCGTCTCGTGCGGTTTTCAGCATCAGCGCGTGAGACAAGTTGTTGATGTCTTCTGAGGTGCATGCGAAGTGGATAAACTCGGAAACGGCGTGCAGTTCCGGGATATCCGCAACTTTTTCTTTGAGGAAATACTCAACTGCCTTCACGTCATGGTTGGTCGTACGCTCGATGGTTTTGATACGCGCAGCATCTTCTTCATCGAAGTTAGCGACGATCGCATCAAGGTAACCGATTGCGTCGGCAGCAAAAGCAGGAACTTCCTTGATCGCTGCGTGCGCGGCCAGTTTTTGCAGCCAGCGTACTTCAACCTGTACACGGAATTTCAGCAAACCGTATTCGCTGAAAATCCCGCGCAGCGCGCTGACTTTATCGCCGTAGCGTCCATCGACAGGGGAAACGGCGGTCAGTGAGGATAATTCCATAGATCACAACTCCGGGGTTAAATGAGCAAGAATTTGTTTTGCCTGAGTCGTCAGGCGATTACGAGAAAACATGAGTTGCAGACGGCCTCCACCCACCTGATGCCAGAGTACGGCCGCGCGAATGCCAGCCAGCAGCGAAGCGCGAACTTTGGCCTGAACCTGTGGGCTCTGAAGGATGGCCGGGGAGCCAGTGACCTGAATACGCGGGCCGAGTGGACTGATAACGTCAACATAAATGCCTGCCATCGCACTCAGTAGCGTTTCTGACTGCAAATCAAAATGGTCCAGCTGGCGCTGCAAGCCGTTAATACGGTCTCCCAGCGTGTCCATGGCGCCTTTAGCGGCTGAAAGTTTACGCTCCAGCACCATCAGGCTTAATGTATAGCGAGTAAGTTCCGCGTTCAGTCCCTGACGACTGCTGGCGTTGAGCACGCCGAGCAGTGTTTCCAGGCCGAGACGAAGGTTGGCCTCGCTGCCGCCAAACACGCCCAGCGTAGAGCTGGGATTCATGTCAATGACGCTGTTCAGTGAAACGTGTAATGCATCGGCATCACAATGCCCCTGGTGCGCCAGTTCTTGCACCAGGCGTGCCGACTGACAAATGCCTGCCAGGGCGAGGGTGATGTCATAATAATTCTTTGCCACGTTCACTGCTTCCTTGTATCAAATGTGTAGGTAATTATACCGACAGAGGCAATCGTTGTTCGATAATGCCGCCGCCGAGGCACACTTCGCCATTGTAAAAGACAGCCGACTGACCCGGCGTTACCGCCGCGACGGGTTCATCGAAAATGACTTCAATACGCTCGGCATCCAGTGCCTTAACGGTGCACGGAATGTCGGTCTGACGATAACGGGTTTTCACCGTGCAGCGCATTGTGCCAGTGAACGGTTCGCGATCGACCCAATGTAACTGTTGCGCCACCAGGCCAACGGACATCAGGCGCGGGTGTTCATGACCCTGAGCAACAACCAGAATGTTGTTCTCAACGTCTTTATCCACCACATACCACGGATCTTCCGTGCCTTCTTTCGTCCCGCCAATGCCCAGACCTTTACGCTGACCCAGGGTGTGGTACATCAGCCCCTGATGCTGGCCAATCTCTTCGCCATCAACGGTGATGATTTTACCGGGTTGAGCTGGCAGGTAGCGACCGAGAAATTCTCGGAACTTACGTTCGCCAATGAAGCAGATACCGGTGGAGTCTTTTTTCTTGGCCGTAATCAGACCGAGATCTTCAGCAATTTTACGCACCTGCGGTTTTTCCAGTTCGCCCACCGGGAACAGGCTTTGCGCGATTTGCTCATGGCCGAGCGTGTAGAGGAAATAGCTCTGGTCTTTATTGCCATCAAGACCACGCAGCAGACGGCTTTTACCGTCGACATCCGCGCGACGCACGTAGTGACCGGTGGCGATGTAATCGGCACCTAAATCTTCAGCGGCAAATTCGAGGAAGGCTTTAAACTTAATCTCTTTATTACACAGAATATCCGGGTTTGGCGTACGGCCCGCTTTGTACTCTTCAAGGAACAATTCAAAGACGTTGTCCCAATATTCTGCGGCAAAGTTGACGGTATGCAGCTCAATGCCGAGTTTGTCACAGACAGCCTGTGCATCTGCAAGATCGGCAGCCGCTGTGCAATATTCCTCGCCATCGTCCTCTTCCCAGTTCTTCATGAACAGGCCTTCTACCTGATAACCCTGTTGTTGCAACAGCCAGGCAGAAACGGAGGAATCGACACCGCCGGACATGCCGACGATCACTTTTTTTGGGCTTTCAGACATAGGAATACTCACGACATTGAACTTCAAGGCGGCATATTCTAGCACGCAGCCCCTTACTTGACACCCTCTGTAAACGGCCAGTTAAATTCACCGATCATCGCCAGCGGGTAGCGTTGTCCGCTCTGATAGCAGCGAATGCTCTCCGCAACTAACGGAGAGCGCAGGTTTGGCGCGCAGAGAACCTCTTCTGCACTGACCCAGCGACAGCAGTCGATATCGCTGTCATGAGGTTCAGTAGCGCACATATTGGCAAGCTCGATAGAAAACAGAAAACGCAAAAAGGGCGTTTTGTCCGGCGCAATCCATTGATGCATTCGAATGAAATGTTGTGGCTGCGCGTGGATACCTGTTTCTTCCCATAGCTCGCGAGCGGCGGCCTGCACTAACGTCTCATCCGCTTCCAGATGTCCGGCTGGTTGATTCCATAAGGCTTTGCCATTGATTGTTTCCTCAACGACTAAAAACTTATCTTCTGCATGCACGATGCAGGCGACCGTAACGTGCGGTTTGAACATACCTGTTCCTTATTCAGTTAGTAGCATCTCGCCATTCACCATTGGCGAGATTATCCAGTGTGTAATCCCCCATGGCATAGCGAATGAGGCGCAGCGTCGGGAATCCAACATGGGCTGTCATGCGGCGTACCTGACGGTTGCGGCCTTCATATAAGGTGACTTTCAGCCAGGTGGTAGGGATATTTTTCCGCTCCCTGATAGGCGGGTTTCTCGGCCACAGCCATGCAGGTTCTTCTGTTACTTCAATACCTGCGGGCAGCGTGGGACCGTCATTGAGCGTTACCCCGTTACGCAGCGCATTAAGCGCTTCTACCGTCGGCTCGCCTTCGACCTGGACGTAGTAAATTTTCCCGGTACGCTTACCGGGCTGCGTTAACCGGGCCTGCAGCGCACCATCATTGGTCAGCACCAAAAGCCCTTCACTGTCCCGATCGAGTCGACCCGCAGCATAGATCCCCGACACGGGAATAAAATCTTTTAACGTTCTTCTGCCAGCCTCGTCAGTAAATTGCGGCAAAACATCGTAGGGTTTATTGAACAAAACCACGCGTTTTGGCTGGTTTTCTTTACGCTGTCTGGTGACTTGTCGTGAGCTGAATCGCTCAACCCGGTGATTTCTAAAAGAAGTTTTTTGCATGGTATTTTCAGATTATATCAATTGCCGCATTATAGCCTAAGAACGAGTGTCTTTCATGGCGGCGAACATTAGGGTAGTATTGACATGCTCATTACAAAACATTAACAAAAAATTGCTCTAACGCATTCGTGCAGCAGGACGCAAACGCACATGCAGCGCGATGACAGACGAGCAGAACCAGAAGCGCTCGAAGGAGAGGTGAATGGAAAGCAAAGTAGTTGTTCCGGCGGAAGGTAAGAAGATCACCCTGCAAAACGGCAAACTCAACGTTCCTGAAAATCCGATTATCCCGTTCATTGAAGGCGACGGTATCGGCGTTGATGTAACCCCACCGATGATCAAAGTTGTCGATGCTGCTGTCGAGAAAGCCTATAAAGGCGAGCGTAAAATCTCCTGGATGGAAATCTACACCGGCGAGAAATCCACCCAGGTTTATGGCCAGGACGTCTGGCTTCCTGCTGAAACCCTTGATCTGATTCGTGAATATCGTGTTGCCATCAAAGGCCCACTGACTACTCCAGTTGGCGGCGGTATTCGCTCTCTGAACGTTGCCCTGCGTCAGGAACTTGACCTGTATGTCTGCCTGCGTCCGGTGCGTTATTACCAGGGTACGCCTAGCCCGGTTAAACACCCAGAACTGACCGACATGGTCATCTTCCGTGAGAACTCTGAAGATATCTACGCGGGTATCGAGTGGAAAGCGGACTCTGCTGACGCTGAGAAAGTGATTAAATTCCTGCGCGAAGAAATGGGCGTGAAGAAAATCCGCTTCCCTGAGCATTGCGGTATCGGTATCAAACCATGCTCTGAAGAAGGAACTAAACGTCTGGTTCGTGCAGCAATCGAATATGCCATCGCTAACGATCGTGATTCTGTTACCTTAGTACATAAAGGTAACATCATGAAGTTCACCGAAGGCGCGTTCAAAGACTGGGGTTATCAGTTGGCGCGTGAAGAATTCGGTGGTGAGCTGATTGACGGCGGTCCTTGGGTCAAAATCAAGAACCCGAAAACCGGCAAAGAGATCGTGGTTAAGGACGTTATTGCCGATGCGTTCCTGCAACAGATCCTACTGCGTCCGGCTGAATATGACGTGATTGCCTGTATGAACCTGAACGGCGACTACATCTCCGATGCGCTGGCAGCACAGGTTGGTGGTATTGGTATCGCTCCGGGCGCGAACATCGGTGACGAATGCGCGCTGTTCGAAGCAACCCACGGTACTGCACCGAAGTATGCCGGTCAGGATAAAGTGAACCCGGGTTCTATCATTCTGTCCGCTGAAATGATGCTGCGCCACATGGGTTGGGTTGAAGCGGCTGACCTTATCGTTAAAGGTATGGAAGGCGCGATTAACGCCAAGACCGTAACCTATGACTTCGAGCGTCTGATGGATGGCGCTAAGCTGCTGAAATGTTCAGAGTTTGGTGACGCGATCATCGAAAACATGTAATCCAGATATTGGGTTGTATGATAACGGGAGCCAGGTGGTTCCCGTTTTTTATGCCTGCAACATTGTTTCCCCAAAACTCTCTCCAAAACGTTTTCCCAAAAACCAGGCATGCTCACCTCTTTTTTACTTCGACAACTATCCAATCCTTACCTCTGTCGTCGTTATACTTGTCTGTCATTTTTCTTGATTTATGTCCCAATAATTTCTGTGTATCAATTCTTTGTTCCCTATTAATTCTTACTGAAAGCGATCGTTGCTCATGAATGGTTGGGGCGGTTCCTGCTTCCCATTCAATGCCGTATTTGCCTCTGAAGTGGTCAACTTAAACTAGCTACAGCTTTAGGTTTTTTTCCAGTATCAGTTTTTGGGATAACCCACTGATTCCGTTGCGAACTGCCGTTTATTGCACAACTGCTTTACCCATCGGTCATGGTAGAAAGACCCACATCCATACCACTGCCCGCAGCTGCAACGGTGTCGTTCTGATTAAGAACCAATTGAGCGGGTTCGCGTCGAGATAGAGACTCGATTAGCCCTGATGGTCTGCTAAATTGACTACTTTTACCTTATTTCGCCCAGACCTTTTAGCATCATAGAGTTTGGAGTCTGCCACTTTCAATAAATCATCAAAGGTAACAAGCTTCCCTTCTCTGGGATGGTAGGTTACTGCACCAATACTGATTGTGACCGGTCTTCTGAGCGAGCTCAGTTTCTCAATGCTTTTCCTTAATCTTTCGCAAGCCAAAAAACAGCCTTTTTCATCCGTTTCAGGGAAAAGCATGATAAATTCCTCACCACCAAATCGTGCGACTTTATCTTGGCTTCGCAGGGTATGGCTAAGTTCTTTGGCGATATTCTTAAGTGCATAGTCACCTTCCTGGTGGCCATAGGAATCATTATATGATTTAAAAAAATCGATATCGGCAATGGCAAGTGACACCGGTACGGGATGTCGCGCCATTCTGGTCATTTCATTCTCAAACCAGAGCATAAACTTTCGGCGATTTGCAATCTCCGTCAGACTGTCCTCAGTGGCCATTCGCTCCAGCATAGTATTGATTTTGTGTAACTCCTCCTTTTGCTTTTTGAGCTCAATTTCCATCTTTTTACGCTCATTAATACTTTGTATCTGAGCAATATAATATTTGACTTCACCATTATCTTCGCGTACCAAAGAAACACTCAGAAGTATCCAGATATAATTCCCGGTCGCTGTCAGATATCTCTTTTCTAGTTGGTAGAATGGAATTTCTCCTCGAGAAAGTGCATCTAATTGTCTTAAATCAGTGCTTAAATCATCGGGGTGGGTTATATTTTGAAAGTTAATGGAAAGCAGATGTTCTTCAGTATATCCCAGCATACGGGTCAGTGAATTGTTAACTTTTTTCCATTGGCCAGAAGAAGCGACAAGAGCCATCCCGATAGTTGAGTTCTTAAAAATAGCTTCGAGTATGTCATTGTTTTTTTGTAGTGCTGAAATAACAATTTCATTTTCACTGATTAATAAATTTATCTCGATTAACGAACCAATACCCTCGGCCATTAAACTAATAAATTCATAGTCATCATCAGAGAATGCTATGGTTCTTATCTGAGTTGAGGAGAAATTGATTGTGCCCCATAATTTTTCTCTCACCCATATTGGCGCTGAGATATAACTTTCCAGCCTCATACCAATGTAGACTGGATGGGAATTAAAGTCAGGATGTGTTCCTGCATGTTCAACGCTTATTATTCTTTTTTCTCTGACCACTTGCTGACAATAAGTGTTTTTCAGATCAAAAACCATACCAGCTGAAATGTCTCCTCTTGTTGGAGAAACCGCAAGTAGAGAGTAACGCTCACCCTCTATCTGACTAATAATACCAAGAGACAGGTCAAAGGCTTTCAATCCTTCATTCAGAATGGCCAGGTATTTATCTTCAGGGGAAGCATGTCTCCTGGCCAACGCCTCATAAAGAAAGTGAATTCGGTTGATATTAATGTTGTTTTCTTTCATTTTTAACATCGCATTATCTTTTCGTCTTTTTACGCATCAAGATGGTTGCTATTCGGCCTTGATTAGTTTGTCACATTGTACCGTAGCAACAGCAGTCGGTATTCGAATAACTATCTTGCTCATTGCCCCTTGCTGCTTAAAAATTTATCAAAAAATCGAATGGTGATACTCTTTTTATAACAGGTATCTACGATCTTGACTAAGATTTTAGAAGGGTAGCTATTCGCTGCTTCTCATCTGGGCTTATCATCGTGAGGTCGCACTATGTGTACAAAAAGGGTAGTTATTTGCCTGTCATTAGTTTCTATGCTGTTCACATCCACTACCTGGGCTATCAATAAAGATTATCGGCATAAACTTGAGCAGTCTGGTTGTACTCAGGTCTCTGAGGCGCAAGGTTGTGATATCAACAAATCTAAAGCTGAAAATGCAAAAGCTGGTTTTGTTAATGAGAGCAGCGATACCACAGCATCAGCAACCAGTCCTTATGCTGGTAAGTGGTTAGCTTTGAGTGATAGCGGTGATACGGTTGCGAACATCAGTATTGATAAAAATGATAAAGTCATCGTCAATGGAAAGAGCGTACATGCCACAAAAACAGATGGCGGGCTGCAGTTCAAGCAGGGGATGGTGATTTATACCCTCCAGGGAGACCGTCGCGTGAAAGGTGAGGATGTCTGGCGGGATACGGATGCCGGAACGCAGGGGAAAATCTTCAAAAAGTAAAAATATTTTAGGAACAACAGCTACCAGGAAGCCGTAAAGTTAATAGCCTAATATATCAATTAGTTAGAATTGAAAAATTGCGCGCTACTCTCAGGTTATTTTGTTTACGTCTTCCTGAAGGCGGTTGTATGGTATTTAGCAATTGTAAGGCAAGTAGTTTTCGCTTATCTAATCCAACGTAGTTCGTAGTATATTGAGCGTATTCTTTGTTATCAGGTGTTCTGTATGTCCTATTCCATCGGTGAATTTGCGCGGCTTTGTGGAATAACCGCCACAACGCTGCGTGCCTGGCAACGTCGTTATGGACTTCTCAAACCACAGCGTACGGATGGTGGGCACCGGTTGTATAGCGATGACGATATCCGGCAGGCGCTTAAAATTCTCGATTGGGTGAAAAAAGGCGTACCAATTAGTCAGGTAAAACCGTTGCTGGCCCGCCCTGGTGCCCGGCGAACGAATAACTGGCTCACCCTGCAAGAGAGTATGCTGCAGCGCCTGAATGAAGGGAAAATTGAATCCCTGCGCCAGCTTATTTATGATGCGGGCCGCGAGTATCCTCGTCCTGAATTGGTGAGTGAGGTGTTGCGACCTCTGCGAAGTCAGGTCTCGGCCAACGTGCCGGCTATCATGACACTGCGTGAAATCCTTGATGGCATTATCATTTCTTACACCTCATTTTGTCTGGAAGGGGATAAGCGTGCGCCGGGCGATAACTACCTGATTACCGGCTGGCATCTTACCGACCCCTGCGAAATCTGGCTTGAAGCGCTTTGTCGTACCGGACAGGGACTGCGCATTGATGTGCTTCCCGTGCCGCCCGCGACGCTTGCGCCTGAGATTTTTCCCGAGCGAAAATGGCTGCTGGTGACGTCTGGTAAGCTCACTGCGGCGCGTAAAAAACAGATAGAGCTCTGGCAGCAACAGGTCAACTCCCTCGAAGTGATCCCGCTTTAATCCTCTGTCACGACCTTTCCTGTGTGTCGATCAGCCACTGCTTTAGTAGCTTCTGAATGATTCCTCTAAAAATAATTATTTCTAATTTATTGAATTAAATAGATTTATAAATATTTTTTAGCAAAAACTTGGACAAATTTAAGTGTTTGTGTAAGTTTTAATTATGCCACTACGTCATGTGGTTCACTTAAGGGTAAGAGCTATGCGCGCACAGCCATCCGTTATCGACAGGTTTGTGGATTACTACGCCAGTTTGGATCGCCAGCCTGTCCCCGCGCTTGCCGGGTTGTACGACGTGCATGCGGTACTTGTCGATCCGTTCGGGGAACATAACGGGCTGTTTGCCATCCAGCGCTATTTCTCGCACCTCCTGGCGAATGTAAACGCCTGCCGTTTTGCTATAGATCCGCCGCTTTGTGAGAGCGGGCGGTTTGCCGTGACCTGGACCATGTACTGGTCGCATCCGCGGATTTCTGGTGGAGAAATACGATCTTTGCCGGGATGTTCAATGGTAGAGACGCATGGTGAGAAGATTTTTCGCCAGCGTGATTATTACGATGCCGGTGAGATGCTCTATGAGCATCTGCCACTGTTGGGCTGGGCCGTTCGCGGTGTGAAAAGGAGGGTGCGCGCATGATGACTGTCCTCATTACTGGCGCAAGCTCCGGGATTGGGGCCGGGCTGGCAAAGTCATGGGCCGATGACGGCTGTCACGTGATTGCCTGTGGTCGCAACCCTGAACGGCTGGAACAATTGCGCCAATCCCATGCCAACATTACAGTACGCCTGTTCGATATGACAGACAGGGACGCCTGTCGCCAGGCGCTGGCGGACTGCAAACCCGAACTGGTTATTCTCTGCGCCGGAACCTGCGAATATCTCGATCACGGCTGGATAGATGCCGAGAAGGTTGAACGGGTGATGGCGACGAATTATCTGGGACCCATCAACTGCCTGGAAGCGCTTCAGACGCAGTTAACCTCCGGTAGCCGCGTGGTGCTGGTCAGTTCGATGGCGCACTGGATGCCGTTTCCTCGGGCTGAAGCCTATGGCGCGTCTAAAGCGGCGCTAACCTGGTTTGCTAACAGTTTGCGTCTGGACTGGGAACCGAAAGGTGTCGCCGTGACTGTCGTTTCGCCAGGATTTGTCGATACTCCGCTTACCCGTAAAAACGATTTTCCTATGCCCGGTCAGGTAAGTGTAGAGCAGGCGGTGAAGGCGATTCGCCGTGGCCTGGTGAAAGGAAAAAATCATATTGCCTTCCCGACAGGCTTTGGCGTGCTGCTGCGTCTGTTGGCCGGGCTGCCTGAGTGTTTCCAGCGCATGTTGCTGCGCAGGATGGTACGTTCATGAAAATTGCTATCATTGGCAGTGGTATTGCCGGACTAACCTGCGCCTGGCGTCTGGCCGGACACCATCAGGTATCGCTTTTTGAAGCGGCGTCGTCCCCTGGCGGCCATACTGCGACAGTGGATGTGGCGACTCCGCACGGGAGTTTCGCGATTGATAGCGGCTTTATCGTCTATAACGACCGAACCTATCCGCGTTTTATGGGCTTGCTGAGCGAACTCGGCATTCAGGGGCAAAAAACGCAGATGAGCTTCTCGGTGCATAATCCGCAAAGCGGTATGGAGTATAGCGGTCATACGCTGACTTCATTGTTTGCCCAACGTCGAAATCTGGTCAACCCCGCATATTGGGGAATGCTGAAAGAGATTGTCCGTTTTAATCGTCTGGCGAAACAGGCATTAAATGAGACCGATGTGAACGCGACGCTTCAGACCTTCCTCGACCAACACCACTTCAGCGTGTTCTTTGCGCGGCATTATATTTTGCCGATGGGCGCGGCCATATGGTCATCTTCACTTCAGGAGATGCGCCGTTTTCCACTGGCGCTGTTCTTACGGTTCTTTGAGCACCATGGCTTGTTGGATATCTGGCATCGACCGCAATGGTATGTGGTGCCGGGCGGATCGCGCGAATACATTCGTGTCATGCTGGCGAAGCTGGGCGATCGTCTGAAATTGCACCTCAATTCACCTGTTCAGCAGGTTATTCGCTACGACAGCGGCGTCAAAATACAATTGGCAGGATCAATACAGACATTTGATCAGGTGATCTTCGCCTGCCATTCCTCGCAGGCTCTGGCTTTACTTGAGGATGCGACCCCAGCAGAACGCGACGTGCTGGGCGCAATTGGCTGGCAACGTAACGAGGTTGTGTTGCACAGCGATCGCCGCTGGTTACCGGTACGCGAACGCGCGTGGGCAAGCTGGAATTACCGCCTGAGTGAGCAAGAGAGGGCCAGCGCTTGCGTCACCTATAACATGAATATTCTCCAGGGATTACCTGAAGGAAGCCCGCTATTTTGCGTGACCCTCAATCCGGACATCCCCATCGACGACCGCTTCGTCTGGCGACGCTTTGTTTACGAGCATCCGTTGTTTAACCCTGAAAGCTGGCGGGCGCAGGCGCGTCGCGCTGAGATCAACGGTCAGCATCGGAGCTGGTTCTGCGGTGCTTACTGGTACAACGGTTTTCACGAAGATGGCGTACGCAGTGCGCTGGATGTGGTACACGGCATTGCCGCAGGAGAGGGGCGCTAAGATGAACAGCTGCCTGTACCACGGCGTATTACGCCACCGACGCCTTCAGCCGGCCACGCACCAGTTTACTTATCAGGTGTTTATGGCTTGGCTCGATCTGGACGAGCTCGCTCAGCTTCCGGGCGTGGGCGTGAAACGTAATCGCTTCGCTGCAACTGCTTTTCATGATGTGGATTACCCGCTGGGAACCCCGTTAAAAGAGAACGTGATGAATCAGCTTGCCAGCCTGACGGGCGATCGTCCTGAAGGTCGCGTGATGCTCCTGACGCAGTTGCGCTATTTCGGTTTTCATTTTAATCCGGTCAATTTTTACTACTGCTATGACCGCGCGCAGATCCTGCGCTGGGTGCTGGCGGAGGTCCGCAATACGCCGTGGAATGAGCGTCATTACTATGCCGTAGATGCGCAGGAAAAGCGGCCACTGGAAAAAGCGTTCCATGTATCGCCGTTTAATCCGATGGATATGGTCTATCACTGGCGATTTAACTCGCCGGGTAAAACGCTGCATATGCATATCGAAAACCATCAGGCAGAGAAAATTTTTGATGCCACCCTGATGCTCAAACGCGAGCCGTTGACGCCGGCAAGTTTACGCACGTTGCTGCGACGACTGCCGATGATGACGCTGAAAACGGTGTCAGCGATTTACTGGCAGGCGCTACGACTGTGGCTCAAGCGAGTCCCTCTCTACAATCATCCCGTGAGCAGGAGTGAACGATCATGACCGATCCCACCTTTGCGATTGAACCCGATATTCCGCGCAACCTGCGTGTTGCGCGTTGGTTCCTTTTTCGTATGCTGAGCGGCCTTCGTCAGGGTTCAGTCACGGTGCGGGAAGGGGCCCAGGTCTTTCATTTTGGTGATGTTTCGGCTGAATTACGCGCCGACGTACATATTGTTTCGCCCACAGTGTATTGGCGGGTGTTGACGGGGGGAAGTCTTGCAGCGGCAGAGTCCTGGATGGATGGAGAGTGGGAAACGCAGCAGCTCACGCCGTTATTGCAAATATTTGCGCTCAACAGCACCCTGCTGGGGCGACTGGAAAGTGGATTCCGCCTGCTTGGCCGACCCGTTGAGCGTTTACGTCATTGGACGCGCCGCAACCATCGGCAACAGGCAAAAGAAAACATTGCCGCGCATTACGATCTCGGCAATGCCTTTTACGCGCACTTTCTGGATGAGGATTTACTCTATTCCAGCGCCTTGTTCACCTGCCCCGAGCAGTCGTTAGCGCAGGCTCAGCAGGCCAAAATGGCGCGACTTTGCGATCAGCTGGCGCTGACCGCGAATGATCATCTGTTGGAAATTGGGACCGGCTGGGGAGCGATGGCGGAATACGCCGCGCGTCATTACGGATGCCGGGTGACCACCACGACCCTGTCGCAGGAGCAGTTTGCCTGGGCGAAAGCGCGCATTGCCCGCGCTGGTTTACAGGAGAGAGTCACCGTATTGCTCTGCGACTACCGCGACCTGACCGGGGAATTCGACAAACTGGTATCAGTTGAAATGATCGAAGCGGTGGGGCAGCGCTATCTGCCGACGTTTTTCCGTACGTGTCAGGCACGCCTGCGCCCTGGGGGCAAAATGGCGCTTCAGGCGATTACCATTCAGGATCAGCGCTATCGCGATTACAGTAAAAGTGTCGATTTTATTCAGCGCTATATCTTTCCGGGAGGTTTTTTACCCAGCATCACCGCGATGAGCGGCCTGATGACAAAACATACTGACTTTGTGGTTCGCAACCTGTTCGATATGGGGCCCGACTACGCCCGGACTCTTGCGCACTGGCGGCAAGGATTTGTTCACGGCTGGCATGAAATTGAAAAGCTGGGCTTTGATGAGCGTTTTCGCCGTATGTGGTTGTACTACTTCGGTTACTGCGAAGCCGGATTTAACGCCCGCACAATCAGTGTGGTGCAACTGACGGCGGAGCGTCCATGAAGCGCCATTTACAGGTCTTTCTCTTGGCTGTCGGGTTCGATCTGTACTGGTTCATGGTGGTGTTATTTCGTGAGCGCGGTCTGGTGTTATGGCTTGGTCTGGCTATTCTGGCCTGCTTCATGTTGCCTGCGGCGCAACGACTGTGCGCGTTAATGCTGACAGCTGCGGGCGGTGGTTTGGATGCGTTGTGGGCGCTGACCGGGTTGATTGATTTTCACGGCGAAGCATTGTTGCCGTTATGGATGCTTGCGCTCTGGCTCATGTTCGCCGTCATGTGGACGCACCTCACCTGTTCGACCTCCTTGCCAGGATGGATGCTGGTAATCATGGCCACCGGTGGTGGACCGATCGCTTATCTGATAGGAGAGCGTTTGGGAGCCATTACTTTTCTGGAGCCGACATTTATTGTGGTCGGTTTAATGGCGACGGGCTGGCTGGTGTTGATGCTGTTTTTTCATATTTTTATGGGGAGACACCAATGAAACTTGCCTTACTGATACTGCTGGGAGTAATGGCGATTGCGCCGTTTGCAGGTGCCACAGACTGGTTAAGCTGGCGGAAAGTCGGTGATGCGACGCTCACCTGGGGGCCATTCACGATCTATAACTCACAATTACGCACTCCGGATGGGCGCTATCGTGGGTTGAAAGAGGATCAGGCACTGATTATCACCTATCAGCGCAATATTGAACGGCAAGAACTGGTGGATGCCACCCGTGATCAGTGGCGAGCGCAGGGTATTTTGGCACGGGAAGCGCAGAGTGAGTCCTGGCTTCGCATGTTGGGTGAGCTATGGCCAGACGTTGCGCCGGGTACACAACTGGTTTTTGTCTTCCAGGATAAGCAGGGGCAATTTTGGTATCGCTTGTCAGTGGCACAAAGGCATTTCATCCCGCTTGGCCCACCACAGTCGGCGGCGTTCAGCGAAAACTTTCTCGCTGTCTGGCTGGGTTCCCGTACGCAATATCCTGAGCTGCGGCAGCAGCTCACTGGAGGTAATAAATGAAACGTTTATTAGCCCTAAGCTTACCGCTGATGATGCAACTTTCTGGTTGTAGCGCCGAAATTACCGAGTATCGCCAGCAGCAGCCGACGCTGGATATCTTTCAGTATTTTCAGGGAGAAACGCAAGCATGGGGGATGGTTCAGGATCGCAGCGGTAAACAGCTTCGTCGTTTCCATGTCGATATTAACGGCGATGTGGTGGGGGACACATTGACCCTCAATGAACGCTTTGTGTACGACGATGGAGAGAAGCAGCAGCGTGTATGGCATATCCGTAAAGTCAGCGCCGATCGTTACGAAGGTACCGCTGGCGATATTGAAGGCGTGGCGAAGGGGCAAGCAGCGGGCAACGCGTTCAACTGGCATTACAGTATGAATGTGAAAGCCAGCGGCAGAACCTGGTTGCTGAATTTTGATGACTGGATGTACCTGCAGGATGCTAACCATTTGTTTAATAAAACGGAGATGAAGAAATTTGGTCTCACCGTCGGCACGGTGACGCTCTTCTTCTCCCGTAAAACGCAATAGCGAGGAAGACGCCATGAAAATGCAACCCACCGTTGGGATCAGCGGCTGTTTAACGGGGGCTGCCGTTCGCTTTGACGGCGGGCATAAGCGGGCAGAATTTGTGATGGAGAGGCTGGCCCACTGGGTGACTTTCCGGCCAATTTGCCCGGAGATGGCGATGGGCTTGCCTGTCCCCCGACCGGCGCTGCGGCTGGTACAGACGACGACCGGGGATATCCGTATGCGTTTTAGCCATGCCCCTCACGAAGACGTAACCGACAAAATGGACGACTTTTGCGAGATGTATCTGGCTGGGCTGGAAACATTGTCTGGTTTTATTGTCTGTGCCAAATCCCCCAGCTGTGGCATGGAACGCGTGCGTTTATATGATGAAAAAGGGAATCGTGGGCGTAAAGACGGGGTAGGGCTCTTTACTGCTGCGCTGATGGAGAAATATCCGTGGCTGCCGGTTGAGGAGGATGGACGGCTGCACGATCCGGTTCTGCGTGAAAACTTCGTCGAACGTGTTTTCGCGTTACATGAGCTCAATACGCTGCGCCAAAATGGTCTGACGCGGCGGACGCTACTGGAATTTCATAGCCGTTATAAACTGCAATTGTTGGCCCACCATCAGGCCGGATACCGGGAAATTGGTCCATTTGTCGCATCACTGCATGAGTGGGACGATCTGGACGCGTTTTTTGCGGTCTACCGCGACAAATTAATGGCAATCCTGAAGAAACCGGCCTCGCGTAAAAACCACACTAACGTGCTGATGCACATTCAAGGGTACTTCCGTAATCAGTTAACGATGCGCCAACGCGGTGAGTTACGCGAGGTTATCCTTAATTATCGCGCCGGGCTACTGCCCATATTGGCCCCGATGACGCTGTTGAAACATTATCTGGCGGAATACCCGGACGGCTACCTGCTGACGCAAAATTACTTTGATCCTTACCCGCAAGATTTAACATTGCGACTGTAAGATCTTTACCATCGAGGTTTGCAATTAACGGTAGCGTGTTGAACGTGCCTGCAATGAAATTGTTTCCCTGTCTTATTATCCACTCGTTAGCAGGGAGTCATCAAGGCTTGTTGTGGGCTCGTTATGAGCGATTTAGCTAATAAAAGGCAAAACGAGAGTAAAGCCTCCAACATAAAGTGCTGACCAGCTCGCCGCAGATATCAGACTGACTACATATACTTTCACTGGATGAAGCCGCAACATTCCAGCCACTAGTGGCACAATATAACGGAGTACGGCAATAAAGCGTGAAGTAAAAAGTATCGGTACTGAACTGTTTTGCAACCGACGTCGAACCCGTACTACTGTATCGGCATGATGGGACATTATGCGTGCAAGCCAGGCCAGGTGTCCCATCATCATTCCAAGATGATAATTAACAATTGTCCCGCACCATGCTCCAATCATTACAGCAATTCCCGCTTCCCATGGTGAAAGCGTCGCCTTGCCGACAGAAATTACAGCAACCAACATAACAGATGCTGGCGGCAATACAGCAGAAATGAGGAACGTAGATTTTGCGAATGCTATTCCAAAAAGAAGGCCCCACAGGCTGAAAGGATGAAGCGCGAAATGGTTCATCAACGCGTTTACCCACTCCATCAGTAATTCTCCAGTTAAGGTCACTTTACAATTTAACCCTGATACGACTCAATCAGGCCTCAACACAGATGAATTACTGACTGTTGCATGAAATCCCGGTGGTGACAGCTATTTGCACATAGCAGCAGAATACAGTCGAGCGGGATAGAGTAAAGGAAGATGAATTGAACGCACTTAATCTGAAACCAGCCACATATCAGCCTCTTCAAACATTTCCTGAACAGTACGACTTATCTGTTCTTTCTCATGTTTGCTCGCGTCAGTGTTGATGGCTGGCAGGGTCATCATCGGTTTAACCCGGACCTCAGCATCGGGGAAGATTCGGTGAACTCTTTTTGTTAATTCGTCCAGAATGATATCTTTTGCACGGGGCAGTCCATCAAAATTCCTTTTGTCATAAACGAGTTCCACAAACATTGCTCATTGTCTCTTTGCTGGATGAATATACAGTATTTATACTGCGTTTTTATGCGGATTTCAATAGAAGGCGTAATCGTAATGATGCCATAACATAACGATGTTGAAATCGCCAGGCACGATTCGAAACGGCAAGAACTGAATGGGCCTCTTAGGCAATCCATGCCTGAATATCCCCTCTATCTCACTACAGCATGATTCTTTGTAGGTGCAGGGTTTTCATAAGCCGCTTAAGCGAAAACCGGACGGATGACCATTGCAAAGGTTCAGTCAATGCTTACAGCACCGGCGTGTATGCCAATGATGAATCGCATTACGGCGCCTTGCTGGAAATGGGATAAGCCTGGAAAATGGGGGAATTTGCCGGAAGCCAGGGAACGCTGAACGAATGGTACATACAGTCAGACTGGCGTTTGTCAGTCTGACTATTTGCCAAAATTTAATAAATAACCGTTATAATGACAGCTTGTATGCTTTCATGTCTGCAATGCGGAATGAAGTAATTTCCCGTTATTTTAAGTGCTTAGACTCCGGCATCATTCTCACAAGTGTATTATCCTTCTGTATATAGTGATGGAATAATGCTGCCCCAGCATGGGCTGCAATCAGGAAGTAGCCGATATTGGCAAGTGTTTCGTGAATGTCCTTAACAACTGACTTTATCTCTCCGTTACTGTCAACGAAAGGAGGAATATTTAATCCCAAAAAAGTCCAACTCTTACCACCGAAAGCCATCGTTAAGATCCCTAACAATGGTAGTGCCAGAAAAGAAACATAGAGCAGGATATGCATCAATTTGGCAGACGCCAGTTGCCATGCAGGTGGGGGAGGTATGATGGCCGGGTCACTGTATTTATGCTTAATAATTAAACGCACTATCATTAAAAACCAAACAAATACGCCGGCATTGTAATGGGTCTCTTTCATCAACAGGTAAGCATTGCCGCCTTTGGGAAACCAGCCACGGAGCTCCATAGCTGCATAGGTTATTGCTATTAACATCAATGTTAGCCAGTGTAAGTGGATCTGAAGCTTTGAGAACCTGGACATTATTTTTTCCTCAAACGATATGTCGCTGCTACCGTATCGCAGAAAGCTTAACAAATCCTTATTATCAATAGGAGATTAGGATTTAGTTATTTTCAACCTGATACCAGGTGTAATGTATTGACGTGTTACCTGGGCCTCATGGGCCTCCTGGACCTACAGTTCAGGTTTTGATAGCGCTGCGTTCTGTTAACAAAATCAAAAGTCAAGTTTTTTGGTGAGAAATGGATGAGATTCATCCCCTAAAAAGCGTCAGATGTCTGGTTGAGCTGTGAACAATCCAGCGATTATCGTGAGATAAATCTCAGTTCCTGTTCTTTAAAGCCTATATCCTTAGCAGTGTGATGGTTATTTGGGTTTTCCTGTACAGTAATTGGATAACGGTATGGCAGATATAACATTCGCTATGGAGTGTGATTCACGTCACGAGGCGGTCTCAGGAAATAAAGAAAAGTTGGATGTGCAAAGCAATGTGAAATACACAAACCGCAACCAACTTGCGATTGCAGCAGTCCTGTTTTTAGGCGGTATCGCTGGAGTTATTGCTTTGGTATTGTATCTAATGGTGCAGGAAGGGGTGTTTTTGTATTAATTGTTTAGCTATTTTAATGTGATTACTGAGTCACGAGTGGATGCTGAAACAAGCTGCTTCTTCCGTACTTATAAATGGAATTACATCGTACGGAATAGCAGTTTGGGACGAAAGATTGAAGATTTTACCGTCATAATTGCTGCTTACAAAAGAAAATGACTTTAATATGAATTCAAAGTCAGCTGGAAGTGTTGTAGGTTGCGTATTTATTTCGTTATAAAATCGTTTACAGCTCCCATTTAAATCTAAACCAGAAAATATTATTCTTTCAAACTTTAAGCTAATGGCTATTTGTAATGCGCTAAATGCGACCGTTGCACTACCAAAATGGCCATAGGTGACATCAGTTGAAAATGCGATCGTTTTCACTTTTCTGAAGGCTGAACACTTAATTTTAAGATTTTTATTAGCAAAGGATTTTATTTTATAACGAATTTTTCGGCCAATGCCTCCTCTGGATTTGCAAATGTCCTTTAAAAGAAAGCATGTGCTGAGTAAGTTCTCTTTCTCGGTCATGTTAGCTCTTTTAACAACATCCTCACTAATAAAAGTATGTTGGGCATAGGTACAATATTTATAAAATAATTCTTTATTATTTTCATAAAATGAACCGTCACAAACAACATAGATAAATACAGGGATATTGTTGTTAACCAAATAACCTGCGCTACCATTTACGCAAATGCAGTTTTTACTACGCATTATATCAAGGGGCGTATCTAATGATGACGGTCCAGACAAGTAAATAATACAATCATCGGAAATCCTTTCACCGATTATTCTATAAAGTACTTCGTGCGTGATGAGCATGGTGGTTACCGTTGATGTTATTTTAGAAATAATAACATTGCGTATCTGGATAAAATAAAAGAGATGTTACGTTTTGTTTTTTAAATCTAGATGATTGGTTTTATGAATGTATATTTATTATTGTAATGATAAATGTTTTTTTGAGGGTGAGGGCATGTAGATCAGGAAGATATGATGATATTGGGTTTTATTTTTCGGTTTTTAAAATCTAAATATTCATAGAGCGAATGAATTTGATTCCGGATTTCTTACTTCGTGAGAATATTGCAGTCGGACTCGTTACTTTTAGTTACAAAAAGCAGGCGTTATTTTAATGATACTCTTATAAAGAATAGGCTGTTGTAACATCGTTGTTCGACAGTGATTATTATGTAACATAATCCCTGACGGGCTATCATTGACAGCCCGTCAGGAAGAGGAAATAACATTAGAACTGATAGTTTAAGGATACCCAATAGTTGCGACCTGGGTTTACGTATCCGGTGGTTGATTGCGCCGTCTGATAGTAATCCCCCGCGTAGGTGCTACTACGGCCCACCTGGTAAAGTTTAACCTCGCTAAAGTCTTTATCCAGCACGTTATTGATTGCCGTATTCAGCGTCAGATCTTTGGTCAGTTTGTAAGACATTCCCATGTCCAGGACGGTCCAGGCTTTTAAATTAGCACCTTTATCGTCATAGACGGCTTTTTGTACTGCGCTGAGATTGTCGTAATTTTCCGTGAAGCGTGGGGCTTTACCGCGATACCGTGCGCTCAGCCAGGCGTTCATATCTTCCGTTGCCTGCCAGTTCAGACGGGCGTTAGCCATATGCTTTGGCGTGTAGCTTAACGGCGCGCCTTTATTGTCACCGTCTTTTTGCTTACTCTGGGTGTAGGTGTAATTGAGGGATAGGGTCAGTACATCCGACCAAAGAGGGAAGGTGCTGGCAAATTCAATGCCATCGGTTCTCGCCTTACCGCTGTTGGTATAGCTATTGGTATTGTCATCGATAGAATACGAGACAATTTTATTTTTATATTCGGTATAGAAACCGGTTATGTTGGCGTTCAGCCCTGCGTCGTTCTCATAATACAGCCCGGTTTCGTAGCTGATACTTTCCTCCGGTTTGAGGTCCGGGTTACCGACCGTATTCACCGTTCCTTGTGCGGTTACGCCGCTGATCCCGTTATGTAACTGGCTCAGTGATGGCGCTTTATAACCGGTCGTTACGCCGCCTTTGAGCGTCCATTCCTCAGATACGTCCCAGACCATATACGCACGCGGGCTGAGATGACCACCGAAGACATCGTTATGTTCATAGCGCGTCCCTGCGGTTAAGGCCAGCGAGTCGAGAATATGCCATTCATCTTCGGCATAGGCTGCCCATGTTTTTTGATGGAACGTCTCGCCGGTATTAGCCAGCACCACACCATCTTTCATCCGCGCATCCCAGTATTCTCCGCCGAGGGTTAACAGATGCGAATCACCTAGTGGCGTCAGCAGTACGGAGTCCAGAATGACGTTGGTGTTTTTAAGCTCACGCGCATCACCGGCCCGGCCGGCGTTTTCTGGCGTGAGTGCGGAGGAGACCAGTTGTCGGCCCTTGTTCTCGGTTTCGTTCCAGCCAAGGGAGGATTTCCAGGTACCAAATGTTAAGGCGGTATCGTGACCGAGGGTCACTTTGTTACGCTCATAGCGCAGCGTTTTATCATAACCTCCCGTCAGGTTACCCAACTGACCATCATCGTTGTCATAACGCTGTCTGGCGGCGTCGAGATCCAGCCACAGCGTATTGCTTTCATTGGCTTTCCAGTCGAGTCGCGTGCCGATATTGTAGTTTTCCGACTCGGTTGGATAAGGTATGCGGGTGGAAGAGGTATCGCTCAACGAAGTGATACTGGAACCCTGACGTTGGGTGGTGCTTCCTCGCACCTGCATATCCAGTACGCCTGCGATTAATGGGCCGCTTGACCAGAAGTTGGCGACCGTGCTGTTACCCCACTTATTACTCTCCTGCAGATTAACGCCGGTATTGATGGAAGTGCTCCATTTGTCGGTGCTTTTTTTGGTGATGATATTGACTACGCCACCGATTGCGTCAGAGCCATAAAGTGTCGACATCGGGCCGCGAATTACCTCAATATGGTCGATCGCCGCCAGTGGAGGCATAAAACTGGTATTCATGGCAGAGAAGCCGTTTGGCGTTACGTCGCTACTGCCATTCTGACGAATACCGTCAATCAGAAGCAGGGTATAGCTGGCGGGCATGCCACGAATGCTGATCTCCAGACCACCGGTTTTACCGGTGCTACTTTCAACATCGACCCCTTCAACAGAACGCAGGGCTTCACCTAAATCATTATATTTATTGGTTTGTAATTCTTGCTGTGAAATTACAGAGACGCTGGCGGCGGCATTGGTGATTTTCTTTTCGTAACCGGAAGCGGTTACCACCATGACATCTTCGGCGAAAACAAAGGGGCTGGAAAACCCTAAACAGGACAGAACGACAGAGGCAACAGGTTTTAAACGCATAGTCAAACTTCCTTTGTTAAAAATCAAAGGCAGTAAGATAAGTGATCGAAATGATAATACAAATAATTATCATTACAAATTTACATAACTTGTCACTTCTGGTGATTTTCTTGAATAAATATACATAAATTGTCATGAGTTTTAGATAAAGGAAAATCGGGGTGGCCAATAATCCTTATTGATAACTATTAGTCTGTGATTAATATGGCATTGAATACATGGCTAAGGTTTACTCAATTTTCTGAGATTCAGGTCGTACTCATAACGGAGTATCAGAAAAAAGTATGATAATTTTAGAAAATCGTCATACTTTTCTGCGCCGCATCATTTTTTTCGTCATTTCTGTCCGCCATAATCCCTTCCCCAGGAGGCCGTTAAACGGCTATCAGTCGTTCGGCGGTATAAAAATAACGCAAATCTGGAAAAAATAATGATCAAAGGCAAGCTGGCACTGCTGACGTGCGCATTGACTCTCGCATTAACCTCACCACTCTTTGCTGCACAAAATGCCAGCGAAGGACAGACGTTAAAGCTGGCAATTGGACCAGAGCCAACGGAGGGGTTTGACCCGATGCTGGGATGGAGTCATGGCAGCTATTTGCTTTTGCATGCACCATTATTAAAACAAAATGCTGATATGAGTTGGGGAAACCTGCTGACGGAAAAAGTAGAAACCAGCGCTGATGGCAAAACCTGGACGTTGACGTTAAAACCCGACCTTAAATTCTCTGATGGTTCCCCGTTAACTGCTGAAGATGTGGTCTTCACTTATAACAAAGCCGCAAAAAGCGGCGGCAAAATCGATATGGGTAACTTCGCCCATGCCAGCCTGAAAGATAACCGTACGGTAGAAATTACGTTGCGTAGCCCGCAAAGTACTTTTGTGAATGTGCTCGGTTCATTAGGCATTGTTCCGGAAAAACGGTATGACGAAAAAACATTTGCGAAAAATCCGATTGGTGCGGGTCCGTATCGACTGGTGAGCTTTCAGCCGGGTCAGCAATTGATCGTGGAGGCTAACCCTTGGTATGCCGGCAAGAAAAATGATTTCAGTAAGCTGGTGTTTGTTTTCCTTGATGAAGATAACGCTTATGCCGCAGCGCGCAGTGGTCAACTGGGACTGGTGCGCATTGCACCTTCGATGGCGGTTGCCCCTCAGCAGCAGAATTTGAAGCTTTGGGTTCGCGACAGCGTGGAAAATCGCGGCATTGTGTTCCCGATGGTTCCTGCGGGTAAAAAAGATGCTAACGGTTATCCGGTCGGTAACGATATCACGGCCGATGTTGCCATCAGACGTGCCATCAACTACGCCATCGACCGCAAGCAGCTTGCCGATCAGGTTATGGAAGGTCATGCGATTCCGGCGTATAGCGCGGTTCAGGGTCTGCCATGGCAGGGACAATCAGTTGCGTTCAAAGATGGCGATAGCGAAAAAGCGCGAACGATTCTGGAAGAAGCCGGCTGGAAGGTGGGTAAAGACGGTGTACGAGTGAAAGACGGTAAAGAAGCTCGCTTGACGTTGTGGTACGCCAGCGGTGACAGCACGCGTCGGGATTTAGCCGAAGCCGTACGTGCGATGCTGGAGCCAGTGGGTATTCAGATTTCTCTGCAATCCGGAAGCTGGGAAACCGTTGAGCGGCATATGCATGCCAACCCGACGCTGTTTGGCTGGGGAAGCCTGGATCCGATGGAGCTTTTCCATCACTACAGCAATCAGGCTGCGGGCGTGGAATACTACAATCCAGGGTATTACAGCAATCCCGCCGTGGAGCAGCATCTTAAACAGGCAATTGACGCTCCAGACTGGCAAAAAGCGTTGCCGTTCTGGCAACAAGTGGAATGGGATGGCAAGCAAGGAGCAGGTGTACAAGGGGATGCGGCCTGGGCATGGCTGCTGAATATTCAGCACACTTACCTGGCAAATCCGTGCATTGATCTTGGCAAAGGCGCACCGGAAATTCACGGTAGCTGGTCACTGCTCAATAATCTGGATGAATGGACCTGGACCTGCCGTTGATGAAGTCTGTTGTAGGCCATTTTCTACGGCTGATGGTGTTATTAGTGCTGGTTGCGGCTGGCACTTTTATGCTGCTCAGCTTTTCTCCTGTTGATCCGATTCGGGCTTATATCGGTAACGATCTCCTGCACGTGCCGCCGGAACAATACGCGCGTATTGCGGCTCGCTGGGGATTGGACCAACCGCTATGGGAGCGTTTTGGGCACTGGTTTGTCCGGGTATTACAGGGCGATCTCGGCTACTCAATGTTGTTTAACGCGCCGGTTGCCAGCGTGATCAAGGAGCGCTTTGCGACCTCGTTTGCACTGCTAAGCGGCGCGTGGCTGCTGTCAGGAATACTTGGAACGATGCTGGGATTTGTTGCGGGACGCTATCTGAATCGCTGGCCGGATAAAGCAATCTGTCGCCTGAGCTATCTGCTTTCTTCGTTGCCGACCTTCTGGATTGGCATGCTGTTGCTGGCGTTATTTGCCGTGCGCTGGCCGGTCTTTCCGGTCTGCTGTGCATGGGAGCCTGGCAATAGCGGTGATATGGCAACATTGAGTGAACGTCTACGCCACCTGGTGCTTCCCGTTTGCGCGCTCAGTTTGTTGGGCCTGGGACAAATTACGCTCCATACGCGGGAAAGTATCGCCAGCGTGATGAAAAGCGAATTTGTTCGTTTTGCGCGTTCTCAGGGAGACAAAGGTTGGTCGCTGTTGCGCCATCAGGTTTTGCGCCACGCCATCACGCCAGCGCTGTGCCTGCAGTTTGCCTCACTGGGTGAACTGCTGGGCGGCGCACTACTGGCAGAAAAAGTGTTTGCTTATCCAGGACTGGGGCAGGCCACTATTGATGCCGGATTACGTGGCGATCTGCCGTTACTGATGGGAATTGTGTTGTTCAGTACCGTATTGGTTTTCATTGGCAACTCGGTGTCTACCTGGCTTGTTCATGCGTTGAACCGTGCTCTGGAGCGACCTGATGCTCTATAACCCGACGCCGACGCTGATTCGTCTTTTGTTCTCTTTTAGCTGCCTGCTGGGCATTGCGGTGTATGGCGCGACGACGCTGGATAACCCATTAAGCGTTAATCTGCTTGCCCGGCATTTACCGCCTGATGCGTTGTACTGGTTTGGTACCGATAATCTCGGTCGTGATCTTTGGATCCGTTGCTTTCAGGGCGCGTTAACCAGTCTGCAAATTGGTATTGGCGCGGCCCTGTGCAGCGGTTTCATTGCATTAATGATGGCGGCTGTTTCGCGTATGCATCCGCGTCTGGATGTGTTTATGCGCCTGATTACCGATGCCATGCTGTCGATGCCGCATCTGCTGTTGCTCATTTTGATCTGTTTTACGCTAGGTGGTGGGAAAAACGGCGTGATTATGGCAGTTGCGCTGACCCACTGGCCGCGTCTGGCTCTGATCCTGCGTGCCGAAGCGCAGCGCGTGGCGCACAGTGACTATCTGACGTTGACCTGGCGTCTGGGACACGGACATTTTTACTGCTGGCGACATCACTATCTACCCGCTTTGTTACCCCAATGGCTAACGGGAACACTGCTGATGTTTCCCCACGCGGTGTTGCATAGCGCGGCGTTAAGCTTCCTCGGTTTTGGACTGGCGCCTCATGAACCGTCACTGGGACTGCTGCTGGCGGATGCGCTGAGATTTATCAGTCATGGCGACTGGTGGTTAGTGCTGTTTCCGGGGCTGATGCTGTTCAGTCTGGTGATGTTATTCGATCAGCTCGCAAGGGCGGTGCATCGTTTATGGTTACGAGGTGGCGCATGTTAAGTTTAAGGCAGGTCTCGCTGGAGGTGGCGCGTTATCGCTGGTACGGCGCGCGAAACTGGTCTTCGCTGTTGCAGGATATCTCTTTCGACGTGGCTCCCGGCCAGATGGTGGCGTTAGTTGGAGGAAGCGGGGAGGGTAAGAGCCTGCTGCTGCAATGCCTTCTCGATCTCTTACCGGACAATTTGCGCTTCCACGGCGCTATCACGTTGGAGGGTAAAACGCTGGACAGCGAGGATATTCGCAAATGTCGTGGCAATACTTTCAGCTATGTCCCGCAAGGCGTTCAGGCGCTTAATCCGCTACTCTCGATTGAAAAGCATCTGCGCAGGGCAAGTCATCTCTCCGGCAAGGAGTGGAATGCCGGGAAGATTGACCAATTGCTCAAACGTAGCCAACTGGAAAGCCGTGTATTAGATGCTTTCCCGCGGCAGCTTTCTGGTGGTATGGCGAAACGTGTTCTGGCCTGTCACGCGTCACTGAGTCAGGCTCGTTATATTCTGGCGGACGAAATTACCGCCTGGCTTGATGCACCGTTGGCTAATCAACTGCTTGAACAACTGCGCGAGCTTTGTGAGAAAGGGGCTGGCGTGTTATGGGTAACGCACGATCTCACACTGGCAGCCCGCCATGCGGACCGCATTGTCGCGCTGCATCAAGGAAGGGTGTCGGATAACGTCAGCAGAGAGCAGTTGTTACGCGGAGAGATCAGCGAGCATCTGCAACGTCAATGGCGGGCGCTACCTGAAATAAGTCAACTTTTTGGAGAGCGGGATGCTGTGCTGTCGTGATGTGACCATTCGCCAGGGAGAACGGGTTTTGTGGCAAAATCTGACCTTCTCTCTGCGCCCTGGAGAACGCATAGGAGTTTGTGCCCCTAGCGGAACAGGCAAAACGACGCTGGGGCGCGTGCTGGCGGGTTGGCAAAAACCGACTTCAGGCGAGATCCTGATCGATGACCAACCGCTGCCGATGCACCAATATTGCCCGGTGCAGCTGGTGCCGCAACATCCGGAATTAACCTTTAATCCCCGACGCAGTACTGGCGATGCGGTTCATGATGCCTGGCTACCTGATGCGGAAATGCTTACCCGTCTTCATATTAACCCTGAGTGGTTAACTCGCCGTCCAGGACAGCTTTCTGGCGGTGAACTGGCGCGCATCGCCATACTTCGCGCACTGGATCCGCGGACGCGTTTTCTTATTGCCGATGAAATTACCGCCCAGCTCGACCCTTCCATTCAAAGAGATATCTGGGCGCTGCTGCTTGAAGAATGTCAGCGTCGGCCATTGGCTATGCTGATTATCAGCCATCAGCAGGCGTTGCTTGATCAGGTCTGCTCCAGGAAACTTATTGAAGAGTAAGGCAAGGGCTTTCAGTTGGTCTATTGATTAAATTGATATGTTATATTATAACATTTCACTCGCAAATGATTTGAGGGTGAAATTTTGGCTATTCGTATTAAAAAACTGACAATCGCTCTGGGGATGCTTTTAGTCAGTGGTTCGGTTATGGCGCACGGTCATCATTCCCATGGTGCGCCGATGAGTGAAGCGGAACAAAAGGCATCGGAAGGGGTGTTTGATGACAACCAGGTACAAAACAGGGCACTGACCGACTGGGATGGCATGTGGCAATCAGTCTATCCGTATCTGGGCAGCGGTGAGCTTGATCCGGTATTCAAAAAGAAAGCGGAGAAAGACAAAAGCAAAACGGCAGAACAAATTAAAGAGTACTACCGTAAAGGTTATGCAACTAACGTAGACACCATTGGCATCGAAAATGACGTGATGGAATTTCACACCGGTAGTCAGGTTGTATCGTGTAAATACGACTACGCCGGGTATAAAATACTGCACTATAAATCAGGCAAGAAAGGTGTACGTTATCTGTTTGAGTGTAAAGACGCTGACAGCAAAGCACCAAAATACGTACAATTCAGCGATCATATTATCGCGCCGCGTAAGTCCAGCCATTTCCATATTTTTATGGGAAATACCTCACAAGCCGCCTTGCTGGAAGAGATGGAAAATTGGCCTACCTACTATCCTTATCAGTTAAAGGGCGAAGAGGTCGTGGATGAGATGCTGCACCATTAAGCCGGACTAAACTTATCTGTACACACCCGCCGCCAGTGGCGGGTTTTTTAATTAATAACCTTCTCTTTCCATCACCCGATGCATTCGTTAGCATATTGTCTCGCAGCAAGTGCATGTGTTTTTTCAGGAAGAGGTTAATGTGTTCGCAGAGTATGGAGTTCTGAATTACTGGACGTACCTGGTAGGGGCTATTTTTATCGTGCTGGTACCGGGGCCAAATACAATATTTGTGCTGAAAAATAGCGTCGGGCGGGGAGTTAAGGGCGGATATCTCGCCGCCAGCGGTGTGTTTATCGGTGATGCCGTACTGATGTTTTTGGCTTATGCCGGTGTTGCCGCATTGATTAAAACAACGCCTGTTTTGTTCAACATTGTTCGCTATCTCGGCGCGTTTTATCTGCTGTATCTTGGCGCGAAAATCCTGTATGCAACACTCAAATCGAGGGCTGGCGATGCGACGCCTGAGGAAGTCCCGTTTGGTGCTATTTTTAAACGAGCATTAATTCTGAGCCTGACCAATCCCAAAGCTATTCTTTTTTATGTCTCGTTCTTCGTGCAGTTTATTGATGTCAATGCGCCGCACTCAGGGCTGTCATTCTTTATTCTGGCTATTACGCTTGAGATAGTGAGCTTTTTCTATCTGAGCTTTCTTATTTTCTCTGGCGCGTTCGTGACGCAGTATATCCGTACGAAAAAGAAACTGGCCAAAGTGGGCAATTCTCTTATCGGTCTGATTTTCGTTGGTTTTGCTGCTCGTCTGGCCACGCTTCAGTCGTGATGCCATTGGCCCGTTGATTACGGCGGGCCTTCAATATTACGTACTGCAATTCATTTACATTTGTATTGTTATAACCAATAAATGGTATTTTAAATGTATATTTAGAGGCGTATCCTGTGTACAGCAGCGGTTCAGAAAGAACTCGCTGGTTGTCGACTGGAAAAGGGAAGAAAAATGCTTCAAATTCCACAGAACCATATCCATACACGCTCTACTCCATTCTGGAACAAAGAAACGGCGCCTGCCGGAATTTTCGAACGCCACCTTGATAAAGGAACCCGTGCCGGGGTTTATCCTCGACTTTCGGTTATGCAGGGGGCGGTCAAATATCTCGGATACGCAGATGAACACAGCCCGGAGCCAGTACAGGTGATGGTGATTGAAGCCGGTCAGTTTGGCGTTTTTCCGCCGGAAAAATGGCATAACATTGAAGTGATGACCGACGATACTTACTTTAATATCGACTTTTTTGTTGCCCCGGAAATTCTGATGGAGACTGCAAATCAACGAAAAGTCGTGCGTACCGGCAAGGAGTAAATCATGGGCAAAGCAACCTATACCGTAACAGTGACCAATAACAGCAATGGTGTGTCAGTCGATTATGAAACTGAAGCGCCGATGACGCTGTTGATTCCGGATGTGGCCGCTGAAGTGGTTAAGGACCTGGTCAATACGGTACGTTCATACGATACCGAGAATGAGCACGATGTCTGCGGTTGGTAGATGTTAGCCTCTGCTTCTGATTGAATATCATCGTTTTTGATTTATAAACCGCACTGCGTTTTGACGGCGCAGCGCGGTTTTTTTTATCCGTGCTATCCGGGAAATATTCGTAAAAAGATTTATTAAGAATACCTTAAGAAATCCGCATTGATTGCTAATGTTGGATCATTCACAGGGGTTATGATCGTGAAACAGTCACAATACAGAACCTCGCTTATGAAACTGAATACCCGACTAACATTACCTACTTTCATTCTTGGGCTGGTCATCGTAACGATCCCGTTCACTGCGAACTGGAATCTACCTTTGCTCAACGGTACTGTCGTCAGATGGATTGAGAATGGCCAGGCGTTATGGCTGCTGTTTGGTGCGCTTTTTACTCTCAGCTACATCCGGCCCTTATCACGTCCCGAAGGCGAGAAGCAATTTTGGCTTTGGGCGGCTGTGTGGTGGTTGGTGTTGCTGGGTCGCAGTACCAGTTGGGGCCGTGATTATTTCCCTGATCAACCTAAACTTCTGTTCAGAGCTATCTCAGTGGTATTGATTGCGATGATTATTCTGCCTGTCCTGATATCAAAACACTTACGCCAGGATATTGCCTGTCGCTTACGCAATGAACCGCTACCGCTGTGGCTATTAGCGATCACCATCTGTGCATTTTTGATATCCGATACGGTAGAGCATCATCGTCTGCTGGCCCCTATCTTTTTGCACAATGCGCAGTACGGCGATCTCATTGAAGAGCTGTATGAACTCCCGTTTATGGCAGGATTGTTCCTGATGAACCTCGGTTTTATGCAGCGGGATAAGCAGGTGGAATCAGCTACCATTCGTTTTAGTGAACCACAACTGGCGAAGTAACGAGAAAATGCCTGAGTCTGGGGATCCAGACTCAGGCGGCCTGGTGGTGACTTACCCAATGGCCTCACACAAGCGTGATTTCATGTCGCTATACGTTTGTGCGGCATACTTTTCTGCCCATCCCTGATCGCTAATGTGCTCAATATTTACGGCGCAATACTTGGTTTCCGGCGTTTTTGAAATAGGATCGAGGTTATCCTGGGTTAACTCGTTACATGCGCCAATCCACCATTGATAGGTCATATACACCGTTCCGACGTTAATGCGATCGGAGACATCCGCGCGGCTGATGACCTTACCTCGACGCGAACTGACCCATACCAGGTCACGATGACGAATACCTAATTTTTCTGCATCATGGGTATTGATTTGCACATACCCTGGTTCATCTGCCAGGGCTTGCAGCGCTGCACAGTTGCCGGTCATTGAGCGACAGGAGTAGTGCCCAACTTCACGCACCGTACACAGTACCAGTGGATATTTTTCATCAGGAACTTCTGCGGGCGCTCGCCACTGTGCGGCAAACAGTTTGCCTTTGCCATTGGCGGTATCAAATTGGCTGTTCGCATAGAGGTAAGGGGTACCGGGGTGATCGAGTTCCGGGCATGGCCACTGCACATGGCCCATCTCACCCATTTTCTCATAGGTTACGCCGTAGAACAGAGGGCATAGTTCGCGCATCTCATCCCAGATTTGCTGGTTACTTTGATACTGCATGGGATAGCCCATTTCGCTGGCCAGCAAGCTGATGATCTCCCAGTCACGCTTTACGTCACCTGAGGGTTCAATCGCTTTTTCAAAACGCTGGAAGCCGCGATCGGCGCAGGTAAAGACGCCACCGTGTTCGCCCCAGGAGGTGGCTGGCAGGAGGACGTCAGCCATTTCCGCTGTTTTGGTCATGAAGATATCTTGCACGACGACAAAATCGAGCGCGTTAAAGCCTTCGCGAACCAGACCCAAATCAGCCTCGGTTTGCAACGGATCTTCCCCCATGATGTAGTAGGCTTTAATTTTGCCTTCGATAGCCAGATGCGGAACTTCGGTGATGCGGGTCCCAACCTTGTCATCCATCTGATTAACATCAATCCCCCAGGCGTTGGCGAATTTCTCCCTGACGGTGAAGTCGGTCACGTCCTGATACCCTGGGAACTGGTTAGGTAGCACTCCCATATCGCACGCGCCCTGGACGTTATTTTGCCCACGCACCGGACCAACGCCGACGTTAGGGCGTCCCAGATTACCGGTCAGCAACGCCAGACTCGACAAGCCTCGAACCACGTCAACGGCCTGACCAAACTGGGTGACACCCATTCCCCACATCACGGTTGCCGATGGCGCAGCGGCAAAAGTACGCATCGCCTGACGAACCTGCTGTGCGGGAACGCCCGTCAAATGTTCAACGGCTTCAGGCGCATAGTCCTTCACGGTTTCCCAGTATGTTTCCAGTCCTTCCGCATGCTTTTGTACATACTCGCGATCGTAGAGTTGCTCTTCGATGAGAACATGGCCAAAGGCGTTGACCAGGGCCATATTGCAACCGTTTTTCAATTGCAAATGTTGGTCTGCGATACGAGCAGTTTCAATACGACGTGGGTCGCAGACAATGATTTTTGCGCCGTTTTGGCGAGCTTTAATTACCCGGCGGGCCACTATGGGGTGCGAGTCGGCACAGTTATAACCAAAGATCAGCAGACATTTTGAGTTTTCAATGTCGCTGATGGAATTGCTCATGGCACCATTGCCTAACGTTTCCTGTAACCCGGCAACGGAAGGGCCGTGGCATACACGGGCACAGCAATCGACATTGTTGGTATGGAGAACGCCACGCGCGAACTTTTGCATCACGTAGTTGGTCTCATTCCCTGTTCCACGTGAAGACCCGGTAGTCATGATGGCACGGGGACCATAGGTATTTTTGATTTCAGATAAGCGTTTTGCGGTGTAACGAATAGCTTCATCCCAGCTAACGGGAGTGAATTTTCCACCTTTTTCATACCGGATCATCGGGCGAGTCAGACGGGGAGTCAGAAGGCGAGTGTCGTTAAGAAAGTCCCAACCATAGTAGCCTTTCAGGCATAACTGATTTTGGTTCGTTACCCCCTCTGCGGCCTCGGCGCGGATGATTTTGTTATTTTCCACAACAAGCTTGAGCTTGCACCCGGCCCCACAGTATGGGCATACACTGGTGATTTTTTTCATCAATAACAGACCTGTTAAATGCTGAAATAGCGCGAATTGTAAACGGAGCCACGCGATACGCATCGCGGACTACGATTTGTCATAGTGACGGACTGTTAAAGCATAAAGTGTGCCAGAAGTGAAAACCCAGCAATTGCAGGTGCTGAGGGGGAATGAGACAAACCTGAATGACTGACGATTCGACATTAATGACGAGCTACGTCAGGGCAAGTTCCGCCATTGAATGGTTTAACCTTATGAAAGATCAGAAAAAGATGAAAATGTCAGGTGATGCTCATCACAAATTTTAATTTTTCAGCGCTATGCTATGCTTTTATACAACGAGCGAATCGTTAACTTAAAAACATAAGTGAGGGATATTATGGGCATCATTTCATGGGTGATTTTCGGTCTTATCGCTGGGATTTTGGCAAAATGGATTATGCCGGGTAAAGATGGCGGCGGATTCTTTATGACCATTATCTTAGGGGTTGTTGGTGCGGTAGTAGGGGGGTGGATCAGTACCTTCTTTGGTTTTGGTAAAGTCGATGGTTTCAACTTCGGCAGTTTCGTCGTAGCCGTTATCGGCGCAATTGTGGTGCTGCTTATCTACAGAAAAATCAAAAGCTAAGCAAACATACTGACAAAAAAGGCCACTGATAAGTGGCCTTTTTCAGATTACCACCAGCCCAGTTCTGTTCCCAGAACGACGATGATAGCCACGCCAATCATAATGAGCGTTGTTTTTTTCATCGTTATGCTCCCGGCGCAGCGTAGCCGCCAATAAAAAACCAGGATAAGAAAACGACAGCGGAAATGAAAATGATGACGGGGAAAATAATACCGAGTCGCATACGATTATCTGCCAGGGTTATTTAAAGACGGGTCAGCATAGCAGGGGTTAATGTACGACAAAAGTGGTTTTATCCTGACGCTTTTTATCCTTGTACATTGCACTGTCTGCGAGATGAAGCGCACAGTTTATATCCGTCTCCAGCGGATCGATTTCCACCACGCCCAGACTGGCACCAGGATAAAACAAATGAATGTCGCCCAGGTGATAGTCGCCGCAAATTTGCTGCTGCAACTGATTTTTCACCTGCTGCAGGCGATCGCGCTGCTCCTTGTCATCTTCCGGTGACAAGCTAACGACTAAAAATTCATCACCGCCCAGTCGACCAAGAATATCATTGTCACCGCATTCACGGAGCAGGCGCTGCCCAATCTGGATTAGAAACTGGTCGCCGATCTCATGACCAAATCGATCGTTAATCAATTTGAAATCATCCAAATCAATATAGGCAAAGATTATTTTCTGTCTAAGATGTTGGGCGAGCGAGAAAAGTGTCTCGACGTTTTCAAAAATTGCGCGCCGATTCGGTAATCCGGTCAGGGCATCAGTGTAGGAGTGAGCAACCAGCGCGGCGTTCGCTTCGCGTAGCTGCGCCACCAGCGACTCTTTTTGAATCGACTGGGCGATAAGTCCGGCAAACAGATGCAACACCTGTTCACCACGTTCGCTCAACGCATGCTGGCGGCGGCTGGTAGCACAGAGTGTTCCGTAGAAAGTGCCGTCGGGAAGATGAACCGGAGTACTCAGGAAGGTGGTGATTTCCAGCGCGCGGGCAGCGCTGCATTCCGGCCAGCGTGTGGGTACGTTGTCGCTGTACAGACAGTTTTCATCTATGGCGAGTTTGCACAACGTCTCATCCCACGGTACGGACAGCCCTTCGGGGATTTGCATTTGTCGGCTATTACGCGCGTACAAAATATGCTGCAGGCGGGCATCTAAATCAACCTTGGTTAAATAGGTGGATTCCATCTCTGTCACCACTTCCAGCATCTCCAGAAGTTGGCGAACCAGACTCTCAACTGACTGCTCCATGGCTAAGGATTGTGAGACTCTGGCGAGGATCATGTCCGACATGAGGTGTAAATACTCTTGAGTGATGACAGGGCTGATGTGGGCGCATGATAGAACATCCGGGAGCAAGATGAAACACGCGTTCCTGGCTGAAATGTAATCACAAAATTGAAATCGTAACGTTAAACATGGAGATAGAAGGGAAGTCGGGGTAATCTGCCGGAATAATGCTTTTAAACAGGAGTAGAGATGAAACTTACGACTATTGTTTTGCCCGGCTTGCTGGTGCTGGCAGGATGTACCACGCAGCCTGACGCCCCCAAACCGCCAAAAATAGGCATGGCGAATCCGGCATCGGTGTATTGCGAACAAAAGGGCGGTTCGCTGATTGCGGTGCAGACTCCACAAGGCGTAAGGTCAGACTGCAAACTACCTGGTGGGGAAGTGATTGATGAATGGGCGCTCTGGCGCAGAGATCATCCCACCACGGGCAAGTGATACACGGTCAGCATTGACGTAGCCAGTCTGCCAGCACCTGCGCGTGGTTTTGCTGGGTATTTTTCGCCGCATACAGTAGCGTTAAGGTTTGCTTTCGGGCAATCTCTGCAAGACGCTTTCCTTCCTGCTGCTGTTGAGCCAGTTCAGCGCGATATTGCTCAGAAAAATGCGAGAAATCGAGCAGCTCCGCGTGGAATGCCTTGCGTAAATCAGATGACGGGGTAAGTACTTTATTCCATTCGTTGAAAATAAGATCGCTCTTTTTCACCCCACGAGGCCACAACCGGTCGACCAGTACACGATACCCATCACTTTTTTCTGCCGGATCATACACGCGTTTGCACTGAATATTCATCTCTTCATCCGCTCCATTCCGCCATTGCTAATACGGTAAAATAAGATCGTAAAACGTGACCATTATAGCATTCGACCAGCCCTGCCTCCCAATTTAAGGGATTGTGATACCAACAAAAAATCGGTAGGCTGAGGCTCCTTATAGTGTCCCTCATTGTCTGGACATAAGGAAAGTTTAATGGAAATTTCCCCGATTAAAGATACGCTTCGCATTGCGCTGGTGGGCGATTACAACCCCGATATTGTGGCGCATCAGGCGATTCCTCTTGCCATCGATGATGCTGCTGCCGTCCTGGAATTAGTGGCTGATTATGACTGGCTAACCACATCTGATATCAGCAGCAGTGAGGATCTGGTTGGCTATGATGCCATCTGGGTCGTGCCAGGCAGTCCTTATCGCCACCTGGAAGGGGCGCTGATCGCGATACGCTATGCGCGTGAAAACAGCATCCCATTCCTGGGAACCTGTGGCGGTTTTCAGCATGCGATTCTGGAGTATGCCCGCAATGTGCTGGGCTGGAGCGATGCCGCCCATGCGGAAACAGATACCACGGGTCGGATAGTGATCGCACCGTTGAGCTGTTCGCTGGTAGAAAAAACGGATGATATTGAACTGCGTGCCAATACGCTGATTGCCAAAGCCTACGGACGGGATGTTATCTCGGAGGGATACCACTGCAACTATGGCGTATCGGAAGATTTTGCCGCTTTGCTGGAGAGCGGCGATCTTCGTGTTACCGGTTGGGATGAAGCAGGTGATATTCGCGCCATTGAGTTGGTGACGCATCCTTTTTATGTCGGCACACTCTTTCAGCATGAACGTGGGGCACTGGTGGGAAAACCCGTGCCGTTAGTTCAAGCGATGCTGCGCGCTGCGCGAGGATAAAAAACGGGCAGGTCGATCACCACCTGCCCGCTGCATTATGCGCTCGCTATCTCCCGATTGCGTCCCGCACACAGACCAAATACCGCCATCAGCATTGCCAACACGGCGACCCCGGCTAACGGCATCAGCCAGCTCCCGTTGAGGTCGTGAATTTTCCCCATCAGCGGTGGCCCGCAGGCGGCCAATAAATACCCGACAGACTGTGCCATGCCGGACAAGGCCGCAGCCTGATGCGCCGAGCTTGCGCGCAGGCCAATAAAGGTCAAGCCGAGGATCATAGTCGCGCCTGAGCCAAAACCAAACAGTATGGTCCACAGCAAAGCCTGGTCGGGTATGAGGGCGAATCCCGCCGCGCCGATAGCGCACATTAACGAAACCAGAGCGGCGATGGCGCGCTGATCCTTAAATCTGTTCAGAATGAGGGGAATCAATAACCCCGGCGCGGCAGTTGCCAACTGCAGTAAACCATGCAACGAACCGGCCTGAGATTCACTGTAGCCATGGCTAATTAAAATGGCGGGTAGCCAGCCGATGATGACGTAATAGACAAGGGAGTTGATCCCCAGAAACAGCGTCACTTGCCAGGCGAGGCCAGAGCGCCAGATTGCGCGGGAATGCAAGGCGCGCGAGTTACTCAGGCTGGCATGAGCGGTCTGGCGGCATTGAGGCAACCAGATAATCAGCGCCAGAAGTGGAAAGGCTATCAGAACCATCAGCGCCCCGCGCCAGCCAAATCCACTTAATGCCAGCGGTACTACAATGGCCGAACCCAGTGCGGCCGCCGCGCCCATGGTCAGCGAGTATGCGCCAGTGAGTTTTGCCACATGTTGGGAAAAATCGCGCTTAATCAACCCGGGTAGTAGCACATTTCCCAGAGCGATACCGCACCCAATGGTGGCAGTACCACTAAACAGGAATCCTGACGAAGGTAGCGAACGTATCGCAATACCTGCGCAAATCAACAGCATAGCGGCAAACAGGCTGCGTTCGATGCCCCAACGGCGCGCAACGGCGGCAGCCAGGGGGGATACCAGCGCGAAGGCCAGCAGCGGCAGAGTGGTCAGAAGTCCCGTCTGGGCGGTACTCAGGCCGTAGTCGGCGCGAATGGCATCCAGCAATGGGGCCGCTCCGGTAAAGGTGACACGCAGTGTGGTGGCAATCATCAGGATCCCCGCGATCAGCAGCACTGTGTTTTTGCCGCGGGAGGAGGGTGTAGTAATCATTTTTTTCTCATATCGTCAGGCGAGGCGATACTTTAGCGTTTTTACACTATGGATGAATCAAGCTAAAATGACAGTTTATCGCTAAAATAGGACATTATTATGTTGGGGCTGAGACTGGATGGTTATGAACCCGATTTGCATCATGATGCAGCGGTCGCATTTTGTATTCAGGCTCGGGAAGATGAACTTTTCAGCCCTCTGCATCAGCATCGTAAGGGGCAATTGATCCTGGCGCTGCATGGCGCGATCACTTGTGAGGTTGAAAACGCCATGTGGATGGTGCCTCCGCAATATGCGGTGTGGATCCCCGGCGAAATTCCACACAGCAACCATGTTACAGTGGGCGCGCAATTATGTTTTCTGTTTATTGAACCGCAGGCGGTCGTGATGCCTGAACGCTGTTGCACGCTTAAAATCGCCCCATTATGTCGGGAACTCATTCTGGCGCTGGCGTCCAAAACGGATGCTCAACGACTGGAACCGGTAACCCAGCGGTTGATGCAGGTGTTATTTGATGAACTTCCGCAGCAGCCGCAGGAGCAAATGCAATTGCCGGTATCCGATCACCCGAAAATCCGCAGAATGGTGGAGACGATGGCGCGGGAGCCTGCGCAGTGGCAAACGCTAGGGCAATGGGCCAGCGAATTTGCGATGAGTGAGCGAAACCTTGCCCGTCTGGTTGTCAGGGAAACAGGATTAAGCTTTCGTCGCTGGCGTCACCAGCTTCAACTGATCCTTGCGCTGCAGGCGCTGATAGATGGTCATAACGTGCAACAGGTTGCGCAAATGCTCGGTTACGATTCGACCACAGCATTTATCACCATGTTCAAAAAAGGCCTGGGACAAACACCAGGCCGTTATCTGGCGGGGCTGGCTACTGCTTCCCAACAATCAATGAGACCAGACCTGCCGCAATGAGCGGTCCCACCGGCACACCGCGAAAGAGCGCCACGCCCAATACCGTGCCGACCAATAAACCTGCAACAAGCTGGGGCTGACTGCCCATAAGCGTGACGCCGCGCCCGCCGAGCCATGAGACAAATACCCCAACGGCAATAGCGACCAGTGATTTCCAGTTCACAAAGGAGTGGATGAGCGTGGAGGGCGGTAGCGTTCCACTGGCTATTGGCGCCATGACGCCAATGGTCAGAATGATAATCCCGACGGTCAGACCCTGTTTTTCTATCCATGGGAAGAAAGTATTGAGAGGGGTAACTCGAACAATGATCAGCACCAGGATTGAAACAGCGACAGTGGTGTTGTGGCTGACAAAGCCCAGAGCTGCCAGTCCGAGGAGGATCAGCAGAGTGACATCAAACATCGTAGTTTCCTTACCAGAAGAAATAATAAGCCTGTTTACTGTACGCGTAAACGCGTGACGGAACAGGCTTTTTTTATGATTATGATTTTTTTTTGGCTAACGCACGAGGCGACGTTTTTTACTGCTAACGCCAACCGTTATTGCTCGCGGCGGAAAGGGATTAATTCAGGTTGCGCGATACGCAGATAATCTGTGGTATCCATGATCACAGATTTTTCCAGCAACCCGGCATTAAACGCAATTTCATTGAAACGCTCAAACAATAGCGGATCGGCAACCAGTTTGAGATTAGGATGGAAGCTAAACGGTGGGATCGCGCCAAAAACGCAGCCTGTCAGTGCATCGACTTCCGCCGGGCTGGCAAGCGATGCTCTTAACCCACCAATATGACCCGCTAACAAACTGAGATCGGCCTGCTGGTCCGCGGGAAGAATTGCCAGCACATGCTGATTAACGCCATTGCCTTTGACCTTACAGACCAGGGCTTTTGCTCCCTGGCCAAGTGCGGTGCCGCGAATTTCAGAAACCGCCTCACATTTGCCGACGGCTTCATGGCTTACCACGCGGTACGTTGCGCCTTGCTCTGATAACAGCGAAATTAAACGCTCATGCGTTGCGTTACCTTTGTTCACTTCCGTCATGACTGACTCCTGGTACAACAATGAAAATCCTGCAGAAAAATAATCACACACCGGCGCGTTTTTTCTGTTTGTTCAGATAAAGCTGTGCATCAGATGCTTTGTAAGCATCATCAATAGTGTCGTTCGGCTGCATATTATAAACCCCGGTGGAGAAGCTGATGGATATATCATGCGCAATAATTTTTAAGTTATAGCGAATCCTTTCCAGCAGGCGGGGCGTTAAATCACTGGGGTGGTCAATGAGGATAATACAAAACTCATCGCCACCGAGGCGGATGGCATAATCGCTTTTGCGAATAGAGCTTTGAATGGCTTTGGCCAGATGGGTGATAATCCGATCGCCTTCTTTATGCCCTAATGTATCATTGATGACTTTCAGCTTATCGCAGTCGATGGCGATAAAAGTAACGAGAGTGCCCGCATTGACCAACTGCTGCAAACGTTGTTCGAGCGTAGGGGTTAAAATTTTCCGATTGTAGAGTCCGGTCATTGCGTCACTGATATTTTCGCGCGTGACGTTGTGATACAAGCGAAAATGCGTTCTGACCAAATTCAACAGCAGAATTGTTGCCAGCAGATAGAAAGCGAAGATTTTCCAGGACGAGACAATAAAATACATTAAATCAAGTGATAAGGTGACTCGTATTCCACCTGGAATGTCTTTCTCGTAGTGAACATAGTGAAACAGGTCAGTCTCACTTTGGTTAACGAGGATTTCTCTACCGGAGCTGATATCCGAGAGCGTAACGTTAAGATAGCGCCAGACCAGAGGCCGGTCGCTGGTATAAAAAATATTCTTTAAATTCTCTTTGTTGATATCCACCATTACTACACCTTTTAACTTACCGGTATAGTAGACCGGCGTTAAAAAGCTCATCACCTTTTTCCCGGTCAGGTTATCCTGATAAATACTGGAGATCACCGTGCGCCCAGTGAAAATACCGTCAATATCATTCTGGTCGATGCCCAGGCTGCCTTTTTGCAAAAATGTCCAGTTATGTATCGCAAATTGGCGCGAGTCGATCCGGTCATAAAAATAGACGTAATTATTTTTGAGGTCGACGTAATATCTGAATTTATACTCCAGCGTACCTAAACCCTGACCGTAATCTTTCTGTTCTCGATTAGCGTTGACCGCCTTATCAAAAGAGGGCAGCAGGAATATGTCTTCAAGTTTTTCGCTACATTTCGTTGAGGTGGTTTGCAGCGTTCCGTGCAAAAGCGGGTAGTTATGCTCTATGAGATTGAGCCCATGAGTGCCGTTCACGCTGTCGAAAGCGTTGCAAAGTGTTTTTTGTTGTTCGACAGAAGCGGGTTCCTTGGGGGATGAAAATGTGCGCATCAGATGGGCTGCAATGCTTTGATTAGTATACCTATCATAAAGAAACGATGAATCGGCTTTCTCATTGATATAGCGCATATACGCATTCATTGCTTTATCGCTGGCAATGAGCTCATAAACCAAAAAAGAAGACGTCAAAACAATTACGCTTACGGAGATAAAGAGCCTGAGCGCTTTATGATGCAATTTCATAATGATTTACAGCCCTGGAGTAGAGATGCGATTTTAGCACATGCACCAGTAACGCTCTAACGGAGCGGCGGGATAAACCATTGCAAAATGTCACTATTCTGGAAAGAGGAATACAATCAGCCGGAGCCAGAGCTACGGCTGATTGTTGTCGGTCAATTATTACTGGTTGTACTTTGCTTATGGAACAGTTCGCGAAATACTGGGTAAATATCATCCTGATCGCGAATATGCTGCATCGCAAAGTTATCAAAGGTTGATTGCAGATGTTCGTATTCACGCCACAGGGTCTGGTGAGCGCGGCGAGTGATTTCGATATAGCTGTAATACCGCACTACCGGCAGCAGTTTTTTCGCCAGAATTTCATGACACAACGGTGAATCATCCGCCCAGTTATCACCGTCCGAAGCCTGTGCGGCATAGATGTTCCACTGCGCCGGGTTGTAGCGCTCTTTTACCACTTCATCCATTAGCTTCAACGCGCTGGAAACAATGGTTCCCCCGGTTTCCTGAGAGTAGAAGAACTCATGCTCATCCACCTCTTTCGCCTGGGTATGGTGGCGAATATAAACCACTTCCACGTTTTTGTAGGTCCGGCTCAGGAACAGGTACAGCAGGATATAAAAACGCTTAGCCATATCTTTGGTCGATTGATCCATTGAGCCGGAAACGTCCATCAGACAGAACATCACCGCCTGGCTGGAAGGATCGGGCCGTTTTTCATAATTTTTGTAGCGTAAATCAAAGGTGTCGATAAACGGTACGCGTTCGATTTTTGCCCGTAATTCGGCAATCTCTTTGCGTAACCGTTCCTCTTCCAGCAACTGCGCGGGTTCACTTTTGGCAATGGTTTCCAAATCCGCTTCAAGCGCGTGCAGCTCGCGACGCTTACCTGCGGTCATGGCCGTACGGCGTGCCAGTGAGTTTTGCAGTGAGCGCACCACGCTGATGTTGGCCGGCACACCGTTAGAGGTAAAACCTGCCCGGTGCGTTTTATACTCCGTTAACTGGCGCTGCTGATTCTGCTTCAGGTTAGGCAGTGCTAAATCTTCGAACAACAGATCGAGATATTCATCTTTAGAGATCTGGAAGACGAACTCATCCTGTCCTTCGCCGTCCTGGCTGGCCTGGCCTTGCCCGCTGCCTGAACCGCCGCCTCCGCCCTGCGGGCGTTCAATACGGTCGTTCTGTACAAAATGGTCGTTACCCGGATGCACACGATGGCGCAGTCCACCACGCCCCTGATGAAACATCGGTTCGCTAATATCATCGGTAGGAATAGAGACAGATTCGCCGCTATCCACATCAGTCACCGAACGCTTGTTAATGGCCTCGGAGATCGACTGTTTAATTTGCGATTTATAACGGCGTAAAAAGCGCTGGCGGTTTACCGTGCTCTTGTTCTTGCCGTTAAGACGCCGGTCAATAAACCAGGTCATAAGCCCCCCGTACTGCATTTGCCAACTTACGCTTCATCCTTCAAGTTGTCTCTGCGTTGGCTCACTCCAGTCACGTACTTATGTACGCTCCTGGGGATTCACTCATTTGCCGCCCTGATACCTCTTGAATGATTTCGCGTACAGAAGAACTGTTGGCCCGGTAAATGGATAAAATTTTCCGGGCCGTTTATGTTGTTAAGATGATTTACGTACGCGCAAATACCATTCGCACAGTAAACGCACCTGTTTACGTGTGTAGCCTTTTTCCATCATACGGTCGACAAAATCGTCGTGCTTTTTCTGCTCGTCAGTCGAGGTTTTCGCATTGAACGAAATGACCGGCAGCAGTTCTTCGGTATTGGAGAACATTTTCTTCTCAATAACCGTGCGCAGTTTTTCGTAACTGGTCCAGTTTGGATTACGACCGCTGTTATTCGCTCTGGCACGCAGAACAAAATTGACTATCTCGTTACGGAAATCTTTCGGGTTACTGATACCAGCCGGTTTCTCAATTTTCTCCAGTTCTGAGTTCAGCGACTCACGGTCAAACAGTTGACCGGTATCCGGGTCGCGATACTCTTGATCCTGAATCCAGAAATCCGCATAGGTGACATAACGGTCGAAAATGTTCTGTCCGTATTCGGAATAAGATTCGAGATAAGCCGTCTGGATCTCTTTGCCGATGAATTCAGCATATTTCGGGATCAGGTAGCCTTTCAGGAATTCAAGATAACGTTCAGCTAACTCCTGCGGGAATTGTTCACGCTCGATTTGTTGCTCCAGTACGTAAAACAGATGCACAGGGTTAGCTGCCACTTCGGCATGGTCAAAGTTAAAGACGCGAGAGAGGATCTTAAACGCGAAACGCGTTGACAGACCATTCATTCCCTCATCGACCCCGGCGTAATCCCGATACTCCTGATAGGATTTCGCTTTAGGATCGGTATCTTTCAGGCTTTCACCATCATAAACGCGCATCTTCGAGTAAATGCTCGAGTTCTCCGGCTCTTTCAGGCGAGAAAGAATGGTAAAGCGAGAGAGCGTTTCCAGCGTGCCCGGTGCGCAAGGTGCATGGGTCAGCTCGCTATGATTAAGCAGTTTTTCGTAAATTTTGATCTCTTCGGAGATCCGCAGGCAATAAGGCACTTTGACAATGTAAACACGGTCAAGGAACGCCTCATTGTTTTTGTTATTACGGAACGTCACCCATTCGGACTCGTTCGAGTGGGCAAGAATAATCCCGTTAAACGGCAGGGCAGAGATACCTTCTGTCCCGTTGTAGTTTCCTTCCTGGGTTGCGGTCAGCAGAGGATGCAGCACTTTAATCGGTGCTTTAAACATCTCAACGAACTCCATAATCCCCTGGTTTGAGCGGCACAGTGCGCCCGAATAACCGTAGGCATCAGGATCGTTTTGGGCGTGGTGTTCGAGCTTACGAATATCCACTTTCCCGACCAGCGCAGAGATATCCTGGTTGTTTTCATCACCAGGCTCTGTTTTAGCGATAGCGATCTGCTCCAGAATAGACGGCCAGACTTTGACAACGCGGAATTTTGTAATGTCCCCGCCAAAATCATGCAGACGTTTCGCAGCCCAGGGCGACATGATCGTCCCGAGATAGCGACGCGGGATCCCATACTCTTTTTCCAGAATTTGCGCGTCTTCCTGCGGATTAAACAGGCATAATGGATGATCGTTTACCGGGCTACGTTCGCCGTTGGCACTCAGGACATAAATCGGTACTCGCTGCATCAGCGACTTCAGCCGTTCAGCAAGAGATGATTTCCCCCCTCCCACAGGCCCCAGCAGATACAGAATCTGCTTCTTCTCTTCCAGACCTTGAGCCGCATGCTTCAAATAAGAAACAATCTGCTCAATGGCATCTTCCATGCCGTAAAACTCTTCAAATGCGGGATACCGTGCAATCACCCTATTCGAAAAGAGTCGAGAAAGTCGAGGTTCGTGGGCTGTGTCGACCATGACAGGCTCACCAATAGCCATTAATAGCCGCTCAGCCGCATTGGCATAAGCACTGCGATCTTGCCGACAAGTGGTAAGAAACTCCTGCAGTGTGAACTCTTCGTCCTTGGCAGCTTCATAACGCTGGCGATAGTGATCGAATATATTCATGGTATGCCGTCCTTTCGTTTTTTAGCACATGTTAAGAGCCGTTCATATGAATAGTAGAGGCCCCTGAAGAGGTAAACTGAACGACGTCGTTGCCGAAGAAATAAGCAACTCTCATGCCATTGTGGTGGTCAGGAGATCAACGTATTCGGTGATACACCTTCTAAAATTAAGCGTAGATGGCATTTGCAAAACTTGCCTGTGCGCGCAAATGAATTTCAATGGCATATCAATAACTCATCGGCAAAAAAAGCACATCTAATGTAAAGATATTGGGCAGGATTCATGCGGTGTTCACCTTCCTGCAAGCAAATTGTCATCACTCGCTGAGAAATTAGGGGGTTACATTCTGGGGGGAATACGTAAAATAGTTGGGTTGAAGCGTATTGGCGGTTACACTTTGACCGCTACACATTTGAATAAGGAATTATGGACTGTGACCAAACTCAAACTTCTGGCATTGGGCGTCCTTGCCGCAACCGCAGTTAGCACCGCACAGGCGGAAAGTCAGTGGACTGTTGGTGCTGGTGTCGGCGTGATTAACAGCCCGTACAAACAGTATGACCGCGATGTTTATCCCGTTCCGGTTGTTACCTATGAAGGCGATAACGTCTGGTTCCGCGGTCTGGGTGGTGGCTACTATCTGTGGAATGACACGGCAGATAAGCTCTCCATCATGGCGTACTATGATCCGACGCACTTCAAGCCGGGTGATAGCGATAGCCATGCTCTGCGCCAACTCGACAAGCGCAAAGGCAGCTTGATGGCTGGCCTCTCGTATGTACATAACACCCAGTATGGTTTCCTGCGCACCGCACTGGCGGGTGATACCCTGGATAACAGCAACGGCTTTATCTGGGATCTGGCCTGGCTCTACCGTTACACCAATGGTGCGCTGACTCTGACGCCGGGTATCGGTGTGCAGTACAGCAGCGAAAACTACAACGACTATTATTATGGCGTTTCCAATAAAGAGTCTCGCCGCAGTGGCCTGAAAAGCTACAACGCTGACGATGGATGGGATCCGTTCCTGGAGCTGACTGCGAGCTATAACTTCCTTGGCAACTGGGACGTATACGGCACAGGCCGTTATGTGCGTTTGAGTGATGAAGTGAAGGATAGCCCGATGGTTGATAAATCCTGGTCTGGCATCTTCTCGGTGGGTGTGACCTACAAGTTCTGATATCACTGCGTGTCAAATACTAGCCCGCTGAGATGCGGGCTTTTTTACATCATTAAAATTAAGATAACCCCCAGATCATGATGGTGCAATTTGTGCACCTTAACAGGACATATGCCAGTAGTTTTGCTTTACTGTGGTGCATCAACACAGGAGGGTGCGATGACCGTGAAACAGGTGATGTTTACAAAACAGGTATCACTTCCTGCTATTGGGCAGGGTACATGGTATATGGGCGAGGATGCTGGCCGACGCCGGGATGAAGTATCTGCGCTGCGGGCTGGTTTGGATCTCGGCCTGCGGCTGATCGATACCGCCGAAATGTATGCTGATGGTGCAGCGGAAGAGGTGGTTGGTGAAGCATTGACGGGGTGCCGTGATAGCGCTTTTTTAGTCTCGAAAGTTTACCCATGGAATGCGGGTGGGCAGAAGGCCATTGCTGCTTGTGAAGCGAGTCTTCGCCGACTGAAAACCGATTATCTGGATCTCTACTTGTTGCACTGGACGGGAGATTTTTCATTTGCCGAGACCGTTGACGTCATGGAAGTGCTTATCGCACAGGGCAAAATTCGCCGTTGGGGGGTGTCTAATCTCGATTACGATGATATGCAGGCGTTATGGCAGGTCGCTGGTGGGCGGGAATGTGCAACTAACCAGGTGCTCTATCATCTGGCATCGCGCGGTATTGAATATGATTTACTGCCGTGGTGCCAGCAGCAGCAGATGCCGGTCATGGCTTACAGTCCGCTGGCTCAGGCGGGGCGATTGCGCAGTGGCTTGCTTTCTAACCCTGTGGTCAACGACATCGCACGCACACACCATGTTAGCGTCGCGCAGATTTTACTGGCGTGGGTGATTCGTCTTTCGGGCGTGATGGCGATCCCAAAAGCGGCAAGCGTAGCGCATGTCGAACAAAATGCTGCCGCGTTGGAAATCACGCTCTCGGTTGATGAACTGAAGCTGTTGGATGAGGCATATCCGGCACCAAAAGGTAAAACGGCGCTGGATATGGTCTGATTTGTCAAATGACGATGCTCAGGTCTCCGGCTACGTGTTGTTTGTAGGCCGGATAAGGCGTTAGCCGCATCCGGCATGGTGCTCTGAGCTGTTTCAGGCAATGGAGACAATCTTAGCGTTTAGCAACCTGAATGGTTTGCGCCAGGCGAGACGGTTTCTCGGCGGTAGTTTTCTGCGGTTCGGTCGCGTAAGCCGTTTCGACGCAAACAAACGTTTTGTAGCCATCATCCGGCATGTCGCCCATGCTAATGGATAGCGCCGGGCCCGGGTTCCAGCCGACAACGTTCAGATGGTGGTGATGGATCACGTTAATATTGCGATTCAGCGTATCATCATGAATGACGCTGCACGCTTGCGGATTCAGATAAACACGATCGGTGCGGTCTGGGAAAGTCTGAATGCCGTCAGTCAGTACATCTTCTTTAGCATCATTCACTTTATCGATCAGGCGATCGCCAAGACCACTGACTTTCACTGCCGCAATATCACCGACGTTGAAATAGGTATGCAGCGCGGAGGTGGTTTCAAACTCACCGTGAGCTTCCAGTTCCATCTCGCAGGTGGCGCCTACTTTGAAGCGGGCTAGCAAGCAGAATTCGTGTGGCCACAGCTGACGCGTTTCAGCGCTACTTTGCAGCTCAAATGTCAGGACCACGCCATTGTCGTCTTCATTGTGCGCTTTCAGCGTCCATGGCAAGTTACGAGCAAAACCATGAGAAGGCAAACCTTGTTGAGTCGCCGGGCCAAACCACGGCCAGCAAATGGGGACGCCGCCACGCAGCGCTACGCCGGTTTTGAACGGGGTATTGTTACTTAGCCACAGGACTTCCTCTTCGCCGTTTGGTTTCCAGGATAGAAGATGTGCGCCCTGCAGCGCGAAAGAAGCTTTAACCTGTGGGTGATCGACAACAAGAACCTCAAGCTCATCAAGCTGACGGCGGGATAGGACAGGGGTAATTTGTTCGATTACCGGAAGTGCAAAAATTTTATTAATCATTACGCAATCCTTTTTAACCTTGAATAATTCGGGTTGCAGGACGGCGGCAAGTGAACGACAAATTCGTCAGGAACGAATTTGAACAACCGAAGGTTGCCTTCGGTCAGGGACATGGATGTCCCTGATCCACCTCGATGAGCTTACTGTAGTAAGCGATTCGAGTGAGAGAGCGTAGCCAACACACCTGCAACTTGAAGTATGACGGGTATCTTCAGGCAAAAAAAAGAGCGACCAGAGTCGCTCTTACAGATTACTGTTTCATCTCAACTTATTTGGAGATGTGAGCAATCAGATCCAGAACTTTGTTAGAGTAGCCGGTTTCGTTGTCGTACCAGGATACCAGTTTCACGAAGTTGTCGTTCAGTGCGATACCTGCTTTAGCATCGAACACGGAAGTGCAAGCTTCACCGTTGAAATCGGTAGATACTACGTCGTCTTCGGTGTAACCCAGAACGCCTTTCATCGGGCCTTCGGAAGCAGCTTTGATTGCTTTCTTAATTTCTTCGTAAGAAGCAGCTTTTTCCAGACGAACGGTCAGGTCAACAACGGATACGTTCGGGGTAGGAACGCGGAACGCCATACCAGTCAGTTTGCCGTTCAGTTCTGGCAGAACTTTACCTACAGCTTTAGCAGCACCGGTAGAGGACGGGATGATGTTCTGGGATGCGCCGCGGCCGCCGCGCCAGTCTTTGTGAGACGGGCCATCAACGGTTTTCTGAGTAGCGGTGGTCGCGTGAACAGTTGTCATCAGACCTTCGATGATGCCGAAGTTGTCGTTGATAACTTTAGCCAGCGGAGCCAGGCAGTTAGTGGTGCAGGAAGCGTTAGAAACGATATCCTGACCTTCGTATTTGTCAAAGTTAGCGCCTTTAACAAACATCGGAGTGTTATCTTTGGACGGACCAGTCAGAACCACTTTTTTCGCGCCAGCAGTGATGTGCTTACGAGCGGTTTCGTCTGTCAGGAACAGGCCAGTAGCTTCAGCAACTACGTCAACACCAACTTCGTCCCATTTCAGGTTAGCCGGATCACGTTCAGCGGTAACACGGATTTTTTTACCGTTTACGATCAGATGACCGTCTTTCACTTCAACGGTACCGTTGAAACGGCCGTGAGTGGAGTCATATTTCAGCATGTAAGCCATGTAGTCAGCGTCTAACAGGTCGTTGATTGCAACGATCTCGATGTCAGAGCGTTCTTGAGCAGCACGGAAAACAATGCGACCGATACGGCCAAAACCGTTGATACCTACTTTGATAGTCATATATTCCACCAGCTATTTGTTAGTGAATAAAAGGTTGCCTGTAAAATTACAAAAACCTTACGCAGCGTCAAGCGGAATCGTGTCAATTATTGCGACAAATCAATCTGCTGCCTAAGCTTTGCGCAACTGACTCGCCTCACTCTTCCTTTGGGCTTGGAACCACATGGGGTCGGCGGCCCGAATTTTAAAGGGCAATTAAGATAAAAACGTGAGTCTGATCACGAATTACAGGCTGCCATTTCGCAAGGATCAAGTTTAGAACAAAAGTTCGCACTCCGGTGTTAATGTTTTGTTAGAATCTGTCTCGCAATGTGAGTTTAGATAAAGTGAGATGTGAGCAAATGGCTAATCAACCTTCTCCAGAAGAACTGAAAAAAAATTTAACCGAAATGCAGTTCTACGTGACGCAGAATCACGGGACAGAACCGCCATTTACCGGGCGTTTGCTGCATAACAAGCGTGACGGCATCTACCATTGTCTGATCTGCGACAAACCGCTATTTCGTTCCGAGACAAAATATGACTCTGGTTGCGGCTGGCCCAGCTTTTACGAGCCCGTCAGTGAAGAGGCTATCCGTTACATAAAAGATACGTCACATGGCATGCAGCGCATTGAAATTCGCTGTGGTAACTGTGATGCGCACCTCGGACACGTCTTTCCGGATGGCCCTAAACCTACCGGTGAACGTTACTGCGTTAACTCAGCGTCTTTGAACTTCACCGATGGTGAAAACGGTGAGCAAACCAAGGGCTGAGGAAACGATTCAGCAAATTATTCTACGAAGAGTGGATTTAACATGAATCTTGATGAGATGATCAACAGCATGACGCCGGAAGTTTATCAGCGCTTATCTACAGCCGTTGAACTCGGAAAATGGCCGGATGGCGTCGCGCTAACGGCAGAACAAAAAGAGAACAGTTTACAGTTGGTGATGTTATGGCAGGCGCGAAACAATATTGACGCGCAGCATATGACGATTGATACCAATGGTGAGATGGTGATGAAGAGTAAGCAACAGCTGAAAGTGGAATTTGGTATTATGCCCGAACCGATTGCGACGTTTAAATCCTGATTATCCAGGCCCGACAAACATCGGTGTCGGGCCCGCAGTTGATGTTATTTCTTATTCATCATCGCCTTCAGATCGGCAAACGGATTATATTTCGCCTCGCCGACGTCTTTCTGCGCATCTTCCCCCGCCACTACAGTAGAACCATACTGATCCACCTCAGTATATTTCGAATGCTCATGATCGTGGCAATACAGGCATAACATCTCCCAGTTGCTACCATCTTCCGGGTTATTGGAGTGATCGTGATCGATGTGATGTACCGTCAGCTCGCGCAGATTGGAATACACGAACTCACGTGAACAACGTCCGCAAACCCAGGGGAAGAGTTTTAGCGCCTTTTCCCGGTATCCGACTTCCAGACGGGCGTAATTTTTAGGGATAAAAGCCATAAAAGCGCATGCCTCCAGTAGATAATGAAGAGCTGCGCCAAAAGCTGGCGCAGCAGAATGGGCTAATCATAACCTATTGTGTCAGGCGTTGGGATCAGTGTTTGATGCCTAGCGAATCGGCTAACTGCCTCGCCAATTGATTATTGTCATCTGCGCCGTACTCCCAGAACATGGCGCCTCCCAACCCTTTGCTTTTGATGTAGTCGGCTTTTATCGCCACCGAACGCGGATTTTCATAGGAGAGGGCAAAGAGTGCTTTTCCATCCGCAGACTGCACCGACAGCCACGGCACTTTCGCTTCATCATCCCAATGTTGGCTAAAGCGTTTTTGCGGATCGTTGATCAACTTCGCCACAATATCGTTGTACTTCACATAGGTATCTTTGCTCAGATCGACGCCCAGTGATTTGAACAACTCAATTTGCGCTGGCCCGAAATAGGGCTGGGTAGCCGGGTTTTTCTGCGCGTCAGGTTTGCTCCAGTCAATACCTGGCTCAATGGCGCGTTTTGGTACGCGTCCATAAAAGCCAATGCCCAGATTCATTTGGCTCGATTTCAGACCGGCTGCGAGATAGTTACTGACCACAAAATCGGCGCTGTACTTATCCGCCGCCGCGACCGTCGGCCATTGCGTCGAATTATACAGGTTCGAGTTAAAATACTGGGTGCCGTAAGCCATGTCATAGGTCATCAGGTTGATGTAATCGAGCGATGGCGCAATGGCTTTCACATCTACCCAGCTTTTCGGACTTTCCGAATTCGCACCCACTGCATGTTGGTGAAGCGACAAGCTGTTTGGGCAGGTGTTATTGGTTGGAAATTACGCCACCAAATGGGGCTGCGAGTCTCTTTTTTGGCCTACAGATTTGCAGAAATGCGCAAATCTGTAGGCTGGAGGAGGCGTTTAAAATTATTTGTGCTGGGTTTCCAGCCAGTCATCAAGTGTATACAGCGTTGCGCCCGCCGCCGCCATATCTATAAAGGCGTTTGCACTGTCCTGGGGTTGAATATTAACGCCACGGCAACCGTCGGTAATAACGCTGACGGTATAACCCAAGTCGAGCGCATCGAGAACGGTAAATTTGACGCAATAATCAGTTGCCAGCCCCATGATGATGAGGTCGGTAATATGATGTTGCTGTAGCCACGCATTCAGTGCTGTAGCCTGGCGACGACCGTTATCAAAAAACGCACTGTAACTGTCGACCAGCGGGTTCTCGCCCTTGGTAAAGGTTTGAGTTATTGCCCGCTGGTTCAGCAGTGGATGCAGGGTTGCACCTTCGCTGTGCTGTACGCAATGGTCAGGCCAGAAGGTTTGCGCGAGGCCATCGAGTTGTCCCTGACTGTAGGGGGCAACCTGATGCTGACTGGCAAAGCTGCCGTGATGAGCCGGGTGCCAGTCCAGGCTGGCAACGACGGTGTCACCGCGTATGGCACACCAGTCAATCAGACGGTTGGCAATATCAATTGTGCTGTCGCCTTGCGGAACGGCGAGCGCACCACCGGCACAAAAGTCATTTTGTAAATCGACCAACAGTAAGGCTCGGGTCATGGGCATAAACTCCTTTATTCGTCCGGGGTAAGCTCACCGCGCAGATTTTGCGTCATTGCTTCACGAATGGTCTGCGTATCCAGTCCCTGACTCAGTAAATAGTGCAATTTGGTGAGCGTGGCTTCGACCGTCATATCCGCGCCGCCAATCACACCCGCATGTGCCAGGGCATTCCCCGTCGCATAGCCCCCCATATTTACCTTGCCGGACATGCACTGGGTCAGGTTAACCACCACAATGCCACGTGAGCTCGCATCTTCAAGTTCTTGCAGAAACTCTTTATTTTGCGGCGCATTGCCCACGCCGTAAGAACGCAGAATTAACGCTTTTACCGGCTGGCGCAGGAAGTTTCGCACCACATCAGCGGAGATACCGGGGTAAATGGTGACCACGCCAATCGGTTGTGGCGTAATAGGGTGCACAATCAGTTCGCCGGTGCCATGTGGTGCAGGCGGTGTCCCCAGGCGACGAATGTGGATCCCTGCCTCCAGCAGCGGTGCAAGGTTGGGTGAGGCAAAGGCGTCAAAACCATCGGCGTGCGCTTTAGTGGTACGGTTGCCACGAAATAGTCGATTGTTGAAAAACAGAGTCACTTCATTAATCGGATAATTTGCCGCAACGTACAGCGCATTGAGCAGGTTGATTTGCCCGTCTGAGCGTAGCTCGGCTAACGGTATTTGTGACCCTGTCACAATTACGGGCTTACCCAGATTTTCCAGCATAAAAGAGAGCGCCGAAGCCGTAAACGCCATGGTGTCGGTGCCGTGCAGAATAACAAAGCCATCATAATCGTCGTAGTGCGCTTTAATGTCTTCCGCAATATGCTGCCAGTCTTCCGGTGTCATATCGGAGGAATCCATCAGCGGGGCGTATTCGTGGATGGTGAAGTCTGGCATCTCCGGACGGTGGAATTCAGGCATCAATGCCAGCTGGCGCTGCAGGTGACCGGAAACGGGAATATAACCCTGTTCTGAGCGCTGCATACCAATGGTACCGCCGGTATAGGCAACGTAAATTGATTTTTTCTGCATGACTTTTCTTCTGTCTCAAAGAAAACCCCTCTTCATCCCGAAGAGGGGTCAATAGTTAGCGAACGTTGGCGCAGGTCAGGCAAAACGCATAGCGGTTTTGCGGATCGTTGAATGCGGCCAGCTTATCGCTTTCGGCTTTTACTGCACTGGCCGCAGAGGCCAGCGGTGGCGGGAGCATAGCCTGTATGGCGTCAGGTAACATGGCACGAACGGAGCCTGACATGCTGTTCATCACCATATCAACGAATGTTGGTTCGTCCTGATAATACTCAATGTGCCACTGTTTCAGTTTGCCAAGCTCAGCCGCTTTCGCGATGGCGTCGTCAAAATCACCGAGGCTATCTACCAGACCGTTGGCCTTCGCATCCTGACCGGTCCAGACGTGGCCCTGGGCGATTTTGTCAATCTGCTCAGGCGTTGTCTTACGCGCATCTGCGACCAGCGTGATAAAGCGCTTGTAGCCGTTCTCAATGCTCAGTTGCATCATCTGCTGCACTTCCGGCGGTAATGCTTTGGTGACGGAGATATCGGCCAGCGGGGAGGTCGCTACGCCGTCAGTATGTACGCCGATAGAGTCCAGGCTATTTTCAACGGTATTGATCACACCAAAGATGCCGATTGAACCGGTCAGAGTGCTGGGGTTCGCCACAATGTAGTTGGCTGGCGTGGAGATCCAGTACCCACCGGAGGCTGCCATGCCGCCCATGGACACCACAACCGGTTTACCCGCCGCTTTTGCCGCAGCCAGCTCAGCACGGATCACTTCAGAGGCGCTCACGCTGCCACCAGGGCTGTTAACGCGCAGAACAATGGCTTTCACTTTCGGATCAAGACGCGCTTCACGGATTTGTGCGGCAGTGGTGTCACCGCCCACATTCCCAGGCGTTTCTTCACCGTCCATAATCGCGCCATTGGCGAAGATAACGCCAATACTGTCGCCAGTGTCGGCCGGGGTTTTCAGCGTGTAATCGTAATAGCTGATGGCGCGGTAGTTTTTATCCGCTTTGCTCCAGCCAAACTGTTTGGTCAGCATTTTTTCGACTTCAGCGCTGGAGGCGAGTGCATCCACCAGTTTGTTGTCGAGCGCATATTTCGCGGTATCACCATCGACTTTCGTCAAACCGTCCAGCATGGCCTGCGCGCCGGGGAACACCTGTTGTGCAGGGATTTGGCGGTTGGCGGCGACCGTGTTGAGATAGTTCTGCCACAGCTCGCCGATCCAGCGGCTGTCTGCTTCACGCGCGGCAGGAGACATATCATCGCGGATAAATGGCTCGACGGCAGACTTATAGGTTCCGACGCGGAACACGTGTGTGGAAACTTTCAGCTTGTCGAGCAAGGATTTGTAGTACAGGCCGTTGGTGGCAAAGCCGTGCAGATCAACGGAACCTTGTGGAGAGAGGTAAATTTTGTTGGCAAAACTGGCGAGATAATACTGCCCCTGGCTGAAGTTATCGCCCAGGGCAAAGACCGGTTTACCGCTATCGCGGAATTCCCGTAGCGCTTTGCCGATATACTGCATGGACGGCTGATCGGCCCCGGCAAAGTTTTTCAGGTCCATCACGATACCGGTGATGTTGCGGTCATCTTTCGCCTGGCGAATGGTATTCACGATATCGAACAGGGAGTTTTCCTGCAGACGATCGGAACTGGCGCCAAACAACTGACGGCCAATAACGCTTAACCGACTGGTACTCGAGGGCTTATCAACAATCACGCCCGAGATATCCAGCAGCAGTGCGCCTCGCTCAGCATGTTCGCTGGTGTTGCTGCTACTGACCTGCATCCAGATGCCCACACCAACCAGCACCAAAAAGATGAAGAACAGGTTAAGCACAAATTCACGGACGAAATTGAGTAATCGCCATGTCCATTTAAAAAATCCGGCAATAAATCGCCACAGGGTTCGCATGTATTCTCCCTACCGATTAACAACACGCCACCCGAAATTCCGGAGAAAGGCGTTAAGATGAGGCTATCGTAATGACCCGACAGGCACTTGTCAGCAGGAATCGCCGCCTGTGCTGTAACAAAATCCGCTCACGTGTTAATTTTGTGAACAAATTTCATTGTTGGAGTTAAGCAAATGGATGCACTCGAATTACTTATCACCCGTCGTAGCGCTTCTCGTCTCGTCGAGCCAGCCCCGACAGGAGAGCAACTGCAAAATATTCTGCGGGCGGGAATGCGCGCTCCGGACCACAAAACGCTGCAACCGTGGCAATTCTATGTCATTGAGGGAGAAGGGCGTGAACGCTTTAGCGCCGTACTTGAGAAAGGCGCGATTGCCGCAGGTAGCGATGAAAAAGCTCAGGAAAAAGCGCGCAGCGCACCGTTTCGCGCGCCGCTGATTATTACCGTGGTGGCGAAATGTGAAGAAAACGACAAGGTTCCGCTGTGGGAACAGGAAATGTCTGCCGGTTGTGCAGTAATGGCCATGCAGATGGCGGCAGTTGCCCAAGGCTTTGGCGGTATCTGGCGCAGCGGTGCATTAACCGAAAGTGCGGTTGTTCGCGAAGCATTCGACTGTCGTCCACAGGATAAAATCGTCGGTTTCCTCTATCTGGGCACACCGCAGCTCAAAGCCTCCACGACGATTAACCTGGCCGATCCGAGCGCATTCGTCCGTTATTTCTGATAACAACGGCAAAACTGTCTGGATTATGAGCAAAGAGACCCGAATTCAGACAGTCACTCTTACCACATCATGGAATGAGCGCTACCATATCCGGATTGCACTGACAGGAGATGTCCATGAGCGAGCAAGCTATTCGTTTAACGCAATACAGCCACGGAGCCGGTTGCGGTTGTAAAATTTCCCCCAAAGTACTGGAAACCATCCTGCACAGTGAGCAGGCGAAGTTTGTTGATCCGAACTTACTGGTGGGTAATGAAACACGCGATGACGCGGCGGTATACGATCTGGGGAACGGCACCAGCGTAATCAGTACCACCGATTTTTTTATGCCGATTGTCGATAATCCGTTTGATTTTGGGCGTATTGCCGCCACTAACGCCATCAGCGATATTTTCGCCATGGGCGGCAAACCGATTATGGCAATTGCTATTCTTGGCTGGCCGCTTGATAAGCTGGCGCCGGAAATCGCCCGCGAAGTCACCGAAGGTGGGCGCTTTGCCTGCCGTCAGGCGGGTATCGCGCTGGCGGGCGGTCACTCTATTGATGCCCCTGAGCCTATCTTTGGTCTGGCGGTAACCGGTATTGTCCCGACCGAACGTGTGAAGAAAAACAGCACCGCCGAGGCAGGATGCAAACTGTTCCTGACCAAGCCGCTGGGGATTGGCGTCCTGACTACCGCAGAAAAAAAATCACTGCTGAAGGACGAACACAAAGGACTGGCGACGGAAGTGATGTGCCAGATGAACATTGCTGGTGCGGCATTCGCCGACATAGACGGCGTGAAAGCCATGACCGACGTTACTGGTTTTGGTCTGCTGGGACATCTGAGTGAGATGTGTCAGGGGGCCGGCATTCAGGCGCAGATCGTCTACCAGGATATTCCTAAGCTTCCCGGTGTTGAAGAGTACATTGCACTGGGCGCAGTGCCGGGTGGCACCCAGCGTAACTTTGCCAGCTACGGCCACCTGATGGGTGAAATGCCGCAGTCGGTACGCGATCTGCTCTGCGATCCGCAAACCTCCGGCGGTTTGCTACTGGCGGTAACGCCGGAAGCTGAGGCTGAAGTTAAAGCGGCAGCGGCGCAGTTTGGCATCGACCTCACCGCGATTGGTGAGTTAGTGGAAGCTCGTGGCGGTCGCGCCATGGTTGAGATCCGTTAACTCGATGCGGTTGTTTATTGCCGAAAAACCGAGTCTGGCGCGCGCTATCGCCGATGTGTTGCCAAAGCCACATCGCAAAGGTGACGGCTTTATTGAATGCGGAAACGGACAAGTGGTGACCTGGTGCATCGGTCACCTGCTTGAGCAGGCGCAGCCAGACGCCTACGACAGTCGCTATGCTCGCTGGAGTCTGGTCGATCTGCCGATTGTCCCGGAAAAGTGGCAACTGCAGCCGCGTCCCTCAGTGACCAAGCAACTTAACGTCATTAAGCGTTTATTGCATGAGGCCAGTGAAGTCATTCACGCAGGTGACCCCGATCGTGAGGGGCAACTGCTGGTGGATGAAGTGCTGGATTACCTGCAACTGGCGCCTGAAAAGCGCCAGCAGGTGCAACGTTGCCTGATTAACGACCTTAACCCGCAGGCTGTGGAGCGGGCTATTGAGCGTCTGCGCGCCAACAGTGAGTTTATTCCGCTGTGCGTCTCGGCGCTGGCGCGTGCGCGTGCCGACTGGCTGTACGGCATCAATATGACGCGCGCTTACACCATTCTTGGGCGTAATGCGGGTTATCAGGGCGTACTTTCGGTCGGACGCGTACAGACGCCAGTGCTCGGCCTGGTGGTGCGTCGCGATGAAGAGATTGAAAACTTTGTCGCCAAAGACTTCTTTGAGGTAAAGGCGCATATCGTGACGCCTGCTGATGAGCGGTTTACCGCTATCTGGCAGCCGAGCGAAGCGTGTGAGCCGTATCAGGATGAAGAAGGGCGCTTGCTGAATCGCACGCTGGCTGAACACGTGGTAAACCGCATTAACGGTCAGCCAGCGATAGTCACCAGCTATAACGATAAACGGGAATCAGAATCTGCGCCGCTGCCGTTCTCGCTGTCGGCATTGCAGATTGAAGCGGCGAAACGCTTTGGCTTAAGCGCCCAAAACGTTCTGGATATCTGTCAGAAGCTGTATGAAACCCATAAGCTGATTACCTATCCGCGTTCGGATAGCCGCTATCTGCCGGAAGAACACTTTGCCGGACGTCACGCGGTGTTGAACGCGATTAGCGTTCATGAGCCGGATCTGCTCCCACAACCGGCGGTCAATCCAGATACGCGAAACCGCTGTTGGGACGATAAAAAAGTGGATGCGCACCACGCCATCATTCCTACCGCACGCACTTCGTCCATCAACCTGAATGACAACGAAGCGAAAATCTACAACCTGATTGCCCGTCAGTATCTGATGCAATTTTGCGCGGATGCGGTATTCAGGAAGTGCGTTATTGAGCTGGATATCGCCAAAGGCAAGTTTGTCGCCAAAGCACGTTTTCTGGCGGAAGCCGGATGGCGCACGCTGCTTGGCAACAAAGAGCGCGACGAAGATAACGACGGGACGCCGTTGCCGGTGGTGGCAAAAGACGACGAGTTGCTGTGTGAAAAAGGCGAAGTGGTTGAACGCCAGACTCAACCGCCACGACACTTTACCGATGCCACGCTACTGTCAGCAATGACCGGGATTGCGCGCTTTGTGCAAGACAAAGATCTGAAAAAGATCCTGCGTGCAACGGATGGCCTGGGAACGGAAGCCACACGCGCCGGGATTATCGAGCTGCTGTTTAAACGTGGTTTTCTGGTGAAGAAAGGGCGTTATATCCATTCCACCGATGCCGGAAAAGCGCTATTTCACTCACTACCTGAAATGGCGACGCGTCCGGATATGACCGCGCACTGGGAATCTATCCTGACCCAAATCAGTGAAAAGCAGTGTCGTTATCAGGACTTTATGCAACCGTTGGTGGGAACGCTGTATCAGCTTATCGATCAGGCGCGCAGCACACCGGTACGACGCTTTCGTGGAATTGCTGCACCGGACGGTGGTGGTGGCGATAAGAAAAAGAGTGCGCCGCGTAAACGCCCGGCGAAAAAAAGCCCGCCATCTGAAGAGGCGGGCGTGTAGTTTCCAGGTCGGATAAGGCACGTGTGCCGCATCCGGCGTACGGAATGAATTAGATCACTCCCTGGCCCAGCATCGCGTCGGCAACTTTCACGAAGCCCGCGATGTTGGCGCCACGTACGTAGTTGGTTTGCTTGCTTTCGCCGCCGTACTCAACGCAGGCATGGTGAATATCCAGCATGATGTGGTGCAGGCGCGCATCCACTTTCTCCGCTTTCCAGCCCAGACGTGCGGCGTTCTGCGCCATTTCCAGACCGGATGTGGCGACGCCACCGGCATTGGCGGCTTTACCCGGCGCAAACAGTACGCCCGCTTCGAGGAACTGGTCGGTGGCTTCGATGGTGGTCGGCATGTTCGCGCCTTCAGCCACGGCCTTGACGCCGTTGGCGATAAGCATTTGCGCGGCTTCCACATCGAGTTCGTTCTGCGTGGCACACGGTAGGGCGATGTCGACCGGAACTGACCACGGTTGTTTGCCTTCCAGGTAGGTCAGGCCAAACTCACGGGCATAATCTGCTACGCGACCGTCGCGGCTGTCTTTGATTGCGCACAGCCGCGCCAGTTTTTCTTTGGTAAATCCGCTTTCATCGACCACAGTACCGCTGGAATCGGAGGCGGTAACCACCCGCGCGCCAAACTCCATGGCTTTCTCAATGGCGAATTGGGCTACGTTACCGGAGCCAGAAACCGCTACGCGCATACCTTCAAAGCCCAGACCATGGCGTTTGAGCATCGCTTCGGTGAAATACACCAGACCGTAGCCGGTCGCTTCCGGGCGGATCAGACTGCCGCCGAAAGAGAGACCTTTACCGGTAAAGACGCAGGCGCTGTTGTTGGAGAGTTTTTTCATCATCCCGGCCATAAAGCCGACTTCACGGCCGCCCACACCGATATCGCCCGCCGGAACATCTGTATCGGGACCTAAATGGCGGAACAGTTCGGTCATCAGCGCCTGGCAGAAACGCATGATTTCGCCTTCACTTTTCCCTTTTGGATCGAAATCGCTCCCGCCTTTACCTCCGCCCATTGGTAGCGTGGTGAGGGCATTCTTAAACGTCTGCTCGAAGCCAAGGAATTTCAGGATCGACAGGTTCACGGAAGGGTGGAAACGCATACCGCCTTTGTATGGGCCAATGGCAGAACTAAACTGCACGCGCCATGCGCGGTTGACCTGCACCTGATTGCGGTCGTCCAGCCAGACTACACGGAACTGGATTACGCGCTCCGGTTCAACCAGACGCTCCAGCAATGACATCTGGCGATAACGCGGGTTTTGTTCAAGGAAAGGCCATAGCGTGGTCATCACCTCACGAACGGCTTGCGCGAACTCGGTCTGATTCGGGTCGCGCTTTTGCACATGGTTAAGGAATGACTCCAGAGAACATGTCTGATCCATAGATATAAGAACCTCTTATGTATTGATATGGTTATATTTTTGATTTTTGTGTTAAGTGTTGTGCAGTTTTTGACTATACCATCAGCACTGTGACGCGACGCAAGAAAAAATTAACCCCGCTAAGTAAATTAATATTGCGTCGTGGGTCATAACTAAAAGCGATGATCGAAGAGGCTAAAGTTTCTGCCGATTTATACCGTTATACTGAGCATAATTGTCAGTTAAAAAGGAAAGAATATGCGCCGTTTAATCGTGGCAGGCGTGTTGGCCCTGGTGTCCAGCGCGACGCTGGCAAATCAGCTTTATCGCCCGGACGTGCAGGTGAATGTACCGCCGGAAGTGTTTAGCTCCAGCGGTCAGCGGGCGCAACCCTGTAGTCAGTGCTGTATTTATCAGGATCAAAACTACTCAGAAGGGGCAGTGATTAAAGCGGACGGCGTTTTGCTTCAGTGCCAACGCGATGAAAAAACGATCAGCACAAATCCGCTGGTCTGGCGTCGCGTAAAAGAATAAACGCTTCCAGTAGTGGGATATCAGCAGGCGCCAGCGGATAACGCAGCGCCTCTTCGGGTGAACACCAGACGATATCCTGATGTTCATACGCTTTCAGTTCCCCCTGATATGACGGTACATGCCAGGCATGTAAGTGAATCAGTCGGCCCGAAACTTCGCGTTGATGGCTGGCAATGTAGCGACCCACGACCGCCTCAATGCCCAACTCTTCACGCAATTCACGGATCAGCGCCTCGGGTTGATTTTCGCCCGATTCAACCTTGCCGCCCGCAAACTCCCACATCCCTGACTGATCCGTATGCTGCGGACGTTGAGCCAGTAAAATTTTGCCATCACGTTCAATAATAGCGGCGACCACGTCGAGGGTTTTCATTATATTCATCAAGATCTAATGACAGAAAATGACATATTATCGTTATCTTTGTTTTATCTAAAGTATTCAGGAGCAACCGTTGAATGATCCTCAGTCGTGGGTAAAACCGTTAACGCGCATCCCTTCCAGTTTAAAACCGCTCGTTGCTACGCAGAAAAAGCATTATGGCGATGTATTGCATCCTACTCGCTGGTGGGGGCGGATGCCGTTTCTGTTCTGGCTGGTGGCGCTGTTTGTCGGATTTCTGGAGCGTAAAAAAGCACGTTTAACGCCGGTGATGCGCGCGCTGTTGATGACCCGCGTTTCTCAGGTGTGCCACTGCGCTTTCTGCGTTGATGCCAACAGTTTACGGTTGGCTGAACGCTGTGGCGCGCTGGATAAAGTCTTACAGGTTGCCAACTGGCAAGAATCGACGCTATTTAACACAGAAGAGCGCGTAGCGCTGGCCTATGCTGATGCGGTCACCGCTACGCCTCCACAGGTTGACGCTGCGCTTAAAGCGCAGATGAAGCAGCATTTTACCGAGGACGCCATTACTGAAATGACCGCGTTGATTGCGTTTCAAAATCTCTCGGCGCGTTTTAATGCCGCTCTCGAGATCCCTTCCCAGGGGCTGTGCGACAGCCTTAAAGGACGCCCGCATGCTTGATCGTCATCTTCATCCGCGCTTAAAACCGCTTTTGCATCGCTGCGTGGGCATTATTGATAAGCCTGCGATTACGCCGGACGGGCTTACGCTGGTCGGTTTTGCTATTGGCGTGTTGGCCTTGCCATTTCTGGCGTTAGGCTGGTATCTGGCAGCGTTGGCGGCGATTGTGCTTAATCGGCTTTTTGATGGGCTGGATGGGGCGCTGGCGCGGCGCAGAGGGCTAACCGACGCGGGAGGATTTCTTGATATCTCGCTCGATTTTCTGTTTTACGCCTTGGTACCATTCGGTTTTATGCTCGCCGATCCGGCGGCTAACTCGCTGGCTGGTGGCTGGCTACTGTTCGCCTTTATGGGAACCGGCAGCAGCTTTCTGGCCTTTGCCGCGCTGGCGGCGAAACATCAAATTGATAACCCGGGGTACGCGCATAAATCGTTTTATTATTTGGGGGGGCTGACCGAAGGTACCGAGACGATTATGCTGTTTGTGTTGGGGTGTCTGTTCCCGGAATATTTTGCCATGATGGCGTGGGTCTTTGGCACACTGTGCTGGATGACGACGTTTACCCGGATCTGGAGCGGATACCTGACACTGAAAGCGGTCCAGCGTCAGGCGTAGCGTATTGCGTTGCCGGATGCGCTTATCCGGCAATAATGACAGCCTTACTTGCTGGTTTCAGGACCCCGTTCACCGCTGGCAACCGGATTTTTGGGATTGCTGCTCCACTCATACCAGCCGCCGTCGTAGACTGAGACGTTTTTCCAACCCATCGCTCGGGCGTACATAAATGTTTCCGAAGCACGCCAGCCGGTACCGCAATAGAACGAGACCTGCTGCTGTGGCAGGATATTCCATTGCTTCCACATGGCGGCGATGTCATCCGCACTGCGCATGGTGCCATCCGGGTTATGGAAATCTTCCATGTGGGTGGAATCACTGCCCGCGTGGCCCCAACGTGCGCCTGCGATCTCACCTTTTGGCTTAATGTAGCTATAGCCGCTGGTGGTACCGACAAATTCCGGCCATGAACGAATGCTCACCAAAGACGCATCCTGGCGATGCAGCAGACCGCGAGCCTGTTCCATATCCAGCATCAACTGCGGCTGGGCGGGAATGGTCACGCCGAAATCAGGTTCTGGTTTCACCGATGGCGCAGTGCCGCGTTCAACCGGTAAACCTGCGTCGGACCAGGTTTGCCAGCCGCCGTCGAGTAGACGAACATCTTTTACGCCTGCATACAGCATAATTTGCGCCACGCGCGCGGCGGCATAGACATCACGGCCGTATAAAATCACCGTGGTGTCATGGCGGATGCCGTGCTTCGCCAGCATCGCTTTGAGCTGGTCGTCTGACACTTTGTTCCACAGCGGTTCGCTTTCGACTTCGTTGGTATCAATGTAGCCCGCACCGGGGATATGGCTCAACAGATACAACTTCGGTGCGCCCCAGGCGGCCTCAATCACTTTCCAGTCACCCGCTGGTTTAGCGGTTACGTTTTTACCCTGCTGCAGGTCGTGAAGCCACTGCGGGTACACCAACTGTTCGAAGTGCGGCAGACGTTGCAGGCGGGCAGGGGCCGTAAGCGCATCGCTGAGGGTAGAGATATGGTTAAAGCCAACTTTTTGCAGGCGGGAATTGACAGCCTGCATGTCGTTATCGCTGCCATACAGCGCCACCGGCGCATCGGTGCTGAGTTGATGTGACTTAACCCAGGCGCTGAGTTGTTCATCATTCATCTTGTCTAGCCAGGCAGCAGACAGGTTCAGAGCGGAAGGTTCGTGTCCTGAAGGGCCATTAAGCGACTGCGGCCAGCCGTTGTAAAAAGCGCTCTGACGGGTATCGATCGCCGCGCCTTGCTTTTGGTGTAACTGGTCGAGGGTGAGCGTCTGTGCTGTTTCAGCAGCCCAGGAGGAAGCGCAAGCGAGCCCTAAAGCAAGTGCCAGCGCGGTCATTTGAGAAACACGTTTCATCGAATAGCCCGACGTTGAAAAAAAGAGGACGACATTCTGTGCCGCAGGTTAAGTAAAAACCTTGCGTTAACGCAGCATATCGCCACATTCACGCCCAGTTTTCCATCTGTAATACACGACCTGCTGGCGGGACATCCTGCGCGTCATGGGTAACCTGCACCACTGGAATACCCTGCTTACGTACCTCGGTAAAGACCCACTGACGAAAGGTATCACGCAGCGACGCGTCCAGCCGACTAAAGGGTTCATCAAGTAACAGTGCCTGGGGCTGAGCCAGTAGCGCGCGGAGCAGGGCGACACGCGAGCGTTGTCCGCCGGAGAGCGACGCCGGATCGCGCGAATAAAAACCGGCCAGGTCCGCACGTGCGAGAGCGCTTTCCACCGCGTGTCGTCTGGCTGGTCCTTGCAGACTGGCGGGCAGAGCCAGCAGTAAATTCTGCCCAACGCTGAAATGGTCAAACAACAACGCATCCTGGAACAGAATGCCAATCTGGCGCTGCGCCGTAGGCAGCGCGTCAACGCGTCGTTCGTTGAGCCACAGCTCGCCTGATGCCTGAAACTGCGGCGACAACGCCCCGACCATCCACGAAAATAACGAAGACTTTCCGCTGCCGGAAGAACCCATAATTGTGACAATGTCACTTTTATCAACCTGAAAGGTAACGTTCTTCAGCAGCGCAGTCGCACCCTGGTACAACGAAACGTTTTGCACAATGAGCATTAGCGGAGTCCTTGTCGAAAGCGGCCAATCCATGCAGCGAGAAATGCGACCAGGGCGAAAATGGTGAGTGGCAACAGAAGTTGCCATAGCGCCTGGGTTGCCAGAATAGCAGTGCTACCGCCGCTGCTTAATGCGACCGCTTCGGTGGTTAACGTGGGAAAGCGCCCAGCACCTAACCACTGCGTCGGCATATACTGGGCGATACTGACAGAGAATCCTACCGCGAAGGCAATCAGCGCCGGGCGAGCCAGTAGGGGACATTTTACCTGCCAGAATATGCGGCTCCGTGTCCAGCCCAGCGTTTGCGCAATCAAAATCAATCGCGGGTCAATGCGCTGCCAGGCCGGTTTAAGCACAAATAGCATCCAGGGCATCACCCACAGCAGGTGGCCCCAGATAATGGTCATCATCAGTCCATCCTGTCCGGCATATAACGCCAGCAGATATTGTCCGGTTACCAGCGGTAGTGCGGGCAAAATCAGCGGTAGCCAGACCCAACGGTGTCCGGTTTGCGGCCCCCATTCCAGCCAGGCAAAAAGTATTAGCAGCGCCAGCAGGCTGGAGACAAGTCCCAGTTGCAGACTATTGCTGAGCGCCTCGCTATTTAGCGATGAATAGCTGGCGAGCAGCGCCAGAACCAGCGCGGATACCATACCGCTAAGGGGTAAAAGTTGTACTAACGAACGTTCGGTTGTACAGGATGGAAAACGCAGGCGTTCACCGGTTACTGCGGGAATGGTGCGTCGCCAGACGCGCCACAACAGATACCCTGCCAGCGCGATGATGAGGAGCAACAGCACCAGCAACAGGCTGGCGAGCGCGCCTTTCCCCTGCTGCCCGGCATCGCCCTGACTGAGCCATTGCCAGCTCAAAACGGCAAGCGTTGGCGGATTTCCGGGGCCAAGAACGATTGCCACATCCACAACGGAGAGTGACCAGGCGACAATCGCCAGCATCGCTTTACCTGAGGCTGGGGCGATTGAAGGCAGGATTAGCCAGTTCAGGCATTGCAGTCGGCTGTAGCCCAGCGAATCCAGAACGATAACCTGCTGCGAAAGGTGTTTTTCGCTCAGTTGGGCTGAGAGGATCCATAACAAAAAGGCGCTTTCTTTCACCGCCAGCGTCACGCCAAGTCCAATGCCGTAACGGTCTGGCTGTGGGCTGAGGAACGGGAGCCATTGCCAGATTTTACCGCCTTCAGCAAAAATCAACAGCGCGCTGGTGGCGAAGGCAACGTGCGGAATCGCCAGCAGCCACGGAAGGCGCGAGCACAGACGCGCCCAGCCAGCGCCGGGCCATAAGGCGAGGATTGCCAGTAGTGCAATGATCAGTGCGCCGCCGGCAGCGAGTCCTGTGGAAACAAGCGTCGCCAGTAATGCCTGCGCAAGTTGAGGGTCGGCAAAGAGCGCCAGCCAATGGGTCAGACTAAGGGCTGGCACTATCAGAGAGAAAACCGCTGGCGCCAGCGGCAGATAAACTGCCACCATGATGGCCCAGAGTAGCAAAATTAATGCGTACCGTAGCGGCGTAGCCATTCTTGTTCCAGAGCGTTTACCCAGGCGGCATGCGGTTCTGGCAGCACGGCGGGAAGTCCTTGCGGGATCCGTGCCAGCAGTGCATCACGTTGTTCGACGGGCAATTTTTGTGGATCAAGCACCGAAGGATCTCCCCAGACAGTTGAGTCGGCTTTACGCAGTTGTGCTTCGGGCGAAAGCAGGAAGTTTGCCACGACTTTTGCTCCTGCACTGGCGCGGGCATTCGCCGGAATGGCAACAAAGTGCACGTTGCCGAGCATGCCCTGTGAGAAACCAAAACTGTAGCTGCTTTTAGGCAATTCGCCGCTGGCTACTTTTTGCTGCGCGTGGGCAGGGTTAAAGGTCAATGATAAACGCAGGGTTCCAGAATTGAGTAGCGCATCCATTCGTGCAGGCGAGGGCGGAAAGTCTTTACCTTCACGCCACAGTACAGGGTGCAGTGTATCAAGATAATGCCACAATGGCGCGGTAACGTCGGCGAATGTGGCTGTATCTGGTACGATTTTAAGCGCTTGTGGTTGCGTGGTGAGCGAAATTAACAACTGCTCCAGAAACGCCGTGCCGGTAAAGTCTGGTGGACGCGGATAGGTCACCGTGCCAGGATGCGCCTGGGCAAATTCCAGCAGCGCCTGTGGGGATTGCGGTGGCTGCGCGGTGAGATCGCGCCTCGCGATGAAGGTTAGCTGTGCGCCACCCCAGGGGGATTCAGCCCCCTCGGTTGGAACGGAGAAATCTTCGCTCACCGGTTTTTGGGTATCAACATAGCGCCAGTTAGGCAACGTTTGCGCCCACTGGGTTTGCAGCAGCCCGGCTTCTTTCAGCGTACGAAAATTTTCGCCGTTTACCCACAGTAAATCGACAGACCCCCCGGTTTTTCGCCCGGATGCAGCTTCAGTCTGAATGCGTTTTACCGCGTCGGCGGCATCTGCGAGACGTACGATTTTCAGGTTTATGGCATAGTGTGTTTTCATCTCGCCGCTAACCCAGTCGAGATACTGGTTAACTGCGTTGTCGCCACCCCAGGCATTGAACCACACCGTCTGACCGCGGGCGTCATTTTTGATTTGCTGCCAGTCGGCATCCTGGGCAAACGTCGCCAGCGGACAGAGCAATAAACTCAGGCAGAATAAGCAGTAACGCATAGTATCTCCATTGCTAAAAATGGGGGAATTCTCAGGTTTTTTTTCGTTGATGTTCAAGATACAGGCTTCTCGCCACTGAAATCATCACGCTCAGGGCGAACAGGATGAACAGTCCGGTCACAAACCAAAATGTACCGCCGGTTAACAGGCTACCCGCCCATGAATAGACGATAGTGGCGGGTAACTGGCCGATGCCGGTGGCAATGAAAAAATGGCGAAACCGAATCGAGGTCAGGCCTGCTGCGTAGCTTACCGGATCGAACGGTACAAAAGGTAACAGGCGACAGACAAGAATGGTGTGCTTGCCATAGCGCTCGAAAAAAGCGTCCATGTTGTTCAACACCGTTTTTCCGGTCAGTTTCTCCACCGCGCCACGGCCTAAAACGCGAGCAATAAAAAAGCACAGCGCCGCGCCGGTCATCGCGCTGCACCAGGACAGTACGCCGCCCCAAAATGCGCCAAACAGCGAGGCGTTGGCAAAGGTGATCACAAAGGCCGGAAGGGGGGCTACGATGGCCTGTAAGAGCATCAGGAAGAAAGAAACAACCGCCGCCTGAGTTCCGTAAGAACGAATGAAATTCTCAATGGCATGCTGATCGAGCGTGGCAAATGCCGCCAGGCTGGCGCGGAGAAAATCGCTCACACCAGGTATCCACGCCCACGCCATCAGCGCGAGCAGCAACAGGATAATCACTCCTGCCCGGTAGAAATGGATGCGTCGTTTTATCATTTATCTGCGCACTCGTGAGGAGCTGATGGATCGACATGCTTATAACGAGCCCAGGCTTTGGCAGCCTGTACGAGGACAAAAAGCGCCAGCCCCGCAACGCTGAGCTCACCGATAAATGTCCAACTAATTCCTTCGCTGGCCAGTTCGTGCGACATCAGCGTATAGATAAAGATGCCTGGTAAGGTGGTTACAGCAGATATCACGGTAAATGACCAGAACGGAATGGCCGTCAGCCCATAGGCGTAGTTTTGAATGTTATAAGGGAACAGCGGCACGAGGCGGGTGAGGATAAGAAAGTCAACTCCGCTATGGGCAATGCCTTTTTCGATAGCCTGAAACATTGCCGTATGCCCAACGTATTTTTGCAGCAGTTCCCGGCCCAGCCATCGCGCCAGCAAAAAAGACAGCGATGAAGCCACAGTTGCCGCCACTAATGAGATAACCGTCCCGGTCACGGGGCCAAACAGCACACCGCCAACGATCACCAGGATGCTGCCTGGGATGAGACACAACGCCGCGAGAATGAACAGCAGGATAAAAAGCGTATAGCCGAACATGCCGCTCTGGCGGATGACGTCTTGTAAATGATGGAAATTAGTTATCAGGTCGGTCAGACCGTAATGATGGAAAACTCCCGCCAGAACGCAGAACAGGGCCCCGACAATCAGCAGCCGGTATTCTGCTTTATGCGAGCTTCTTTTTCATGGGGGTTCTCCTGTAAAACTGAGTGCAATGCAGCATTTTCATCAGCGAAAAGTGCGCGCGAAGATATAGTAAAATTCCGACTACAACAATGAATTACCGTTGCTTTATTGATTTTGCACCAAATAAACACACTCTCCAGGCCTGGCCCGGAGAGTGCAAAAACGCAAAAGATTAGACGCGGAATTTAGCCCATACCGGCGCATGATCGGACGGCTTTTCCATGCTGCGAATTTCATAATCGATGCCGGTTTCTTCGCAGCGCTCCGCCAGCGGGTTGCTCGCCAGCAGCAGATCAATACGCAGGCCACGGTTATCGTCAAAGCCTTTTGAGCGGTAATCAAACCACGAGAACTGGTCGTTCTTTTCAGGATAGGCGTGACGGTAGGTATCCACCAGACCCCAGCCCAGCAGACGCTCCATCCACTCGCGCTCTTCCGGCAGGAAGGAGCATTTTCCGGTACGCAGCCAGCGTTTACGGTTCTCTTCGCCAATGCCGATATCGAGATCGGTTGGGCTAATATTCATATCGCCCATGATCAATACCGGATTGTCGCGCTTCAGCTCTGTCTCAAGATAGTTTTGCAGGTTCTGATAAAACGCGGCTTTGGCCGGGAATTTGGTTTCATGGTCACGGCTTTCGCCCTGCGGGAAATAACCGTTGATCACCGTGATGCTGCCCAGAGGAGACGGAATTTCCGCCATGATGATACGACGCTGCGCCTCTTCGCCATCGCCTGGGAAGCCACGACGCACCGCAATTGGTGTTTCTTTTGTTAACAACGCGACGCCGTAATGACCTTTCTGGCCATGATAAAAGACGTTATAACCGAGTTTTGCCACCTCTTCGAGAGGGAACATATCGTCGTGGACTTTTGTCTCCTGTAAGCCAATCACATCCGGTTGGTGTTTTTCGACAATGGCTGCCAGTTGATGGGGACGGGCCCGCAGGCCGTTGATATTAAAAGAGACAAATTTCATAGTCACTGCCACTTTGCAAGATGAATAGTGCAAGGATGGTAGCAGAATTTCTGCAGACTGACTGCTTCTTGTCACGTGATTCCAACAATGATTGCTAATGGTGTTAACGATGGAGCAAAAACTGCACCGTTTTGGCGCGAAGCGCGTCGGAATGGGGCAATAATTTCCGAAAAATTTCGTATACGATCACAATTCCAGAATTATATTTGGCGACTGAATAAAACTGCGTTTTTTCCTCTGTTTAGTCGCCTGATGCGCAAACATATTCACTTTATATGCACATATAGTGAATATCGTCACGTTGTAACTTGTTGATATTCCGTCCTGGACCTCCGTTTATGCACTTTTTTCGCTGGCTGGCACGAACCCTGCAATCTACATTTACACCGCAAACACTATATTTATTAACATATACATAACCTTTTATTTACCGTTGAGGTCGCTATGTCTCTGTCAATTACGCGTGAAAATTTTGATGAATGGATGATGCCCGTATACGCTCCGGCCCCTTTTATTCCGGTACGGGGTGAAGGTTCACGTCTGTGGGATCAACAGGGTAAAGAGTATATCGATTTCGCGGGAGGCATTGCGGTTAATGCGCTGGGCCACGCACATCCAGCATTGCGTGAGGCATTAAACGACCAGGCGAGCAAATTCTGGCATACGGGAAATGGTTACACCAACGAGCCGGTATTGCGTCTGGCGAAAAAGCTGATTGACGCCACCTTTGCCGAGCGCATTTTCTTCTGTAACTCAGGGGCAGAAGCCAACGAAGCGGCGTTAAAACTGGCACGTAAATATGCTCATGATCGTTTTGGTAGCCAGAAGAGCGGCATTGTGGCGTTTAAAAATGCTTTTCACGGCCGCACGCTATTTACCGTCAGTGCTGGTGGTCAGCCTGCTTATTCACAGGATTTCGCGCCGCTGCCGCCGGATATCCGCCATGCCGTGTATAACGATCTCGATTCTGCCAGCCAACTGATTGATGACAGCACCTGTGCGGTCATCGTCGAGCCTGTGCAGGGCGAAGGCGGCGTGGTGCCGGCAACAAACGCGTTTCTGCAAGGGCTGCGTGAATTATGCGATCGCCATAATGCGCTGCTGATTTTTGATGAAGTTCAGACCGGGGTTGGCCGTACTGGCGAGCTGTATGCCTATATGCATTACGGCGTTACGCCGGACCTGCTGACTACCGCAAAGGCGCTGGGCGGCGGTTTCCCTATTGGCGCACTGCTGGCGACAGAGCATTGCGCCAGTGTGATGACGGTAGGTACGCACGGTACAACGTACGGCGGAAACCCACTGGCCACTGCGGTGGCGGGTAAACTGCTGGAAATTGTTAACACGCCGGAAGTGTTGAACGGAGTCAAACAGCGACATGACTGGTTTGTGGAGCGTATTAGCGCCATTAACGAGCGTTTTGAACTGTTTAGTGAAATTCGTGGACTTGGACTGCTGATCGGCTGCGTGCTGAATGCGGAATATGCAGGGAAAGCGAAACTTATCTCACAAGAAGCGGCTGTCGCCGGGGTGATGGTACTGATTGCTGGTGCGAATGTGGTGCGTTTTGCGCCAGCGTTAAACGTCAGCCAGGAAGAAGTTGCTACCGGCCTGGATCGCTTTGCGCTGGCCTGCGAACGCATTAAAGCAGGAGGTTCATCATGATGGTGATTCGTCCCATTGAACGTGCTGATATCACCGCGTTGATGCAGCTTGCCAGTAAGACCGGCGGCGGATTGACCTCGCTACCGGCGAATGAAGCGACGCTAATGGCACGTATCGAACGTTCGCTACAAACCTGGCGCGGTGAGTTGCCCAAAAGTGAGCAGGGATATGTGTTTGTGCTGGAAGACAGCACCAGCGGAACCGTGGCGGGGATTTGCGCCATCGAAGTGGCGGTGGGGCTTAACGATCCCTGGTACAACTACCGGGTTGGGACGCTGGTGCATGCCTCGAAAGAGCTGAACGTATATAACGCGCTGCCGACGCTGTTTCTGAGTAACGATCACACGGGTAGCAGCGAGCTTTGCTCTCTGTTTCTCGATCCCGACTGGCGTAAAGAGGGCAACGGCTATTTGTTGTCGAAGTCGCGCTTTATGTTTATGGCGGCATTTCGTGACCGGTTTAATGAAAAGGTGGTGGCCGAGATGCGCGGCGTAATCGATGAGCACGGTTACTCCCCCTTCTGGGAAAGCCTCGGCAAACGTTTTTTCTCAATGGAATTCAGCCGGGCGGATTTTCTCTGCGGAACAGGGCAAAAAGCGTTTATTGCTGAATTAATGCCCAAGCATCCTATTTATACCGATTTCCTGTCTGATGAAGCACAAAGCGTGATTGGTCAGGTACATCCGCAAACGGCACCCGCGCGGGCGGTGCTGGAGAAAGAGGGATTTCGCTATCGCAACTATGTCGATATTTTTGACGGCGGGCCGACCCTGGAATGCGATATTGACCGGGTGCGGGCGATTCGTAAAAGCAGACTGGTTGAGGTGGCTGAAGGGCAGCCTGCACAGGGGGATTATCCGGCTTGTCTGGTTGCCAATGAAAACTATCAAAACTTTCGCGTCATGCTGGTTCGTGCCGACCCGAATACTCAACGTCTGGTGCTGACGGCGGCACAACTGGATGCCCTGAAATGCCACGCGGGCGACCATGTACGTTTTGTGCGTCTTTGTGCAGAGGAGAAAACAGCATGACATTATGGATAAACGGCGACTGGGTAACAGGGCTCGGCGAGCGTCGGGTGAAAACCAATCCTGTCAGTGGAGATGTGCTGTGGCAGGGTAATGATGCTGATGCAACTCAGGTGGCGCAGGCGTGCCACGCAGCGCGTACGGCTTTTCCTGGCTGGGCAAGGCAGACTTTTGCCGCGCGTCAGGCGATTGTGGAGAAATTTGCTGCTCTGCTGGAAAGCAATAAAGCCGGGCTAACACAGATTATCGCCCAGGAAACCGGAAAACCTCGTTGGGAAGCCGCCACGGAACTGACGGCGATGATCAATAAAATTGCTATCTCCGTGAAAGCTTACCATGCCCGCACCGGAGAGCAGCATAGCGAATTACCGGATGGCGCGGCAACGTTGCGCCATCGCCCACACGGCGTGCTGGCGGTTTTTGGCCCATATAACTTCCCAGGTCATTTACCTAATGGACATATTGTTCCGGCACTGCTGGCAGGCAATACATTGATTTTCAAACCCAGCGAGCTGACGCCGTGGACCGGTGAAGCCGTGGCAAAGCTGTGGGCGCAAGCGGGATTACCGCCGGGGGTGCTGAACCTGTTACAGGGCGGGCGTGAAACGGGGCAGGCGCTGAGCGCGCTGGAAGACCTCGATGGTCTGCTGTTTACCGGCAGCGCCAATACTGGTTATCACCTGCATCGACAGTTATCTGGTCAGCCGGAAAAAATCCTCGCCCTCGAAATGGGAGGGAACAACCCGCTGATTATTGAGAACCCGGAAGATATTGATGCTGCTGTGCATCTGACCATTCAATCTGCGTTTGTTACCGCCGGACAGCGTTGTACCTGCGCTCGTCGCCTGTTAGTTAAAAAAGGCGCGCAGGGTGATGCGTTCCTCGCACGTTTGGTGGAAGTCAGCCAGCGTTTAATGCCCGGTAACTGGGACGCAGAACCGCAGCCATTTATTGGCGGGCTGATTTCCGAACAGGCCGCGCAGCACGTTTATGGTGCCTGGCAGCGTCTGGAGTCGTTGGGTGGACGTACGCTGTTAGCCCCACGTCTGGTGAAAGGCGGAACATCACTGCTGGCTCCCGGTATCATTGAACTGACCGGAGCGGCGAACGTACCGGATGAAGAGGTTTTTGGCCCTCTGCTTGGCGTCTGGCGCTATGACAGCTTTGATGACGCGATTCGCATGGCGAACAACACCCGTTTTGGACTGTCTTGTGGGTTAGTTTCACCCGATCGCAGCCAGTTTGATCAACTGCTGCTGGAGGCGCGGGCAGGGATCGTCAACTGGAATAAACCGTTAACTGGCGCGGCGAGTACAGCGCCGTTTGGTGGTGTAGGTGCTTCCGGAAACCATCGTGCCAGCGCGTGGTATGCCGCAGATTATTGCGCCTGGCCGATGGCAAGTCTGGAATCACCAGCCTTAACGCTGCCAACAGCGTTAAGCCCTGGCCTGGATTTTTCTCGTGAGGATAAGCGATGAAAGCCCGTGAGATAAATTTTGATGGTTTGGTGGGGCTTACTCACCACTATGCTGGATTGTCATTTGGTAATGAGGCCTCAACCAAACACCGTTTTCAGGTGTCGAACCCACGTCTGGCGGCGAAACAGGGTCTGCTAAAGATGAAAGCGCTGGCGGATGCGGGATTTCCCCAGGCGGTGATCCCGCCCCATGAGCGGCCTTATATTCCGGTGCTACGGCAGTTGGGATTTAGCGGCAGCGACGAACAGGTGCTGGGGAAAGTGGCGCGTCAGGCACCGCACTGGCTTTCCAGTGCCAGCTCCGCATCGCCGATGTGGGTGGCGAATGCGGCAACGGTCTGCCCTTCAGCAGATGCGCTGGACGGGAAACTGCATCTGACGGTGGCGAATCTGAATAACAAGTTCCACCGTTCGCTGGAAGCGCCAACCACTGAAGCGTTGTTAAGGGCTATCTTTCGTGATGAGCATCGCTTTGCGGTCCATGGTGCATTACCCCAGGTGGCGCTTTTCGGTGATGAAGGTGCGGCCAACCATAACCGCCTTGGCGGGGAGTACGGCGGCCCCGGCGTACAGCTATTTATTTATGGTCGTGAAGAAGGGAATGCGTCCCAGCCGACGCGCTATCCGGCGAGGCAATCTCGTGAGGCCAGTGAGGCAGTCGCGCGACTGAATCAGGTCAACCCGCATCAGTGTATTTTTGCCCAGCAAAATCCGGATGTCATCGATCTTGGCGTGTTTCATAACGATGTGATTGCGGTGTCGAATCGCCAGGTGCTGTTTTGTCATCAGCAGGCGTTTGTCAGACAGCAGGCATTGTTGACGCAGTTGCACAGCCAAGTGGCAGGTTTTACGCCGCTGGAAGTCCCGGCTGCTGAAGTGTCGGTGCAGGATGCGGTGACGACCTATTTGTTTAACAGCCAGTTATTGAGTCGTGATGATGGCTCGATGATGCTGGTTCTGCCACAAGAGTGTCGGGAGCATGCGGGCGTGTGGCGGTATCTGAACCGTCTGCTTGAGGAAGACAATCCGATCGATGAGCTGCGGGTATTTGATCTGCGTGAAAGCATGTCCAACGGCGGCGGTCCGGCGTGTTTGCGCCTGAGAGTGGTGCTTACCCCTCAGGAGCAGCAGGCCGTGAATCCGGCGGTTTTCATGAACGATACGCTGTTTAACACGCTGAATAACTGGGTTGATCGATACTATCGCGATCGTCTTACCGCCGCCGACCTTGCTGACCCGCAACTGCTGCGCGAGGGACGTGAAGCTCTGGATACATTGACACAATTGCTTAGTCTCGGCTCGGTTTATCCTTTCCAACTGGAGAGGTCGAACCATGAATGATTTTCTGACCCAAACGCTTGCAGGGATAACCCCCGAGCAAACCAAGGGCACCGCTCGCGGTTTTTCATGGCAGTGGCTCGGCTACGGGATTCTGGAGCTGACGCCGGACGCACCGGTCGAACATTCTCTGGTGCTGTCCGCGGGGATCCACGGCAATGAAACGGCCCCGGTAGAGATCCTGGATTCATTGCTGTCCAGTCTGTTTCGCGGTGAGTTGACGCTGACATGGCGGCTGCTGGTGATTCTGGGCAACCCACTGGCGCTGGCGGCGGGAAAACGGTATTGCCATAGCGACCTGAATCGAATGTTTGGCGGCCGTTGGCAGGTTCTCGCCGCGAGTGATGAAACGCAACGTGCCCATGAGCTTGAGCTGTGTCTGGAAGATTTTTATACGCGCGCGCAAGAGTCAGTACGCTGGCATCTGGATCTGCATACCGCGATTCGCGGCTCACAGCATCTGCGTTTTGGCGTGCTGCCACAACGAAATATTGCCTGGGACGAAGATTTTCTGGGGTGGTTGGGAGATGCAGGACTTGAGGCGCTGGTGTTCCATCAGACGCCTGGCGGTACGTTCACCCATTTTAGCGCTGAACATTTTGGCGCGTTGGCCTGTACACTGGAACTGGGTAAAGCGCTGCCGTTTGGGCAAAACGATCTGTCCCAGTTTGCGCAGACGGCGGATGCGCTGGCGAGGCTGCTGCAAGGCGAGCGAATGCCTGCAGGAAAAACATCTCCGCTGCGTTACCGCGTGGTATCGCAAATCACGCGACGTAGCGACGATTTCATTCTTCATATGGATAACCAGACGCTCAACTTTACCCCTTTTAAAGAGGGAACTTTGCTGGCGCAGGACGGTGATGAACGTTTTATTGTCACCCATGATGTTGAATACGTTCTCTTTCCGAATCCCAGTGTGGCCTGTGGTTTACGTGCCGGGTTGATGCTCCAAAAAATGTGATAAATATATATGCCCTGATGGTTTATTCCTAAGGGCTTATTTTTGCGTGCTGTTTTTATTTATTACGGATTATTCCTGGTGAATTGCTTTCTTAATAATCAGGGTTCAGGTATAGTTCTTCATAATCCTTTCAAAATCATCCTGTTGTGATTTTTTATTGCAACTCTGCGCAATTTATTCTTTTTTTCTTCATAATTGATGAAAATTTGTTTTTTATACTTTCACTGTTTTACCGTTACTCTGATTAATTGACGCTTAAGCCGGTAAAGTTAATCTCGTCAACACGACATCACATTGCATAAGAGTCGCATGAGTGTCGTAAAAATAACTGAAAGAAAGGATAGAAATTATGCGTAAACTGACTGCTCTGTTTGTTGCCTCTACTCTGGCCCTGGGCGCTGCCAACCTGGCCCACGCCGCTGACACGACAACAGCTGCGCCAGCTGATGCCAAACCGATGATGCACCACAACGGTAAATTCGCCCCGCATCACGACATGATGTTCAAAGACCTGAACCTGACCGATGCGCAGAAACAGCAGATTCGTGAGATCATGAAAGGTCAGCGTGACCAGATGAAACGTCCGCCGCTGGAGGAGCGTCGCGCGATGCACGACATTATTGCCAGCGATAGCTTCGATAAAGCGAAGGCCGAAGCGCAGATTGCGAAGATGGAAGAACAGCGCAAAGCCAACATGCTGGCGCATATGGAAACCCAGAACAAGATTTACAACATTTTAACCCCGGAACAGAAAAAGCAGTTTAATGCCAATTTTGAGAAGCGTCTGACAGAACGTGCGGCGCAGAAGGGTAAAATGCCACAAGCTGCCGAGTAATCGTTCAGCGTTTACACTAAATCATTCATGCTGTGTGTCCTGATTGCCGCACAGTGTGAAACCAAACTCAAGACCGCCGCTCTTGTCCACAATACGTTTAACGTGGTGGGCAGGATCGGCGGTTTTTTCTTTACCGCCTCTTGCACCGCGCTTGTGACACGTTATTCTCCTGAAGCCCGCGAAAATTCCACCGGGACGACGCGTCAGTCTTTTTTGCAAAACACCGGGTTCATCGCTAAGGCAAATCAACTCTGCTGCCGATAACAATAATCTGCAGGGTTAACATAACAATGATGATTTATGGCTGCCAGTTTACGGTGGGCTGCCGTACTGCGCCTTTCTGGAGGGATGATGGAATACTTCGATATCCGCAAAATGCCGGTCAATCTGTGGCGAAATGGTGCGGGAGAAACCCGTGAGATTTGCTGTTTTCCGCCAGCAACACGAGATTTTCACTGGCGGGCGAGTATCGCCTCCATTGCAGCCAACGGAGAGTTTTCTCTTTTTCCCGGCGTAGAACGCGTGATTACCCTGCTGGAGGGCGGTGAAGTGACCCTGGAAGAGTCGAACACCTTCACACATACCCTGAAACAGCATCAGCCTTTTACCTTTGCCGGTGACAAGGTGGTAAAAGCGAAGCTGACAGAAGGAAAGATGTCGATGGATTTCAATATCATGACCCGACGGGATGTCTGCCAGGCGAAAGTCAGAGTTGCCGACCGCACGTTTACGACCTTTGGTTCGCGCGGTGGCGTGGTATTTGTTATCAGCGGTGCCTGGCAATTGGGTGATAAGCTACTGACCGCCGATCAGGGGGCAAGCTGGCACGACGGTAAACACACCGTACGACTGCTGGAGCGCGAGGGAAAACTGCTGTTCAGCGAAATTAACTGGATGCCGGGCCATTCTCCGGACTCAGTTCAATAATGTCATATTGACCAGACAGAACAGGCCTGCAGAGAATTTTGTAGCCATCATGGTCAAAACCGGCCGGCATACGTGCCAGTGTTACCGCCTCATCAAGTGTTGAAACGGCTCCCAGCCACAGCCAGTTATTGATGATGTGGTACTGGGTCATTTCCGCACGGGTTTCCTGCAGCGCAATGGCGTTGTTCCACGGCCAGCAGATTACGCGCACTCTTTCCAGGGCTTCCAGCAGGCGCAAATGATGCGCTTCAGGGCTTTCTTTCCCGCAGCAGGCTCCGGCGCAGCGCTTAAGCGCGGAGCGAAAACAGGCGCGCCCGCGACTCAGGGGTTCCAGCCCCAACAGGCCATAGCATAGCTGTTGTTCATCGGCGAGGCTCTGCAGCGTCTGTAGTGCGGCTCGGCGATTAGCAAACAGGCCAAACAGATTGGTGGCATGGGAGAAGTCAATATCCCGTGCGTAGACAACCTGAACAGTCCGCTCGGTAAGCTGCAAGGCGCAAAGCTGACGATTACGCCGCAGCCTTTTGTTAAACAGTGGCTGCTGCTCTTTGATCAACCGCGCCTCCAGCAGAAGAGCGCCAAGTTCTCCAGCGGTGCAAATCCAGCTAATGCGCCTGGCCTGACGCAGCATACTTGCTTCATCAGCAGTACGCAGGTGCGCCAGCACGCGGCTGCGAATATTGATGCTTTTGCCAATATAAAGCGGCATGGTGTCGCTATCACTGTGAAACAGATACACGCCGGGCGTAGTGGGAAGCGCACTCAAAAATGGGCGCAGATGCTCAGGATATTCATAGATTGCCGCTGCCTCAAAGGTCAGACGAGGGGCTGATTGACGCCGTACCACAGTTCACTCCGGATGCTGGTTATTCATCCAGTATAGCAGCCTGGCGGCGATTAAAAAAGCGGCATGAAGTAGCAGGCTAAGGGCAGTGAGCGGCAATCCTGAGGCACTCTGCCCTTATGAAAGAAAAGAATCAGGCTTTTTTCCAAAAATCATCAAACACGGTGATCGGCGTGCGACGTTTGTGCTCGGTTTTCACATACCAGGCTTCGATTTTCTTCGCGATGCTGGCATCCAGCGTTTTTCCCTCCAGATAATCGTCAATGTTGTCGTAAGTGACGCCTAATGCGGCTTCATCCGGCAGAGAAGGTCGATCATCCTCAAGGTCAGCGGTTGGCGCTTTCTTATATAAGTGCTCCGGGCAACCCAGCGCGGCAAGCAGCTGTTTACCCTGACGCTTGTTCAGACGGAAGAGTGGGTTAATGTCTGTACCGCCATCGCCGTATTTGGTGAAAAATCCGGTGATGGCTTCTGCTGCATGATCTGTCCCCACGACAACGCCGCTGGTCATGCCGGCGATACTGTATTGTGCCTTCATACGTTCACGGGCTTTTTCATTGCCGCGCACAAAATCGCTCAGTTCAATACCAGCTTCACGCAGGGCATGTTCACTGGCCAGCACCGCACCCTTAATGTTGACGGTGAGTACGCGGTCCGGTTGAATAAAAGCGATGGCGTCCTGGCAGTCCTGTTCATCAGCCTGAATGCCATACGGTAGGCGTACAGCAATAAACTGCAGTGCGTCATTGCCCGTTTCGTTGCGAAGCTCGGAGATCGCCATCTGGCATAGTTTGCCCGCGAGCGTTGAATCCTGTCCGCCGCTAATCCCTAATACCAGCGATTTCAGAAAGGGGTAGGTCTGCAGGTAAGATTTCAGAAAATCCACGCTACGGCGAATTTCTTCTTCTGCATTAATGTGCGGTTTAGCGCCAAGCGCCTGGATTATCTCTTGCTGCAGAGTCATTTAACCCCCTGTGAAAAATAAAATGATCAAAAAAATGATGTGTTAAAGCTATCGCGTTGTGGCCCAAACGACAAGGGATGCGAGCCTGATATCGCAGCATTTTGTTTTAATAGAATTTTCCGAAACCGCCTAAGTATCATCTGATTGCTTGAAAAATGCGTTGTTGTGCTCCAGGCTTATATAACACGCTGAAATAAAAGAGGACGGAATATGAACAAGAATCTAACAGGAATTCTGAGCGCAGCGGCTGTTTTGACTATGCTGGCAGGGTGTACGGCCTACGATCGCACGAAAGACCAATTTGTTCAGCCCGTGGTGAAAGATGTGAAGAAAGGAATGAGCCGGGCGCAAGTGGCGCAGATTGCCGGTAAACCTTCTTCTGAAGTCAGTATGATCCATGCGCGTGGGACGTGTCAGACCTACATCCTGGGTCAACGAGATGGTAAAGCTGAAACCTATTTTGTTGCTTTAGATGATACCGGGCACGTGATTAACTCTGGTTATCAAACCTGCGCAGAGTACGATACCGACCCGCAGGCGGCGAAGAAGTAACAACTGTTTATTGCCTGAGCACTCAGAAGAACCGGCCATCGAGCCGGTTTTTTTGTGCCCCACGATCTTATTTATTGCCGCGAATTATTTGCCCGAAATGTGAGGGGGGTCATAACCACAGGTCAAGGAGAGACAATTTAGGTGGTCAAGGAAATACCATCCACCGGTGCAATCCCGTATACTCATTTCAGCCACCTAAAAAAGTAATTTAGCTGACGCAAGTTACCCAGAGCATGGATGCAGGTTATGGCTTGCGGAGTGTCTGGTTGACAGATAATCGCACATGAGGATCGTTTTAATGGAAAAGAAACACATTTATCTGTTTTGTTCTGCGGGCATGTCGACTTCATTGTTGGTTTCGAAGATGCGTGCTCAGGCCGAAAAATATGAAGTGCCGGTTATTATTGAAGCGTTTCCTGAAACGCTGGCCGGAGAAAAAGGACAAGCGGCTGATGTCGTGTTATTAGGTCCACAAATTGCTTATATGTTGCCCGAAATTCAGCGCTTGTTACCAAACAAGCCTGTGGAAGTGATTGACTCGCTGCTGTATGGCAAAGTCGATGGTTTAGGCGTGCTTAAGGCTGCTGTGGCAGCAATTAAAAAAGCCGCAGCAAATTAATTATTTTATTTTAATTTTCCCGTCAAAGAGTTATTTCATTAACATTCACCGCAATTATTAATTGCGGTATTTAAGGGTATTTTTCTATGAGTAACGCTATTGCTTCACTTGAAAAGGTACTCCTTCCTTTTGCTGTAAAAATTGGAAAGCAGCCACACGTTAATGCAATCAAAAACGGTTTTATTCGCTTGATGCCGTTGACCCTCGCAGGGGCCATGTTTGTATTAATCAATAACGTTTTCCTGAGCTTTGGGGAGGGGTCGTTTTTTTATTCAATGGGCATTCGACTTGATGCTTCAACTATTGAAACGCTTAATAGTTTGAAAGGCATTGGTGGAAACGTCTATAACGGTACGCTGGGTATCATGTCATTGATGGCGCCGTTCTTTATCGGCATGGCGCTGGCGGAAGAACGCAAAGTCGATGCGCTGGCTGCCGGTCTGTTATCCGTCGCCGCGTTTATGACCGTAACGCCATATAGCGTAGGTGAAGCCTATGCCGTTGGCGCAAACTGGCTCGGCGGTGCCAATATTATTTCCGGTATTATTATCGGCCTCGTGGTCGCGGAAATGTTTACCTTTGTGGTCCGTCGCAATTGGGTGATCAAATTACCTGATAGCGTACCGGCTTCTGTTTCGCGCTCCTTCTCTGCGCTGATCCCAGGTTTCATTATTCTCTCCATTATGGGGATTATCGCCTGGGCATTGAACACCTGGGGTACAAACTTCCACCAGATCATCATGGACTCCATCTCAACGCCGCTGGCATCGCTGGGTAGTGTGGTGGGTTGGGCGTATGTGATTTTTGTTCCCTTGCTGTGGTTCTTCGGTATTCACGGCTCGCTGGCGCTGACCGCGCTGGACAGCGGCATCATGACGCCATGGGCGCTGGAAAATATCTCTATCTACCAACAGTTTGGTTCGGTAGACGCCGCGCTGGAAGCCGGTAAGACGTTCCACGTCTGGGCGAAGCCGATGCTCGACTCCTATATTTTCCTTGGGGGTAGCGGGGCTACGCTGGGTCTGATCATCGCTATCTTCCTGGCATCGCGTCGTCCGGATTATCGTCAGGTGGCTAAACTGGCGCTGCCATCAGGGCTGTTCCAGATTAACGAACCCATCCTGTTCGGTCTGCCGATCATCATGAACCCGGTCATGTTTATCCCGTTCATTCTGGTGCAGCCGATTTTGGCGGCAATTACGCTGGCAGCTTACTACTCAGGTATTATTCCACCGATTACCAATATTGCGCCGTGGACAATGCCAACCGGTTTGGGGGCGTTCTTTAACACCAACGGTAGTGTCGCTGCTCTGCTGGTCGCGCTGTTCAACCTCGGCATCGCCACGCTGGTTTACCTGCCGTTCGTGGTGGTAGCTAATAAAGCACAGAATGTTATTGATCAAGAAGAAAGCGAAGAAGATATCGCTAACGCATTGAAATTCTAAATTTAATCCGGCATGGCTTCACGGTCATGCCGGACTGAACCAGAGGAAAAAAGTATGTTGGATATCGAGAACATCGTCGACACGCAGTCAGAAGCAGAAGAACTAGAAGAAGTGGTGATGGGCCTCATCATCAACTCCGGTCAGGCGCGTAGTCTGGCGTATGGCGCGCTCAAAATGGCCAAGCAAGGCGATTTCGAGTCAGCAAAGGCCATGATGGACCAGTCTCGCCTGGCGCTGAACGAAGCGCACCTCGTGCAAACGAAACTGATTGAAGGCGATCAGGGCGAAGGTAAAATGAAAGTCAGCCTGGTGCTGGTCCACGCGCAGGACCACCTAATGACATCTATGCTGGCGCGTGAGCTGGTAACTGAACTGATTGAGCTTCATGAAAAGCTGAAATAACGAGGAGTGCATAATGCAGCTACAGATTAACGCACCGGAAATCAAAACCGTCTTTGAGCAACAACTGTTTAACGGCAAAAATTTCCATGTGTTCATCTATAACAAAACTGAGAGTATCAGTGGGCTGCATCAGCATGACTACTATGAATTTACCCTGGTTTTAACCGGGCGCTATTATCAGGAAATCAACGGCAAACGCGTATTGCTTGAGCGTGGGGATTTTGTTTTTATCCCGTTGGGATCGCACCATCAGAGTTTCTATGATTTTGGCGCGACAAGGATCCTTAACGTCGGTATCAGCAAACGTTTTTTTGAACAGCATTACCACCCGCTGCTGCCATTTTGTTTTGTTGCATCGCAGGTCTATCGGGCGAATAATTCGTTTCTTACCTACATTGAAACGGTTATTGCATCACTGAACTTTCGTGAGAGCGGACTGGATGAATTTGTCGAAGTGGTCACCTTCTACATTATTAATCGGTTACGCCATCATCGTGAAGAGCAGGTGTTAGATGATATTCCGCAGTGGCTTAAAACCACCGTCGAGACCATGCACGACAAACGACAGTTTAGCGAGAATGCGCTGGAAAATATGGTACACCTGTCCGCGAAATCCCAGGAGTATCTGACCCGTGCAACCCAGCGTTATTACAGCAAAACGCCAATGCAGATTATTAATGAAATTCGCATTAATTTTGCTAAAAAGCAGCTTGAAATGACGAACTATTCAGTAACGGATATTGCCTACGAGGCAGGTTACAGTAGTCCAAGTCTGTTTATTAAAACGTTTAAAAAGCTGACGTCATTTACACCTAATAGCTATCGTAAGAAATTAACTGAATTTAATCAGTAAATATTATTTACCAATAAACCATTTTTTATAGCTTGCCCAAAATAGCGTCGGGACAGCCACGCTATACCTGACAAACGGGTTGAGCATAATACACGTCAGTGTGTTGACACTGAAGGGAGAAAATATGAGCCAGAAATTAAAAGTCGTCACGATTGGTGGCGGGAGCAGCTACACCCCTGAATTACTTGAAGGCTTTATTAAGCGCTATCATGAATTACCGGTTTCTGAATTGTGGCTGGTTGATGTCGACGGTGGAAAAGAGAAGCTGGACATTATTTTTGACCTTTGTCAGCGTATGATCGACAAAGCGGGCATCCCAATGAAGTTGTTTAAAACACTGGATCGCCGGGAAGCGCTGAAAGATGCTGATTTCGTTACCACCCAGTTGCGGGTTGGGCAACTGCAAGCCCGTGAAAAGGATGAACGCATTCCCCTGAGCCACGGGTATCTGGGGCAGGAAACCAACGGCGCTGGTGGGCTGTTCAAGGGGCTGCGAACCATTCCGGTTATCTTTGATATTGTGAAAGATGTGGAAGAATTGTGCCCGAATGCGTGGGTGATCAACTTCACTAACCCAGCAGGGATGGTAACTGAGGCGGTTTATCGTCATACGAATTTCAAGAAATTCATCGGGGTATGTAATATTCCGATCGGCATGAAAATGTTCATCAGCGACGTGCTGGCGCTGAAAGAGAGCGATGACTTATCCATCGATCTGTTCGGTCTGAATCATATGGTCTTTATTAAGGATGTTCTGGTCAACGGTGTGTCACGCTTTGATGAACTGCTGGACGGCGTTGCGTCGGGTCAGTTGAAAGCCTCTGGCGTGAAGAATATTTTCGACCTGCCGTTCAGTGAAGGGTTGATTCGCTCGCTGAAACTGCTGCCGTGCTCGTATTTGTTGTACTACTTCAAGCCAAAAGAAATGCTGGCGATTGAAATGGGCGAATACTATAAGGGCGGCGCGCGCGCTCAGGTGGTACAACAAGTTGAGAAGCAACTGTTTGAGCTCTACAAAAACCCTGATCTGAACGTGAAGCCAAAAGAGCTGGAGCAGCGCGGCGGGGCCTATTACTCCGATGCGGCCTGTGAAGTGATCAATGCCATCTACAACGACAAACAGACCGAGCACTATGTCAACGTTCCTCATCATGGGCATGTTGATAATATTCCTGCCGACTGGGCGGTGGAGATGACCTGTACGCTGGGACGCAACGGTGCTACGCCACATCCACGTATTACCCATTTTGATGAGAAAGTACTCGGCCTTATCTATACCATTAAAGGCTTTGAAGTTGCGGCGAGCAATGCGGCGCTGAGCGGTGAGCTGAATGATGTGCTGCTTGCGTTGAATCTTAGCCCGCTGGTTCACTCTGACAGCGATGCCGAAATTCTGGCGCGTGAGCTGATTCTGGCGCATGAAAAATGGCTGCCAAACTTCGCCGGGTGCATCGAGAAACTCAAAAGCGAACAACACTAACTGAGGTCGGTTATGGAACGCGTACTGATTGTTAATGCGGATGATTTTGGCCTGAGTAAAGGACAAAACTATGGCATTGTTGAAGCCTGTCGTAATGGTGTTGTCACCTCGACAACGGCGCTGGTTAACGGCGCGGCAATTGACCATGCGGTACAGCTGAGTCGCGACATACCTGAACTTGCCGTCGGAATGCACTTTGTTCTGACGCTGGGCAGGCCGTTGACGGCAATGCCAGGCCTTACTCGTGAAGGGGTACTCGGGAAATGGATCTGGCAGATGGCAGAGGAAGACACTCTGCCACTGGATGAAATTTCACAGGAACTGGCCGCGCAGTATCAGCGTTTTATTGACCTGTTCGGACGGGAGCCAACGCATCTGGATAGCCATCACCATGTGCATATGTTCCCGCAGATTTTCCCTATAGTGGCCGGGTTTGCTGCCCAAAAGGGGATTGCGTTACGGATTGATCGTCAGACGGTATTTCAGGCGTCTGACTTTCCGCAAACGTTACGGACTTCCCAGGGATTCAGCAGCGAGTTTTATGGCGAAGCGATTTCCGAAGCGTTGTTCTTGCAGATGCTTGATGCGTCAGCAGACCGGGGAGAGTCTTCGCTGGAAGTGATGTGTCATCCGGCCTTTATTGATGAGATTATTCGTCAAAGTGCCTACTGTTACCCCCGCTTAACTGAGCTCGACGTGCTGACGTCTTCGTCACTGAAATATGCTATTGCGGAGCGCGGTTATCGTCTTGGCAGTTTTCTGAACGTGTAATTCCTGAGTTTGCGGCGCTTAATGCGCCGCATTTTTTAGGCAGGGATTGTGTCAACTTTTCCCGCGCGTGACCAGACGCGGTGCGCGGTCATCAGTGTCAGCAGAGCATCCATAAACTGTACGTCTGCACAGTCCGCTTCCACCACGCCTTCTTCTCCTTCATTTTTGATATTCAACGTTGCTTTAAACTGACGAGCATCACCAGCCAGGGCGATAGGTTTTAAGTGTTTATACGCTTCGAGTAAGTAATATCGGGCATCTCCGTTCATTGCGATATCCGCAATATTCCCACATGGAACAATGACCGCATCGACCGTCAATGATGGCGAACCCGCAAAGGTACCGGCGATAGTCAGGACGGAGCCATCGTCGGCTACCACATTACCCATTCGGGAATAGAGCAGTTTGGCGTGAACACCTTTGGCCTGTAGGGCTTGCATGATGGCGAGCAGGTCGCCCGACTTTACCTGGTCATTAAGTAAAATGGCGACTACGCGGCCCTTAATCTCACCTTTCGCCCCCGCATATAAACTGAGTGACGGCGCATTTTCCAAACCGTTGACGTTGGGCGGCGGCACAATTTGGGTCTGTTCCTCAGTGAGTTCAAAACCGAGATTCCCGGCAACCGCCACAGCGAGAGCAGTGTCAATATGGGCTAACTGTTCGACCACTCTTTCTCTGATGTAGGGGCGCGTAACTTTACTGAGTTCGAAACTGAATCCGCCGATAATATGCTGCTGCTCAATTGGCGTCTGACTTAGCCAGAACAGGCGAGGCTGCGCATAGTATTCGCCAAAAGAGGGGCTGCGTTCGCGGATTTTGTTTCCTTCAATCCGTTCCTGATACGACTCAAATCCACCACGTTTTGGTCCCGGGGGTGTTTCACGCGGCCAGTTATCATTGATGGAATTCGGTTCATAGTTGGCTGGATTGGTATCGATGTCCATGCGATGCATGCCATCACGCTGGAAATTATGGTACGGACAGGTTGGGCGATTAATTGGGATTTCATGGAAATTGGGACCACCCAGGCGGCTGATCTGGGTATCGGTATAGGAGAACAGGCGGCCTTGCAATAGGGGGTCATTGGTAAAATCGATGCCAGGGACGATGTGCCCGGGATGAAAAGCCACTTGCTCATTTTCGGTAAAAAAATTGTCCGGATTGCGGTTTAGCACCATTTTACCGACGAGTTGGACCGGAACCAGCTCTTCCGGGATCAGCTTGGTCGGGTCTAGCAGGTCAAAATCGAACTTGAATTCGTCCTCTTCGGGAATGAGTTGTAGCCCCAGTTCATATTCCGGGTAATCGCCCGCTTCAATCGCTTCCCAAAGTTCGCGGCGATGAAAGTCGGGATCCCGACCGGTAAGTTTTTGTGCTTCATCCCATACCAGCGAGGCTTTGCCTGCCAGCGGTTTCCAGTGGAAACGGACAAAGGTGGCTTTCCCTTGATCATTAATCAACCGAAACGTATGAATGCCAAAACCTTCCATCGTGCGATAGCTACGTGGGATACCCCGGTCAGACATCGCCCATATAACGTTGTGCAACGTTTCAGGCTGTAATGAGACATAATCCCAGAAGGTGTCATGGGCGCTTTGGCCTTGCGGGATAGCCCAATGCGGCTCTGGTTTTACCGCATGGACAAAGTCCGGAAATTTATGGGCATCCTGAATAAAGAAAATGGGCGTATTGTTTCCCACCAGATCAAAAATACCCTCTTCAGTATAAAATTTGGTCGCAAATCCCCGTATATCTCTGACTGTATCCGCCGAGCCTGCGCCGCCCTGAACCGTAGAGAAGCGCACAAAAACCGGTGTAATTTTATTCTCGTCGCTGAGGAAGTCTGCTTTCGTCGTCGCGCTCAAGCTGGCATAAGGCTGAAAGTAACCATGCGCGGCAGAACCACGGGCATGTACGATCCGCTCCGGGATGCGTTCATGATCAAAATGGGTGATTTTTTCCCGCAGGATAAAGTCCTCAAGCAGGGTTGGCCCTCGGTTTCCGGCGCGCAGAGAGTTTTGATCGTCCGCAATACGCACCCCCTGATTGGTGGTCAGAGCAAAATCTTCGCTTCCTTTACGAAACCTTTCCAGCGCATTGAGTTTGTCACTTCTGATGTCTGGCGCTTTTAAACTGCCGGACGTGGTTGGCTGCGCGCCCGGTGGAGTAGGTTCTGGTGTTGACCGGTGTGAACCGTCAGCTGGCGCCAGTGAGTCAAGTCCTGGCTGGGATTCGCTGGCATCATGAACCGGCGCTGAGTGATGGAGTGGGTGCTTATCATTCTGTGACATTAAACTCGTCTCCTGTTTTCATTGCTGAAAGGGTCGTTGCTGCTGTCAAAAGCTTTAACTATAGACCACTCACTCAATGGCGCAGGTGCGGGCCGATGGCGTAAAGCGCGATGAAACAGACAAACCGCGCACGCAAGGCAGGACGCAAGGGGGCGAAATCGGCTAAGATAGCAGTTTTCTGATTTTTAGAATTTGTCTTTAGTGAAGCAATTGATTATGAAACCTCTTCGCCAACAAAATCGTCCAGTTATCAGCTATGTTCCGCGCGTGGAGCCCGCGCCGCCAGAGCATGCGGTTAAAATGGATGCGTTTCGTGACGTATGGATACTGCGCGGAAAATATGTCGCTTTTGTCTTAATGGGGGAGGCATTTCAACGTTCGCCTGCATTTACGGTCCCGGAATCAGCGCAACGTTGGGCTAATCAAATTCGCCAGGAAAATGAACTAAGCGAGTAATGGATATAAAAAAAACCGCCGGAGCATGACACTCCGGCGGTTTTTTGTTTTCAGCTATCAGGCTTAGCGATGCGCCAGTTCAGCGTTATCGTCGCTGTCCAGAATCGTTTTATCGGTTTGCTTCAGCCATTGGCTGGTCAGCGTACCGGCAGTCATGGAACCGCTTACGTTCAGCGCGGTACGACCCATATCGATCAGTGGCTCAACAGAGATCAGCAGGGCAACCAGCGTGACCGGCAGACCCATTGCAGGCAGGACGATCAGCGCAGCAAACGTTGCACCGCCTCCTACACCCGCAACCCCTGCAGAACTGACCGTCACAATACCTACCAGCGTGGCAATCCACATTGGGTCCAGTGGGTTGATCCCGACGGTCGGTGCGACCATTACTGCCAGCATAGCCGGGTACAGACCCGCACAACCGTTCTGACCAATCGTGGCACCAAAAGAGGCGGCAAAGCTGGCGATAGATTCAGGCACGCCCAGACGACGGGTTTGCGCTTCAACGTTCAGCGGAATTGAGGCTGCGCTGGAACGGCTGGTGAAGGCGAATGTCAGCACCGGCCACACCTTGCGAAAGTATTTCAGCGGACTAACGCCGTTAATACCCAGCAGGATCCCGTGAACCACGAACATAATTCCCAGACCGAGATAAGAGGCCACGACGAAGCTACCCAGCTTAATGATGTCCTGCAGGTTGGAACCGGCCACCACTTTGGTCATCAGCGCCAGAACACCGTACGGCGTCAACTGCATCACCAGACGAACCAGCTTCATCACCCAGCTTTGCAGGGTATCGATAGCGATCAGGACGCGCTCGCCTTTTGGCGCATCATCTTTCAACAGCTTCAGCGCGGCAACACCGAGGAATGCTGCGAAGATGACCACGCTGATAATCGACGTCGGGTTAGCACCGGTCAGATCGGCAAACGGGTTTTTCGGGATAAACGACAGCACCAGCTGCGGAACGCTGAGATCAGCCACTTTGCCAACATAATTGGTTTCAATAGCGTTCAGACGTGCAGTTTCGGCACCACCTTGTACCAGTCCTTCGGCGGTCAGGCCGAACAGGTTGGTCACCAGAACCCCGACCAGTGCGGCAATCAGCGTAGTAAACAGCAGCGTGCCGATGGTGAGGAAGCTGATTTTACCTAACTGAGAGGCGTTGTGCAGACGTGCAACGGCGCTGAGAATGGACGCAAATACCAGCGGCATAACAATCATTTGCAGCAACTGGACATAACCGTTGCCTACAATGTTGAACCACTGTACGGAATCTTTAAGAACCTGGCTGTCGGAGCCATAAATGGTATGCAGGGCGAGGCCAAACACCACACCCATGACCAGACCGACCAGTACTTTTTTGGCCAGACTCCACTGTTTGTGCCGGGCTTGCGCCAGCACGAACAGCAACACTATGAACACGATAATGTTCGCGATTAAAGGAAAGTTCATCCCCGTTCTCCTGATCTTATTATGCGTATCACCGTGTGAAGGTGATTCTGTTGGCGCAAGATTAGCAGAACTGTGACATGCCTCTTATATTCAAATGGAATTGTTTATACCAAAAATGACATTTTGGCTGGTTTATTAGTCAACCTGGTGCGTTATAAAGCGATTAAACTGCATTTGTAGTGTATTAATCATCTGTGATGACCAGCGTATCGCGCTGTTCTCCTGTACGGTCTGCGGCATCCAGATTGCCCACGCGAACAGCGCCATGCACAGAAACCGTTCCAGTTGGTTGCCTTTTTGCGGCACGAGGATGGGCAGACGAAAACGCCAGCGGCAGGGCCAAAGCAGGGGAACGCCAGCTGGAGTCAGCATGTCAGCCAGAATGTGACTGAGATAACCGAGAACCATACCTTGTAAGGCATCTGCCGGGATTATCCAGGTATCAGGGACTTTCAGGTAAAACGTGGTCAGTAGGGCAAAAACCGCCAGCAGGCTATGCGTAAATCCGCGATGACCAAATGCCCTGGCAATGGGTTTAGATATCCACTTCAGACGCTGTCCCAGCAGGGATTTGGGATGATCAATATCCGGCAGCAGGCACGTTAAAATGGCTGAAGGAACAATATGCCACCAGTCACCCTGCGCAAGAACGGGCGTTAGCTCGGCATTCTTGGCAAATACCGCACAGGCAATAGAAAAAAGAAGGTGACCTTCCGCCGTCATGATAAAACCCAATAAACTGTCGATTCATACAGTATAGGGGTTTTATACAGTAGGCGGAAGAGGTGACGTTGTAACCCTTTGTCACAAGTGTGTCTTTACCGCGCCAACCACCCGCCATCTACGGCCAGCGTATGGCCGTGAATATAGTCAGAGGCAGAGCTAGCGAGGAAAACGACCGGGCCTTTCAGGTCATCAGGCGTGCCCCAGCGTTCGGCGGGGATACGATTGACAATCTCCTGATTACGCTCGCTGTCTTCGCGTAGTTGCTGGGTGTTATTAGTCGCCATATAGCCGGGCGCGATGGCGTTGACATTAATTCCCAGAGCAGCCCATTCGTTAGCCAGCTGGCGGGTGATACCCAGAACGCCGCTTTTGGATGCGGTATAGGAAGGCACGCGGATACCACCCTGAAAAGAGAGCATTGAGGCAATGTTAATGATTTTTCCGCCGTTGCCCTGAGCCAGAAACTGGCGCGCCGTGGCCTGTGACAAAAAGAAAACTGATTTAAGGTTCAGGTTCAATACGTCATCCCAATCCTTTTCGCTGAAGTCCAGCGCATCCTGACGACGTATGGTTCCCGCATTGTTGACCAGAATATCGACCCGGCCAAACGTTGACACTGTTTGCGTGACGATGCTGGTGATCGTTTCCTGTTGACTGAGGTCGGCCTGAATTGCCATAAAACGTCGACCGATCGCGTTAATCTTCTCTGCAGTTTCATGCGGTATTTTGCGATTCACGCCGACCACATCGCAGCCTGCTTCGGCCAGCGCTACAGCCATACCCTGCCCAAGGCCGGTATCACACCCGGTGATGATGGCGACTTTGCCCTCGAGACGAAAAGCATTCTGCATTATGTCCACCTCAACTATTTATGTCATCAACGCTAACGATAGGGGAAGAATAGGAGAGGTTAAACAGAAACACAATAAAAATGAAATAGCGTTTTAAAAAAAAAGTGGGCAATGCGATCATTGCCCCTGGCAGGATTAGCCGCGCAGATCTGCGACAGTCAGTTCGGTGAGCGAGGTCAGCTTAACGTCGGCAAGAACGAAGCGGGGATCGTGCTGATTTTCATGCGCAGGTACTACGATGGAACGCATGCGGGCGGCTTTCGAAGCAATCATACCGTTCACCGAGTCTTCCAGCGCGACGCAGTTTAAAGGGTCAATGCCCAGTTTTGTGGCGCAATCGAGATAAACCTGCGGGTGTGGTTTGCTGTAGGGCAGTTTTTCCGCAGAAGCCAGTGCGTCGAAGCTGCTGCGCAGATCAAACATGGTCAACACTTTTTCCAGCATATGCAGCGGCGAAGCGGATGCCAGACCTACTTTGATTCCCTGTGATTTGCATAACGCCACGGCTTCGCGCACCCCTGGCAGCAGCGGCTTCGTTTCTTCAACCAGCGCAATTGCGCGGGATATGATGCGCTCGGTGACTTCCTGGCGTGAAGGTCCGTTCCACGGTTGCTGCGTAAACCACAAATCAACCACCATGTCGATGCGTAAGCCCAGGGTATCGGGAAGTTCATGGCGGCGGGAGATATCAACGCCTAAACTTGCTATCACATCCAGTTCGGCCTGATCCCAGAGCGGTTCAGAATCGACCAGTAATCCATCCATATCGAAAATTGCAGCAAGAATTTGACGCGGGGTTGACATTACAACCTCTCCTATACGGTAATAAAAGGGATTAAGAGCCCGTCTGGACAGGCTTTGGGCGTTTATTATGGCTAATTCAACAGTATACTGCCTTTAAAGATCAGGCGAAAATGGTTATCAACGGGTAAACTTAGGCCAAAATGACACGTCTTTATCAAGGGGAACTCATGACGTATCAACAAGCTGGACGCATTGCTGTCTTGAAAAGGCTGGTGGGATGGGTAATTTTCATTCCCGCGCTGATTTCAACACTGGTTTCAGTACTGAAGTTTATGTATGCGCACAGCGAAAAGCAGGAGGGAATTAACGCGGTCATGCTCGATTTTGCCCATGTAATGATCGATATGATGCGGGTTAATACCCCTTTTCTTAACGTGTTTTGGTATAACTCGCCGACGCCCGATTTTCAAAGTGGACTGAATCTCGTCTTTTGGCTGATTTTCATCCTGATTTTTATCGGTCTGGCGTTGCAGGATTCAGGCGCCAGGATGAGCCGTCAGGCGCGTTTTTTACGCGAGGGCGTTCAGGATCAACTGATTCTGGAACAGGCAAAAGGCAGTGAAGGGTTAACGCGAGAGCAGCTTGAGTCGCGTATTGTGGTTCCGCACCATACGATCTTTTTACAAATTTTCCCGCTGTATATTTTGCCGGTGATCGTTATCGTAATCGGCTACTTCTTCTTTTCATTGTTGGGCTTTCTGTAAGTGCTGCACGTTCAGGCCTGTCGCATTGTGAACCGCCAGGCCTGATAAGCGTGCTAAGCTGCCAGTAATCTGTCCAGTGCCTTCTGCGCCACAACCAGATGCTGCCCCCCAAACAGAATTGCCCGATTCAACAGCGTATAGAGCTGATAGACAGGTTGTCTGTCGAGAAAATCTAATGGTAACGGCGACACAGACTGATAACCGTCATAAATTTGCGGCGGCTGATCGGTGTGTAACGGTAGCATTGCCAGATCGCACTCCCGGTCTCCCCAGTAGCAGGCAGGGTCAAAGATATAGGGACCGTTCGGGCCGAGGGCACAGTTTCCTGACCACAAATCACCGTGCAGGAGAGACGGCTGCGGCTGATGTGAAGACAGACGCTGCTGAACATGCTCGACAATGGCGTCGATATTGCCAAACGCAATGCCTTTTTCCGCGGCGAGCTCCAGTTGCCAGCCAATACGCTGCTCGGCAAAAAAGGTCGACCAGCGACGTTGCCAGGTATTAGGTTGCGGCGTGGTTGAGAGCGCATTATCGAAGTCGAGCCCGAACTGAGGCTGATCGCTCCATTCATGCAAATGCGCAAGCTGTTGACCGAGGATAAAGGCGTTGTGCGCATCAAGCGGGCGGGGAGGGAGGAAATCCATCACCAGAAAGCTGTAATCTCTGTCTGCACCTACCGCCCAAACTTTCGGCACAGATACGGTTTGACTGCGTGAAAGTAGCTCCAGCTGATCGGCTTCCGCCGTAAAGCCGGTTAACAGCTCTCTTTCATCGCATTTGACGAAAAAATCGCGCCCCGCATAGCGTAAATGCCATGCGGCGTGGATCTCTCCGCCGGGCAGTTCGTTACGCAGTTCGATTTCGCCTTCACCTAATTGCTCGCTTAAAAGACGACTGATAGCCTGCCACATGATGTCTCTCCCCATGTTGTCTGCCAGATCATAAGGTTAGCGCAAGAATGCGGTTAAAAAACACGAACTGACGCACACCACGGACGCGTCATCGCTGGAAAGGCACTTAATGTTTGTCGTTCTTCCTCACCTCGCATTGCTGTGAAGACGTCCGGTTGCTCGTGATTCACTGCTTTGTAATCACGTGACTTTTTATCATAGACGTATAACACTAGCGCCGACAGTTTTACGGGAAAATCTTCCTTTAACCTAACACAAGGGAAGGTCTCATTGCTGAGCAAGGTATGCGTATATTTTCTTCGTATCGTCTAAAGCACACAGGCGCGTCCCCTGGTTCAGGGTTGCGGCGCTACCGGCTGCGACACCGTAGCGAACAATATCTTCAAAAGGTGCGTTTTCAGCCAGTTTAAGCGTCATGGCCCCGACCATACTGTCGCCTGCGCCCACAGTACTTTGGCTTTTCACCGGCGGCGGAACCACCTGGACGCAGGTTTCACGATCAACGCCCAGCGCCCCCTGTGGGCCAAGCGAGACCACAACGCGATGTGCTTTACCGCTTTGCACGATTTCCTGTGCGGCTTTACGCACATCATCGGGCTGGGTAAGCTCGCGGTTTACCAGCGCGCTCAGCTCTTTGAGGTTGGGTTTGACCAGTTCGATATTGCCGATAGCCAACGCTGCTGCCAGCGCTTCGCCAGAACTATCGACGATGCAGCGAATTCCCTGTTTTTGCGCCGTGCTAATGAGCCGGGTCAGCTTCTCAAGCTGTACCCCTGGCGGCAAACTGCCGCTAATAACCAGCAGCGCGCCAGACTCAATTTCCAGCACCTGATCCTGAAGCTGACAGAACTCAGCATCGGTCAACGCAGCGCCGGGCATGACAAAGCGATACTGTTCGCCGCTGGACTCAACATGGACATGGAGATTTTGTCGGGTCCAGTCTTTGGCCTCGACGGTGGATACGGGAACATTTTCGTCGGCAAGCAATGCGACGAGATGCTCTCCAGTGGCGCCCCCCGCGGGGAAGATGGCCGTGGCGGTTCCTCCAAGATGGGCAATTGCGCGAGCGACATTGATGCCGCCACCACCGGGCTCAAAAACCGGCGAGGTACAGCGAAGCTTACCTTCCGGGTAGATTTGTGGGGTTATTGTTGCGCTATCGAGAGAGGGCGCAAGTGTTAACGTATAGATACGTACCATCTTTACCTCCTGTTAGGCTTTCCTCAGTCTGGCACTTAACCTTTCGAAAGTGAAGTAATTAACAACATGATTTTTCGTGTCTTTATTTAAAACATTTGCGTTAAAGATATATAAATAAAAAAACGGTTTAGGAAGGCTCTTATTCAAAAAATGAAATAAGAATTTATTGCTATGTTATTCGAGTCTTTTTATAATTTGTTACCTTTCAAGGGTCTCTTGTCATTGATCCATATGAAAGTTTCCGAGACCGTAATGGTCTCTTTTTTTGTTGTACGGACTCTTAATAAATGAAGCTTTTGAAGACAGTGCCCGCAGCATTACTGCTGACGGGGGGCCTGCTTGCGTCAATGCATGCTGTTGCCGATGATTCCGTTTTTACTGTCATGGATGACCCTTCCAGCGCGAAAAAACCCTTTGAAGGTAACCTGAACGCGGGATATCTCGCCCAGTCAGGCAACACAAAAAGTTCCTCCTTAACGGCAGACACCACCATGACCTGGTATGGTGAATCCACGGCGTGGTCTTTGTGGGGAAATGCCAGTAATACCTCTTCGAATGATGAGCGTTCCTCGGAGAAATATGCCGTAGGTGGCCGTAGTCGCTACAACATGACCGACTATGACTATCTCTTTGGGCAGGCAAGCTGGTTGACCGACCGTTACAACGGCTATCGTGAGCGCGATGTGCTGACCGCAGGTTATGGTCGTCAGTTCCTCAACGGACCAGTACACAGTTTCCGTTTTGAATTCGGTCCTGGCGTACGCTATGACGAGCATACGGATGGCACCACTGAAACGCAGCCGCTGGGTTATGCGTCAGGAGCTTATGCGTGGCAGATGACTGACAATACTAAGTTTACACAAGGTGTGTCGGTATTTGGTGCTGATGATACAACACTCAACTCTGAAACGGCGTTGAACGTTGCTATCAACGAACACTTTGGCTTGAAAGTGGCTTACAACGTCACCTGGAACTCTGAACCACCGGCAACAGCGCCGGAACATACCGATCGCCGTACTACTGTTTCACTCGGCTATCGTATGTAATGACAAACCGGGTCAAATAATTGGCCCGGCTTTTATCTATTAACGTTAAGTTAATTTAATAGTTAATCTGTGTTTTATTTTTAATACTTATCAATAACGCGCTTTTTTTTAGACGAATTCGATTTAGTTGATAAATACAATGGAACCAGAACAGCGACCAGTATTTTAACCCCAGATCATCGCTGCCCAACGCAGTATCAGCATTGCTGCACAAATAACCAGCAGGATCACCACCATCTTCCAGTGTTTCTTCGCAAAGCGGTTTTTTGGCATTGTTTTTTCCTGCTCTGAATCGCCACGGGTTTAACAGACACCTCAGAGTCATTTAAGATGACTTAAAGAGAGGTGCCCATGAGCGGTAAACGTTATCCCGAAGAGTTTAAAATTGAAGCAGTCAAACAGGTTATTGATCGCGGTCATTCTGTTTCCAGCGTTGCAACACGTCTCGATATCACCACCCACAGCCTTTACGCCTGGATAAAGAAGTACGGTCCGGACTCATCCACTAACAAAGAACAGTCAGATGCTCAGGCCGAGATCCGCCGACTCCAGAAGGAGTTGAAGCGGGTTACTGACGAACGGGACATATTAAAAAAAGCCGCGGCGTACTTCGCAAAGCTGTCCGACTGAGGTACGCCTTTATTCGTGACAACTCCCTTTGCTGGCCTGTTCGTCTGCTCTGCAGGGTGCTGGATGTTCATCCCAGTGGCTTTTACGCCTGGTTTAAGCAACCGTATTCTCAGCGCCACCAGATAGATCTGAGACTGACGGGACAGATCTAACAGTTCTGGCTGGAGTCCGGTTGCGTTTATGGTTATCGCAAGATCCATCTGGACTTGCGGGATAGCGGGCAACAGTGCGGAGTGAACAGAGTCTGGCGACTGATGAATCGTGCCGGGATAAAGGCTCAGGTCGGGTACCGGAGCCCGCGGGCACACAAAGGCGAGGTCAGTATCGTATCGCCCAACAGGCTCCAGCGACAGTTCAATCCGGATGCTCCGGATGAGCGTTGGGTAACGGACATAACTTACATCAGGACCCACGAAGGCTGGCTGTATCTTGCCGTGGTTGTTGATCTGTTCTCACGCAAAATTATCGGCTGGTCAATGCAATCCCGGATGACAAAGGACATTGTCCTGAATGCGCTTCTGATGGCCATATGGCGACGTAATCCTCTAAAACAGGTGATGGTTCATTCAGATCAGGGCAGTCAGTACACAAGCCATGAGTGGCAGTCGTTCCTGAAATCACATGGTCTGGAGGGCAGCATGAGCCGTCGCGGTAACTGTCACGATAATGCGGTTGCAGAAAGCTTTTTCCAGTTGCTGAAACGCGAACGGATAAAGAAAAAGATCTACGGAACACGGGAAGAAGCCCGCAGCGATATTTTTGATTACATCGAAATGTTTTATAACAGTAAGCGTCGGCATGGTTCGAGCAATCAGATGTCACCGACAGAATATGAAAACCAGTATTATCAACGGCTCAGAAGTGTCTAGATTATCCGTGGCGATTCACGCTACATCATTTAATTCAATTAGGATAATTAATAATACACTCAGAGGAGGAGGCAGGGCTATACAGGATTATAATGTTGGCCTTCTTGGGAAGAAAGCAACTGGACTGGTTATTGAAGATAACAATCTTGACAGGCCTGATCGCGTCACAATAACAAGCTCGGCATGGGTTGGAACTGTCTACAGGAATAACAAAACGCACATACAGTTCGGGAATCAAGGATGTATAATTGCAGGTCAATATCCCACGATTTCAGGAAATGACTTTGATAGCACATCTTTGCTGGCTGCTAATCTTGGTTATCGGATTGATGGAGCAAACGTAGAGAATAACAATTTCTCTAACAACCTTAGTAACCCAATACCACGCGTAATGGACTGGGATAACTTCGCTGCAATGACATACAGGAATAACAGATATATTGGATTAACTGGTGTTGGCGTATTCAGGGGGGCAGCAGACATCATCCAGTGCGGATGGAAACACGCTGATGCAACTGCTGGGCTGACAAGTAAACCAACAGACATCTACCCAGGTAAAGTGTCTCAAAGTATTGGTGATGTGGTTTATAATTCAAGCCCTATACCAGCGAACTTTGATTTCTGCTACGTTGCAGCCTCAAGTGCAACGTGGGGAAAAGTGGCATTAGTAAATCCATAAAATCAGGCCTCCAACGGAGGCCTTTTCTTTACTTGATGAAATCAATAATATTATCTTTAGACTTAGACCATACTAATTTAGCTCCTGACTTAGAAAGATGTACAGCATCTGAATAAATGAACTGATAATCATCTGTCATGGTAGAGCATTTGCCATCCTTGCAAAGGATGTCGTATGGATCAATAAATAATACATTTTTATACCCAGCAAACTCTTTTTTAATGGCAATGTTTATCCTTTTATTTATAGTATCCCTGTCATCTGTTTCAAGGTATTTTGTGCATGCTAATGGAAGATATGAAGGACGGTTCACGCACTTCTCAACACCACCAACTCCTTCTGTTCCTGGGGGAGCTCCAAGAAGAACAACCTTGCGGCCTTTAAATGCCTCAATATTATTTTTAATGTTTTCTATGCTGAATCTAATAAATTCACTTTCATTGGTAAACTTCTTCTGGTTTCCTTCCGTATCACTTATCATCGCTTCATATCCAACCCAACGCATCCCAAAAATAACTGGGACATTAAATTTATTAGAATAATCAATAGCGAAATTTAGTCTTTGCTGGCATTTTGGATCTGGCAAACCAGCATAGAATGTTGTGTAATTACGCGAGAAAAAACAACCGTCATTCATTGATGTTATGAATTTATATCCTTTGCTATCTACATCTATTGCATGTGCGTATTGCCTTGCAAAACTGTCACCCATAATTACCGCAGATACTTTAGTTGCAGTCTTATCTCCAATTATATGTGCTCCAGCATAATAACCATTCCCGCCGTACTGTTGTAGATGGAATGCTCCAGCATCATTCATCTTCTCTTTAAAGTATTCATTAACGCGGAATGAGAAACCATCATGTCTATAAATCATGGTTGATGAGAAAACTATCAATGCCAGCATAGCAACGAAAGACGCACTCATTACATTTATGCCAGATAAGTTAATTCTTCTAAATTTGTTCTCAATTAGCGCATAGCTTACATAGGCAAGCAGCAGCGACATAATTACTAGGGAAATTTTTTCAAAAGTATACAGTGGTCTAAATATATAATATTTATAGAAAACCAATAAAGGCCAGTGTATTAGATATACTGAATATGAAACAAGTCCAATACTTACAAATATTTTGTTCCTCAGCAGGTAGCCAGCTGGAGTATGTTTTGAATAAATAATGCACAGGCATGCACCAATAACTGGTAACATGGCATTTATGCCTGGGAATGCTGTGTTTTTATCGAAGTGAAACGCAGCGTAAATAATCAATGAAATACCAATAATAAACATCAAGGTACTGAGTAGTTTATTACGGCATTTACTATTTGGGATGAAGAATAGTAATCCACCTGCTGCAAACTCAAATATACGGTATTGAACCATAAAATAGTTTTGAGTGGGGTCAATATTGGTCATATACTGAGATGCTATCAGTGAAGCTATGCCTGATGCTGAGATCATGGCTATAGCTAGTTTACGGCTTGCTTTCATTGATAGCCATATAACAATGGGCCATACTAAATAGAATTGCTGCTCGACAGCTAACGACCAAGTGTGTAAAAGCGGATTAATCTCAGAAGATGTATCGAAATATCCAGCACCTAGCATGAAATGAAAATTTGATGCAGAAAGTGCAGAATAAACAGACGTAACACCAAGTTCTTTGAAGTCTCCTGGCGTATAAATTAAAAACCCAAAAGCAAGAGTTAATAAAATTATCGCCAATAGGGTTGGGTATAATCTTGATACCCTTGATAGCATAAACGTGATGTAATTAAATTTTTTCTTCTCAACGCTTGACACCAATATCCCGGTAATAAGGTAACCAGATATAACGAAGAAAATATCAACACCGATAAATCCACCGCTTAATGATGTAAATCCGGCATGAAAGAACAAAACAAGAAGAACCGCAACGGTTCTTAAGCCATCAACATCAGGTTGGTAATATCTTGATGTAGTTTTCTGAGTTTCAGATAAAGCGAACATTCCATGACCTATTAATTTAAAAGTTTAGAATTATTTATCTATATGAGTGTATCAGGTGTGCTAATTATGATCATTCATAACGCTTCCAAGTTGTTAAATCTTCTTTATTTTCCATATAAATCAGTTGCCTACAAAATATTTAATCAAGAAAATAATCAAAAAATTTATTACCTGCGTCGGCAGATTTTATCATTTATTTTTATTGCCAATTTCTTCAGGTTGTGCATGTCTGTAAGTATCCAGATGACAATCATCACCACTTCTACAAGCTGATGAGAGAAATTGTTAGCGCTGTACCCTGTCACTAGGCCAAAAAATGAGATTAAGGCAGCAAAACGTACAAGAAAATCAACCATTTTATAACCACTTTTGCGTTTTCGGATTAACAGAAAACATATTAACACCGTAAAAATTATTGATCGATAGAGATGGCAGGTATCAACGATGCCAGGTAGGCATGGCTTAGTGATAGATTGGATAAAAGGGGCAAAATCGGAACACACAAAGCTTTGCATCGGTTTGCAAGGTTTTGCGTTTACCGTCACTTAGTCGAATACGATCGTCCTTGCAAGACAATTTGAAGCAATGTGAAACAGAGTGGTGCAATCACCACTTTTTTAGTGTTACCATCATTTTACCGGATGAGGGACTGAGGATATCAGTTTTTCATTTGTGTACCAGATTGTGTACCAATTTAGCGATTGTTGGTTAGATGGTTGCACAACTTACTGTAAACAAATAAATTTTCTCTTTGTATGTGATCTTACGTGTGGGTCACCACTGCAAATAAGGATATAACATGCCTGTTATTACTCTTCCTGATGGCAGCCAACGCCATTACGACCACGCTGTAAGCCCCATGGATGTTGCGCTGGACATCGGTCCAGGTCTGGCGAAAGCCACTATTGCTGGCCGTGTTGACGGTGAGCTGGTAGATGCTTCCGATCTGATTGAGCATGATGCGAAGCTCTCCATCATCACCGCGAAGGATGAAGAAGGTCTGGAGATCATTCGTCACTCCTGTGCGCACCTGTTAGGGCACGCGATCAAACAACTCTGGCCGCACACCAAAATGGCGATCGGACCGGTTGTTGATAACGGTTTTTACTACGATATCGATCTTGACCGTACGTTAACCCAGGAAGACGTCGACGCGCTCGAGAAGCGGATGCACGAGCTCGCTGAGAAAAACTACGATGTCATTAAGAAGAAAGTTAGCTGGTACGAAGCGCGTGAAACCTTCGTGAAGCGTGGCGAGACCTATAAAGTCTCCATTCTTGATGAAAACATTGCCCATGATGACAAGCCTGGCTTGTACCATCATGAAGAATATGTCGATATGTGCCGTGGCCCGCACGTGCCGAACATGCGTTTCTGCCATCACTTCAAACTGATGAAGACCGCAGGGGCATACTGGCGTGGCGACAGCAATAACAAGATGCTGCAGCGTATTTATGGTACTGCATGGGCAGATAAAAAAGCCCTGAATGCCTACCTGCAACGTCTGGAAGAAGCGGCCAAACGCGACCACCGTAAAATCGGTAAGCAACTTGACCTGTATCATATGCAGGAAGAGGCGCCGGGTATGGTGTTCTGGCACAATGATGGCTGGACTATCTTCCGTGAACTGGAAGTCTTCGTTCGTTCAAAACTGAAAGAATACCAGTATCAGGAAGTGAAAGGTCCGTTCATGATGGACCGTGTGCTGTGGGAAAAAACAGGTCACTGGGATAACTACAAAGATGCGATGTTCACGACCTCCTCTGAGAACCGTGAGTACTGCATTAAGCCCATGAACTGCCCGGGTCACGTGCAGATCTTTAATCAGGGTCTGAAGTCCTATCGCGATCTGCCGCTGCGTATGGCCGAGTTTGGTAGCTGCCACCGTAATGAGCCGTCAGGCGCGCTGCATGGCCTGATGCGTGTTCGTGGCTTCACTCAGGATGATGCGCATATCTTCTGTACAGAAGAGCAGATCCGTGATGAAGTTAACGCCTGTATTCGTATGGTCTACGATATGTACAGCACCTTTGGCTTCGAGAAGATCGTCGTCAAACTGTCCACTCGCCCCGAAAAACGTATCGGTAGCGATGAAATGTGGGACCGTGCTGAAGCTGACCTGGCCGTTGCGCTGGAAGAAAACAACATCCCGTTTGAGTTCCAACTGGGTGAGGGCGCATTCTACGGTCCGAAAATTGAATTTACCCTGTATGACTGCCTCGATCGTGCATGGCAGTGCGGTACTGTACAGCTGGACTTCTCTCTGCCGTCCCGTTTAAGCGCCTCTTATGTTGGCGAAAACAACGAGCGTCAGGTGCCGGTTATGATTCACCGCGCAATTCTTGGGTCGATGGAACGTTTCATCGGTATCCTGACCGAAGAGTTCGCTGGCTTCTTCCCGACCTGGCTTGCGCCAGTTCAGGTTGTGGTCATGAACATCACCGATTCTCAGTCTGAATACGTTAACGAATTAACGCAGAAACTACAAAATGCGGGTATTCGTGTAAAAGCAGACTTGAGAAATGAGAAGATTGGCTTTAAAATCCGCGAGCACACTTTACGTCGTGTCCCTTACATGTTGGTCTGTGGCGACAAAGAGGTAGAAGCAGGCAAAGTTGCCGTGCGCACCCGTCGTGGCAAAGACTTGGGCAGCCTGGACGTAAATGAAGTGATTGAGAAGCTGCAACAAGAGATTCGCAGCCGCAGTCTTCAACAACTGGAGGAATAAGGTATTAAAGGCGGAAAACGAGTTCAAACGGCACGTCCGAATCGTATCAATGGCGAGATTCGCGCCCTGGAAGTTCGCTTAACAGGTCTGGAAGGCGAAGCTTTGGGTATTGTGAGTCTGAGAGAAGCGATCGAAAAAGCTGAAGAAGCTGGAGTAGATTTAGTTGAAATCAGCCCTAACGCCGAACCGCCAGTTTGTCGTATTATGGACTACGGCAAGTTCCTTTATGAAAAGAGTAAGTCTTCTAAGGAACAGAAGAAAAAGCAAAAAGTTATCCAGGTTAAGGAAATTAAATTCCGTCCTGGTACCGACGATGGCGATTACCAGGTAAAACTCCGCAGCCTGGTACGCTTTCTGGAAGATGGCGATAAGGCTAAGATCACGCTGCGTTTTCGCGGTCGTGAAATGGCCCACCAACAGATCGGTATGGAAGTGCTTAACCGCGTCCGTGACGATCTGAGTGAACTGGCAGTAGTCGAATCCTTCCCAACGAAGATCGAAGGCCGCCAGATGATCATGGTGCTCGCTCCTAAGAAGAAACAGTAAGGCCTTCAAGTAGCAATGTCTGTGGAGCCTGCGGGTTCCACAGCCGTTGTTCGCCTACGTTTCGTTTATTAACAATGCGAAGTGGAAGTTATTAAAATGCCAAAAATTAAGACCGTACGCGGTGCTGCTAAGCGCTTCAAAAAAACCGGTGGTGGTGGATTTAAGCGTAAGCACGCAAACCTGCGTCATATTCTGACCAAAAAATCTACTAAGCGTAAACGTCACCTGCGTCCAAAAGGCCTCGTGTCTAAAGGCGATCTGGGTCTGGTTATCGCGTGCCTGCCGTACGCATAAGCCGTTAACGTTTAATTAATTTTTTTACTAAGAATATAGATACAGGAGAGCACATATGGCTCGCGTAAAACGTGGTGTAGTTGCCCGTGCACGTCACAAGAAAATTTTGAAACAAGCTAAAGGCTACTACGGTGCGCGTTCTCGCGTATACCGCGTTGCCTTCCAGGCTGTTATCAAAGCTGGTCAGTACGCTTATCGTGACCGTCGTCAGAAAAAGCGTCAGTTCCGTCAACTGTGGATTGCGCGTATCAACGCAGCAGCACGTCAGAACGGTATTTCTTACAGCAAATTCATCAACGGCCTGAAAAAAGCCTCTGTTGAAATCGACCGTAAGATCCTGGCTGACATCGCAGTATTCGACAAAGTAGCGTTCACCGCTCTGGTCGAAAAAGCGAAAGCAGCTCTGGCATAAGCCGGTGAAAAGAGGGAGCCTGGCTCCCTCTCTTTTATTTGTAGTGCAATCAATTGGTTGACAATTTATTCGTAAGCCTTTTCAATAAAGGTTGTCCGGTTTTTACCACACAAGGTAACGCAAGCATGAATGCTGCTATTTTCCGCTTCTTCTTTTACTTTAGCACCTGAACTCAGGAGGCTTGCGCGTGAAAGAAGAAACGGAAAACAGCGCCTAAAAGCCTCCCTGGTGGAGGCTTTTTTTATACGCGTCATCCTTCAAGTTGTCTCTGTGTTGGCTGCATTCGCTTACCCCAGTCACGTACTGATGTACGTTCCTGAGGGTTTGCTCTTTTGCCGCCGTGACACAACTTGAATGATTTTGCGTATTTACGAGCGACTAGTGAATATCGCAACATAACGAGGAAAACCATGTCACATCTCGCAGAGCTGGTTGCCAGTGCAACGGCCGCCATTAACCAGGCTTCAGATGTTGCCGCGTTAGACAATGTCCGCGTCGAATATTTGGGCAAGAAAGGGCATCTGACCCTTCAGATGACTACCCTGCGCGAACTGCCGGCGGAAGAGCGTCCGGCTGCAGGTGCGGTGATAAACGAAGCCAAAGAGCAGGTTCAGCAAGCGCTCAACGCGCGTAAAGCCGAATTAGAAAGTGCTGCGCTGAATGCACGTCTGGCTGAAGAAACGATCGATATCTCCCTGCCAGGGCGTCGCATCGAAAACGGCGGTTTGCATCCGGTAACACGTACTATCGACCGTATTGAAAGTTTCTTCGGTGAGCTGGGCTTTACCGTGGCGACCGGTCCGGAAATCGAAGATGACTATCACAACTTCGATGCACTGAATATTCCTGGCCATCACCCGGCGCGCGCTGACCACGACACTTTCTGGTTTGATGCGACGCGTCTGCTGCGCACACAGACTTCCGGCGTGCAGATCCGCACCATGAAGGAAAAACAGCCACCGATTCGTATTATCGCCCCGGGTCGCGTATATCGTAACGACTACGATCAGACGCACACCCCGATGTTCCATCAGATGGAAGGGCTGATTGTTGATACCAACATCAACTTCACCAATCTGAAAGGTACGCTGCACGATTTCCTGCGCAACTTCTTTGAAGAAGACCTGCAGGTTCGTTTCCGTCCTTCCTATTTCCCGTTCACCGAACCTTCTGCGGAAGTGGACGTGATGGGCAAAAACGGTAAATGGCTGGAAGTGCTGGGTTGCGGAATGGTTCACCCGAACGTGCTGCGTAATGTCGGCATCGATCCGGAAATATACTCTGGCTTTGCATTCGGCATGGGTATGGAGCGTCTGACCATGCTGCGTTACGGCGTGACCGATCTGCGCTCTTTCTTCGAAAACGATCTGCGTTTCCTCAAACAGTTTAAATAAGGGCAGGATAAAACAATGAAATTCAGTGAACTGTGGTTACGCGAATGGGTAAACCCGGCGATTGATAGCGATGCGCTGTCAAACCAAATCACGATGGCGGGTCTGGAAGTTGACGGTGTGGATCCTGTTTCCGGCGCGTTCAACGGCGTTGTAGTGGGCGAAGTGGTTGAGTGCGCTCAGCACCCGAACGCTGATAAACTGCGCGTCACCAAAGTGAATGTAGGCGGCGAGCGCCTGCTGGATATTGTCTGCGGTGCGCCAAACTGCCGTCAGGGGCTGAAAGTGGCCGTGGCAACCGTTGGTGCCGTTCTGCCGGGCGATTTTAAAATCAAAGCCGCGAAACTGCGCGGTGAGCCGTCTGAAGGTATGCTGTGTTCGTTTTCCGAGCTGGGCATTTCCGACGATCATAACGGTATTATCGAACTGCCAGCCGATGCGCCAATTGGTACGGATATCCGTGAATATCTGAAGCTTGACGATAATACTATCGAAATTAGCGTCACCCCGAACCGTGCCGACTGCTTAGGGATTATCGGTGTCGCACGTGATGTTGCTGTGCTGAACAAAGCTCCGCTGGTTGAGCCGGAAATGGCACCAGTAGCCGCAACCATTAGCGACGTCCTGCCGATTCAGGTCGAAGCTGTGGAAGCCTGCCCACGCTATCTGGGCCGTGTGGTGAAGGGCATCAACGTTAAAGCGCCAACCCCGCTGTGGATGAAAGAAAAACTGCGTCGTTGCGGGATCCGCTCTATTGATGCCGTGGTTGACGTAACGAACTATGTGCTGCTCGAACTGGGTCAGCCAATGCATGCTTTCGACAAAGATCGCATTGAAGGTGGGATTGTTGTCCGTATGGCAAAAGAGGGGGAAACCCTGGTATTGCTGGACGGCAGCGAAGCGAAGCTGAACGCGGATACGCTGGTGATTGCAGACCATAACAAAGCGCTGGCGATGGGCGGTATCTTTGGCGGCGAACACTCCGGTGTGAATGATGAAACGCAAAACGTCCTGCTGGAATGCGCATTCTTCAGCCCGCTGTCTATTACCGGTCGCGCACGTCGTCACGGCCTGCACACCGATGCGTCTCACCGCTATGAGCGCGGAGTCGATCCTGCACTGCAACATAAAGCCATGGAACGCGCTACGCGCCTGCTGATTGATATCTGCGGTGGTGAAGCGGGTCCAATTATTGACGTGACGAACGAAGCCACGCTGCCAAAACGCGCAACTATTACGCTTCGTCGTAGCAAACTTGATCGTCTGATTGGGCACCATATTGCGGATGAGCAGGTGAGCGATATTCTGCGTCGTCTGGGTTGTGACGTTACGGAAGGGCAAGATGAGTGGAAAGCGGTAGCCCCAAGCTGGCGTTTCGACATGGAGATCGAAGAGGACCTGGTCGAAGAAGTCGCCCGCGTGTACGGTTATGACAATATCCCGAATACGCCAATTCAGGCGGGACTTATCATGGGTACGCATCGTGAAGCGGATTTATCGCTGAAACGTGTGAAAACCATGCTGAATGATAAAGGCTATCAGGAAGTTATTACCTACAGCTTTGTCGACCGGAAAGTTCAGGCGCTGCTGCATCCAGGTGAAGAAGCGCTGCTGCTGCCAAGTCCAATCTCTATTGATATGTCGGCAATGCGTTTGTCCCTGTGGACCGGCTTGCTGTCTACAGTAGTGTATAACCAGAACCGTCAGCAGAACCGCGTGCGTATTTTCGAAACGGGTTTACGTTTTGTACCGGATACGCAGGCCAACCTCGGGATCCGTCAGGATCTGATGCTGGCGGGTGTGATCTGCGGTAACCGTCATGATGAACACTGGAATCTGGCAAAAGAGACCGTTGATTTCTATGATCTGAAAGGCGATCTGGAGGCGGTGCTCGACCTGACCGGCAAACTGGCGGACATTCAGTTCAAAGCTGAAGCAAATCCAGCCCTGCATCCAGGTCAATCTGCGGCGATTTATCTGAAAGGTGAACGCATTGGTTTCATTGGGGTTGTTCATCCTGAACTGGAACGTAAACTGGATCTGAACGGTCGCACTCTGGTGTTTGAACTGGAGTGGAATAAGCTCGCAGACCGCGTGGTGCCTCAGGCGCGAGAAGTTTCTCGCTTCCCGGCGAACCGTCGCGACATCGCAGTTGTTGTGGCAGAAAACGTTCCCGCTGCGGATATTTTATCCGAGTGTAAGAAAGTTGGCGTAAATCAGGTAGTTGGCGTAAACTTATTTGACGTGTACCGCGGTAAGGGTGTTGCGGAGGGTTATAAGAGCCTCGCTATCAGCCTGATCCTTCAGGATACCAGCCGTACACTTGAAGAAGAGGAGATTGCCGCTACCGTCGCCAAATGTGTAGGGGCATTAAAAGAGCGATTCCAGGCATCATTGAGGGATTGAACCTATGGCGCTTACAAAAGCTGAAATGTCAGAATATCTGTTTGATAAGCTTGGGCTTAGCAAGCGGGATGCCAAAGAACTGGTCGAGCTGTTTTTCGAAGAGATCCGTCGTGCTCTGGAAAATGGTGAGCAGGTAAAACTCTCTGGTTTTGGTAACTTCGATCTGCGTGATAAGAATCAACGTCCGGGACGTAACCCGAAAACGGGCGAAGATATTCCCATTACAGCACGGCGCGTGGTGACCTTCAGACCCGGACAGAAGTTAAAAAGCCGGGTCGAAAACGCAACGCCCAAAGAAGAGTGATTTAACGATCAGCTAAGTCACTTGCTCTGCCATCAAAGCGGCAGCGCAAACCATGATATATAACTAAAAAGGCCGCTCTGCGGCCTTTTTCCTTTTCACTACCGAATCAGCACCGTAGAATCACCTTCATCTCTTTTCAGCAGAATGGAAAACATGCTGACTTTCGCCCATCTACAGCAGCGACGAAATGTGCGCTGGATATTGTCACTGTCAGTACTGATGCTGCTGGCAACGATTCTAAGCTTGTGCGCAGGAGAACAGTGGATCGCCCCTGGCGACTGGTTCAGTGCCCGCGGCGATCTGTTCGTCTGGCAAATCCGACTTCCCCGAACCCTGGCCGTTTTGCTGGTAGGCGCTGCGTTGGCCTTATCTGGCGCAGTGATGCAAGCTCTGTTTGAAAACCCGCTGGCGGAGCCTGGGTTATTGGGCGTGTCTAACGGTGCAGGGGTAGGACTCATCGCGGCAGTGCTGCTGGGACAGGGCCAGCTTCCAGGCTGGGCGTTGGGTTTATGCGCCATCGCCGGGGCGCTGATTATCACGCTTATTTTGCTCCGTTTCGCCCGTCGCCATTTGTCTACCAGCCGCCTGCTGTTGGCGGGGGTGGCGCTGGGAATTATCTGTAGCGCGCTAATGACATGGGCCATCTATTTTTCCACGTCTTTCGATTTGCGACAGCTGATGTACTGGATGATGGGAGGTTTCGGCGGCGTCGACTGGCATCAGGCCTGGCTAATGGTGGCGCTGATCCCAGTACTGGTGTGGATCTGCTGTCAGTCGCAGCCGATGAATATGCTGGCGCTGGGGGAGACTTCTGCACGCCAGCTGGGGCTGCCATTGTGGTTCTGGCGTAATCTGCTGGTTGTCGCTACGGGCTGGATGGTTGGCGTCAGCGTGGCGCTGGCGGGGGCGATTGGCTTTATTGGGCTTGTGATCCCACATATTCTGCGGCTGTGCGGTTTAACCGATCATCGCGTGTTACTGCCGGGCTGTGCGTTGGCTGGCGCTATCGTATTACTGTTAGCTGATGTTGTCGCGCGTCTGGTGTTGGCCTCGGCTGAGCTGCCTATCGGCGTGGTGACGGCCACCATGGGCGCACCGGTATTTATCTGGCTATTGCTAAAAGCCGCGCGCTAGAACGTGTTGGTTCGGTCTATGATTAAAAACTGAAAATCCACTTGTTGTTCTGGAGATGCTATGCAAAACACTATCCTCGATACAGAAGTGATCACCATCGACGGTGAGGTTACCTCACTGCAGCCGTATTCCGGAAATGTGCTGTTAATTGTCAACGTGGCGTCAAAATGTGGGTTGACGCCGCAATATGAGCAACTGGAGAACCTACAGAAAACCTGGCATCAGCAGGGTTTCACCGTACTTGGATTCCCTTGCAACCAGTTTCTGGGCCAGGAGCCGGGCAGCGAAGAGGAAATCAAAACGTACTGCAGTACTACCTGGGGGGTTACCTTCCCGATGTTCAGCAAGATTGACGTTAACGGCGAGGGACGCCATCCACTGTATCAGAAACTGATTGATGCCGCGCCAACAGCCACTACGCCTGTGGAGAGCGGATTCTATGAGCGCATGGCGAGTAAAGGTCGGGCGCCGCTCTACCCGGACGATATTTTGTGGAATTTCGAGAAGTTTTTAGTGGGGCGAGATGGTCAGGTATTGCAACGATTCTCACCCGATATGACGCCTGAGGATCCCATCCTGGTGCAGTCCATCAAGAAGGCGCTGGTAAACTAATGTCTAGATTGATGCAGCTACAGGACGTAGCGGAATCAACCCGGCTCGGCCCGCTTTCCGGTGAGATAAAAGCGGGGGAGATCCTGCATTTAGTGGGCCCTAACGGCGCCGGAAAGAGCACGCTGTTGGCGCGGATGGCGGGTCTGACGACCGGAGAAGGCAGTATCACCTTTGGTGATATGTTGTTGGACGAATGGCCAGCGGCAAAGCTGGCGCAATATCGTGCCTATCTTGCGCAACAGCAAAACCCGCCGTTTGCGATGCCAGTCTGGCATTTTCTGACGCTGCATCAACCAGATAAAGCACGTACCGATCAGCTACAGGACGTCGCCGATACGCTTGGGCTTGGAGATAAGCTGCCACGTAGTGTGAATCAGCTCTCCGGCGGAGAATGGCAGCGCGTGCGCCTGGCAGCGGTTATCCTGCAGATTTGCCCGCAAGCGAATCCCTTTGGCCAGCTTTTACTGCTGGATGAGCCGATGAACAGCCTGGACGTGGCGCAACAAAATGCACTGGATCGGTTGTTGAGTCAGCTGTGTTTGCAGGGCATCGCGATTGTTATGAGCAGCCATGACCTTAATCACACCTTACGCCATGCGCATAAGGCCTGGCTCCTTAAACGCGGGAAGTTGCTTGCCAGCGGCCCACGGGATGCAGTGCTGACGCCAGCTAATTTGACTGCGGCTTATGGCGTAAACTTCCGTCGTTTGGACATTGAAGGCCACAGAATGCTCATATCAACCACTTAAGTTAAATGGGTTCTTGAAAATCATATAATTTCCACGCTAAATTGGTATAAAAATATAATTCAGAGGATTCTTCCTGAATGCGCTTTTGGCTTATTTTCATCACAGCATTGTTTTTGGCGGGCTGCAGCAGCCATCGTGCTCCTGCGCCAAATGCTCGCTTGTCGGATTCTATCGCCGTTATCGCCGGTCTGAATGACCAGCTACAAACCTGGCACGGAACACCCTATCGTTACGGTGGCATGAGTCGTAGCGGGGTAGACTGTTCTGGATTTGTTTTGATGACAATGCGCGACAAATTCGATCTGCAACTCCCGCGTGACACACGCACACAATCAAAGATTGGTACCGAAATTGATAAAGATGATTTGCTGCCAGGCGATCTGGTTTTCTTTAAAACCGGATCAGGGGAAAGCGGTCTGCATGTCGGAATTTACGATACCAACAATCAATTTATTCATGCCTCAACCAGTCGCGGAGTTATGCGCTCGTCACTGGATAACGTTTACTGGCGTAAAAACTTTTGGCAGGCGCGACGTATTTAATCCTCATAAGACACAAGGCTGCCAACGACTGCGCAGCCTCGACATCACCATTTGAAAGTTAACTTTTATTTCTGCCGCCAGCCGAACAATAACCCTGAGCATTAAGAGCGTATTTTGCTAAAAATATGATTTATTCCGAGGTATTAAAAAGTGCAAAGCTGGATATTCGCTTATAATCAGGATAAGCTAAAAAAAAGGATTCGATTTACTGGCTAAAAAGGGAAAAATGAAAGAGCCTCTACTTGCATCAGCAATAACGTATTTCTCCATCCTTTGCTACAGGATGCCGGATAACACCTATGCAGAGGGGCTGGCACGATGATTGTTTCACTGGATACGCTATACCATTCAGAGTTTTCTTTTCTTCCTGCGAGAAGCGAAAAAGGCGATCTTGAATACGTTGATATCATCACCAGTTTTGCCAGTGAGCAGGGGGGCGTGCGTATACCTACCGAGCTGGTACTGCCTCGGATGTCGGACGATGAGCAATGTCGCTTATTTACCGAAAAGCTTGATTTAATCGAAACGTGCCAACATTTTTTTATTCAACGAAAAGTTTCTGCCTGGATTAATTTAACGCCGGCAATTGCTAATACTTTATTATCAGATGATAAATTTGCTTCACAAGTTGAACGATTTTCGTTTCTGGAAATGGCAATTAATGAAAACTTTCCAGAGTTAAATAATGGAAGAGAGAATCCAACGCTGGCTGCATTGGCGGCGCGATTTCCATTAGTACTGACAAACTATGGTGCTGGCGGGATATCTACCCGGGCAATTTTTGATGGGCTGTTCAAACGCGTCGTGTTGGATAAAAACTTTGTTCAACAAAGGATTGCACATATTTCATTTGAGCCATTTATGCGGGCTATCCTGGCGCAGATATCTCCCTGTAGTGAGTCCGTCATCATTAGCGGTATTGATACACCAGAGATGTTAGCACGTGTATTACCTCTGGGATTCAGTGCCATGCAGGGAGGATTATGGCCTGCCGTGCCTCCTGCGCAGATAATTTCGCTCGCTAAGAAATGACCCTATTATTTGCTGGTGTTTAACAGACTATTAACAGTCTACACTAGAGGCAGGAGGCCCTATGACCCTGTCTTTTACCACCCGCTGGCGTGATGAGTTACCAGCAACCTATACAGCTCTTTTGCCTACTCCCCTGAAAAATGCGCGCCTGATCTGGCATAACGATGCGCTGGCGGAGCAATTAGCGATACCGGAGTCGCTATTTGATATTCCAACCGGTGTAGGTGTTTGGGGAGGCGAATCGCTGCTGCCCGGGATGTCGCCTGTAGCGCAAGTTTATAGCGGGCATCAGTTCGGTGTTTGGGCAGGCCAGCTTGGCGATGGCCGCGGGATCCTACTAGGCGAACAACAACTTGCGGATGGCTCAACGCTTGACTGGCACCTGAAAGGGGCCGGGCTTACGCCTTATTCCCGCATGGGAGATGGGCGCGCCGTGCTGCGCTCGACAATTCGCGAGAGCCTGGCCAGCGAAGCGATGCATTATCTGGGCATACCGACCACGCGGGCATTGTCGATTGTGACCAGCGACACGCCGGTGTATCGCGAAACGGTAGAAGCAGGAGCGATGCTCATTCGTGTGGCGCAAAGCCATATGCGCTTTGGCCATTTTGAACACTTTTACTATCGTCGCGAGCCGGAAAAAGTGCGCCAACTGGCTGACTTTGCGATTCGGCATTACTGGCCGCAATGGCAGGAAGAAGCCGATAAGTATCTGTTGTGGTTTAATGATGTTGTCACGCGTACTGCAACACTAGTCGCTGACTGGCAGGCGATAGGATTCGCGCATGGTGTGATGAACACGGACAACATGTCGATTCTGGGGCTGACGATGGATTACGGTCCATTCGGTTTTCTTGATGACTACGTGCCCGATTTTATCTGCAACCACTCAGACAATCAGGGGCGATACAGTTTCGATAATCAACCAGCCGCGGCGCTGTGGAATCTGCAACGTCTGGCGCAAACCCTGTCGCCATTTATCCCGGTCGAGGCGCTCAATGATGCGCTGGACAGTTACCAACTGGCACTGTTGACTCGCTACGGTCAGCGGATGCGGCAAAAACTCGGCTTCTTTAGCGAGCAAAAAAACGATAACGATCTGCTTAGCGAACTGTTTAGTCTGATGGCGCGAGAAAGAAGTGATTATACGCGAACGTTTCGCATGCTCTGCCAAACGGAACAACACAGTGCGCAATCCCCGCTGCGCGATGAGTTTATCGACCGCGCGGCGTTTGACGACTGGTTCGCTCGGTATCGCGCGCGCCTGCAGCAAGACGGCATCGCCGATGCGGTCAGACAAACGCAGATGAAAGCGGCAAATCCGGCAATGGTGCTACGTAACTGGCTGGCGCAGCGGGCGATTAGTCAGGCGGAGCAGGGGGATTACGCCGAACTGCATCGGTTGCATTCAGCATTGCGTACTCCGTTTGTCGATCGTGATGATGACTATGTCAGCCGTCCTCCTGACTGGGGTAAACGGCTGGAGGTGAGCTGTTCGAGCTAAGGTGCCAGAAACACCTGCGGGGACACGTTGGCCGGATGCTGACCAACGTGTACCTGAGCACCGTACCAGTGCTGCAGATCATCGGCCTGTAACACAGCCGCCGGCGTTCCCTGCGACACCAGCCTGCCGTCGTGCAGTAACACTATTCTGTCTGCCCACAATGCGGCGAGGTTCAGATCGTGAAGCACAATACACACATGTAGCTCTTGTGACGCGGTGAGCGTCTTCAGCAGGCGCAACAAATGCTGCTGGTGATAAAGATCCAGCGCCGAAGTAGGCTCATCAAGGAATAACCAGCCACGAGGCGCACCGTCGCACCAAAGTTGCGCCAGCGCACGGGCTAACTGTACGCGCTGTTGCTCGCCGCCGGAAAGCGCGGCGTATTGCCGGCCCGCCAACGGTGTGCATCCGGTCATTTCCATCACCTGAGCGATGAGTCGTGGCTCCGGCCGCGGCGTCCAGGGCGCGCGTCCCATCGCGATAACGGCCTCTACCGGCCAGTCAAATCCCAGCCGTGTTTGCTGGCGCATCACTGCCCGATGCCGCGACAGCGTCTGGGTAGGCCATTCATCCAGCGGTTTGTCCGCCAGCATGCAGCATCCACTCGCCGGTTGCAGAAAACCGGTCAGCAGGCGCAGCAGGGTGGATTTCCCCGCGCCGTTTGGGCCAATGAGCGCCACCAGTTCACCTTTTGCGAGGGAGAGGGATACGTCGTTAATCACCGCTCTGCCAGCCACACGATAATGAAGCCCTTCAGCGATAAAATGTTCAGCCATGCGGTCCTCGCTGACGAAAAATAAGCCATAAAAACCACGGAGCGCCAAGAAGACTGGTTAACAGACCGACTGGCATCTCCGCAGGCGCAACCGCCGTACGGGCCAGCGTGTCGGCAACCAGTAATAAAAACGCGCCCGCCAGCACGGAGCCGGGGATAACGGCCCGATGGTCTGAACCGATCCACATACGCATTAAATGTGGGATAACCAACCCGACGAAGCCAATGACACCGGTTACCGCTACGGCTGAGGCAACCAGCAATGCGCTACACAGTAGCAAAATACGTTGAACGCTACGCACATCTACACCGAGATAATGCGCGTCTTCTTTACCCAACTGCAGCAGGTTCAGCGCCGGTGCCAGACGCCAGATGGTCAGTACCGTCGGGATAGTTAGTGACGTGACAGCCAGCAGCGTTGGCCACTGCGCGGCCCCCAGACTTCCCATCCCCCATAACGACAACTGGCGCAATTGCGCATCATTACTGACCCATGACAAAACGCCAACCGCCGCTCCGCAGAGCGCGTTAATTGCAATACCGACCAGTAACAGACGTGAGAGTGAACCGCCGCGCTGTTGGCTGAGGATAAAAATCACTACCGTTGCCGCCAGGGCGCCAATAAAAGCGGCCAGCATTGGGGCGTACAGCATCAACAATGCGGGTAAAGAGACAGGTAGCACGACCCATAAAGCGACGGCGCAGGCGGCACCGCTGCTTATGCCCAGCAATCCCGGATCGGCAAGCGGGTTGCGAAACAGTCCCTGCATCACGCAGCCTGCGAGCGCCAGAGCGCCACCAATGATTAACGCCAGCAGGACGCGCGGCAGACGAATTGTGAGCCAAATTTGACGCAGCGCTTCATCGCCATCGCGCCAAAGCAGACTTACCGGCAGGCGCAACGCGCCAAAACCGGTAGCCAGGATGGTTGCCACGACCAACATGAAGGCGAGTGCCCATAAAGAACAACTGATTCGTCGGGACATCAGGGCAATTGCTCTGCTTTGGCACGAAGCTGCAATATCGCCTGTGGCGTGCGTATGCTAAAGCCGAGCAGCGCCATATCGTCAATCTGCAATACCTGTTTATTCCGTCCAGCTGGCGTCTGCGCAAGACCTGACAGCGCCCACAGGTTCGCTTCGCCACCCATAGCCTTAACGCCATCTTGTGAAATCACTACCAGATCGGGCTGGCTGGCAATGACGCCTTCTTGTGACATCGGCTGATAGCGGGCAACGCCCTGCATGGCGTTGCGCAAACCGGCGGCACGAATCGCCGCATCGGCTCCGGTTTGTTGGCCTGCTGCCATCGCGGTCATTCCGCCATGATTGAGAATAAACAGTACGCGTTTGTTAAGTCCGGATGACGGCAATGCCGCCAGTTCCTGACGTAAGCGGGTGCGCAGCGTTTCGCCCTCATCCTCCCGGTGGGTTGCTTCGGCGATGACGCGGATTTTTTCATCAATCACGTTGAGATCGTTGCTTGCAGGGATCGTGACAACCCTGACATTGCTCTGCTCAACCTGTTTTAGCGCCAGAGAGGGCTGCGCCTGTGCGCTGGCAAGGACCAGCGTAGGGCGGGTGGCAAGGATCCCTTCGGCGTTGAGTTGGCGCAAATAGCCCACATCCGGCAATGCGGTTGCCGCTTCCGGCCACTGGCTGGTGCTGTCGAGCGCCACAAGAGATGACTGTGCGCCCAACGCGTAGACAATCTCCGTGACATCCCCACCGAGCGCAACAACTCGTTCCACGGGCGCAGCCAGCGCTGCAATGGGCAGCAGAGCAATCAGGACCAGCAGTTTTTTCATGCGGCAAGTCCTTTCGGCGTGAGCGCGTCAATCTGTGCGCGCCATTGCGTCTGCTCCGGTTCGCCTTCCGTACGTTGACCATACAACTGGGCGATTTGCGTGCCGTCGGCAGCAAACAGTTCCAGACTGGTGACGTGGCCATCGGCGGTCGGTTTGCGCGTTACCCACGTTTCTGCCACGCTCTCTTCCAGCAGATGTAAGGTAAATGCCGGGTTGAATATATTCAGCCAGCCTTTCATCGACACCAGTTTTTCTATTACGCCGGTAAAAATCTGTACGCACCCGCGATTACCTACGAAGACCATAATTTCATTGCCATCCTGGCGTGCGGCATCAAGTAACTGCGCCAGTGCACGATTAGAAACTTTGCAGGCCAGATCGTCACCAACGAGATTAAATGCCTGTTGACGGGTGAGCTCGTGGCGTTTCAGCAGACCGAAGAACTGATGTACATCGGTCATGGCTCGCCACTCTTGATCAACCGTATGCGCATCGACCGTGATGGCGGCTGGTGCAGACGTGTTAGCAGGTTGCAGTACCAGTGGCGGGTTTTCAGCGAAGATGAAACGGGTCAGCAACGCAGCCCATTCCTCAACGAGAGTATTCTGTGTGGCATAGACTTTCAGCAGCGCATCCCCCTGATGGTCAAAGAACTGAATGCTCTGACGCTCGCCGTGGGCCGTGGTCTCACTGATATGGAAGGCGCTTGCCCACTGATTAAGGAACAGGCGCAGGTCGAGAGCGCGCGGATTAAGAACCAGTCCGGCATGACCGTTCAGGTGCTGATTGGTAAAAGCGCCAACCTGTTCATGCACCGCATATTCGTTGCGGCAAATGCATTTGGTTTCGCCTACGGCTTCCAGTGCGCCGAGGATTTCGCGGACTTTGCCACGTAAGCGCCAGGCGTCATGGCCGACGCGCGCAAAGGTCAGCTCGGCTTCACTAATATTCATCAACCCTGCAATATCGCGTGCGTATTTACCGGGATTTTCTTTCTTCAGTTCCAGCCAGCGTGTGTAATGATTCATTGTCTCTTCCTTCCAGATTGCTACCCCGGCGAACCGGGGAAAAGTGATTACCACTGATAACTCACGAAAATTTTGCCATTGCGACCATCCTGCGGAATGCCTTGCGGCGACCTGTACTCTTTGTCGAAGGCGTTGCCCAGCACCAGCGTGGTGGTCATGCCTTTCAGCGCTTGTTGACCCTGATAGCTCACGTAGAAATCGTTTACCGCATAGCCGGGCTGTTTAGCGTAGCTGCTGCTGATATGCGTGGAGCGGTCGGCAAATGTCCCTATCCAGCCCACGGAGAATCCGCTGTGCGCAACCGGCACATTCAGTTTGCTGGTGACGGTGTCCGGGTTAATGCTGGAAATGTATTCGCCCGTGTCAGTATCTTTGCCGCGCGTACGGTTATAGGCCATGTCGAGGCTGAATAAGTCGGCGGTATATTTCGCCATGACGTCCCAACCCCAAATTTTGGCGTTGGGGACGTTATAGGACATCGTTGTTGCGGCAGCAAAGTCGACGCTGGTGGAGATGTAATCTTTCGCTTTGGTGTCGAAATAGCTGGCTTTAAATTCGAGCGCATCGCTCGCCATCAGCAGCTCGTCAAAGCGCAGGCCAAATCCGTATTCCTGCGTTTCGTTGGTTTCCGGACGCAGGTGAGGGTTGGGTACCCAGTAGTTAGTGTAGAAACGACCAATAGAGAAATGTTTAGCATCGTTATACATCTCGCCCATGGTCGGCGCACGGAAGGCCTGAGCGTATGAACCGAACAGCATCAGCCAGTCGGCTGGCGTAACGGTGAGTCCGGCGCGGGACGACCATTTGTCGGCATCAACATCCGCGTAACCATCGCTGCTACCGCGATACGAGTCATAACGGGTCCCACCGAGCAGCGTAACCGGCAGGTCGCGCAGGGTGATTTCATCCTGTAGCCAGCCGGAGCTGAAATCGATCTTTGCCTCCGGGAAACCGGTGGTTGTGCCGCCAGGCTGTTGTTCCTGACGATAATATTCGCCGCCATAGGTCAGCAGGTGAGAGGCAAAAGAGTCGGTAAACAGGCGGCTGCGATTGTCGATTTTACCGCCTTTGGTGGTCTGTTTGCGAAATTCGCTGGTGTTATCCATGTTTTGTGCATTAATGCGCGCTTCGGACCAGTAAATACGGGCATCCGCGTTCAGCCAGTCATTGTCTGCCGGGGCAAGCGAATAGGCCAGTTGCGCATCGCGCTGGATGGTTGAACGGTCAGTCATCGGGTTGCTGGTGGCATCCGTCGCGCTGGTTTGTGGGTTCTTAGGTTCACGGGCCTCATTGTTGTAGTAGCGTAACGAGCCTGCCAGCGTCTGGGCGCCGTCAATTTTCCAACTGCCTTTCGCCAGCATATTGTTGATCGCTTCGTCGTTTGGCGCCGTAGTACCGTCGCTCTGGCGCAAATCACCGCGATCGCGACTCGACCATGCAAGCAGTCCGTCCAGCGTATCGGTGCGCCCAAACGCGCTGGCGCCCATACCGAGGCTGTGATCGCCGGTTGCCGCAGTACCAAATACGCGGTAACCGCTGTTTTTTCCGGCTTCCAGCAGATCCTTGGCATCCGCAGTGTCATACGCGATCACGCCGCCAAGTGCGCCGCTGCCGTACAGCAGTGCAGAGGGACCGCGTACGACTTCGATGCGTTTGATAAGCGCCGGGTCGAGGAAGGTACTGTTCAGGTGCCCGGTATCAGTTCCCTGGCGAACGCCGTCAACCAGCACCAGAACGCCGCGTCGATCGTAGCCGCGCAGATTCACGTCCTGACCGTTGGTGCGCCCCGTGCCATCGAGGGTCAGCCCTGGAACCTTGCGTAGCAGGTCAGCAGCCGAACTGGCGGTCTGGTTTTCCGGGGCGGTGGCATCTATCACGCTGACCATCATTGGCGCTTCAAAGACGCTACGGGCGTTGCCGGTGGCGGTGACGGTCATATCTTCGACCGCTGCATACGCGATGGCGGGCAGGCTACTGACAATCGCCAGCGCCAACAGCGAAGGACGTAGGGATGCGGTGTGCAGGTATGGCATAGCAACTCTCCATTAGGAAATCGAAAAGCGCTGGCTGCCTGGGTATGACCTGGGTGGCTGGCGAACAGTATTGTTTATTTGGTCAGAATGAGTTTTCCGGTTTGGGTCTGGCGCAGCAAGTAGTGCTGACCATCATGTTCTATGATCACGCGTCCTTCTTTACCCAGCAGGCTTTTGCTGTCAATTTGACGCTCATTTGGCGCGGCAGAAGGCGGTGCATTTTCTTTTGCAGACGTTGTTGTTGAGTTATCCATACGTGACATAGTGTTTAAAAATAACAATCAATGTAACAATGATAATCATTATCATCAAACAGCAAATTTGCGGCAAGCATTTTTGTGAAATAATTGTGACGAGAACGGATTTTGTACAGCAAAGAGGGGGAAAACACAGGATTAGCACCGGGCAACGTAGTGTTACCCGGCGAACAGCATTAAAAACGGCTATCAACCGCAGAGGCGAGTTTTTCAACCAGCAGTTCGGTATCCTCCCAGTTCAGGCACGGGTCAGTAATGGACTGACCGTACACCAGCGGCTGGCCGCTAACGATTTTTTGCGTACCTTCACGCAGGAAACTCTCGGCCATAATCCCGGCAATCGCCGTCGAACCATTACGAATTTGCAGACAGACGTCATCGCATACTTCCAGCTGACGACGATGCTGCTTCTGGCAATTGCCGTGACTAAAATCGACCACCAGATGCTCAGGCAGCGAAAATTCGTGCAGCGTATCGCAGGCGGCGGCAATATCTTCCGCATAATAATTCGGTTTTTTACCGCCGCGCATGATGATATGCCCGTAAGGATTACCGCTGGTCTGGTAAATGGTCATCTGGCCGGTTTTATCCGGTGAGAGGAACATGTGACTGGCGCGAGAGGCACGAATTGCATCGACGGCGATACGCGTATTGCCATCTGTACCGTTCTTAAAACCGACCGGGCAGGAGAGCGCGGATGCCATCTCGCGGTGGATTTGGCTTTCGGTGGTGCGCGCGCCAATGGCTCCCCAACTGATTAAATCGGCAATAAACTGACCGGTCACCATGTCGAGGAATTCTGTTGCCGTCGGTACGCTTAATTCATTAACCTGCAACAGCAGTTTACGCGCCAGTTCAATGCCGTGATTTACGCGGTAGCTGCCGTTTAAATCCGGATCGGAAATTAAACCTTTCCAACCCACGACGGTGCGCGGTTTTTCAAAATAGGTGCGCATTACGATTTCCAGACGCGCCTGATGTTTCTCGCGCAGGGCCTGCAAACGCGTCGCGTATTCCATGGCGGCATCAAGATCGTGAATCGAGCAGGGACCCACGATCACCAGCAAACGCGGGTCTTCACCATTTAAAATTTTTTCTATCCGGCGTCGGGATTCCGTGACATGACGGGCGACGGAGGACGAAACAGGATACCGTTGCGCAAGCTCTGCTGGAGTGACCAGGTTGTCAATACGCGCAGTACGGAGTTCATCGGTTCTGTTCATTATTTGTCTCAGAAATTTGTTGCTTCAACGGCAGGACTACCGGGAAGTGATGTACATCACAATATCACACTCATCCTGCCTGGTGGCGAGCATCATAACAAAAAATCGAACCAATGAACTAGCGTTCTAGTACATGCGCCGATTCAGCCCCATAATGTCGAGGATCTTGGTAGCAATCTCTTCTACCGAATAATTGGTACTGTTCAGCCATGGGATTTGATTTTTCCGGTATAGCGCTTCTACCTCAGCAACTTCCATCCGGCACTGGCGCAGCGAAGCGTACCGACTGTTCTCCCGGCGTTCTTCGCGGATTGCCGCCAGGCGCTCTGGGTCGATGGTCAGGCCGAACAATTTATGCTGCAACGGCTTCAGGGACGCTGGCAGTACCAGATTATCCATATCATCGGCAATAAAGGGGTAGTTGGCGGCGCGAATACCAAACTGCATCGCCAAGTACAAACTGGTCGGTGTTTTGCCGCAACGGGAAACGCCAAGCAGGATCACCTGCGCCTGATCGAGGTTGCGCAACGAAATACCATCATCATGGGCAAGGGTGTAATCAATAGCGGCAATGCGCGCGTCGTATTTGTTGAGATTACCGGGATTCAGACCGTGGGTGCGATGGGCGATTGGCGTGGGATCGAGCTTCATCTCGTGCTGCAGCGGAGCAACCAACGCCTGCACGATATCCTGACAAAAACCCTCGCTTTGCAAAATGATTGAGCGTATTTCTGGCAGGACGATGGAGTAGAACACCAGAGGACGCACGCCAGTTTGTTGGTAGATCGCGTCAATCTGGTCTTTTACCGCCCGCGCACGGCTCTCATTTTCCACAAACGGCAGCGTAATGCTGCTGATCGTGACCGGAAATTGCGACATTACCGCGTGGCCCAATACCTCGGCGGTGATGGCCGTACCATCAGAAATATAAAATACATGACGATCAACAGCATTATCCATTTTGCTCATCCTGGGCAGACATAATTCTCTGAAAGCATAAATTAAAATTCGCCAGAAGCGAATATTGCTGCATCTTTTTTATAAAATGAAACGGTATTTTTATATTTAATGAAAAGTACATTTCATTTTTCGGAACAAATGTTTATACCGGTAGTTTTTGTGGAGATTCCCTGTGGCTCGCGGGTTTGCGCAAATGCGGAAACAATCTGAAAAAATAAAAAATAAAGTTGCTTGAACGATTCACCGTTTTTTTCGCTGGAGTAAATATGCAAAGATAATTACGCAAAATTGAGTTTTCTAACCTCGTTCAAATATAAGGATTGTTCGATGTCCAACAATGGCTCGTCACCGCTGGTGCTTTGGTATAACCAACTCGGCATGAATGATGTAGACAGAGTTGGGGGCAAAAATGCCTCCCTGGGTGAAATGATTACTAACCTTTCAGGTATGGGTGTTTCCGTACCGAATGGTTTTGCAACGACCGCCGATGCGTTTAACCAGTTTCTGGACCAAAGCGGTGTAAACCAGCGCATTTATGAGCTGCTGGATAAAACGGATATTGACGATGTCACCGAGCTTGCAAAAGCCGGCGCGCAGATCCGCCAGTGGATTATCGACACTCCTTTCCAGCCGGAGCTGGAAAATGCCGTCCGCGATGCCTACGCGCAGCTGTCAGCGGACGATGCCCATGCATCTTTTGCCGTGCGTTCTTCCGCCACCGCAGAAGATATGCCAGATGCGTCATTTGCCGGGCAGCAGGAAACCTTCCTCAACGTCCAGGGATTTGATGCTGTACTGGTTGCTATCAAACACGTATTTGCCTCGCTGTTTAACGACCGAGCGATCTCTTATCGTGTCCACCAGGGTTATGACCATCGTGGCGTAGCGCTCTCTGCGGGTGTGCAGCGGATGGTGCGCTCAGACCTCGCGTCTTCCGGCGTCATGTTCTCCATCGATACCGAATCCGGTTTCGATCAGGTGGTGTTTATCACGTCTGCATGGGGCCTGGGCGAGATGGTCGTGCAGGGCGCCGTTAACCCGGATGAATTCTACGTGCACAAACCGACGCTGGCGGCTAATCGTCCGGCTATCGTCCGTCGCACAATGGGTTCGAAAAAGATCCGTATGGTCTACGCGCCAACCCAGGAACACGGTAAGCAGGTAACGATTGAAGATGTCCCGCAGGAACAACGCGACATTTTCTCCCTGACCAATGCTGAAGTGCAGGAACTGGCGAAGCAGGCGGTGCAGATCGAGAAGCACTACGGTCGTCCGATGGACATCGAATGGGCGAAAGACGGTCATACCGGCAAGCTGTTTATTGTGCAGGCGCGTCCGGAAACCGTGCGTTCTCGTGGCCAGGTGATGGAGCGTTATACGCTGCATGCGCAGGGTAAAATTATTGCTGAAGGTCGTGCCATCGGTCACCGCATTGGCGCGGGTCCGGTCAAAGTCATCCAGGACATCAGCGAAATGAACCGTATCGAACCCGGCGATGTGCTGGTGACTGACATGACCGACCCGGATTGGGAACCGATCATGAAGAAAGCAGCGGCGATTGTCACCAACCGTGGCGGTCGTACCTGTCACGCGGCGATCATCGCCCGTGAGCTGGGGATCCCGGCAGTGGTTGGCTGTGGCGATGCTACCGAGCGCATGAAAGACGGTGAGAAGGTTACTGTCTCCTGTGCCGAAGGTGACACCGGTTATGTTTACGCTGACATGCTCGACTTTAGCGTGAAGAGTTCCAGCGTCGAAACCATGCCGGATCTGCCGTTGAAGGTGATGATGAACGTCGGTAACCCGGACCGCGCTTTCGACTTCGCCTGCCTGCCAAACGAAGGTGTTGGCCTGGCACGTCTGGAATTTATCATTAACCGCATGATTGGTGTACACCCTCGCGCGCTGCTGGAGTTCGATGACCAGACGCCTGAGTTGCAAAACGAAATCCGCGCCATGATGAAAGGTTTCGATTCTCCACGTGAATTCTACGTGGGTCGTCTGACGGAAGGGATCGCGACGCTGGGGGCGGCGTTTTATCCGAAACGCGTCATCGTGCGTATGTCTGACTTTAAGTCCAACGAATATGCCAACCTCGTCGGCGGTGAGCGTTATGAGCCGCATGAAGAGAACCCGATGCTGGGCTTCCGTGGAGCGGGCCGTTACGTTGCTGATAGCTTCCGCGACTGTTTCGCGTTGGAATGTGACGCAGTGAAACGTGTCCGTAACGATATGGGCCTGACTAACGTCGAAGTGATGGTGCCGTTTGTACGTACCGTAGCGCAGGCGAAAGCGGTGGTGGAAGAGCTGGCGCGTCAGGGGCTGAAACGCGGTGAGAACGGGCTGAAGATCATCATGATGTGTGAGATCCCGTCCAACGCCTTGCTGGCCGAGCAGTTCCTTGAATACTTTGACGGCTTCTCCATTGGTTCAAACGATATGACGCAGCTGGCGCTGGGTCTGGACCGTGACTCTGGTGTGGTTTCTGAACTGTTTGATGAGCGTAACGACGCGGTCAAAGCCCTGCTGTCGATGGCGATTCGCGCAGCCAAGAAACAAGGCAAATACGTGGGTATCTGCGGTCAGGGTCCCTCTGACCACGAAGACTTCGCGGCCTGGCTGATGGAAGAGGGGATCGACAGCCTGTCGCTGAACCCGGATACCGTCGTGCAGACCTGGCTGAGCCTGGCTGAACTGAACAAGTAACATTATGCCGGATGGTGGCGTAAGCGCCTTATCCGGCCTACGGTGAGTATCATTCGTGGGCCGGATAAGATGCGGTAGCATCGTCATCCGGTATTTTATCCTTCCACGCTTAAGCCTGATGCAATATTGTCAGTACAGTGCGCAGATCGGTCACTGCGATTTGCCCCGGAGCAGATGCTTTTTTCACCGCACCGAACGTGGCTGCTGAACCAAAAACCTCGCCAGCTAAACGAGAAATCACCCCGTTTTTTGCCATCGACATCGTGATAATTGGACGATCGGCATAGCGTTCATGCATTTCCAGCGTCGCGCTGAGCAGCGTCAGCACATCCGTTTTGCATTGCGGCATCAGCGCAATTTTGGGAATATCGGCGTCCAGTTCCTGCATTTTACGCAGACGCTGAACAATCTCCTCAGCGGCCGGCGTTTTATGAAAATCATGATTCGACATAATAACCAGGACTTTTTTGGCGTGAGCTTGCTCAACGGTTGCTTTCACCTGCGCATCACCAGTGAATAGCTCGAGATCGATCATATCCACCAGACCACAGTCTATCGCTGCACGGTTTAGTGCGAAATAGTCTTCAGCAGGTAAGGCCTGCTCGCCGCCTTCCTGCGCAGTACGGAAGGTAAAAAGTAACGGCTTGTCAGGCAGAATCTCGCGGATGGCGCGCGCAGCGTCCAGTACTGCGTCAATGGATGCGACATCGGCAAAATGGTCAACGCGCCATTCCAGAATATCGAAATCCGCTTCGCGATAGGTCAGCGCTTCACTTTTTACCATTGCGATGTCTTTAGCCATCAGTGAGACAATGATCTTCGGCGCACCCTTGCCAATTACGACATTTCTTACAGTTACGGTTTTCATTGATTACCCTATAAATATTGGCTGATATCTGTCCGTCAGCCCCCTGAGCCTTCAACAATATCACGGTTTTGTGCTTGATATCGAAACCACTTTTTTAATTGGTACAGACCGTTGAATGGCGGGAAAGTTAAGAAAGGAGAGTATGGCGATTAGAAGGGTACGAAGGACAAAAAAAAGCCCATCGTGGGAGATGGGCAAAGACTACACACAGCAATTCGTTGTTTCACTCAGGGGATTTCCATGCTTATAAATCAATGTGTTGATCTAAAGCCATGGGCTAATAGTAGGCATACGGCTTTTTAACGTCGATCAGATTCATCTCAATAGTTTAAAAACTGTAAAGAATTTGCGACACAAATGAGTGTTTAAAGAAGGGCAACGTTGGGTCTGATTCAGTAAATGGGAGGGATTAATTAGAATTGTTAAACAGTCAGGCAGCTGTGCCGCCTGACGTGGGATTACTTATTGCGTTCTATTTCAGCAATTTCTTCGAGGATTGTATCCGGATCGCTATCCGGCGCAGGGGCTTCGTTTACCCATGCGGAGAACAGACGCCAGGAAACAGCCAGGACCACCGGGCCGATAAACAGGCCAATCATGCCGAATGCAATTAGTCCACCGATGACCCCTGAGAGAATCAGGATCAATGGTAAATCGGCACCCATACGAATCAGCATCGGGCGAATCACGTTATCCAGCGTTCCGACCACACCGCTCCACACGAGCAGCACTGTGCCCCAGGTTGAATCGCCCGTCCAGTACAGCCAGATAATGGCCGGGACCAGCACCGGCAAGGGGCCCAGCTGTACCAGACAAGAGAGGATCATCACCACTGCCAGCAGCGTGGCATACGGCACGCCGGTTACCGCCAGACCAATACCGCCGAGCACGGCCTGCACCAGTGCGGTGACCACGACGCCTAATGCGACGGCGCGAATGGCCTGTGCTGCCAGCAGAATGGCGGCATCGCCGCGTTTGGATGCCAGGCGGCAAGCGAAGTGACGAATACCTAACGCCACCTGTTCACCGCGCCAGTACAGTAGGGCACTGAACAGCAGCATCAGACCACAGTGCATCATAAAGCGGCCAATATGTGCAGCCTGACCGACGAACCAGGTTGTCGTCGTGCCAATATAAGGACGAACCTTCGCCATGATGGCCGAGCCGCCCATATCCAGCAGGCTGTGCCATGCGGCATACATTTTGGCGCCGACTAACGGAATACTGTTCAGCCACGCCAGATCCGGCAGCGTCATATCGCCTGCGGTTACGGCATGGATCAACGGCCCGCTGCCATCCACAATGCTATTAACCAGCAGCGCGATAGGAATGATAAACAACAGTACCAGCAGCAGGGTCATCACCAGCACGGCCAGCGAGCGACGTCCCCAGAGCAGTTTTTGTAAGCGTAGCAGGATGGGCCAGGTCGCAATGACCACCGTACCTGCCCAGGCAAAACCGAGGATAAAGGGTTGAACAATCCAGAGACACGCCACAATCATGATGGCTAAAAACAGCACCGATAGCAGCACTTGTGCAATATCCCTGGGCTGACGGAAATTTACCATAAATACTTTTCACCTTTGTCTTTGCGTCAGAACGTTGACGCGACGTGAACATCTAAATGACACCCTGTAATGATGAGCAATTTCAGCGGTTTTGAACAGGTGGATTCTGCCTGTAAATCTGCTGAGCGTATTAGAAAAAAATGTGATACAACAAACAAAGCAACACGCAAACGATTAAATTCACAACACAGACCGCAGGAAAGGGTCACTATAATGATTCCACAAATTTCTCAGGCACCGGGTGTCGTTCAACTGGTGCTCAACTTTTTGCAGGCGCTGGAGCAGCAAGGATTTACGGGCGATACGGCAACGAGCTATGCCGATCGTCTGACAATGTCGACGGATAACAGTATTTATCAGCTGCTTCCTGATGCTGTGGTTTTCCCTCGTTCAACCGCAGATGTGGCGCTAATCGCCCGTCTGGCGGCAGAACCTCTTTTCTCTTCGCTCATTTTTACCCCGCGCGGCGGCGGCACCGGAACCAATGGTCAGGCGCTGAATCAGGGCATTATTGTTGATATGTCTCGCTACATGAGCCGTATCATTGAAATCAATGTGCAGGAAGGTTGGGTGCGGGTCGAAGCTGGGGTAATCAAAGATCAGCTCAACCAGTTTCTGAAGCCTTACGGCTATTTTTTTGCTCCCGAATTATCTACCAGTAACCGGGCTACGCTGGGAGGGATGATCAATACCGATGCCTCCGGACAAGGTTCGTTGGTTTACGGTAAAACCTCCGATCACGTACTGGGGATCCGCGCGGTGCTGATGGGGGGCGATATTCTTGATACTCAACCCATGCCGGTCGAACTTGCCCAAACGTTGGGTAACAGCAATACCACCATTGGACGCATTTACAAGACGGTTTATGAACGTTGCCGCGACAACCGAAAACTGATCATTGATAAATTCCCGAAACTTAATCGCTTCCTGACCGGGTACGATTTACGGCACGTCTTTAATGATGAGATGACCGAATTTGATTTAACCCGCATTCTGACCGGCTCTGAAGGTACGCTGGCGTTTATCACCGAAGCCCGTCTGGATATCACGCCGTTGCCCAAAGTCAGACAGTTGGTTAACGTCAAGTACGACTCGTTTGACTCGGCACTACGTAACGCTCCGGTGATGGTGGACGCGCGCGCGCTGTCAGTAGAAACCGTCGACTCCAAAGTGCTTAATCTGGCGCGGGAAGATATTGTCTGGCATTCGGTCAGTGAATTGATTACCGATGTTCCTGATAAAGAGATGTTGGGCCTGAATATCGTCGAATTTGCGGGTGACGATGAAGCATTGATCGATGCTCAGGTTAGTGCGCTGTGTGAACGTCTGGATGGGTTAATTGCCCGTCAGGAAGCCGGTGTCATTGGTTGGCAACTGTGTACTGAACTCTCGGGCGTAGAGCGTATTTACGCCATGCGTAAAAAAGCAGTCGGTTTGTTGGGGAATGCAAAAGGTGCTGCAAAACCTATTCCGTTTGCCGAGGACACCTGTGTTCCGCCGGAGCATCTGGCTGACTATATTGCCGAGTTCCGTGCGCTGCTCGACAGCCACGGTCTGAGTTATGGCATGTTTGGTCACGTGGATGCCGGCGTGCTGCACGTCAGGCCGGCGCTGGATATGTGCGACCCGCAGCAGGAAGTACTGATGAAGCGCATTTCTGATGATGTTGTCGCGCTGACGGCAAAATATGGCGGTTTGCTGTGGGGCGAGCACGGGAAAGGTTTTCGTGCAGAATACAGTCCGGCGTTCTTCGGGGAGGAGCTGTACCGCGAACTGCGTAAAGTGAAATCAGTGTTTGATCCGCAAAACCGTCTCAATCCAGGGAAAATCTGTCCACCGGAAGACGTAGATGCGCCGATGATGAAAGTAGATGCGGTGAAGCGCGGGACGTATGATCGTCAGATCCCACTGGCCGTACGCCAGGAGTGGCGCGGGGCAATGGAGTGTAACGGCAACGGGTTATGCTTTAACTTCGATGCGAAAAGTCCCATGTGCCCGTCGATGAAAATCAGCCTCAACCGTATTCATTCGCCAAAAGGGCGAGCTACCTTGGTGCGTGAATGGCTGCGTTTGTTAGCGGATCGCGGGATCGACCCAATACAGCTGGAAAAAGAGCTACCGGAAAAACGCGCCAGTTTACGTGCGCTGATTGCCCGTACCCGCAACAGTTGGCATGCGCGCAAGGGCGAATATGATTTCTCGCACGAAGTAAAAGAGGCAATGTCCGGCTGTCTGGCATGTAAAGCCTGTTCAACACAGTGTCCGATTAAAATCGATGTGCCGGAGTTCCGTTCGCGCTTCCTGCAGCTGTACCACACGCGTTATCTGCGCCCGCTGCGCGATCACATGGTGGCGACCGTTGAGAGCTATGCGCCGTTAATGGCGCGGGCACCCAAAACGTTTAACTTTTTCATCAATCAGCCGCTGGTACGTAATCTGGCGAAAAAGCACATCGGTATGGTCGATTTACCGCTGTTGTCTGCGCCTTCGCTACAACGTCAGCTGGTTGGCCATCGCTCCGCCAATATGACGCTGGAACAGCTCGAATCACTCACTCTTGAGCAAAAAGCGCGTACAGTGCTGGTGGTGCAGGATCCGTTCACCAGCTATTACGATGCGCAGGTGGTGGCTGATTTTATACGCCTGGTTGAAAAGCTGGGCATGCAGCCGGTACTGCTACCGTTCTCGCCAAACGGCAAGGCGCAGCATATTAAGGGCTTTTTAAACCGTTTTGCGAAAACCGCGAAGAAAACATCGGAGTTTCTCAATCGGGTGGCGAAGCTGAATATTCCGATGGTGGGTGTTGATCCTGCGCTGGTGCTTTGCTATCGCGACGAATACAAACTGGTGCTCGGGGAACAGCGGGGTGATTTCCATGTGTTGTTAGCCAACGAGTGGTTATCGACAATTGTGGAAGCGCAGCAGCCAATCGCGGTTGGCGGTGAACCGTGGTACTTCTTTGGTCACTGTACCGAAGTGACGGCTCTGCCAGGCGCGCCTGCGCAGTGGGCGGCTATTTTTGCCTGCTTTGGCGCAAAGTTGGAAAACGTCAGCGTGGGTTGCTGTGGTATGGCGGGTACCTATGGTCACGAAGTGAAGAATCATCAGAACTCACTCGGGATCTATGAGTTATCATGGCACCAGGCAATGCAACGATTGCCGCGTAACCGTTGTCTGGCGACCGGATACTCCTGTCGCAGTCAGGTAAAACGCGTTGAAGGTACGGGAGTTCGCCATCCATTACAGGCACTGCTGGAGATTATAGGATGATCTGGAAACGTGAAGTCACACTTGAGGCGCTCAATGCCATGGGTGAAGGAAACATGGTTGGGCTGCTCGATATCCGTTTTGTGCACATTGGTGACGATTCGCTGGAAGCCACGATGCCGGTGGATCACCGTACCAAACAACCTTTTGGTTTGCTGCACGGCGGCGCATCCGTAGTACTGGCGGAAAGCATGGGTTCGGTGGCAGGCTACCTGTGTACTCAGGGTGAACAGAAAGTGGTGGGCCTGGAGGTCAACGCCAACCACATTCGCTCCGCGCGGGAGGGCCGCGTCAGAGGGGTATGTCGTGTGGTGCATACCGGCTCCCGTCATCAGGTGTGGCAAATTGAGATTTTCGATGACCAGGGACGATTGTGTTGCACGTCGCGTCTGACGACCGCAATTTTGTGATGCATATTGCTTTTGGTCATTATCTGCGCAGGGAATGGTGTTATACTGTGCAGGTTTTGAACACAAGCGAGGATGATATGTCTACCCAATTAGACCCGGCCCAACTGGCAATAGAATTTTTACGTCGTGATAAATCCGATCTTTCACCGGCTCAGTACCTGAAAAGACTGAAACAACTCGAACTGGAGTTTGCTGATTTACTGGCGCTTTCATCGATTGAACTGAAAGAAGAGATCTATTTTGCCTGGCGCATGGGCGTTCATTGATTCCGGTATGCTTATCGAGTAAAAACCCCGACACGCGTTCGGGGTTATTTTTTGCCTTAAATCTTCATTACCACTTCATCTCACCGGTATTGACTTTTGCACTTAGCTCCAGAGAGCTTGTGTCCGCGAGACCTGACCAAGCCGCGGTCATGGTTTTAATCACATAGTCAGATCCTTTCTTCGCCTCTAATGCCTGCTCAAACGACTGCAAATAGTCCTGAGTGAAGCGAATCGCTTTATCGCCCGTAGGGCGTTCGCCAATGTAATGACCTGGGATCACCTGAGTGGGGTGTAAGTTCTGCATTTCGCTCAGTACGCTACGCCATGCGCTACGTTGTTCTGCAGACTGAGTATCTGCCGTCCAGACATGTATACCGGAAGCCACGCCAGTACCGCCAATAATGGCACGGTTTGCTGGGATCCAGACATAGGCTGCATAATCGTCGGGATGGCGCAGTTCCAGTGTTTCGCCATCAACCGTGAACTGCGTTTGCGTTGTCGCCTGCGGAACGGTGAGCGATGTTGGCGCACCATCCTTCATTTGCGGACCCCAGAACTGCAGTTTAGCCTCTTTGGTGGCGCGGATATGGTCCACTACGTGTGGTGTTGCCAGAACTTTTACCTGTGGGAAGGCATTGACGATAGGCTGCAGGCCAAAATAGAAATCCGGATCGCCGGAGGTGATCACGATAGCCTTCAGCGTTTTACCGCTGGCGTGAATCATCTGCACCAGTTGTTCGCCATCTTTGGTGCTGAACTGGGCGTCAAACAACATGGCCTCTTTGGGACCAGACACCAGCGTCGAAGAGACCGGGAAAATACCCTTGTCCTGGGGATTGTAGACCTCCAGCTGTAGCGGTGCGGCGAAAGCTGAAGACGCAAACAGAGGTAACAGCAGGGCCAGAGATTTAACTTTCATACCAGGTAACCTTATGCAGGGAATTGTCTTTTGATAGTTCCCGTATTTTAAGCATATTCGTATCTGTTAGAATTCCCTCATTAGGACATGCTGAGTTTCATAAAACGATCGGATGGGATGCAATGGACAGAGTGATGGCGGCAACGGTATTTAACCATATCTGTGATTTGGGCAGTCTGAGCGCCGCTGCACGTGCATTGGGGCTTTCCCGTCCGATGGTCAGTCGTTACCTCGACGAGATGGAAAAATGGGCAGGCGCAAGGCTTATCCATCGATCATCGCGTCGCTTGACGATCACGCCAGCGGGTGAAGAGGCATTAGCGAAAACACGTTCTCTGGCGCAACTTTCGCTGGATATCGGGGCCGCCAGCGCCGCGCAAACGCCCAGTGGCACGCTACGTGTGGCCTGTGCGCACTTTACTGCTATGCATATATTAGCGCCGGTACTGCCCACATTTCTGGCGCAGTATCCGCAGTTGCGGATCGAGGTGGAGATCAATAATCAACCGGTAAGCCTGGTAGGAGAACGGATTGATGTGGCAATCCGTATAACGGAAAATCCCGAACCCGGAACCATCGCCCGTCGCCTTGGCGACTGTAAATCGGTGCTGTGCGCGTCTGTAGATTACCTGCATCAATACGGTACTCCTGAAACGCTCGACGATCTGACGCGGCACAATTGCCTCTATTACAGCGGGTTTGCTGGTAAATCCTGGCACTTTAAGGATGTCTACGGCCAGGATGTCGCCGTTGCGATTAAAGGGAACTTGAGCGCCGGAATCTCTTCGCTGCTCTGTGAGTCGGCGCAGGCGGGAATGGGCATTGCGCTGGTGCCGGAACTGGAGGCGTGGGAAGGGCTGGCGCAGGGGGCGTTAATTCGCTTATTACCAGAGCTACAGCCCAAATGCCTGCCGATTTATGGTTTATACCTTTCTCGTGAACATCAGCCTGCGGGCTTACGCTTGCTGCTGGACGCACTCAGTGGGGCGCAATGCTAAAAAGGTAGCTAAACGTGCTCATAAAATAGTCAAACCGCAATTTGTGTTAAAAAAAACTTATCAGTGTATGAGATTCTTCTTATCGCCCCTTCAAGAGCTAAGCCATTGTGAGTGCCGGAGATAAGCGCCGGATGGGGCCGGAACCCTTAAGCCTGCCAGCAAGCAGACTTAAGGGTTTTTTGTTGTTTGTCAATTAGCTGGGGTCGATTCCATTATCATTGACACGGAAAATATAAAAATCCCATTCAGTTCGCGCAGGCTTTTTTACTTTCCGGCGATATAGCAGGGGTATTCGCGGATGTGCCATGGCATAGTAACTCTGTCATAACGTCGTTAATTGTTATCGCGTGCAGCAACGGACTGTACTTTCCACTCGCCATTTTCATTAACCATACAATCAATAACCGTGTGAGGATTTTTTTTGCCGAACGTTATATTGACGTTTACGCAGACAGGATCCCAGTCATATGAGGATATGGCCACATTCTCTGTCCAGTCGTCACCGATATATTGTGATTTTAGAAAAAAATCAGAAGAATAGAAAACCTCATCATCATAATTTGGATCTTGTGTTCGCCTTAGTTTCTGCATTGTTGATGCAGTAACGTATTTATCGATATCTTTACCGTCGGTAATCGGGAAATTATTATTGTTAATTTGGTTCACGTACCACTTATTAAATGCAACGGCCTGGTTAACAGGATCGTTGGTATTATTTGCCATAGCAGATGAGGTCACCAGTAGCAAAAGCAGTAATTTTTTCATGTCACTTGTGCCTGTATATAGTAACAGTGGGCTGGATTTTTCTGTACTGTGGCCCAGGGCATAAACTGCGCTGTACGAAATCGGAGTACCAGGCTCCCGTCCCATCGTAAATACAGGCGTGCCCATACTGGTTTGGACCTGGTAAAGCATCAATAACCGCTATATCGCCCTCTATTGGGGTGCCGTATGATTTGCTGAATCCTGCTTTTTCTAGTGACCTTGCAAAACTGTTGGCGTTAGCACCTTCAATTTTGACGCCGCCAGCGCGAATTGCTGCAGCTACTGCTCGAGCGCAATAACCCTGGCTTTTTTGATGCGCGTGACTTCGCGCATACGAGACCGCATCATGTTTATTCCATGACATAATTTTCCCTTAGTAATAGAATGAATCATAAAATAATAATACTCCGGCACTTAATTCGAAATTGTATTTTATAGTGAGATTTAATTAATCAACATATGTAATGCCAATATTAATTATCGAATTGATAATTAAAGCGTATGGCAATATATTGAATTAGCAATTAGTCCTGCAAATCCCAAAGTTAATCTTATTTACGTAATGTCTACTGTTAAAATCAAACTGGCTTGTAAATTATGACGTTTAAAATTGGGAACACGCCTCGCATAACCTCCATTTTAGGATTTGGGGGGCAAAATCGCGCTGAGGGCTCAATTTGGGGCGTTAAATAGTCTGTACTTATCTATCACGAGAAAAGACTAAGTTACTGATTATATAATAATCACATGATTTCATTAAATTTTCAAAACCTATCTCTTAAATAGACATTATCTATACATCTTTTGATCTTTGACCTGCCTGAACGATTGGATTTTCATAATCCATTATTAATCAAAGCATTGAACAAAATAATCCATCTCTGATAACCCGCGCTGCAGGGTCTATGCTTATTAAAAGTAACCAAAAAGGGCGATTAACCCGAATGCCCCTGCTGTTGAGGGGTTGAAGTGATAATCATTATCACTAACATATTGTTATAGCTTAAAAGCTAGTGACTCGAGGTAACCCTATGGAATTGCATTCAGGAACATTTAACCCGGAAGATTTTGCATGGCGTGGACTGAGGTTAACGCCAGCGGCTGCGGCGCACATCCGCGAACTGATGGCAAAGCAACCCGGCATGTTGGGCGTTCGCCTGGGCGTGAAGCAAACGGGATGTGCAGGATTCGGCTACGTGCTGGATACCGTCCGTGAGACTCAAAAAGACGATCTCCTGTTTGAAATGGATGGTGCCAGACTGTATGTGCCGTTACAGGCGATGCCGTTCATCGACGGCACAGAAGTCGATTTTGTTCGCGAAGGATTAAATCAGTTATTTAAATTTCATAACCCGAAAGCCCAGAACGAATGCGGCTGTGGCGAAAGTTTTGGGGTATAGGCGGTACTATGTCTCGTAATACTGAAGCAACTGACGATGTCAACACCTGGGCTGACGGGCACCTTAATTACAAAGAGGGGTTCTTCACCCAACTGCAAACCGACGAGCTGGCGAAAGGGATCAGCGAAGAGGTCGTGCGCGCAATTTCGGCAAAACGTAATGAACCCGACTGGATGCTGGAATTCCGCCTTAATGCCTTTCAGGCATGGTTGACCATGGAAGAACCGCACTGGCTAAAAGCGCACTATGACAAACTGAATTATCAGGATTACAGCTATTACTCTGCGCCGTCCTGCGGCAACTGCGATGAAACCTGTGTGTCTGAACTGGGAGCGGTGCAGCAAACGGGCGCAAATGCATTTTTAAGTAAAGAGGTCGAGGACGCCTTTGAACAGCTTGGCGTGCCGGTCCGCGAAGGCAAAGAGGTGGCGGTTGATGCCATTTTTGACTCGGTGTCGGTGGCGACCACCTATCGCGACAAACTGGCGGAACAGGGCATTATTTTCTGTTCGTTCGGTGAGGCGATTCACGACCACCCGGAGCTGGTAAAACAGTATCTGGGCACGGTTGTTCCGGGTAATGACAATTTCTTTGCCGCACTGAATGCGGCAGTGGCCTCCGACGGTACGTTTATTTATGTGCCGAAAGGTGTGCGTTGCCCAATGGAACTGTCGACCTATTTCCGTATCAATGCGGAAAAAACCGGGCAGTTTGAACGCACCATTCTGGTTGCGGATGAGGGAAGCTACGTCAGCTATATCGAAGGCTGTTCGGCCCCTGTGCGCGACAGCTATCAGCTGCATGCTGCGGTAGTGGAGGTCATCATCCACAAAGATGCCGAAGTGAAATACTCGACGGTACAAAACTGGTTCCCTGGCGATGGCAATACCGGCGGCATTTTGAACTTTGTTACCAAGCGGGCGCTGTGCGAAGGCGAAAACAGCAAAATGTCGTGGACGCAGTCAGAAACCGGTTCGGCCATTACCTGGAAATACCCAAGCTGCATTCTGCGTGGGGATAACTCTATCGGCGAATTCTACTCCGTGGCCCTGACCAGTGGTCATCAGCAGGCCGATACTGGCACCAAGATGATCCACATTGGCAAGAACACCAAATCAACCATCATCTCTAAAGGTATCTCCGCCGGACACAGTCAGAACAGCTATCGCGGTTTAGTGAAAATCATGCCAACCGCCACCAATGCCCGCAACTATACCCAATGCGACTCGATGCTGATCGGCGCGGATTGTGGGGCGCACACCTTCCCGTATGTGGAGTGTCGTAACAACAGCGCCCAGCTTGAACACGAAGCCACGACGTCGCGCATTGGTGAAGACCAGCTATTTTACTGCCTGCAGCGCGGTATCAGCGAAGAGGATGCCATTTCGATGATCGTGAATGGTTTCTGTAAAGACGTGTTCTCTGAACTGCCGCTGGAATTTGCCGTGGAAGCGCAAAAACTTCTCGCCATAAGTCTTGAACACAGCGTCGGTTAAAATTTAAGGAAAGCACATGTTAAGCATCAAAGATTTACAGGTCAGTGTGGAAGATAAGACGATCCTGCGTGGGCTGAGTCTTGACATTCGCCCCGGAGAAGTGCACGCCATTATGGGGCCAAACGGTTCCGGGAAAAGTACGCTTTCCGCCACGCTCGCCGGACGTGAAGACTATGAAGTCACCGGCGGGACGGTAGAGTTCAACGGTAAAGATTTACTGGAACTGTCACCGGAAGAGCGGGCCGGTGAAGGCATCTTTATGGCATTTCAGTATCCAGTAGAAATCCCCGGCGTAAGTAATCAGTTTTTCCTGCAAACGGCACTGAATGCGGTGCGCACCTACCGTGGCGAAGAGTCACTGGACAGGTTTGACTTCCAGGATCTGATGGAAGAAAAAATTGCGTTGCTGAAGATGCCGGAAGATTTGCTCACGCGTTCGGTCAACGTCGGTTTCTCCGGCGGTGAGAAAAAGCGTAATGACATTTTGCAAATGGCGGTACTGGAGCCTCAGTTGTGCATTCTGGATGAGTCAGACTCCGGGCTGGATATCGACGCGCTGAAAATCGTCGCCGACGGCGTGAACTCGCTGCGTGATGGGCAACGTTCATTCATTATCGTCACCCATTATCAGCGTATCCTGGACTATATCAAACCCGATTATGTTCACGTTCTCTACCAGGGGCGAATTGTGAAATCCGGTGATTTCACACTGGTCAAACAACTGGAGGAGCAAGGTTATGGCTGGCTTAGCGAACAGCAGTAACGTGTTGCAACAGTGGCACCATCTGTTTGCGACGCAAGGTGAGACTCGCTCGCAACATGCCCAGCAGCACCTGCAACAGATGCTGCGACTGGGGCTGCCAACGCGTAAGCATGAGGACTGGAAATACACGCCGCTGGAGGGATTAACCCACAGCCAGTTTGTCAGCCATGTCACTGAGATATCGTCAGCCCAGTGTGAAGCGTTAGCACCGGCTATTGAGGCCATACGACTGGTATTTGTCGACGGGCAATTCTCTCCAACGCTGAGCGACAGCGCGGAAGGTAGTGGTTTTGATATTACCGTTGATGATGTACGCCAGACGCTACCGGCCGCCATCCAACCGGAAGTCTTTCTGCACCTGACCGAAAGCCTGTCGCGTAGCGTCACGTACATTAAGGTGAAGCGAAACCAGCGGCCGAAGAAACCGCTGTTGTTGTTGCACATTACCCAGGGGCTGGCGAGCGATCAGGTGAATACGGCGCACTATCGCCACCATCTGGAACTGGCGGAAGGGGCTGAAGCAACCGTCATTGAACACTATGTCAGCCTTAGCGAGCTTCGTCATTTTACTGGCGCACGCTTAACCATGAATGTCGCGGCGAATGCGCACTTGCGCCATATCAAACTGGCGTTTGAGAATCCGCAAAGCCACCACTTCGCACATAATGACATTCAATTGGGGGCGGATGCCACGGCCACCAGCCACAGCTTTTTACTCGGTGATGCGGTGCTGCGCCATAACACCAGCACTCAGCTTAACGGCGAAAACACGACGCTTCGGCTCAACAGCCTGGCGATGCCGGTGAAAAATGAAGTCTGCGACACCCGCACCTGGCTTGAGCATAACAAGGGATATTGCAACAGCCGCCAGTTGCATAAAACGATTGTCAGCGATAAGGGGCGGGCGGTATTCAATGGCCTGATTAACGTTGCTCAACACGCTATTAAAACTGATGGTCAGATGACCAACAATAATTTGCTGCTCGGTAAACTGGCTGAGGTGGATACCAAACCACAACTTGAAATCTATGCCGACGACGTGAAATGCAGCCACGGGGCGACGGTAGGGCGGATCGACGACGAGCAGATGTTCTATCTGCGTTCGCGTGGGATCGGCCAGCAGGATGCCCAACAAATGATTCTCTATGCGTTTGCCGCTGAGCTAACGGAAGCCCTGGACGAGGAAACGCTGAAGCAACAGGTATTGGCAAGGATCGCCCAACGCTTGCCGGGAGGCGTAGCATGACATTTCCCATTGAAAAAGTGCGGGCCGATTTTCCAATCCTGACGCGTGAAGTGAATGGTTTACCGTTGGCGTATCTGGACAGCGCCGCCAGCGCGCAAAAACCTAACCAGGTGATTGATGCTGAAGCCGAGTTTTACCGTCACGGCTATGCGGCGGTCCACCGTGGTATCCATACGTTGAGTGCTCAGGCCACGGAAAAAATGGAGAATGTGCGCAAGCTCGCCTCGCTGTTTATTAACGCCCGCTCAGCGGAGGAGCTGGTGTTTGTTCGCGGTACCACGGAAGGGATCAACCTGGTAGCAAACAGCTGGGGCAACAGCAATGTGCGGGCGGGTGATAACATCATCATCAGCGAAATGGAGCATCATGCCAACATTGTGCCCTGGCAGATGCTGTGTGCCCGCGTCGGGGCTGAACTGCGCGTTATTCCACTTAATGACGATGGTACATTGCAACTGGAAGCGCTGCCGATGCTGTTTGACGATCGCACGCAACTGCTGGCGATTACCCACGTATCTAACGTACTGGGCACGGAAAACCCGTTGGGTGAGATGATCGCGCTGGCGCATCAATACGGTGCAAAAGTACTGGTGGATGGCGCACAGGCGGTTATGCATCATCAGGTGGATGTGCAGGCGCTGGATTGCGACTTCTATGTTTTCTCCGGTCACAAGCTCTATGGGCCAACTGGTATTGGCGTTCTGTATGCCAGAGAGTCGCTGCTACAGGAGATGCCGCCGTGGGAAGGTGGCGGGTCGATGATTGCGACAGTGAGCCTGAGCCAGGGAACGACATGGGCCAAAGCCCCCTGGCGGTTTGAAGCCGGAACGCCAAATACGGGTGGAATTATTGGGCTCGGCGCGGCTATTGAATATATTTCAGCGCTGGGGCTGGCTGAAATCAGCGAATATGAACAATTCATGATGTGCTATGCGCTTGAACAGCTGGGGGATGTGCCGGATTTAACGATCTACGGACCGGATAACCGTCTGGGCGTGATTGCGTTTAACCTCGGCAAGCATCATGCTTATGACGTCGGGAGTTTTCTCGATAACTATGGCATTGCTGTACGAACGGGGCATCACTGCGCAATGCCGCTGATGGCCTTTTATAACGTTCCCGCGATGTGCCGGGCGTCGATTGCCATGTACAACACCCATGAAGAAGTGGATCGCCTGGTAACAGGTCTCAAGCGTATTCATCACTTACTGGGCTAACAGGGAGGCGTTATGGCTGCGCTACCGGATAAAGAAAAGTTGTTGCGTAATTTTACGCGTTGCGCTAATTGGGAAGAGAAATACCTGTACATTATTGAACTGGGTCAACGTCTGCCACAATTAAGCGACGACGATCGTAATGTGGAAAATAGCATCCAGGGATGTCAAAGCCAGGTATGGATTGTTATGCGTCAGAATGCCGAAGGAATTATTGAATTTCAGGGCGACAGCGATGCGGCTATTGTGAAAGGGCTTATTGCGGTGGTATTCATTTTGTATGACCGCATGATGGCCCAGGATATTGTGAATTTTGATGTGCGTCCGTGGTTTGAAAAAATGGCGCTCGCACAGCATCTCACACCGTCTCGGTCACAAGGGCTCGAAGCGATGATTCGGGCAATTCGCGCCAAAGCCGTAACTCTTAGCTAAACTGATAAGACACGTCATTTTTCAGAGCGACCTGAACAATCTCGTGTTGGGCAACGCAGTGACTCGTAGGCCGGATCGGGCGCTTGCCGCCATCCGGCATGAACGCCAGGGGGGTGAGTGAGTATGAAACGCGCGTCTGTTATTACGTTAATGCTAATCGGCGCTTACAGTGCTATTCAGGCCGCATGGGCGGTCGATTATCCTTTGCCACAGGCGAACAGCCGTCTTGTTGGGCAAAACCAAACCTACACCGTGCAGGAAGGCGATAAAAATCTACAGGCGATTGCCCGTAAGTTTGATACTGCCGCAATGCTGATCCTTGAAGCCAATAATACTATTGCCCCCGTCCCAAAACCCGGAACGCTGATTACCATTCCCTCGCAATTATTGCTGCCAGATGCGCCACGCGAAGGCATTATTGTGAATCTTGCGGAACTGCGTCTGTATTACTTCCCGCCGGGTGAGAATATTGTTCAGGTCTTCCCGATTGGGATTGGTTTACAAGGACTGGAAACGCCGGTTATGGAAACCCGGGTTGGGCAGAAAATCCCAAATCCCACCTGGACTCCTACACCAGGCATCCGTAAACGCTCTCTGGAGCGAGGCATAACTCTACCGCCAGTTGTACCCGCTGGGCCAAATAACCCGTTAGGGCGCTTTGCACTGCGTCTGGTGCATGGAAACGGTGAATACCTGATCCATGGCACCAGCGCGCCGGATAGCGTGGGCTTGCGTGTGAGTTCCGGTTGTATTCGCATGAATGCACCGGACATCAAAGCATTGTTTGCTCAGGTCCGCACTGGAACGCCGGTCAGAGTGATTAATGAACCGATTAAATATTCGGTTGAGCCGAACGGCATGCGCTATGTCGAAGTGCATCGACCGTTGTCGCCGGAAGAGGAACAAAACGTCCAGACTATGCCCTATGTACTACCCGCCGGTTTTACCTCATTTAAAGACGACAAAGCCGTGGATAGCAGCCTGGTGGAACGAGCGTTGTATCGCCGCGCGGGCTATCCTGTCACAGTGACAGCCGGACAAGTCTCGGTAGTTAGCAAGGGTGCGGAAGTGAAGTCTGCGCGTAATGGCGTACCAGGAGGGGATGCAGAGGTGCACGCAACGCAATAGCAGGGAAAGGAAATTCAGAGCAAAAAAATGGCGCACAATGTGCGCCATTTTTATTACACAGATACTATTACTTGCGGTATTTAGTAGCTGCGTTGTCCAGACGCTGGTTAGCGCGAGCTGCGTCATCTTTAGCAGCCTGAACGTCGGAACGCATTGCGTTCACGTCGTTGCTCAGCTGGTCAACTTTAGCGTTCAGAGTCTGAACGTCAGAAGACAGCTGATCGATTTTAGCATTGCTGGAGCAACCTGCCAGCAGAGTAGAACCCAGGATTACCGCGCCCAGTACCAGTTTAGTACGATTCATTATTAATACCCTCTAGATTGAGTTAATCTCCATGTAGCGTTACAAGTATTACACAAAGTTTTTTATGTTGAGAATATTTTTTTGATGGGAATGCACTTATTTTTGATCGTTCGCTCAAAGAAGCATCGAATTGTGCAAAAACAGCTAAAAAACCGAGTGAAAACAGAAAGCTTCCATCGGATTCATCTTAGATAATCTCGGATTAGATAGTGAAATCCGATTTGATTTTTTATTAATTGTGGCTATCGATAAAATAAAAAAAGCGCCGCAAGGGCGCTTTTCAAGCAAATTAATTCGCGGTGGAATTATTACAGCACGTGAACAGATGCAGTGTTGGTGGTGCCGCTCGGAACCAGCGCACCGGAAACCATCACAACTACGTCGCCTTTCTGAGCCAGACCGCTCTCCAGAGCAACTTCTTTGCCCAGGCGATAGAAATCATCGGTAGAGCTGATTTCTTTAACAACTTGTGCAACAACACCTTTGCTCAGCACCAGTTGACGCGCGGTAGTTTCATTGGTGGTCAGCGCCAGAATGGTCGCATCCGGGAAGTATTTACGTACTGCGCGAGCAGATTTACCGCCCTGGGTTGCAACGACGATCAGTGGAGCATCCAGTTTTTCTGCAGTTTCAACCGCGCCACGGCAAACGGCTTCGGTGATGCGCAATTTGCGGCTGTCGTTGTTGAAGTCCAGACGGCTGGTCATCACGCGGTCAGTACGCTCACAGATGGTCGCCATGATGGTGACGGCTTCCAGCGGGTATTTACCTTTTGCAGACTCACCAGACAGCATGACTGCGTCGGTACCGTCGAGGATGGCGTTAGCAACGTCGCCGGCTTCAGCACGGGTCGGACGCGGGTTTTTGATCATCGAGTCCAGCATCTGGGTCGCAGTGATAACGACTTTACGCGCACGGATACATTTTTCGATGATCATCTTCTGTGCGAAGATAACTTCTTCAACCGGGATCTCAACGCCCATATCGCCACGAGCAACCATGATGCCGTCAGACGCTTCGAGGATTTCGTCGAAGTTGTTCAGGCCTTCCTGGTTTTCGATTTTGGAGATGATCTGGATGTTTTCGCCGCCGTGCGCTTTCAGGTGCTCACGGATTTCAACGACGTCAGAACGTTTACGGATAAAGGAAGCCGCAACGAAGTCAACGCCTTGTTCGCAACCGAAGATCAGGTCTTGTTTGTCTTTTTCAGCCAGTGCTGGCAGCGCGATGGAAACGCCTGGCAGGTTAACGCCTTTGTTTTCGCCCAGGTCGCCGTTATTCAGCACTTTACAGATAACTTTGTTACCTTCGATAGCGGTAACTTCCATGCCGATCAAACCATCGTCAACCAGAACGGTGTTGCCGACGGACAGATCTTTCGTGAAGCCTTCATAGGTAACAGCAACGATTTCGTTGTTGCCTACGACAGATTTGTCGGTGGTGAAGGTGAAGGTCTGGCCCGCTTTCAGGGAAACGTCGTTACCGCCTTCCAGTTTGATGGTACGGATTTCCGGACCTTTGGTGTCGAGCAGGATTGCGGCTTTCTTACCGGTTTTGCTCATGACGTTGCGCAAATTCTTGATGCGCTGACCGTGTTCTGCGTAATCACCGTGGGAGAAGTTCAGACGCATGACGTTCATGCCCGCGTCCAGCATTTTGGTTAACATCTCTTCGGATTCGGTTTTCGGACCGATGGTGCAAACAATTTTCGTCTTTTTCATGACAGTCTTAGTCTTTAAGTTGAGAAGGATATGGAAATCTGGCTCCCGCCGCGCACGGACGGGAAGCTAAACCTGAGTTACGAAAGTTGTGATGCCTCGCTCTAAGGATAGGTGACATCGAAAGAGCGTGCAGAGGAATGTGTGCTTGCGTTTCAGCCCAACGGGATGGTGAGTTTTGTAGTCGTTGAGTTTTACAGGTCAATGTGCTGAAACCATTCAAGAGACAATTGGCGCGCATTATACGCTGAAAAATATCAAAAAGGAAAATGGAAACAGCGTTTCAAAACACTTCTGTGCAGTTTTACAGAGAATATTCATTAATTTGTTCAGATGTATGGATAAAGAAGTTGTTTGCCACTGTGGTTTGTTGCGCAACACGCTGAAAACGTCATCCCGGTGCCTGTGTTATATGCACATGACGCCAACCATATCGACATATTTCTAAATGTTATATCAAATTCATTTTAATTCATTTTAAAAGCCAACCTTGCTGATTACACTCGTTTGGACATCCATACTGCTAAACAGCTAAAAGCGCTAGCAGAAGAACACTAAGCAGCAGCGGATACCCAAACGACATGATTGTCCTGAAAAATATTTCGAAAGTGTTTACGCCAGGCAGGCTTGCCATTACCGCTGTCGATAACGTCAACCTGACGGTTGAACAGGGACAGATTTACGGAATTATTGGTTACAGCGGGGCGGGGAAAAGCACCTTAATTCGCTTGCTCAATGGGTTGGAAAAACCAACCTCAGGCAGCGTAACAATTAACGGTCACGATATCTCTGCCGCCCGTGGGGAATCGTTACGTCAGGCGAGACTGAAAATCAGCATGGTGTTTCAGCACTTCAATTTGCTGTGGTCGCGGACCGTTAGCGAGAATATTGCTTTCTCTATGCAAATCGCTGGCGCGTCGAAAGCGTCTATCAAATCGCGGGTTGCCGAACTGATTGCGCTGGTTGGGCTGAGCGGTCGCGAAAATGCGTATCCGTCCCAGCTAAGTGGTGGACAAAAACAACGGGTAGGGATTGCCCGCGCGCTGGCGAATAATCCTGACGTATTGCTGTGTGACGAAGCCACCTCGGCGCTGGATCCGCAAACCACCGATCAGATTCTCGATTTACTGCTCGATATTAACCGTCGCTTCAAATTAACCATCGTGCTGATCACCCATGAAATGCACGTAGTACGCAAGATCTGCGATCGCGTGGCGGTCATGGAAAATGGCAAAGTCGTTGAAGAAGGCGACGTGCTCAGCGTTTTTACTCATCCGCAACAGGCGATCACCCGACAGTTCGTTCGTCAGGTGAGTCAATACGGCGAGGAAGACGAATTCAACCCGCAGTTGGCCAGCGAACTTGGCGGCGTGGTGATCAAGCTTACGTTTACCGGGCAACGTACACATCGGCCAGTGGTTGGCGAATTGACCCTACGCTATGGCCTGCCGTTTAACATTTTACACGGCAAGATGACGCAAACCGCGCACGGTGTGTTTGGTCAGCTCTGGGTGCACGTGGTGGCCTCAGAAGAACAATTGAACAATATTTTGGCCGACCTGCGCCAGAGCGACATTGAAGGCGAGGTGATTCAACATGGCTGAAGAACTTTTTCCTCATCTAAAGTGGGACCAACTGCTGGCGGCAACCCAGGAAACGCTCTACATGACTGCCCTTTCAGGCGCAGCGACCTTTATTCTGGGAATCGCACTTGGGCTGGCGTTATTCCTGACCGCACGCGGTGGACTGTTTCACAATCGCGCGGTGTATAGCGGTATTTCGCTGGTGGTGAATATCTTTCGCTCGATCCCATTCATCATTTTGATCGTGCTACTGATCCCGTTTACCAAAGTAATGGTTGGCACCATTCTCGGCGCCAATGCCGCGCTGCCTGCGCTGATCGTAGGGGCTGCACCGTTTTATGCGCGGCTGGTCGAAATTGCCCTGCGTGAAGTCGATAAAGGCGTGATTGAAGCGACGCGTTCGATGGGCGCACGTCTGAGCACACTTATTTTTCGGGTTTTACTGCCAGAATCCTCTCCTGCCTTGGTGTCCGGCATCACCGTAACGCTGATTGCACTGGTTAGCTACAGCGCGATGGCGGGGGTGATTGGCGCCGGTGGTTTAGGGAATTTGGCCTATCTGGAAGGATTCCAGCGCAACCACAGCGACGTCACGCTGGTGGCGACAGTGACGATTTTGCTCATTGTTTTCATCATCCAGCTTTGCGGCGATGTGATCACCTCTCTGTTAGATAAACGCTAATAAAATACGGAAACCATTATCATGAAAAAATCACTGACGTTACTTGCCGCAGCAACCTTAAGCGCCCTGAGCTTTGCCTCGTGGGCAGATACGCTGACCGTTGGCGCGTCCAACGTGCCGCATGCAGAGATCCTTGAGCAGGCTAAACCTATACTGGCGAAGCAGGGGATCGATCTGGAGATCAAACCGTTCCAGGATTACATTCTGCCGAACACCGCGCTGGCTGGCCGTGAGATTGACGCTAACTACTTCCAGCATATTCCGTACCTTAACAGCGTGATAAAAGATCATGCTGGCGATAATACCTATGATTTCGTCAGCGCTGGGGCGATCCACATTGAGCCGATTGGTATCTATTCGAAAAAAGTGAAATCGCTTAAAGATCTGCCGGAAGGTGGCAAGGTCATCATGCGCGATGCGGTATCTGAGGAAGGCCGTATTCTGTCGATTTTCGAAAAAGAGGGGGTGATCAAGCTGAAGCCGGGCGTAGATAAAGTGACCGCGCGCATTAGCGACATTGTTGAGAACCCAAAAAAACTGAAGTTCCTGCCTAACGTGGAAGCCGCGCTGTTGCCGCAAATGTATAACAATGATGAAGGCGATGCGGTGGTGATTAACGCTAACTACGCCATCGACGCCGGGCTGGATCCGGTGAAAGATCCGATTGCCGTTGAAAGCGGTGAAAACAACCCGTACGCCAACATCATTACCGTGCATCGTGGCGACGAGAAGAAGAAGGATATCGTCGCATTGGTCGATGTCCTGCACTCCAAAGAAATCCAGGACTGGATCCGTACCAAATATAAAGGCGCGGTGATCCCGGTTAATAACTGATCCGCTTTTTGCCGAGTGGCGTAGGAACGGTAACATATTGATGACGTTAATGTTCGGTGTATTAGCCAGTTCAGAAACATACGGTCATACAGGATGGACCGGAACGTTGACGTCAATCGATCCGGTTAACCATATGGCTGGATAGGTGATCAGATATATGGGGTGTTGAAATAAAAACTATAAAGGGACTCTGATGGAGTCCCTTTATTTATTAATGTAACCATTATCACCAGCATGATAAAACATTTATTTTATTACATATAACATTGCCGCAAGCATACAAAAAAAACAGGAGATAATGATGCTAAAATAATAATTTATTACATATATTCTTGTGAGTTTTTTAGGAAGCGAACGTATAAACTCCACATCATTAATATTTTCGCTATATTTTGACTTTTTATTATATCCTGCCAAAAAAAATGGTGATGAGGTGTAAAATAACTCTGTGCTTAATGGTAAGTTCCCAAATTTATTTTTATATAAATCACATATAGTATAAAAATTTCTATTGGCTATAAACATTAGAAAGTATATAATTATACCTCCTAAAAATACTATACCTATTAAACTTAAAGTAATTAATGATTTACTAATCATTTTCTCTCTTTATCCTATAGATAAATAATAACTCTTGCTTTTCCCATATTTTATTTTTTCGTATTGTATATTACCTCTCCGGACGTTTCACCTATCTTTTCTCCTGCTTTGCTTACGCCAAATGCTGCCGCTGCCTGTACAACGATCCCGCAAACAATACCTCCAATACCTCCTTCTGGAGCAGTTAATACAGTCAATACTACTGAACATATAGCGGTCGTACCAGATTTGATTGAAGCATTAAACATAGCTGGAACTAGCAAACCCCCTGAAAACTTGCCAATTTCAGTGTAAGCCGTTTTTTCACAATCTCTACCAATTGTACAGGCATCATAAATAGAATTAGCACCATTCAATGCTGACAGGGCAATGCCAACTTTATTGAATGTTTTCATTAGCTTTACCAGTTTTGCTGATTTTTCTATATAAGTTGCGTAACCTTCAATATCGTTAATCCCGGTCTGATTCCATTTATGAAAAATAGACGACGAAGACAATCTCAGTGCTTTTTTAATATCATCATACTGTGCAAGACCAATATGCTCTCTAAATATTTTTAAAAATATCCCAGTGACCCGACCTAAAACCCATAATTCATTTTCGCTTATGTACTGACAAATTTCTCTGTTGCTTTGATAGAAATACATTTCAGAAACTTACTCATCGGTTAAAAGAACAATAAAAAACTAATTTTTATATCAATTATGTGATTCCTGTAGCATAAAAAATAAAAAAAGCCTGAATCTTTTTTTTAATAATTCAGGCTTTCAATAATTAATTTAATTAAATTTGTTCTATGAATGCGTTATAATATTTTTCCGATGCTTTTATTAACATGATTAACAATTTATACGCTCAATTCTCGCTGGCAATCCCTGGCGCACTGCGGCTCCCGACACCCAGTCAAGCCAGGTATTGGCAACCTGTCGGGTAGGATCCGCAAAGCCCAAATCATTGAGATTAATTCCTGACTTTATTTGTGCATCAAATGCCATTGGCTTGCCGTCGAGCGTATGCTGAGCTGCGCCCATCTCTTTATGCCCGTAACCGTGTTCAATGGCGATCACGCCCGGCATGACGCCATGCAGCAGGCTTATCTGCGCCTGCGCCTGCCCGCCAGGCGTAGTGATCCGCACCCTATCGCCATGTGCTAAACCATACCGCTCACCATCCTGCGGATTGAGCGCCACCAGATTAACCGGTTTCAGATGATGCAGGCGCGGGATCACCGCCGTGGCGCTGGACATAGTATTGGATTTAAAGGAAATCAGTTTCAGCGGCCACTCTTGTTCCGGGAACAATTCCTCGACCGCACGTCCATCTGACAGGCGCGAAGGATACCAGGCGGGGCAGCCGCTGTAACGCTCGCCGGTAATCGCATGGCGGTGCGCGGCGACGTCCGCATTCCATATTTGCAGCGGTTTTTCCCACGCATTGCCGACACGGTTATCGACCCGACCACTGTTATCCGGCGCAAAACGGCCACCGCGCGAATAGATAAACGCCACGCGGCTTACCTCATCGGTTTTTAACGTTTGAGTCATTACAGGCAAGATTCGTTGCACCCCGGTCAGCGCGATGTCATCTTCCCGTGCCTCTGCCACAGGCGCTTTGCCCATAAACGCAATATTGGCGGCGAGTCGCAGGTAGTAATCTTCCGCACGATTCAACGGATAGTGATTGCCCTGCGGATCGGTAATTGCGTTGTCGCCAAATCCGGGTAGTCCGATACGTTTCGCAACGGCGATACAAAAAGCTTCCATCGAGGCCGGTTGACCATCTGCGGTAGTGCTGGTTGCGGCTCTGACGACAGGCCAACGCGCTGTGGTCGCTTTGCTGGCGACACCCGCCCACGGCGCACTGAATCCCCAGCTTTCAAAGTTGTGGGTATCTGGCACGATGTAATCTGCCAGCGCCGTGGTTTCGTTCATAAAAGCGTCAATGGCGATAAACAGCGGCAAACGCGCAGGATCTTTAAGCTTTTCTTCCGCCACGGCGCGCAACCCTGCAATGCCGTAGAACGGATTGGTCATATTAGAGATCCAGGCTTTTAGCGGATAAGGGTAACCTTCCAACGCTGAGACGAGGAGTTCAGTGAGCTGACCGGCAACAAACGGATACCACGGGGCTTTGGCCGGGAAGGGCGACTGTCCGGCAGCCACCTTATTACGGTACTCTTCGGAAGACTCATAAGCCGTTTTACTGCGCGCGATGCTTAACCCTTTGGGTTTAACCTTCCCGGCGAAGCTGTCCATGTTGTAGCGTGGGCCGTCGGTGGCGCCATTAAACTTGCCGCCGCCGACAAACACGCCGCCTTCAAGACTGAGGTTGCCAATCAGCGCATTGAGCATCATCACAGACCAGGCATTATAGAATCCATTGCCTGCCATCATTCCACCATGCGTGATCACCGCCGCTTTACGGCCATGGCGGGTAAACGCGTCGGCCAGTGCGCCAATGTCTGCTTCAGATACGCCGCACTGCTGGCTGTATTGTGCCAGCGACAGTTTCCCTGCGGACTCTTTCAGACATTGAAGGCTGCTTTTTACGGTCACCGTCTGTCCGTCTGCCAGCGTGACGTCGCGGGTGACGAATAGCTGCGCGCGCGCGCAACTGCTGGCTGCGACAATTTCGCCAGCTTCGTTAATGACTACCGGCACCTGGGCGGCATCTGCGCTCAGGTGCGCGAGGGTTAAATGCTGTCCGGCAAGTGTTGGAAGCTCATTGGTAATCACCAGATGCGTCGCATTGGTCCAACTTTTTTCTCCTGCCTGCTGCATGGCCTGCACGCCGGGAATGGCGAGGTAATCGGCGTTATAACGTTGTTTATCGATAATCCAACAGATCATCCCCATCGCCAGCGCGGAGTCACTTCCTGGGCGTACGGGCTGCCAGTGGCCGCGATCGTCAGCCAGTACGGTGGTTAATGGCAGGGCTGGTGCCACCACTACATACCGGAAGTCGTTACGTAAACGGGCACTGGCCAGTTGGCGAGCCTGGCGCTTAAACGGGTTGCCGGATTGCGCCGGAGACGTACCCATAAACAGCGCAAATTCGACGTTGTCCCAGTCGGGCTTCACGTGGGTGTTTTTATCCAGATCGCCCATTAGCGCGCCGGAACCTGCCCGATAAGCCAGACCGCAGTATGCGCCATGGGCACCGAAGTTTTTACTGCCAAAACTGTTCAGTGCGAAGCGGCGTAAAAATGAATCACGACCTTCATCGCTGGTATTGGTTACCAGCAGTTGATTGGATTTTGGGCCAAATCCGGGATGTCCGGCATCAAGCGGTGTGTTGGTGTTATGGATTGCGCGCAAGCCATCAACGTGACCTTCACCAAACAAATCGCCACCTTCCACTACCTCTTTGATCAATTGTTCAAAACTAATGCGTTGCCATTTTCCTTCACCGCGTTTGCCGACGCGTTTCATTGGCTCCAGAATGCGCAGCGGGCTGTAGAGTCCTTCAAGTAAGGTGGCGCCACGGGCGCAGGCAGTGGAACGCGCGTCCAGACCCGATTCGCCCGCCAGCTGTTCCATTGCAGTGGCAAAGGGGACGGCGGAGTCAATATGATGCTCCTGAGACAACGGATGATACGGATTGCCCGCAATGCGAAGTACCTTACCTTGTTCACTGTCAACGCGAACCCGCACGCCACACTGCGTCCAGCAGCCGAAGCACTGCGTCATGGAGATAACCTGCTGTGGGTTTTGCTGCCAGCGCTGCTGGGCATTAGCTTCAGGGATGAGGGCGTTACCAAAAATGCGGTCACGGGTAATTTTGCCCGAGGTTCCGTCCAGTAAACCGTCTATCGCGCGCTTTGCCACGTCCCGATAACTCAGGCCAAAAGTCACCATACCACCTACGGCAAGGCCCACTTTAAGCCACTGACGACGGGTTAAATTAGCCATGTTGCATTCTCCTTGCGATCGCGTTCAGGGCTTCACGAACAATAATGATCAGCGCAATCCACAGGCCGAAGGTACCCACAATGGCTAGCCAACCATCGGTACCGCTGGGCAAGGTGTAAGGATTAAACTGCGCGTTAAATTTCGGTACGGTCTGTACCTGAATGAGTAATGTCCAGCGCATCAGCCAGCACAGTGCCATTGCGCTTAACGCGAGTACTATGCGCAGCGGCAGCGATAAGGGGTTACGTAGCACCAGCGTGCAAAGAACAAGCGAAATAAGCCAGAGCACAACCCAGCCGATGGCGTAGTGTTGTGCCGAAGAGGCCACATCCAGCCATTGGCGGATAGCCGAACCGGAAAGCGTATTACCGCTTGCCCACGCCACTACCACTAAAGCCAGTGCTACCAGGGTGACTATCTGTCCCCACGCCAGTTTGCGCGCTAATGTTCCCTCGCTTTTAGATACTGAGATGAGTAGGGCGAGAAATGTTTGCAAGGCGCTGAGAAACATCGCAACCGGAAAGGCGTAGCTGAACCAGACGGGGCGCGCCTGAACTACCGACACTTCGCGTCCGGTATAAATCAGCAGTCCGATGGCCGAAAGTGCGCTACCCAATGCTAACCATTTTGTGACACTGTAACTTTTAAGTGTGAGCCGTTTAACGTGCTGCGCCAGAAACCACAGACCCAGGAAGCCAGTAAATAGCGGTAAAAACAGCGCGCCCCACGGCATCCACGACCACGGCGTCGGAAAAGCATAAAAATGCCAGACGCGGGCAGTTTGGTGTAAGTCAGCGGTCAGCGCTAGCGGCGCAGTAATTGCGCAGGTCAGGGCGATTAGCAGCGTCATGTTTTCCAGTTCCGGCGTCTCTTGTTTGCGCCAGTGAAGCACACAGGCGAACAGCGCGGCGCAGGCAGCAATGCCGATGAAAAAGAAATATTGTACGGCCCAGGGTAACCAGCTTACGTCCTGGGGATGGGCCAGAACCTCGTCGATAATTAGTGAATGGTTCATTTAAACCTCCTGCCAGAGAGCGGGTTGAGCGCGTCCCATCAACGGGGTGACAAACGCTTCATCCAGTCCCAGATAGAACACGTGGGGTGAAGTCCCGTTTTCCGGTTTCAGGACTTTGATGGCGTCATGGTGTTCATGCAGCATTTGCGAAATTCGGCTGTGCGGATCTTTGATATCGCCGATAATGCGTGCGCCGCCGACGCAGGATTCCACGCAGGCCGGGAGCAGGCCAGCTTCCAGGCGATGAACACAAAAAGTGCATTTATCGGCGGTTTGCGTTTCATGGTTGATGAATCGCGCATCATAAGGACAGGCCTGAACGCAGTAGGCGCACCCCACACACCGCGTGTTGTCGACCACCACAATGCCATCTTCGCGTTGGAAGGTGGCCTGTACTGGGCAAACGGGAACGCAGGGGGGATTATCACAATGATTGCACAGACGCGGCAGCAGAACGTTAGTGACGCTCAGCTGGCCTTCAATTTGCACCTGATACTGATTGACGAGGGTACGAAACTCGCCTTGCGGCGTCTGGTTTTCAATAGCGCAACTGACGGTACAGGCCTGGCAGCCAATACAGCGTCGCAGGTCAACCAGCATGGCGTAGCGATGCTGAAGTGAGCCTTCATGGCGTTCAGGCGAAAAGGGAAATTGCGCCTGAGCCAAAGGTACCAGCGATGCGCCAGCGGTCAGGACGCCAAGTTGCTGGAGAAACTGCCGTTTACTGCTGTCCATATTTTCTCCCGTCACGATGCAACAACGAAACATTGGTCACGCCGTTGATTGCGTGTGATGAATAAAGAATCTCGATGATTTACAGTGTAAAAATCGTGACGGGGAGTACTCTATTGTGGTTAACCACATACCCGGCTAGTTGTTGATCTAAAACAACATATAAGACAGGGATAATTGAGTGGGACGCAACGTAGTAAAATGTCTGACGCTGCTGGCGTCGCTGTGGATGCTGAGCGGTGTAGTCAGGGCGCAGACATGGAACATTGGTATTTTGGCAATGCGTGGGGACGTCTCCACACGTAATCACTGGCAGCCGCTGGAGACTATGTTAAATCAGCAAATCCCCGGCGAACAGTTTCACATTCAACCTCTGGATCTGCACCAGATGCAGGAGGCGGTGAATCGCGGAACAGTACAATTTGTAGTCACTAATCCGGCGCAGTTTGTTCAGCTAAACAGCCGTTCGGCGCTGCGCTGGCTGGCTTCGCTGCGCTCTACCCGCGGCGGGAAAGCCGCCAGTAACGTAATTGGCAGCGCGATCCTTGTCAGACGCGACAGCGGGATAACCTCTCCACACGATCTGATCGGCAAAACCGTTGGCGCCATTGATGCGCAGGCATTTGGCGGCTATTTATTAGGATATAAAGCACTTAGCGATGCAGGCCTGCGCCCGGAGCGTGATTTGCGCCTGACATTTACTGGATTTCCCGCTGACGCGTTACTCTATTTATTACGCGAAAAAGCCGTGCAGGCGGTGATTGTGCCGGTATGCCTGCTGGAAAAAATGGATGAAGAAGGGCTGGTTCGTAAAACAGATTTTATGACCGTGCTTAACTATCCGACGTCGATTCCCTGTTTAACCAGCACGCCGCTCTATCCTGACTGGTCATTTGCGGCGCTGCCCGCGGTAAGCGACGAGCTGGCCGATCGCGTCACGCGGGCCCTGTTTAATGCGCCGCAGGACGCGACATTTCGCTGGGGAGCGCCCGCCTCGACCCGCGAGGTGGAAGCGTTGCTGCGCGATGTCCGCCAGCATCCGCAGCAGCGGCAGCTGTGGCTTGATGTCAAAAGCTGGTTTATTCAACATCGGCTGGCGATGGGAGCGGCGGCCATCGTGCTGTTGTTGCTCACGCTCAACTACATCTGGGTGATGTTGTTGGTTCGCCGACGCGGCAGGCAACTGGAACGAAACAACGTACTGTTGCGCAAACAGGAGCAGGCGTTGGAAACGGCTCGCCAAATGAGCGTGTTAGGAGAGATGACTTCCGGCTTTGCCCATGAGCTAAACCAGCCGCTGTCGGCTATCCGCCATTATGCGCAAGGTTGTCTGATTCGCCTGCGCGGTCAGGATGAACAACACCCATTGTTACCCGCGCTGGAACACATTGATACTCAGGCGCAGCGGGGCGCTGATACGCTGCGCAATCTTCGTCAGTGGGTCAGTCAGGCACAGGGTAATCCGGTGATGACCGATGACTGGCAAGCCGTCAACGTTCACGATGCAATCCATCACGTCTGGCAATTATTGCGCATGCCTCAGCAATTCCCAGCGATAGCGCTGCAAACGCGAGTTAGCAAGGCGTTAACGCTAACGTTGCCGAGCGTTCTTCTCGAACAGGTGCTGGCCAATCTGGTACTCAATGCCGCCCAGGCCGGGGCTACCACAGTGTGGTTTAGCGCCTTGCGTCAGGATGGCGGTGTGAGTATTCAGCTGCAGGATAATGCCGGAGGCATTGACGAGGCTCAGTTGTACCAGGCTTTTCAGCCGTTTATGACCTCGCGTAAAGAGGGCATGGGACTCGGGCTGGTGATTTGCCAGCGGTTGGTACGCTTCGCAAACGGAGACATTGATATCAAAAATCATCCAGCTCCCGATGAAAAAGCAGGTGCAGTAGTGACATTACATTTTAAGCAAAACCAGGAGGAGGGCCGTCGTGGCAATCATTCATCTGCTGGATGACGACATCGCTGTAACCCAGGCCTGTGCGTTTTTACTGGAAAGTCTGGGATATGAGGTGAGTTGCTGGGAGCAAGGCGAAACATTCCTTGCCAGGGCAAATCTGCACCAGGTGGGCGTACTTCTGCTGGATATGCGGATGCCGGTACTCGATGGACACGCGGTGCATGAAGCAATGCGTCAGCGAAAGAGCACGCTGGCGGTCGTCTTTCTCACCGGGCATGGCGATGTGCCGATGGCGGTTGAACAAATGAAACGCGGTGCGGTCGATTTTTTGCAAAAGCCGGTGTCCGCCGCGCCGCTGCAGGCGGCATTAGAGCATGCATTGCAGGTTTCTCAGGCCGCCTTCTCGCGACAAAAGATCGTGGTCTGCTATCAGCAGCTTACGCCAAAGGAGCGAGAGTTGGCACAACTGGTAGCAAAAGGGTTAATGAATCGGGAAATTGCTGACGCCATGAATATTGCCGTGCGTACGGTTGAGGTTCATCGGGCGCGGGTGATGGAAAAAATGCAGGCGGGGAGCCTGGCTGAGCTGGTTAACCGTCTTCAACAGGTTCTGTAGATTGATGACATTTGATTGATTTTCATTGAATTTTGTCTAAACCACCATACTGATATATGCTGTGGGTTTGAGTTAATGACGAGCAGGCAAAAATGGGAAATCAGACCAAAGACGACGAGTTGTACCGTGAAATGTGCAGAGTAGTCGGTAAAGTAGTGCTGGAAATGCGCGATCTGGGACAGGAGCCTAAGCATATCGTCATTGCGGGAGTACTGAGGACGACCCTCGCCAATCAGCGTGTGAAGCGCAACGAGCTAGAAAAAGAGGCAATCGAGACTGTAATTAAAGCGTTGGCCGGTTAATTCATAAAAAGAGGAAGGGAGATTCTTCGCCGTCCTCTTATTCTCGTTACGTTAATCTACCAATATATATAATTTAGTACTGCAATCAGAAGAAGGTTTTTCGCTGTATATTAAATTGTATATCGTTTGATATATAAAATATATATGAGAGTGGGGTCACAAATATTTGTAAATCATATGAAATTCTATTTCAATTTATCTTAATGATAATAAATATCACTCCGCATTAATTATTTCCCTTCCGTTTTTTAATTGATGACGATCAAAACTATAAGCCCTAAATAACCACATTATTCCTGTGCCTAACCCCAAAGGATTAGATTCATTCAGTTTAACCACCGTCATTTACACGATCAGGTTAGGGCAAAAATTTACGTGTTGTTGGCAACATTAATCGCTCGAAATGGCTTGAGCTGCACTGGTTTAATTTAGCCTGGAGGTGTTGCTACCACAGCGTTTGCGAAGAGGATGCGAAATAAATGAACCAGGTTGATCGTCCATTTTTAGATTGTGGTTTAACGCGGCTTGAATTTCTGCGGATATCAGGCAAAGGTCTTGCGGGATTAACCATCGCCCCTGCGTTGTTATCACTTTTTGGCTGTAAGCAGGAAGATGTCGACAGTGGTACTGTGGGTCTTATCAATACGCCGAAAGGGGTGCTGGTGACCCAACGAGCACGCTGTACGGGCTGCCACCGCTGTGAAATTTCCTGCACTAATTATAACGATGGTGCCGTGGGCACTTTCTTTTCCCGTATAAAAATCCATCGCAATTTCTTCTTTGGCGATGATGGTGTTGGCTCCGGTGGCGGACTGTATGGCGATTTAAACTATACCGCTGATACCTGTCGTCAGTGCAAAGATCCGCAATGTATGAAGGTCTGCCCCATTGGCGCTATTACCTGGAAACAGGAAGACGGTTGTATTGCCGTGGATCACAAACGTTGTATTGGCTGTAGCGCGTGTACTACTGCCTGTCCGTGGATGATGGCGACCGTGAATACCGAAACCAAAAAATCCTCAAAATGTGTGTTATGCGGGGAATGCGCAAATGCGTGTCCAACTGGGGCATTAAAAATTATCGAGTGGAAAGATATTACTGTTTGATAGATAGCAGGCATGCCTGATACGCGTCATTAATTGCCGAAAATATCGCGGTGTTGCAGAAAAAAACTGCCTGACGGATGGCGAGTATATCTATTAAACCTTCTTGCAAAGGAAAACATGATGGCTAATGGTTGGACAGGTAATATTTTACGGGTCAATCTCTCTACGGGTAATATCACCCTTGAGGATTCCAGTAAATTTAAAAAATTTGTCGGCGGGATGGGCTTTGGTTATAAAATTATGTACGACGAAGTTCCGCCCGGCACCATGCCTTTTGATGAAGGGAATAAGCTGGTTTTTGCCACCGGGCCGTTAACGGGTTCTGGTGCTCCGTGTAGCTCCCGCGTCAATATCACCTCCTTATCGACCTTTACCAAAGGTAATTTAGTCGTGGATGCCCATATGGGGGGATTCTTTGCCGCGCAAATGAAATTCGCCGGTTACGACGCCATTATTATTGAAGGCAAATCCGCGACCCCCGTCTGGCTCAACATTAAAGACGATAAGGTTAGCATCGAAAAAGCCGATTTCCTGTGGGGTAAGGGGACGCGCGCCACAACTGAAGAAATTTGCCGCATTACCAGTCCTGAAACCTGCGTTGCCGCGATAGGCCAGGCGGGGGAAAATCTTGTGCCGCTCTCCTGCATGATCAACAGTCGTAACCACAGCGGCGGTGCTGGTACCGGCGCAGTAATGGGCTCGAAAAACCTGAAGGCTATTGCGGTAGAAGGCACTAAAGGCGTCAATATTGCCGACCGCAAAGAGATGAAACGGCTCAATGACTACATGATGACCGAGCTCATCGGTGCCAACAACAACCACGTTGTGCCAAGCACCCCGCAGGCCTGGGCGGAATACTCTTCGCCAAATTCCCGCTGGACGGCGCGTAAGGGACTCTTCTGGGGCGCAGCAGAAGGGGGACCAATCGAAACCGGGGAAATCCCACCTGGCAACCAGAATACCGTGGGTTTTCGAACCTATAAATCCGTTTTCGATCTGGGACCAGCCGCTGAGAAGTACACGGTCAAAATGAGCGGCTGCCATTCTTGCCCAATTCGCTGTATGTCGCAGCTCAATGTCCCGAGAGTGAAAGATTTTGGTGTACCGAGTACCGGTGGTAATACTTGCGTAGCGAACTTTGTCCACACCACCATTTTCCCCAATGGCCCGAAAGATTTCGACGATAAAGACGATGGGCGCGTGGTGGGGAACCTGATTGGCCTGAACCTGTTTGACGATTACGGCATCTGGTGTAACTACGGGCAGTTGCATCGTGACTTTACTTACTGTTATTCGAAAGGCGTATTTAAGCGCGTGCTGCCAGCAGAGGAGTATGCGGAGATCAGGTGGGATCAGCTGGAAGAAGGCGATCCTAATTTTATTAAAGACTTTTACTATCGACTGGCGCACCGCGTAGGCGAACTTAGCCACCTTGCGGACGGCTCGTATGCCATTGCTGAGCGCTGGGATCTGGGCGAAGAGTACTGGGGCTACGCCAAAAATAAACTGTGGTCACCGTTCGGTTTTCCTGTTCACCATGCGAACGAGGCTTCAGCGCAGGTGGGGGCGATCACCAACTGTATGTTTAACCGTGACTGCATGGCGCACACCCATATCAACTTCATCGGTTCCGGTTTGCCGTTGAAATTGCAGCGCGAAGTGGCGGGCGAGCTGTTTGGTTCACAGGATGCCTACGATGAAACCAAAAACTACACCCCGATCAATGCTGCCAAGATCAAATATGCCAAATGGACGCTACTGAAAGTCTGCCTGCATAACGCGGTGACGTTGTGCAACTGGGTCTGGCCGATGACGGTTTCCCCGCTCAAGAGCCGCAACTATCGCGGGGATTTGGATCTGGAAGCAAAATTCTTCCAGGCGGTCACCGGCGATGAAACCACGCAAGCGAGTCTGGATCTGGCTGCTGAACGCATCTTTACTTTGCATCGTGCTTATACCGTCAAACTGATGCAAACCAAAGATATGCGCAATGAGCACGATCTCATCTGCTCCTGGGTGTTCGATAAAGATCCGAAGATCCCCGTCTTCACTGAAGGGACCGACAAGATGGATCGGGAAGATATGCGTCAGTCATTGACGATGTTCTATCAGGAAATGGGCTGGGATCCAGAGCTGGGTTGCCCAACGCGTGAAACCCTGAACCGACTCGGACTTGAAGATGTAGCCGCTGATTTGGCGGCGCAAGATCTGTTGCCGGCGTAAGGAACGCGAGATGACAAACGTGAGCGATGTTCTGACACCCGATGAGGCGCTTCCTGACGAGGTAGATGGCCACAAGAGACAATGGTTGCAGGCTTTTCACCCGCCGGTAGAACAGGTGAGTGTGCCGCAGGTTCAGGACCCCGCCAACCCGCAGGCGATTGTGGCAGATTTTATCCGTCAGCATTCAGTTTCGGGGCAACTGGTGGCGCGTAGTCTGTTTTTGCTTCCACCTTACTCGGTCCCTGAAACCGATCTCTCCGCGCTACTGGATGCGCTGTGTCTGGATGCGAATAGCACGGATATCACCTGTGTGCAGGGCACCGAAGATGCGTATTTCTATTCGACGCAAACCATGACGGCAAACTACGCCAACATGTGTGTGCAGGTAGTGGAAAACGACATCTGCCTCGCGATTGCCGAGGCGGTACGTTTTGATTGTCGAACGTACCCTCGCCCCTATAAGGTCGCCATGTTGATGCAACCGCCGTATAGCTTTGAATCTCAGCAGGTTACAGCGGCGCTAACGGCCATGGAAATGCATCCTGATTACGCAGATATACGGACTGTGGAATCGTCAAATGCGGAGCCTTATCTGTTTAGCGAACGTTTTATGAGTTATGGCAAAGCGTACGGCCTGTGCGAATGGCTTGAGGTTGAGCAGTATCAGAACCCCTGAATTTTTCAGGTTGATGTCATGGAACGTGTGGACGACCACTGTCACAGTATTAGAGGATAACCCGATGTCCTTCACCCGACGAAAATTTGTCATTGGCATGGGGACGGTAATTTTTTTCACCGGCCCGGGTCAAAATTTGTTAGCGAGTACGAAGAGCCCTAAAGCCGTGCGTTACGTCATGATTCACGACGAATCACTGTGTAACGGATGTAATCTCTGCGCCCGAGCATGCAGGAAAACCAACCATGTACCAGCCCAGGGCAGTCGATTGTCGATAGCGCATATTCCGGTCTCGGATAACGACAACGAAACGCTGTATCACTATTTCCGTCAGTCCTGCCAGCATTGTGATGATGCGCCCTGTATTGAGGTGTGTCCAACCGGTGCTTCCTGGCGAGATGAGAACGGCATTGTGCGGGTTGACGCGTCTTCCTGTATCGGCTGCAGCTACTGTATTGGCGCGTGTCCTTATCAGGTGCGCTATCTAAACCCGCAGACCAAAGTAGCGGATAAATGCGACTTTTGCGCTGAATCTCGTCTGGCGAAAGGTTTCCCGCCGATCTGTGTTAATGCTTGCCCGGAACATGCGCTGATTTTTGGTCGTGAAGATAGCCCGGAAATTCAGACCTGGTTGCGAGAAAACAAATATTACGAATATCAACTTGCAGGCGCCGGAAAACCCCATCTGTATCGTCGGTTCGGTCAACATTTGATTAAAAAGGATAATGTATGAACGCGTCGCAGAATGCCGAACAGTTTCATGCCCAGCTTGCGCAGTATGTTCCCCTGTTTTCACCGGACTACTGGCCCGTGTGGTTGGTCATTGCCGGATTGATGCTGGTGGGGATGTGGATGGTGCTGGCGCTACACGCCATGCTGCGCTTTCGGGCTGCGCATAAAGCTCCGGCAGGGCACGGTGAGACGGTCTATTTATACTCGAAGGCCGTTCGTTTGTGGCACTGGTCGAATGCGCTATTATTCCTGCTACTTCTGGTCAGTGGCCTGATCAATCACTTCTCTGCTGCCAGCGCGTCGGTGATGAAAAGCCTGCTTACCGTACATGAGGTTTGCGGCTTTTTGCTGCTCGCTTGTTGGATGGGTTTTGTTCTGATCAACATGATTGGCGGCAACGGGCATCACTATATTATTCAACGTCAGGGCTGGATCGCTCGCGCGCAGAGACAAGCACGTTTTTATCTGTTTGGCATTATGCAGGGTGAGCCACATCCATTCCCGGCATCAAAGCGTTCTAAATTCAATCCGCTACAGCAAGCGGCCTATGTTGGCGTGATGTATGGTTTGCTGCCACTGCTGCTTATCTCTGGGTTGCTGTCGCTCTATCCTACGGTCGTCGGCGATGTGTTCCCTGGCGTGCGTTACTGGTTACTTCAGGCGCACTTTGCGCTGGCAATTGTCAGTCTTTTTTTCATTTTTGGGCATCTTTATCTTTGCACAACAGGTCGTACGCCGGGCGAAACCTTCAAGTGTATGGTGGATGGCTATCACCGGCATTAAGCGATGATGATTACGCGAAGTGATTTACGGGCCTGGCGCGTTGGGCCCGTAATGTATCGCTGGTTTCTACGTGCATTTCCGTTAGGTGGAAGTTACGCCGATGTTCATCGTGCGCTCCAGCGGGAAGGGTATACAGACTGGGCAAATAGCCTGGTGGAATACGGCTGGTCAAAATGGCGGGAAGAGGCGAGTTTTGTCCAGCAGGATATTTATGCTATGGGGAATATTGCCCGTGCGCAAACGGCGGGGGAAATCAATCGTCCGCTGGCGAGTGCGGAAGATAACGCCCGATGTAGTAGCGCAGACGATAACGTTAAAATCGCCAGCGCCGGGTATGCCGTACAAATCGCCAGCGCAGGTTACAGCGCACGTATTGGCAGCGTCGGCTATAACGCGCATATTGGCAGCTCAGGCGATCGCGGGCGAATTGCGGTAGCGGGTAATTCGGCGCGGATCAGTAGCGTGGGCGACGCAACGCGTATCGCCTGTACCGGCATGCGAGTACGCATCAGCTCGCTCGGCGACCGGAACCGGATTGCCTGCAGCGGTGATTTAACCCAGTTGGCCTGCTTCGGCGCAGAATCTAACATTGCCAACTGTGCGGACAACATCCACATTATTGCCAGCGGAGAAAACGCCGTTGTTGCCAGTACCGGCACCGTCGACTCGATCATTCTCGGCCCCGGCGGCTGCGCGGCGCTAGCCTATCACGATGGCGAGAGAATGCGCTTTGCGCTTGCTGTTGAGGGGGAAAACAACATTCGGGCGGGGGTGAAATATCGGCTCAACGAAGAACATCAATTTATTGAATGTTGAATCTCTTACCGGGAAGGAATCTGCAGGAAGTAAAAACCGGCATTACGCCGGTGTGGAAATCAGATTTTGCAGGCATCGCCGCAGTCGTTATCAGCAACAATTTCTTGTGCTTTTTGGTCTGCATCTTCCAGACGTTCGGCGTTGCGGGCCTGCGCTTCTTCCAGCCCATCAAAGACCAGATTATCGAGATCAATTTCCATCATTCACCTGCTCAGGTTCATCGTTTAACATCTCGTTATTATATTGCAAAAATGTTGTTTAACAGCAGCGATTTTTGCTACTTAACCTCCGACTTAAACCAGGTGCGCGTATTTATCCGGCACTGTTTTCCACAAATGGCGGTTGGCCGCACTAAGAATAATATCGCGCATGCATTCCCGCGCCGTAACGGCCTGGCGTAATCGTATTGCTTCCAGAAGGAGTCGGTGTTGCTCAACGGCATGCTCGGTCTCCTTAACCGATGACTCCTGCGTCTGTTTAAACGACAGCATCATGGCGGCTGAAAGGGCGTTGCCAATCGACATTAAAAAGGGGTTATGGCAGGACTTGAGTAATGCCGTGTGAAAGGCTAAATCACCTTCCTCGAAGAGGGCAACCTGATCCTGCCTTTGCCCGCGCGACATAAGCGTCCAGGCATCTTCAATGGCAGCTAAATCGCGAGCTGTAGCGTTAGCGGCGGCCAGCGCAGCGGCGTTAGGTTCAAACATCAGACGCGTTACCATCAGTTGCTCTGCAACATCGGGCGAAATACCAACTTCTTCCATCCAGCTCAGTACATCCGTATCCAGAAAACTCCAGAGTTCACGCGGGTTAACCGTGCTGCGTCGTTTCGCCTGAATTGATAATAAACCTTTCGCCGACAGGACATGCAACGCATTACGCACAGAGGTACGTGACGCGCAATATTGCACGGCAAGTTCATTTTCGCCGGGGAGCATCTCTCCATCGTCCAGGGTTCCGCGAATGATTTTCATCGCCAGATCGCGGGTAATCGTTTCAGAGATGTTTGTTAGCGAGGTAGTCATATTCGGCCTTGAAGAAATGAGAATGAGGCATTGTACTCGAAAAACAGAATGTTAGGTATACAAGATAGTTCTTCTTGTGAGATCAGCTTACGACATGAAATGTTTTATTTCACTTCACTTCACGATCGCGATCACAGATCGGTAACATTAACTCAATTACATTCTTGTCATACAAGATATGTTTATTGAGGTTACAAGATGAGTGGGGAATGGATCGCGATCGACTGGGGAACCTCTAATTTTCGCGCGTGGTTGATGGCAGGAAACGATGTGCTGGATAAGCGCAGCGCCAGCTGCGGACTTCTTCACGTCGAGCCGGGGCGGTTCGATTCGACGTTAAAAATGCTACTGGGCGAGTGGGTGGAATCAGGTTCACCGATGATTGCAATGGCAGGAATGGTAGGTTCGCAGCAGGGTTGGTATGAGGTTGATTACTGTCCATTACCCGCGAGCACCGATAGCCTGCTTATGCACAGCAAAAAATTCACCACCTCCTGGGGCAGCGAAGCATGGATTGTACCAGGGATACGTAAAGCACCTAACGGTGACATACCGGATGTAATGCGCGGTGAAGAAGTACAACTATTCGGGCTGTCCTTATTGGAAGGTATCGTCGACTTCCGGGCGATTCTGCCGGGTACACATAGCAAACACGCTCGAATGAAGAAGCGAGAAATCGTTGATTTTTCGACTTATATGACAGGCGAACTATTCCACGTGCTAATTACCCACTCCTTGCTGGGACGTGCGCTTCCTGATGCGGTGGTTGATGACAGTGCATTCTTGCGCGGTGTTGCGGCATCCCGGCGCAACGCTGCATTAAGCCAACTTCTGTTTTCTGCCCGGACGCTACGGCTTTCGGGGGAAATACCGCCTGAATCTGTGAGTGATTATCTCTCCGGTCTATTGATTGGAATGGAGTTTTGCACTGACAACACCGGACTCGTTTGGCTGGTGGGCAGTACGGCGTTAACACGACGTTATCAATTGGCTGCCAATGCGTTTGGTATTCAGACACGCTGCATCGATGGTGATCGCTGTTTTATTGCCGGTATGCAGTCTCTTCAACAACAACTAGCAGAGAAACAAAATGGACAGCTTTAACTTTGCCAGCTTATGGCAAAAAACGCCGCTTCCTATGATCGCGATTTTACGCGGTCTGACACCAGAGGACGCGCCGGAAATTGGCGACGTATTACTCGAGGCCGGCTTCACCTGGCTCGAAGTCCCGCTGAATTCACCGCGAGCGCTCGATTCTATCACGCTGCTCCGTGAACGGGTGGGTGAGCGTGCTATCGTCGGAGCGGGTACGGTATTGACGACAGAACAGGTCGATAGTGTTGTCGATGCGGGCGGTCAGGTCATCATCTCACCCAATATGAACACCGCAGTGATCAGCCGTAGCAGAGATCATGGCGTCATCAGTTTGCCCGGCGTTACCACACCAAGCGAAGCGTTTATGGCGCTGGATGCTGGTGCCAGCGGATTGAAGTTTTATCCGGCGGAAATGATCTCACCGGAGATACTCCGTGCCATGTGCGTGGTTTTACCCCCTCACGTCGTGTGTATGCCGGTTGGCGGTATTTCCGCTAAAGCGCAACAGTTACAAAACTGGTGTAAGGCGGGAGCAAAAGGTTTTGGTTGCGGCGGCGGTTTGTATCGTGCGGGCGCAGATTATGAACAGGTTCGATCCAACGCGCAGGCCTATGCCCAGGCATGGCAACAGGTTAATACCTGAGCATCGCGACAATAACAACTCAAGAGGCTGAAAGATGAATACGCGTACCCTTGATACTGAAAATAAAAATGCGGTTTATCGTAAAGTGACCCGACGGCTGATCCCGTTTTTAATCCTGTGTTATTTCTTCGCCTATCTCGATCGGGTGAACGTGGGTTTTGCCAAACTCCATATGCAGGATGCGTTGAATCTCAGCGATACGGTTTATGGGATCGGTGCTGGTATCTTCTTTATCGGTTACTTTCTTTTTGAAGTGCCGAGTAACCTGCTAATGCAGCGTTTTGGTCCCCGTTTCTGGATTGCACGCATCATGGCAAGCTGGGCAGTTTTATCAGCATTGACGATGTTTGTTACCACACCAACCCAGTTTTACATTGTACGTTTTTTACTTGGTATCGCAGAGGCCGGTTTCTTTCCGGGGATTGTTTATTATTTAACGCTGTGGTTCCCTTCCTGGCGTTCAGCGCGCACGCTGGGGCTGTTTATTCTGGTGACGCCGCTGTCGACCATTATCGGCAGCCCGTTGTCAGGGCTAATCCTGAAAATGTTCGAAGGTGTTGGTCAACTGCACAACTGGCAATGGTTGTTCCTGGTGGAAGCAATCCCGTCATTCCTACTGGCCTTCGTCGTGCTGCGTTATCTCGATAATGACGTGAAATCGGCCAAATGGTTATCGGATGATGAGAAAGCGCTGATTGAGCAAGATCTGCATAAAGATCAGCTTGATAAAGTCGCAGCCAACGCCGGAATGCCGCAGCACAGCCTGTCTGCGATGTTCCGTAACCGCTTCGTCTGGTTGCTGGCGCTGATTTTCTTCAGTTTTAACATTGGCTATTACGGTATTAACTTCTGGCTGCCATCGATTATTAAAAGCTCCGGCGTACAGGACGATTTTGCTATCGGCCTACTGGCGGCGGTACCCTATATTTTCGGTGCGGCCTGCATGTTGTGGAACAGCCGTCACTCTGATCTGAAGCAGGAGCGTCGCTGGCACATAGCTATTCCGGCGATTATCGGTGCGATTGGTCTGACATTTAGCGCCCTGAATGAAGGCTCCACGTTCTGGATGATGGCATGGATTTGTGTCGCCATGTCCGGCACGTTATCCCTAATCCCAACCTATATCAGCCTTCCGGGGACGTTACTTTCTGGTACGGCAGCGGCTGCTGGTATCGCATTAGTCAATTCGATTGGTAATCTAGCCGGATTCTTTGGTCCAACCGTTCTCGGCTGGCTGAAAGACACCACCGGCAGCACCAGTAGCGGACTGTATATTCTGGCGGGCTTCCTTGTACTCTGCGCGCCGCTGATTTTCCTCATTCCCGGACGCTTGGTTAATCCCCGCGACCGCAAAAAAACACCAGCAGAAAACAGTGTATTAACGAAAAGAGGTCATATATGAGCAGTTGTGGCAGCGGATGCGCAGGTTGTGGTGGCGAGCACTTCAACCCGATCCTCAGCGGTGATGATGGCGCTTTAAAACGCGCCTTGTATAAATCAATGGGCCATACAGACGAACAGTTGCATCGCCCGGTGATTGCCGTCGTCAACAGCTATACCAATGCGACAGCGGGACATGCCAATCTGAATGAACTAACTGCGCATGTGCTGAAAGGCATCGATGAGGCTGGTGGCGTGGGGATGGTGTTTGGCACTATCGCTCCATGCGATGGGATTGCTGAAGGGCATCTGGGTATGCGCTATATTCTGGCGGCCCGCGAAATTATCGCCAGTTCGATCGAAGTGATGATGCGCGCTCACCGCTTCGACGGCATGGTGCTGTTGGGGTCGTGCGATAAAATCGTGCCCGCTATGCTGATGGCGGCAGCACGTCTCGATATCCCGGCTATTTTAGTAAATGGCGGGCCAATGTATCCCGCAGAATACAAAGGTAAACACTGGGACGGCAATATCGTCACCGAGGCTATTGGCTGGAAACGTCGTGGCGAAATTGATGACGCTGAATTCCGCCATATTGAAGATATTGCTGAGCCGGGCCACGGTTCCTGCACGATGTACGGTACAGCCAACACGATGTGTTGTATTGCGGAAGTATTAGGCATGAGCCTGCCAGGGAGCAGTATGCTGCCTGCGATTTCACATGAACGACGAGATTGTGCTTATGCGACTGGGGTAACGGCTGTTGATCTGGTTAAGCGTGGCGTGAACGCCCGACAAATTATTACGCGCGAATCGATCCGCAATGCGATGACTTATCTGCTGGCAACGGGAGGTTCCACTAACGCTATTTTGCATCTACAGGCTATTTATTATGAAGCCGAGTTGGGACATCTGCCCTTGGCTGAATTTGATGCTCTCAGTCACCAGGTACCGCTGGTCGCCTCGCTCTATCCGGCGTCGGAGTATGACATGATCGATTTCTGGGAAGCGGGCGGTGTCGCGGCAGTGGAAAAAGAGATCGCCAATTTACTGGATCTCAGTTGCCTGACGGTCAACGGGCAAACAAAAGGTGAATGGCTACGGGGTGTTCCCAATTCCCGCCGCCCGGAAGTTATCCATACACTGGCTATCCCGGTACGCAATGAGTCGGGGGTTGCTGTGTTACATGGCAATCTGTCACCAATGGGGTGTGTCGTGAAGCCAGCTGCAGTGCCGGACCATTTGATGGTCTTTACCGGACCTGCTGTGGTATTTAACAGCGAAGATGAGGCCGTGGAATCGATTCTCTCCGGTGATATTCAGCCGGGAAGCGTACTGGTGCTGCGCTACGAAGGACCAAAAGGCGGACCGGGTATGCCAGAGATGTATAAGCCAATGAAATTCCTCGAAGGAATGAAGCTGTCAGACTCCTGTGCGCTGATTACTGATGGACGTTTTTCCGGCTCGAATCGTGGGCTGTTTGTTGGGCATATTTCGCCAGAAGCCAGCGATGGTGGTGTTCTGGCGCTGGTCGAAAGCGGGGATTCGATCAGCATTAATATTCCTCAGCGGACATTAATGTTGAATGTGGAAGAGAGGGTCTTGAACGAACGTCAGCAACACTGCCAACTGGTCCATAAAGACGTTCCACGTGGGTTCTTACGTTTGTATCGTCGCTGGGCGCTACCGGCTGCGCAGGGGGCTGTATTGGCGGATAGGGGAGATTTGTAATGATTACGGTTGCGCGCATCCGAGGGGTTAATCCCATTGTTGCTCTGCCGTTTACACCGCAGGGTGACGTGGATTTTACGAGCTTTCGTCGTTTGTTGGCGCATCTTTCTGGCATCGGTGTTAATGGGCTCACACTGTTTGGCATTGCCAGTGAATTTCCGAAACTTGACGATAATGAACGTCAGCAACTGGCGGAAGTCTTTGTTGCTGAGTTAGCGGATAAAGGCATATTTCGCGCACTGTCGATCACCGACCATAGCACAGAAGTGGCCGTTCGCCGTGCGCGGCGCTACCAGAGTATGGGCGCTGATGCGCTAATGTTGTTGCCGCCTTTTTTCCTACAGCCATCGCTTGCCGCAGTGCAGGCGCATATTGCCGCGGTACTGGAAGCGGTCACTATTCCGGTGATGGTGCAGTACGCGCCAGGAGAAACGGGGTTCCCGGTTACACCTGCGCAATTGGCTGAGGTGGCAAAACGTTACCCACATGCGGTGTTCAAGATTGAATGTAATCCGCCGGTGAACTATACGCGTGAATTTCTGCAGCAGGCGCCAGACGCGCATGTGCTAAACGGTTATGCCGGTTTGTATATGCTGCAAATGCTGGAGTCGGGAGGAAAAGGGGTGATGCCTGGCTGCTCGTTTAGCGAAATTTATGTGCAAATCTATCGTCACTGGTTGGTAGGTGAGCATCAGCAAGCGACGCAGTTACATGAGACGCTGTTACCGTATATACAACGCTGGATGCAGCACTGCGAATATATCATTCAGGTAGAAAAAACAATCTTACAGCGCAGGGGGATCATTACGGCTGATTACTGTCGCAAACCTGGCTGGTCATTGACGCAGGAGGATATCACTACTATCGATCGTTTTATTTCACAATTTAGTTTGTCGGTCTGCACTGGCTAACAATTCAACAGCCGCGCATCTGAACAGCCACGCCGAACAGATGCGCGATTCCTCAGTAACGTATGGCTCCTTTCTCTTTTGTCAGCATGAATACATCACTTTTTTGTTAATTTGTTGTTAATTTTGATGGTTTATTCCAGTTTTTTCGGGAATGTGATGTGCGATCATTTTTAACAATTACGTGACAAAATCACTATACATATAACTTAATATCTTTTATACATTAATTGTTCAACCCTGCGACTATTCCACAAAAGAGAAAGCTATATGGAACAGACACCTGATAAGAAAAACGATAATTTTCAGAAAGATGGCAAAGAACAATTCAATCGCTCGATAGGTCTTATTTCAAACTTTGCGTTGGGTTTTACCTATCTGTCGCCGCTTACCGCTGTCTATTCGCTGTTTGCGCTGGCCGTAACGCTGGCGGGGCCGCCGGCAGTATGGTGGATTTTAATCGTTGCATGTGGACAACTTTTAGTGGCATTGGTGTTTGGTGAGGTCGCTTCCCAGTATCCCATAACCGGCGGGCTTTATCCTTGGGCCAGGAGGTTATGGGGCAAGAAATATGCGTGGATCGCCGCCTGGATTTACCTGTGGGCGCTGGTGGTCACCATTACGTCAATCGCGGAATATACATCAACGTTTGTAGAGTCGCTCTTTCACTATGGTCAGACGCCAGCCACGATGCTGCTGACGTCCGTTTTACTGCTGCTTTTGATGATGGCTGTTAATATGTCCGGGACTAAAAATCTGGCCCGGGTCGCAAAAATTGGCTTCTGGTGTGAAATTGTCAGCGTGATTGCGCTGGGGATTTATCTGTTGATTTTCCACCGTTCGCAGCCGTTCTCGGTCATCTTCGATTCGATGGGGGTGCTGGCTCATGATGGCAGCTATTCAACTGCATTTATGTCTGCCGCGCTGATGGGGCTGTTCATGTTCTTTGGCTTTGAGGCCTGTGGTAATGTTGCGGAAGAGGTACAAAATCCAAGTAAAAAGATCCCTGTTGCGATGATTCTAAGCATCGTATTTGGCGCGATTTCCGCGATTATTTCCGTTATGGGTTACCTGCTGGCTTCGCCAAATCTGATAAGTATCGTCAATGGCAAAACGTCCGACCCGATCCCGACCATCCTGAATGAAGCACTTGGTGAAACCGGTGCAACTGTCTTTATCATTGTTGCGATTGTGGCGATGCTGTCGTGCATTCTGTCTCTGCAGGCTGCGTTAAGCCGTCTTATCTTTTCCTTCTCCCGCGACAAAATGCTGCCGGGCAGTGAATGGATGTCAAAAATATCTAAAAATGGTGTTCCGGATAATGCCATGGTCGTTAGCTGTCTGCTGCCCGTCATCATCTGTGTTTGGGTTTATTTCCAGCCAGACAACCTGTCGCGTATTACCGCATTTGCCGTTATCGGGATTTACATCTCGTTCCAGATGGTAGTGCTTGCCGCGCTACGCCAGCGTCTCAAAGGCTGGAAACCGGCTGGAGAGTGGACTATTGGCGGTTGGGGCGTGATTGTGAATGTGCTGGCGCTGGCCTATGGATTGTGCGGGATTTGGTTGCTGGCACAACCGGCAGACAGCAGCGACTTCATCGATCGTTGGACGGTACTGTTCGGCCTGGCGATTGTTGTTGGCTCTGGTCTTATCTATATGTTCCTGACACGACCTTTCGGGCGATCTGCGGCACCGGAAAACGACGCCATTGCTTATGCTAACAAACTCAATGTGGGGCAGGATAATTAAAACTAAGGGCCCTCGGGCCCTTAGTTTTGATAGTGATAAAGGATAAAGTAGTCGCTCTGGTAAACCACGGTGCTGTGCGTGGGGGACAGCAATTCCCCCACGCGAAAACGCGGCCAACTGGAGAAGATAATCCGGTTTTCCAGATTGGTCAGAATGACATAGTCAGGGTGGGGACAGGAAAGCAGTTCGGCTTCAATCTGACTGACCAGCAGATCGACGGCGGCGACGCCAAGAAACTGCTCATTGTAATAGACCGGCACCGCCGAGGTCAGGGTGTAAGAGATATTGCAGATATAGTCGACGTAGGGGCCGTGGATATACGCTTTTCCCTCCGGAGGTGAGTGCTTAAACCACTCGAAGGTTCTGAAATCCAGTCGTTGCTGCGTGGCCTGATCTAAATCGAGATGGGCCTGGCTCAAGCCATTATCTTTCTTATACCACCATTCCAGCAGCCAATACTCTTTTGCGGTTGCGGTGCTCTCAATATGGCTGGCGAACCCGGCCCCTGAGCAGTAATGGTTGTCACTGAGGGTGCGTTTGATGTGCTGCTGAACGGTCGATCTCACCGACGGATCGAGAACTACTTCTGCGGAGGCCTTTTGCACCCCAGAAATAGCCTCATGGATGCTCCTCGCCAGCGCAACTGTAGACTCTACGGTAGAGGCGGTAATATCATCAATCTTACGAATTAATGCGCTTAAAGATGTCGAAGAGCTCATTGTCTGTTCTGCCTTCACTGATTGTCAGTTCGCGTTATATTTCAACTTTTTTTCAATAAGGTAATAGGTAAACGTGTCGATGATCCTCGTGGCAAGCTGCACCGATTCCGCCTCGTTGTGAGCCGCTAACGCATCCGCCAGCGCTGAATAAAGCGCGATAATCTCCGCATGAACGCTGTCTATGCGATAGAGTATCGCCACCAACGATGCCCATTCTGCCTGCACCTGTAGTTCCTGGTTGGCCAGCCGCGCGGAATGCGAACTGGCGGCTATCGCCAGCAGGCAACGCATATCTGCCTGGGTCATTAGTTCAGGTGAATTTGCCTTTCTGAGCACCTCAACAAACTCGCGAAATTTGGCGATGTCCGCGCTGGTCATTCGTCTGGAAGCCAGCCTTGCGCTATGGCTAATGATGGCACAATGCATTTCACCCAGATCAGAAAGATAATCTGTGCTTATCGCTTTGAACGGATGCAGGGCGTTGTTTTTGCTATCAATTTTTTCGCAAACGAAGCTCCCGCCATTACGACCACGAACCGTATAGATTAGATTATTAGCCCGAAGCGTATTGAGCGCTTCTCTGATGGTAATATGTGAGACGCCCATCATCTTTGCCAAATCAGTTTCGTTGGGAAGTTGTTCCTTTGGCTCCAGCAACCCGGTGATAATAGCGTTTGAAAGGCGTTGCACTATCTGGTCCGAACGACTGACCTGCCCGATAGGCGCAAATATGACCGCGTGAGTAATCATAACTTTTCTGCACTCAATTCCCTGAAACAACGACCATTTCTAACACATGCCCGCCGGGCAAGGAAGGTAAGAATGGCCGAGTTACTTTACATGCCTGTACGCAACTTCACAGCACAAGCGGATGTGTGTCCCGATAACCTCATGATGAGTTGGACATAACGCGTCAGCTCACGATGAAAAGCCTTTTCCTGTAAATGTGAAATCTAAGTTAAAAATGCGAGCCCTATCATAGTGTCAATGTTGCGTATTTGAAAATTTTTTACAATATATATATTACATAAGATTCTTTATGTATTAACCGGCAGGAGAAAGGCATGAAAACCCTGAAGCATTTCATCAATGGGCAATATGTAGCAGGCAGCAGCCAAGATACCTTCGAACTGGTAAGTCCGGTCGATGGCGAAACGTACGCATTATCTCCCAACGCTAGTGCGGCAGAGGTGGAGCAGGCCTACTCGGCGGCGGAGGCGGCGTTTAGCATCTGGAGAAAATCGACGCCAGCACAGCGGCAGAAGGCACTTTTGTGCCTTGCAGATGAGATAGAGCGAAACGTTGAGCGACTGGTAAACGCGCAGAGCCAGGAAACCGGTCAGCTCCGTCATTTTATTGAGAAGGAAGAGATCGCGGCATCCTGTGATGTCATCCGCTTTTTTGCCGGCGCGGCGCGCTGTCTTGAAGGGAAGGCAGCAGGAGAATATTCCGCCGGGTTTACCTCGACTATCCGTCGTGAACCGCTGGGTATTGTTGGACAAGTGACACCGTGGAACTACCCGTTCATGATGGCAGTATGGAAGATTGCGCCAGCGCTGGCGGCAGGCAACACGGTCGTGTTAAAGCCAAGCGATACAACGCCAGCCAGCACGCTGCTGTTGGCTGAATTGGCTGCGCCGTTGTTCCCAAGAGGAGCATTTAACGTCGTGCTGGGCAAAGCCAATACTGGTTCGCTGGTGGTCTCAAACCGGAAGGCCTCGCTGGTTTCGATTACCGGTTCGGTTCGCGCGGGTCTGCAGGTTGCTGCCTCTGCAGCGGCGAATCTGACTAAAGCACATCTGGAATTGGGCGGAAAAGCGCCCGCAGTGGTGTTTGCTGATGCGGATATCGACAAAGCGATTGCGACGATTACCACGGCAGGTTTTTTCAATGCCGGACAGGACTGCACGGCGGCTACGCGTATCCTGGTCGAACAGTCCATCTACGCTGAATTTCTGGAAAAGCTGATCCAGAAAACGAAGAGTATTAAATTTGGTCCACCAGAGGATCAGGATGCGCTGTACGGCGCATTGAACAGCAGAAACCAGCTCGAGCAGGTGAAAGGCTTTATTGAGCGTTTACCGGCACATGCAATAGTTGAAACCGGTGGGCGAGCCGGGCCGGGGCCGGGTTTCTATTTTGAGCCGACGATCGTCTCCGGGTTGCATCAACATGATGAAGCAATACAACATGAATTATTTGGGCCGGTGATGGCTATTCAGTCGTTTTCAACTGATGAAGATGCGTTACTCAAGGCTAATGATGTGGAGTATGGTCTTGCTGCCAGCGTCTGGACCAGCAACCATGGTCGTGCCCAGCGTTTCAGCATTGCCCTCGATTTTGGCACGGTATGGATTAACAATCACATTCCGCTGTGCGCCGAAATGCCGCACGGGGGGTTCAAAAAATCGGGTTACGGGAAAGATCTTTCATCTTATTCACTTGATGAGTATACCCGAGTGAAACATATCATGTGTGATATCGCTGAATAGCGGTTAGCAGGAAGTTCATCAATTATTATGATTCTAAAAAACGGGATGAAGAGTTAAAGCCAGTGAGGTCGTCGGCTGTATCGCTTTATTAAGATGAAGGGATATATCTCTTATTTGGTCGTATTTAGGGCAGTGTGTAGCAATAAGGAAAAAAGTAAATGGCAATTACCAGACGTGATTTTCTGAACGGCGTCGCGGTGACTATTGCTGCGGGGCTTACTCCGCTGGAGTGGGTCAGGGCGGCAGGAAAGAGCAACGCATTTATCGATGGGAGTTATTATCCGCCGGCACTCACCGGGCTGCGGGGAAATCATCCAGGATCGTTTGAAATGGCGCATGCGCTAGGCCGCGAGCAGAAGCATTTTGATTTAAATGCTCTGCCCGTTGAGGAAGAGTACGATCTGGTGATTGTGGGGGGCGGGATTAGCGGGCTGGCTGCCGGGTGTTTCTGGCGACAACTTGCCGGGCAAAATAGCCGGGTACTGATCCTCGATAACCATGACGATTTTGGCGGGCACGCCAAACGTAATGAATTCACTCACTCGGGCAAAAAATTACTCGGTTATGGCGGCAGCGAAGCATTCCAGTCGCCCGCGCATAATTTCAGCCCTGAAGTACAAAAACTGATGGAAACCATAGGCGTCAGCGTCACGCGGTTAAAAGAGAGTTTTGACGTAAACTTCTACCCCGACTGGCAGCTCAGTCGCGGGGTTTTTTTCGATAAAAAGAATTTTGGCGAGACAAAAATCGTCAGCGGCGATCCGGGGCGCGCGGTATCAGATGATATTCCGCCGGACAGACTAAATGGCCGGAAAATTGAAGACTTTATCAATGATTTCCCACTCAGTGAGAACGACAGAAAAGCGCTGATCGACCTGCACGTGCATCCAGGCGACTATCTTCCCGGTATGACGGTCGATGAGAAAATGGCATGGCTGGATACCCACAGCTACAGTGAATTTTTGGCCACAAAAGTCGGTTTGAGCAAAATGGCGCTGCTCTATTTCCAGCAGCGTTCCAACGACTTCTTTGCCATCGGCATTGAGGGTATCTCCTGCAGCGATGCCAGGGCATGCGCATTACCCGGCATGGAAGCGCTGGGACTACCGCCGTTGGACGGAGAATCGCTGGCCGATCTCGAAGAACCGTATGTCTACCATTTCCCGGACGGTAACGCTGGCCTGGCCCGACTGCTCGTCAGGTATATGCTGCCGGATGCGCTTCCGGGTAACACGATGGAAGATTCTGTCCTCACAAGACTGCATTACGAAAAGCTGGATCTGCCGGAAAACGCCACGCGCCTGCGCCTGAACAGCACGGTGATTAATGCGGCTAATGTACAGGATGGCGTGGTGGTGACCTATCTGCGTGACGGCAAAATGCACCGTGTGCGCGGCAAAAATACCATCATGGCGGGTTATAACATGATGATCCCTTATCTGGTGCCTGAGATGCCTGAACAGCAGCAGGCGGATCTCAAACTAAACGTGAAGGCGCCGTTGGTGTATACCAACGTGGTAGTCAAGAACTGGCAGGCGTTCAAACAGCTCGGCGTACATGAATTTTATTCTCCGGCGGCACCTTACAGCCGGGTTAAGCTCGACTATCCGGTTAGCATCGGAGGGTATCAACATCCGGCCTCACCGGACGATCCGATGGTTATTCACATGGTTTATGTGCCTACCTATCCGGGCAGTAACTTGTCCGCCAGAGAGCAGTTCCGTCTGGGACGAGCCTATTTGCTGGGGACCACATTTGCGGCGCATGAGGAGATGATTCGCGCCCAGTTGCAGGAAATGTTTGGTTCGACAGGCTTTGATAATCAACGCGACATCTCCGCCATCACTGTTAACCGCTGGGCGCATGGTTATGCGTATTACGCCAACTCGTTGTTTGATGATATGGATAAAATGCCAGAAATTATCGAGCGTGCGCGTCAACCAGTGGGCCGCATTGCTATCGCCAACTCTGATTCTGACTGGAGTGCTTATGCGCACACAGCCATCGATCAGGCATGGCGTGCGGTTAACGAACTCAAGGATATGGGGTGATTTATGCGTAACGTAACCATTCTTGCCGCCTGTTTATTTACCGCCTCGGTAAGTGCTGCTGAATCTAGTGGTGAATATATCGCGCGAATTTCTGACTGCGTGGCTTGTCATACCGCAGAGGGTGGTGTTGCGATGGCGGGGGGTAAAAAGTTTCCCACGCCGGTGGGCGATATTTTTTCGACCAATATTACTCCAGACAAGACGCAGGGTATTGGTAATTATTCATACGCGGATTTTGAAAAGGCCGTACGTCAGGGAATTGCTAAAGACGGTCATCCGCTCTATCCGGCTATGCCTTATCCCTCTTATGCGAAGTTGTCTGATGAGGATGTACAGGCGCTGTATCGTTATTTTATGCATGACGTTACGCCGTCGGCACAACCCAATAAAGAGAATGCCATCCCGTGGCTGCTCTCCGCCCGCTGGCCGCTGCATATCTGGAACTGGCTGTTTACCGATGCGCCCGCGACGGCTGTAGAGAGCGCGAAATCAGAGGGCAATGCTGCCTTGGTAAAACGGGGCGCTTATCTGGTGGAAGGTCCGGGACACTGCGGCTCGTGCCATACCCCAAGAGGCATGGCGATGAACGAAAAAGCCTATACCAATGCTGATGCCGAGTATCTGAGCGGCGCGATGATCGACGGCTGGTATGCGCCATCGCTGCGGGGCAGCGGAATGTCTGAGCAGGCGTTAAAATTGCTGTTACTGACCGGTAAAAGCAAACATGCCGCGGTTTCTGGTTCGATGGCTGAAGTTGTTACGCAAAGTACACAGTATCTGACCGACGAAGATGCCACGGCGATCGCGCAATATCTGCTGAGCCTGAAAAGCACGAAGCCCGAAACGGTGCGCGCGGCGGCAACCACGGCGTTGTGGTCGAACTCGCCCGAGGCGGGCAAAGTAATCTATAACCGTTACTGCTCCACCTGTCATGGCCTCGAAGGGAAAGGTACGGATGATAATGCGCCTTCGTTGATCAATAACCCGTTGGTGATGGTTGATGACCCAACGCCGCTGTTCAGAGTGATTGCCCATGGTGCAGAAACACCGACTACGCGTGGCAGTGTCTCCTTTAAGATGCCAGCCTACGGGGGCGTGTTAAGTGACAACGAAATGCGCGACGTGATTAATTACGTGCGCAAAAGTTGGGGAGAAGGGAATAGTGAAGTAAGCCAGCAGGATCTGGCTGGTGTGAAAAAAGCATCACATTAAACAGCATGCCCGATGATTGTAATTTGTCGGGCGGATAAGGCACTTAGACGGCGTTTACTCTGATAATACCTACCAGTCGGGTAAACGCCGCCGCCATTTCATGTTCTTCAATGCTGGCAAATCCCAGCAGCAAGCCGCTACGTTTGTCTTCATCCACATAGTAGCGTGACAGCGGGCGCACCAGTAGCCCTTGCGCATTTGCCTGTTGGGCAATCAAAACATCATCGCTCCCGGTGGGTAATTGTAAAATCATGTGCAGCCCGGCGTTGCTGCTGAAAGAGCCTAGATAATGCTCACCAAGCTGGCGGTTGATAAGCTCAACCAGCATTTGACGCCGACGGCTGTACAGCTGGCGCATTTTTCGAATGTGCGCGGCGTAGTAACCCTCGCGGATAAACTCCGCCAGCGCGGCCTGAATCAGCAAATGCCCGCCACGATAGAGGTCGTTATGGACCTTCTTTAGCGGCGTGGCTAACTGTTTGGGTAACACCACATACCCGAGCCGTAGCGCGGGATAGAGTGTCTTACTGAATGTTCCGATGTAGATCACTGGCGTCTCTTCCTCCAGTCCCTGCAATGATGGAATAGGCTGGCCGGAAAAACGAAACTCGCTGTCGTAGTCATCTTCTATTATCCAGCTTTGTGTTTCACGGGCGCGAAAGAGCAGTTGTCGACGGCGACTGAGACTCATAACCGATCCGAGCGGATATTGATGTGACGGTGTCACAAAAATAAGCTTTGGCGCGGGTTCGCCTGATTCCGGTGGGACCATACCTTGCTCATCCACTGGAATCGCCGAAAAATTAACCGCATTGATGCGCAGAATATTCTTGATTCCCCAGTAGCCCGGCTCCTCAATCCAGGCGTTATCACCCGGGTTGCATAAAGTACGAGTCACCAGATCCAGCGCCTGGTGAATACCTTCAGTAATCAGAATCTGCTCCGGTGAACACCGCACGCCGCGGGCGGTGCGCAGATAGTCTGCCAGGGCTTCTTTCAGCTCATTCACACCGCCGGCGGCATCGTAAGTAAGAAGCTCCGGGCGCAACCGTCTCGCCAGCCGATCCTGAATTTTTTTGAGCACCCGGTGAGGGAAATGCGCTACATCAGGTACGCCTGGAATGAAAGCACCCCACTGACGGGGACTGGCGCTGGCATGACCTAACAGCTCAAGGCAGCGGTCAGATAACCGGGGGCTCTCTTCCGGAGCAGCACCAGGCGCTTTGTTGGGATGCAGGTCCAGATTGTCCAGCACGCTGTCGGTGACAAATGTTCCGCTGCTGGTGCGCGCGGAGATATACCCTTCGGCTTGCAATTGCTCGTAAACCCGCAGGACGGTATTGCGCGATAGCGTCAATTCGCCTGCCAGGTCGCGCGACGGCGGCATTCGGGTAGCCGGTTTCAGGCTACCTTCGAGGATGCAACTGCAGATGGCGGCATACAGGCGACGATGCAGTTTTTCATCCGTCTGTTGGCTAAATGCCTGCTTGATCACATCTCCGGCAAGTGAACGCATTTGGATCCTTAAAATAAAACGATTTGGCTCTCGATTAAAGTACCAGACGGCGTCTAAATTTAAAGCGTAATTCAACCCAAATATGTTTATGACAAGGTGTGAGAATGAACAATAAAAACCTGCAACAACGTCGTCTGGATGCCACCCCGCGTGGGGTGGGCGTGATGTGTGATTTTTATGCCCAGTCGGCAGAAAACAGCACCATTACGGATATCGAGGGCAATCAGTACATTGATTTTGCTGCCGGGATTGCCGTGCTGAACACCGGACACCGTCATCCTCGTCTGGTGCAAGCTGTTGAAGCACAGCTTCAGGCTTTTACTCATACGGCTTATCAAATCGTCCCATACGAAAGCTATGTGTCCTTGGCTGAGAAAATCAACGCCGTCGCACCTATCGACGGCAAGCGTAAAACCACCTTCTTCACCACCGGGGCTGAAGCGGTGGAAAACGCAGTAAAAATTGCCCGCGCGTATACCGGCCGTCCAGGTGTTATCGCGTTTGGTGGGGGGTTTCATGGGCGTACTTACATGACGATGGCGTTAACAGGCAAAGTGGCGCCGTATAAAAAAGGTTTCGGCCCATTCCCGGGCTCTGTATACCATGCGCCGTATCCTTCTGCGTTGCAGGGGATTTCCACAGCGGATTCCATCAAAGCGATTGAGCGCCTGTTCAAAGCTGATATCGATCCAACCCAGGTGGCGGCGATTATTTTTGAACCTGTCCAGGGCGAAGGGGGCTTCGTAGTGGCACCGGCGGAGTTTGTGGCTGCCATCCGCCGTATTTGCGATGAGCATGGCATCGTGATGATCGCTGATGAGGTGCAAAGCGGATTTGCCCGTACCGGCGAGCTGTTTGCAATGGATCATTACGCCGATAAAGCGGACCTGATGACCATGGCGAAGAGCCTGGCTGGCGGGATGCCACTGTCAGGGGTAGTGGGTAAAGCAGACATTATGGATGCGCCTGCGCCGGGTGGTTTAGGCGGTACTTACGCCGGGAACCCGCTGTCGATTGCAGCGGCCCATGCGGTGCTGGATATCATTCGTGATGAAAAGCTGTGCCAGCGTGCGGCGGCTCTCGGAGAACAACTGCGTGCCACTTTGACAGATGCGCAAGCAGAGTGTCCTGAACTGGCTGAAGTGCGTGGCTTAGGCTCGATGATTGCCGCTGAATTCTGTGATGCTGCGACGGGGGAACCCAGTGCGGCCGTGGCACAACGCGTGCAGAAGAAAGCCCTTGAGCAAGGATTGCTGCTGCTAACCTGTGGGCAGTATGGCAACGTTATTCGTTTCCTTTATCCACTGACGATCCCGCAGGATCAGTTCGCCAGAGCGCTTGATATCATCAAAGTGGCCACCAAATAGTAGCGCCGCACACTATTAATGAAAGCCGACAGTAGCTCTTGCCGTCGGTTTTCCTTCGTTCGCATAAATTGATCCACTTCGTGTGCATTGCAGTAATTTTCGGGAATGGGTTGCCAGTTTATTTGTTATGTAATTTAATACATAGCGATTTTTACTCCTCTCTTCAGATGGTATCCCATGTTAAGTCTCCGTTCTTTTGCGCTGGTATGTGCCAGCATGTTGTTCGCGTTTGCTGCCCAGGCCGACCGGACGATCACCGACCAGCTTGGTCGTCAGGTGACCATTCCTGATTGCGTCGATAAAGTGGTCGTGCTGCAACACCAGACGCTGAATACTCTGGTCCAGCTCAATGCGCAGCAGGACATTGTTGGCGTGATGTCGAGCTGGAAAAAGCAGCTTGGACCTGAGTTTGCGCGCTAAAACAGGGTATTCGCCTGATTGCGGACGTCGTAGGGCGTAAACCGCAGGCCGAAACCTTAATTGATTACGTTTTTGCGGCGCGGACAAAATTCAACGCACCAGTCTCAAACATCCCGGATGCGCAAAAAGTCCGTATTTATATGGCTGACCCCGACCTGATGACATACGGCTCCGGGAAGTATACGGGACTGATGATGCAGCATGCGGGAGGATTGAACGTGGAGGCTGCCAGTGTGAAAGGCGCACGTCAGGTTGCGCTGGAGCAAGTATTAGCCTGGAATCCGCAGGTGATTTTTGTCCAGGATCGCTACCCGCAGGTTGTGGCTGAGATCCAAAACGATCCCAATTGGCAGGGGATTGATGCGGTGAAAAATCATCGCGTCTGGCTGATGCCTGAATACGCCAAAGCCTGGGGCTATCCGATGCCGGAAGCGCTGGCGATAGGGGAGCTGTGGATGGCCAAAAAACTGTATCCGGATGCCTATAAAGACGTGGATGTCGATGCGCAGGCGCAAGACTACTATCAGCGCTTTTATCGCGTGAATTGGCATTCAGATGCCGCTAAGTAAGCGCATTCCACCCCAGCAACCGCTCTTAATCGCGGTGGTCCTGTTGCTGGGCACCAGTTCGCTGTGTCTTGGGCAGTATCCGCTGTCGTTACGTGAGGTATTTTATCATCTGACGCACTTTAGCGGCGCTGAAGGGATTGCCGGTCAGGTTATCTGGACGGTCAGGCTGCCGCGTATTGTGATGGCGTTGCTGGCAGGTGGCGCGCTGGGTTTATGCGGCGCGACGCTGCAAGGGATATTTCATAATCCGCTGGTCGACCCGCATATTATCGGTGTGACATCGGGGGCTGCTTTTGGCGGAACGTTGGCTATTCTGCTCGGCCTGTCGCCGTGGTTGATGATGGGCTCAACGTTTTTCTTCGGTCTGACGGCGCTGATCCTGGTGTATGCCATTGCTTCGTTGCAGGGGCTGAAGAATACGCTGGTGCTGATCCTGTCGGGTATTATCTTGAGCGGCTTTTTTGCCGCGCTGGTGAGCCTGATTCAGTATCAGGCTGATACTGAAGAGACATTACCCAATATCGTGTTCTGGCTGGGGCGTAATGGTCTGGGGAAGAGTACGCTGCTCGATACGCTAACCGGCACGCGGCCTGCTTTGGGCGGCAGCATTGAGAAGGAGGGGGGAAAAGGGATTGTGGCACAGCATTGCTACCATGGAAGAGGGCATAGTATTCGATCTCAAACGCAAAAGGTTTTGCTTAGAAGATGAATGATACGCGCTGAACACGGCGTTTAGTAGGTTTTAGCGCATCGTTTATTAACAGCATTATGCGGACAATTAATTGAACTGAAGGATAAAAACAGAAGGTTTATTGAGGAATAACTATGGGAAGCAGCACCAAATCATTGAGATAATTTGGTGCGTCCGAGTGGACTCGAACCACCGACCCCCACCATGTCAAGGTGGTGCTCTAACCAACTGAGCTACGGACGCAAGATGGTGCGTTCAATTGGACTCGAACCAACGACCCCCACCATGTCAAGGTGGTGCTCTAACCAACTGAGCTATGAACGCAACGTTGTAGGTGACAACGGGGACGAATATTAGCGGCACAGACCGAATGAGGCAAGAGGGAAATAGCATTTTTCTTCCTGATCTCACGCGATTGCAGAGTAATTAAGCAAGTTGACTATATTTTGTTGATTTTGCAGCGTGTTTTTTATTCAGGCAGCAAGCAGGGGCATAATGTGAACGGTTTGAATGACATGAGCACTCAGTCTTTTAGCGCTGCAAGGATCGTGGCTTCTATTTTCTCTGGGGTCGTGAAGGGTGCAAAACGTTTAAGCGGCTTGCCGTCACGCCCGATCAGGAACTTAGTGAAGTTCCACTTGATCCGCCCACCCAGCATGCCGGGTAATTCGTCTTTAAGGAAACGAAACACCGGATGTGTAGCAGCGCCGTTGACGTCCACTTTCTCAAACATTGGGAAGCTCACACCGTAGTTGATGTGACAGGTTTGAGCGATTTCATCGGCTCCACCAGGTTCCTGCTTACCAAACTGGTTGCAGGGGAAACCCAGCACCACCAGACCCTGCGCGGCGTACTTCTTGTAGAGTGCTTCGAGGCCTGCATATTGTGGCGTGAAGCCACAATGGCTGGCGGTATTCACCACCAGCACCAGTTTGCCAGCGTAATCGGCCATCGAGATGGGTTGGCCATTGAGACTGGTGGCAGTGAGTTGATGAAAGGTGGTCATACCGGAATCCTCAAATATGGTTGCATTACTCATATTGCCTGCGGGTTACAGGCTTCGCTTCGTGACTTGTTATTATGGTAGCAACTGCCAGATTAATAAAATGACTAAGTTGAGAGGAAGGGAAAGGATTTTTCAACGGGTTAAGGGCGATTAATCTTCACTCTGAATTTTGCTGATAAAACGTGGATAAGATTCTGAAAACTCCCGGCGAAGGTAACTCGTCGGGAGCTGTCTTTATTTATTGAGCCAACTGTAACAGGTCGAGTTCAGAACACCGGCAAACCCAGCCCTAGCTTCACTTCTCTTAATGTCTGCTGTGTGACTTCATGCGCCTGTTCGCTGCCTTTTTTGAGCATCGCCATCAGCAAGCCTTTATCCTGGATGTAAGTTGCGCGCCGCTCGCGCATCGGGGCAATAAGCTCTTGCAAGCACATCTCCAGCTCGTTTTTGCATGCACGGTCGCCCAGCCCGCCGCGCTGATAATGCGCTTTCATCTCCGCGACTTTTGCTTTATCCGCATGAAAAGCATCGAGGTAAGTGAATACCATATTGCCGTCAATCTGCCCTGGATCGGACACTTTTAGATGATTGGGATCGGTGTACATCGCGCTGACCGCATGATGAATGGCCTCTTCGCTGGCGGACAAGAGTAATGTATTGCCAAGCGATTTTGACATTTTGGCATTACCGTCGATCCCCGGAAGACGGCTGGTTTCACTCAGCAGCGCTTTACAATGCGACAAGACGGGGGCAGGTAACAGACTATTCATTTTATGCACGATTTCATTGGTCTGTTCAATCATTGGCAACTGATCGTCGCCAACGGGAACCACTTCGGCTTTGAAGGCTGTAATATCTGCCGCCTGGCTGATGGGATAAACCAGAAAACCAACCGGTAACGAGCGGGCAAACCCTTTCTGCGCAATTTCGTTTTTGACCGTAGGATTACGCTCCACGCGAGCCACGGTGACGATGTTCATATATAGCGCGGTCAGCTCCGCAAGGGCAGGCAGGGCCGATTGCAAACAAATAGTGGTCAGTGAAGGATCTATTCCTGCAGCAAGATAATCGGCCAGCACTTCGGGAATATTGTCGCGGATCTTTTGCGGTGTGCTGCCGTTATCGGTCAGCCCTTGGAGGTCAGCAACTAATACAAACTGCTGATAATCGTGTTGCAGCATGGCGCGCTGACGCAGCGAGCCAACATAATGACCGAGGTGCAACGGGCCGGTAGGTCGATCGCCAGTGAGGATAATGGTTTTGTTGTTCATATAAGACTCCTTAGTCATAAAACCGAAAGGGGTCTTCAAATGCAAATAACCGCCTTTCGGCGGTTATCTAAAATGGGGAAAACACATTCTGACCGCCTTTAAGAAGGCAGCCACCACAGGTTGTGATTAAAAGCGGTGATATCGTGTGTTGTGTTCATTGAAATAACATATCACCGCCTGGCATCGAGGTAAAGCCATGTTCAGCTCGCTTCCAGCATGCCAAAGCTCACGATGCGCGAACGTCCCAGCTCTTTAGCGCGATACAAGGCCACGTCTGCAGCACGCAGCAGGTTGTCGCTCTGGGCGTGCTGAGGATAGCTGGCTACGCCAATAGAGACATCGACGTGACCAATTTCAGAGACGCCAAAGCGCAGCGACAGTTCCCGTACACCGTTATAAATATCCGTCGCAAAGCGGTTGGCGGCCTGCTCATCCGTATTGGCCAGCAGCACCAGAAATTCCTCACCGCCATAGCGGAAAGCCATGCCGCTGTCGTGGACCACGCGCTGAATAGTCGCGGCGATACTTTTTATCACGCTATCTCCTGCCTCATGACCAAAGCGATCGTTAATATTTTTAAAATGGTCGATATCGATCATCAGGCAACTGATCGGCTCCTGGTTGCGTACGGCCTGGCTCATCTGAGTGCGTAAGGAATCTTCCAGATGATGACGGTTGCGCAGACCGGTTAGCGGATCGTAGTGCGCTTTCTCCAGCAGCGCATCGCGCAGGCGCTGGTTGGCTAAGGCCAAACCGAGTGCTTCCGCCATCAGCTCCAGATACGCACGCGAAGGAGCTGACTCATTGCTGAGATTCTGGAATGAAAGCAGGCCAATGGCTTCACCCTGGGCAATCAGTGGCACGCACAGAGTATGTTGCTGGCATGATTCCGGCAGATGGTAGCAGGCGATATCGGGTTCGCCTTGCACCGGCGGATGGCTCTGACCGCGGCGCACTGCCCAGCACTCATCCGGATGGAAAGCATCTGCTTTGCCCTGCGGTGAGAGCCATTGTGCAACGGAGCGCATCTGCCAGGGCTCCCGGTCAAGAATGTAAAGTCGTCCAGCAATACCTGGGGCAATATTCGGTGCAAACAGCTCAGCCACATTGATGACATCAGCAAAACTCTCGCAGCCCTGTAAGCGTTGTGTCATACGCGCCAACAGTTCGCGAATTGCCCAGTCAGCGTCTCGTTCTTGCTCCAGCTGTTGCCGTACCAGGCCGTTTTCGCGAAAAATGCGGATCGCCTGCGCCATATCGCCGATTTCATCAATCTGGTTAAAGCTTGGCGTCTCAACGGCGTAATCCTGCGATGCCAAACGGTTGACCACATCGCTCAAACGCACGACGGGACGCAGTACACGGCGTTTTAAAATAAAGCCGAGGACGAACAAAAATAGCAGAGCCGTAAGCCCAACCATCACTTCAGAGGCCGTACGCAGCTTACGCGATGTTTGGGTTGCATCTTCAATGGCATTACGCACGCGGTTGTCGAGCAACTGGCGGAAATGGTCTATGCGATCCTGAGCTCGCTCCAGTTCCTGTTCATAGGCTTTCCCGTACAGCAGGGCGATGGCCTGCGACTCTTCTCCACGCGCGACGCTGGCAAGCGCCGTGGCCTGCTCATCCTGCAGGGCATCCACAATCTGCAGCCCTTCATGCAATAGCGCCAGCTCTTCATCCGTTGCCCCAAGGTCTTTTAGCTTCGACAATCGCTGTTCAACCGCTTTTAGCGACGCTTCTTTCTGGCGGTAGGTGTTAAGTGCTTCTGAATCTTTTGCAATAACATATTCGCGTGCCAGATCTGATAGAGACCAGGCGTCAAGCTCCACTTCTTCGGTCAGTTGATCGAATTGATAACGCTGCTCCACCACCTGGCGTTCGGTATTATCGGCGCTGGAGGCCATCAGCATGACAATGCCGGAGGCGATGGTCAGACATACCGTCGCGCTATAGGCCCAGTTGGTAATTGTGGCTATTCGCACTGATGAGTTCCTTTTGCGACGATTAATGAATAAGCATGATTGAAATTATAGGAAGCGTATGATTTTGCGTGAAAACAAAAGGCGGCCCTGAGACCGCCTTTTGTTATCGTCCAGCCATCACAGATCTGGAGGATTTTTTCCTTCTTCCATAAAAGCTTCGTCGATTCCTTCCACGTTACCTTCATGGTCACGTCCGGAAAACAGATTCCAGCAGGTAATGAACAGCGCGGCAATTAGCGGGCCAATTACAAAGCCGTTGATACCGTAGATCTCCATTCCGCCGAGGGTGCTTATCAGGATCAGGTAATCAGGCATTTTGGTGTCTTTACCGACCAGCAGCGGGCGCAGGATATTGTCCACCAGCCCGACGATAATCACGAAGAAGCCGACGATGAACAGCCCTTGCCATATCTGATGCGTGGCGAAAAGGAATATTGCCGCAGGTACCCAGACGATCGCTGAGCCGACAGCGGGCACGAGGGAGAGAAACGCCATTAGCGCGCCCCACAGTACGCTGCCGTCGATATCAACAACAGCAAACGCGATGCCGCCAAGAATCCCCTGAACCAACGCGACTACCGCCGTGCCCTTAACCGTAGCCCGTGTCACGCCAACGAACTTAGCGAACAGGTGCTGTTTGGCAAAATCAGAAAGCGGTAATGAGTCCAGAATCTGGCGTACCAGATAAGGTCCGTCCTTTAGTAAGAAAAACAGCAGATACAGCATGATGCCAAAGCTAATAGCAAAGCCGAATGTCCCTTTACCAATCAGGAACGCGCTACCTGCCAGGTACTGGCCACCCTGCAGCGCAACGTCCGACAGTTTTTTCTGGAGCTGTGCAACGTTATCCAGATTATGTTCGGCGAGGAATCCTCTGGCCCAGTCAGGAAGATGCGAAATAATGGAAGTGACCACTTCCGGGAACTGTGTGTCGTTTTGTTGTAATTTGGTATACACCACGTTCAACTCAATCGCCAATGAGGAGAGGATCACCATCAGTGGGATAAAGACAATCAGACAGATAATGCCGATGGTGAGCAGTGATGCCAGCCCGTTGCGTTCGCCAAGGGCACTGCGCAGCCTGTTTTTCACCGGGTTGAATATTGTGGTCAGGATGGCAGCCCACAAAATAGCAGAAAAGTAGGGGGACAATACATCGAAAAACGCCCAGGTAACGAGGGCAAGGATGAAAATGAAGAAACCTTTAGTCAGTCCGTTAAATCGCATTAGTGAACCCTGTAATGAGAAGCAGTCCCGACTATAGAACTGTTCAGGGAAATTACCAACTTTCACTGCAAATATTCGTTATTTATGATTAATGTATCCGAACATTAAAAATTAAAGCTCACGAAAGTATGTCGTTTAAATATGCTTTACTTAATGGAACAGTCACACGAATCCTTCCCGAAAAGGGGCGCAAACAAAAGAGGGGATCGTTATGCATACTCAACCTGTTATCGGGATTAGTGGATGTTTGACCGGCTCAGCCGTGCGATTCGATGGTGGGCATAAGCGGATGGGGTTTGTGATGGACGATCTGGCTAAGTGGGTGACTTATAAACCTGTCTGTCCGGAGATGTCCATCGGTTTGCCTGTACCACGTCCCGCGTTGCGTCTGGTTCAGACTTCCCAAGGGGATATTCGCATGTGTTTTAGCCATGCGCCGGGTGAAGATGTAACCGATAAAATGTCCGAATTCACCGCCTCATATCTACAGGGACTTGGTAGTCTGGCGGGTTTTATCGTTTGTGCTAAATCACCGAGCTGCGGGATGGAAAGAGTAAGGCTGTATGACGAAAAGGGAAATCGTGGGCGAAAAGAGGGGACGGGTTTATTTACTGGTGCATTAATGGAAACCTACCCGTGGTTGCCGGTCGAAGAAGATGGCCGCTTGCACGATCCGGTGCTGAGGGAAAATTTTGTCGCGCGAGTGTTCGCGTTACATGAGCTAAATAAGTTGCGAGCCAATGGCCTTACTCGCCACGGATTAATACACTTTCATAGTCGCTATAAGCTCCAGCTGCTGGCGCATAACCAGGCGGGTTATCGGGAAATTGGCCCCTTTGTTGCCTCGCTTCACCAGTGGGATGATTTGGACGCTTTTTTCGTGGCCTATCGTGAAAAGCTTATGGCTATTCTTAAAATGCCCGCATCGCGGAAGAATCACACCAACGTGCTGATGCATATTCAGGGTTACTTCCGTGAGCAATTGAGCGCTCGCCAGCGCGGAGAGTTACGTGACGTCATCCTCAACTACAGCAGTGGACTTTTGCCAATCCTGGCTCCACTCACGCTACTCAAGCACTACCTGGCTGAATACCCGGACAGCTACCTGCTTGGCCAGAACTATTTTGATCCTTATCCGAATGAATTAGCGCTTCGTTTAATGGTTAATTAGCTTACTGTTGGCGAATACGGGAAGTTATCACATTTTATTTAAACTTCCGTGAGGATGTGGTGATCACAATGCTGCCATGATGCGCTCATGTCATTCATGGAGAGCGCATCATGCGACCATCAACCTCAGAAACGGTACACCCGCTTTGGCTGCGCTGTTGCCATTGGGTAAATGTCGTTGCTATCGCGGGCATGTTGTTTAGCGGTTGGCGCATCTACAACGCCGCACCGCTATTTTCATTTGAGTTTCCTGCACAAATAACCCTCGGTGGCTGGCTGGGGGGCGCACTCCAGTGGCACTTTGCCATGATGTGGGTACTGGCCTTAAATGGCGCAATTTATCTCTCGCTTGGCATAGCCAGTGGCCGTTTTCGGCAAAAGTTTTTTCCGTTGTCATATCGACAGTTGAAGGACGATCTCTTGCAGGCGCTGCGAGGGAAACTCCAGCACGCCGATCTGCGCCACTACAATATGGTGCAAAAAATAGCCTATCTGTTCATTCTTCTCGATGGCATCGTGCTGGTTTTATCCGGTCTGGTGCTGTGGAAATCCGTACAGTTCCCGTTTTTACGGACCTTATTCGGTGGATATGATTCTGCGCGGTATGTCCATTTCTTCGCCATGAGCGCACTTGCGCTGTTTATTGTCATTCATCTGCTAATGGTCCTGCTGGTTCCGCGCACGTTGCTGGCAATGTTACGGGGGCGCTAAGGAAATACATCATGAAAAAATCCCGATTTCTCTCCGACACTGACACGCATTACCTGGTCAAAGAAGCGGAAAAATTACTCAGCCCGGACCGCCGTCGTTTACTGCGCCAGGGACTGACGCTCGGCGGCATCATGATGCTTACCGGTTGCGATATCAGCGATAACACGGATGTGGAAAATGTGCTCTCACGTATGTCACGTTTTAACGATCGGGTGCAGGGGTTTTTATTCAGCGACCGTGCGCTTGCGCCTGAATATACATCCGCAGAGATCACGCGTCCTTTTCCATTTAATGCTTTTTACGGGCCAGAAGATATTCCGCAGGTGGATGGCCGGGACTATCGCCTTGAAATTCGCGGGCTGGTGCGTGACAACCGCAACTGGACGCTGACGGAGCTGCACAACATGCAGCAGACAAGTCAGATTACCCGTCACATTTGCGTTGAGGGATGGAGTGCAATTGGAAAATGGGATGGTGTGCCGTTTCGCCACTTTTTGACGCTCGTTGGTGCCGATTTGCGCGCGAAGTACGTCAGCTTTCGCTGTGCAGATGACTACTACACCAGCATAGACATGGCCACGGCGTTACACCCTCAGACGCTGATGGCATTGACGTGGGATAACCAGATCCTCCCGGCAGAATATGGCTACCCCATAAAGCTACGTATCCCTACCAAGCTGGGGTACAAGAATCCCAAACATATCCAGGTCATTGAAATCACGAATCGTTTCCCGGGCGGTTATTGGGAAGATCAGGGTTACAACTGGTTTGGTGGCAGTTAATACTACAACACAACGAGGAACTACCATGAAAAAGATGATCATCGCCGCAACCGTATTTTCCGCTCTGTTTATGGCAAACGTACAGGCCGCCGATTCGATGGGCAAAGACGGTATGGCTAAAGACACAATGTCAAAGACACATGACAACATGTGTAAAGACAATATGTGCAAAGACACTATGAGCAAAAAACCAATGACCAAAGACAGTATGGGAAAAATGGACAATATGAAAAAAGATAATATGAATAAAAACCATGAAATGAAAAATTAATTCTTTTTCAATTTCACAGATGTACCCTGTTTTAAAACAGGGTACATTAATTTTTAACGGCGACTGCAGGATGTCAGTCAGTGACTAAAGCTTAATTAACATCCTTTTTCCCAAGGCCAGACCATTCAGAGCTGGGGAGGCGTTTGTGATTTAACCATGTCTGATTTCCTTATCAATACAAGGTTGAGGTTTACCAAACAGATATCCTTGTGCGAAATCGCAGCCGAGAGCCTGCAGTCTTTCCAGTTGTTCCTGCGTTTCAACACCTTCTGCGACAGCCTTCATATTAAGGGACTTCGCCATGCCAGTGATCAGTTTGATGATATTAAGGGCATCTTCCTGTGTAGATATCGAATGCACAAAGGACTTGTCTATTTTGATTTTATCGAAGGCAAGCCTGCTCAGTCGCGAAAGAGAAGAGTATCCGGTACCAAAATCGTCGATGGAGATTTTTACGCCAAGGGCTCTGAGTTTATTCAGGGTATTCATCGGCGTTGTACTCTCAGTAAAGATAGAGGATTCTGTCACCTCCAGTTCAAGACGATCAGGTGGTAGTCCTGTTTCTTTCAGAATGGACAGCACGATACCGGCAAAGGTTTTGCTGCTTAGCTGAACGGGAGAGACATTGACTGAAATTTTAACCGGAATTGCCCAACAAGCTGCCTCCCGGCAAGCAATTTCGAGCACGGCTTTCCCCATCTCATTAATCATTCCTGTTTTTTCAGCAACGGGAATGAAGCTATCCGGTGACAGGAGGCCCTTAAGAGGATGGAGCCATCTAATAAGTGCTTCGTAACTGTAAATTTTCTGGCTGAAAGAGTCGACAATAGGCTGATAATAAACCACGAATTCTTTGTTCACAATTGCCAGGGCCATATCATGCTCAAGTGTTCTGCTTTCTTGCAGCTTTTCTAACATTCGTTGCCGGAAGACCTTTATCTTGCCAGAACCGTCGTTTTTGGCTTCATAAAGCGCCAGATCGGCAAATTTATAAAGATAGTCGGGGCGACGTTCAGTATCTGAGATAACAATACCAACGCAGGTAGTTATATTGATAATTGTGTTGTAAATAGTATAGGGTTGGCTGATATATTCACATATTTTCTGAGCTCGTGAAACTGCGCGACTTTCTGTCAAACCGCTTGAGAGAAACGCAAACTCATCTCCACCTAATCGATACAGTGTATCCGAAGTCAGGCTTATCGAAGTCAGACGGTTTGATATCTGACGTAGTAAAATGTCACCGGCATCATGACCATAGGTATCATTTACCTCCTTGAAGCGATCTAAATCAAACAACATCACAATCACAGAGTCGTTATTTTTTTCTGCCATCTCGATTGTTTTATTTAAATCACCCCAGAATAGCTGGCGATTATTCATCTCGGTAAGAGAGTCATGGTAGACGTCATATTCCAGTTTAGCATTCTGGATTTGTAGCTTTTCTTTAGATATCTGCAGTTCTTCGGCAAGACTCTTAACCTGAAGGTGTGCACGTAGGATATTTCTGTTTTGATAGAAAATGAGCACGCCCAGAATCGCACTCAGTATTATCAGTAGCACAGAGGTTGCTGAATATATGTAGTACAGTGTTTGAATTTTCTGGTTGGCGTTATTGATCGAGTTAACATCCTTGTTTAACGCGCCGGACGAAAGACGACCAAGTGGCGCATCCAGAGTATGCATTTTTTTTAGATAGTCCTGGAGTGCTGAACGGTTCATTTTTTCCAGATTAACATCCAGAAAATTTAGGGTGTTTTCAAGTTTTACCGCCAGTTGACGGTGAGCTATATTGCTTTCAATGTAGCGCCCCAAATCACCCTCTTTGATCAAATCACTCTGGCTGAGCATAATGTCGAGACGCATGCGTACATTATCGAGATTCATCGTATCATCGATAGTGTAAAGAGCTAACAATGATTCAAATCGATAATATTGAGATACCAGCTGTGCAGCAGACCAGGAATCGGTGTAGTGAGTTAGCTTCTGTAACTCTTGTTGTCTTTCATGCACGAGGAATGAGATATATCCAGTAGATATAAAAAGAAAAAAGATGATACCAGCCAGTATTCTGTTCATGGTGTTCCTCTGAACGCCTACTCGATATCCATACTACTGACCTGCCATGCAGACCTGGAGTAATAAATCTGGTTATTCAGTTCCGGCATGCTGTCATAGGGGTACACAATGAATAACGGGCCTTTATCACGGATGCGCATATATTTTCCGTTGATTTTTAAAGCAAGGATAGCATCGTATTTTTTGAAATCACTGAGAGGGATAACGGTCGTATAGTCATTGAGCGCAGTCACCTTTACAACCGATCCTTTTGCCCCGACATAATCCATGAGCTTTTGTAATGGAATGCCCGTAAAGGTCGTGCGACCATTATACCAGGGGGAGGTGGTCTGGAAACTTACCATTCCCAGTTTCTCAAGGCTGGCGGTATCAAAAACGGCTTTCCCGTCTTCATTTGTATTTTCAATATTTCCGGACAGTGTTAAAAGGACTTTACCTGCAGGTTTGGGCAGTTCGCTGGCATAGACCTGGGTGACGAGCATAAAGCTTAACAACATGGCGATTAATCGCATTCTGACCTCACCGGCTACCGGACGTGTGAAAGAATTATAATTTAGATATTATGTTAATTATATATGCGGCCTGGTTAATATTTGTTGAATAAACGTGAATATATTTTTATTGATAAAAATCAGATGGTTAGGGTTTGCTTGCTTTTAAAGTTGCTCAAGCAAGGTTGATGAAGTTATTAGAAGGGCGTTAATTTTTATTGATTTGTACAAAAAGCAACCTGCATGTTTCATTAGGGCAACTAAACACGCAGAGATGCAAAGGTTTATCTTTTGTGTAGTCACAAGATAATACTGTTTTTCTTGCGGATGGCTATGTCGGCACAACGCCCCCTCAGCATGTGGCGGAGCACTTTGTGCCAGTAATGAATGACATGTCACTGACCTGCGCTAAGGCATACCTTATATGACCATCTTACTCATTTAACGGTGTCGACTGACGGGCATACAGGTAAGCGGTAGCTCTGGATACCCCCAGATGCTGTGCCACGGTATCCATTGATTTTCGTACGTTCAGCAACCCCTCTTTGCGTAACTGTTGAATCAGCAGCTTACGGTCTTCAGGTTTAAGGGCGCGGGCCGTCGTTGCGCGTTTAGCGGCAAAGTCATCGATACGCTGGCGGATGACTTCATTACTGCCAGGGTCGATATGTTCCTTAATAGGCGAGTTTTCGGTTTCAGTAAATTGTGCAAGGGCACTCTGCATGCCACGAAACAGCGTCATATCCACGTTCAGACAGAGTGCTGCTACGTATTTACCTTCTTCGTCTTTGATGCCAATGGATGTACTTTTCACCGGGCGGCCATCGGCAAACTGGTTGCTGTAATTCGCAATGATGCTGGGAAATTCGGGCGATGCGATTCGCGCCAGACCCAGTTCTGTTGCCGGCTGGCCGGGTTTGCGTCCTGACAAATTGTTATGGATGGACAAAATGGCATGTTCAGGATTCTTGAGGTCATGAACCACCACTTCGCAAAATGGAGAGAAGGTCTCGCCGAGCCCCCTGGCGATAGTGTCAATTTGGCTGAGAAGCGAGTTGTTGTCAGTTTTGGGCATGCCAGTCTCCTGTGGTGATGCCTGTAGCCACGATTGCGAGCAGTTTACAGTGAGCAAGGTTCGCTTATCCAGACAGGAATATACAGACAGTAATAAGGTATCCGCATAGCAGATACCTTTTTGATCAACTTACGAGGAATTCACTGTAGCGGCTGATATCCACGTTCCCGCCGCTAATGATAATACCGATTTTCTTACCGAGAAGTTCTGCCTTGCGGGTTCGCGCAGCAGCAAAACCCAGGCATCCGGTCGGCTCCACGACGATTTTCATGCGCTCAGCGATAAATTTCATCGAGGCGACCAGTTCATCATCTGAGACGGTCAGAATATCGTTAACGTTTTGCTGAATGATCGGAAACGTTATCTTCCCGAGATGTTGGGTCTGCGCACCGTCAGCGATGGTTTTGGGCGTATCAATATGAACAATTTTTCCGCTGCGAAACGACCGTTGCCCATCGTTTCCCGCTTCGGGTTCGACGCCATAGATGAGGCAGTCAGGGGAGAGATGTCGGGCTGCCAGTGCGGATCCTGAAAGCAGGCCGCCGCCACCCAGACACACGAACAGAACGTCCAATTGACCCACTTCTTCAATCAGCTCTTTTGCGGCAGTGCCCTGGCCCGCAATCACGTGCGGATGATCGTAAGGCGGGATTAGCGTCAAACCGTGTTTCTCTGCCAGCTCCCGGCCTATTTTCTCACGATCTTCGGTATAGCGATCGTAAATCACCACATTTCCACCATAGCCTTTTGTTGCCGCAACTTTAGCTGCCGGGGCATCGTGCGGCATGATAATCGTCGCCGGGATCCCCAACAACTTTGCCGACAGGGCAATGGCCTGCGCATGGTTGCCGGAAGAAAAGGTGACGACGCCTGCAGCGCGTTGTTCTGGTGTAAACTGGCGCAGCGCATTCATAGCTCCGCGAAATTTAAACGCGCCCATTCTCTGGAAGTTTTCGCATTTGAAGAAAACGTCAGCCGCAAATTCGTCATTAACCGTTCGGGAGGTCATCACCGGTGTTTTGTTGGCATACTCGGCGATGCGCTCTGCCGCAGCGGCAACATCGTTATAATCAGGCAGTGTCATTTCAGTCATTCTTGTTCACCTGTATGTCGTTAAACGTCACGCTTGTGGGGCCAAGGCAATAGCTTCGATTTCCAGCGCGAAACCATAATGAAGCTCTGCAACACCGGCTACTGCTCGAGATGGGCGGAAATCACCGATCCACTCGCCATAGATTTTGTTAAACGTTGGCCACTGGTTGATATCTGTCACATAGACGCGTACTGACACCAAATGCTGTCGGGAAATTCCAGCGCCAGCCAGGCAGGCATCAATATTCTGTAGCACCAGTCGCGTCTGCTCTTCAAAAGAAGCATTCGTTTTCTTTTCGCCATCAATAGTGACCGGCAACTGGCCGGAAATGAAGACGAACCCGCCAGCCGTTGTACTGTGCGAGTAATGACCAGCAGGTGGAAAGCCCCCTGCAGATGCGTTCAATGTAATCTCCACAGACATAAAGAATCTCCTGATGTTGATGATAATTCATTTTGTATAAAATAATACATTTTGTATTATTTTATACGCTTTCATGCAACGTCAGGCTAGTGATAATTTTCACAGGTGCTGATTTTGTGAACTATTGCAAATGTGGTTAACGTAAAAGCTATGCTGAGTGGGAACAGGGAGGTTTCGGTTTTAACGAGGGGAAAGCAGTATCAGTGGTGAAACGCCCCGGGGAGGGGCGTCTGAAGCAAAAAATTAGCCAATATGACCGTGGTTAATTTTACTTAACGGCTCATTAATATCGAAGATTTTGAACGTCACGTCTTCCACTCCCAGATGCTTCAGACGGGCAGTGTGCTTTTTGATATAGGCTAGCGCGCTGACTTCATCCTGAAACAGGTAGATGCCACCGGCTTCGTGGTTTGCTTCGTTCTCGGTCCAGATTTTCCAGATGAACCCCGGCTCCTGGTTGATGGATTCGGCCAGTTCAACAAGCTGATTCGACATCTCAGCGCCAAACGGACCATGAAAATCAAAGTGTATCTGCACGAGTTTGTTCGCCATAAATCCTCCTTGGATTGGTTAATTCGGGGAGAGCTGCTAGCGCAACAGCACTTTCCCAGTTAGATAAGTGATTGCCTGTCCGCCGATATAAACACGCGTTCCTGCCAACTGGCAGCGTAAATCTCCGCCGCGCGCAGAGACCTGGCGCGCCAGCATCTGTGATTTATTGAGTTTTGCAGCCCAGTAAGGAATCAGCATGCTATGTGCCGAGCCCGTGACAGGGTCTTCCGCTACGGCTTCACCCGGACAGAAGAAACGGCTGACGAAGTCGTATTGCCCGTCACCCGGCGCGGTGATACAAACCATTTTCCGCAACGGAAGCATGGCGTGGATGTCCGGGCGTACAGCCTCAACCTGCTGTTGATTATCCAAAACAATCATATAATCGCGCGCGACACGCACTTCTTTGTATTCGGTGATGCCTAATGTTTCCAGTAGTAAGGCGGGCGGTTCGGCGGGCTCGCTTTGCCAGGCAGGAAAATCAAGCGTCAGCCATTCACCGCTGCGCGTGACCGTCAGTGGTCCCACGAATCGAGTGGTGAAATGGAGGGTCGTACCTGGGTAGTCCAGATGTTCAAAGATGACATGTGCGGCGGCAAGCGTGGCATGTCCACACAGATTGATTTCTCCCTGAGTGGTTAACCAGCGCAGCTCAAAGCCATTCTCGTTGACGACAAAAAAAGCGGTTTCTGACTGGTTATGCTGCTGCGACATTTTCAATAATGTTTCATCGGGCAACCAGTCTGGGAGCGGACATACTGCTGCGGCATTACCGCCAAACGTGGTGGTGGTAAAGGCATCTACCATATAGAAATCGATTTGTTGCACGGTGTAACCCTCTCATCGTACTCGGGATAACCCACACTCTATCATGCCTGTACGACTCAAATTCGCCAGTCTGGTGAAAATTGGATATGATCTGCTCCCACATTTCATTCTGGCCGCACATGTCTACGATCCTCGATACTTTTATTGCCCCGCCTTGTCATGACGAGATAGAGATCCTCTATCAGGACGAACACCTGGTGCTTATCAATAAACCTGCCGGGCTGCTAAGTTTGTCGGGGAAAAATCCGCAAAATCTCGATTCGGTACATCATCGGCTGGTACAGATTTATCCCGGTTGCACGCTGGTACATCGGCTCGATTTTGGAACTTCAGGGGTGATGGTGGTTGCCCGTAACAAAGCGATCAACGCCGCGCTTTGCCAGCAGTTCAGTCGACGTACGGTAAGCAAAATGTACAGCGCGCTGTTATGTGGGCATCTGAAAAATGATGAAGGGGTTATAGACGCAGCGATAGCCAAAGACCCGGCGTTGTTTCCACGGATGTCGATTTGCGCCTTCAACGGCAAACCCGCGCGCTCGCGCTATCAGGTTGTTGAGCGTTTTCATTATCGCCAGGAAAATGGGGCGTCACTCTGCCTGACCCGGGTACAACTGACGCCTGAAACCGGGCGTACCCATCAACTGCGGATCCACTGTCAGTTGTTAGGACATCCGATTTTAGGCTGTGATTTGTATGGAGGTTGTCTGCTGCCTGGCACTGAAAGAGCGCCGCGACTGATGCTGCATGCCAGTGAATTGCATTTCAGGCATCCCATCAGTCAGGAATGGATGAATGTCCAAAATGCCAGTCCGTTCTGAGGATGAAAAAAGCCGCCAACGGCGGCTATTTGGGTATTATCGTGCAGCTCGTTGCAATATAACCGCTGACGGTTGGCGTTGTAGAAAACGCATTCGCAGCATCATCAGCACCGCCGCAGAAGTCAGGCCGATAATAAAGCCCATCCAGAATCCTGCTGGCCCCATCCGGTCAACCACCAGATCGGTCAGCGCCAGAATATAGCCGCTCGGCAGACCCAGCACCCAGTAGGCCGTAAAGGTAATAAAGAAAATTGAACGGGTATCTTTATAACCACGCAGGATACCGCTGCCAATAACCTGGATAGAGTCAGATATTTGATACACCGCCGCCAGCAACATGAGCTGTGCTGCCAGAGCGACAACTTCCGGGTTATTGTTGTAGAGCAGGGCAATGTGTTCACGGAATGTCACGGTGAAAATCGCCGTTACCACGGCCATGCAGACACCGACGCCCAGACCCGTTCTGGCTGCGGTTTGGGCATCCAGCGTGGAACCCTGGCCCAGACGATAACCGACACGAATGGTGACGGCGGCAGCCAGAGACATCGGCAGAACGAACATTAACGAGCTGAAGTTCAACGCGATCTGGTGTCCGGCGACGTCAACAATCCCCAGTGGGGAAACCAGCAATGCGACTACTGCAAACAGCGTCACTTCGAAAAACAACGCCAGCGCGATAGGTAAACCCAATTGCACCAGACGCTTCATTACTGCGGTGTCCGGCTTCTGGAAACCACGCTCATTACGGATGTCGCGCATTGAGCGTGCGCGTTTAATGTAAGACAGCATCGCGATAAACATTACCCAGTAAACCGCTGCCGTAGCGACGCCACAACCCACGCCGCCCAGTTCCGGCATGCCTAAATGCCCATAAATGAAAACGTAGTTAACCGGAATGTTCACCAGCAGGCCGAGAAATCCCATCACCATCGCGGGTTTGGTCTTGGCCAGACCTTCGCACTGGTTACGGGCTACCTGGAAGAACAAATACCCCGGTGCGCCCCACAGCAGCGCGCGAAGATAGCCAACGGCTTTATCCGCCAGAGCCGGGTCGATGTTATGCATGGAGCGAATAATGTAGCCTGCGTTCCATAGCACGATCATAATCAGAACGGAGACGCTACCCGCCAACCAGAATCCCTGACGTATTTGATGGGCAATCCGATCGCGGCGTCCGGAACCATTGAGTTGCGCAATGACCGGCGTCAGAGCCAGTAACAGTCCATGGCCAAACAGAATAGCTGGCAGCCAGATGGACGTTCCAATAGCGACGGCAGCCATGTCCGTGGCGCTGTATCCACCCGCCATGACGGTATCAACGAATCCCATTGCAGTTTGAGCGATTTGCGCAAGAATCACCGGAATTGCCAGAGCTAATAACTGACGCGCTTCACTTACATACTTTTGCACGTGTACACCACTATATTGTTGTTATTTGAGAGACTAAAAAAGCCGCCTTATCTGGCAGCAAGGAGAAAAAGCTGGGGAAATTTCAGTCTATTGTAGCGAGGAATACGTAATTCTCCAGTGAAAAAACAGGCAGTAGCGGCGCATCGCTGGCAACCTGAATTTCCACCTGCTATTGTGCTGTGCAGAGATGTCTTAATTGAGTTCAGGAGTTAGAAGTATGTTTACGGGTATTGTGCAGGGCACCGCGAAATTGGTGTCTATTGATGAAAAACCAAATTTTCGTACGCATGTTGTGGAGTTACCTGAATATATGCTGGATGCGCTTGAGACCGGCGCATCGGTTGCCCACAATGGGTGCTGTCTGACGGTCACCGAAATCAACGGTAACCAGATAAGCTTTGATCTGATGAAAGAAACGTTGCGTATCACAAATCTGGGGGATCTGAAGGTCGGAGATTTGGTCAATGTTGAGCGCGCGGCAAAATTCAGTGATGAAATCGGCGGGCATTTAATGTCGGGCCATATTATGACTACTGCCGAAGTATCGAAAATTCTGACCTCAGAAAACAATCGCCAGGTGTGGTTTAAAGTTCAGGATCCGTCACTGATGAAATATATCCTGTACAAAGGATTTATCGGTATTGACGGCATCAGCCTGACGGTAGGCGAAGTCACACCGACACGCTTTTGCGTGCATTTGATTCCGGAAACCCTGGAGCGTACGACGCTTGGCAAGAAAAAACTGGGTGCGCGGGTCAATATCGAAATCGATCCGCAAACGCAGGCGGTGGTTGATACCGTTGAGCGTGTGCTGGCGGCGCGAGAAAGCGCTATCAGCAACGTCACAGGTGAAGCAGGAGCCTGAGAGTAAAGCCCCCGTTAGCACGGGGGCGATAATAATTAGCGGGGAACGCGTAGGCCGTGTTCAACTCCGCGGGAGAAAACCACCTGCCATAGCTGAATGTCGCGAGCGCGAAATGCGCCTGCGCAAGCGTTCAGGTAATAGCTGAACATCCGTTTAAAGCGCTCGGTGTAATTATCGGCGATTTCAGGCCAGGAACTCATGAAACGTTCGTGCCAGGCCATCAGGGTGGTATCGTAATCCGCACCAAAATTATGCCAGTCTTCCATCACAAAATGCGGCTCGCTGGCGTTGGCAATTTGGCGAACTGACGGTAAACAGCCGTTCGGGAAGATATATTTATTGATCCACGGGTCAACGTTATTGTCGGTTTTATTAGAACCGATGCTATGCAGCAAAAAGAGACCGTCCGGTTTTAAATTGCGATCGACTACGTCAAAATAGGTCGCGTAATTTTTCGGTCCTACATGTTCAAACATGCCGACGGAGACAATGCGATCAAATTTGTCGTTCAGGTCGCGATAATCCTGCAGCAAAATGGTGACATCCAGCCCCGCACAACGCGCTTGCGCCATTTTCTGTTGTTCTGCAGAAATGGTCACGCCTACCACGCTTACGCCATATTGTGATGCCAAAAACTGGGACAAGCCACCCCAGCCGCAGCCTATATCGAGTATCCGCATTCCTGGCTGCAACTGCAGTTTTTCGGCAATCATTTTCAGCTTCGCCTGCTGGGCAGATTCCAGTGTGTCGGCATCTTTCCAGTAGGCGCAGGAATACTGCATATAAGGGTCGAGCATGCGGGAAAAGAGATCGTTGCCTAAATCGTAATGTTCTTTGCCGACAACCCACGCACGTTTTTTGGTCTGCAAATTAAACAGGCGAGCCGCTGCAATTCGCAGTGTATCTTTGAAATGGCGGGGGAGTTGGTTTTCAAGACCGGCGCGCAGGGCTTTACTAAAAAACATGTCCAGCCGGTCGCATTCCCACCAGCCATCCATATAACTTTCACCCAAACCTAACGATCCTTCCTGCAATACGCGCTTGAAAAATCTAGGGTTGTTAACGCGAATATCTGCCGGTGCCGGACCATTAACGGCGATGCCTGCACGGCTTAACAATTCACTGGTGATGCGGTACCAGTTATCATCCGGTACGCTGATGTCTTCTATACACGATGAACTCATAGCTTCTCCATCACTGGTCGGTGATCAGAACCTTAAAACAGCGTAGACGCTTTTTTGGGCTGTGTGAGAAATCTCACGAAATTAATCCGTGAATCTATAATCCGACGTAGAACAGAGGAAGGGAGGAACCCTTGCCGAAAAGACCATCCGTGGGAATACGAGAACGTTCTTGTTCCCGTTACCGCATAAAAATTATCGTTTTTTTAAAAACCGGAAATCAGTATAGGCCTGAATTTTTTATGATTCAACATATAATTGTTAGCGGGCTAATTAATAGCCCGCGGTAATTATTAGTGAGACTCTCCGTGGACAATTTGCACACGGTCGTCTGTTTGAGGGGTGCCAGCTTTCTGTGATTGCATTTTGTACCCTACGGCCGCCAGTAGCACCGTAGTCAGCATCACGCTGGTAGTGGTGAGCAGCGGGGTGGCGATCAGCCAGGAAACCACAAGGCTTGCCAGGAAGCATAAACCCAACTGCAACGTATTCTGCAATGCGGCTGCTCGTCCGGTCGCCTGCGGGAACGGGCGTAATGCCTGAGCGACAACGATAGGGTAGATGGCACCGTTGGCAATCGCCATCACGCAGAATGGGATCAGGATTTCAGCGAGCGCAACATGGTGAATAAAGCCGGTAGCCCAGGTGGCAACGACACTAATCGCATACAGGATGAGTAACCATGGCAGCAGTTGACGACCTTGCCATTTTTGTAACGCAGCGCGACAGCCGTAACCGCCGACTAAGAAGGCGATGGTTTGCGGTACATAGCTCAGGCCAATCACTGCCGGGCTGTAGCCCATTTCGCTGAGGATGAACGGGGAGCCCGTCAGCCATGCGAAGAAGCTCGCGGAACAGGCGGCATAAATCAGTACGTTCCCGCGATAGGTTTTCGAGCGTAGCAGGGTGGCGAATGTCAGTTTATCCTGGCTGTCGTCGCGCGCTTTAGCCGTTGGTTTTAAGCGCAGGGCAGGAAGCATCAGAATTAGGGTTATGGCAAACAGGGTGGCGAAAATGGCCTGCCAGGAAAAATGTACAAGGATCCAACTGCCTAACAACGGCGCCAATGCCGGAGATAATCCGACCAGCGGCATAATGGTGGCAAAGATGCGATTTACTTTTTGTGACGGATAATAATCAGTGACCAGCGCCTGCCAGATTACCGATGCCGCACAGACACCAACGGCTTGAACAAAACGCAGCGCCAGCAGGCCTGTGGCGTTTTCAACCCACAGCATGCCCAGACTACCCAGAGCAAAGATAGATAAACCCAGCAACAAAATAGGTTTGCGGCCGTAGTGGTCGGAAAGTGGCCCCCACAGAAGCTGTGCCACGGCAAAACCGGCTAAGAACAAGCTAAGGCTGGCGCTGACGGCTGATGCAGGCGTTTGCAGATCGGACTGAATTGCGGCGAAGGCGGGCAGATACATATCCGTTGCCAGAAAGCCGAGCACGCTAAGACCCGCCAGCCAGACTAAAAACCCTTTCCCAGGTTGCATCATCATTTCTCTTTTTTTAGCAGTAGAACAATGCCGCTGAGTGTAGTGAGTGTAATTCTTGCTGTGAAACGCTAATATTTGCTTACTGATTTCAAATTTTTTGCAGGCAGAATATGTGGTCGGAATATTCACTTGAAGTGGTTGATGCGGTTGCGCGTAATGGCAGCTTTAGTTCGGCCGCGCAGGAGTTGCACCGTGTACCCTCAGCGGTAAGCTACACCGTACGTCAGCTGGAAGAGTGGCTGGCGGTGCCGCTTTTTGAGCGACGTCATCGGGATGTGGAGTTGACGCCTGCCGGTGCGTGGTTTCTCAAAGAAGGCCGCTCTGTTATCAAAAAAATGCAGATCACCCGCCAGCAATGTCAGCAAATTGCCAACGGCTGGCGCGGACAGCTGGCGATTGCGGTAGATAACATTGTTCGCCCGGATCGCACCCGACAGATGATCGTGGATTTCTATCGTCATTTTGATGATGTGGAACTGTTGGTTTTTCAGGAAGTGTTTAACGGCGTCTGGGATGCGCTGTCCGATGGTCGCGTTGAGCTGGCAATTGGCGCCACGCAGGCGATTCCGGTGGGGGGACGCTATACCTTTCGCGACATGGGAATGCTGAGCTGGAGTTGCGTGGTGGCCAGCCATCATCCGTTGGCGTCAATGCCTGGGCCGCTTAGCGACGACACGTTGCGCAACTGGCCGTCGCTGGTGCGTGAAGATACTTCCCGTACGCTGCCAAAACGCATTACCTGGCTGCTGGATAACCAAAAACGTGTCGTGGTGCCTGACTGGGAATCTTCCGCTACCTGCTTATCCGCAGGGTTGTGTGTTGGCATGGTACCGACGCATTTTGCCAAACCGTGGATCGATAGCGGCAAGTGGGTCGCGCTACAGCTGGAAAATCCATTTCCTGATGCCGCATGCTGTCTGACATGGCAACAGAACGATACGTCACCTGCATTGAGCTGGCTGTTGGACTATTTAGGGGATAGCGAAACGCTGAACAAAGAGTGGCTGCGGGAGCCAGATGAGGCTCCCGCACAACGGTCTTAACGACGGTAATCGCGGAACGGGCCGTCGGCAACGGAGCGACGCTCTACCAGACGCGGATGCACCTCGATAGATTGCGACTCTTCGCGTTTATTCACGATACGGTCTAACAGCATATTGAAGGCCGTTTCACCGAGCGAATCTTTAGGCTGGTGAATGGTCGTCAGAGCCGGCGTGAAGAAACGGGCGTTGCGCACGTTGTCGTAGCCGATAAGCGAGATATCCTGCGGTACCCGCAGTCCCATCTCATCAGCGGCGCACAGCGCACCCATCGCCATGATATCGCCACCACAGAAGACGGCGGTCGGACGATGCGGCTGTGACAGAATTTGCTGCATGGCGCGATAGCCGGATTCAGGCTCAAAATCCCCCTGGACAATCCAGTTGTCCGGTACTTTTATCAGCGCTTCTTCCATCGCTTTCATAAAGCCAGCCAGACGCCCGGCTCCGGTGTTACGTTCCATTGGGCCTGGGATCACGCCAATCTCACGATGACCGCGTTCGACCAGATACCGACCCGCCATGTAACCACCTTCGAAGGCATTATCAATGACGGTATCGGTAAAGTCGGCTTTGGCCTCGCCCCAGTCCATGACGACCATCGGGATATGGCGGTATTCTTCGAGCATCGAAAGCAGCGACTCCGGATACTCAGAGCACATCACCAGCAGACCATCAACGCGCTTTTGCGCCATCATCGACAGATAAGCCTGCTGTTTTTCAAGGCTGTTCCATGCGTTACCCAGAATCAGGGTATAGCCTTTCTGGAAACAGTTTTTCTCAACGGCTTCGATAATTTCAGCGAAATAGGCCGCTTCACTGCTGGTGGCCAGCAAGCCAATAGACTTGGTGTGATTCACCTTCAGGCTGCGCGCAACTGCGCTCGGAGAATAGTGCAGCTCTTTGATTGCCGCCCAGACAGCATTACGCGTTTCTTCCGCGACAAAGCGCGTCTTGTTAATCACGTGTGATACGGTTGTAGTGGAAACGTTTGCTCGCTTCGCTACATCTTTAATTGTTGCCATTACATCTCACTCCAGACCATATCCTAAGCTCCTGAGAATACTCCAGGTAAACGTTTGCCTTCACACACCCTTAGCGCAACGTAAGGGTTGCGGCACGCCGGGAAAACGACACGGAACGTCAGGAAGGGGTCAATGGCCGGTACGCTAATCAAGTAAGCGTGGAATTTTGTCTGATCTTAACGAAAAGGGGAAGAGTTAAAAGCAGTTATCAATATAAATCGTGAGAGATTTTTGCTTTCAAGTGTGTAAAAATGCGCAATATCACTTTTTGTGTGGGAATAAAAAGGAGAAAACTTGATGAGCACCGATCTGAAATTTTCGTTAGTGACTACCATTATTGTTCTGGGTTTGATCGTCGCGGGTGGCCTGACCGCAGCGCTGCATTAATTTCCTCGAGGGAGTTAGCTCTCCCTCACTCTTTCCGCTCGTCTATCTCTTCTATTGTTTGCGAATAAGCAAAAGTCTTTTGCAATTTTGTTAACTTTATTAATTTTGCGATCAATGTCATGCTTTTGACTCTTATTTTATGTCGCGCCACGGCTCGACGTTACGGAGTCGCAATATGAAACTCAATTATCCTTTACTGGCGCTGGCGATCGGAGCGTTTGGCATTGGCACCACCGAATTTTCGCCAATGGGATTATTGCCCGTCATAGCCAAAGGAGTGGATGTTTCGATTCCGGCCGCCGGCATGTTAATCAGCGCGTATGCGGTTGGCGTGATGGTGGGGGCTCCGCTGATGACATTATTATTGTCTCATCGTGCGCGACGTAATGCGTTGATTTTCCTGATGGCGATTTTCACGTTGGGTAATGTCCTCTCGGCGATTTCACCGGATTACTCCACGCTGATGTTATCACGCATTTTGACCAGTCTTAATCACGGGGCATTTTTCGGCCTTGGCTCTGTGGTTGCTGCAAGTGTGGTGCCCAAACATAAACAGGCCAGTGCCGTGGCAACCATGTTTATGGGGTTAACCATTGCCAATATTGGCGGCGTTCCGGCGGCGACCTGGCTTGGTGAAAGCATCGGCTGGCGCATGTCGTTCATGGCAACGGCAGGGCTCGGCGTTATCGCCATGGTCAGTCTGTTCTTCTCATTACCCAAAGGCGGGGCGGGAGAGCGTCCGGATGTCCGCAGCGAACTGGCGGTACTTATGCGTCCTCAGGTGCTGTCGGCTCTGCTGACGACCGTTCTGGGAGCAGGGGCGATGTTCACGCTTTATACCTACATCTCACCGGTGCTGCACACTATCACTCATGCCACACCAGCATTTGTGACCGGTATGCTGGTGCTGATTGGCGTGGGCTTCTCAATCGGTAACTATTTTGGCGGCAAGCTGGCTGACCGTTCAGTCAATGGTACGTTGAAAGGCTTTTTACTGCTGTTAATGGTTATTATGCTGGCCATTCCTTTCCTTGCGCGTAATGAGCCTGGCGCGGCGGTCAGTATGGTGGTCTGGGGTGCGGCGACATTTGCAGTGGTTCCACCGTTGCAGATGCGAGTGATGCGTGTTGCCAGCGAAGCGCCGGGTTTATCATCGTCAGTCAATATTGGCGCATTTAACCTGGGGAATGCACTGGGGGCCGCAGCCGGTGGGGCGGTGATATCCGGTGGACTGGGTTACAGTTTTGTGCCTGTGATGGGGGCGATTGTGGCAGGGCTTGCGCTGCTGCTGGTGTTCATTTCCGCAAGAAGACAGCCTGAAGAGGCTTGCACTACCGCGAATTAATGCAAAAACGCAGAAGGAAGCCCTTCTGCGTTATCTTTTTTATGCTGCGAAGTTCTTCGCAACAAACTCCCAATTCACCAGCGCCCAGAAATGTTCCAGGTAGCCAGGACGAGCATTGCGATAGTCGATGTAGTAGGCGTGTTCCCATACGTCAACGGTCATCAGTGGCGTCGCGTCGGTGGTCAGCGGCGTACCCGCGTTGGAGGTTGAAACGATAGCCAGTTTGCCATCCGTTCCTTTAACCAGCCAGGTCCAGCCAGAACCGAAGTTTTTGATAGCGGCATCGGTGAACTGTGCTTTGAAATCTGCAAAGCTGCCAAAGGAGGCTGCAATGGCTTCGGCCAGTTTACCAGTCGGTTCGCCACCTGCGTTCGGTGCCAGGCAGTTCCAGTAGAAAGTGTGGTTCCAGACCTGGGCTGCGTTATTGAATACACCACCTTCAGAGCTACGAACGATCTCTTCCAGTGATTTACCTTCAAACGCCGTGCCTTTGATCAGGTTATTCAGGTTAGTAACGTAAGTCTGGTGATGTTTGCCATAGTGGTATTCCAGCGTTTCAGCAGAAATGTGCGGGACCAGAGCATCTTTGGCATACGGTAATGCAGGTAATTCGAACGACATTGCTTCTCTCCTTATTATTTATATTGAGTACACACAATAGCCTCATTGTGAGTAAGGATAGGGTAGCAAATTGAAAGGTTATGCAAAAGAAGAACTTACCCTACAGCATGTTCTGTAGGGTAAGTTTTTAGCGAATTGTTTTTGGCGTCATTACCCGGCGAGCGCCCACATAGTGGCGCTGCCAGTAATCTTCGCTCAGCGAGGTGATTTGAATTTCCCGGCCGCTGCGCGGGGACTGAATAAATTTTCCGTTGCCGACATACACACCAACGTGATCGGCTGTTCCGCGACCCTGAGTACGGAAAAAGACCAGATCGCCATTTTTCAGTTCGCCACGTTCAATCGGCGCGGCATCACGTAGATGGTACATTTCGTTCGCAGTACGGGGAATGCGGAATTTCACCAGATCTTTATAGGCATAATAGACCAGACCGCTGCAGTCAAACCCGGTTCTTGGCGATGTACCGCCCCAGCGATAAGGCTTGCCTATTTGATTCATCAGCGTGGACATGGCGGTTTTAGTGGCTTTCTGCACTTTGACCTTGTGTGCGTCAGCGAGCGTAGTCGGAGCCGTAGTTTTCACTTTTACACAGCGTGGCTTATGGCCTTTACGCGGCGTGCATTTTTCAGTCCAGGTCACGGCAGCGGTTTGTGCTGCGGCAGTTTTGCCTCGACGGTTTGCAGTTTTAGTCGACTTTGCCGGAGTGGCAGTGCGATTTTTAGAAGAGGAAGCGGTTTTGGTGCTGGTTTTACTGGAGGTCTTTGTCGCCGTTTTCTTGTTGGTCTTTGTTGTTTTTTGGCTGGTTGTTGCGCTTTTCTTTTTATCTACCGTTTTGATGGGGTGGGATTGGGTAGTTGTCGTCCTGGCCTGCTTGGAAGCATGAGCCATAGGCGTAAAGGGCAGTGTAGTAAAAAGTAAAGCACAGAGCGTGATCGAGATTCGGTTTATCCGCGCCACTGAGCAGTCCTCTGGTAAGGCAGGTCTATAGTGCCTGCGTGTGATTTTCAAAACTTGATGATTCTAATCTATAGAAAGAGGGAAAGTTAATAGCTTTTTTTGTTTAAAACTGTGTTTCGTAACCGACCGCAAAAAAAAACAGCAATTAACGTGGGAACAGGTGAAAGGACAATCAAATCCACAGGCTTCAAGGGGATAAATGAGATTATGAATGCAACTTTTAGCGTCAGGGGATAAAATAATAAGGCGTAATGAAAATGTTATTTTCCGTTGCCTGTCTGACCCGTTACAATGTCAGACTACTGCCGTAAAAGAAGTTTAAGGAAGCAAGATAATGAGCACCACTATCGAAAAAATCCAGCGCCAGATCGCTGAAAACCCGATTCTCCTGTACATGAAAGGTTCCCCTAAACTGCCAAGCTGCGGTTTCTCCGCTCAGGCTGTGCAGGCGTTGTCTGCCTGTGGTGAACGTTTTGCTTACGTTGATATTCTGCAGAACCCGGATATTCGCGCCGAGCTGCCGAAATACGCAAACTGGCCGACCTTTCCGCAGCTGTGGGTTGATGGTGAGCTGGTTGGCGGCTGTGACATTTTGATCGAAATGTACCAGCGCGGTGAGTTACAGCAGCTGATTAAAGAAACAGCGGCGAAATACAAAACCGAAGAACCAGACGCTGAGTAATTTTAGCGGAAATAAAAAAGCGACCTGTGATGGTCGCTTTTTTTATCGATCCGTTATGCCTCTTCAGGCACGGGAAGAGGCCAACCGCCGAGGCGTTTCCAGCGGTTAACGATTTCGCAAAACAGTACGGCTGTCCGTTCGGTATCATACAGCGCCGAGTGCGCCTGATTCCCGTCAAACTCCATTCCAGCCGCCAGACATGCTTTTGACAACACCGTTTGCCCCAATGACAGACCGCTTAATGCCGCAGTATCAAAAGTGACAAATGGATGAAATGGATTTCGTTTGAGAGAGGCGCGCTCTGCTGCGGCCATCATGAAACTGTGATCGAAGGTAGCGTTATGCGCCACCATGATAGCCCGATTGCAGCCGCTGTCTTTAATCCCTTTGCGTACCATTTTGAAGATGGCATGCAGTGCGTCATATTCGCTGACCGCACCACGTAGCGGATTGTTAGGGTCAATACCGTTAAAGGCGAGGGCTTCCGGCTGTAAATTCGCGCCTTCAAATGGCTCTACGTGGAAATGTAACGTCGTGTCCGGCATCAGCCAGCCTTGTTCATCCATTTTCAGTGTGATGGCGGCGATCTCAAGCAGCGCATCGGTTTTGGCATTGAACCCTGCGGTTTCGACATCAATGACGACAGGATAAAAACCACGAAAACGGTCACACAGACCGGAAAGTTGAGCGTTATCGGACATCTGGGTCTCTTAATACGGGAAAATTGCAGCACGTATTATGGCAAAATGATGAGTATAAAACTACGGGCACAGACGATCTGCGCCCGAGGGGGAAGTTAGTCGCCCAGACCGCGCCCGGCGTCTTTCTCTTCGATCAGCTCAATTTTGTAACCGTCCGGATCTTCAACGAACGCGATCACTGTTGTGCCGCCTTTTACCGGACCCGCTTCACGCGTTACGTTGCCGCCATTCTGACGAATACGTTCACAGGCTTCGGCCGCATTGTCTACACTCAGGGCGATATGGCCGTAGGCTGTGCCCAGCTCATACTTATCGACACCCCAGTTATAGGTCAGTTCGATCACCGCTTCACTGGTTTCCGGGCCGTAGCCGACAAAGGCCAGAGAGTACTTATATTCAGGGTTCTCGCTGGTACGCAGCAGCTTCATGCCCAGCACGTTGGTGTAAAACTCGATGGAACGCTGCAGGTCACCCACGCGCAGCATGGTATGAAGTAAACGCATCTTTTTCCCCTTCGAAAATGGCTAATACATTCAAAATGTTGTTTTAGTATAGCGGCGTTGTTACACCGCTATCAATGGCAGAACTGAGTTTGTGACGTTAGAGGGTAGGATAATCGGTGTAACCTTCAGCGCCGCCGCCGTAGAAGCTTTCGGCACGCTGTGGATTCAGCTCCGCTTTACGCTGCAGACGCGCGACCAGATCCGGGTTAGCGATATAAGCGCGACCAAAAGCAACGGCGTCGATCAGACCTTTTTCGATCAGCGATTCTGCTTTTTCTGGTGTGTAGGCGCCCGCGCCAATGATCGGACCGTGAAAACGCGCGCGAACTTTTTCGCGAAACGCATCGGAATACGGCTCGCCACCGGCCCAGTCAGGTTCCGACATATGCAGGTAAGCGATGCCGCGTTTGCCCAGTTGTTCAATCAGATAAAGCGCATCGGCTTCTTCGTTCGGACCGTTGTCAACGTTCTGGAAAGAGCCAATCGGGGAGATGCGAATACCAATGCGATCGGCACCCCATTCTTTAATACCTGCATCGACAACGTCCAGTACCAGACGCGCACGATTTTCGACGCTACCACCGTATTGATCGGTACGCTGGTTAGACGTTGGTGACAGGAACTGGTGCAGCAGGTAGCCGTGAGCGGAGTGCAGTTCTACCATGTCGAAACCTGCTTCGCGTGCGTTGGCTATAGCCTGACGGAAGTCATTTACAATGCCTGGAATCTCTTCGGTTTCCAGAGCGCGCGGCATGGAGGTATCGACGCGTGTTGCCAGGCCGTTTTCATCACGCAGTGAGGTGCGGGTACCGGCGATAATTGCAGAAGGTGCAACCGGTGCCTGTCCATTTGGCTGCAGACTGGCGTGAGAAATGCGCCCGGTGTGCCACAACTGAACGGCAATATGACCTTGCTCAGCGTGTACAGCCGCAGTGATTTTTTTCCAGGCGGCGATTTGTGCTTCGCTGTGTAAGCCGGGGGCTCCAGCATACCCTTTTGCCTGAGCGGAAATCTGCGTGGCTTCGCTGATAATAAGGCCTGCGCTGGCGCGTTGACGGTAATACTCGACCATCAGTGGAGTAGGGATGTCGCCAGGCTCGATGCTGCGCAGACGCGTCAGTGGCGCCATGAATACGCGGTTAGCTGCCGTAATGGCACCTACTTTCAGTGGGGAAAACAGTTTTTCAGATGACATGTGGCACTCCTGAATAGACCGGTCGTCTAGTAATAAAGTAAATAAAAACGCCTGTTAAACGGCAGGCGTTGTGATGATGTTTTTAACGTGCGCCAGCGCATTTTCCAGCGGGGTGGCGCTACGAGAAATCTTAGCCTGCAGGTTGGCACCAAGCCAGAGTGCATACAGAACCTGCGCTTGCTGTAACGGCTCGCCAACAAAGGACAGACATTGGTTGGCCCGACCTTTCTCCAGCGCCTGCGCTAACAGCGCAATAATGTGTCGCGCGCCTTTATCCATCGCTGTGCGCATATCTTCTGACAGATCGCATACTTCAGCAGAAAGTTTTACAGTTAAACAGCCGCTAATAATCCCGTGCTGGCTAAATTGGTTCAGGGTTTCCTGATAGTAGGCCAGTATTCGGTCGCGGTAATTCCCCGCCCCTGTATCAAAATGCATAGCCAGTCGCTGATGATAGGCCGCATAGTGGCGTTCCAGCATCGCGACACCGAATGCTTCTTTAGAGCGAAAATAGTGATAAAACGAACCCTTAGGAACTTCAGCAGTTTTCAGTAGTTCGCTTAAACCCATGCCGGTGAAGCCGCGCTGCATACACAGCTGTTCGCCAGTCGCCAGCAGATGTTCGCGTGTATCGTATTCAGTGACTTTGTTCATGAGATGGAGTGTAATAGACCAGTCGGTCTAATGCAATAGCCCTTGCGAGAAATTCAGTTAACGTCTTCAATAAGTATATCAATTTTACTAAAGGAGGGGATGTGGCGGAACAGCTGGAGTTTTTCCCCGTCCAGAGCCCATGCCGTGGAATATGTCAGTCTGACGAGCGCGGCTTTTGCCGTGGCTGTTTTCGTAGTCGGGATGAGCGTTTTAACTGGCAGAAGATGAGCGATGCCGAAAAGCAGGAAGTGCTGCGGCTTTGTCGTCAGCGTCTGATGCGTAAATTACGCGCAAACAAACCCAATCCTTCGGAAGAACCGCAACAACCTTCACTCTTTTAAAAGTGTAATTGCGTATACTCGATGCACATTCACTCATAAGGAAGCTGCTATGGTTCAGCGTATTACTATTGCGCCACAAGGTCCTGAATTTTCTCGCTTTGTGATGGGGTATTGGCGCCTGATGGACTGGAATATGTCCGCGCGCCAGTTAGTCAGCTTTATTGAAGAGCATCTGGATCTGGGGGTTACCACCGTCGATCACGCCGATATTTACGGTGGATACCAGTGTGAGGCGGCGTTTGGCGAGGCAATGAAGCTGGCCCCGCATCTGCGTGAAAAAATGCAGATTGTGACTAAATGTGGGATCGCGACGACAGCACGCGCGGAAAATGTGCTGGGCCATTACATTACCGATAGTGCGCATATTATTGCCAGTGCGGAACAGTCGTTGAAATTACTGGCGACCGATCATATTGACCTGCTGCTGATCCACCGTCCTGACCCGCTTATGGATGCAGACGACGTAGCAGACGCTTTTAAAAAATTACACCATAGCGGCAAAGTACGTCACTTTGGCGTTTCTAATTTCACTCCCGCACAGTTTTCACTGCTGCAATCGCGTCTACCGTTTACGCTGGCAACCAACCAGGTTGAGATCTCTCCGGTACATCAGCCGCTCCTGCTGGATGGTACTTTAGATCAACTGCAGCAACTGCGTATTCGTCCAATGGCCTGGTCCTGCCTTGGTGGCGGTCGCTTGTTTAATGACGATGCGTTCCAGCCATTACGCAATGAGCTAGCCGCAATCGCAGAAGAGTTAAACGCGCAGTCTATTGAGCAGGTGGTGTACGCCTGGATTTTACGCCTGCCGTCCCAGCCGCTGCCAATTATTGGCTCAGGTAAGATAGAACGTGTCCGCGCCGCCATTGAGTCTGAGTCACTGGACATGTCTCGCCAGCAGTGGTTCCGTATTCGTAAAGCCGCCCTGGGTTACGACGTACCTTAATCGCGTTTTCAGCGCTTTACCGTTCAAATTAGCGTCACTGGTTTACACTTATCAATCAGACACCCTTTGGACGGAGTTCTTATGAAGCGTTTGAGTTTGGCCATTATCACATTACTCGCCTGTGCAAGTGCACAGGCTGCCAGTGAAGAAAAGGTGACGATGAATCTGGTAACGTCGCAAGGCGTCGGCCAGGCGATTGGTACGGTCACTATTGCTGAAACCGCGAAAGGACTGGAGTTTACGCCCGATCTTAGAGCGCTGCCGCCAGGTGAACATGGCTTCCATGTGCATGCGAATGGCAGCTGTCAACCGGCTATTAAGGAAGGAAAAGCTTCAGCCGCAGAATCGGCCGGAGGCCATTATGATCCACACAAAACTGGCAAACACGAAGGGCCGGAAGGCGCAGGTCACATGGGCGACCTGCCGCTGTTACTGGTAAATAACGACGGGAACGCCACAACACCAGTTTTTGCACCGCGGCTGAAAACGCTCGACGAGGTGAAAGGTAAGGCGCTGATGATCCATGTGGGCGGCGATAATATGTCCGATCAACCGAAACCGCTGGGCGGTGGCGGAGCGCGCTACGCTTGTGGCGTTATTAAATAATCAACTGCTTAGTGTACCCGGCGGCGGCGCTTGTTCGAGTTGCGAAAGCGAACAGTGTAGCCGCCAGACAAGCGCAGACAGTTCCTGCGCGGCAGGTTGATGATGGTGGGCAAGCGTATCGCAGATGCGCTGTAACTGATTTAGCGTGGCATTCAGCGGTCGTTGCTGGACGCCACGTTCACTCATCACGTCACGGAGCAGTAAGATACATACGTCCCTGACGCGAGCGAGTGGATCTGAACGCGCCTCCCATGTGCGAAGCTGCCACACCACGTGTGAGCAGTTCAACAAAACTACTCCCCAACGCAATAACCAGCGTCTCGCCAGCGCGTCCTGACTGTTGCTAAGCTGGCTGACGTGGTGATAGGTCAGCGACTCAAATTCGTTTTCACTGAGTGAGGGACGTCGACTCAGCTGATCGACAAAATACCTACGCAGGGCACGAATATGACGCCGACTTTTCCGCGCATCTGAACCTGGACGCAGAATAGCGAAGGCCAGCCAGGACAGCGCCACGCCGATGATTTTCGCCATATTGTCATTCAGGAAATCAGCGAAATCATAAACCGGCGGATTGGTTACCGCGATAAACGATCCCATAAACACGATCAGCTGTCCCCACAGGCCCGCCAGCGCAGGCATTTGTAGCTTCAGGAGTTGCATGGTGGCGAGAAGCGGGAAGAGAAAAAGAATGAATTGCCAGAGATCGGAAATTTGCACCATCAGGCCAAACTTAACCACGAAGCTAAACAGCGACAGCAGAACCAGCGTGCGCATCAGCAGCGAAAGTGACTTGAATGGTGTAGCGACGGTAGAATACAGAACGCTGCTGATGGCTGCGAGCGTGAGCGCGCCAGATCCTGATTCCCATTGTGCGCCAATGCTCCATGCGCCGATAAGCATCAACGTGCAGAATGTACGCAACCCGCTCCAGATGGCTTCCGCATTATCAGTGTGGCGCGCAAGACCTGGCGTACGGTCAACATTAATCTGTTCCGCAGTGACCCCATTTTCAAGTAAATGCAGGTAATGGCTACTGCGCAGGTAAATTCGGCAAAAATAGCGTAACCGTTGCCAGAAAGCGACGTGTCGGTAGTCGCGCGCATCGGTTGGGCGAAGAGGGGCAATAATACGCGCAACGGTGTAGCTGTCGGTATTGGATTTGACCAGCGCGCTGAGCAACTGCTCGATGACCTCCCGGGTATTGACCGGGGGATTAGGCCAGTTCAGCAACATCCTGCGCAGACTGGAAATCACGCTGGTCATACGCAACTGCTGGTGCAACAGCGAATTGAGCAACGCATTTTGACGGCGAAAGCGGTAGTGGCTCCAGAACGCCTGTATACGCAGCAGGTTCATGGTCAGGATCTGCCCGATGACACTTTCATGAGCCGTACGAATGGCGTCCGTTGTCTCCGGTTGCCAGAGTAAGCTGGCATGTTCCAGTAAACGAGAATGCATGTTTTTCAGCGCGGTAAGTAACGTGGTGCCATCGGAGGTGCTGGGCAGGATCATCATCATCATCCCACCGCACAGGATACCCACGATAACCTCGCACACGCGGGCCTGCGCGATATTCCACAACTGCGTAATCTCAATGGTATTAACCATGGGAAACGCAATGATTGCCGCGGTGTAGCCCGCCAATTGAAAGGCGTAAGCGACGTTATTGGTAAAATGGGCACAGGCCCAGGTACAAAAACCAATCCACAGCGACATGCAGAGCAAAAACAACCACGGCTCATTGAGAGCATGTCCGGCAATAATTAAGGCGGCGGTGGCACCAAGCAAGCTACCCGCAACGCGACCGAGGCTTTTACTGATAACCCCACCAACAGTAGGAAAGCTGACCACCGCCGCCGAGGTCATCGCCCAGTAGGGTTCATCCAGATTCAGGTAATAGGCGAACGTTAACGCCAGACACATCGCAATGGTGTTTCGCAGTGCATAGCGCCACTGCGCCGCCGTGGCTTTAAACCACGGCAAATTGCCAGGTGTCAGATGGGGCAGTTTCATTTACGCTGACCGATAGACACGCTGCAGGTCGTACCTGAAACCAGCGTGATACCCTGCACTGGCTCGTCGAATTCGATGCGCACCGGAACACGTTGCGCCAGGCGCACCCACGGCACGTTAGGTTTAATATCGGGGATCAGGCCGGAGTCACTTTCCACACTTTGGTCGTAGATGGCACGACCAATACTGGATACGTGACCCTGTAACTTTATATTGCCACTGTAGAGGGTGATCAGCGCAGGCGCACCTTCGCGAATATGGCGCAATTTGGTTTCTTCAAAATACCCCATTACATAAAAAGATTGACTGTCGACAAGGGCAAACAGGGGTTTACCGGTTGAGGCGTAGTCTCCGGTACGGATTGAAAGGTTGGTGACCCAGCCTGCCACGGGGGCTTTGACCACCGTTTGTGTCAGTTGCCACTGTGCCTGGCGCAGACTGGCCTCTGCTGCTTTAACGCTCGCCTGCATGGCTTTCACGTTGAGGTTGGCGGTATCCAGGTCTTCGGCAGAGATATAATTTTGCGATAAGTGACGGCGGCGGTTGGCCTCGTTATTGGCTTTTGCCAGATCGGACTGTGCTTTAGCCAACTGGGCTTGTGCATTCAGTTCAGCAATGTGAAATGGCGTCTTGTCGATAACAAACAGGACATCGCCTTCATTCACAAACTGGTTATCTTTTATGTTGAGTTCGCTGATACTGCCCGAAACCTGCGGCGTGATGCTGACCTGCTCAGCGCGCACTTTGCCGTCACGGGTCCAGGGCGATTGCATATAGTAATTCCACATCCACCATCCTGCGAAAACTGCGATTGCAGCGACTATAATCGTGGAGAAGTATTTAACGGTTTTAAGCGACATAATCACCACACAATCAGCATGACAAAGGCCAGACATACGCATAGCGTAAAGAGGGACAGATCCATTAACAGGGGATGCCAGATTTCGCCGGAATAAATCCAGTCGCGAAGCAGGCGATGAACAACCAGCCAGAGAAGGAATCCTGCTACAAATGCCTTGAAAACAGGCGGGAAGTAGACAGATGCGCCGATCATTAAATCTTGTAGGGGCAATCCTGTTGCATTAAACATAAACTTCACGGGCAAAATCCTTGGCGGAAGAGAGCATCGCTATAGGTTTAGCAAAAAAGAGACAACGAGTCTCTGTAACGCATAATGTCTGAAAAAATGTCTGCCGGTAAGCAAATTTGGCAATACATTTGTTTTGGCAATACAAATGCTGCACACTATTCTAAAATCAGCACAATAACTTAGCAAGCTAATTATAAGGAGATGAAATTGGAATCGCCATTAGGTTCTGATCTGGCACGGTTGGTGCGCATTTGGCGTGCTCTGATTGACCATCGCCTGAAACCTCTGGAGTTGACGCAGACCCATTGGGTTACGCTGCACAACATTCATCAATTGCCGCCCGATCAATCGCAGATTCAGTTGGCGAAAGCGATTGGCATCGAACAGCCTTCGCTGGTACGTACGCTTGACCAACTGGAAGAAAAGGGACTCATTTCACGCCAGACTTGCGCCAGCGATCGCCGGGCAAAGAGAATTAGACTGACAGAAAAAGCAGAGCCGCTGATCGCGGATATGGAAGCGGTTATCAACAAAACACGTGGAGAAATTTTGGAAGGGATTTCAGCTGAGGAAATTGATCTGCTGATTAAACTGGTCGCCAGACTGGAACATAATATTATTGAGCTACAGTCACAAGGCTGATACAGAAGATAGCGTGTGGCCAGAGTCTGACCACACGTAAATTCGATTAGCGTGGAGACACGGTAACCTGGCTGCCGTTGTTTGCCATAACAACGCGTTGACCGGCTGAAAACTTGGTCGCACCCTGTTTCTGAACCACCATAATGGTATTACCGTCGTCCTTACGGATTTCCAGTTCCACACCCTGGGTTTTATTCATCGCACCTTGTACGCTTTGACCCGCTACGCCGCCGGCAACGGCGCCTGCAGCCGTCGCTAATGAACGACCCGTACCGCCGCCAACGGTGTTACCGAGGAACCCGCCGAGTACCGCACCGCCAATAGCGCCAATCACGTTTGCGTCATCACCACCCTGGATTTGCACCGGACGAACATGAACAATCGTACCGTAGGTCACGTTCTGAACTTGTTTCGCTTCGGATGCGGTATATACGTCGCCCGAAAGGCTATCATTGTTAACGCAGCCCGCTAAAGATACGCCCATTAATGAAACAATCAGCACACGTTTAATCATTTACAAATCTCCTTTGTCGCCACGAAATGCTCAATAAGCACCCTTCATGACTAAATTATATGGCATTTGTGAACCCAAGTTCACATGTTCTACTGGAACAATATGAAAATCTTAACTGAAATCGGATATACCGAGTATAAACGAATCATTCATATAATTGATGTAATAAAGCATCCATTGTAATGATTAGCCATCAAAAATCATTAAGGAAGCATGGCATTACTCGGCACTTTATGGTTGAGTGTCAAGGCTAATTTGCTTAAAAGGATGACATATGAAATCGGGCCGTTTTATCGGTGTAATGTCTGGAACCAGCCTTGATGGCGTCGATGTTGTGCTGGCGACAATAGATGAAACGATGGTTGCGCAACAGGCGAGTCTGAGCTGGCCTATTCCTGGTCATGTAAAACAAGCGATTCTGGATATCTGTCAGGGTCAGCAGCTTACGCTTTCTCAGTTTGGGCAACTGGATGCACAGCTCGGTTATCTGTTTGCTGAGGCGGTGAATGCCCTGCTGGCGCAGGAAAAGATGAAACCGCAGGACATTGTTGCGATCGGTTGTCATGGGCAAACCGTGTGGCATGAACCGACAGGCCCCGCGCCGCACACGCTGCAAATTGGCGACAATAATCAGATTGTGGCACGCACAGGGATAACCGTAGTAGGCGATTTTCGCCGCCGCGATATCGCCCTCGGCGGGCAGGGGGCACCGTTGGTTCCGGCTTTTCATCAGGCGCTGCTGGCTCATCCAACGGAGCGGCGGATGGTGCTAAACATCGGCGGAATTGCCAATTTGTCTCTGCTTATTCCCCAGCAACCCGTTCGCGGCTACGATACCGGACCTGGCAATATGCTGATGGATGCCTGGATCTGGCGGCAATGTGGTCAACCCTACGACAAAGATGCGCAGTGGGCCAGTTCAGGAACGGTGATCCTGCCTTTACTGCAAAATATGCTTAGCGATCCTTATTTTTCTGCGCCTTCACCCAAAAGCACCGGTCGTGAGTATTTCAATTATGGCTGGATAGAACGTCATCTGTCGCAGTTCCCGGGTATAAGTCCGCGGGATGTACAGGCGACGCTTGCCGAACTGACCGCGGTGACTATTTCAGAGCAGGTCTTGCTCAGCGGCGGCTGTGAACGACTCATGGTCTGTGGGGGAGGAAGCCGTAATCCGCTGTTGATGATGCGTCTGGCGGCATTATTGCCGGGTACAGAGGTCACCTCAACCGATGAAGCCGGGATTAGCGGCGACGATATGGAAGCGTTAGCCTTTGCCTGGCTGGCGTGGCGAACGCTGGCAGGGTTACCGGGAAATCTGCCTTCAGTCACCGGCGCATCAGAGCCGAGCGTTTTAGGGGCGATTTATCCAGCTAACCCACGAACTCAGAGTTAACTGAAATTATTCAGCGCCATATGCCGGTAAACTAGGAATAATAGGGAGGGTGCCATTACCCTCCAGGACCAGGAAAGTCTTCAGGATATGGCTATGAAAAAACTGTTGTTAGTGTGTCTGCCGGTATTGCTTAGCGGGTGTAGTGTGTACAACCAATTTGTCGAGCGTATGCAAACGGATACGCTGGAATATCGTTGTGACGAAAAACCGCTTACCGTGAAGTTGAACAATACCCGTCAGATGGCAAGCTTTGTATATGATAATCAGCTACTGAACCTCAAACAGGGCGTGTCGGCATCAGGTGCGCGCTATACCGATGGTATCTACGTCTTCTGGTCTAAAGGCAACGAGGCAACGGTCTATAAACGAGACAGAATTGTGCTAAATAACTGTCAGTTACAGAACCCGAAGCGTTGAGATTTTCACCTGGGCGGCGCACAATAGCGTCACCCACTGACAATCCGTAGCCAACATCATGTCTGATAACGACGAATTGCAGCAAATAGCGCATCTGCGCCGTGAATACACGAAAGGCGGTCTTCGCCGCCGCGATCTTCCCGCCGACCCCCTTGCACTGTTTGAGCGCTGGCTGGGGCAAGCCTGTGATGCCAAACTCGCCGATCCCACCGCGATGGTCGTTGCGACCGTCGATGAAAATGGTCAGCCGTATCAGCGTATCGTGTTGCTCAAACATTATGATGATAAAGGGCTGGTGTTCTATACCAACCTCGGTAGCCGTAAGGCGCATCAGATCGAGAAAAACCCACGCATTAGCCTCTTGTTCCCCTGGCACACGCTGGAACGGCAGGTGATGGTTATCGGTAAGGCTGAGCGTCTTTCCACACTCGAAGTGGTCAAATACTTCCACAGTCGCCCACGCGACAGCCAGATTGGCGCCTGGGTATCTAAACAATCCAGTCGGATCTCCGCTCGCGGTATTCTCGAAAGCAAATTCCTCGAACTGAAACAGAAGTTTCAGCAAGGGGAAGTGCCTCTGCCCAGTTTCTGGGGCGGCTTTCGTGTGAGTATTGAACAAATGGAGTTCTGGCAGGGTGGTGAAAACCGCTTACACGATCGTTTTTTATACCAACGCGAAGATAACGCGTGGAAAATTGATCGCCTGGCTCCCTAAAGATGCAAATTTCTTGTTTTAAGCGCTGGTGCTGAACAATCCGGCGCTTTATTCTATGTTTCTTTCGCATCAGGCGAAAAGTCGTGTACCGGCAAAGGTGCAGTCGTTTTATACATGGAGATTTTGATGGCAAGCAGTAACTTGATTAAACAATTGCAAGAGCGGGGGCTGGTGGCCCAGGTGACGGACGAGGAAGCGTTAGCAGAGCGACTGGCGCAAGGCCCGATCGCGCTCTATTGCGGCTTCGATCCTACCGCTGACAGCTTGCATTTGGGGCATCTGGTTCCATTGTTATGCCTGAAACGCTTCCAGCAGGCAGGCCATAAACCTGTCGCACTGGTAGGTGGCGCAACCGGTCTGATTGGTGACCCGAGCTTTAAAGCCGCCGAGCGTAAACTGAATACCGAAGACACCGTGCAGGAGTGGGTGGACAAAATCCGCAAACAGGTTGCGCCGTTCCTCGATTTCGACTGTGGCGACAACTCGGCGATTGCTGCGAATAACTACGACTGGTTTGGCGGTATGAACGTACTGACCTTCCTGCGTGATATCGGCAAACACTTCTCTGTTAACCAGATGATCAACAAAGAAGCGGTGAAGCAGCGTCTGAACCGCGACGATCAAGGGATCTCCTTTACCGAGTTTTCTTACAATCTGCTGCAGGGTTATGACTTTGCCTGTCTGAATAAACTGCACGGCGTGGCGCTGCAGATTGGTGGTTCAGACCAGTGGGGTAACATTACTTCTGGTATCGATTTGACCCGTCGTCTGCATCAGAATCAGGTATTTGGTCTGACCGTTCCGCTGATCACTAAAGCTGACGGCACCAAATTCGGTAAGACTGAAGGCGGCGCTGTGTGGCTGGATCCGAAGAAAACCAGCCCTTATAAATTCTACCAGTTCTGGATCAACACCGCCGATGCGGACGTTTATCGCTTCCTGAAATTCTTCACTTTCATGGACATTGAAGAGATCAATGCGCTGGAAGAAGAAGATAAAAACAGCGGTAAAGCACCGCGTGCCCAGTATGTACTGGCCGAACAGGTCACGCGTCTGGTTCACGGTGAAGAAGGTCTGGTTGCGGCAAAACGCATTACCGAAAGTTTGTTCAACGGTAATTTGAGCGATTTGAGCGAAGCTGATTTCGAACAGCTGGCGCAGGATGGTGTGCCGATGATCGAAATGGATAAGGGTGCCGATCTGATGCAGGCGCTGGTGGACTCCGAACTGCAGCCTTCTCGCGGTCAGGCACGTAAGACCATCGCGTCAAACGCGGTGACCATCAATGGTGAGAAGCAATCTGATCCGGAATATTTCTTCCAGGAGAGTGATATCCTGTTCGGGCGCTACACCTTACTGCGCCGTGGTAAGAAGAATTATTGTCTGATTTGCTGGAAGTAAGATTTAGTTAGCAGGGGCGTGGGAAACTACGCCCCTTTATTTTTTCAGGGTTGTGGTAAGCAAAATGAAGAATATCCTCGCCATCCAGTCCCACGTTGTTTTTGGTCATGCGGGCAATAGTGCAGCAGAGTTTCCAATGCGTCGTCTTGGCGCAAATGTCTGGCCGCTGAATACCGTTCAGTTTTCTAACCATACACAATACGGTAAATGGACCGGTTGCGTTATGCCGCCGAGCCACCTGACCGAAATCGTTCAGGGTATTGCCGATATTGATAAACTTCAGACCTGTGACGCAGTCCTGAGCGGTTATCTTGGTTCAGCAGAGCAGGGCGAGCATATTCTGGATATTGTACGCCAGGTGAAAGCGGCCAATCCGCAGGCGAAATACTTCTGCGACCCGGTGATGGGGCATCCGGAGAAAGGGTGTATCGTTGCACCCGGCGTCGCTGAGTTTCACGTGCGCCATTCGTTGCCGGCCAGCGACATTATCGCCCCGAATCTGGTTGAACTCGAAATTTTGTGCGAACACGCGGTTAACAGCGTCAATGAGGCAGTGGCAGCCGCACGTGAGCTCATTGCGCAAGGACCGGCAATTGTGCTGGTGAAGCATCTGGCTCGTGCAGGTATTAGCTCAGATCGTTTCGAGATGTTGTTGGTCACAGCCGACCAGGCGTGGCACATCAGCCGACCGTTAGTTGATTTTGGCGCTCGTCAGCCCGTTGGCGTCGGTGATGTCACCAGTGGCTTGTTGCTGGTTAAACTGTTGCAGGGGGCGTCTTTACAGCAGGCGCTTGAGCATGTGACAGCGGCGGTGTATGAAGTGATGATCGCCACCAAAGAGATGCACGAGTATGAGTTGCAGGTGGTGGCCGCGCAGGATTCTATCGCCAGGCCTGAACATTACTTCAGCGCGACGCAGCTGTAATCAATGCCCGATGGCGCTCTCGCTTATCGGGCATTGGTTTGACTATAGGCCGGGTAAGCGCCAGCGCTACCCGGCAACAGCAGTTAATTTAACCCTTCAGCTTTCAACGCCGCTGCAACCGCCGGGCGTTCAGCCATCCGCGCCATATACGCGTCTATATTGCTTAAACCGGCCATATTCAGCTTCACCGCATAGGCCCAGCGCAGCACGGTGAACAGATAAGCGTCCGCAATGCTGAAGCGCGAGCCACAGATCCATGGGTTATCTTTCAGCGAGTCATTCACATACTGCATTTTTTTCTCCAGCAGCGCGCGAACGGTTGGCTTGAAGTCCTCCGGCGTATCGGGACGGAAAAGTGGTGTAAAGCCTTTATGCAGCTCTGTCGCAATGTAGTTAAGCCATTCGATGGTTTTGTAACGGGAGAGGCTGCTTGTAGGGGCCAGGAGCTGACGGTCTGGCACGCTGTCTGCCAGGTATTGCATGATGGCGACGCCTTCGGTCAGTAGCGTTCCGTCATCCAGCAGCAGCGCGGGGACTTGACCTTTTGGGTTTACCGCGAAAAAATCATCGCCGTTTTCCAGACGTTTCTTCATCAGATCAACACCATCCAGCGTGAAATCTTTACCGCTCTCACGAAGCGTGATGTGGGAAGCGAGAGAACAAGCGCCCGGTTTGTAGAACAGTTTCATCGGTAACTCCTTTTGGCTGAGGTATACCGTATGGTAGTGCTACCTCAGGCAAAAAAAAAGCCGCTAACATCAGTTAGCGGCCGGAAAGAAAGTTTCCCTGAGAATTACGCTGTTGCGGCCTTAGCGGCTTTCTCATCGGCTTCGTCGTCCTGAGTCATACGATTCAGTTTCGGTGCCGTCAGCAGCATCAGAACAGCGATAACCGCCGTTGCAACACCAATCTGCAGGAACACGCGACCGTAGACTTCCAGAGACATCAGCGGGTCAGTCACATTCTCTGGGACCGCCATCATGTTAGCCACGTAACCACCGATGATATTGGCACCGGCAGTGGTCAGGAACCAGCTCCCCATGATGAAGCCCATCAGGCGTTGCGGAACCAGCTGTGCCACCATTGCCAGACCCAGACCGGAGATCATCAGCTCACCGATACTTTGCAGGCCGTAGCAGATGATCAACCAGTTAACGGAAACGATGCCCGCGTCGGTAGCGAATTTCGCACCCAGCGGCAGGATCAGGAACGCACCGGAACACAGCACCATACCAATCGCAAACTTGGTTGGCATCGGCAGCGTATCGCCCATCTTGTTATAGATAGCGGCGAGGATTGGGCTACCAATGATGATCCAGAACGGGTTCAATGCCTGGTATTGTTCAGGTTCAAAAGCAATACCAAGAATAGAGTGCTCAACGTTACGAATCGCGAAGAAGTTCAGCGAGGTCGGCATCTGGCTGTACAGCACGAAGAAGATAATCGCTTCCAGCATCAGAATGAAGGCAACGATCATTTTACGACGGGCAGCACCTTTCATGGTGAAGGCTTCTTTACCGAAGATAAACACGATACCAATGGCAATCACACCCAGAACCATACGTGCGATCTGCTGGTTATGCAGCAGCCAGGTTGCAATCGCGATCAGCACCACAACGCCAACGATGGTCAGCAGCAGGTTACGGAAGTTGATTGGCTCAAAGTCAGGCTTAGAACCGTACTGTTTAACCCAGCGCTGGCAGAATGCGAAGTTAACCACGGTAATCAGCATACCCACGACGCTCAGTGCGAACGCGGTGCTCCAGCCGTAACGCGCAGCCAGCCACGGCGTTGCCAGCATAGAGAAGAATGAACCGATGTTGACGGACATATAGTACATGGTAAATGCACCATCAAGACGCGGGTCATCTTTGGCATAGCAGGTAGAGAGCAGGGATGATGGGTTTGCTTTAAACAGACCGTTACCGACAGCGATGGCCGCCATACCCATATAAACGATACCCGCATCGTGACCGGACCATGCTACCAGCGCATAACCAATCGCCAGCACAACGGCACCCAGCATAATGACGCGTTTTGTACCCAGAACTTTATCACCTAACCAACCGCCAATCGCAACCAGGCCATATACCAGGGCGCTAAAGGAGGAGAAAAGGGTGATGGAATCCGCTTCTGACATGCCCAGTTGTTTAACCAGGTAGACGGCCATAATTCCTTGCAGGCCGTAATAACCAAAACGTTCCCACAGCTCAATTGAGAAAATGAGATAGAACGCTTTTGGTTGTTTGAAGGCGTTTAAACTCACGCCTTCTGTTGGTTTATTGTTTGCAGTAGACACTTTTACCTCTTTTTTTACATCCCATATCAACGGGGGTGTTCAGGTACGTGATGAGTCAAGTTCATCCGTCCGATTGTTATAGTGGGAGGGGAAACGGCAAGTAATGTTCACTATCTTGACCCTTCAGACAAGTGGTTTGTAATAATCTGTTACATATATCATGACTGGTGAAATCGTCGGGGCGCTGAAATGTTATCTAGCGTTAAATTTCTTCATTTAGAAAATGGCAGATTTTTACACTGTTTAATTACGGTGAAAACCGCAATGTGGCGATATGTTCTGCTATTTGCGGTTTAATCCAGTGATATAGGCCAATATCTGAAAAATAGCTAGTGTAATGTTTTGTTTATAAACTGTTCACTTAGGTCATCTGATTGTCACTTTAACTAAAAAATAAATATTTTTTAACATTGTGTTAGCTGCGTGATCCTGATCACGTATAGATAGAAATTTCTAGTACTAAAAAAACGATTAACCTGCTCAGGCGCTAATTCACAAGAATATTACATTAGAGATGGGTAATTGAATGGCATCATTGTCGGGAAAACTATTGCGAGGGAGTGCATAACTAATCGTTATGTATGCGAGGGGCAAAGAGGATGCCCCGGCAGCATCAGATATCAACTTTCTCTTTGAATTCACAGAGATCTTCGATGATGCAGGAACCACAACGAGGCTTCCTGGCTATACAGGTGTAGCGGCCATGAAGAATTAACCAGTGATGGCAATCGACTTTAAATTCACTGGGTACGACTTTCAGTAGCTTCTCTTCTACCTGTTCGACGTTTTTACCAGGGGCAAATTGTGTCCGGTTACATACCCGGAAAATATGGGTATCTACAGCAATAGTCGGCCAGCCAAAGGCAGTATTTAACACCACATTCGCCGTCTTGCGCCCAACGCCAGGCAGGGCTTCTAATGCGGCTCTGTCTTCCGGAACCTCGCCATTGTGTTGTTCCAGTAAAATGCGGCAGGTTTTAATCACGTTCTCCGCTTTGCTGTTAAACAAACCGATTGTTTTAATGTAGGACTTAACGCCTTCGACGCCTAGCTCCAGCATCGCGGCGGGCGTATTAGCGACGGGGTAAAGCTTGGCCGTTGCTTTATTGACGCTGACATCGGTGGCCTGAGCGGAAAGCAAGACCGAAATCAGCAGTTCGAAAGGTGATGTAAAATTAAGCTCGGTTGTTGGATGCGGATTGTTATCACGCAGGCGAGTGAGAATTTCCAGCCGTTTAGCTTTGTTCATGACACATTCCCTGTTTCACCAGCCGGACTGTCCACGACAGCCGCCTCGGCACGACGTTTCTTCATTTTCTCATCAATAAGATACTTAACTGCCAGCATCAAGCCCAGACCAATAAACGCGCCTGGTGGCAGCATGGCCAGCAGAAACGGCGTATCAGTATGGAAGATCTCAACGCGCAATACTTTAGCCCAGCTACCCAACAAACCGTCGGCGCCATCAAATAGTGTACCGTTACCAATTATTTCACGCAGTGAGCCCAGAACAAACATGGCGCCGGTAGCCCCCATACCGATGGAGAAACCATCGAGCGCGGATAATGCTGGGCCTTTTTTGGCGGCGAAGGCTTCAGCACGACCAACAACAATACAGTTGGTCACAATCAGCGGGATAAAGATGCCCAGAGACTGATACAGGCCAAAGGCGTAGGCATTAATCAGCATCTGCACTGCACTCACCACAGAGGCGATGATCATGACATAAATTGGAATACGGATTTCAGGCGGTGTCCAGCGACGAAGGGCCGAAATCGTCAGATTGGTCAGCGTCAGGACGAGCGTCGTCGCGAGCCCCAGCCCCAGCGCGTTAGTGGCGGTAGAGGTAACAGCCAACAACGGACACATCCCGAGTAACTGCACAAGCGCGGAGTTATTTTTCCATAACCCCTGGACAATAACGTCTTTAATTTCGCTCATGGTTTATTCTCCACAGGCGCTAAGTTGAGGAAGCTGTGCGGGTAGCGTTTGCGCATACAAACCGGCGCGTTTTACTGCATTCACTACCGCCCGCGGCGTAATGGTTGCGCCAGTAAACTGGTCAAAGTCACCGCCGTCTTTTTTTACCGCCCAGTGGGCGTCGTTACCCGCAGCGATTGTTTTGCCACTAAAGTGGGTGATCCAGTCAGAAAGCCGCAGTTCGATTTTGTCGCCCAGTCCCGGCGTTTCATGATGCTCGGTTACCCGCGTACCCAACACAGTACCCGTAAAATCGACACCGACCAGCAGTTGAATAGCCCCGGAATAACCATCTGGCGCTGTAGCTTCAAGAATTGCTGCCACGGGATGGTCGTCCTGGCGCGCAATATACACACGGTGAGTACCTTTACCTAACGCCTGCGCATTAACCAGATAACAGCTCTCAGACAAGTTATTATTGTAGCGGTCGCCTGGCAGAACCTGATCGAACAGTGCTTTTTGCTGCAATGCGGCCTGTTCATCAATGGTGGACTTGGTTAATTGATTGATTGCCGCGGTTAATCCCGTTGAGCCCGCAGCAAACAGTGCCAGCGTAATACCGTGTTTACGAATCGTTTTCAGCATTGGAATTCCTTAGCGATGTCCGTACACGCGAGGGCGGGTGTAATAATCAATCAAGGGAACCGTGATATTTGCCAGTAATACGGCAAAGGCCACACCGTCAGGATAACCGCCAAAACTGCGAATCAACCACACTAACAGACCTGCAAGTGCGCCAAAAACCAGGCGGCCACGGTTAGTTGTCGAGGCTGTAACGGGGTCGGTAAGAATAAAGAATGCACCCAGCATGGTCGCGCCTGAAAGCAGGTGTAACTGAGGTGATGCGAGTGACTCCGGTGAGATCCACCATCCCAGGGTGGCGCAAACGGCGAGAGACAGAAGAAAGCTAACCGGGATATGCCAGCGAATCGCCTTCTGCCATAACAGAACGATCCCGCCTGCCAGCCAGGCAAGATTAACCCACTGCCAGCCTGCACCTGCCAGCACACCGCTATAGATCGGGTATTGCATCACCTGTTCAACAGTACGCCCTGCATGCAATGACGTCTTAAAGGTGTCAAGAGGTGTTGCCTGGCTGATACCATCAATGCCCATTCGCAGCGTATTCATATCCCCGCCGCTGACAGTGTGGCCGCTAAGGATAACGTTCAGTGCGTCAAAGAACCCAGGCACGGTAGCCGCAATTTCGTGCGGCGGCAGCCAGCTGGTCATCTGTACCGGAAATGAGATTAGCAGCACGACGTAACCAATCATGGCAGGGTTAAACGGGTTCTGACCGAGACCGCCATACAACTGTTTAGCAATAATAACCGCGAATACCGTGCCTAATACCACCATCCACCAGGGGGAGAGCGGAGGAATACTCACGGCCAGCAACAACCCGGTGAGTAACGCGGAGTTGTCTTTTAAAATTGGCACGATGGGTTGTTTCCTCAGTCTAAGCACGCCCGCTTCGGCGGCGATAGCGCTGATGGCGGCCAGAACTATCTGGAACAACGTACCCCAGCCAAAGAACCACAGCTGCGCGGCGATCCCCGGCAACGCCGCAAGTAACACCAACATCATGATTCGTGATGTCTGGCGCTGGTTATGGGTATAAGGGGAGCTTGCTATTCTGAATACCATTTATTCCTCGTTAACAACCTGCTGCTGCGCGGCTTTCTTTGCCTGAGCGCGTGCGATAGCGGCCGCGACGGCGGCTTTACGTGGATCAACCGACTCGGCTGTTGCCGTTGCTGTCTGCTGCTCAAGCTTGCGTGCTTTGGCACGAGCGATTGCCGCTTCCACGGCAGCTTTGCGGGGATCAACCGGTTCGGCTGTTTCCGGTGCTGTCTGCTGCTCAAGCTTGCGGGCTTTGGCACGAGCGATTGCCGCTTCCACGGCGGCTTTGCGGGGATCAACCGGCTCGGCTGTTTCCGTTGTTGTCTGCTGCTCAAGCTTGCGGGCTTTGGCGCGTGCGATTGCCGCTTCCACGGCGGCTTTACGTGGGTCACTACCTGTGCTGTTCTCTTCAACCTGGGCCTGATTTTCCGTTCGGGCCACGCGAGCCTGCGCCTTACGCGCCTCGCGTGCGGCTATCACGGCGCTATTGTCAGGTTTTTCGCCTGGTTGAATCACCACGGGTTGCAGCACCTGAGCCTGCTTTTCTTTTACGCGAGCCAGCGCGGCGGCAATGGCATCATGATCTTTCGCTGCAGGCTGAACGGCTGCGTTTTTGTGACGTTCAAGACGGGCAGCTTTTTCACGTTCAAGGCGTGCCTGTCGGGCTTCAAATCGCGCTTTTGCTTCAGCTGCACGTTTTTCTTCCTGACTAATGGCGTAAATCTCGGCTTTTTCCTGACGGAAATACTGCACCAATGGAATGTTGCTTGGGCATACCCAGGCGCAGGCACCGCATTCAATGCAGTCGGCGATATTGTGGGCCGTGGCTTTGTCGTGCTGTTGCCCTTTACTGAACCAATAAAGCTGCTGTGGCAGGAGATCGGCCGGGCAGGCATCGGCGCAAGCGCTACAGCGAATACAGCCTTTCTCTTCTGGCGTTTCACCCATTTCACTAGCAGAAGGTGCCAGAAGACAGTTGGTTATCTTGACCACCGGTACATCCAGCCATGGCAGCGTAAAGCCCATCAGCGGTCCACCCATAATCACCATCTGGTCGGCGGAAGGACAAAAGCCCGCGTCGTTGAGCAGATGACGAACTGGCGTACCTAAACGCGCCCAGACGTTGCCTGGACGACTGACGGCCTCCCCGGTAAGCGTCACGACACGCTCGGTGATCGGTTCTCCGTCAATTACCGCACGTTTGATTGCATAGGCGGTTCCGACGTTTTGCATCAGCACGCCAATATCGGATGAGCGTCCACCATGGGGAACCTGCTTGCCAGTCAGAATTTGCGTTAACTGTTTGGCCCCGCCGGACGGATACTTAGTAGGGATCACGCGCAAGCTGATATCGTGTGAATCAGCCAGCACCGCGCGCAGCATGGAAATTGCCTGCAGTTTGTTATCTTCGATGCCCAATAGAATTTCACGTGGCTGAAGAATGTGGGCCAGGATGCGGATACCTTCGACGACCTGCGCCGCGCAGTCCTGCATCAGGCGGTCATCAGCTGTAATATACGGCTCGCATTCAGCGGCGTTGATGATCAGTGTTTCAATTTTATCACCGCCGCCCTGCAGTTTTACACCGGTGGGAAAACCTGCGCCGCCCAGTCCGGCTACGCCAAACTGATGAATACGCGCGATCAGTTCTTCCCGGCTGCGGGAGCGGTAATCGGCCCAGCCGTCGCGCTCAATCCAGCGGTCTTCGCCATCAGCGTCAATGATAACGCTCAGCTCAGCTAACGCCGATGGATGCGCGGTAGAGTGCGGGGCAATGGCCACCACGGTGCCTGACGTTGGCGCATGTACCGGAAGCATTTTGCCACGCCCTATGGTTAGCGCCTGACCTCGCAAAACAGTGTCGCCCACGCTGATGCACAGTTCACCCTCCGCGCCAATATGTTGTTTCAGCGGAATAACAAAACGTGGCGCCAGCGGAACCTGCCGCAGCGGCGTACCGTTTGACTGAGTCTTCATTTCTGGTGGATGAATGCCGCCATCAAAGTCCCAGATTTTATTTTTTCTGAATGCAGAGAATAACTTAAACATGTTGTTCCACGGGAATGATGCGCACAGGAATGGTGTTTAAATCCCATTTCCAGCTGTCTGGTGTCTCGGCTACCGGACGTAACTCGATGCACTGCGTCGGGCACGGATCAACGCACAGGTTGCAGCCGGTGCAGAGATCGCTCATCACCGTGTGCATGGCGCGCGTCGCGCCCACGATCGCATCGACGGGGCAGGCCTGAATGCACTTTGTGCAACCGATACAGTTATTTTCATCAATGACCGCCAGCATACGTACGGGCGTAACATCATGTTCATCACCATCAATCGGCTGCGGGTCGACGTTCAGCAGGGCGGCAATTTTTAACATCACAGCTTCACCACCGGGTGCGCAACGGTTAATTTTTTCACCCTGAGAGCCGATCGCTTCTGCATAAGGATGGCAGCCCGGATAACCGCATTGTCCACATTGGCTTTGTGGTAGAATTTCATCAATTTTCTCCACCACCGGATCATCCTCGACGGCAAAGCGTCGTGAGGCGTAACCCAAAATAGCGCCGAACGCCAGACCCAGTAGACTCACTGCGGCAACGGCAATCCAGATAGCATTCATTACAACTTCACCAAACCACTAAAGCCCATAAAGGCCAATGACATTAGACCGGCGGTAATTAGAGCAATTGCGTTACCGCGAAACGGAGCCGGGACATCTGCCACAGCAAGGCGTTCGCGAATAGCAGCGAACAGTACCATCACCAGCGAGAAGCCGACAGCGGCGGAAAAACCGTACAGTGCCGACTGTAAAAAGTTATGGCCGAGGTTGATATTCAGAAGCGCCACACCCAACACCGCGCAGTTTGTGGTGATCAGCGGCAGGAAGATCCCCAGCAGACGGTAAAGTGCAGGGCTGGTTTTGCGTACAACCATCTCAGTAAACTGCACAACGACAGCGATAACCAGAATAAATGCCAACGTGCGCAGATAGATGAGATTGAGCGGGATTAGAATCCAGGTATCAATCAGCCATGCGCAGATGGATGCCAGCGTCATGACAAACGTCGTGGCAAGGCCCATACCCATTGCGGTTTCCAGTTTTTTGGAAACGCCCATGAATGGACAAAGGCCCAGAAACTTAACCAGTACAAAGTTATTGACCAGTACAGTTCCGACAAACAGCAACAGGTAATCAGTCATTTTTCGGCCTGAAATAAAAAAGCCGCCTATTATCTGACAATCCAGAACAGGCGACAACAGGTTAACTGTAGGGTTATTACGGGTTCACAAACGTTGTTTTTACGCGCTGCGAGCGTTTAAAGTAGGGTACCAACAGTGCTGCCGCTAACAATGGGAACAACAGTTGGCGCACGGCAAAGGCGTCCGGGACCGGTGAAAAAGCAAACGCTTTAATCGCCAGTAGCACGGAAATCAACAACCACAGAATATAGTGCTTGGGCACACAGGCTCTGCGCTTGAAAAATGCAATCGTCAGCCACAGTGTGTAATACCACATGGCGATTGCGGTAATAAAGGAGACGCCCCATAGCAACAAATTGGCCGTACTTTGTTCACCCAGGGTTTGGAAGGTTTGCGGTGTAGCCAGCGCAGTGACGTAAAGTAGTAACGCCAGCGAAGCGCTCAGCAATGCGACTAACAGCCAGGCCAGTGGCCCAAGTAGCCAGCCTCCGATACGTTGTGCCGGTGTGGTAGTCATCTCTTCTCCAGGTTTACGCGCGCGATCAAGCATGCCTTTTATTTTGGGGCAATTATTATAAAGCTTTTAACGTTAAGCGCTACTTTCTTATTTATTGCACGTAATGCCAGACTGATTTAGGGATCTGACCAACATCAAACAGGCGGCCTCCCGAAGTTAGCTCTGCACGGCGGTGGTCTGCCGCACGGTACATATTGATAATGTCGCCGTCGTCGGTGAGCGTGTAGTTAAGATGGTCGAACAGTTTTTCCAGGCTTTCGAGTGAACTGATTTTGCGGAATTTTAATAAGTAATCCTGAACAGTCATAAATGAAGATCCATATTAATAAAATAATACCAACGGAGTAGATAATATAAAAAATAAACAACGTGCACAGGTAAAAGCGGATTTACGCGCAAATGTAAGAAGAGAGTTCATACCTGTGGAAAAGTAGGCGTTATGCACACCTGCAGCAAGGGTAACGCGCTTCTCTACCACAGGCAATATGCTGCGGAGAAGGATGCGGCATAATTCGCTTTTTTTGACAGAATTCGATCTTTTGTAGCCATAAGACGCAACTAACACATGTTAATTGCCGGGCGCAAAAGTGCTGCAGATGCTTATTTCTTCTGCACGGTAGCAACGGGCTCCGGCGGCTGGTAATTGTCAATATGATTGGCAATACCCAGCAGGATCACGGAGACGGTGAGAACAATCCAACCAGTTAATTCAATAAGACGATTCATTACTGATGACATTTGCTTTGATTTATCCATAAACACAGGCTGCAAATGTTACTAATCTCTCAATAATACAGCAAGATAATTGGGAACGATTTCTCCCTCTTTTTCGCGGCAAGTTAAGCATAAGTGGCATATGTTTTACTTAAGTTAAGAAACAACCTTTGTAGCGTAAAGGTTATTAAACTATTGAGACGTTGCAGGGTATGGTGTGAAATAGGTCAGTTCTGAATTGAGAGGCAATAACATGAGCGACAACATCCGCGTTGGGCTAATTGGCTATGGTTACGCCAGCAAAACTTTCCATGCCCCGCTGATCGTGGGCACACCGGGCCTGGAATTGGTTGCAGTTTCCAGTAGTGATGAAGCAAAAGTGAAGGCAGACTGGCCGCAGGTCGCGGTTGTTGCTGAGCCTAAGCATCTTTTTAACGATCCGAATATCGACCTGATTGTGATCCCCACGCCTAATGATACGCACTTCCCGTTAGCAAAGGCTGCGCTGGAAGCGGGCAAACATGTGGTTGTTGATAAGCCTTTCACTGTGACACTGTCACAAGCTCGCGAACTGGATGCGTTAGCGCGTAGCCTCGGGCGTGTGCTGTCTGTTTTCCATAATCGGCGCTGGGACAGTGATTTTCTGACGCTCAAAGCTCTGCTGGCGGATGGTGTGCTGGGGGAAGTCGCGTATTTCGAATCTCATTTCGATCGTTTCCGTCCGCAGGTTCGTGACCGTTGGCGTGAACAGGGCGGCCCGGGAAGCGGTATCTGGTATGATCTAGCACCGCACCTTTTGGATCAGGCGATTAACCTGTTTGGTTTACCCGTCAGCTTGACGGTTGATCTGGCTCAACTTCGCCCGGGGGCGCAAGCAACGGACTACTTCCATGCCATTCTGACGTATCCGCAGCGTCGTGTGATTCTGCACGGTACCATGCTCGCAGCCGCAGAATCGGCCCGTTATATTGTACACGGTTCGCGCGGTAGCTATGTGAAGTATGGTCTTGACCCACAGGAAGAGCGCCTGAAAAATGGCGAGCGACTGCCTCAGGAGGATTGGGGTTATGACATGCGCGATGGCGTATTGACGCGAATTGAAGGTGAAGAGCAGGTTGAAGAGACCTGGCTTACCGTACCGGGCAACTATCCTGCGTATTATGCTGGCATTCGTGATGCGTTAAATGGTCACGGTGAAAACCCGGTACCGGCGAGACAAGCGATCCAAATCATGGAACTGATTGAGCTTGGTATTGAATCAGCTAAGCATCGTTCGACATTGTGCCTTGCCTGATTACGCCAATGCCGGATAACTGTGCCCGGGCACAGTTATCCGGCCTACAAAAACCCAACGTAGGCCGGATAAGCATTAGCGACCTGCGATACTGCTGTTACGCTGCGGCAACTTTCTCACGCAGCGCACGTTTCTCTTCGTTACTCAGAAATGCCATTTCCAGTCCGTTGATTTGTGCCTGGCGGATCTGTTCGCGCGTTAACCCCGCAGCGGGTGCGGCAATGGTGTACTCATGAATAATATCCACCCCTTGCACCGCCGGATCGTCCGTATTTAAACTGGCTACCACGCCGTGCTCGAGGAATGTCTTCAGCGGATGGGTCGCCAGCGAGGCGACGGTGCTGGTCTGAATGTTCGATGTCAGGCAGGATTCGATGCCGATCCGGTGCTCAGCGAGATAATCCATCAACGCACGATCTTCAACGGCTTTAACGCCGTGACCAATACGCTCAGCGCCCAGCTCTTTAATGGCCTGCCAGATGCTTTCTGGTCCCGCGGCTTCACCTGCATGCACGGTAATACGCCATCCCGCGTCACGCGCCTGGTTGAAATGCGACAGGAACAGACTACCCGGGAAGCCCAGCTCGTCGCCGGCCAGATCCAGGGCGGTAATCTGGTCCCGGTGTGCTAACAGCGCATCCAGCTCCTGCAGGCAGGCGGCTTCACCGAAGGTACGACTCATAATGCCAATTAAGCGTGCCTCGACGCCAAAGGTCTTGCAGCCTTCGCGAACGCCGGCAATGACGGCTTCAACTACGCCAGCAACGGGAAGTTGATGCGCCATCGCCATATAGCCTGGGGAAAAACGTAATTCTACATAGTGCAGGCCGTTACGTGCGGCATCCTCAATATTCTCAAATGCCACACGGCGACAGGCATCCAGCGAGGCCAGTACCTTCACGCCCCAGTCGAGCTTGGATAAAAAGCTCACTAAATCCGGCTCAGTAGATGTGATTTGTACATGAGGGATCAGTGTTTCAAGTGTTTGCGCCGGAAGCGTCAAATTGAACTGACGACCCAGATCGAGGATCGTTTGTGCACGGATGTTACCATCAAGATGGCGATGGACGTCGGTTAGTGGGAGGGAAGTATCAATCATGGTCGCACTCGTGTATTTAGGTAAAGTGCGTCGTATTATATGAAAAAATCGGGATAAAAATCTATGTTGCGCAATGAATAATTTCATTGCGCAAACTGAGTTAGCGTACCGAATGGATGGCGTTAATCAATCCCTGAACGCCTTTTTCAAGCTTGGATCGTGGACATCCGGCGTTGAGACGCACAAAACCTCGACCTTCTTCTCCGTAGGTATATCCCGGCATGATGGCGACTCTCTGCTGGTTGATGAGAGCATCCTGCAAGGCATGGTCATCAATATTCAGCGGGCGCAGGTCAATCCATGCCAGATAAGTGGATTGCGGAACCTGCCAGTTAAGTTCGGGGAAGGCCGCATTTAGCTCTTGGGCTACGTAATGCAGATTACTGACAAGATAGTCGCGCAGCGAATCAAGCCAGCTTGCGCCTTGTTGATAAGCGGCAATATGCGCGCTAAGCGCCAGCACCGCAGGCGAGGAAAGACCATCACGACCCTTCAACGCGCTGAGGTAATCATTGCGGCTTTGCGCATCCTCAATGATTCCATAAGCCCCGGTTAATGCCGGAATATTAAAACTCTTTGAGCCGGAGGTGAGCAGAGCCCAGTTTTCGCGCGCGACGTTACTCCACGGAATGTGCGGTTGTTCTCCCCATACCATATCCATATGGATCTCATCGGAAATAACCTTAACGCCGTGGCGTTCGCACAGTTCCGCCATGGTTTCCAGTTCATTGCGAGTCCACACTTTGCCCGTCGGATTTTGTGGGCTGCAGAGCAGAAGAATTTTGCTCTCTGGACGAGACAGGGCATTCTCCAGCGCCGTCATGTCGCAGTACCAGCCGTCAGTGCGCTTTTCCAGCTCAACTGCGCTTACCTGGCGCTGATTACCTTCAATTGCTTTGTAAAACGCGTCATACGCCGGGGTATGAATAACCACCGCATCGCCCACGCAAGACCACTGGCGGATCAGCTCCGAGACCATATAGATGACCGAGGGGCCATACACCAGCGACTGAGGATCGATTTGCGTATTATGACGCGTATGAAACCAGTGGCTAATCGCTGCCAGAAACTCATCATTTTTCCAGCGACTGTAGCCGAGCACGCCATGTGACAGGCGCTGAGTCAGCGCCTCCAGAATACAAGGTGCGGTGGCAAAATCCATATCGGAGATGGTGAACGGCAGCAGGTCGGCTGAACCAAAACGGTCGGCAACGTAATCCCACTGAGTACACCAGGTACCGTGCCTGTCCACTACCTTTGAAAAATCATACATAGTGTTGTCCTTAAGCCTGTACGGTGTTCATCAGAACCGCGATCTCGTCTTTTACTGACTGGACCTGCGGACCAATAACGACCTGAAGGTTATGCTGATTGAGCTGTACTACGCCAATGGCACGATTGTCCTTCAGAGCCTGTACGTTAACAAGCGACATATCTTTTACTGACAAACGCAGACGGGTAATACAGTTATCCAGGCTGACAATGTTTTCCGCACCGCCCAGCGCTGCCAGAATAGCAGGAACGTTGTAACCCGATTTACCAGGCGCTCCAGCCATGACTTTCTCGATATTGTTGGCAAGTTCTACTTCACGACCCGGCGTCTTCAAATTGAAGCGTGTGATGGCGAAGCGGAAGATCACGTAGTACACCGCAAACCAGATCGCCGCTACAACAGGGACCAGATACCACTTGGTGGACAGCCCGTGCAGAATGCCAAACACCACGAAGTCAATCAGGTTACCGTCAGTATTACCGATGGTGACGCCAAGTACCGCCATTACGGTGAAGCCAAGCCCGGTCAACAGGGCGTGGATCACATACAGAACCGGGGCGACGAACAGGAATAAGAACTCGAGGGGTTCGGTAGTGCCACCAATAACGCAGGCAATCAGACCAGAAATTAATAACCCTTTAATTTTATGACGATTTTCAGGACGCGCGCAGTGGTACATCGCTAATGCCGCACCCGGTAAACCACCGAGGAACGCCGGCATTTTACCCTGGGACAGGAAGCGAGTTGCGCTTTCAGAGAAACCTTGCGTTGTCGGGCAGCTCAACTGAGCCTGGAAAATAGTCAGTGCGCCGCTCACACTATGACCGCAGACTTCCTGAGTACCACCGGCCTCCGTGAAGCGAATTAATGCCACCAGAATATGATGCAGGCCAAAAGGTAGCAGCAGACGTTCACCGGTACCAAACAGCATCGGACCAAATTCGCCTGCGCTGTTGATGATGTGGCCGAGCCCGGTAATACCCATGGCGAAAACCGGCCAAATCAGGGGAATAACCAACCCGACCAGCCCCATCACCACCGAGGAAATGATAGGCACAAAGCGGGTTCCGCCGAAGAATGCCAGCGCATCCGGCAGGCGAATATTGTGGAAGCGTTCATGTAGCATCCAGACAATGATCCCGGCAATTACTGCGCCGAGGATCCCTGTATCGATCGACTGGATCCCCAAAATATTTTGCACGTTGTTGGCTTTCAGGATCGCCGCGTCAGTGGTGGGTAAGATACCTTTGGCGGTTAACCAGAAGTTGACGGCAAGGTTCATGACCGCATACCCGACAAAACCGGCAAAAGCCGCCACGCCTTTGTTCTCGCGCGCCAGACCAAGAGGAATGGCGATACAGAACATCACTGGCAGGAAGCTAAACGCAAATGAGCCAACTTTACTCATCCAGGTAAAGATGGCCTGTAGCAGCGGATTCCCCAACGCCGGGATCAGCGTCAGGACATCATGGCTGCTTAACGAGCTGCCGATCCCCAACATGATCCCACAAAATGAGAGCAGTGCGACGGGCAGCATGAAGGTCTTGCCCAACTGCTGAAAAAATTCCCATAACGTTATTTTTGGTGTGGTTCTCGTCGTCATCAAACGACTCCTTGTAAAAGCTGGCTGACTAATGATGGCGAAAAGATAAAACGTTTTACCTAATTTTAGTGCGGTACAAATCACATTATCGAACGATAATAGAGCGTATAAATATAAGTGATTGATAAAACGTTTTATCCATCACGTTATCAGGGAGTTTTCTGTTTTTATGGCTATAGCCAAAAAAATAACCATCCATGATGTTGCGCTGGCTGCAGGGGTTTCGGTCAGTACTGTCTCATTGGTGCTTAGTGGAAAAGGGCGAATTTCATCAGCGACCGGCGAACGGGTGAATGCTGCTATTGAGCAACTGGGATTTGTACGTAACCGGCAAGCATCTGCATTGCGCGGTGGGCAGAGCGGTGTTATTGGTTTGATTGTGCGCGATCTTTCTGCGCCATTTTACGCCGAATTGACGGCGGGCCTGACGGAAGCGTTAGAAGCACAGGGGCGCATGGTGTTCTTACTGCACGGCGGGAAAGATGGTGACCAGCTGGCCCAGCGTTTCGCGATGTTACTCAATCAAGGGGTAGATGGCGTGGTGATCGCGGGGGTAGCTGGCAGCAGTGACACACTGCAACAGCTGGCTGCTGACAAAGGGATCCCAGTGGTTTTTGCATCACGAGCCAGCTATATGGACGATGTTGACACCGTCAGGCCCGATAACATGCAGGCTGCACAGTTACTGGTTGAACATCTGATCCGCCACGGACACCAACGAATTGCCTGGCTGGGTGGCAAGAGTTCTTCATTGACCCGCGCAGAGCGCGTCGGCGGCTATTGTGCTACGTTGCTAAAATATGGTTTACCGTTTCATAGCGAGTGGGTGCTGGAATGTTCATCCAGTCAGAAGCAGGCCGCAGAAGAGGTGACGGCGCTATTACGTCGCAATCCAACGATCAGTGCGGTGGTATGCTACAACGAAATCATTGCCGTAGGTGCCTGGTTTGGCCTGATGAGAGCGGGGCGTCAGAGTGGTGAAATTGGCGTAGATCGCTATTTCGAACAGCAAATTTCGCTGGCCGGATTCGCCGATGTGGCAGAAAACGCGCTGGACGATATTCCCATTATCTGGGCATGCACGCCTGCGCGTGAAATGGGATACACCCTTGCTGAACGCATGTTACAACGCATTGGCCACGATGAAAGTCATTCACGCAATCTGACGCTTTCCGCTCGTCTGGTGGCAGCGAAATAAAAAAGCCCGACAAACAACGTTATCGGGCCTGTCATCGAGACGTGATTACTGTTGAGGGATGGCTGGAGCATCCGGTTCTGCCAGAGAAGGCATACCGAACATACCAACAAACTCATCCAGTGGCATTTTTTGCCCGTTCAGCGTTACCTGGCCGTTAGCGTATTGCAGGCTGGAGCCGATAACGTTGTCCTGCAGCGTCGTAATACGGAACATCTGGCCCATTGCCGCCAGGCCATTAACCTGTTGCTTCGCCAGATCCGCCGCTTCTTCCTGCTGATATCCTTCCAGTTTGGCAATCTTCGTCATGAACTCGGTCGCCATATCGACAGGGATTGTCAGCTTCGCATCCAGTGATTTGACTGAACGGTCCACTTCCTGAGCCAGCGTTTGCGGCTCCACGGTATTTGTGGTCGGATCTTTTAGCAGCAGGGACAGGTTAAATGCGGTTTCACCCTTTGCATTCTTCCAGCTCAGTGGGGCAATGGTGATAACCGGTTCGCCTTTCATCAGAATCGGCAGCGCATTAAAGAAGGCTTCAGTGACTTTCTGTTGATAGAGCTCAGGGTTCTGTACCACATCAATCTGCGCCATCAGCGCTTTGGTTTGGGCGCTGTATTGCTGACTAAACTGATGCAGTGCTTCCCCGTCAATCTGGCCAACTTTCAGCGTCAGCTTACCGCTCCCCATATCCTGACCCTGCAATTTCAGGCTATTCAGGGTGTAATCCAACTGGCTGTTGACGGTTTTGCCATCGTTGATCAGATCGGATTTACCATCGATGCCCATGCCTTCCAGAACCGCTAACTCTTTGCCTTCGACTGAAATCGACAGTTTTTCGAGTGACAGTTTCTGGTCGCCAATGCGTTCACCAAAGCTGGCGATACTGCTGGAACCTTCAGTTTTCAGGTTATTGAACGTAATTTGTACTTTCTGATCATACTCATTAACCGCATTAACCAGACCACTCTGCGCATCGCCAGTTAACGACACCGCATTACCGTCTTTGTCAGCGGTAAACTGGAACTCACCGCCGCTAAAGGCGACTTTTTCATCGCCTTTCTCGTAGTTCAGTGGTTTGAGAGTAAGATCGGAACGGGTATTCCCGCTGTAGCCAATGCGCGAATTAATGACGAATGGCGTCTCGCCTTTGGCAATATCAAACAGTGGTTTGGTAACGTCGTTATTCACCAGCGTCGTTTTCACGGAGGCCATCGCTGGAACCAGATTCAGTGACTTCAGTTGGGCCAGCGGGAAAGGACCGTGATCCACCGTTTCATTCAGGACAATACTTTGCCCCGGTTTCAGCCAGGAATCTGCCTGTCCGGCAATAGGTTTTACCACCAACTGCAGTTGGCTATTGAACACGCCGCGCTGGTAGTTCTGATAACTCAGTTCAATGCCAGCCTCGGGAGAGTAGCGTTTTAACTGATCGTTTGCCTGCGTCACCATCTCGGCGAGATGCGTTTCGAGTTTTTTTCCTGTGTACCAGGCGCCGCCCGTCCAGACGATACCCAGTGCAACCACCACACCCGCAGCTACCAGCGATTTTTTCATTTTGATATCCATATAATAAAACCAGACGCTTGAAGACGCCTGGAGGAGTGACATGTCTCTAACCTACTACAGCTTAGCAAGAGATGTTAAAAATATCAGTATCTTGCTACAGCTTGTTATAAACCCGAGCTAAACGACCCGTGCCGCTGACGTTTATCGGTGATTCATTCGCACTAATAAAGGCCGATTCACCCGGCTGCAACACCAGACGCTGCTCGCCTTTGCTCAGCACGGCTTCACCCTCAATGCAGAACAAAATGGCCGCACTTTGCTGGTTGATATCTGCGCCATCGGCGGTCAGTTCATGCAGAGAAAATGCGAAATCGTCTACCGGAATGGGGAAGTCCAGCTCGCTATTAGTTTTTATCGGTGTCGTCAGCAATTGGTTCGCAGGCTTGGCGACGAACTTAACGTTGGCGACCAGCTCGGGAATATCAATATATTTTGGCGTCAGTCCGGCGCGCAGCACGTTGTCTGAGTTGGCCATTACCTCAAGCGCCACACCTTGCAGGTAGGCGTGTGGAGTTTCAGCAAATAAGAACATCGCTTCGCCAGGATTAAGTTTCACCACATTCAGTAACAGTGGGGAGAAGAGCCCGCTGTCGTTCGGGTAGAAGTCAGCGATCTGGCGAATGGTTTGCCAGGGTTCACCCTGTTGGCTGTTCAGCGCGGATTTCAGGATCGCCAGCGCATGGGATTTCTCCTCATCCTGCATATTCAGCAAACTGGCGAAAAGATAGCTCAGACGTTCGGCATTCGGTTCCTGCAGGAAATGTGCAATAGCCGGATGCGCTGCGGAAACCGGTTGTAACAATGCAACAATGTCTGAGAACTCGCGAAATGCATTCATCGCCAGGAAAGGGGTTAAAGCAAAAACCAGTTCCGGCTTGTGGTTAGGGTCTTTGTAGTTACGCTCAGCGGCATCCATCGGGATCCCCGCCGCGTTTTCTTTAGCAAAACCGATTTCAGAGTTGTGTTTGTTAGGATGGACCTGAATCGAAAGAGGTTGCGCGGCGCAGAGTACTTTAAACAGGAAAGGCAGTTCACCAAAGCGTTTCGCAACGGCATCGCCTAACAGTGCGGATTTGTCATTCTCGATGACGTCGCGCAACGCGATCGTCTGGCCGTTAGCGCCCATAACCTGCGAACTGCTTTTCGGATGCGCGCCCATCCACAGCTCAGCCATCGGCTGCTGAGTGGGATTGGCAATCCCATAAAGTTCCGTTAACGCAGTTTTACTTCCCCAGGCATAGTTCTGCACTGAGTTGATGAGTTTTTGCATGCTCAAGCCCTGTTTCAATGTGGAATTTTCTACGGCTATTAAAGCAAGAAACCCGTGGGGAAGTAACCTGCACATGTAAAAAGTCGTCCTTGTCTCAGTTTTTGTTAAAAAATTGTGTAGGATATGGTGACTCGCTTTTAATACCCTGAGTAATTCCGGTTGCGGAAAGCCCTTCCTTCTGCAACCCGACCTGCGGCAGGGAAGCAGGGCAATGGAACATCTGCCCAGAGAATAACCAGACCGAGCAGTAAGTGAGAGCACAATGTCAAACAAACCCTTTCATTATCAACATCCTTTTCCCCTCAAAAAGGATGATACCGAATACTATCTGCTGACCAGCGACCATGTCTCCGTTGCCGAATTTGAAGGGCAGGAGGTTGTCAAAGTTGCGCCGCAAGCATTAACTTTGCTGGCTCGTCAGGCGTTCCATGACGCATCGTTTATGCTGCGTCCTGCGCATCAACAGCAGGTAGCCGATATTCTGCGTGACCCTGAGGCCAGCGAAAACGACAAATATGTGGCACTGCAATTCCTGCGTAACTCTGACATTGCGGCAAAAGGTATTTTGCCGACCTGCCAGGACACTGGCACCGCGATTATTGTGGGTAAAAAAGGCCAGCACGTCTGGACCGGCGGCGGTGATGAAGCGGCGCTGGCGCGCGGTGTGTATGACACCTACATCGAAGATAACCTGCGCTATTCACAAAACGCCGCGCTGGATATGTATAAAGAGGTGAACACCGGTACCAACCTGCCAGCACAAATAGATTTGTATACTGTCGACGGCGATGAATACAAATTCCTGTGCATTGCTAAAGGCGGTGGTTCGGCGAATAAGACCTATCTGTACCAGGAAACCAAAGCACTGCTCACGCCAGGAAAATTAAAAAGTTACCTGGTTGAGAAGATGCGAACGCTGGGAACAGCGGCCTGCCCGCCGTACCATATTGCGTTTGTAATCGGTGGAACATCAGCGGAAGCCACGCTGAAAACGGTGAAACTGGCGTCTGCTAAATACTACGATGAGCTGCCGACCGAAGGTAACGAACATGGCCAGGCATTCCGCGATGTGGAGCTGGAAAAAGAGTTGCTGATTGAGGCGCAAAATTTGGGGCTGGGCGCCCAGTTTGGCGGGAAGTACTTTGCTCATGATATCCGCGTAATCCGCCTGCCGCGTCACGGCGCGTCGTGTCCGGTCGGAATGGGAGTCTCTTGCTCTGCTGACCGTAATATCAAAGCTAAAATCAACCGCGAAGGTATCTGGATCGAAAAACTGGAACATAATCCAGGCAAGTACATTCCAGAAGAGTTGCGTCAGGCTGGAGAGGGGGAAGCGGTGCGCGTTGATCTCAATCGTCCGATGAAAGAGATCCTGGCTCAGCTGTCGCAGTATCCGGTTTCTACGCGACTGTCGCTCAATGGTACAATCATCGTTGGCCGAGACATTGCTCATGCGAAACTGAAAGAACGTCTGGATAACGGTGAAAGTTTGCCGCAGTATGTTAAAGATCACCCGATCTATTACGCCGGTCCGGCAAAAACGCCAGAGGGCTACGCCTCTGGTTCGCTTGGTCCGACCACAGCCGGGCGTATGGACTCGTATGTTGACCAGCTTCAGGCCGCTGGTGGGAGCATGATCATGCTGGCGAAAGGCAACCGCAGCCAGCAGGTTACCGATGCCTGTCATAAGCACGGCGGTTTCTACTTAGGCAGTATTGGCGGTCCTGCGGCTGTACTGGCGCAGGGCAGTATCAAGAGTCTGGAGTGTGTGGAATACCCTGAATTGGGGATGGAAGCCATCTGGAAAATTGAAGTGGAAGATTTCCCGGCGTTTATCCTGGTGGATGACAAAGGCAATGATTTCTTCCAGCAGATTCAGACGTCGCAGTGCGCACGCTGCGTTAAGTAACGTCAGCCGCCCTACGGGGCGGTTTTTTTTTACCGCACGAACCACCAAACGACAGTTTTATCCTCGTTAATACTCATAAGACCAACGCAAGTGGGCAATGTCGAAACATAACCTAATCAATTGTTAATGTGAGGAGCAGGTAATGGTAACGGTACGCCGCGAAAATGATTCAATGGGGGCGATTGATGTCCCGGCTGATAAGCTTTGGGGCGCGCAAACCCAACGATCGCTGGAGCATTTTCGTATCTCTACGGAGAAAATGCCGGTCTCGCTGATCCACGCGCTTGCGCTGACGAAACGCGCCGCAGCAAAGGTTAACCAGGATCTCGGACTGCTGGCGGAGGATAAAGCCCGCGCAATTATGCAGGCGGCAGATGAGGTGTTGGCGGATAAGCACGTTGATGAGTTTCCGCTGGCCATCTGGCAGACCGGGTCTGGTACGCAAAGCAATATGAACATGAACGAGGTGCTGGCAAACCGGGCCAGCGAATTGCTGGGCGGCGTGCGGGGGATGGAGCGTAAAGTACACCCCAATGACGATGTCAATAAAAGCCAAAGTTCAAACGATGTTTTCCCGACTGCAATGCACGTTGCCGCGCTGCTGGCACTGCGCAAATCGCTGATCCCGCAATTGCAGATGTTAACCAAAACGTTAAGCGATAAATCCCACGCGTTTGCGAATATTGTCAAAATTGGTCGTACGCATCTGCAGGATGCCACACCGTTGACGCTGGGCCAGGAGATTTCCGGCTGGGTGGCAATGCTCGAACATAGCCTGAAGCACATTGAAAACAGCTTGCCGCATGTAGCGGAACTGGCGCTTGGTGGAACAGCGGTAGGGACCGGACTCAACACCCATCCGGAGTATGCCCGGCGGGTCGCGGATGAACTGCGAGTCATCACCTGTGCGCCGTTCACTACCGCACCGAATAAGTTTGAAGCGCTCGCCACCTGTGACGCGCTAGTTCATGCCCACGGCGCGCTAAAAGGGCTGGCGGCGTCGCTGATGAAAATTGCCAACGATGTGCGCTGGCTGGCATCCGGTCCGCGTTGTGGCATTGGTGAGATTTCGATTCCGGAAAATGAACCGGGCAGCTCGATCATGCCGGGCAAGGTCAATCCTACCCAGTGTGAAGCGCTAACCATGCTTTGCTGTCAGGTGATGGGCAACGATGTCGCGATCAACATGGGGGGGGCGTCGGGTAATTTTGAGCTCAACGTTTACCGACCAATGGTCATCCACAACTTCCTGCAGTCGGTACGGCTGTTGGCAGACGGTATGGAAAGCTTTAACGAGCATTGCGCAACGGGGATTGAGCCCAACCGTGAACGAATCGATCAGCTGCTTAACGAGTCGCTAATGCTGGTGACCGCGCTCAATACCCATATCGGTTACGATAAAGCGGCTGAAATTGCCAAAAAAGCGCATAAAGAAGGGCTGACCTTAAAAGCCTCCGCCCTGGCACTGGGGTATTTGACCGAAGCGGAGTTTGACAACTGGGTACGCCCGGAGTTGATGGTGGGTAGCATGCGGCCTGGCAGTTAATCAGCAACGTACAGGTGCAGCCGGGGAATAATCAATCTCAACGGCTGCGCCTGAGGTTTAAAACGATGCTGGACATTGTCGGCATCGTAATTCAGTAACTCGCCGATATCCGGTACGGTCATACCGTTTTCATTGTTGATCAGCGCGATCAATGGCGTCGGACAGGCGTATTGTACCTGCTTTTGTGCTCCTTTGTACCAGACGCGGGCGATCGGCTGCACTTTTACCGGTCGTTTAATCTTCAGACGCGCATGCTGCCCCAGAGCGGCAATATCCTGATATTCACGTTCAAGTTTTGCCTGCCACTCTTCACGCGTCCAGGGATGTACGCTACGCGGCGACGTCAGGCTTTTTTCCAGTTGCTGCAACACTTCATCGCGCTTCAGATTTTTAATAATGTGTTTGTTGGCCCAACCAAATCGCAGAGTCGCCGGTTCTCTGACAAGGGTAAGTGTACGGTAGGCATTCAGCGTAATCAGCCCGGGTAGGTGGCGATGCACCCATTCAAAACGGGCTGCCGGTGCGAGCCCGGATTCCACTGTGACAATGCGCTCAAAGGTGGTTTTGAGCTGATTAATACGCTGTATTTGCGCTTCCAGATCACGTTGAGTCGCATTATCCACCTGATAACACAGCACGCCAGGCAGGCGGACAGCTGCTTTACTGCTACGATTCTCTGATTGTTGCTGGATAAACAAATGACGATAGTGGCGCAGCGCCAGTGTTTCTGCTTCTTTACCTAAATGCTGTTTAACATCAATGCTCGGTAGCGGGGCGTGTTCTGCTTCTTTAACCACTTCCGGTAACGAGAATACGCGTGCAATCAGCAGCGTCTGCTGCAACAGATTTTCATTCAGAAGTGCCAGCTCTTGTTCCATCTGGCGGAAGGTGCCGTTCAGGCGGTCGACGAGATCGTAACGGGTCATTGGGGTTACCATTTTAGTTACAACATACTTTTTTATAGCATAACATCTGCCACCTGACTACCGAGCAGAACGGGTCAGGCAGGTGAAATTTCAGGAATGTCATGCCAGACGGGCCAACTGAAGCAAAAGCGGGCGCCGCCGAGCTCACTTTCATCGCAGACGACCGTGCCGCCCATTGCCAGTGCGATTGAATGTACGATAGCTAAACCAAGCCCGCAACCACCGGTCGCCCGGTCGCGGCTGGGATCAAGGCGTACAAACGGTTCAAAAATCTGTGCGCGGGCATCAGGTGCAATACCGGGTCCGTCGTCTTCCACAACCAGCGTCGCCTGATTTCCGTTTAATAGCAGGCTTGCTTGTACCGTAGACTGGCAATAGCGCAGGGCGTTATTCAGGAGATTATCCAGGACACGCTCCATCAGGCGCATATCCAGCGCACCATAGTCGCCGCTCTTTAGATGGCATAAGCGCACCGCTCGATCAGGGTTTACGCTTTGCACATCCTCCAGATGGGTTGTCAGCCAAACGGGCAGGTCCGGTACCGTGAGCTTTAATTCGTTTTGTGGGCGGTCCAGCCGGGCATAGGTCAGTAACTCCTCGATTAACGCTTCCAGTTGACCAATATCACGATTCAGGGCCAGCGATTCCTGCTCGGTGAGGTTATCGCTCATTTCCAGCCGGTAGCGTAAGCGTACCAGTGGGGTGCGAAGCTCATGGGCAATGCCATCGATAAGCTGTTTTTTACTGGCGATTAAGGCATTGATATTATCTGCCATCTGATTAAACGCCACGCCCAATCGCTCAAAGCTGGAACCACTGTCAAAATGGAGGCGCTCACCCAGATGCCCTTCGCCAAAACGCTGTGCAGCGGCTTCCAGTCGGAGCATTTCCTGCCAGTGCGGACGCATCCAGATAAGCACCGGGAAGGCCAGAGAAATAGCAATAAATGCCATCAGCGCGATGTCCAGCAAGCGCATTTGATGGAGAAAATAGAGATACGGGACCGGGCCAACGGCCAGTACATAGTGACTGCGAGGGATCCGTTGAATAAAGGTGTACTGATCGTCAAGCGCGACGATATCGCCTTCGCGCAAACGCAGCATGGTTGGCGCGTCCAGTGTGTATTTATTTAGCGGCTCAACACGCAGGTCAAAAGAGAGGTTCAAATCCATCTCTTTTAGCGTCTTACCCCAGTCACGTGGCGGGATTTCGCGTAACTCACTACGCATCAGGTATAGCGAGCTTTTCATCAAATCGTCGAGCGACTGCCGGCCTGCGCGTTCTGCGGTGAATTTGTATACCAGACCGACCAGTAGGGTCATCACCAGAAAGCAGACAAACAGCAGGAGATAAAACTGCACAAACAGCTTCTTCATCAAAATCACCAGACGCTCAAAGGGTTAGCAAATCTCATCGAAAATGTGCGGGTGCGGATAACTCTCCGAATGCCATTAAGCACACTCAGTGGAGCAGATTACACTGTATCGACTATTTCTGCATTGCCATGCTCCGCTCGGCGCTTTGGCATGTATGACGTATAATGCGGCTTTGATGCATTCTGAGCTATTCCACGACTAATAAAATGACTCTCAATCGTTTCTGTTACTTGCTACTGATTTTGGCCGCGTCAGGCAGTATGTTCACCTCACATCCCTTTGTCATGTGGTGTCTGCTTGCTAATGTTTTGACGCTGGTCATTTACGGCGCAGATAAAATGGCGGCGCGCAGGGCCTGGCGCAGAGTGCCTGAATCCACTTTGCTGGTGTTTGGCGTGGTGGGCGGGTGGCCTGGCGCGATTGTGGGCCAACAACTCTTTCATCATAAAACACAGAAACAGCCATTCAAAACTTATTTCATTATCAGTATCTTATTGAGTGTTTCAACGATGGCAGCTGTTTATTGGCTCTTTCCACTTTCATTTTCCTGAGCATCAATCACAAGCATTATAAACAGCGGAGACAGGATGATATGAAGATCTATATTATTGACCAGAATGGCGATTTAACCTTACAAAACGGTCGCAGTATTGTTGTTGAGTTTGCTGATGGCAAATCGCTTGAACTGGCTGGTAGCCCACAACCTTTACCAGAGGGAATTCCTGAAGGGCTTCATATTTGGGGGGGCAGAATTCCGTATCAGACGTCAGAAGAAGTGAACACCTCGCAACTGGATTTTAAACCGGTAGCGGCCAATGGCATGATTGTTTCACCACTGCCGATTAAAGAAGCTGATTCCGGTGTTACAGGAATGTTTATTGCTGATGATGACGGTTCTTTGCAACCGGTAAAACAAAACAGGGTGGTTATCGCGCTTGATAATGGCAAAACTCTGGAGTTCATGGAGCATTATGCCAAAAGTGGGCTGCTGGTCTGGGGGGGACGCGAGCCCGATCCGCAACTTCCTTTTGAAGAAGTTAAGCAAAGAACCGAGAGCCTTGGATTGTATCTACTGGCAGGCAACGTTGTTCATGTATTTCCCTATAAAGTAGAGTAACAGTATGCTTTTTCGCCTTAAGGCTCAATCAAATAAAGGGCCGCATTGGATAAATCTGTAGTCAATGGCTGGCTCAGCCGATGGGGGCTCGTTCCTGATGGCGAACAGATAGAACGGCAACGTTTGCTGATGTGGATTATTGCCTGGTGTGGACTATCGTCCGCCTGGTTTATGCAAGACGGGTGAAGAGCGACAGTCCCCCTGTGCGTAGCGGAGTTAGCGACTGCGGAACTTGCTTCAGGTGGCCATCAACTTTGTTCTACGACACTGGGTTGGTAATTCTTAAAAGTTATCATTAGCACGGTAAACGTTTTAATAATCAATCAGTGAACGGCGGTGTGGAGGCGCTGGGACTTCTTTCGCAGGCGTTTTCACTGCAGGGAGGATTGTGGGATGCCGTCAGTGATTTGAGTGACCATATGGGGAATGTCGGGTTTGCCATTATTGGCGTCTTTATCGGTTGCTGGATTTTTTCTGCACTAAACTACCGTTGGAAAAAATACGACGGACTGACGTTTAGTTGAGACAAAAAGACGGTTTTAAAATAGTGGGAACGAAATATAGGGAGCGAGAAGGTGAGCGGCCATTCAAAAAATGTGGAATGGAGCTGGAGGGCGTTTGTATGCCTGTTATGCAGTCGAGTTTGTGTGACAGTGTAACGCAAAGGGTGGGTTTGCCGATCAATATGACCGGCTCGGTGGATTACTTCTGAGGCCCGACATCCCAGGCATGCGGCGCGAACAGATAACCTTTGTTGCGTATCGTTTTGATTCGGTAGGGTTCCGTCGCGTTATCGAGCAGTTTTTTGCGTAACCGGGAAATTGCGACATCGACACTGCGATCCATGCCGTCATAACTTACACCGCGCAGATTTTTCAGCAACGCATCGCGGTCCATAATTTGCCCGGCATGAGTTGCCAGTTCCCACAGTAATTCGAAATCGGCGGTGGAAAGAGATACCTGCTCGCCGCCAAGCAGCACGGAACGATTGGTTGGGTCGATGGCGAGTGTGCCAAAGCGCAGCGTTGCATGTGGTGTGATTGTTGCCGCCTGAATGCCTTTAGACTGCGCAGAGTGTTCATTCTGGCGCAGATGCAGGCGCAGGCGGGCCAGCAGCACCGCTGGTGGCGTTGTTTTCAGAATATAATCGCAGGCCCCCATTTCCAGCGCCAGAATATGGTTCATGTCGCTGTCCAGCGAGGTAAGCAGGACAATTGGACCCTGCCAGCGTCCACGCAAATCGCGGCAGATAGTCATCCCATCTTTGCCCGGCAGCATGATATCTAATAACACCAGGTCGGGTTGAACTTGCAGGATTTTCTCCTCGGCTAAATCGCCACGAGGTTCCACGATAACCTCAATATCATGCCGAGCCAGATAGGCCGCGATCAGCGAACCCACTTCGGGATCATCTTCAACAAATACGATGGTATTCATATCATTAATTTTGAATATAAAACGTCAACATACACCGCCCTCGTTTTTCCTTCCATTAATCTTTTCTAAACAAGAATGCTTCCGTTATGCTAGAGGCTGATGTTATTGATGTGTTAAGGCAGAGTGATGGGACTCGTTATAAAAGCGGCGCTCGGTGCGCTGGTGGTGGTGTTGATTGGTTTGCTGGCGAAAACAAAGAATTACTATATTGCCGGATTAATTCCGTTGTTCCCAACCTTTGCGTTGATTGCCCACTACATCGTGGCCAGTGAACGTGGGATCGAGGCGCTGCGTACAACCATTGTATTCAGCATGTGGTCGATTATTCCTTATTTTGTCTACCTCGTTTCGCTGTGGTATTTCACTGGATTTATGCGTTTGCCTGTCGCGCTCGGCGGTTCAGTGGTGTGCTGGGGCCTGAGCGCGTGGTTGCTGATTTTCTGTTGGATTAAACTGCATTAACGCAGATGACGTCCACCATCAAGAGCAAAACTACGTCCGGTGACAAAACAGCTGGTTAGCAGATAGTCAATTAAATCAATGACCTCTTTTTCACCTGGCGCTGTTTTCATCAGGGATTTATTTAATGCCTGCTGGCGATACTCTGCACCGTCACCCTCGTTAAACAGGATTAGCGAAGGGGCAATGGCGTTCACTTTCACTTCCGGCGCCAGTTTACGCGCGAACGAGCGGGTCATATTATCCAGCGCCGCTTTGCTGGCAGCATAGGCAATGTGCTTATCGCTGCCGCGCTCCACCACATAATCCGTAAAATGGATAATATCGCTGGCTGCGTGTCCATGACCGCGCAGCAATCCTTCAAGCGCATGGTTAAGCAGATAGGGCGTATTGACGTGAATTTGCATCATACCTGACAGCACGTCGGTCAGCGGAGTGCCGGGTTTTTCTGCAAGCCAGGCACTGGCATTATGCACAATGGCGCGCAGGCCATTGGTATGAGCCTTAACTTCATCAGCAAAGGCCAGCACGCCTTCATCGCTGGAGAAATCAGCCTGGATACACAGCGCGCCCGCACCCCGTAGGCCATCAATGGCGGGGTAATGCGTACGGTAGCTGACGATAACCGGCTGTTTTTGATTCAGAAAATGCCATGCAACGGCGAGGCCGATGCGACGGCCTCCACCGGTGATAAGAATTGGCAATGGGGGTTTTTGACCCATCGTAATCTCCATGTGTCGCGAACGATGGGGATAACGTTACCCCATCAGCATCCAGGTCGCCGGAACAGAAGCTACAAGCAGTAGGCCGATCAGCGCAATCTCCTGGCGGTTTAATACTTTTTCATGCTCGTGTGTTTTTCGGGCATACAGGAAAACCAGCAGTCCCGGCGCATACAACACAACGGACAGCAGCAGGTGCATCGGACCTGATGCATACAATAACCATATACCATAAATACTGGCGCCGACACCGACAGCCCGATGAAGCGGACGAGAGGCGATTTTCACCAGGAAGGCACCGACCAGGAAATAGGGCACCAGAATCATTTCTGAGGCGATGGTCAGTAACGTATTGTAGTCCGAACCTGTAAGCCAGATCAGTACCAGACAGAACTGGACGGAAATGTTGGTCAGCCACAGCGATGCGGAAGGTGCGCCTTGTGCATTCTGGCGGGCAAAGATGCGCGGGAAGGCTTTGTGTGTGGCGGCGAGGAACGGTACTTCCGCCGCCATAATCGTCCAGCTTAAATAGGCGCCGCACACTGAGACAATCAGACCTGCAGCAATAATTATTTCGCCCCATGGCCCCATCATTTTAACCATCAGACCGGCCATTGATGGGTTACGGATTTCCGCCAGTTCGGGACGCGCGACCACGCCCAGAGACAGCAAAGTGACCAGCAGGTATACGCCCAGCGCGGCGAGTACCGCCAGCAGCGTAGCACGCCCGACATCGCGTTTGTTTTTGGCTCTGGCAGAAACTACTACCGCACCTTCCACACCGATGAATACCCACAGGGTAATGAGCATGGTGTTTTTAACCTGCTCCCAGACGGGAACGCCCAATGCAACGCCGGTAAAATCAAGGGTAAAGGTGTCTAGCTTAAACAGCATGAAAGCCAGCACGATAAACAGACCCAGCGGCAGTAACTTCGCCAGCGTGGCGACCAGGTTAATACTGGCTGCGGTTTGCACACCGCGGAGCACAAGAAAGTGTACGACCCACAGTAGCACCGATGCGCCAACGATCGCCTGCCAGGTATTACCGTCGCCAAACAGACGTAACTCTGGCGTATCGGTAAAGAAGCTGAGTGCAGAGAAAACGATGACCAGATAAGAAACGTTAGCGATAACGGCACACAGCCAGTATCCCCACGCGGAGCAGAAGCCAATCAGTTCGCCGAAACCTTCCCGCGCATAGCTAAAGATGCCGCCGTCCAGTTCAGGACGGATACGCGTGAGGATCAGCATGGCAAAGGCGAGCAACAGGATACCCGCGCCGGTAATTGCCCAACCAATCAGTAATGCGGCCGGACTGGCTACTGCCGCCATATTTTGTGGCAGGCTAAACACGCCAGCGCCAAGCATTGAGCTTAAAACCAGCGCTGTCAGCGCGCTCAGACCCAATTTCTTTTCCATTTCTATCCAGTTACAAAAACGAGAGTGAGAGAATAATTATTTTGGCAAACCGCATAAAAATGGTGAAAGCCACTAAGGCGCGGGATTTTACGGAGAGAAGAGATTGCATGCAATGGGGATAGGCAGATTTGTGACTAAAAATGCTAAAGGCGGCATAAAGCCGCCTTTTAATGTTACTAATGACGATTACTTGTACAGGTCAGCGCTGATCGTAATGTTGTTACCACGTTCAGACCACTGGCGAGTGATGTGATAGTATTTCGCGCCTTTCTTCGCAGCGCGTTTAGCCACCTGGTACGAGATTTCGGTCATATTGCCATAGTTACCGGTGAACTTGATGCTGTCGAACGGAACCATCATGGCGGCAGTCGCTTTGTTCAGTTCTTCAACTTTCGTTCCATCCGGGAGCGTGACAGTGTAACGCCCACCTTTGGTGGATTGCGTTTCGAAGAAGCGACCCACTTCAGCGCTCGGAGACGCGGTAGTCGCAACGCCCGGGATCTCAACTTTCTTCGCGGCTTCCCCACCTGCTGCTAATGCGGCGCGACCGGCATCAGAGTCAGCTGGGATCGCATCAGGGCTTTGCACAACGCGTTTTTTCGCATCAGCTTTGTAGATAAATGCAGTAATACGTTGGTTGCCGCCCTGGTTGGCATCGACCTGGCGCACGATATAGAAGGAGTAAGCACCTTTCTCTTTCGCCGCTTTGGTGATGGCATCGTTCACTTCAGGTTGGCTGCGGTAGAAACCCTGCACCGTAACGGTATCATAAGGTTCTATCAAAACGGCCTGATCTTTGGGTAATTCCATTACACCGTTAATGATACGGTTTTTGGATGCTTCCGCTTTTTCAGCGTCGGCTTTGTAAACGTCAGCGACAACGCGCCAGTTACCGCCGCTGCCAAAATCTGAGGTATCAACAACATAAAAGGAGGCTGCACCGTCTTTATCTGCACGGCGTGATACGGCAGTCACCGCATCACCGATCGCATTAAAACGACCGGTAACCACAATGCGGTCATAGGGTTTAAGGGCTGCAGCTTGCTCCGGCGTCAATTCTGTCGCTGCATTTACAGAAAAAGCAGTCGCAGAAATAAGTGCGGACGCCAGGAAAGTGTTCTTAAGCTTCATAAAAATAATCCTTCGCCTTGCGCAAACCAGGTACTGGTATTGTTATTGACTAGAAACGTCGCTGATTATTGCATTTAAATTGTGTCAGTGTCTGCGTCATTTTTCACTCATCGTGCCACCTGACGTAACAACATCGATAATATTTTGTGATATGTCGAAAATTTCGGCGTTTGGTGACAAAAACTGATAAAGCAGTTGAATTTCATAAGTTAATTTAATGTTAATTAATTGTTTTTGACAGGTACGTAATCATGTTTTGCCGCTTCGCTTGAGCGAATTATCGGTCTTTGTGGGCTATTTTTAGGGCATTTTATCTGTCTGAGGTTCGAATCATCTCTATTTTGCAAATTTCATAATAAATACTGTTTTTTGGCGCTAGATCACAGGCGTCATTTTCAGTAGGTTATACAGAGTTTGTTACTGTTTTATTTTATTGAGGTAACACTGACCTCTTTCGAGAGTGCGCGCATGCCTCGTGCGAACATTGATAAACCATCATCATAAATACAGATGGAAGGGAACATTATGCGAATTGGCATACCAAGAGAACGGTTAACCAATGAAACCCGTGTTGCTGCCACGCCGAAGACGGTTGAACAGCTGCTTAAATTGGGTTTCAGCGTCGCGGTTGAAAGCGGCGCAGGTCAACTTGCAAGTTTTGACGATAAGGCGTTTGTACAAGCAGGCGCAGAAATTGTTGACGGAAATGCGGTCTGGCAGTCAGAGATTATCTTGAAAGTCAATGCGCCGGAGGCGGCGGAAATTCCGTTACTCAACCCGGGCACGACGCTGGTGAGTTTTCTTTGGCCCGCGCAAAACCCTGAGCTGCTGCAAAAGCTTGCAGAGCGCAACGTGACGGTTATGGCGATGGACTCCGTGCCGCGTATTTCGCGTGCGCAGTCGCTGGATGCCTTAAGCTCGATGGCAAATATCGCCGGGTATCGCGCCATTGTTGAAGCTGCACATGAATTTGGTCGCTTCTTCACCGGGCAAATCACCGCCGCAGGTAAGGTTCCACCTGCCAAGGTTATGGTGATTGGTGCGGGTGTGGCTGGTCTGGCGGCGATCGGTGCTGCAAACAGTCTGGGCGCTATCGTGCGTGCATTTGACACCCGCCCGGAAGTGAAAGAACAAGTTCAGAGTATGGGCGCCGAGTTCCTCGAACTGGACTTTAAAGAAGAGGCGGGCAGCGGCGACGGTTACGCTAAGGTAATGTCCGAAGCGTTCATCAAAGCCGAAATGGAACTCTTCGCCGCGCAGGCGAAAGACGTCGATATTATTGTCACCACCGCGCTGATCCCGGGCAAACCTGCCCCGAAACTGATTACCCGCGAAATGGTCGATTCGATGAAAGCGGGTAGCGTGATTGTCGATCTCGCCGCGCAAAATGGCGGTAACTGCGAATATACCGTGCCTAACCAGGTGACCACCACCGAGAACGGAGTGAAGGTTATCGGCTATACCGACCTGCCGGGACGTTTGCCAACGCAATCTTCCCAACTGTATGGCACGAACCTCGTCAACCTGCTCAAACTTTTGTGCAAAGAGAAGGACGGCAATATCACCGTCGATTTTGACGACGTGGTAGTGCGCGGTGTCACGGTCGTTCGTGAGGGTGAAATCACCTGGCCTGCGCCGCCAATTCAGGTTTCTGCTCAGCCGCAGGCTGCGGCAAAAGCCGCGCCCGCGCCAAAAGAAGAGAAAAAACCTACCTCACCGTGGCGCAAATATGCGCTGATGGCGTTGGTGATCATTCTGTTTGGCTGGCTCGCCGACGTTGCTCCGAAAGAGTTCCTGGGTCACTTTACGGTGTTCGCGCTTTCCTGCGTGGTGGGTTACTACGTGGTCTGGAATGTGTCGCACGCGCTGCACACTCCGCTGATGTCCGTGACCAACGCCATCTCCGGCATCATCGTTGTCGGGGCGTTATTGCAAATTGGCCAGGGTGGCTGGGTGAGTTTCCTGAGCTTTATCGCGGTGCTTATTGCCAGCATTAATATTTTCGGTGGCTTCACCGTGACTCAGCGCATGCTGAAAATGTTCCGGAAAAACTAAGGGGTAACATATGTCTGGAGGATTAGTTACAGCTGCATACATTGTTGCCGCGATCCTGTTTATTTTCAGTCTGGCGGGGCTTTCGAAACACGAAACCTCACAGCAGGGTAACAACTACGGTATCGCCGGGATGGCGATTGCGCTGATTGCCACGATTTTTGGCCCGGATACCGGCAACGTTGCGTGGATTCTGGTGGCGATGATCATCGGCGGCGCGATTGGTATTCGTCTGGCGAAGAAAGTCGAGATGACCGAGATGCCGGAGCTGGTGGCGATTCTACACAGTTTCGTCGGTCTGGCTGCGGTACTGGTGGGTTTCAACAGCTATCTGTATCACGACACGGGCCTGGAACCGATTCTGGTGAACATTCACCTGACGGAAGTCTTCCTGGGTATCTTCATCGGTGCGGTGACCTTTACCGGTTCCGTGGTGGCGTTTGGCAAGCTACGCGGCAAGATCTCTTCTAAACCGCTAATGCTGCCGAATCGTCACAAAATGAACCTGGCAGCGCTGGTAGTTTCTTTCCTGTTGCTGGTGGTGTTTGTTCGTACAGAAAGCGTGGGCCTGCAGGTTCTGGCGCTGTTGGTGATGACCATAATTGCCCTGGCCTTTGGCTGGCATCTGGTGGCCTCCATCGGCGGTGCGGATATGCCGGTAGTCGTTTCAATGCTCAACTCTTATTCAGGATGGGCGGCGGCAGCAGCGGGCTTTATGCTGAGCAACGATCTGCTGATCGTCACCGGTGCGCTGGTCGGTTCTTCAGGTGCGATCCTGTCTTACATCATGTGCAAGGCGATGAACCGGTCATTCTTCAGCGTTATTGCGGGCGGCTTTGGTTCCGATGGTTCTTCTACTGGTTCTGATGAAGAAGTGGGCGAGCACCGTGAGATTAATGCAGAAGATACGGCAGAAATGCTGAAGAACTCGCACTCTGTGATTATCACCCCGGGTTACGGTATGGCAGTCGCTCAGGCGCAGTATCCGGTAGCGGAAATCACCGAGAAGCTGCGCGCGCGCGGCATTAAAGTGCGTTTCGGTATTCACCCGGTAGCAGGGCGTTTGCCAGGTCATATGAACGTACTGCTGGCGGAAGCCAAAGTACCTTATGACATTGTGCTGGAAATGGATGAGATCAACGATGATTTCGCCGATACCGATACCGTGCTGGTGATTGGTGCCAACGATACGGTGAACCCGGCGGCGCAGGATGACCCGAACAGCCCTATCGCCGGTATGCCGGTGCTGGAAGTGTGGAAAGCGCAGAACGTCATTGTGTTCAAACGGTCGATGAACACGGGCTATGCTGGTGTGCAGAATCCGCTGTTCTTCAAAGAAAACACCCAAATGCTGTTTGGCGATGCCAAAGCCAGCGTGGATGCGATCCTGAAAGCGCTGTAATCGTCAGCGAAAACTGAAACGGCCTCTGCGGAGGCCGTTTTTATTTTACTCTTTATTGAGATCGCTCAGTAACACGGCAATGCTTTGACCGCCATTGGTTTGCTCAAGCGCGATTTTCACAATGATGGTTAGCGGAACAGAAAGCAGCATCCCGACAGGGCCGAGCAGCCAACCCCAGAAGATTAACGACAAAAATACCACCAGTGTAGACAGTCCAAGTCCACGCCCCATGATCCGCGGCTCAAGGATATTCCCAAACACCAGGTTAATGACCAGGTAGCCAGCCAAAACAACGAGAGCGTCATAAAGGCCGCTAAATACCAGAACCTGAGCAATAGGGGGAATGGCTGCCAGCACCGAACCGATATTAGGAATATAGTTGAGGGCAAACGCCAGCAATCCCCAGACAAAGGCGAAGCGTACGTCCAGCGCGGCGAGCATGCTCCAGGCCACCAGCCCGGTGACAATGCTGATCGCCGTTTTTAGCACCAGATAGTGGGATACGCTGTCGATGGCGCGTTGAATCGCTGCCATTCCCTCAATAGGGCGGCTCATCATTTGTTTTAGCTTATTGGGCAATTGCGGTACTTCCAGCAGCATAAAAACCACCGTCAGCAGCAGTAAAAATATCGATGACATGGCATTCGAAAGCTGTGCCAGCAAATTGGTCACCAGCGTCATTGCCGCGTTTGGATCGATATATTTAACAAGTTCATCCACGGAAACGCCGATTCCTGCGCGTTGTAGCCACGGCTCAAGATTTTTTAGCGGGACTACCAGTGAAGATCGATACTGTGGCAGCGTACGCGCAAGTTCATTTAAGGATGTACCTAAATACGCTAATAGCAGCACCATTAGCATCACAATAATTACGATGAGCAATGACACCGCGACTACACGCGGGATGCGAAGTTTGACCAACCAATGCACCACGGGGTTAAGCACAACGGCAATAAATAACGCCAGAATAAAGGGAACGATGATATCTGCGGCAAAGCGGATGCCGCTCAGGATGATCACCAACATGCCCAGCATAATGACTATTTTAAGACCGTTAAGCGTGATGATCGGTTTTGTCATGTGTATTCCTTCGTTTTTATTTTGAACCTGAATAATAATGTGACTTGCGTCGAGTCGTTATAATAAAAATCAAACGCACTGAGTAAAGAAGTGAAAAGGTTTTGAGTTCGTATTGAAGCTATGATACAAATCATCTGTGTTTAACTACCGAGGACAATTATCATCCGCGATGATGAGAAGCAACACTGCGGATAATTGTAATATTATGGACAATATGTTCAGGATGTTTTTGCGTTTACCTACACTTCTTCGTACTTCTTCCTCTTTCCTGCTTGCAGGTGAGCAACACTGGCGCAACGCGCTATAGTCCCTTCTTCTGCCTGAGCTGGCGCTGCGCGCTGAGCTAACTCACTTTATTTTTTTGGTTTACTGCATGCAGTAGGCCCAAAGGACTATATTCTCACGCAGGAGAAGCATCATGTTTTACTGGATATTATTAGGTCTGGCCATCGCGGCTGAAATTACCGGTACGCTTTCAATGAAATGGGCAAGCGTCGGTCATGGTAATTCGGGCTTTATTTTAATGCTGGTAATGATCGCCTTATCGTATATTTTTCTCAGTTTTGCCGTTAAAAAAATTGCCCTTGGTGTAGCCTATGCCCTGTGGGAAGGGATCGGTATTTTATTTATTACGCTATTTAGCGTGCTGTTATTTGACGAAACCTTGTCCACACTGAAGGTGGCAGGACTGGCTTCGCTGGTGGTCGGCATTGTGCTGATCAAATCCGGCACCCGAAAGCCTGTTAAACCGGGCAAAGAGGTGACTCATGCAACAGTTTGAATGGGTTCACGGTGCCTGGCTGGGTATGGCCATCGTGTTAGAAATCGTCGCTAACGTCTTTTTGAAATTTTCCGATGGTTTTCGCCGCAAGATTTATGGCGTGCTGTCGTTGGCTGCTGTATTAGCGGCCTTTAGCGCGCTGTCGCAAGCGGTAAAAGGTATCGATCTTTCTGTGGCTTATGCCTTGTGGGGCGGATTCGGTATTGCCGCAACGTTAGCGGCTGGTTGGGTGCTGTTTGGTCAGCGCCTGAATAATAAGGGCTGGATCGGTGTGGTACTGCTGCTGGCCGGAATGATAATGATAAAACTTGCCTGATATCCGTGCTGCCCGGTAATGCGGGCAGCACATGTTAATCCTTCGCCAACTCTTCCAGCTTATCGCGAAAACCGGTCACGGATATGGCGCGATTATCTGCCCGCCAGCGATCTTTGGCAGCCGGAGCGGAGCTTTGCACACCAATCAACTGCCAGCCAGACTCGGTCTGCAGCATCAATGGCGAACCGCTGTCACCCGGGAGCGTGTCGCACTGGTGTGACAAGACGGTATTCTGTGCCCAGCCGGTCACGACACAATCCTGATGCGTGTACAGGTCGTCCAGATGATCTTCTGGATAGCCCGACTGGGTGACTTTACGATCTGCAGTTTTTAGCGCTGCGGTTAACGCGTCTTTGTCGCCGTTAAACAGTGGCAGCGGTGCGATGCCCGAAGGCGGATTACGCAGTACCACCAGACCAAAATCCCACGGGGCTGCGGCAGGCGGCACTATCCAGCCATCACCATCGGCTTTTAAACGTTTGGCAAGTGAGGGCGCAACCCGTCCTTCAATGTCGTGGATTTCATAGCGCCATAAACCCTTTTTAGACACGAAGCGCAATGCGACGGCCTTGTCCGGTTTGCCTCTCGGGGGCGTGAGTAAGCAGTGTCCGGCTGTCAGGGCCAGATGTGGCGAAATAAGCGTGGCGGTACACAGGTTACCGCTGGCGGTTTCCAGTTGCCCGATAGCGTCCCACGGCGATTGTGTCGGGTCAGTCACCTTTATGCGATCGTCATGACCAAAAAACAGCGTTTTTATATTTTCTGCTTCAGCGCTGTCCGTTGCAGGCTTGTCCGCATGTGCAACGACAGGAAGTAAACAAAGTGAACCCAGTAGTACAGCAATGGTTTTAGGCATATCACGCTCTGGTGGGGAATTATGATTTTTAACAGCAAACCCTCAGTTAATACTATAGACGGGACGACGAGAAAGTGGGAGTAAAATCAGATAACTACATTCAGGAAAGATAAAAACGCATGGCGATGATGGCGCAAATTATCAGGGTAATAAGAATGAACTCAAAGCGGTAATGTGACACCATTTTACCCTCCGAATGGCGGCGCTAAATCCGGTTGATTTAGCGCCGTTTGCTATGGCGTGGGGGACGCCACAGTGACTACAAAGACGTTATGCTGCAGGCTGAGCAGCCGGTTTAGCGGTGTCGTGTTTTACCGCTTTTTTGGTGTGTTTTTTAGCGGCCTGAGCTTTTTGCTCCGGCGCTTTCTGTTCTGCTACTGGTTTGGTTGCCGCTTTTTTTGTGTGTTTTTTAGCGGCCTGCGCTTTTTGCTCCGGCGCTTTCTGTTCTACTGCCGGCTTGGTTGTCGTTTTTTTAGTGTGTTTTTTGGCTGCCTGCGCTTTTTGCGGCGCTGCTTTGTGCTGTTTTTTGTGGTGAGTGGTTTTCGCCGGGGCTGCTTTGGTAGTTGCAGCAGCAGCCGGAGTGGTGGTAGCAGTTGTTTCAGCAGCAAATGCAGCAGAAGACAGACCCATAGCAGCGGCAACAACCAGAGCTAATACTTTTTTCATTCTCATACCCTCGATTTGGTTTTTCATTCAACCCCACTGCGGGGCCGTTGAAATAACTATATCGCTGTAATCACAGGGCTTCCGTGAGTCATTGGTTTCGGCGTGTAACGATATGTACAATGACTCACGGTATGAGATTACAAATAGCGGGCTTCCAGGTGATCGCGGAAATAACGGCTGCTAAGCGGCTCCCCGGTGGCCTGGGTAATAAGCTGTTCAGTGGTAAAACGGCTGCCGTGCTGCCAGATATTCTGACGTAACCAGTCAAATAATGCGCCAAACTCGCCTTGCGCAATAGACTGATTTAAATTCGGCAACGCACGGTTAGCGGCACTGAATAACTGCGCTGCGTACATGGCACCTAAGGTATAAGAAGGGAAGTAGCCAAAGCCGCCGTCGGTCCAGTGAATATCCTGCATACAACCGTTACGATAGTTGCCGATCGTTGACAGTCCCAGCCAGGCCTGCATTTTCTCATTCCACAATGCCGGGATATCATCCACTTCAATATCGCCATTAATGAGCTCACGTTCGATTTCATAACGCAGGATCACGTGAGCGGGGTAGCTTACCTCATCGGCATCAACACGGATAAATCCGGGTTTAACCTGCTGATTCCAGGCGATGAAATTGCTTTCTTCAAACGCAGCCTGATCGCCAAAATACCGCCTCACCGCCGGAATTAACCGCGTCAGGAAGGCTTCACTACGGCCCAGTTGCATCTCGAAAAACAAACTCTGGGATTCATGAATGGCGGTTGAGCGTGCCAAAGCGATAGGTTGACCTGACCAGTTGCGCGGCAGATTTTGCTCGTAGCGGGCGTGACCGGTTTCATGGATCACACCAAACAGCGCGCTGAGTAATTCGTTTTCATCATAGCGGGTGGTGATACGAACATCTTCCGGTACACCGCCACAGAAGGGATGTGCGCTGATATCCAGTCGGCCAGCCGTAAAATCGAATCCCAACTGAGCCATTGTTTCCAGACCCAGCTCACGCTGGAGAGCGGTTGGGAAGGGACCAACCGGGGCAATGAGCGACTGCTGAGACTGCTTCGCCACAACGTTGTTGAGCAGGTCAGGAAGCCAGCTCTTAACGTCAGTAAACAGGACATCCAACTGGGCGCTGGTCATCCCTGGTTCAAAAATGTCCAGTAGCGCGTCATAAGGCGTACAGCCTTTAGCCTCTGCGCGCAGTCGGGCTTCTTCTCGGCTGTACTTCACGACTTCTTTCAGGTTGTCGGAAAATCCTTCCCAGTCATTCGCGGGGCGCTGGCTGCGCCAGGCGTGTTCGCAACGACTTCCCGCGAGTGATTTCGCTTCTACCAGCGATTCAGGCAACAACGATGCCTGGTGATGCAGACGCGACATTTCGCGCAGGTTGGCCTGCTCAACATCGTTGAGGTCTTCCTGTTGGGCCGCGGCGATCCACATTGCCACCTTCGGATCGGTTAACAGCTGGTGCTCGAGCACGCTCAACTCGGCTAGCGCTTCACCGCGTGCTTTACTGCCGCCGGATGGCATCATGGTAAACATGTCCCAACTGGCGATTGCCGAGAGGTGGGAGAAGCGAGAGAGCCGCTGGAACGTGCGGGTGAGCTGATGGTAATTATCATTGCTACTCATTTTTTGTTCTCGTTCTGTTTAGGTGTATTAGAAGTTTACCGTGATTCATTCACTTTTCATAAACACACCTTTGTAACCGGTTTTCCGTAACAGCTTTTTATAGCGAAAAGCCAGCAGCACGGCAAAACAAATGGCGTAGATAATGGGAGGCGGGGATAACACTTTTACTGACCACAGGTAATGAAGCGGTAGCAAAATGGCAGTCAGATAAACGTAATTGTGCAGTGTTTGCCAACGTTTACCCATTTTACGCTGCGCGGCTTGCGTGGACGTTAGCGTCAGCAAGAGTAAGATTATCCAACCTATTATGCCCAGCGTCAGCCATGGGCGTGAAACCAGTTCACGTCCCAATAGTCCCAGATTTTGTATACCCAACTCCAGTAGCGCATAGCTGGTCAAATGCAGCGTGGCCCAGGCAAAACACCATAAACCTAACAACCGCCGAGTGCGAAACAGCAAAGGTTGTTTTGCATAGCGTGCGAGCGGCGATATTAGCAAAGTCACAAGTAAAAACTTCAGCGCAGTGATACCTGTAAAGTGCTGGATATCTTTTCCTGGGTCGGCACCTAATCCGCCATGCTGTACGGCCCAGAAAAGCCACACCAGGGGTAAAAAACCGGCGAGATGCAGCAGCACTTTCAGGCCCGTTATCTGTTTTACGGTTAACCTCACTTAAAAATACTCCCGTAGATTCATGCCCTGATATAAAGACGCCACCTCATCGGCATAACCATTAAAAGGCAATGTAGGCTGCCGCTGTACATCGAGAATGCCACCCGAACCGATAAAACGCTCTGAAGCCTGAGACCAGCGGGGGTGATCGGCCTGTGGATTTACATTGGCGAAAAAACCGTATTCGTTTGGCGCCGACATATTCCAGGTTGTCGGTGGCTGCTCTCGCGTTAGCTTAATACTGACTATCGATTTAATACCCTTGAAGCCGTACTTCCAGGGGACCGTCAGGCGTATTGGCGCCCCGTTTTGTGGCGGCAACGCTTTGCCATACACGCCCACGGTCAGAAGTGTGAGCGGGTGCATGGCCTCATCCAAACGCAGACCTTCGACATAGGGATATTTCAGTCCTCCACCAATGAAGCGATCTTTCTGGCCAGGCATTTCGTCAGGGGCGTAGCGAGTTTCAAAAGCGACGTATTTGGCATGGCTGGTTGGCTCAACCAACGCCAATAATTTATGCAAGGGAAAGCCAACCCATGGCACGACCATTGACCAGGCCTCGACGCAACGCATCCGGTAAATGCGTTCTTCTAACGGAAAACGCGTGGTCAGTGCATCATGATCCAGCGTCAAAGGCTTGTTTACTTCACCGCTGATAGTTAACGTCCAGGGATCGGTTTTCAAGCTACCGGCATTCGCGGCAGGATCGGCTTTATCCAGACCAAATTCGTAGAAGTTGTTGTAGCCCGTCACCTTGTCTTCCGGCGTCAGGGGCAGATTGCTTTGCCAGCGCTCGGGTTTTGCGAATTCGAGCGTTTTGCCCGCCGGAACAGGTGGACGATCGTTACCTTTAAACCAATTCAACAAATTGGCCTGTGTCGGGGAAGACAACGATGCCGCAGCCGCGCCTATCCCAAGAGCTTTAAGGATCTGTCGTCGTTGCATAAAAAAAACTGACTCGGCTGTTACATCAGCTTCCCGAAGTAGGCGTTTTTTCTGCATAACTTTTCCTTTTTGTTGTCATATTGAGGAAAACAAAGCGACGTTTCGCTTTGAATGCCTGACGTGTCTATATCGACATACTGGGCGCAGGGGTATCCCCTGATCCTCACGAAAAGTTAAAAATTTTGTGATAACTTCCGCCCCTTGCCTGAGGTAAGCTTTCAGTATGACGAGAGGGGGATGACACTGATGACTGGCGCAAAAAAGATATTTCTGGTGGAAGATGACAGTGATATTGCCTCACTTTTGCAACTGAGTCTGAAGGATGAGGGGTACGAAATTATACATGAAGCAAATGGTGCGCGTGCGCTTGAGCAACTCGAGAAGCACGTCTGGGATGCCGTTATCCTCGATTTGATGCTGCCAGGAGTGGACGGCTTGGAGATTTGTCGTCGCATTCGTCAAATGAGTTTCTATCTACCCGTCATCATTATCAGCGCCCGTACCAGTGAAACGCACCGTGTTCTGGGGCTGGAAATGGGCGCCGATGATTATTTAGCTAAACCTTTCTCCGTGCTGGAGTTAATGGCTCGGGTGAAGGCGTTATTTCGCCGTCAGGAGGCAATGAGTCAGAACCTGCGTATGGAGGCCGGGATTATCACCGTTCATGGCGTAGAGATTGATCCATTAGCCCGGGAGGTCCGCCTGCAAGGTAAAACCCTCGATTTGACGCCGCGGGAGTTCGATTTGCTCTATTTTTTCGCCCGTCATCCAGGAGAGGTTTTTTCGCGTCAGGCACTGTTAGATCAGGTGTGGGGCTACCAGCATGAAGGGTATGAACATACGGTGAACAGCCATATCAATCGTCTGCGGACCAAAATTGAAAAAGATGCGGCTGAGCCGGAAATTATTCTCACCGTTTGGGGAAGAGGCTATAAGCTTGCTGCGGTTAACGCGGAGCATCAGTCATGATTTATCGCCTGTCGCTGAGCCAGCGACTGACCCTGGTCTTTACCGCCATTATGCTGATTTGCGCGGTTGCCGTCAGCGCTGTTCAGATCCGCAGCAGTAAACAGTATGGTGATGCGATGGTGCAAAGGCTCTCGTTGGCGTTGGCGAGTAAGATTGTTGAAAGTGAGCCACTTATTGACTCCAGCGGGCAAGTTAATCGCCAGACCTTAAAAGGACTTTTCAATCACCTGATGACGCTCAATCCAAGCGTGGAGCTGTATCTGGTTTCACCGTCCGGTGAATTACTCGCTGATGCTGCCCCGCCTGGGCATCTGCAGCGACAGAAAATTAGCGTACAACCAATTAAAGCGTTCCTTAATTCGAACGAGTTGCCCGTATATGGCAACGATCCGCGCAGTAGTCAGCAAAAGGTTTTTAGCGCCGCGCCAGTGTTATTCAACGGTGAGCTGCACGGCTATTTGTACATCATTCTCCAGGGCGAAGACCTGAATATGCTGGCAAATAACGCCTGGCAAAAAACGCTTTGGAACACCGTGGCCGGGACGTTAATTCTGGTTTTATTCGCTGGTGCAATCGCGGGGTTCCTGGTGTGGCGATGGGTGACGAATCCGGTGAAAAGGCTGACCGGTCAGGTGGTCAAACTGGAACAGGACAGTATTAGCGTTATTAAACAGCTGGCACAAAAAAATCCTGATCCGGCACCGGCGAATGAGATTGCCTTACTGAACAACGCGTTTATCGAGTTAGCGCAGAAAATCGCACAGCAGTGGGATTTATTGGCTGACAGCGATCGTCAGCGCAGAGAATTTATTGCCAATATCTCACACGATTTACGCACGCCGCTCACATCGCTGCTGGGGTACCTGGAAATGCTGTCGCTGAAAGCGGATACGATGACGCCGGATGAAAACCGGCATTATCTGAGTATCGCGTTACGCCAGGGGCATAAGGTTCGTCATCTGTCGAAACAGTTGTTTGAGCTGGCGCGACTGGAGCATGGTGGTATAAAACCGCAGCGCGAGCGTTTTGCAATTGGCGAGCTTATCCAGGATGTGGCGCAGAAATTTGATCTCCCCGTTGCCACGCGTCATTTGCAGTTGCACCTTGAAGTAATGGGGCCGTTGCCATTGGTGAATGCCGATTTATCAATGATGGAAAGAGTGGTGACGAATTTGCTGGATAATGCTATCCGTCATACGCCTGACGGGGGCGATGTATGGTTGAAAGTCTGGTGTGATGCAGACCGCCTATTAGCGGAAGTGCAGGACAGCGGACCTGGGGTGGAGGACGCTGTACGAGAAGTCTTATTTCAGCGACCGACCGCGTTGATTCCCCGTGAGCAGCGGGCTGAACGTGGTGGTCTGGGCTTACTGATTGTGCGAAGAATGCTTGAGCTGCATGGGGGGGATATAAGCCTGGTTAATTCATCGGCAGGGGCCTGCTTCCGTTTTACGTTGCCGCTGGCGGATTCTCCACTGAGTAGCTGACGATGATATTCCTGAGTAAAGAGAGGCTATAACACTTCCTGGCATTGATGCCGATTATGCTGCATATAGTGATGAATTGAACGGTTATTACTCTGCAAATGGCGGCTCAGATGTTACTGTCAGGTTCATGAAGATGATGCCCGGAGGCCGGGCATCGAGGATTACACGTGCAGACGATGGTGTAAACGAGAGCCGACCAGCAACGCCAGCATCAGCATCAGGGCGATAAATCCGCCTACGCCGTTCCAGCCATAGCTGTGCCAGAATACACCGCCCAGCGTGCCAGCAATGCTGGATCCCAGATAATAACTGAACAGATATAAGGAAGAGGCCTGGCCTTTAGCGCGTTTTGCCCGTGGCCCAATCCAACTGCTTGCCACGGAGTGCGCGGCAAAGAATCCGGCTGAAAAGAGCAGCATCCCGGCGAAAATTAGCCATAGCGATGTAAAAAGGGTCATCAACAGCCCAACCAGCATCACGCCGGTTGAAAACAACATTACCGGGCCGCGTCCGTAGCGGGTGGTCATCGAACCTGCTTTCGGCGAACTCCAGGTCCCGGTCAAATACGCCACTGACAGCAGGCCGACAACAGCCTGGCTGAGTTCCCACGGGGAGAGCATCAGACGGTAGCCGATGTAGTTAAACAACGTCACAAAAGATCCCATTAACAAGAAACCTTCGGCGAACAGCAGCGGCAACCCTCTGTCGCGCCAGTGCAAACGAAAGTTAATAAATAACGTCTTCGGGCGCAGCGACGTCGGTCTGAAATGACGAGATTCCGGCAAGATTTTCCAGAACATCAGCGCGGAGGCAAGGGCAAAACACCCGATCGCCGCCAACGCGATACGCCAGTTAAAGAAGTCGGTAAACACGCCGCTGATCAAACGACCACTCATACCACCAATCGAGTTACCGCTGATATATAAACCCATTGAAAAGGCGACGAAGCTGGGATGAATTTCCTCACTCAGGTAGGTCATACCCACTGCCGCCACGCCGCTCAGCGAAAGGCCTATCAGTGCGCGCATGATTAAAATACCGTGCCAGCTGGTCATCATCGTGGAAAGCAACGTACAGCAGGACGCAAGCAGGAGTGCCGTTACCATTACCGGCTTGCGACCTATCGCATCAGAAAGTGGGCCGGTAAACAATAAACCAATGGCGAGCATCGCCGTTGAGATGGAAAGCGAAATACTGCTGCTGGCGGGAGAGACCCCAAACTCGTGTGAGAGCACGGGCAGAATGGGTTGCACACAATAGAGGAGAGCAAAAGTTGCCAGTCCGGCAGAAAACAGCGCCAGCGTGACGCGCATAAATGGGGATGTGCCACGTTTGATAAAACCATCCGGCGTGGTAACTCTCTGTGCATCAACATCGCTTGCCGGCGCGGTATCGACAGTTGTTGTACGGCTCACTTGAAATCCTTGCTCAATCAATTACCTCTACAGGTCTGGCCTTAAGAGTATGAAACTCACAATATTCTGTCTAATATATTAATAATCTCAAATAATATTTTAAAAATATGAATATCGAATTGCGTCATTTACGTTACTTTGTGGCGGTTGCCGAAGAACTGCATTTTGGTCGAGCTGCGGCTCGACTGAATATTTCGCAACCGCCACTCAGCCAGCAAATCCAGATCCTGGAACAGCAGGTCGGTGCCCGACTTCTGGCGCGCACTAACCGTAGCGTGGCGCTGACGTCTGCCGGCAAGCAGTTTCTGGCGGACAGCCGACAGATCCTTAGTCTGGTTAATGAAGCTGCTGCCAGGGCTGAGCGTTTGCATCTGGGAGAAGCAGGGGAGTTGCGTATCGGCTTTACATCATCGGCGCCGTTTATCAAAGCAGTTTCTGATACGTTATCCCTGTTCCGCCAGAGCTACCCTGCAGTCCATATGCAAACCCGGGAAATGAATACGCGCGAGCAAATTGCCCCGCTTAACGAAGGAACGTTGGATTTAGGACTATTACGCAACACGCATCTTCCGGAAACGCTGGAGCGTGAAATTATTCTGCATGAGCCCTTGATGGCGATGATCCCGCGCGCGCATCCGCTGGCGCAAAAGCCGGTAGTTACGCTGGCAGAGCTGGCCAACGAACCCTTTGTCTTTTTTGATCCACACGTGGGGACGGGGTTGTATGACGATATTCTTGGTTTGATGCGTCGCTATGGACTGAAGCCTACTATCGCTCAGGAGGTTGGTGAGGCGATGACTATCATTGGGCTGGTGGCTGCAGGATTAGGTGTTTCCATTCTTCCCGCGTCCTTTAAACGGGTGCAATTGAATGAAATGTGTTGGCTCCCGATAGCGGAAGAAGATGCCGTCTCAGAAATGTGGTTAGTGTGGCCTAAGCATCATGAACAAAGTCACGCCGCACAGCGCTTTCGCGAGCAACTGCTGGCGGTTGTTCATACGATTAATTTAGTTTAAAAATGGGCGAAAATGTGCAGTAAATCACACGGCTAAGTAAAAATTTGACGGGAGCCATTGAAGTGCTTCACCATAGTCTACAGATTATTTCGGAGCGCGAAAATAAAGGGAGTAAGTGGTGGTTGCTGATAGTCAGCCTGGGCATATCGATCAAATTAAGCAGACCAATGCGGGCGCGGTTTATCGCCTGATTGATCAGCTGGGTCCGGTATCGCGTATTGATCTCTCTCGCCTGGCACAATTGGCGCCTGCCAGCATTACTAAAATTGTCCGCGAAATGCTCGAGGCGCACCTGGTACAAGAGCTGGAAATCAAGGAGGCGGGAAGCCGTGGGCGTCCGGCCGTTGGGCTGGTTGTTGAAACGGAAGCCTGGCACTACTTATCTATTCGTATCAGTCGCGGAGAGATTTTTTTGGCGTTGCGCGATCTGAGCAGCAAGCTGGTGGTTGAAGATTGTCTTGAGATGGCGCTGGTCAGTGAAACCCCGTTGTTGGAACGTGTTATTACCCAGGTCGATCAGTTTTTCATCCGCCACCAGCAAAAGCTGGAGCGCTTAACCTCCATCGCCATCACCTTACCCGGTATTATTGATACTGAAAACGGTATCGTCCATCGCATGCCGTTTTACGAAGATGTCAAAGAGATGCCGCTTGGGCAGGCTCTTGAAAATCATACTGGTGTACCGGTGTATATTCAGCACGATATCAGCGCCTGGACCATGGCCGAGGCACTTTTTGGTGCATCGCGTGGCGCGCGCGATGTCATTCAGGTGGTGATCGATCATAACGTGGGTGCAGGGGTGATCACCGACGGTCATTTACTGCATGCTGGCAGCAGTAGTCTGGTTGAAATTGGGCATACGCAGGTGGATCCCTATGGTAAACGCTGCTATTGCGGCAACCATGGTTGCCTGGAAACGATTGCCAGCGTCGACAGCGTGCTGGAACTCGCACAGGTGCGATTGAAACAGTCAATGAGTTCTTCTCTACACGGGCAACCGTTAACGGTAGACGCACTGTGTCTGGCGGCCATACAGGGAGATTTGTTGGCGAAGGATATCATTAGCGGCGTCGGAACCCATGTAGGCAGAATTCTTGCCATCATGGTGAATTTGTTCAACCCGCAAAAGATATTGATTGGTTCTCCGTTCAGCAAAGCGGCGGATATTTTGTTTCCCACTATTGCTGACAGCATCCGTCAGCAGGCGCTTCCGGCCTACAGTCAGCATATTGTCGTCGAAAGTACGCAGTTCACCAATCAAGGAACGATGGCCGGTGCGGCGCTCGTTAAGGACGCGATGTATAACGGTTCTTTGTTGATTCGTCTATTACAGGGTTAACATTTTTTAACTGTTGTACGAAAAATTGCGCTATCTCAAGCCGATTCTTATCGCCATACCTTAGACTTTCTCCACTGTTTTATTTTCCTGATTTATATTTTCAAAGCATAACGGTGGAGTTAGTGATGCTGAAGCGTTTCTTTATTACAGGTACAGACACTTCTGTTGGGAAGACCGTGGTTTCCCGCGCATTACTACAAGCGTTAGCGTCAGGAGGTAAAAGTGTTGTGGGTTACAAGCCCGTAGCCAAAGGAAGCAAAGAGACGCCTGAAGGCCTGCGCAACAAAGACGCGCTGGTGCTACAAAGCGTGTCGACAATCGAGCTGCCCTACGAGGCGGTCAACCCGATTGCACTCAGTGAAGACGAAAGTAGCGTAGCGCATAGTGGGCCGGTCAATTACACCCTGCTCTCTAACGGCCTCGCAAGCCTCAGTGAAAAAGTCGATCACGTTGTCGTGGAAGGCACAGGAGGCTGGCGGAGCCTGATGAACGATCTGCGTCCGTTATCTGAGTGGGTGGTACAGGAACAATTGCCGGTGTTGCTGGTGGTAGGTATCCAGGAAGGCTGTATTAATCATGCCATCCTTACTGCGCAGGCGATTGCCAGCGACGGACTGCCGTTAATCGGCTGGGTCGCGAACCGTATCAATCCAGGGCTGGCGCATTATGCGGAAATCATTGATGTGCTGAGCAAAAAATTACCCGCACCGCTTATCGGCGAACTGCCTTATCTGCCTCGCGCAGAGCAGCGCGAGCTGTCTCAGTTCATCCGCCTGTCAATGCTCGGCAGCGTGTTGTCGGTAGATCGAGTCGTGGCGTAACGTTCGCGATAGCACCGACGCCACCACACAGGCAATCAGCAACCCGGGGAGCAGACGGTACTCCCCGGTCATTTCACAAACCATCAGTGTCGACATTATTGGCGCATGTGTAGTTGCTGCCAGCAGCGTGGCCATACCCGTTAATCCCAGCAAAATAGCAATCTCATCCGGCCCCGGTAACCACAATCCCCACATCCGTCCCAGTAGCATGCCCACCGACAGACCGACAAACAGCGTTGGCGTAAACACACCGCCTGGCGCGCCGGAACCACTGCTGGCTAATACTGCCAGTATTTTGCAGATAAAGATCCCGCTCACCACGGCAAGTAACGGAGGGGCGGTCAAATATGACTGCACTACGCTGTAGCCATTGCCCCAGACCGCAGGCGTGAGCAGCGACAGCAGGCCAACGATCAGTCCGCCGAGTGCCAGTTGCCACGGAGGGGAGAGTTTTAAGCGCAAAAAACCATTATGGCTGGCGGTCATCAACCACATAAACAGCGGCCCGCAAACGCCGGCTGCCAGACCGGTACTGACGATCATGACATATTCCAGCACATGTAGCTCGCGCGTGAATCGTACGGCATACAGGAGCGCATTGCTATCGCTCAGTACATTGGTGGTGAGCAAGGCCACGACGGCAGACACCACCACTGGTCCCAGTGATGCGAGGATCAGCGTGCCAAACAATACTTCAGCAATAAATAAACTGCCCGCCAGTGGAGCATGGTACGCTCCAGCCATACCGGCAGCGGCTCCACAGGCAATCCATAACTTCCATTCCGTACGCGGGGTGAAGCGTTTAGCAAAGCAGGAGGCCGCCAGCGCCGCCAGTAAAATCATGGCGCCTTCGCGCCCGATGGCGCTCCCGCTGGCGACAACCAGTAATGAGGCGAGTGATTTAACCAGGCTTGCACTGACGTCAAATTGACCGTCGGTTTGCAGGGCTTCCATATAATCGGTAGGGGCCTGTGGGCGTAAACGGTTAAACTTTTGCCATCCCCAAAGCAGTAAACCTGCCGCCAGACCACCTAATGCAGGCGTCAGCGCACGTCTTAGAGGCGAAAGACTTGTTGCCGCATTGACCAGACTCCCGGTGTCGTTGCTCAGGAACAACCATTCAAGCAAGAACATGGCATGACGAAATCCTGCAACGGCTAACGCGGCAAGAATACCAATCAGCGCTGCAATCATCAGACGGCGGAACATGGCGCGCAGATCAGGATAAGCATGTAAATGGTGCATGAGTGTCCAGAAAGGAAGTTGCAGACGCTTCATTTTGCGGTTATTTGGCAACAGAAGCAAAAGCTTAGCGTGCGCAACAGGATGTCCCACAGGCAGGATGCATTCTGCCTGTGAGGAAATTAGCGAAACAGAGGTTTTTTGGCTATCGGGATCAGTAACTGCGATTGCCATTTAGCCAGTGTCAGACGGGCCAGCTCACCGAGCGCCTGATAGAACGGGTGGTCGGCTTTGTCGATAAATACGTCAAGGAAGCGGGATGACCACGGGAACAAATGCCACGCCAGCAACTGCTCGCATTCGGTATGGCGTTCGTTCTCAGCAAGCCAGGCCGTAAGCAACAGCAACGAACCAAAGTGATCTTCCGGCTCATTTTGCTGCATGGCGAACTGGATGCCGTTTTCCCGCATCCATTGGCGTAATGCCAGCGTGGAATCGCCAAACAACACGTTTTCACGATCCAGCCAGACGGATCCCCAGGGCGGAGAAGGTAGTGCATACGGACCGACAAACAGACGCTGCCAGGCTTGCGGCAGAGGCTCATCGGCCTCGACTTGCAGTTTTTCTGCCAGCGGAGAAAGCGTTGCCTGATCAAGCGGCCACTGGACCTGCCAGCCTTCGGTTCTTAACGCATTGACTAATGCAGAGGTTTCTGCGCTTTCAGGTGCATAATAAAATAGCGCACCCAGCACACGCGCTGCGGTAGAGAAGTTGTCACGTTGTGAAAAATGGGTCATGCATACAATCCTGAACAGTGCGGGTTGCCCCGCACCCGAGAGTTAACCTGCGACAGCCATTCCGACTGTCATATGTAATCCGTAAAACAAACCGCGGCCAATGATTTCACCGGCGAGGACTGAAACCAGGCCCAACGCCAGTACGCCAACGGACGGTTCTTTGCGACGGACAAGCGGACATATCCAGCACCCCAGACCCGCAGCCAGCAGGAGGATACGCCAGACCTGTAAACTTGCGTAGTCGGGCACCAGCGCGCTGGCGTTTTGTACCGAACTGTGGATCTCACCGAGCGCCAGTCCCTGCAGAACGATAACCGCCACGGTCACCAGCAGGGCCAGAACGCTTACGCCGGCGAATCTGGCAGGGCTACAGGAAACACCTGCAGCCCGCAGCAGCAGGGTGGCAAACAGCGGCCCGCTGAGCAGCATCGTCATAAAAAATGCCAGCGTCGTATAGCCATTATACCAGGTCGGGACGGTGTCTATCAGATAGACGCGGGTCATCGCCAGCACAAATACCAGACCCAGCACCATGCCTGCCAGCAGCCAGATTTTACCTAAAGCTGCAGGCATTTTACCGAGAAACGCCACCAGCCACCACAGGCCACCGACGGCGAAAAACAGCGACCCGCTGGCGATTTCGTTACTCAGCGCCGATGCGCCGACTCTGTTCAGCGAGTTAAAGGCGCGCAGCGGCGAACCCAGATGCATCACCGAGGCGAGAAAGGCGATGCCCATCACCAGCCACAGAAAAAACATGTTGCGCACGATACGCTGTTTTACCGCATCGTCTTTAGCGGTCAGCCAGCCGTAACCACTCACCAGCAGCGCCCCGGCCACGCACTGGCCGAGCACCGTAAACAGAACCAGCGGCCATTCATGCCATCCATTACCCATGTCACACCTCCTTCGGGTTGGCCAGATAACCCGTGGTGTCCCCGGTCGGGCGGCTATTGGCGTTGGGTTTGATTACAATACTCGGTTTGGTGAAGTGCGGGCCCGGCAGCGGAGCAACCGCCGCCAGCTCACCGTGTTTTTTGCGCAGCTCATCAATGGGACCAAAGTCCAGCGCGCGCAGCGGACAGGATTCGACACAGACGGGCTTTTTGCCGTCGGCGACGCGATCGTGGCAGCCGTCGCACTTGGTCATATGCCCTTTGGCGGCATTGTACTGTGGTGCGCCGTACGGGCAGGCCATGTGGCAGTAACGACAGCCAATACACACGTCTTCATCCACCACCACAAAACCATCTTCACGTTTATGCATAGCCCCGCTGGGGCAAACCTTGGTGCAGGCCGGATCTTCGCAGTGGTTACAGGCAATGGAGAGGTAGTAGGCGAAAACGTTCTGTCGCCAGACGCCGTTGTCTTCCTGCCAGTCTCCCCCGGCGTATTCATAAATCCGGCGGAAACTGACGTCGGGCGTGAGATCCTTGTAGTCTTTGCAGGCCAGTTCGCAGGTTTTGCAGCCGGTGCAACGACTGGAATCAATAAAAAATCCATACTGAGTTGTCATGGGTTAGTCCTTAAACCTTCTCGATCTCGACCAGGTTAGTGTGCTGTGGATTGCCTTTTGCCAACGGCGACGGACGCTGAGTTGTCAGCGTGTTGACGCAGGCGCCGTGATCAATTTTATCGCCAGCCATATCGGCATCATGCCATGCGCCCTGGCCCATTGCGCTTACGCCGGGTAGGATTCGTGGCGTTACTTTTGCCGGGATACGTACTTCACCGCGATCGTTAAAGACTCGAACCATATCGCCATTTGCAATGCCTCGTTTTTGGGCATCGACGGGGTTGATCCACACTTCCTGACGGCAAGATGTCTGGAGAACATCGATATTGCCGTAGCTGGAGTGCGTACGGGATTTGTAGTGGAAACCAAACAGCTGGAGCGGAAATGAACTGCGTTTCGGATCATCCCACCCTTCAAAGGTGGACGCGTAAATGGGAAGCGGACTGATCACTTCATCCTTTTGCAGTTCCCAGGTGTTGGCAATTTTCGCCAGTCGGCTGGAATATATTTCAATCTTTCCGGACGGTGTTTTGAGCGGATTGGCCTGTGGATCGTCGCGGAATTTTTTATAGGCGACAAAGTGGTCATTAGGATCTTTACGTTTATAGATCCCCATTTTTTTAAGCGCGTCATAAGAAGGGAGGGCAGGATCTTTGGCCAGCATTTTGGCATACAGATACTGGAGCCACTGTTCCTGAGTACGGCCTTCGGTAAAACGTTGATAGACATCATCTCCAAGACGTTTTGCCACTTCACTCATGATCCAGTAGATCGGTTTGCGCTCGAACTTAGGTGAGGTTGCTGGCTGAATGAAAATGAGGTATCCCATATTGCCCGCATAGTCGTTAGGAATGATGTCTTCCTGCTCCACAGTCATTAAATCAGGCAGCAGGATATCGGCATATTTGGCCGAGGATGTCATGAAGTTCTCAATGACCACTATCATTTCGCACTTTGTATCGTCCTGCAGGATAGCATGCGTTTTATTGATATCTGAGTGCTGATTGGTGATGGTGTTTCCCGCATAGTTCCAGATAAATTTAATCGGCACATCGAGCTTTTCTTTCCCACGCACGCCATCGCGGGTAGCGGTCATTTCCGGACCCCGGGCGATGGCGTCAGTCCAGCTAAAGCAGGATATCTGGGTCTTAATGGGATTATCTGGCAGCGGCATACGCTCAATTGTGATGGTATAGGTTGATTCTCGTGCACCGCTATTGCCGCCATTGATGCCGACGTTGCCAGTCAGGATAGGCAACATCGCGATCGCGCGTGAGGTCAGTTCGCCGTTAGCCTGACGTTGCGGCCCCCAACCCTGACAAATATATGCCGGTTTCGTGCTGCCGATTTCCCGAGCCAGTTTGATAATGCGATCGGCTGGGATTCCGGTGACTTGGGATGCCCATTGGGGGGTTTTGGCGATGCCGTCATCGCCATCCCCCAGAATATAAGCTTTGTAATGTCCGTTTGCTGGCGCATCGGAGGGCAGGGTTTTCTCATCATAACCGACGCAGTATTTGTCAAGGAACGGCTGGTCGATAAGATTTTCGTTAATCATAACCCAGGCAAGTCCCGCTACGAGTGCGGCATCGGTTCCCGGTCGGATAGGGATCCACTCATCTTCGCGACCCGCTGCGGTATCGGTATAGCGCGGATCGATGACGATCATCCGGGCATTAGAGCGTTCCCGGGCCTGTTCAAGGAAGTACGTTATTCCGCCGCCGCTCATGCGCGTTTCGGCAGGGTTGTTGCCGAACATTACCACCAGTTTGGTGTTTTCGATGTCGGACGTGCTGTTGCCGTCATTTGAGCCGTAGGTATAGGGCATTGCCGCCGCGATTTGGGCGGTGCTGTAAGTACCATAATGGCTCAGAAATCCGCCATAGCAGTTCATCAGGCGAGCGACCAGCGAGGCATAAGGAGAGGAGCGCGTAATGTTGCCGCCTACAATGCCTGAGGTGTAGTTAATATAAACAGCTTCATTACCGTATTTCTCCACGGTATTTTTTAAACTGTCACTGATGGTATCCAGCGCTTCCTGCCAGGTTATACGTTCGAATTTTCCCTCACCGCGTTTTCCCACCCGCTTCATTGGGTAATTCAGGCGATCCGGATGATTGATCCGTCGGCGGATTGATCGTCCACGCAAACAGGCACGAACCTGATGCTGACCATAAATATCGTCTCCGGTTGTATCGGATTCCACCCATACAACCTCGTCATCTTTGACATGGAGTTGCAGGGCACAACGACTACCGCAGTTCACGGAACACGCGCCCCAAACCACTTTTTCTTCAGCTGGTTGAATAGCTTGTTGTACCGCAGCGGCGGCGGTGCGTATTCCGAAAGGTAATGACAGCCCGCCAGCGGCAAGCGCCAGCGAACCGATAGCCGTGGATTTCACTAACGCCCTGCGGCTGATGCCTCCATATTGCTCAGTTTCAGACATAACTCACTCCATTATTGTTATCGTTATATAATAATTTCTATAACGCAATTAATAGCATGCTAATAATAGAGAGAGTTTACCCACTTGTAGGTAGAGCATATTAATGCATATCAAACTGGAGTGACCCTCCGCGCACGGAGGGCGTGATTTATTGCGGTTCGGCGGCGTGTCCGTCTTGAGAAGATGTGCTATTCGCGGGGGCGTTGCCACTGTTAGTCCGGGTATAGAGAATTTTGTGCGTATCGTTTGCACAATGTCCGACTACCAGTGAGTCAGGCTGATCTGCCTGATCGTTGGGGACAATATTCAGCGTGAAGCTGGATTCAGCCACACCATTATTGATGATACGCTGTTCGATATCGCTTTTTACGCGTTCACATGACGCCGGGGCAGCCAGAACCTGCGGGGAAGCGACTACCAATATGATCGCGGCAATTCCTGGTATGTTTTTCATCATCAGCTCCTTTATGATCAACTTAAACTAAGATTAGCATTTCTGGTGTAAATAACTGTATTTGCTAATATGATTGAGAATTATCTTCTTATCCCGGTGAAAAATGTGAAGAAACAGACCTTGTTAGGTTTCCTGTGCCTCTTGCTGGTTGGGTGTGATAACGCCAAAGGGCTGATTTCCTTTACGCCGGAAATGGCCAGTTTTTCAAATGAATTTGATTTCGACCCGCTGCGCGGACCGGTGAAAGATTTCAGCCAGACGTTGCTCAATGACAAAGGTGAGGTTACTAAACGCGTTGTTGGTACGCTCTCACAGGAAGGGTGCTTCGATACGCTTGAATTGCACGATATTGAAAATAATAGCGGCATGGCGCTGGTCCTGGATGCTAACTATTACCGGGATGCCGAAACGCTGGAAAAAAGGATCCGCTTACAGGGTAAATGTCAGTTGGCAGAGCTGCCTGCTGCGGGTGTGGTTTGGGATACCGATGATAACGGTTTTGTCGTTTCCGCTACGGGCAAAGAGATGAAAGTGCAATATCGCTATGATGCGGAAGGCTACCCGCTGGGTAAAACAACCGTCAATAACGATAACACCTTGCAAGTTGATGCCAAACCCTCGGTTGATCCGTTGAAGAAGCTGGATTACACCGCGGTGAGTCTGCTTAACAATCGTCCTGTAGGCAACGTCAAACAAACGTGCAAGTACGATGACTATGCTAATCCGGTCAACTGCCAGCTTGTTATCGTTGACGAGAGCGTGAAGCCGGCAGTTGAACACCATTACTCAATTGAAAACACCATCGAGTACTATTAGTCAGTCTTTACTGAGCGGTAGGTTGCAGCAAATTAGGACCTGACGTTTTATGTTCTGCCAGATACTGCTGCTGGAAGATACACATGCGGATAGTGTTGCGGTATTGTCCGTTGATAAAGAATTCATGAATTAGTTCGCCTTCGACCATAAAGCCGAGTTTACGGTAGATGTGGATAGCTTTTTCGTTCTCTTTATCAACGATCAGATACAGCTTATACAAATTGAGTACGGTAAAGCCGTAATCCATCGCCAGTTTAGCCGCACGCGTTGCCAGACCTTTACCCTGATAATCAGGGGAGATAATGATCTGGAATTCCGCCCGGCGGTGCACATGGTTAATTTCAACCAGTTCTACCAGCCCGGCTTTTTCACCGTTGCATTCCACAACAAAGCGACGTTCGCTTTGGTCGTGGATATGCTTGTCATAAAGATCTGACAGCTCAACAAACGCTTCGTAAGGTTCTTCAAACCAGTAACGCATTACGCTGGCGTTGTTATCAAGCTGATGGACGAATCGTAAATCTTCACGCTCCAGCGGGCGCAACTTAACACTGAGGGCGCTAGTCATATCGTATCCTTTCAATATCCTTCAAAGTGCAATGTTTATGGGGCAACGGTGCGGCCTGTGCGGCGGTCAAGGCAGCGCAGGGTGTTGGGTTCCCAGTACGCATTAATATTAGCGCTCTGTTCGCACTTATCACGGCTATCGAAGGCGGCGTCGGTTTTGTCCCACTCTTTCTCTACACGTTTATTGACTTTCTGGCGTAGCTGACGCGTATCGTTCCATTGTTCCTTTTCCATTGCAGCCTGTTGACGACTCTGCGCACTGTCCCCGGACTCAATGACCAGTTTACTGGTTTCAGCAAATGCGGAAGAGGTGTACACAGCCGCCGCCAGCGTCAGCATAGCCGTCAGGCACAGGCGTTTGGTCAGTGTAATATTCATGGCGAATTCCTTTTATGGGAAAGGGGATAAATCGTAAAACAGGGTTAAATTCTACACTATTACGTTTCGTGGGCATACCCACTCAGCGGATATGGATACGCTGATGATATTCTGTCGTATCATGGTTAAACCGAAGGTAACTGAATAACATCAATGCTTAAGACCACATTGCTTTTCTTCGTCACCGCGCTATGCGAAATCATTGGCTGCTTTTTACCCTGGCTCTGGCTTAAGCGAGGGGCTACGGCCTGGCTGCTGATCCCCGCAGGGGGGGCACTGGCATTATTCGTCTGGTTTCTGACGCTGCACCCGGCAGCAAGCGGGCGTGTCTATGCAGCCTATGGCGGGGTTTACGTGGTAACCGCGCTGCTATGGCTACGCATCGTCGACGGCGTAAAACTCAGCCTGTACGACTGGTCGGGGGCGCTTGTGGCGTTGTGCGGCATGCTGATCATTGTGGCTGGATGGGGGCGCGCATAGCGCCTTTTTTGTGATCAAGAAGCGCTTTTTCGATCGTTATACTTGTATGGTAGTAGCTCAGTTGGGTAAATTTCATGCATCTCAAGAACAGATGTAAGGAACAAGAAATGAAGATTGTCGGGGCTGAAGTTTTTGTCACCTGTCCGGGGCGTAATTTCGTGACGTTAAAAATTACGACAGAAGATGGGATCACCGGGCTGGGTGATGCCACATTAAACGGACGCGAGTTATCCGTAGCGTCCTACCTGAAAGATCATGTGTGCCCGCAGTTGATTGGTCGCGACGCGCATCGAATTGAGGACATCTGGCAGTTTTTCTACAAAGGTGCGTACTGGCGTCGTGGTCCAGTCACCATGTCGGCGATTTCCGCAGTGGATATGGCATTGTGGGATATCAAAGCGAAAGCGGCCAATATGCCGTTGTACCAGCTACTCGGCGGCGCGTCGCGTGAAGGGGTCATGGTTTATTGTCACACCACAGGCCATACCGTCGATGAGGTACTGGAAGATTATGCGCGTCATAAAGAGATGGGCTTTAAAGCGATTCGTGTGCAGTGCGGCGTACCTGGCATGAAAACCACTTACGGGATGTCGAAAGGTAAAGGACTGGCCTATGAACCCGCGACCAAAGGGCAATGGCCGGAAGAACAGTTATGGTCAACGGAGAAATATCTCGATTTCACGCCAAAACTGTTTGAAGCGGTGCGCGATAAATTCGGCTTCAACGAACATCTTCTGCACGACATGCATCACCGTCTGACGCCAATTGAAGCGGCCCGTTTTGGCAAAAGCATTGAGCAGTATCGTTTGTTTTGGATGGAAGATCCAACCCCAGCTGAAAACCAGGAGTGCTTCCGCCTGATCCGCCAGCATACGGTCACGCCGATTGCGGTCGGGGAAGTGTTTAATAGCATCTGGGACTGCAAACAGCTTATCGAAGAACAATTGATCGACTACATCCGCACTACCATCACCCATGCGGGGGGGATCACCGGTATGCGTCGGATTGCCGATTTTGCTTCGCTGTATCAGGTTCGCACAGGCTCGCATGGACCTTCCGATCTTTCACCCGTGTGCATGGCCGCCGCGTTGCACTTTGATCTGTGGGTGCCTAACTTCGGTGTACAGGAATATATGGGGTATTCGGAACAGATGCTGGAAGTGTTCCCGCATAACTGGACCTTTGATAACGGCTACATGCATCCGGGAGACAAACCGGGACTTGGGATCGAGTTTGACGAAAAACTGGCGGCGAAATATCCGTATGACCCTGCATATTTGCCTGTAGCCCGCCTGGAAGATGGCACGCTGTGGAACTGGTAAATATAAATTTTACGTACGAAATATGTTGATTAACCCAATACCCTACAGAAGGTTAAACTTATGGTTAGTTCAGTCGATATTAAAAATGACGTAGATAATAAGCCCATTATCCGCCGAGTCGCTTCAGCATCCGCAATTGGTACTGCTGCTGAGTATTATGATTTTTTTGCATATGGGACAGCAGCTGTACTCTTTTTTGGTCATCTATTTTTCCCAAGCGATGATCCGTTAATTAGTACACTCGCCGCTTTTGCAACGTATGCTGTTGGTTTTCTTGCAAGGCCATTAGGAGGAATTGTCTTTGGACATATTGGCGATAAAGTAGGGCGCAAAAAAGCACTAGTAATTACGATATTAATCGTTGGCTTGGGGACATTCTGTATTGGGTTATTACCTACATATGAAAAAATAGGTGTATGGGCACCCGCTTTACTTATTTTCATTCGTGTATTACAAGGATTTGGTGTCGGAGGTGAACAGGCCGGTGCAGTACTGATGACTGCTGAATACTCTGAACCTAAGCATCGCGGATTTTTCTCTAGTTGGGTTCAAATCGGTGCTCCGGTTGGCTTCCTTCTACCTTTGGCACTCTTTGCGTTGTTAAATGCCACACTTTCTCCAGAGGCAATGATGGATTATGGATGGCGTATACCGTTCCTGTTGAGCCTGCTACTGGTTATTGTTGGACTGTTTATCCGCTTAAAAATTGATGAGTCACCAGTCTTTGCTCAGATTAGGGAGACAAAAGCAGAGGAATCACGCCCATTAGTCGAAGTGATTCGTGATTTTCCAGGTATTGTTGTTAAGGGTGTGTGCGCTAAGCTTATAGAAGCTTGCACATTTGCTATGTTTACTGTGATTGTCCTTGCTTACGGTAAAGCAAATAATCTTGATGCAAATATCTTGATGGAGACAATGATTGTTGCAGTAATTATAGAAATAATAGCAATACCATTGATGGGCTCGCTATGCGATAAGATTGGACGCAAACCAGTCTATATTATCGGAGCGTTGTTACAGGTAGTTATGATTATACCTTTCTTCCTTGCGATTAATCAGGATAGTTTTTGGCTTACGCAAATAGTAATGATCCTGGTACTGAGTATTGGACATAGTATGTGCTATGCACCTCAGGCTTCTTATTTTCCTGAGCTTTTCCCTACCCATATTCGTTGTAGCGGAATAGCATTAATTTGGCAGTTGGGATCGTTAATAGGCAGTGGGATTCTTGGCTTAGTGGCAGTAAAAATTCTACAGGTAACCGGTGGACATTATTATGGACTCGCAACCTATGTGATTGTACTTGGCGTCATCTCAGTCATTGGATTGCTAATGATGCCTGAAACCGCGCCACAGAGACTAAAACGTGAATACCAGCAGTGGCAGAAACATTAATACCTTTGGCGGCAGTGTGCCGCCATATTCACCATTTAAGATGACATATAACTTAGTGATTGATGTCATACCAATCGAGAAAAGCTTAATGCAAGTCAAAACATACAACCCTACAGGCGTTACTCTGAAACAGTCCTGAGTTCATAAATAAATAGGCCATACCATGCAAAACAAGCTCCTGGCAGCGAAGGCTGCGCTTCCCGACTACGATCGTACAAAACTGGTTCCGCGTATTGTTCATCTGGGATTTGGCGCGTTTCATCGCGCACATCAGGGTGTTTACGCTGACATTCTGGCTGCAGAGCACGACAGTGACTGGGGCTATTGTGAAGTGAACCTGATTGGCGGTGAGCAGCAAATTGCCGATCTGAAACAGCAAGATAACCTGTATACCGTTGCGGAAATGTCAGCGGATGCCTGGACTGCAAGAGTCGTGGGCGTGGTGAAAAAAGCGCTGCATGCACAGGTTGATGGTCTGGAAAGCGTACTGGCTGCGATGTGTGAACCGCAGGTCGCGATCGTTTCCCTGACCATAACGGAGAAAGGATACTGCCATTCTCCGGCGACCGGTCAACTGATGTTCGACAATCCAATGATTGCCGCCGATCTGCAAAACCCAAAACAGCCAAAAACTGCGCCAGGCGTAGTGGTTGAGGCTTTGGCACGTCGCAAAGCGGCAGGTTTAGGCGCCTTTACCGTGATGTCTTGCGACAACATGCCAGAAAACGGTCACGTAATGCGCAATGTTGTCACAGCGTATGCGAGGGCGGTGAATGAAGAACTGGCGGCGTGGATCGAGCAACATGTGACGTTCCCGTCGACTATGGTTGACCGGATTGTCCCGGCGGTTACCCCAGAGACGCTGGACAAAATTGAACACATCACTGGCGTACGCGACCCGGCAGGCGTGGCATGTGAGCCATTCCGTCAGTGGGTCATCGAAGATAACTTTGTCGCTGGTCGCCCTGAGTGGGAGAAAGCAGGAGCGGAGCTGGTGGCAGATGTCATCCCATTTGAAGAAATGAAGCTGCGCATGCTCAACGGCAGCCACTCTTTTCTGGCTTATCTTGGTTATCTGGGAGGATATCAGCACATTAACGACTGCATGGGCGATGAAAATTATCGTCTTGCCGCTCGCGCGCTAATGTTGCAGGAGCAAGCGCCTACGTTAAAAGTTAAAGGTGTGGATCTACAGCACTATGCCGATCTGTTAATTGAGCGCTACAGCAACCCGGCACTGCGTCATCGAACCTGGCAGATCGCTATGGACGGCAGTCAAAAATTGCCTCAGCGTATGCTTGATTCCGTTCGTTGGCACATTGTAAACGGCAGTCACTTTGATCTACTGGCGCTGGGTGTGGCTGGCTGGATGCGCTACGTCGGCGGTGTTGATGAGCAGGGCCAGGCGATTGAAATTAGCGATCCGTTGTTGCCAGTGATCCAGAATGCGGTGCGTAGTAGTAACGAGGGCGAAGATCGTGTTCGGGCGCTGCTGGCGATCGATGCTATTTTTGGTCGTGAACTGCCGCAGGTCGAATTGTTCAAAAACAAGGTTACACAAGCATATCTTGCTTTAGTGGCTGAAGGGGCAAAGACAACAGTTGCGAAGTATGTTGCAAAACTGAAGTAACGAAAAGCATCGATTTAGCTCGCCATCTGGCTGTAAACGGGCCAGATGGCGCATTGTTTTGGCATTCACACCAATTAGTTCATGCCCAAACGAATCAGTTCGAGGGGGGCATATTTACCTTCACACCCTTCGATTTCCACTGTTTTACCGCGACGAATTTGCTCAGCGGTCAGGCCATCGGTATCTATCGCTGTAATGCGGCCTGTGAGTCCGGTGTCGCTAATCATGACGCGGCTGCCAGTGGTGATTGCGTTACGGTTACGATCGTATGTTTTCATGGTGTTTTCTCCTTTCCAACTTACCGTCAAAGCCCGTGGGCTTTTAGTCCCACGTAACGGGCGCAATATAAATACGCTTCTCGTTAATGATTTTTTTGTTTTCGATCAAAATCACAGCTTTTTTTATGCAGATGTGCAGGAGAGTGGGGGATGCAGAATAAACTCACCTCTGCGCGAGGTGAGCGTAATATTAATCTTCGCTGAACCAGTCGCTATTTTCCTGACGAATAAGCTGAACGGACTCACCTATTTCCTGAAGATGTAGCATCATTGCGCGCTCAACGGCATCGCCATCATGCTTCTCAAGTGCGGCAAAGATGTCGTGATGCTGGCGCAGCAGCATTTCTGGCGGAGAGATATGATCCAGACTCATATAGCGAACGCGGTCAATCGTGGCCTTTATATTTTCGACGGTATCCCAGGCGAGCTGACACTCGGCGATTAAAGCCAGTTTCTGATGAAATTCGTCATCGAGCTGAAAGAAATCATTAATTTGTTTTCGGTCAATCGCAATACGTTGCTGATGCAGATTCTGTTCGAGCTGATAGCTCTGTTTATCGGTGATCAATGCTGCGGCGCGGCGAACTACGGCACATTCAATTGCCTGGCGTACAAAACAGCCATTTTGTACTTGCGACAGCGAAATTTTGTTCACGTAACTGCCACGCTGCGGGCGAATTTGAATCAGGCCGTTTTCTGCCAGTTTGATGAATGCTTCTCGTACCGGCTGGCGGGACACATTAAAGCGTACGGAAACCTCTTTCTCCGACAACGGTGTACCGGGTGCAATCAGACAGTGCACGATATCGCGACGAAGAATACGGTAGATCTGTTGATTTACCGGCTGTGTAGGGTTGAGCTGCGTTTCTTCGGTCATTCATTATTACTTTTTAGAGAGTTAACCCAGAGATCTTATCACTTATTTCAGGCTATCTATACCCGGCACAAGGCCGGGCAGTGAAATTAGCTCCGATGAATACTCAGTCCTGCAAATGACTGAGTGACAGGCATCATTTCAAGGGTGTTAATGTTGACATGAGCAGGTAAGGACGCCACCCACCATACCGCTTCTGTGACATCTTGCGGGGTCAGCGCGGTCGTATTTTCGTAAGCTTTTTCAGCTTTGGCGTCATCGCCTTTGAAACGCACATTCGAGAATTCCGTACCGCCAACCAGGCCTGGCTCAATGTCGGTAACGCGAATCGCGGTGCCGTGTAAGTCAGTACGTAAATTCAGGCTAAACTGGCGAACAAACGCTTTGGTCGCGCCGTACACGTTACCACCAGCGTATGGCCAACTGCCCGCGGTAGAACCGATATTGATAATGTGACCGCGGTTACGCTCAACCATGCCTGGCAAAACGGCACGGGTCATATAAACCAGACCTTTATTATTGGTGTCGATCATATTTTCCCAGTCTTCAATGCTGGCCTTATGGGCTGGCTCAAGACCCAGCGCCAGACCCGCGTTGTTGACCAGTACATCAATATTGCGCCACTCAGCAGGTAGGGCGTCGAGCATCCCTTCTATTGATGCACGATTACGTACGTCCAGCTGTGCGGTATAGAGGCGGTCACCCAGCTCGTCTTTGAGCTCCTGCAGGCGCTCCTGGCGGCGTCCGGTGGCAATAACTTTATGCCCATTCTCAATAAAACGACGCGTAATGCACTCACCAAAACCTGCGGTTGCTCCGGTTACTAAAACGATCATCTCACTGTTCCTCAACGCTTTTTATGTAGCACTACCATAGCACGTCATTTCCGTTCAGAGCTATTCCTGCTTAACGCGATTGCGGTAGATTACAGGGAAGTCTACTCTGGTAAACAAATCGTTTTCAGGAGTGAAAGATGTCGTTAACGAATCCTTTTTTACACCACAGCACATTGCCGTATCAGGCGCCGCAATTTGATCTGATAGACGTGCAGCATTATCGTCCTGCGTTCGAGGAAGGCGTGCGGCAAAAACGCGCAGAGATCGAAGTGATTGTGCAAAACCCACAGATCCCTGATTTTGCAAATACTTTGCTGGCACTTGAACAAAGCGGCGCGCTGCTCACACGCGTGACCAACGTTTTCTTCGCGATGACGGCGGCTCACACTAATGATGAAATACAGCGCCTCGACGAAATGTTTTCCGCAGAGCTTGCCGCGCTGGCCAACGACATTTACCTCAATGACGCGCTTTTTGCGCGCGTCGAAGCCGTATGGCAACGGCGCAGTACGTCAGGTCTGGATAGCGAGTCATTACGCCTGTTGGAGGTCGTCCACCAGCGTTTTGTACTGGCTGGTGCCCGTCTGAATGAGGCGGATAAAGCCAGCCTGAAAGCGCTCAACACGGAATCCGCCACCCTGACCAGTCAGTTTAATCAACGGCTGTTGGCAGCGAACAAGTCCGGTGCTTTGGTGGTGGACGATGTCCGGCATCTGGACGGGTTCAGCGCTGACGAAATTACCGTTGCCGCCGAAGCAGCAAGGGAAAAAGGGCTTGAAGCGCATTGGGTTATTCCGCTCCTAAACACGACTCAGCAACCGGCGCTTGCGATGTTACGCGATCGCCAGACCCGTGAAAACCTGTTCACCCGCGCATGGACACGGGCCGAAAATAATGACGCCAACGACACGCGGGCGATCATTCAGCGGCTGGTTGATATTCGGATGCAGCAGGCAAAACTCCTCGGTTTTGCCAATTACGCCGCCTGGAAAATTGCCGATCAAATGGCAAAAACGCCGGAAGCGGCACTAAATTTCATGCGGGCGATTGTTCCTGCCGCGCGAGCGCGGGCGTTGGATGAGCAGGCTGAAATCCAGAAGGTTATCTCTAAAGAAAACGGGCAATTTAGCCCAGAGGCCTGGGACTGGTCATTCTATGCCGAACAGGTCCGCCGTGAGAAATATGCGCTTGATGAGCTGCAGCTCAAACCTTATTTTGCTCTGGATACGGTGCTGAACGAGGGGGTTTTCTGGACGGCTAATCAACTGTTTGGCATCAAGTTTATCGAGCGTTTCGACATTCCGGTTTATCACCCCGATGTACGGGTATGGGAAATATTCGATCATGATGGCGTAGGACTGGCGTTATTTTATGGTGATTTCTTTGCCCGGGAATCAAAAAGCGGCGGTGCCTGGATGGGCAATTTTGTTGAGCAATCGCGGCTAAACGAAACCAGACCGGTGATTTACAACGTCTGCAACTATCAGAAACCCGCTCAGGGCCAACCCGCCTTGCTGCTGTGGGATGATGTTATTACGTTATTTCATGAGTTTGGACATACGTTGCACGGCCTTTTCGCCACTCAGCGTTATGCCACGCTCTCAGGGACTAACACTCCGCGTGATTTTGTCGAGTTTCCATCGCAGATTAACGAACACTGGGCGAGTCATCCGCAGGTCTTTGCCCGTTTTGCGCGTCATGTTGATACCGGGGAGCAAATGCCACCGGTATTACGGGATAAAATGCAACAGGCCAGCTTGTTTAACAAAGGTTACGACATGACTGAACTGCTCAGCGCCGCATTGCTGGATATGCGCTGGCACTCCCTGGATGTGAGTGACTCATCTCGCTCGGTCGATCAATTTGAACAGCAGGCACTGGCGGCGGAAGATTTGGACCTTAAAGCCGTGCCACCGCGTTATCGCAGCAGTTACTTTGCCCATATCTTCGGCGGGGGTTATGCCGCAGGTTATTACGCCTATTTGTGGACGCAAATGCTGGCCGATGACGGCTATCAGTGGTTTGTGGAGCAGGGCGGATTAACGCGTGAAAATGGGCAGAAATTCCGCGAAGCGATTTTATCTTGCGGGAACAGTAGTGATTTAGCTGAGCTTTATCGCCAGTGGAGCGGGCGCGATCCACGAATGGCTCCAATGCTGGAACATCGTGGTTTGAGCGCGTAGGATTTGTTCAGATAGTGAGAGTAACCGGGTGTAATGCCCGGTATTTGCGTATTTAAATATCTGATTCTGAAAAGCCATCAGCGAACGTTGCCTGGCGTCATGAATAATTTTATCTTCCCAATGGTGGTGAATCCCCCTGAGCGGTGGGGCGTCCAGCCATACCTCCTTTGCCTGGTATGCAACGCGAAACTAACCGGCTGGGGCTGTTTCACCGGGAGGCACCCGGCACCACAGGTATAATAAATGTTATCAACATTATCCACCCCATTAGCCTGTCATGAATGACAGGCTTTTTTTATTGTCTTTCCCTAATGGTAATGCTCCAGGCTGTCAGTTAATAATGTCAGGGCGCTATTTTTTACCTGATGCTGAAAATATCGCTACAGTACCGGTTACTTGCGTATTAACATGTTCAAAATGCGCTGACAGAATCTGTTTCAGTCCCTCTTCAGAATCATTAGCGTTTGAGAAAATACCTTTCTTATTGTAGATGCTCATGAGTTTATTTCCGAAAGTGTTGTGTATAACACCATCGCCAAGAATAGTTGCGCCATACAGCGTACCCGTGTCTGTTAAAGCCCGTGCGGCATTTGCTATCACACTGGCTTTCGCTGATATATTGCCAGGCAAGCAGTGCAGGAGATAAAACATGGAAATGGAATCGAACTCATTGTGCAAATCCGTAGGGTAAGATTCGAACACGTCATGCTTAATTTTGCGCTGAATTTTCGCTTCCCCGATTCTTGATGCAGCAGCGTCCAGACTGGCTTCATTCAAATCCATTAGCGATATTACACAGCCGTCAGGAGCGTGATAGGGGTAAAATCCGGTTCCAACGCCAATATCCAGATGTGTTTTACTCATATGCTGGAGAAAATGGGGAAGAAGGTGTTCCCTGGTCGGACACTTCCAGGCATATTGATTTGATACTCCTAGCACCCACCAGTCATAAAGTTTTAGCGTCATTGGTGTGTAAATTTTAGCGCCATCGTCAGTCATTTTATTCATTAGTTTCTATCTGTTATTGTTTTGGCTGGGAATTAAATCAATAATCGCGATAAATGGCAAGTGCTATGACACCATTGATTTCTATAACTAAATTTACATAAATTTTCTTTTTTATGGTTAAAATCCCGGTTCAAAGTGTTCATTCAGGGAAGGAAACCGTGATGATGAAAAACACAGCGGAAATAGATGCAATCATAAATGAGTTGAACAACTCAATTGATGCCCACTACAAATGGCTGGTAAAAATGTTCCGCTGCGCTGTGTCCTCAGATGTTACTCATCCCGATATTACGGGTGACAACGCTCATTTTGTTTGTCGATTTGGAAAATGGATAAATGATCAATCGCTGAACAATGAGGATGATAGTAGTTATGTGAGCAAGATTTATTCTGTTCATGAAAAAATGCATGTAATAGGAAAGGAGTTGCTATTGGCAATAGTGGAGAATCGTAGCCATACATGGCATTTCGACAGCTTCCAGGACGCGCTATTGGCATTTACGTCTGCTGTAATGGACTACAAGATATATTTATTGAACATCCGCAGTAATATCGATGTATTAACGGGTTTACCCGGGAGAAGAATGCTTGATGAGTCATTTGATCAACAACTACTCGACGCCGAACCGCTAAATCTTTATATATTGTTATTGGATATCGACCGTTTTAAACACGTTAATGATACTTATGGTCACCTGGTGGGGGATGTAGTGTTGCGTGCTATGGCCTCAAATTTGTTGGCATGGACGCGATATGACGAGGTAGCGTACCGCTACGGCGGTGAAGAGTTTATCATCATCATCCGGACTAAAACTGACGAACAGGTCTGCCTGGCGGGATTGCGGCTTTGTCAGCTTATTGGCCAGAAAAAAATACCCTATGCTGATGGCGAAATTGGTATAACGGTAACGGCTGGAATAACCCGGGTTCAACAGGGTGAAACGCTGGATACCGCACTGGATCGCGCTGACAGAGCGATGTATCAAGGGAAGCAGAACGGCAGGAATCGCTGTATGTTTATGGATGAATACGAGCGGATCACTCAGGTTGACACTAATCGTGTGATCTCATACCCCCTTAGCGCATGAGATTTGCGAACACCGTTTCGAAGTAGTTACGTTTCGTTTAGCTTTCATTGGGGTTGCCAGTGATAGGTTAGCTGACTATCCGTTATCTTCGCAGGGAATTGCCAGATAGCGTATAAAAGCAAAACACAAATCTATCCATGCAAGCATTTACCGCTGGTTTAACCGGCGGTTTTTTTTATCTGCTAATCAGGGACAAGATGCGGAAGGGCGATGCAGGTAAAAAAAATGGCCCCTTGTGCAGCTACGCAACAAGGGGCCGGGTCGGTTCAGGACTATCTCCGTTCATCAATCATCCCATCTGTGGCTAAGATACGCGGCCAGGAAACCGGAAAATAAAATAATTCCCAGAACAGCCATAAAAATATTCATATTACCCAGCATAGTAAATGCTCCTTTATCTGTGAGTTTCCTCTCTTACCTTAAGTTCACCTCGCTTATGACTATAGTAGCAATTCAATCTTAAACAAAGGCTGAACTGTCTGAATATTTCGGCTAAAAAGTAAAGTTTTGACGCGATAACGTCGGGAAAAATAAATAATAGTGACGAGGATCGTTTATCTGCGCACAAATAGCCCTGATTTTATACCGGGACACGTTGTCATGATGCTGTAATACGGACACAAATTGTTGCACGCTTATAATGCAGCGTTGTCTCATCGTGGTTCAATTGATCGTGCAATTATTCCTTGTAGCAGAAAATTTTAATGCCCCTCTTCGTAAATTAATTATAATTCATTGATTTTATATGATTTTTTAATATCTGGCATTGTTTTTGCCTTATCACTTCTGAACACCCTTATTTTGCACCGTTTTATCTGCCCGGCTGCACCGGAGCTTTCAACAAGTCTAATTTCAGGAGTGAAACTATGCAGCGTCGTAAATTTTTAAAAATTTTTGCACTTTCCACCTCTGTAGTCGCGATGGGAATGAGTTTTAGCGTTCAGGCGGCCGATACCATTAAGGTCGGCATCATGCATTCGTTATCCGGCACGATGGCCATTTCCGAAACGCCGTTAAAAGATATGGCGTTGATGACTATTGATGAAATCAATGCGAAGGGCGGGGTGTTAGGAAAAAAGCTGGAGCCAGTGGTCGTTGACCCAGCCTCGAACTGGCCCTTATTTGCTGAAAAAGCCCGTCAGTTGTTGAGCCAGGACAAAGTGGCGGCGGTCTTCGGCTGTTGGACATCGGTTTCACGTAAATCAGTTTTACCGGTATTTGAAGAGCTAAACGGTCTGCTGTTTTACCCGGTGCAATATGAAGGTGAAGAGATGTCGCCTAACGTCTTCTATACCGGAGCTGCGCCAAATCAGCAGGCGATCCCGGCGGTTGAGTATCTGATGAGTGAAGACGGCGGCAGTGCTAAGCGCTTCTTCCTGTTGGGCACGGATTATGTTTATCCGCGTACAACGAACAAAATTTTACGCGCCTTTTTACATTCGAAGGGCGTTGCTGATAAAGATATCGAAGAGGTGTACACCCCATTCGGACACAGCGATTACCAGACCATCGTCGCCAGTATCAAGAAATTTGCTGCAGGAGGAAAAATGGCGGTGGTGTCGACCATCAACGGCGATTCTAACGTTCCATTCTATAAAGAGTTGGCGAACCAGGGCCTAAAAGCCACCGATGTTCCGGTGGTGGCATTCTCCGTGGGGGAGGAGGAGTTACGCGGTATTGATACCAAACCGCTGGTGGGCAACCTTGCCGCGTGGAACTACTTTGAGTCCGTAGATAACGCGACCAACAAGAAATTCGTTGCGGATTACCGGGCGTATGCCAAAGCGCACAAACTGCCAAATGCTGATTCGGTGGTAACCAATGACCCCATGGAAGCCACTTATGTTGGTTTGCATATGTGGGTGCAGGCGGTAGAAAAAGCCGGAACGACTGATGTGGATAAAGTCCGCGTAGCGATGGCAGGACAATCATTTGCTGCACCATCAGGTTTTACCCTGACCATGGATGCCACCAATCATCACCTGCATAAACCCGTCATGATTGGCGAGATTGAAGGCAACGGCCAGTTTAACGTGGTGTGGCAATCCGATGAACCGGTCCGCGCCCAGCCGTGGAGTCCGTACATCGCCGGTAATGACAAAAAATCTGCACAGCCCGTTAAAACTGCCAGCAATTGATCGTGTGCCCTCCTGCGGGCGGGCAACGCTTTGGAGAACGCTCATGAAAGCTATGCGCTTTATTCGTGGTGTGTTGTTGCTGACGTGGTTTTTGCCGTGGATAGCGCAGGCATCAGATGCCGATACCTTTACAGCCGCAAATCGAACTCAGCAGGCTGCCTTGCTCGAACAATGGTCGATCAATCCCGACGTTCAGCGTTTGCCGATGCTCAACGCGTTGCGTGAAGAGCAATTGCTGACCGATAACGCAAGAAACGCGTTCATCATAAGCGGCTCGCACGTACAGCCGTTAGGAACGGCGAAAGGCCCGAACGGCGAGTTAAAAAAAGTCCGGCTGACTAACCGACTGCGTAATCTGGTTGCCGGAACGTTGGCCGTCCATCAACTTTTTAGTGACAGTGTCACTAAAAGAGCTGAGGCAGCGCGCACGTTACAACGAGAGGCATTGCCAGGCATGCTGCCATTTTTGCAGCAACGAATGGCACAGGAGCCCGATGCTGAAGTGAAATCCGCGCTGGCTATTGCGCTGGCAAACCTGCAGTTAACCAGCAGCTCGCCTGAGGTCAGACGGCAGGCCATTGTGCTTATAGGGGCTTCAAACGATCCTGAAACCCAGGCGCGCCTGCAACCTTTCACCCTTGCTGAACATGAGGCCGATGCCAGCGTGCGTGCTGCCGCCAGCGACAGTCTGAGTTCCATCGCGTATCGCATGAAGATTGGCGATCTTCTTGGACAAGCCTTTATGGGGTTGTCGCTGGGTTCTGTTTTGCTGCTGGCGGCATTGGGTCTGGCCATTACCTACGGGCTACTCGGCGTTATTAATATGGCGCATGGCGAGATGTTAATGCTCGGGGCTTACTGTACCTGGATTGTGCAACAGCTGATGGGCCAGTTTTTCCCGCAATGGTTAGCCTGGTATCCGGCTATTGCGCTGCCGGTTGCCTTTTTATTTACCGCGGCGGTAGGAATGCTGCTTGAGCGCGGAGTGATCCGCCATTTATACGGGCGTCCTCTCGAAACGCTGCTGGCGACCTGGGGGATTAGTCTGATGCTCATCCAACTGGTGCGTATGACCTTCGGCGCGCAGAACCTTGAAGTTGCCAATCCGGCATGGCTTTCCGGGGGGATTCAGGTTTATGCCAATCTGATTTTACCGTGGAACCGAATTGTGGTGCTTGGCTTTGCCATTCTGGTGCTGTTTTTCACCTGGCTATTGTTGAATAAAACGCGCCTTGGGCTGCGCGTACGTGCGGTGACGCAGAATCGAAATATGGCGGCATGCTGCGGCGTACCTACTGGACGCGTCGATATGCTGGCCTTTGGCCTTGGTTCAGGTATTGCCGGATTGGGGGGCGTCGCGCTCTCACAATTGGGCAACGTAGGACCGGAATTGGGACAAAGCTACATTATCGATTCCTTTCTGGTGGTGGTGCTGGGCGGCGTGGGACAACTTGCCGGGAGTGTGGCTGCTGCGTTTGGGCTGGGGATCTTCAACAAAATTCTTGAGCCTCAGATAGGGGCGGTACTCGGCAAAATTATGATTCTGATGCTGATTATACTGTTCATTCAGAGGCGTCCGCAGGGGCTGTTCGCGCTAAAAGGGAGGGTTATTGACTGATGACGATGCCAATGACATTAACGCTGGCGCGTAAAGCGCCACGCGTGACACGTGTGCTGGGCCTGGGGTTACTGTTGGCGTTGATTATTCTGCCGTTTCTTGCGCTGCTACCTGCGGACCATCCGCTGGCTATATCGGTGTGGACGCTGACGCTTGCCGGGAAAATTCTCTGCTATGCCATTGTGGCGGTCGCGCTGGATCTGGTGTGGGGCTATGCAGGAATGCTCTCCCTGGGCCACGGTATTTTCTTTGCGCTGGGAGGGTATGCGATGGGAATGTACCTGATGCGCCAGGCCTCTGGAGAAGGATTGCCGCCCTTCATGTCATTCTTGTCGTGGACCGAGCTGCCCTGGTTTTGGTGGGGAACGCAACATTTTATCTGGGCGCTACTGTTGGTCGTTCTGGTTCCTGGCCTGCTGGCGCTGGTATTTGGTTGGTTTGCCTTTCGGTCAAAAATCAAAGGGGTCTATTTCTCCATCATGACCCAGGCCCTGACTTTCGCCGGAATGCTGCTGTTCTTTCGCAACGAAACGGGTTTTGGGGGGAATAACGGTTTTACCGGCTTTACCACTATTCTGGGATTCCCGGTAGCCGCCACCTCAACCCGTATCGCGCTGTTTCTGGCGACGGTCATGCTGCTGGTACTGGCATTATGGTTGGGACTGGCGCTGGCCCGCAGTAAGTTCGGTCGTATTCTGACTGCCGTGCGTGATGCCGAAAACCGTCTGATGTTCTGTGGTTACGATCCGAAAGGTTTCAAACTGCTGGTTTGGACGCTTTCAGCGGTGCTGTGTGGCCTGGCAGGGGCGCTGTATGTTCCGCAGGTGGGGATCATTAACCCCAGCGAAATGTCGCCGACCAACTCGATTGAAGCGGCGATTTGGGTTGCCCTCGGTGGGCGAGGAACCCTTATCGGCCCGGTATTCGGCGCCGTGTTAGTGAATGGCGCTAAAAGCCTGTTTACCGTGATTATGCCTGAATACTGGCAGCTGTTTCTTGGCCTGATCTTTATTGGTGTTACGCTGTTTTTACCCCGAGGTGTAATGGGTCTGTTTCGCAAGGGAGACAAATGATGCAGCCAGATGAAGGGCTATTTACTCGCCAGATGCCGGGAGATCGGTTTCGCAACCAGACTGACCCGGTGCTACAGCTGGAAAAAATTAACGTTAACTTCGATGGATTTCAGGCACTGACCGATCTCTCGCTCAATATTGGCGTTGGGGAACTTCGTTGCATCATTGGCCCCAACGGTGCCGGAAAAACGACGTTAATGGATGTCATTACCGGCAAAACCAGGCCGCAAAGTGGTCGTGCGATATACGATCAGTCGACCGACTTGACCATGCTGGATCCCATTGCTATTGCGCGCCAGGGTATCGGGCGGAAATTCCAGAAGCCCACGGTATTTGAAGCGTTAACGGTGGAGGAGAATCTGGAACTGGCGCTGAAAAGCGATAAATCTGTTTGGGGCGTTTTACGGGCGCGTCTTTCAGGCGAACAGCGGGATCGCATTGATGAAATACTGGCACTGTTGCGACTGGGCAATGAGCGCGCCCGCTCCGCTGGGCTGCTATCTCACGGGCAAAAACAATTTCTTGAAATTGGCATGCTGCTGGTACAGGAACCGCATCTGTTGCTGCTGGATGAGCCTGCGGCGGGTATGACGGATGCGGAGACGGAATACACAGCGGAGCTGTTTCGCCAGCTTGCCGGGAAGCATTCTTTGATGGTTGTTGAGCATGATATGGGATTTGTCGAAACCATCGCCGATCGCGTCACGGTATTACACCAGGGGCAATTATTGGCTCAGGGGAGTCTGCGTGAAGTGCAGGCCAACGAGCAGGTTATTGAAGTTTATCTCGGGCGTTAAGGAGTGCAGATGCTGCAGGTGAAAGAACTGAATCAATATTATAGTGGCAGCCATATTCTGCGAGGCGTGACCTTCGAAGCGCATATCGGCGAAGTGACATGTCTGCTGGGACGTAACGGCGTGGGTAAAACGACGCTTCTGAAGTGTCTGATGGGGCTGATTCCCGCCCGCAGCGGAAACGTGTTCTGGCAGGAGAAAAATGTTACTCACTGGAAGCCGTATCAGCGGGTCAGGGCCGGTGTGGCGTATGTCCCACAAGGGCGCGATATATTTCCGCGTCTGACGGTAGAAGAGAATCTTTTGCTCGGTCTTTCCCGATTTTCCACGCAGGAGGCCCGAGGCGTTCCGGATGATATTTACGCGCTTTTTCCGGTGCTACAGGAGATGAAACATCGGCGGGGCGGCGATTTGTCCGGCGGGCAACAGCAGCAGCTGGCGATTGGACGGGCGCTGGCAAGTCGCCCGCAGTTGTTGATCCTTGATGAGCCCACCGAGGGGATCCAGCCGTCGGTGATTAAAGAGATTGGTCAGGTGATTTCCCAGCTGGCGCGCCGTGGAGACATGGCCATTTTGCTGGTGGAGCAGTTCTATGATTTTGCCGAGCAGCTGGCCGATAAGTACCTGCTTATGTCGCGGGGCAGCATAATTCAAAGCGGTGAGGGTAAAAATATGGAGTCCGAGGGCGTTCGGGGTCTGGTCGCCATCTGAGATACGCGACAGAGTGACTGTGGCTCTGTCGCGAACATAACTAGCAGACCGCCGTCTGGCCCCAGGGTTTGGCGCGCATGCCTTTTATCATCAGCGCCCAGGCAAGTACGATTGCCACCATCAACGCCACAAACAGCGACCATGGCGGCAATGTGGTTAGAATGACGCCGCTAACTAATGGGTTTACCGCTGCCCCCAGCCAGCCTAACGACTGGGCGGAAAAATAACTGGCTTTCATGCCAGCAGGTGCGATGTTGTCGATGAGCATGTATTCACCTGGTGCGTAGATGACCTCACCAATAGTGAAAAAAGCAGCAGAAAGTCCCCATAACAGCAGACTGTTACCGGAGAAGGTGAAGCCCACCAGGCCGACCACAAAGAACAGTGTGCCCACTGTCATTAGCGGGCGGATATTGGTGGCGGTGAGCCTGCGCCCGAGGGCGTATTGCAGTGATACCACAATGGCGGCGTTGACGGGCAGGACGACTGCCACCACTTTCTCGGCAAAATCGCCGTCTGCAACCACCATAACGTATTGCGAAATACAGGACGCAAAGGCGCCGCCAACGAATGACGCCAAAAAGGCTGACAGCGTAAACCAGAATAATGCTCTGTCACGCAGCAGTACTGAAGGGGACCAAACCGCGGTGTTTACACCGTCTGCGGCTGCCGGTGAACGTTTTACCCACGTCTGGATAAACACCAGAGGTAGCGCAGAACATGCAGCAGCCAGCCAGAATGGCAGGTTAATGCTTTGCATGACCAGCAGCGTGCCCAGCGGTGGACCAACGGTCCAGCCGATGTTCAGCACGGTATAGTTAAGTGAGAAAATTTTCGTTTTATTGGTTGCAGACAAGTTATCGGCAAACCAGGCTTTCAGCACCGTGGCGAAGACGGAGTAGGCGCAGTTGATCAGGGCAAAGAGCAAAACCACTATCACGACGTTATGCACCAGCGGAATAGCGATAAAGCCGGAGGCAAAGCCGCAGATAGCCAGCAGCATATAGCGTTTTTTATCGAACTTGTCGGCCAGAATACCAAAGCCAAGGCTGAACACCACGCCAATGGTCAGCGCGACCGTCATCGCATAACCGATTAGAACGACACTCAGGTTGTACTGCCGGCTGAGATAGATCGTCATAAAAGGCAGCGTGGCGCCACGACCAATGGTTAATAACAAAGATGACGCGAGTAAAGCGAGAGTGGACCTTCTCAGAGAGATATTCATTTTCCTGCCCGACAATGCATGTTGTTATGTTTTTTTTAGATATCAGAAACAAATAGCATGCTAAAAGTGTGATGTACACCCAATAAGTTGTCCGAAAATGCCCTGTATGGCCTACCTGAATTAATGATCTGTTACGGTACAACGATTTCCGTTACTTTAACTTGTTTACAAAAATTTAATATTTGCAGGGGCGGTGGTATGTCGCGTAAAGACGGGTTATTGGCGTTACTGGTCGTCGTAGTTTGGGGGCTGAACTTTGTTGTCATTAAGGTGGGTTTGCACAATATGCCGCCATTGATGTTGGCAGGGTTACGTTTTTTGCTGGTGGCGTTCCCGTCTATATTCTTTGTTGCCCGGCCGAAAATTCCGCTTTCGCTTTTACTCGGCTATGGCCTGACCATTAGTTTTGGGCAGTTCGCGTTTCTCTTCAGCGCCATCAAATTCGGTATGCCCGCCGGGTTAGCTTCTCTGGTATTACAGGCCCAGGCGTTTTTCACCATCATTCTGGGGGCATTCGCCTTTGGCGAACGTCTGCAGGGCAAACAGTTAGTAGGAATTGCGCTGGCCGTTTTTGGCGTACTGGTGCTGATTGAGGCCAGTCTGAACGGACAGCATGTCGGTATGCTCGGTTTTATGTTGACGCTGGCGGCAGCGCTAAGCTGGGCCTGCGGCAATATCTTTAACAAAAAAATCATGCAGCATACGTCGCGCCCGGCCGTGATGTCGTTAGTGGTATGGAGTGCATTAATCCCGATAGTTCCATTTTTCCTGGCCTCATTACTTCTTGATGGCCCAACGCAAATAGCCCAAAGTCTGGTGGCGATAGATTTGACGACCATCCTGTCGCTGGTTTATCTGGCGTTTGTGGCGACCATTGTGGGTTATGGCATCTGGGGATCATTACTCGGACGTTATGAGACCTGGCGTGTCGCACCGCTGTCGCTGTTGGTACCCGTTGTTGGTCTGGCGAGTGCGGCCGTACTGCTGGACGAAACGCTAAGCGGATTACAGCTGCTTGGTGCATTACTGATAATGGCTGGACTGTATATCAATGTGTTTGGCTTTCGTTGGCGTAAGATTGCCCAGGCGAGAGAGTAAAAAAAGCCCCGCAGTGACGGGGCAATAAAATTAAAGGTTGCGCAGATTGTAATAAGGCACGCCTAATTCATCGGACTTGTCGCTACCTGCGCCCATATGATTAAAATCAAACGGGGACTGATCGTGTGCTGAGGGCATAATCATCGCGTCGCGATTGTTTTGTGCGGCAGCAGGTTGCGCGGTTTGTTCCGCCATGCTCTGGCCCGAAAAAGCAAACATCAGGGCCAGCATTGCATATGACAGAAGTTTCATGATTTCCTCGGTTACGTCGTTAACTGGCGATTAGCAATTACATTGATTGAGTGGCAGCAAATAACGTGATTCGCCGTGCATATTCGTCATACGGTATTTATGCGGCGGAACATCAAAATAGTTTTTGAATGTTCGGGTCAGCGTCTGCTGTGATTCAAAGCCGTAACGCTCCGCCAGATACAGGATCGGTTCGTTACTCTCTTTTAATTTTTGCGCTATTTCAGTCATTTTACGGCTGCGGATGTATTGACCAAGTGAATGACCGGTTTCTTTTTTAAACATCCGTTGCAGGTGCCATTTGGAGTAACCTGAACGCTCTGACACTTTTTCCAGCGAGAGCGGCGATTCAAGGTTATTTTCGATCCAGTCCAAAATGCTATGAATAGTGATTGTGTCAGTATTGCGTCTGGACATCGTCATACCTCTTTCTGTTTACGGCAGGACTTTCTTAAGCAAATGCTCAAGCGTGGTGACTTCATCCGCCGTTAAGTTTTTTGTTAGTTCCTGGTGCAGGTCTTGCCCTACTAATTGATGACACTGCTCGCAAATTGCTGCGCCATGCTCGGTGAGTTTCACCAGCACGCCTCGCTTGTCATGTGGATTCGGAAGCCTTTCAATCCAGCCTTTACAGGCCAGTCTGTCCAGCATCCGCGTCAGGGCGCCGAGATCGACAGACAGCACTTTTTTCAATTCGACAGGGGTGATGCACACCGCGCAACGGATGGAGCAGAGCACCTTGAACTGCGATGCCGTGATATCCAGCGGTGACAGATAGTCGTTTAGTAAACGATCTTTTTTCTGATTAACCATATAGATCAAACGACCCAGTGGGATGATTTCGTTAAACAGATCACTGGTGCTTTTCACAATGGTTGCCCTGGCAAGTAGTTAGTCACGGCTGATATTATTGCTTAGGCAAATATAAGTCAAATGAATGGGTCAGCAAATGCCACGTTTTGCTAAAACATCAGGAGCACGCCAGGCAGAGCGTGTTTTTAACATTCTGATCCGTTGGGTTTATGCGAAAAAAGAGCTAATGAATCCTTACATCGACAACATGGCTTAACCCTTGAGTTTGCCCTTATACTTGCCGTTGACGAAAAACGCACAGGAAAGATGACATTATGATGGACTTGTTTAAAGCAATAGGACTGGGGCTGGTAGTCCTGTTACCGTTGGCAAACCCGTTAACCACCGTGGCGCTGTTTCTCGGCCTTGCAGGCAACATGAATAGCGCCGAGCGTAACCGTCAGTCACTCATGGCATCTGTCTATGTTTTTGCCATTATGATGGTGGCCTACTACGCCGGGCAGGTGGTAATGAATACGTTCGGGATTTCTATTCCCGGATTACGTATTGCAGGTGGATTAATCGTTGCGTTTATCGGCTTTCGCATGCTGTTCCCACAGCAGAAGGCGCATGATTCTCCGGAAGCGAGAAGCAAGTCAGAAGAGCTGGAGGACGAACCAACGGCCAATATTGCTTTCGTCCCGCTGGCCATGCCAAGCACTGCAGGCCCGGGTACGATTGCGATGATCATCAGTTCGGCCTCCACCGTGCGTCATGGCTCCGAATTTCCAGAGTGGGTGATCATGGTTGCGCCACCGATTATCTTTGCGGTGGTTGGGGTTATTCTGTGGGGCTGTTTACGCAGTTCCGGGGGGATCATGCGCCTGGTCGGCAAAGGGGGGATCGAAGCGATTTCCCGTCTGATGGGCTTCCTGCTGGTGTGTATGGGCGTGCAGTTTATTATAAACGGCGTGCTGGAAATTATTAAGACTTACGCGTAAAGCAAGGTGCCCGGTATGGTCTACCGGGCACTTTTTATCAATGCTGGGGCTGTTCTTCCAGCGATACCGGCCATTTACGAAAGATAATCACTGACCATATCAACGCTACAACGGCAGGCACTGCGCCTACGTAACCAATCGTAGACATTGACCAGTGCAGACTCACCTGATTGCCCACCAGGGCGCCAGCGCCAATACCGATATTGAAGATTCCGGAGAACAATGCCATAGCGACGTCGGTGGCATCCGGGGCCAGCGCCAGCACTTTTACCTGCATGCCCAGACCTATCAACATAATGGCGATGCCCCAGAAAATACTCAGGACAGCCAGATGCATTTCGCTGCCAGCGGCGGGCAGTAATAGCACCAGACATATCGTCAGCAGGGCAATGGCGCTGCTAATCAGTACGGAGGCATGTTGATTACCCAACTTGCCGAATATGACGCTCCCGACAATACCCGCACCACCCAGAACCAGCAACAGTACGGTAGCAAAGTTTGCGCTCAGCCCGGCGACAGTCTGCACAAACGGTTCGATATAGCTATAGGCCGTGTAATGCGCGGTGACCACAATCACCGTTAGTACATACAGACTCATCAACGCCGGACGGCGGAATAACACCGGCAGACTTTTTAATGAACCGGAATGCTCACTGGGTAATGTTGGCAGGAGCTTAATCAGGCAAAGCAGAGTAATTAGCGCCCCCATACCAATGGCGAAGAAGGTAGTGCGCCAGCCAAAATACTGGCCGACGATGCGTCCGATAGGCAGCCCCAGCACCATCGCCAGCGCGGTGCCGGTCGCAATCAGACTGAGTGCCTGCGCGCGTTTCCCGGCCGGAGCAAGGCGGATCGCCAGCGATGCGGTAATCGACCAGAAAATGGCGTGTGCGAAAGCTATACCAATACGACTAATCAACAACACGGTAAAATTCCATGCCAGGAAAGAGAGTACGTGGCTGGCAATAAACACGACAAACAGGCAGATCAGCAGCTTGCGGCGTTCTACCTGGCTGGTGAGCAGCATGAAGGGTAGCGACATCAAGGCCACAACCCAGGCGTAGATCGTCAGCATGATCCCGACCTGAGCGGTCTGCATATTAAAGCTTTGTGCGATGTCGGAAAGCAAACCGACAGGGACAAACTCGGTGGTATTAAAAATAAAACCGGCAATAGCAAGCGTAACTACCCGTAGCCACGCGACCTTGCGGGAAACAGTGTCTGTTGTCATATCTAATAGGTGGATTAGCTGCGAAAAGGTAAGGGCACGATCTTAAAACGTTTGCTGGCGAAAATACAATCATTTTGTGATTCAGATCGCATTTCATTGACTGGATGACATAATTTGCTGCCGAACATTCTTCGTATTTTTAACTATTTCATTATTAATGAAATTCCGGGCGAGGGTATCTCGCCCGGATGGGGATTTAGCGCAACGATGCCCCGCCGCATATGACTAACTCCTGCCCGGTTACCGCAGCGGCATTTTCTGATACCAGCCAGGCGACCAGCGAAGCGACTTCCTGAGGTTTAATCAGGCGGCCAATGGGTGGCACGTTGGGAGGAGAACTTTCACGGCCAGGCATCTTCAGCATTGGCGTTTGCGTAGCGCCTGGGGCGACCACATTCACTGTAATCCCTTTTGGTGCAAGTTCTGCGGCCCAGCTTCTGATCATTCCCACCAACGCGGCTTTGGTTGCCGCATACTGTGAACGACCAGCCGCACCACGAGAGGTTCGACTTCCGATGGCTACCACCCGCCCGCCAGCGACCATCCGGGGAGCAAAGTAATTGACCAGCGTTTCGACGGCCTCAATATGTAAATGCCATAATCGCTGGCTGATGTCGGCGTTCAATTCCCCCAGCGGTGCCGCAGCCATAATACCTGCGGCATGAATAATAGCGTCAGGTGTGGCGAGCGTTGGCATTATCTCCCATAAAGATGAGTTGTCGCTCAGATCCACATTCACGCAGCAAAACGCAGGATCGCTGCGTGCGACGGAGGAGCGGCACAAACCTGTTACTTGCCAGCCGTCATTGAGCAACTGAGTGACAATGGCCTCGCCGATCCCGGAGCTGGCTCCGGTGACAATCGCGTGACGCATTTAAACCTCCGGAGATGACAGGGGAACTTTGAACACGGCTTTGCGGACTGTTCCCGGCTGGCTGACCGCACATAATGCCTGATGCGCTTCACCAGGCATAAAGACGGCAAAATCTCCAGCTCGTAACGTTATCGTGACATTCAGTTCAGCCTGTGTAGAAATAAAAAGGTCGGGTTTGCGTTCTTCATCACCGTTGAAAAAAGCAGATTTTCCCCCCGCGTTGATACGCTCTTCTCCTGTCAAAACCACCTGTATATCGGCCCACTGGCGATGGTATTCAGTATGACGCTGCGAGGCTTGCTGGGTTTGCGCTGGGCCAAGAGTACAAAACCAGTCGACATTATCAGGCTGCCATCGGCCATCTTCTCGTGCCTGTAAGGCCGCGAGATGGCAGCGGGGATCGCGCAGTATATCCTGCAGACAGAAGGGTAACCCTGCCAGATCGAGAACGTTAAGATTACCGATAATCATCAGTGATCCTCCTGAATCCATTCCGGAGTGAGGCGAACGTATTTAATGGCCTGACGAAAATACGTATAAGCAATGTGCAATTGACCATCAGCACCCTGTTTAATACTGGGATAGGAAAACTCACGGTTGAGTTTTTCTTGTGAATTGTTGGTCATGCAATAACCGTCGCCTTCATCAAGATTACGCTGCCAGGGCCACGTTTTACCCCCATCGGCAGAGAGGGCGACGGTCATCGGTGCGCGTGGTGCGCCCCAGAAAGCCGAACGGCCTGATGTCACTACCGGCTGGATGCGGTCATCATCGCCATCGTCAATTTCATCATACAGTGATGTGCGGCGCTCACTGGCTCCGGTCGCGTTCATCGCGTTGAATACCAGCGCGAGCCTGCCATCATCCAGCGTAGTAACCTGAATTGAGGAATTATTATTGGGTAATGTCGTTGGTTGTGGTGCCGACCAGCTTTCACCCATATCGATGGACGTGCTGTACCAGATATTGTCGGCCCAACGGCTGCGGTACAGGGCGATAAGTGAGCCGTCCAGCAGCGGTGTAATATTCATATGAACGCAGCCAAGACTTTGCGGAACTTCCACATCACGCCAGGTTTTACCGCGATCGGATGAAATTTTGACTGCGCTAATATCATCATTACCGACCCATTTTTCGCCCGTACGTGTGCGGCAATAGAAAACCGGAAGCAGCCAGTTGCCATTGTCCATCACCATAATTGGCTGGCGGATAAAGGTGCCCGGTTTATCCAGCAGGGTACCTGTCTCGCCCCAACTCTCCCCAAGGTCATGTGATTGACGATAACGCACAATAGCCGTGTCCTGATTGCCAGAGATCTGGGCGGTCCAAAGCAGCCATAAGACGTTATCTGGCGCGAGGAACAGCACAGGGTTTTGCTCTGAGCGACCCGGATCATCAGACAGTTTAACAGCCTGGCTCCAGCGCTCGCTTCCTGGGCGCAGACGTGAGCTCCAGATTGAGATGTCTGCGATGCCTTCCTGAGTACCGCCGAACCAGACGCACATCAGTGAGCCATCGGGCAGAGGCATAATATTGGCGGCATGATTCTGCGGGCATTCTGAAGGCAGCATGGCAATAACCACACGCTCATCTTGTTCGAGTTTTCGCAGCATGCCATCGCGATTTACGGTTACGGTCATTTTAGACTCCATTATTTTCGACAGGTTTGGGAGTAGCTTGCTGGGATTTGTTAGGGATTAGACGGTCGAGAATCATAATCACCGCAGGCGTCAGCAAGGCGATGTACATATTATTGATACCGAACGGGTCACCCAGCAGATACCAAACGGATGTCACTACGCAGGCACCCAGCAGGGCACAGTTTGCACCGCGAGTACTTTTAAAGAACGGCGCATAGAAGGCGATAATGGCGACGACGGTAATGGAGAGTCGGATCGCACGGGTAAAGAAGGAGAGCTTTAATACTTCCGGTACCAGCAGGACGAAAATCAGCGGCAGGAAGCCAATGAACAAGGAGATCCAGCGAGTCGCTTTAAACTCCTGTTCCTTGGTAGGGTTACGCATTGGCACATAAAAATCTTTCACCACCAGTGAGGCGATAGCCAGAGCAACGGTACTGACACTAACAAAAATAGAGGCTACAAGTGACGTTGTCACAAGGCCGGCCAGCCATGGGTCCATATCCTGCAGAAAAATGGGCATTGCATACAGGCTGTTAATTTCTGGGTGAAGAAACTTCGCCGCCACACCGATAATGGCGATAGCAAAAGCAATTGGTAAACAAAAGAAGAAGGCGATCCATGTTGATCGTTGGGCGGATTTGACATCTTTAGTTGATGAAATCGCCTGGATCACAAACTGTGTACAGAAAATAGAACCAATGGTACCGATGAGCCATGCGACGATAGTACCCGCGCCGATGTTGCCATCCCAGGTCCAGTAAAAGTCTGGCATTTGTTCAATCATCGGTGAGAAACCGCCGGTTCTTGAGAGAGCAAACCCCATAATGATCAACAGACCAATGTACTTTAGGGCACTGTGCAGCATCGTTACCCAGGCAACGCCTTTCATGCCGCCAAAGGCAAAATAGAAGGTGCTCACAATGGCGGTTATAAAGGCGGCAACAGGTAAATTGACCTGCAGTACTGTCGAAATCGCCGCGGCGCCGCTGACGTAGTTTCCGACGTTTACCAGCAGCAGGGCGTAAATCATGATGATAGAGATAATGTTTTTTGTGCTGTTGCCATATTTCTCGGCAATGGCACCCGATATAGTGATTTTCCCTGTATTGTAGATACGTTTAACCAGTATCAGACCGAACAGAGGAAAACCTATAGCGGCACCGAGAACAGACCAGGATGCGGCTATTCCGCCTTCAAATGCTGCCTGAGCGGTACCAATGGTCGATTTGGCGCCGATATATTCGGACATAAGGAGAATACCGACGATGAAGGCAGGCATGGCACGCGAGCCTTCCATAAAATCGCCAGCATTTTTACTGCGTAGGCGGAAAGTGAGCCAGGTTGTAAAAATAATATAGGCAATCACGATCCCTACAATGATCAGAGTGTCTGAAGAGGTAAATGAGTTCATCTTAGCCGCCCTCCAGGGCGTACGAATCCAGGGGGCGCTAGGCTCCCGGGTATTCTTGTGACGATTGAGAAATCCTTTAGTGGGCGAGATGCGACACTATCTGGCGGATAGTATTTTCCTGTTGCTCACTAAACGTGACGGCGTAACGACTTGCGCCTACCTCATGTCCCATGATTTGCAATGCTTTTTTGACTGCGGCGGGCGAGAACGCAACGTTATAGAGCTCGGTTCGCAAACCCGTGACGCTTTCCTGCGCTTCACGCGATCCGACAACATCACCGGCCTTGAATCGCGTCCAGATAGCGTTAATTTCTTTTGGCGCTACGTTCGCCAAACCGGAAATACAGGCTGAACAACCGTCAACGAATCCTTGATGAATCAGCGAGTCCGGCCCATTTAGCACATCAAAACCTTCGATATCTTTGACGGCGTTGAGGAAACCTTCGAGGCTTTCATAGCTCCCGGCGCTGTCTTTGATACCAATGATGTTGGGATGCGTCGCCAGTACGCTTGCGGTTTCTGGTTCAATGGTGTTACCCGTACGTGCCGGAATGTTATAGAGAAATACCGGCACCGATAGCGCGTCGGCAATCGCGGTATAATGAGCAATCAGTTCCTGCTGTTTGAGCGGAACAAAATACGGGGTAATCACCGATACGGCATCGACGCCCATTTTTTCAATTTGCTTGCCCAGACGAATGGTTTCACGGGTTGAGATTTCACCGATATGCGCAACCACATTTGCCCGTCCAGCGACTTCCTCAACGCAGGTGCGGGTCACTGCTATTTTTTCTTCCTCGTTAAGCACAAAAAACTCACCGTTCGTACCGCCGCAGAAAATGCCGTTGCCGGCGTTTAGCTGGCGATTAACCTGATTTTTGAGCTCGTGGAGGTTTAGCGCCCCTTCGTTGTCAAAGGGGGTGACGATTGCCGTCAGTACACCACAAATTTTCTTACTCATGATTCACTCCTTTGGTAATCAGTTCTGGAAAAAGTGTTTGATAAATAGCCTCAACATCGTCATGGCTTACCTGACAGGGTGTGTTGTTAATAAGACGTTTTACGTTGAGCGCGGCATCGGCGAGAGTGGAAATATCTGTGGGTGGTACCCCGAGCGTTGCCAGGTTATCGGGCAGGTTGAGTCGTTTCACAAGTGCGGAGAAGTATTCCACCAGCGCGAATGATTTTTCTTCGGTACTCAGGGTCCGATCGGCATCAGGCAACAGATCCCAGACCTGAGCGAACTTGTCGACCACATGAGGACGGATAGCTTTCATGCAAGGGGCTAACAGAATGGCATTGGCTATACCATGAGGCAGGTGATAGCGACCTCCGAGTGGGTAAGAGAGTGCATGGACAAGATGTGTTCCGGCATGATTAATCGCGACTCCGCCATAATATGACGCCCACAGCATTTCCAGTTTAGCCAGCAAATTGTTCGGTTCATTAACCGAGGTTTCGATGTTCTTCAGCAACTTCTGTAACCCGATGAGCGCCGCATTGTCACTGATCGGATTGGCGATGGTGGCTGTAAAGCACTCAATCAGATGACATAACGCATCTATTCCGGTTGATGACGCAATATGCGCTGGCATGCTGGTCGTCAGTTCCGGCAACAGGGCAACGTAATCGGGTAATAGCACCGGAGAAATGATGCCGACCTTGGTGTTTTGTTCCGGGATCGCCAGAATCGCATTAGGAGTTGCTTCAGAACCCGTCCCTGCAGTGGCTGGAATCAGCACTGAAGCTACGCGGTGCAGCGGTTTCTCGCCTGCCAGCATGGCGTCAAGAGAAGAGGATTCAGGATGACATAAGACTGAGAGCAACTTCGCTACATCCAGTACGCTGCCACCACCAATACCTATCACCATCTCTACGTTAAGACCTTTAACGCTTTCTAACAGTGCCGCAACGTCATGATGACCCGGCTCGGCAGGCACGCTATCAATAAGTGTGACCTGGCGGCCATCGTTACTGAGCAAGGTGCGGATCTGCGCCACTGCATCCAGCCTGACGATATTGCTATCGGTCACCAGCAATAGCTGGTGCTTGCCTGTCAGTATTGGTTCCAGCGCGGGGATGGCATTTGAACCGCTAATCACGGTGCTATTGATTGTTGCCACAACATTCTCCTGTAGGTGAGTGATTGAATTCGCTCATTTCGTTTCAAAAGCGATTTCATCATGGGCTAAATTTATAATTTATCTCGGAACTGAATAAATTGAGCTTGCTCACATTTAATCAAATGTGATTGAATATAATCATTATCAAAATTCAACAACCCGGAGCATGGATGAGTAGACATGTTGTAAGACCCCAGATCCTTGTCATTGCTGATGACTTTACGGGGGGAAATGATGCGGGAGTGAGTCTGGCGATGACGGGAATGACGGTGAACGTCGCTTTCACATTGCCCTGTGCCGATGATGCAGATGTGCTGGTCATAAACAGCGATAGCCGGGCACTGGATGCTCAACAAGCCGCGGCGAGGGTAAGCGATTTGGCTCTTGCCTGTCAGGCAGAACCTCAGACGCAGTGGCTGAAGAAAATCGATTCAACATTGCGGGGTAATCCGGGGGCGGAACTGGACGCGTTGATGCGAGTTACGGGCAAAAAACGTGCCATTTTAGCGGCTACTTATCCTGCCGCAGGCCGTACCACCGAGCAAGGGCAATGCCTGATTCACGGCGTTCCGGTAACGCATACCGAATTTGCCAGCGATCCTAAAACACCGGTGATGAGTGCTGATATCTGTGAAGTGATACAGGCGCAAACCACCATTGCGTGTCGGTCGATGTCTCTAAATGACTACACGCAGCACCTGCATGAGCCTGTTGTTGAGACGCCGCAGATTTGGGTTGTGGATGCGCGGACTGACGCTGACCTTGATGTGATTGTTACTCAAGCGCTGATGCAGGATGAGCTGCCGTTGTTGGTGGGGTCAGCCGGAATCTGTGATGCACTGGCGCGCCATGTGCGGGCACCTTCTTCCCAGCGCTTGCTGGCTGTTGTGGGATCAATGAGTGAAATCGCTCAACAACAGGTTGCCGCTGTGTACCAGAACCCGCAAGTGGGGATGGTATTCATCGATATCGAGAATATTTTCAGCGGTGGTTCAACAGCGTACGTGCAGCGCATTGTTGGAATCCTCGCCTCTGGTAAACACTGCATCGTTCACACAAGTCCCGACAGTGAAGCGCGCCATCATATTCCGCAGTTGTGCGTGCGCATGGAGATGAATCGCGTTCAGCTCGGTGAAAAAATCTGCCTGTTTCTTGGACAGCTTATCCGCCAGGTTTTGCAAGAGGTATCGCCAGGCGCGCTGTATCTCTCTGGTGGCGATGTGGCGATGGCGGTTGCAGACGCCCTTAAGGCAACAGGATTTCGAATTACCGACCGTGTGGCCCAGTGCGTGCCGTACGGTCATTTTGTCGGTGGCGACTGGCAACGCCCGGTTATGACAAAGGCAGGGGGATTCGGTGACGAAACGACGTTGCGTCAGGTTTTAAATTTTATCGAGGAGAACATGAGTGAATAACATTATTGCAGTAACAATGGGCGATCCTGCCGGTATTGGACCTGAGATTATTATTAAATCGCTGGTGGAGGGAGAACTCTCTGGCGCGCCGGTTGTGGTTGTGGGATGTGCCCAAACGCTGCGTCGTATCCAGTCATTAAATGTCACACCGCCAGCGGAACTTCGGGTTATCGACAGCGTAGACCTGGCGCAATTCGCCCCGGGTGTTATCAACGTGATTGATGAACCGCTTGCCGATCCTACCGCTCTTCAGCCAGGAGTGGTGCAAGCGCAGGCGGGAGATTTGGCCTATCGCTGCATAAAACGCGCTACAGCACTGGCGCTAAGTGGTGAAGTTAAGGCTATTGCTACCGCGCCGCTGAATAAAGAAGCGTTGCATCTGGCGGGACATCATTATCCCGGACATACCGAACTGCTGGCACAACTGACCAACAGCAAAGACTACGCGATGGTACTTTATACCGATCAGCTTAAAGTCATTCACGTTACCACCCACATCGCGTTGCGCAAATTTCTTGATACGCTCAGCGAGCAACGTGTAAAAACGGTCATTCAGGTGGCGAATGATTTCCTGCGTCTGGTAGGGTTCGATAATCCACGTATTGCGGTTGCTGGCGTCAACCCCCATGCCGGCGAAAATGGCCTGTTTGGCGAGGAAGAGATAACGATTGTCGGACCTGCGGTGCGTGCAATGCAAGCGGAAGGGGTAAATGTTACGGGACCCTGTCCACCGGATACGGTATTTATGCAGTGCCACGAAGGTATGTACGACATGGTGGTGGCGATGTATCACGATCAGGGCCATATTCCGCTAAAATTGTTGGGATTTTATGATGGGGTGAATATCACCGCCGGATTGCCGTTTATTCGCACCTCTGCGGACCACGGTACGGCGTTTGATATTGCCTGGACAGGAAAAGCCAAGTCTGAGAGCATGGCGGTGTCTATCCAGTTAGCAATGCAAATTACGCGGGAATAAAATGAAGGGATATAATCGGTTAGAACAGATTATGGATTATCTGAAAGGGCATAATCTGGCGACAGTTGAACAGCTCGTCGCTGTGACTCAGGCCTCTCCGGCGACCATTCGTCGCGATCTGATCAAGCTTGACCAGGAAGGTGTCATCAGCCGTACCCACGGAGGCGTCACGCTTAACCGGTTTATTCCTTCACAACCTACCACGCATGAGAAAATGCAGCGTAGTCTGCTGGAAAAGCAGGCTATCGCCTGTGCGGCGGCAAACCTGGTGAAAGCCGGTGATGCTATTGTTCTCGACGCGGGGACGACAATGATTGAGCTGGCTCGTCAGCTCACCCATCTGCCGCTGCGGGTTATCACCAGCGATCTGCACATTGCGCTTTTCTTCTCTGAGTTTAAACAAATTGAAGTGACCATTATTGGCGGACGTATCGATGATTCCAGTCAGTCCTGCATCGGTGAACATGGACGTAAACTGCTGCAGAACGTCTGGCCAGATATCGCGTTTTTGAGCTGCAACGGTTGGGACATAACGCGAGGGATCACCGCGCCGACTGAAGAGAAGGCCGGATTGAAAAGCGACCTGATTGCTAATGCCAAACGTCGGGTACTGCTGGCGGACAGTTCGAAATACGGCGCATGGTCACTGTTTAACGTTACACATCTGGATGCGTTGACGGATATCGTGACCGATGCGCATCTCAATGAAGACGTGCGCGAGCAACTGGAACAGCTACCCTGCCAACTGACTATTGCCAGTTAATCCCTGGTCTGCGACAACTGGGGGTTCAATACCTCAATAAACGCTTCCAGTTGCCTCGTCATTGCGCCTCTGCGCCATACCAGCCACGTATTCAGCCAGCGCCAGTTTTCGCTTAGCGCCCAGGCGTTGACCTGATGATGTCCTGGCATACTCTCCAGCATCGAGCGTGGGATCAGCGCGATCCCCGCGCCGGCAATCACACAGGCCAGCATCCCGTGATACGACTCCATTTCATGAATAGTGCCGGGCATGGCGCGATCGGCATGAAACCAGCTTTCAAAATGGCGGCGGTAGGAACAGTTGGCCCGAAAGGCGTAAATACTGCACCCGTTAACGTCGCTGGCCCGCTGGATGGGAGGATGACCGTACGGAGTGACAATCATCATCTCTTCACGGTAGACCGGCATTCCTTCAAGGCCTGGGTGGGTAATCGGTCCGTCAACAAAGGCAGCGTTCAGCGTCCCGTCGAGCACACCATCCAGCATTGTGCCTGAAGGACCGGTCGCCAGCGCAAACTGAATTTTGGGATAACGCTGATTATATTCAGCCAGCGTCGCAGGAATGCGCACGGCGGCGGTGCTTTCCAACGAGCCAAGTGAAAACAATCCCTGCGGTTCATCCCCGGCGACAACCATTCTCGCTTCATCAACCAGTGCGAGGATCCGCTGGCTATAGCGTAAAAAGTTGTGGCCGGACGGGGAAAGCCGCAGACGCTGGTTTTCACGAATAAACAGATCGACGCCAAGGTCGGCCTCAAGCTGGCGGATGCGGGTGGTGAGGTTGGATGGCACACGATGCACCTTCGCGGCAGCCTGGGTAATACTGCCCGTCTCCGCGACGGCATTGAACATTTCCAGTTGCGTCAGGTCCATAATATTCTCTATTCGTGAATGGAGTGGTTAATATTATTCATTTTTCAGAAAGAGTAAATATGCGCATGATATAACCATACCCTGCGATAAAGAGAGGCAACTATGACTATCACTGCAGCAACACATGCGATTTCTGTCAATCCTGCTAATGGCGAAATGTTAACGGCGATGCCGTGGGCCAGCGCGGAAGAGATTACTCATGCACTGACCCTTGCCGCGAATGGTTACAGCGAATGGAAACACACTTCCGTTGAGCACCGTGCGCAAACGCTGCGTGATATCGGGCAGGCTCTGCGTAATCGCGCGGAAGAGATGGCGCAGTGTATCTCACGTGAAATGGGGAAACCCATCAAGCAGGCGCGTGCTGAAGTGGCCAAATCAGCCGCATTGTGTGACTGGTACGCCGAACATGGACCGGAGATGCTCAATCCGGAACCCACGCTGGTGGAAAACAATCAGGCGGTGATTGAGTATCGCCCCGTAGGAACCATTCTGGCGGTCATGCCGTGGAACTTCCCACTCTGGCAGGTACTGCGTGGCGCCATTCCAATTCTGTTGGCCGGAAATGGCTATCTGTTAAAACATGCGCCTAACGTAACCGGCTGTGCTGCGATTATCGCGCAGGTTTTGGCTGATGCCGGCGTACCTGCAGGTGTGTACGGTTGGGTGAATGCCGATAACGCCGGGGTGAGTCAGATGATCAATGACCCACGTATCGCAGCCGTAACGGTGACGGGCAGCGTTCGTGCTGGTGCGGCGATTGGTGCTCAGGCGGGCGCAGCGCTGAAAAAATGCGTGCTTGAACTGGGTGGTTCCGATCCGTTTATTGTCCTTAATGATGCCGACCTCGAGCTGGCCGTTAGAGCGGCGGTTGCCGGACGTTATCAAAATACCGGGCAGGTTTGTGCGGCAGCCAAGCGTTTTATAATCGAAGAAGGGATTGCGGCAGAATTTACCTCACGCTTTGTGGCGGCCGCGAGCGCGCTGAAAATGGGCGATCCGTTAAACGAAGAAAACGATCTGGGTCCGATGGCGCGATTTGATCTGCGTGATGAGTTGCACCAGCAGGTCGAAGCCTCCCTTGCTGAAGGGGCGCGGTTGCTTCTCGGCGGGGAAAAAATTGCCGGTAAGGGCAACTATTATGCCGTGACGGTACTGGGTAATGTCACCCCGGAGATGACGGCGTTCCGTCAGGAGTTGTTTGGTCCGGTCGCGGCGATTACCGTGGCAAAGAATGCGGAACATGCCTTAGCACTGGCTAATGACAGTGATTTCGGTTTATCAGCCACGGTATTCACGGCGGATGAAGCGTTGGCTCAGAAGATGGCGGCACGCCTGGAATGTGGGGGCGTATTCATCAATGGCTACAGCGCCAGCGATGCCCGCGTTGCGTTTGGTGGCGTTAAGAAAAGTGGGTTTGGCCGCGAGCTTTCACACTTTGGTCTGCATGAGTTCTGTAACGTGCAAACTGTCTGGAAAAACCGCCTCTGATGGTGTGGTGCCTCCGTCGGGGGCACCTGTCGAAATTGTATATTATGAATCTCACCAGCTTATGCATGCTATAGCCAGATTCCGCCTTCCGGCCTGACGCTGCGTATTCAGCTCTGTTATACTCGCAGGCCTTTCATACCTGCGAGCAAGGAGCATGTTGTGGCCAGGGCCATGAACAATTCAATTTTAGAGACCATTGTGCAGCAGGTTCGTCCGCTGATTGGTCAAGGTAAAGTCGCTGATTACATTCCTGCATTAGCCTCCGTCGACGGTTCAAAACTGGGTATTGCCATTTGCACCGTTGATGGACAGCACTACCAGGCGGGGGATGCGCAAGAGCGCTTTTCTATTCAGTCAATTTCAAAGGTGCTCAGTCTGGTCGTGGCGATGCGTCACTATCAGGAAGATGAGATTTGGCAACGCGTCGGTAAAGATCCTTCCGGTCATCCTTTTAACTCCCTGGTGCAGCTGGAAATGGAGCAGGGGATCCCACGTAATCCCTTCATCAATGCAGGGGCGCTGGTGGTTTGCGATATGCTGCAAGGGCGTCTGAGCGCACCGCGTCAACGGATGCTGGAAGTGGTACGGGCATTAAGCGGCGTGTCGGATATCGCCTATGATGCGACGGTGGCGCGCTCTGAGTTTGAGCACTCAGCACGTAACGCGGCTATCGCCTGGCTAATGAAGTCCTTTGGCAATTTCCATCATGACGTGACCACCGTATTGCAAAATTATTTTCACTACTGCGCCCTGAAAATGAGCTGTGTGGAACTGGCGCGTACATTCGTCTTTCTGGCAAATCAAGGGCATGCTTTTCATCTTACGGAGCCGGTGGTTACACCCATGCAGGCCCGGCAGATCAACGCGTTGATGGCGACAAGTGGCATGTATCAGAACGCAGGGGAATTTGCCTGGCGGGTTGGCTTACCGGCGAAATCTGGCGTCGGTGGCGGTATTGTGGCTATCGTTCCCCACGAGATGGCGATTGCCGTCTGGAGTCCTGAGTTAGATCCGGCGGGAAACTCACTGGCCGGCATCGCGGTGCTGGAGCAATTAACGCAACAGCTGGGGCGCTCGGTTTACTGATGAATAGGCTCGATCCTCTTTTTGCACGGCTGGCGAAATCAACGTTCCGCTCGCGCTTTCGTCTTGGTCACAAAGAGAGACAATATTGTCTGGATAAAGGTGCGCCGGTTATTGAACAACACGCTGTGGATTTTATTGCTAAACGACTGGCTCCGGCGTTTCCTGCCAATGATGGCAAACAGACCCCCATGCGCGGACATCCGGTATTTATCGCTCAACATGCCACGGCAACCTGCTGTCGGGGATGTCTGGCGAAATGGCATGATATCCCTCAGGGTGTGGCGTTAAGCAACGAACAACAACGTTACGTTGTTATGGTGATTTATCACTGGTTAGTGCTCCAAATGAATAAGCCATAGATAACATAATCCTATGATACGACTCCTTGTGTTGTGCTTTTGTTAAAAGCAGTATGAAGGCGTCAATCTAAGGAGAAAAAATGGTTTCCTCTACCCCCTGCTTTGTGCTGAGCGCGGCACAGATTCTGTCGAGAGTCGACGAGCTCAGCGATATCCTTGAAACATGCGTCAATAACGGCGCTTCCGTTAGCTTTATGTCACCTTTTAATCGTGATAAATCACGGCCATTCTGGTTGGACGTCGCACAAAGTGTTACTCGTGGTGAAAGGATTGTTCTGGGCGCGGAGGACGCTCAGGGGGCGCTTGTCGGTGCCGTCCAGCTTATTCTCAATCAACCCGAAAATCAGCCTCATCGTGCGGATGTCGCTAAACTGCTGGTGCACACCTCGGCACGGCGGGGCGGCGTTGCCAGAAAATTGATGAGCGAACTGGAAAGCTGCGCACGTGAGCAAGGTAAAACGTTGCTGGTGCTCGATACAGCGACGGGCAGTGGCGCTGAGTTGTTCTACCACAATTGCGGATGGCAAAAAGTAGGCGTGATACCCGATTATGCCAAAATGCCAGACGGGACGCTGACCGGGACCACACTTTTCTATAAATACCTCTAATTTGTTGCTGGGGATTGATCAAAACAGGGTTTCAATGTATTAAAGTTTGATAACCTATTGTACCAATTCAATCAGGTTGTATGACTAATTAAAAAGGGAACCCATTGTGCAAACACTAAATCGTCGCGATTTCCCCGGTGCTCAGTATCCTGAACGCATTATTCAGTTTGGTGAAGGTAACTTCCTGCGCGCTTTTGTTGACTGGCAGGTAGATCTGCTGAATGAACATACCGATCTGAACGCCGGTGTGGTCATTGTTCGTCCTATCGAAAGTACTTTCCCGCCATCGCTGAGTACCCAGGATGGTCTCTATACCACCATCATTCGTGGTTTGAATGAGCAGGGCGAAGCCGTGAGCGATGCCCGTTTGATTCGTTCGGTTAACCGCGAAATCAGCGTCTATAGCGAATACGATGAGTTCCTGATGCTGGCGCATAATCCGGATATCCGTTTTGTGTTTTCTAACACCACTGAAGCAGGCATTAGCTATCACGCGGGCGACAAGTTTGAGGATGCGCCAGCAGTAAGTTATCCGGCTAAACTGACCCGACTGCTGTTCGAACGCTTCCGCCATTTTAATGGCGCGTCAGATAAAGGCTGGATTATCATTCCGTGCGAACTGATTGATTACAATGGTGATGCGCTGCGTGAACTGGTTCTGCGTTACGCTCAGGAGTGGATGCTACCGGAGGCGTTTATTCAGTGGCTGGATCAGGCCAACGCATTTTGTTCCACGCTGGTGGACCGCATTGTTACCGGTTATCCGCGTGACGAGGTGGCGAAACTTGAAGCTGAGTTGGGTTACCACGATGCATTTCTTGATACGGCAGAACACTTCTATCTGTTTGTTATTCAGGGACCGAAGTCGTTAGCTGCGGAACTGCGTCTGGATAAATATCCGCTCAACGTTCTGATTGTTGATGACATCAAACCGTATAAAGAACGGAAAGTGGCGATTCTCAATGGCGCACACACCGCACTGGTTCCTGTTGCCTGGCAGGCAGGGCTCGACACCGTGGGTGAAGCAATGAATGATGCGGAAATTTGTGCCTTTGTTGAAAAAGCCATTTATGAAGAAATCATTCCGGTACTGGATTTACCGCGCGATGAGCTGGCGTCCTTTGCCAGTGCGGTGACGGGGCGTTTCTGCAACCCGTACATCAAGCATCAGTTGTTGTCGATTGCCCTGAACGGCATGACTAAATTCCGTACCCGCATATTGCCGCAACTGCTGGCCGGGCAACAGGCCAGCGGTCAATTGCCCGCACGTCTGACGTTTGCGCTGGCGGCATTGATTGCGTTCTACCGCGGGGAGCGTAACGGTGAGTCTTATCCGGTCCAGGATGATGCGCACTGGATTGAACGTTTCCAACAACTGTGGAGCCAACATCGCGATCGCCAGATAAGTACTGAGGCGTTGGTGCGTTCTGTACTGGCGGTCAAAGAACATTGGGAGCAAGACCTGACCCAGGTTTCTGGGCTGGTGGAGCAGGTTTCTGCCGATCTGGATGCCATCCTGGCAAAAGGCATGCGTGAAGCCGTGAAACCACTGTGCTAAAAAATGCTTAATATTCATTTATAAGCTTTTTATTTTAGCAGGCCGCAAAGGTGTTTAATTCAGGGAGAGGTTACTCTCCCTGAGCTATTTTATTTTGTAATACAAATTATGTTTTTTTCCGTAGTTCACCCGTGCAAACTATACTTTTTTTAATTATAAAACTATAGAATTACACCACACACCATAATAGCATCATGATGAAAGTAGTCCCCATGGGTATTATCACCACCATTATCTCTAACGACATATAAAACTAAGTGCATTTTACCTGTTTCTGCATATAACATTTTTGATCCAATCTGTAAAAAAAGTTATAAATAAAGCTATATAAAAACCATGAAAAAATGAAGGCTTTTAGTGGATGGGGATTACAAAAATTTCATTAAACGATACCAATTGAAATTTTTGATGAGATATTTGTCGCGTAAGTTATTATCAGTGAGGAAATCTTAGGAAATAATTATGTTTTCAGTTTTTTTCGTTGATTAAATAGTTGTTGATTTAATTTTTAGCCTGTTGATAATCGATTCAGCTTCTCAGAGAGACTCTGTTCTTTTTGAAATGCACAACAACTCGTTATATTTTTATCAGGAACAACATAATGAAAAAAATCGCCGCTATCGTTGCATTCAGCAGCGTATTTGCTGTCTCTGCTGTTCAGGCAGCCGGAAATGGTACTATTAATTTTACCGGTGCGGTAAATAACCAGACCTGTAGTGCTACGATTAATGGCGCAACAGGTAGTACTGCGGCGGCTGTGACGCTGCCAACTGTTCAGGCAAATATTTTAGGTACCGCAGGTAATGTCGCGGGTCAGACATCTTTTAAAATGGATGTCACTGGGTGTGCGTCGACTAACCCAGCAGGCGCGGGCACTGTTAAGGCCTTTTTTGAAAGAGGAGCAAATGTAGACAGTAATGGTCGTCTTGTTAATACCAATACAACAGGTGCGTCCAATGTTGTGCTGGAGCTTGTTGACGGTTCCGGGAATACGCCAATTAAGGCTGGCGACATTGCGCAGAACACGGGTAACTACGTGCCTATTAGTGGTGGTAATGCAACTCTGCCATATGCCGTACGCTATTATGCAACGGGGGCAGCTACTGCTGGTGCGGTTGCGTCTAGCGTAACGTATTCGTTGATCTATAACTGATATCAGAATATTACTTAAGAAAATTTGGTAAAAGTATTTCTCCGAATAATATAGATAAACATTTTCAAAGTGTTCTATAAACTCCAGTAATTTTCTTGCTTCGTAACAAGCCGGAGTGGAAGGTTTTATGTCGAACCTTCCTCTCCGGATTTTATAAAAATAAAGAGCATATCGTTAAATATTCTGTTTTAAAGGCAATAATACTATGAAACTGCACCGATTCTTTTCTGCTACAGCGCTTTTACTGGCTACGGGAATACCAGCGACGTATGCCAGTATTCAAATCAATACCACCCGAGTCATTTATCATGCTGCGGAAAAAGATATCAGCGTGCAAATTACGAATCCAGGAAAATATCCGGTATTGCTGCAAAGCTGGACCGATGACGGTAATCCAGAAATTAAACCTGACGCAATGCGCACTCCTTTTGTGCTGACTCCTCCATTGACGCGGGTGAATGCCGACGCAGGACAAACGTTACGCCTGTCATATACCGGGACTGCTTTGCCCGCCGACAGAGAGAGCGTTTATTGGTTAAACGTGCTGGAAATCCCGCCTGTAGGTGAGAAAGGGACAAATCAGGTACAGGTGGCCTTTCGATCACGGATCAAGCTGTTTTATCGCCCTGTCACACTTGACGACAAAGGCGCTCGTACGGCAATCGCGCAGCTGCGCTGGCAGGCGCAGGGTAATCATATCATCCTGAGTAATCCGACGGCGTACTACGTTTCTGCCGTGGCTGTAACCGCGACGCACGCAGGCAAAAAAACAACGATCCCCGCCGATATGCTGGCACCGCACGGCAGTCTCGATCTGACGCTTCCCTCTGGTGTAGTGGCGGATGGCCTTACCGTGGAAGCGATTAACGATTACGGCTCATCGGTTACAGAACCTGTAAACCGGTTGTAATACCAGGGGATACTCATGCGTAAAACTTATCTTGCTGAAATGCTGTCGGCAGGGCAGCCCGTTGCCTGGATATATGCGTCATTACTGATCATACCTGTTATGGCAAAGGCAGCGCCAGACGATGACGTTGAGTTCAACATCACATTTCTTGACAGCGCGTATACAGCGAGTATCGACCTGCAGCAGTTCAGGCAGGGGAACAACTTGCCGGCGGGAGAGTATTTAGCGGATATCTGGCTAAATGATGAGTTGGTGACAACGCAGAAAATGACATTCAATAAAACGTCTCAAGGGACGGTTGTTGCCTGCATGACTCCAGAGTTGCTGGCTCACCTGAATATTATGCCGTCCGCTTTGCACGACACGGATAAGCTGACCCGCGGCAACTGCGTGCCCGTAGAGCAGGTGATCCCATCAGCAAAACTCACATGGAATAACAGCGAGCAAAAGCTGGTTATTGCCGTACCCCAGCAGGATCTCGCGAAAACGGCGCGCGGTACCGTGTCGCCATCGCTCTGGCAGGATGGCAGTCTGGCGGCATTTATGGGTTACAACGCCAGTGCCTATCAATCATCGTCTGGCGGTGAAACGTTTAACTCACAGTATTTGAGTCTGAACAGCGGGCTTAACGTTGGAGGCTGGTATCTGCGACATAACGGTAGCCTGACCAATCAGACCGGAAGCGGCAATCGTTATCAAAGCATTAATACTTACCTCCAGCATGATGTCAGCTCTGTTCGCGGTCGTTTCCTGGTGGGTGAAGCTAATACCTCAGGACGTCTTTTTGATTCGTTGTCATATACCGGCGTCTCGCTATTCAGCGATGATCAAATGTTGCCTGAATCACAGCGCGGTTATGCACCTGAAATCCGCGGTATCGCCCGCAGCCATGCGCGCGTCACCGTACGGCAGAGCGGGAATGTGATTTATGAAACTACCGTTCCGGCAGGGGCTTTTGTTATTAACGATCTTTATCCTACCGGTTATGGTGGCGACCTCAGCGTGACCGTACGCGAAGCGGACGGTAGTGAAAGCACATTCCTTGTGCCTTACGCCTCGGTAGCAGATTTGTTGCGTCCTGGCGCATCGCGTTATGAAGCGGTGGCAGGAAAATACCGTCAGTCGAATGGGCGTGACGGTCAGCCTTTTTATCAGGCGACCTGGCAGCAGGGTATTACTAACTTCTTGACGTTATATGGTGGAACCCAATTTAGCGATGGCTATCAGGCGTATCAGGCCGGCAGCGCGGTATCGACCCCGCTGGGTGCCGTGGCGCTGGATGTGACCCAGGCTATGACCTCCACGAGCAGAGACAAACTGAGCGGGCAAAGTTATCGCATTACCTACAACAAACTCATTTCTGACACGCAGAGCAATATTGCGCTGGCCGCATATCGTTTCTCCACGCGTGATTATCTGGATTTTGCTCAGGCCATGGAATACCAGAACTTGCAGAAAGGGGATGCGATTTATGCCGGGTTACTGTACCGGACCAAAAACCGATACAGCCTGACGTTAAGTCAGGGGTTGGCGGAAGGTTGGGGGACATTCTCTGCCACCGGGCTTTCGCAGAATTACTGGAATCGCAATGGGAACGACATGCAATACCAGTTTGGTTACTCAAACCGCTGGAAACGATTGAGTTATACCCTGACCGCTACGCGTAACCGTGCCCCAGAGGGAAACATGGAAACCAGTTGGCTGGTTTCCTTCAGTTTGCCGCTGGGTGAGGAGCGCCCTGTCACGTTTAGTAGTTCGGTTTCCCATGATAACGGTGGCCTGGCTGAGCAGGTAGCGCTGGCCGGAACTGCCGGAGATAAGCAGCAGATGAGCTGGGGCGTTTCGGGAACCCACAGTGAACAAAGTGGCAGTACCGGTAGCGTAAGCGGTCAGTACCTTTCACCATGGACATCCGTCAATGCGTCTGTAGGTGTAGGTCGGGATAACCATACCTTGTCTGGTGGGTTGTCAGGTTCGATAGTGGCGCATCCACACGGAGTAACCTTTACGCCTTATACCAGTGACACCTGGGTGGTAGTGAATGCCCCAGGTGCTGCAGGTGCGGAAGTGCTGAGTTATCCGGGATTAAAACTGGACCGCTGGGGCAATGCTGTCATGCCTGCCTCAATGCCTTATCAGCGAAATTCGGTCAGCCTCGATCCGAAAAATCTGTCTCACCAGGTTGAACTCGAAAATACCACTCAAAATGTGGTGCCGCGCGCAGGTGCGGTAGTGGTGGCGGAATTTGCCACGCATCAAGGCTATGCCCTACTGCTGACGCCAGCGCGACCAGAAGTAAGTTTATCCTTCGGCGCGACGGTAACGGATAGTCAGGGCAATACCGTCGGCATGGTAGGGCAAGGTGGAATGGTCTACGCCCGGGTAAATACAAAAACAGGCCAGCTGTTTGCCACCCATGATGTAACAGGCAAAGCCAGTACCTGCATTATGCCGTTCAGCGTGACGGATGAAGCGAAAGCGATGCAGCAGATAACCTATTCGTGCGGACGCTAAGACAACAGCCGCTTTGATTTACGATCATGGAGAATACATGTTCAGTTTGATTCGTTCCAAAATACATCTGCGGATAGTTCAGTTGTTCGTTGCGACGAGCGGGCTGTTATTTGCTGGCCATAGCCTTGCCGTCTGCTCGACTGGAAATCAGCAGTATACCGTTCAGGTTCCACTCCAGGCTGCAACGTTTAGTGCCGGAGAGGATTTTCCAGTAGGGAGTAATATCCGCGTACAGCAGGTTCGTGGCTATGCGGCTGTTCCTGTGGCTTGTACTAATTCTGGTGCCTATTCGCGCATGAGTCTTTCAGGAGGCACGCTATACCCCGGTCAAAGCAACATCTATCAAACGGGGATTAATGGATTAGGGGTGCGTTTTCGTAACCCTTATGAGAATAAATATTATCCGTTTAATACTACCTGGATGGGTACTTACAGTCCTGATGGCTGGTTAGTGTTCACTATTGAGCTGGTCAAAATGGGGCCAATTACTGCCGGAACAGTGAATAGCGCACTTTTTCCGCAAGTGAGAATTGATGCTATAGATGCCGACAATAATCCGACTCGAGTGGCATGGCATACGATTACCGGCGGTTTTACGCTGCAAACGCCAACGTGTACGACGCCCAACTTTAATTGGGATCTGGGAACGACTAACACCACACTCTTACGAAATCAGGGTGACGCCAGTGTGTGGGTGGATACGCCAGTGACATTGACCGGGTGTTCTACATTCCTGGGTAATAACAGTAATGGAAGCTATACCCAGTACAATATTCAAGGCTTTAATTCTGGCAGCGTATCCCAGTCAGGCAGTATTGCGCCCAACAAACTTACTATGACGCTGACACCGAACACTTCCGCTATTGATTCCGTAAATGGAATTGTCGCTCTGGATAATACGGCCACCGCATCAGGATTTGGCGTACAGCTCGCCTCGAAACAATCAGGAACCTACGTTGCGCAGAATCTCGCGGGCAGTATGGTTGTCACGTTGACGGTTGGAGACAGCAGTGGTTCAGTCCGTTTTCCGTTGGGCGCGCGTATCATCCGAACCAGCGATTCGGTGCAGGGCGGGTCGATCAAAACTAGCCTGACTTACACTATTAATTACCAGTAATCGCAGCATGATAAACAGCTATAAGCAACGTTATGTTTGTGAGCCGGTTTATACCATGGCGGGGCGTCTGGTTGCCATGGAAGTGCTGACATCGTTTACGACGCCTGAAGGGAATACGGTCTCGTACAACGATGTGACCGATATTCTCACGCCGGAGTATAAATGGCTAAATTTTGTGCGCCAACTGCACGGTGTTAGCTGCTGGCAAAATTGGTTGGTTCGCCACCACATCGTTATCTCACTGAATGTGGATGCTGATACGGCTGTATGGCTTCTTCGTGACAAGGCCGTACTTTCTATGATCGCTAAAATGCCGTTTATTCGTCTTGAGGTACATGAGCATTTCCCCACCTCAGACAAAGAAAAACGGGGATTACTGCATCATTTACGGCCCCATGCCTCAATGTGGCTGGATGATGTTGGCTCCGGAAGCCATAACAATTTTGGTTTGCTGATCAGGGGATATTTTAGTGGGGCGAAGATTGATAAGTCTTTTTTCTGGCAACACCATGTCAGCGATGAGGCATGGCTGGGAAAGGTTATCCGCGATCTGACTCGTTTTGCAGGAAATGTCATCGTGGAGGGAGTAGAACACACCGGCCACACAATGGCTCTGATGACGACCCCGCATTGCTGGCTTCAGGGGCATCTGTTTCAGCGTACCGATATTGATCGCATTCCAGAAGTTCCATTATGGATTAACTCCGTCTTAACCGCGCCATCAGGCTAATTTTCACAGGATAAAAAGGTGTATCTCGTCATTACTCAGGATCGTTTTTTATTTTATTCAATTTCCTGTATTTTGGGTCCGGATATGACAGAGCATATCCGTTGTGTAGAAGATATTTGTCTGCAACGTCATCGGCATGCTCATGTGATATTAGATACTTTTAAAAATAATGTCATTTATACGCCATTGGCCGAGCGGATTGCGTTGATTGAACCTGAACGCATGTATATTATGTCACCTTTTGGGATTAAAAAATGCTTTCCTGGAATGAAGGTTAGGTTTATCCCACGAGCAATTCAGGTACAAGATTTAAGAGAATTGGTTGTTCATGGTAGGTTCTATGAATGGCAACCTAAAATATATTTAACCAGAAGACAACATCATATCATAACAATGACATTATTGCATAAGAGTCAGCGTGTGATTACGGATGACTTGAATATTGCCATAAAAACGCTCTTTAGCCACAAATATAATATTATGTTATTGCTCAACCTTAAAAAGTTTAGTGGGTTATTGAGCCATCCGTTTTCACTATACCTGCGTTATGAACAGCATGACATGCACGGTATGGCAGAGTAGTTTTGCATTGATAACTAACGTGCTTTCCAAAAATCAGCGGGTGTGCTCGACGTGATTTTTCGAAAGGCTTTATTAAATCCGGATAATGACTCATAGCCCACACGTGATGTTACTTCTTCAACTTTGTAGCCTCTGCGCAATAAGTTAATGGCGATGTTAATACGCAGTCGGGTTACCAGCTCATTAGGAGTATAACCGCATATATCATCTATCTTTCTGATAAAGGTTGAGCGACTCATATTTACTTTACCGGCCATCATATCAATTGACCAGTCGAGTGTAGGGTTATGCATAATCTGCAATAAAAGATCAGAGAAGGGGGCGTGTTGTGAAATATCCAACAGTTTTATATCGACAAGATGTTCATCAACAATTTGCTCAACAATGTAAACCAATAAAAGATCGGTGAGTCGTGCGAGAGCCAGTTCGCACCCTGACTGTGAGACTGAACACTCCAGCTGTAAAATAGCAACCAGTTGGCTTATTTTCTGGCTGGATGTATCATCTTTTTTGATTATCATGAATTCCGGCAGTAGAGCAAAAAGAATTTCGCCCTGTATGGTTTTTGGGTGCAAAAAACCGCACAGAAGGGCGGTATCGCCATCTTTAGGTTCACTGATGGAATACATCGATTTTTTTGGAATATTCTCGGTATTCGCCTCGGGAGAAGAGACTAAATAAAATGGCATATTAAAGAAAAAGAATACAATATCACCTTCGGACAGGTTTACGACAGTGTTACGATCGGTGAAGCGAAGCCAGCATTGCCCTTCCAGCACCAAATGAAAACTGGGCATACCGGTTGGGTATGTTGATGCTTTCCAGTCGTCGCAGTACCTACCGAGATGAAAAACGGAGGTGGCAACATGCGTCTGATTCGCGAGCCATTCTTTAATGTACATAATTTATTCTCTGATTTTATGTAATTTATATCCCAATGAATGACTGTAATGACCACTAAGAAACTGAAGATACAATACCCGTCCGGTCATTCAATATAAAGTTAGCATACGTTATCTGTTTCGAATGTGAGGTATTTTCCGAATGGTAATGATAAATCTTATTTAGTTACAACATACAATAAGCACTTTCAAAAAACACCGTTCCGTAACTACGGAGTTGACTAAGTTTTTAGCAGGGAAGAAGCTGGTGTGGTCAGAAGCTTGCAACATTGATCACAATCAAGTTTAATGCGTTGGCTTCCAACCATTTCTAAGATAACCATGATCGTTAGACCTCAACAACACTGGATACGCCTGATTTTTGTCTGGCATGGCTCCGTATTATCAAAAATCTTTACCCGGCTGCTTCTTAATTTCCTTCTTTCTATTGTGGTTATTATCATCCTGCCATGGTATACGATGCAGGGTATCAAATTTACTCTGGCACCGTTCAGCATTCTCGGCGTGGCGATAGCTATTTTTCTGGGATTTCGCAATAACGCCTGCTATTCACGTTACGTTGAGGCCCGACACCTGTGGGGGCAGTTGATGATAACTTCCCGCTCATTACTGCGAGAGGTTAAAACCACCTTACCGGACGACGCTGATCTGAGGTATTTTGTTCATCTGCAAATCGCATTTGCCCACTGTTTACGCATGACTTTACGCCGACAGCCTCAGGCAGAGCCGTTAGCGAAGTACCTGAGCGAGAAAGATATGCAGACGGTATTTGCCTCACAATCACCGGCAAACCGCATCTTGTTGCTGATGGGCGAGTGGTTGGCCGTACGCAGACGTAATGGTCAACTGTCTGACATATTATTTCACAGTTTAAACAATAGGTTAAATGATATGTCTGCAGTACTGGCCGGTTGTGAGCGGATTGCTAATACCCCGGTGCCGTTTGCTTATACCTTGATCCTTCATCGTACTGTGTACCTGTTTTGTATCATGTTGCCATTCGCATTGGTGGTAGATCTGCACTATATGACACCGTTTATTTCAGTGCTTATTTCCTATACTTTTATTTCGCTAGACACGCTTGCCGAAGAGCTTGAAGATCCATTTGGCACTGAGAACAACGATCTGCCGCTGGATGCGATTTGCAATGCAATCGAAATCGATTTGCTGCAAATGAATGATGAAACAAATGTGCCAGCAAAGCACATGCCGGATAAGCATTACCAATTAACCTAGTTGCGCTCGTTTTGCCACCAGATCGGCCGTATCTCGTAGAACGAATGAAACTCTGGCGCCAGGTCTTCATCGTTAGGATCGTCAAAAGCCCCGGCTAAAAGCGCAATTACCGGGGCGTCATCAATAGCGCCCACAGAACTGCCGCACTGGGGGCAAAAGGCTCGACTGGCTGTCTCTGATGAGCGCCAGATTGTTGGTCTTCCGGCTTTTCCCGTCCATTCAACATTTTCCGCATCAAACTCAATCCAGACGACGGTCGGTGCGCCAGTATGTTTCTGGCATATATTGCAGGAACAGGTATGGGAATTATTAGGACTGCTGGCAGTGAAGCGGATAGAACCACACAGACACCCACCAGTGTAGATTTTAGACATAACAACCCCCGTCATAATCACGTTGCAAGACACTAGCAGATGCCCGACATTGCCACTAGATACTTATGATAAAAAGGCGAGGGCGCTCATAGACGATAGTTCATTCCTGTGATCTATCTGATGATAAATGCTTAATTATTGCGTCTGGCAACAATAAACAAACGTGGAAATGCCAGCAAAATTTTGCCATTTTCCTGTAGTGGATATTGCTCCTGAAGTAATTCATGATAGCGCGCCAGGTACTGACGTTGCTCGCTTTCACTCAAATCCTGCAACCAGGGACGCAGGCCTGTAGAGCTTACCCAGTCGATAATCGCCTGATGAGAATCCATAATGTGATAATACGTCGTACGCCAGATATCCACCTCACAGTCCGCCTCGGTCAAAATATCATAATAGGCATGTACGCCAGGTAGCGGCGCTCGGCCCCGATCGGGGTAACCCTGTTCATAAGCCACTTCGCGCATCAGAACGTGCGTAGGTTCCAGCCAGTTATCCGGCATTTGCACCGCCAGAACGCCGTTGTGACCCAACAGTGATACCAGATTTGGGAACAGATCATAGTGTTCGGGTACCCACTGTAACGATGCATTGGCATAAAGCAGATCCACGGGTTGCTCTGCCTGAAACGTACTGATATCCGCTTCAATAAAATGGCATTTTGGTAATGTGTTGCGCGCTTCATTCAGCATCGCGGGTGAGGTATCAACCCCAGTTATTTGAGCTGAAGGCCAGCGCTGATGCAGTAATGCTGTACTGTTTCCCGGACCACAGCCAAGATCGACAACTGAACGAACACTTTCTAACGCCACTCTGCTAAGTAATTCCGCTGCGGGCCTTGAACGTTCAGTTTCATATTGCAAATAAAGCGAAGGGTTCCAGTCGGCCATGTATGAATCTCCAGTATAAGAAGAAAAGGCGGAAAGGGGGTTCATTAGTCCTTGCCGATGAGCAGCTTCTTTTAGAAGATTATATGAAAATGAATGATAAGGGCAGATTTATGCTGGAAACATCGAGACTGATTCTCCGTCAGTGGGAAGCGAAAGACAGAGCGCCATTCGCCGCGTTAAATGCCGATTCCGATGTGATGCGTTTTTTTCCGGCTCCATTGCTACGCACGGAAAGCGACAATCTTGCTGCAAGATTCCAGGAAGGCATTACAGAGCGCGGCTGGGGATTTTGGGCCGTTGAACTACAAGAAACACACCAGTTTGTGGGCTGCGTAGGTTTACATCCACAACCTGATAAGTTTCATTTTTCACCCTGTACTGAAATAGGCTGGCGTCTTGCGAAATCATTCTGGCATCAGGGGTTGGCATTGGAAGCTGCCGAAGCCTGCCTGACTTTTGCTTTCGAGGAACTGGCGTTAACTGAGGTGGTTTCATTTACTTCGGTGCAGAACAAACCGTCTGAGAACCTGATGATACGCCTTGGCATGAGTAAAGCAGAAGAGTTTGTACATCCCGCGTTACCGCCAGATCATCGATTAGCACAACATGTCCTGTATCGTCTGATTCGCAGCAGCGCCGTTTAACACTATGTTTCAGCTGCACAAGGACGACCAAAAAAACTCAGGTTCTTTCTTACTCTATCTAAGTGCGCATAATGTATATTATGTTAAATGAAATTTATACCGCATTAGGCTTCTAACCCCATGGACCTGTCCACCCTTCGCCCCGTCTGATTTCTCTGTCTAATAACCAATCATGAACAAAGTTCGCTCTCCTGCAGTTGAGATGCTTTGAGCAAAGCACTCTGTATGCAAACGCTATACAGAGTGCAATCTCAGTGGTTTAACGCTGACAAAATACCGACGGCGAACGGCTGGTATAGAACTGCCATGTACTGCTATTGAGTCGCAATATGCTGAAATAAAATGGCTCTTTGGGTTTAAGGAAAAAATCTGGCAACGTTCTCGCTAACAATGGATGAATGTTAGTGCCACCGGAACTTGAAGCGACATTTCCGGATTCCATAAAGTAATCATCATCCTTGCGGGTAAAGGTAAACCAGACATTTTGATTTACCGCCAGATTTTCACCGTTATTATCAGTGATTTTTCCGCGTAAAATAGCCACCCCATTGCTGCCATTAAAAACGTATCTGACTGAAATATCACCACGAATATCTGGATACTCCATTACTAATTCTCCAGAGCAATCGAAATGCGACCGCTGCCAGTTTTGTAACGTCACCGTGGCTGCAATTGTTAACGCTACTGCTAAGATGATGCCTAGGCACCATTTTATATTACGTCCCCACATGTCTGGACTCCGCGAAATAATAATGGGTCACACAATCATTATCCCGCCAGCGACTAAATTGCTTTCGACAAGTTAATGCGGAGATCCGCGGGAAATTGGGATACAGCGTGAGATAAACCCAGGGATAGCTTTGACAATCCAGCGTACTTGTTTTGATAAACTGCTGGTGCTGATCAAATTTAAGCACATCCTGATTGGCGTACCAGTGACATCCCTCCCCTACGCTTAATGGCACATAACGACTGAGTCTGGGATCAAACTGTGCCTCCCAGGTCACTATTGCGGCGAAAACGCAGCACACCACACTCGCCAAAATCCAGCACAGTGTGCGCATACGCAGTGATTTTGTCACTGTGTTTACCGACGTTACCGATGGCGTGACGGGGTGATCGCTGAGCGGCTCTTCGATCTTCTGTTCCAGCACTTCCAGTTGCGGCTCCAGACGGATCCCGACTTTCGGTACGGTTACGATAAGTTCTTCATTCAGGCTAAGTTCTTTAAAAGCGCGACGTAACAAGGAGATATTCTGATAGAACGTATTATTGGTGACCTGCGCACCGTTAATATACCAGACATGCTCAAAAAAATAATCACGGCCAATAACTTGACCCTGTTGTTGAATTAATAATAGTAAACAACGGGTTGCCGGATTGCTTAATGTTATACGTTTGGTCTCATCTGATTTCGCGTAGAGTACGTTCCGCTCTGGCCAGAATACAACGGTACTGTTAAGCAAAAACACGTGTGCCATTATGTTCCCTGAATATGGATTTTTGTCATTTTAGCTGGTGCGAGCACTGCCAGCGTTAATTTACGACAGTTGAAAATCCCCAACGATTTCCTTCATCGTTAATCACAGTGAAGTTTATCTTATTATTCAGCATTTCAGGAGGCGCGGATTTAAAAATTACCTGCCGGGAACGTGGTGAAACCACTATTCCAGTTATGGAATAGTCTCCTGAAGATACATTAGCCAGAGTTATGTTCCAGGAACTCTGATTAACAGCATAAATTTCCCCACTTTCATGGTGAAAACTCAGAAGATTGATGCTTTTTTCAGTCAACACGCCTGTGTTTTTCGGTCTCCATAGGACTTTTAGCTGATTTCTTAACGTTAAGCGCACTTTTTCACCAGTTGAGCTACTTTTCACCTCCGCTGGAACCTGGTACACGTTGAGCCAGAATAATGATTCGCGATCGTTGGCAAGCCCCGCACCGGTCGTCATAACCTTTATCTCGCGTTGTTCGCCGGGGAGAATTTTTAGCACCGGGGGAAGCACGATAAAAGGCGAACTGGCCTGTGATGGCCCTTTCTCTGGGGTGCCGTCATCTACCCAACTTTGAACCACCACGGGATATTTACCGTCGTTGACTAACATCACCGAGCGTTGAGTCTCTCCGTGGTTGAAAATGACCCGAGTAGTACTGATGTTAACCGCCGCATGTAGGCCAAATGCCAGCATCCAGAGGCTACTGAATACGCAATAAAACTTGTACATGTGACTGGTAGCTCCCCGCCGTTAACGTATCCGCGCCAAAACTTGCCAGACGAGCTTCGAAGCTTTCGCTGTAGTAATTGATGCCATCCTGGCTGCCATTTTGCTGCGTATTGCTGCCAATGACTGGCATCCAGCCGCCTTCGCTACCGCTACCGACAGTCGACACCGCCATAAAATTCACCGGATTACCCGCACGGTAAACACGCACGCCAACGCCGCGAGCACGCCCGGGAGCGCCATATTGCGTATCCAATAGCCAGGTTACTGTTTTACCGGTAATCAAATTAAAACCCCATGCGCTGTTGACGCTGCTTTCCGGCGCAAGCAGCCCCATTGCGACATTGCTCTTCCCGGTCGCAACACCGGAAACCACCGTTGATTCGCAGGCAAATCCTATCTGGAAGGGGGCTGAGGAATATTCCCCTTGCTTAAGCTGAGCCACGGAAATTGGCGGCAGATGCACTACCGGCGTAAAATCAGTGACCTGACACATTGCTGCACGTTTGACGAAGATCCCGTTGTTGTACAGGCTGATCACTGATGGCCAGTCATTCGCCCAGCCAGCCCAATTTCCACCACGGTGCGGCTGACCTATCTTGATACCCCACGAAGTTGTACTTGGCCCACGAAAAACCACGTAAGCATTGGGATTCACATAGCTATTATAAGTAGCAGACTGTGCCTGGTTGGCGTAATAGCGTGTATCCAGCGTTTTAATCAACTCGGCACTTATCGTCGAGAAGTTCTTGGCCTTAATCAGGAAGTTGCCATTGGTGTCAAGATCCAGGTTCTCCAGTGGGCGTTGCTGCCAACTGTCGGTAAAGACGCTACCTGTCGCGTCATGCGTCAAGCGTAATGCGACGTTTTTCATTATGGTCAGATACGCGCAAGGTACATCCGTTGCTTCATACCAGCCAGCCACGATGTCATCGCCGTTCGTTGACCAGGCTTCATAAAGTTGCCCGGCAGTGTCCGGTGTACAACGGAAAAATACCTGCTCAGGATCGTAACCACCGCCTTTATGGGCATATGTAGTAAAAGGGATCCCGCCGCTGGAAGTCAGGATCGTCCCTGCTGGCTGAAAGCTGCTATTACTTGTGATATCAACAGACTTACTCAATCCCGGCAATAATCCGTTCCAGGCATCGTTGCCGCCGCCGGAGCGCCAGTCATTGGCGATGCCGTCCGTACTTGCACTGAGTCTGTGGGTGCCTTGTGCACCACTACTCCCTGATTTGTATGGATAAATAATGTATTCACAGGCGGCCTGCGTTTGGCAAGAAAACAGCGCCAGCACCAGAAAAAATAGTCTCATGAGCGCCCTTTTATTACGCAATCCACCGTTAATGCAATTAATGGTTCTGTACGTTGTTGTGGGTTAAGTTTCCACGGCAACGAACAATCACTGCTTTCCAGCATCAATAGTCCCTCTTCGTCTTCAACGCGGGCATATACCTGATTAGCCTGGGCAACCATCCCCACTACCCGGCCTCGACTGTCGGTCACTGCCGCTCCCATCGGTAACGTCACGTCACTCTTCACAGTGATGAGTAACGGATAGCCAGAGAGCGTTGCAAAACGCAGTTTTACTGCGGCCCCTGCCATTGGCGCAATGCGGCGTTGACTCTCCTGAAGCTCTGCGTTGGTGTTCATTCCGCTACCGTCGAGAGTCACGTTGTTATAGCGATAAGGTGTCAACGAGGGGACCAGCGCATAACCCCCACTGTTCACGGTTGCACCCTGTCCACCCCCTACTCTGGCTCCCGCAGCGCCTGGCGCTTCTACCAGAGCAAATGTGTCGCCAACCCACGGGCCGGCAACGATGCCATGGCGATGTACAACGAGTGCCCCGCGAACACCAGCAGCCCATTGTTGATAGTTTTGTGACTGTGAAACGCTGCCGTTTAGCGTGCCGAAAGCAGTATTTTTTTGCAGCGAACCACTCCAGTCGGTCACGCTGTTCGATTCCTCTTGCCCTTGTTGCCAGCCCGTGGACAGCGCGTAATTGAGGGTTTCATCCTGATCAAGCGCACCAGACAATGCCAACTGTGCATTGCGCCCTGCATGTTGAGCCTGACTCGCCGACAGCGCCAGCGTATGCTCACGTTCGCCTATACCGAAAGGCATTGAGACGGTAATCGTTGCCATGTTTTCTTTTTGCACTTGTGACCGATCGCCGTTACGCCACCAGGTATCCTGTCTGCTGAATGACATACCTAACGTTATTCGTCCAAAGGTGGTGTTATAACCAGCCTGCAATTGTGTGCTGTTGCCACGGTCACTGTAGTAATCCATCATTGATCCCGACAGCCATAGGTTTCCGTAGCTGTTCAGTGTTTGGTTCACCGTAACGGAGAACTGGTTTTTTTGACGCAGTGTATCCGAGCGCCACTGCGCATTGCTCCCACTGACGCTTCGCTCACCCAGGACGTCACCGTAGTCACGATACCCTTCTGTGGAATAGCGATACCCCGCCAGCGCGACGTGAGTGCCTGTCGGGTTGAACGTTTTGCTCCAGTTGGTTTGCAACCGCCAGCCACTCATAGTTTGAGAAGAAATCTGGGCCCGCGAACCGGTAATATCGACACCAAAAGCGCCCATCGATGTAGCCAGAACGCCTCCCATCAGCAGTGCCTGATAGTCGTCGCCGATCCGCAAAGCGCCATTGGCGGTCAGGAGATTCGTCATCCCGCGCTCCAGCGTGAAATCGGTAAACAGACCATCGGCAGCGCTGTAATCCCGGGTCTTCCCTGCCACCAGACCGTAGCGCCAGACGCCGGGACGCAGTGATAAAGGTACGCTGGCATATGGCACGGTATAGCTACTCTTTTTGTTATCGGCGCCGGTGATTTCAACTTGTAAATCACCGTCCCAGGCTGTATTCGGCAAATCATCAAGTACAAAGGGGCCTTGTGGCACGCTGGTTTCGTAAAGCGTTCGACCATTCTGCTTGACCACGACACGTGAAGGTGTCGATGCCGTGCCACGAATTTCTGGGGCGTAGCCGCGTCGCGACTGTGGCCACATCCGTTGATCGGTTTCCAGTTTGACACCTGTAAACGCCATACTGCCAAGCAGATTTCCCGAGGTGTAGCTTTCGCCTACCGTCAGTAAACTCTCCAGTGTTGCAACAGGATGTTGAAGCCAGGTTTGCAGCGCATCCCAGCGTTGGCTTTCACGATCGCCATCGCGCCGCCAGTTGGCAGATGACTGTTGGCGAAATTGCCAACTCCCCATATTGAAGCCGCTGCTCAGACCCAGCCAGCCGTAATCGCTTTGCTGACCGTTATTTTTATTGTGATAAGCGTGCAGATTGTAGTTACTGAACAGCACACTCTCGCCACTTTGCCACTGCGACGGCGGTACATAATCCATTGGGGTACGTTTTAATGCGGCCTGAGGCACGCTGAGATTCAGACGCAACAGGCTCTGGTCAAAATCCCACCGTCCACCGCTGATCCGAGCTTCAGGGGCGAAGCATTCCTGCGCTTGTTCCGGTGCTGCTGTTACGCCCTGTTCATCCCAAAATTTAGCCGGAAGACAAGGTTCGGTACGCCCTGCGGTATTCTGGCGAAACAACACATCATCCCGCCCTACATATTGTCCATTGAACCAGATATCCACGCTATAACGTCCCGCAACCACGGCATCCGGATCGTTGAGCATTGCCAGGCCTTTCTCGTAGCCACTTCCAAGCAACAATGTTTCATCAAAGGTGTAATCGCTGGCAAAAACAGGCATCGCAATGGGCAAAAACAGCCACCACCAACGTGGATTAGTCTCGGACATTGTCCTGCTTCTCCAGCGCCACACGCCCGCTTAATGAGGCTCCTTGATCGTTAATCCAGCGCATTTGCGCGTCGTTCAATTGCGAAATTTTTGCAGGCCATGACATCGTCGTCCATGGTGCGATCGTTTCGCTCTGAATGCGCTGTTTTTTTCCCGTACCGCTGACGTCAAGTGACGAAAGTGCGAGATAGTAACCACTGTTATTGCGGAAATGCAGCTTGCCATTCTGCAGCCAGACCCGGCTGGTGTTCGCCATCTCCAGCGGTGAACCCACCAGCCCTTTCGGTCTGACCAATACTTTTACGCGGCTACGCACCAGCACCAGAAGCTGGTTATCGGTTTGCGCGTCCTTATTTGTGGGCGGGATCTGAATGAAGTTAAACCACCACAGTGATTCCCTGTCCTGTGCGACGGGTTTACCGATGTAACGCAACCGCACAGTTTGCCCCGCGTGGGCCGCCATCCGAAAGACCGGTGGTGTGGTGACAAAAGGAGCGGCCGCAGTTTGTGGTATTGATTGTGCATCGCCATCATCAAGCCAAACCTGAACAACGCCGGGGACGTCGCCGCGATTAGTTAATTGCACGCTGACTTCCCGACTGTCTGCCGGATAGATTATCCGGTTGCCGGTCATCACTATGCTTGCCTGCGCGTAGAAGCACATCATCATTACTGCCAAACTAATAGCCAATCCTTTCATCACGCAGATCTCGCTTACAAATAGGAAATGGCGTATTGCACAGTGCCAACGACTGTCCCGGCGGTTGCCCCACCGTTCGGGCTATAATACTGCACGGCAAAGTCGTACTCACCGGATGTATTTCCGGCCGCAACGGTAATTCCTGCAACCGGAGTTCCAGTACGTAAATCGATCGGCGTAGTACCCGCGCTATCGGTCAGCAGTTGTAATTCAACATTTTGCGCGGTACCTGTATTAGCCAGGTTACCGCGTTCGGTCATATTATTTGCAACGAAGACGGTTTTAATATCCAACGCGTTAGAATCAACTGTACAGCCGGTCACGCCGAGGGTGAATGTTGTCAGGCCTGCTGAAGATGCTGCTGACGCGAGATCGCTTTTCGCAACAGATGGCAGTAATACTACTGGCCGTGCATTTACACCGTTAACCGTGACTTCGCAAGTTTGTTCGGTCACTTCGCCTTTAAAGGTGATGGTATTTGCTGAATCAGCATACGCTAACTGCGCAAACAATAATGCAAGGCCACCAGCTGCAAATATATAACTGGCATGAGGAATATTGGTTTTCATATTGTCTATCCTTAATTAATAAATACACTGGCATCGTAATAAAATGATGCAATAACCCTTCTCCGCTTAGCGTGGAGTATTTATTCAGGGATGCAGAGACATCAGTAATGTCTTATGACACCGTAAGAGTAACCCTACGATGACGGCTAGTTTAAGAATAATCCCAGAAATTAAAACCTTTGTTTTCTCAAATCATATTAGGTCGATCTTAAATAAGATCTTAATTTCGATATTTTCATTCTAACTAATTGCTTTTATTGAGTTTTAATGATAATGATAATTTCCATAAGAAAAATTTTCTTAACCTGAATCAAATACAATAATAACGATGTTTATCACAAATTAATGCAGCAACAGTCATCCAGATGACTGAGATGATGTTATATTTCCCTCATGAATTGAAGCTTCAATTAACATTGCCAAACTGAAATCCCCACAGAACGAATTAAAAATTAAAGCGGGAATGCCCGCCAGCGTGACGATCAAGACCGGTGAACGAACCTTGATGAGTTACCTGTTTAAACTGTTAATTGCCCGTCTGAAACTGGCCTTTAAAGAGTATTGAACCCTCCATTGCCGGTATGGCGTTCTGCTTGCGCGTCATACCGGTTTCTGCCATTGCTGGCAGCTTTGCTTTCTTGTAACCTTCTTTCCGTCGCACTACTGACAAAATCTGGAACCACTGAACTGGACTTCATATGAATGCTCATATTTCTAAAGACCCTTTACATGGCGTAACGCTTGAAATGCAGGTCAATGCACTGGTTGATCGTTACGGTTGGGCTGAGCTGGCACAACGCATTAACATCAACTGTTTTAAAAATGAACCGAGCGTTAAATCCAGTCTGAAGTTTCTGCGTCGTACGCCGTGGGCGCGGGCAGAAGTTGAAGCGCTGTACCTTGATTCTCTGGATGACCAGGCCTCAAATAACACCGCCAAACCGGCCATTGATCCCTGGGCTAACAGCCGCAACAAGAAGAAATAAGAGCCAAATCTGATGTCTGCATCCGGTTTTATTTCAGGAAATTATCAAAAAAAATTGGCGAATTTACTCGCCCGTTCCCGAGCCAGACTGCCGCTCACCAACATGAAATGGTTCACGCTGCTGGTAGGTAGTATGTTGCTACTCGGCAGTTGTTCTTCACAGCCGCCAGGTTCCAAAATCACCCCACAGACTCCGGTAAACAAATCACAGCAGAGCAAAGAGCCAGTGCGCGGTATCTGGCTGGCAACGGTTTCGCGTCTGGACTGGCCACCGATTCCATCTGTCAACATCAGTTCGCCTGGCGTTCGCATCAGTCAGCAGCAAAAAGCGCTGACTGACAAGCTGGACAATCTGAAACGTCTTGGTATTAATACCGTTTTTTTCCAGGTAAAGCCTGATGCCACCGCGCTATGGCAATCAAAAATCTTGCCGTGGTCAGATACTCTGACGGGAACGATTGGTCAGGATCCGGGCTACGATCCGCTCCAGTTTATGCTTGATGAAGCGCATAAACGCGGCATGAAAGTCCATGCGTGGTTTAACCCCTACCGCGTATCCGTGAACACCAAACCTTCGACAATCACCGAATTAAACAATACGCTGTCACAGACGCCTTCCAGCGTTTATGTTCTGCATCGGGACTGGATCCGCACCTCGGGCGAGCGTTTTGTGTTAGATCCCGGCATTCCGGAAGTTCGCGACTGGATAACCAGCATCGTGGCTGAAGTGGTTGAGAATTACCCGATTGACGGCGTGCAGTTTGATGATTACTTCTATACCGAGTCTCCCGGTTCTGCGCTCAACGACAGCCAGACTTTCAGACGATACGGCCAGGAATTCGCATCCAAAGCAGACTGGCGGCGTGATAACACGCAACGTCTGATCGCCCAGGTTTCACAAACCATCAAGAAACTCAAACCTGAAGTCGAGTTTGGCGTCAGCCCTGCGGGTGTGTGGCGCAACCGTTCGCACGATCCAGCGGGGTCCGACACGCGCGGCGCGGCAGCGTATGATGAATCATACGCCGATACCCGCCGCTGGGTGCAACTGGGGCTACTGGACTATATCGCCCCGCAACTGTACTGGCCCTTCGCCCGCGATGCGGCACGATACGATGTGCTGGCAAAATGGTGGGCAGATGTCGTGAAATCAACCAACACTCGCCTCTATATAGGGGTGGCGCTTTACAAAGTCGGCGAGCCGTCGCGAAAAGAACCAGACTGGACGGTTAAAGGCGGTGTACCAGAGTTAAAAAAACAGCTCGATCTGAACGAGTCGGAACCGCACATTAACGGCACTATTCTGTTTCGCGAAGATTATCTTAATCAACCGCAAACGCAGGAAGCGGTAACTTATATTCGCAACCGTTGGGGACGTTAATGGTTGTCCTCTGGTCTGTTTAGCGGGGAAATTTTTCCCCGCTCAGGCCGACGTCTTCAGTCCATGTGGGGACTGTCTCGGCATCACCTGGACATTAACCTGCGGACATTATCATTAATCTGTTTCTGTATCGTATTCAGCGTAGTTTGTGTTATCTGATCGGCGTATTTGTCTTTGGCTGTAACGCTTAGCGCTGTCGCATAGTGGCAGATCTTGTCGATTATGGCGTTCACATGCTCAGCTGATAGCTCGGCTTCCTGTTCGCCAAGCTGCTGCAGGTGCTTTCTTTCGATATCCAGCGCTTCTCCCAGCACGTCCATTTGGTGATATCCGCCTGGCCCTTCGCACCAGGTCACGTCGTAAGCCGGGGCCAAAGTCCAGTTTCCGTCGGCTGACATTAAATAGGCAAAGTTTTTGGGATGATCATCGCGGTTGTTAAATGCCACGTTGAAAACCACGCGTTCGAACGCTTTCGCTTTTTCTCTGACATCATTGGTACAAATCTGTGTGGCGCGCAGAAAATCCCGGTAATCTAAAGCACCGGGTATCTGGTAATTTGCACCGGTAAATGCCGCCAGACTCTGCATAGGAATACGGACCGACTGCTCACGGTCGAAACGACGGGTAGCAAACGCCGCCTGCTCGTCAGGCAGATTGAAATACGCTGTATCTGGCGTGGTAATCCCACATTGCCGCAAACATTCTGCGTATACTGCTTCGATGGCACATACCTCGGCATGCTCGTGCCTGGCAGGAAATTTAATCAACCAGCTTTCGCTCCCCGGGAGGGGCACAGTGGTGAATTTTGACGTGACACTGTCACGATAAAGTAACGCTTTTGGCCTTGCCCCTTGTGGTGAACCTCCCATCTGGAGAAGTTTTTGCAAGAATTCCCCGCCTTCTCCACTCAGGACTTCCTGAACCTCAGATGCCAGTTGTTCAAGAGGAACATCCTCTTTTGAAAGTTTCTCGACATCTGACTGAACGGGCCGGAACGTCATGGCACCCATTGCGTTATTGCCGACCCAGGTTAACCTCTCCAGAGGTCCTATGCGCGCTGCGTTGAGTCCACGGCGTTTAAATAACCGATCCATCAACAGCATCCCCCAGCCATCAGGTAGCGAATCGTACACGGGACCAGGTAATCCCAATTGATGAGCCGGGAAATCCCTGCGTAAACGGGGACCGTTCAGCGGTAACGTTAGCCGGGACAGCTCCAGCCCCTTACGTATGGCGTCTTCACTGTATTCAAAAGCGATCAACGGGCGTCCGGTCAGGGCTGTGGAAGACACCAGTTTTCCCCACAACCATTTTTCACCCCAGCCTTCATAAAAGACATCGACTTGCTCAGGCATCAGTATTTTTCCTTTTCACCCGCTGGCGTGCTGCGCTCTTCTCGTAACGCAAAATATCATCCAGACTGTCAATCCTGGGTTTAAATAAGCCCTCCAGCGCCTCACCATAGCCTAACACCATCGCGACTTTGACCAGATTCTCAAATCCTACATTCTTACCCGCTTCCAGATTTGAAACGGTATTCACACCGACCCCTGAACGCGCGGCAACATCAGCCTGCGTCATTTGCCGCGCGAGTCGTTCCTTACGCAATCTGTCGCAAAGTAGTTTGACGATATCGGCTGCTGTATTGAGCATTAAATCCATAATATTGGCTCTTATAGGGATAAAATAGACTTTACACCCAATATTATAGAGTTAAGCGAGGAATGATTCAAAGTTTTGTAAGACACAATAAAAAGGAGTTAAATCGATAATTCGTGGTTAAGCATCATTATACTGGAGTTATCCGGGCACAACGTTTGCACCCGGATATCGTGTCGTTATCAGGCAACTGAAGGCTCAGGCAATCTGAATGACGAGACCAACAACGCCAACTGTTCCGCCTCCTCTTTCAATGCCTGCGTACGTGCGGCGGCATCATCAATTAACGAGGCGTTTTGCTGAACGGTGCTGTCCATTTCGGTAACGGCCAGCGTAACTTCTGAAACGCCCTTACGCTGTTCTTCACCCGCCACACGAATTTCCCCCATCAGCTGACGTACCTGACGTACATTGCTGACCAGTTCTCCCAGACGTTCGCCCGCATGGTGAATTTGCTGGCTTCCGCTACCAACATGAGAAACGGATTCATCTATCAACGCTTTTATTTCCTGTGCAGCGGTGGCACTTCGCTGGGCCAGCGTGCGCACTTCGGAGGCCACAACGGCAAAGCCTCTGCCTGCATCACCCGCTCTGGCAGCTTCAACCGCAGCGTTGAGGGCGAGGATATTGGTCTGGAACGCAATGCTGTCGATGACTGCAACAATTTCTACCATTCTGCCGGATGACGCGCTGACGTTGTCCATCGTAGAGATAACGCCCTGCATCACATCGCCGCAGCGGTTGGCCGTTTGCGCTGTGCTATCGGAGAGTTCATCCGCCAGTTGTGTATTACTGGCATTTTGATGAACGGTTGCGTTTAATTGTTCCATCGCCGCTGAACTCTCTTCCAGCGCCGCGGCCTGCTGCGTTACGCGAGATGAAAGTTCCATATTACTGTCTGCCAGACTGACGGCGTTATTCGCCACTACCACGCTACTGCTTCTGACGGTGATCAGGACGGCTGCGATTTTATCGACGAACAGGTTAAACGCTTCGGCGATGGCTGAAATCTCATCTTTACCACGCACATCCAGGCGACGGGTAAGATCGCCTTCTCCCTGTGCAATGTCATCAAGTGCCTGACGAGTATCATCGAGACGCGAAATCAGTCGGCGAACCACTAGCCAGGATCCCACCAGCAACAGCGTCATAATCGGGATCAAAACTTCCAGTACGTCCTGCATCATCACTTTAGCAAGGCCGACGATACGTGATTCAGGCGTCACCAGTCCCACTACCCAACCGGTATCTGCCATCGGGAACAGCATCACCCGGGACGCCGTATTCAGGACGTTGTCGTTTGCAAGCGTAATAGTCTTCACCCCATCTGTCGGGCGGAGAGATTTCAGGCCGTTTTCCACCGGGATAAGCCATTGCGCGCTTTGCGCCAGTTCATTAATGGTTTTATATTTTGCCAAATCGGCCTGCGGGAAGTAGAGAATTTGCCCCTGTTTGTCCACCACAAGCGCGTAACCTCCGGTGCTGTTTCCCTGCTGTTGCATAAAGGTGGCGACGTTATCCAGACGAATATCGGTGGTAGCAACCCCGGCAAACTTGCCCGCCAGTTGATATGGCACGCTGCACGTTACCATGTTGACGCCCGAACTGGCGTCCTGATACACATCAGACCATAGGCAGCTGTTTTGTGAATGGTTTTTGGCGTGCTGATACCAGCTTTCATTATGGTATCCGCTTGATCCTTCGACGTTATAGTCGTTGGAATACACCAGTTTTCCTTCCGCATTACGCGCCCAGAAAAAGCTGCGCTTCTCCACGCCAGCGGTAAAGGCGCCTGGTTCTGGCCAAATGCCGCCGCCGGTAATAATCGAGTCTTTACTTTCGCCAATCAGATGTGGAACGACGCTTTGGTAGAGGGATTCATCGTTGGGCAATACTTCAGCCAGTCGTGACAGGCTGACGGTCTCGCCTTCAATTCGGGACAACACGGTACTCAGTTGACGGGTTAAACCTTGCCCTGTTTCTTCGATCAGTGCTGTGTTGATTTCAACAACGCGCGGCTGACCACGCCAGAGCATAATCGCCACAATAACAAGCGTCGTGACTGCAAGCAGCAGAATGCCGCCGATGGTTAAACGCGTTGAAATACGAGTGGGATACCAGGCCATACAAACTCCTTGTGCGAAAGGCTAAGTTTTATCCAGTATCGGCACAGGCGTTTATATCTTTATAAAGTTTTCTTAAGTATCACAAAATAAATAAGTGACGTTGTCACGAATAGCAAAACCCAGCACTTGGACTGGGTTTAAATAACAACTTAATCTTATTTTGATAATTCTTTTTTGATTTCGTCTTTTATTTTACTTAATTCACTCTGCGGATGTTTTTTACAAAGTTCAACGGTCAGAGGAACTGCGGTAGTGACGGTTTCGTTATAGTCCACGTAATCACCACCTTTGAAGTCTTCGTCTTCATTGAGCACCCAGAAAGCCACTGGAGCCATAGTTTGCGGGTTCAAATCAATAAACTCCTGGCAGCTCATGCCTTTCGGAGTCACTTCAGTTTTAGCGTTATCAGTTGCTGCATTGACGCTGACACTGGTTAACAGCGCTGCGACCAGAATACCTGCTGTAGAAAGGGAGAATTTATTCATTGTAGTACTCCATTTATAATATAAATAATATCTACACTTGCGCTTCAAACCGTTAATGTAGTTCGCAAAAAATAATACCCCTACCTTCATAAGAATAAAGATCAACACCATGGATATGGCTGAAATTTATATTTCACATTACTGATTCTGATGTTCGAGCGCAAAACGTGGCCACAATGTGATCGTTCCGACGAAATCAGTAGATTCATACTCCATACCCCTGTCACTGCACCAAAACTGAACTACGCTGCACAAATGTTGATCATTGGTTAACGAATTTGAGTTGAATTTTAACAAAAACAGCCAGCATGCCGCTGTTACCAGCCTGGCACGCGTCCTGCATTGTTAATTCGCTAACAGTGAGCCGTAATCTGACAGACAACTAACAGCGAGAAAGTAATGACAGCGAAACCTGAGTTATTTACCCGCATAGAGCAGACCTTTAGCCAGCTGACGCCCAGCGAAAAGCGCGTGGCCGGATGGCTGTTAGCCCATGCTGTACAGATCCCTTTTGAGACGGCGGATGGTATCGCGAAAGCGACCGGAACCAGCGGCATTACCGTTGGACGCTATCTGCGTAAACTGGGCTTTCGCAATCTGGAAGATGCAAAAGCCAGCCTGCGAGAACTACCCGTAGTTCCCTATCAGCCCTGGGGTATGAACGAGCGGTTGGACTCCTGGCACCAGCAACAAAGTCTGTCCGATCGCGCGCAGCAGTCGCTGTTACTGGAAATCGACGCTATTACCCACGTTTATCAGCTTGCTCAGGGCGAGACATTTTTACGCATTGCGCAACAGCTGGCGCATGCTGAAGCCGTGTTTATCCTTGGGATCCAGTCTACCCGCGGGATCGCCAACGCTTTTTTCAGCCATCTGGAATACCTGCGGCCTAAAGTCAGCTACTCCGAAGGGCTTTCAGGCAGTTGGGTGGAATCACTGAATTCGGGTTTCACCCAGCCTTACGTAGTGATCACCGATATGCGCGCCTACTCTGCGGTCTCCAGACAATATTGCCGTATCGCCACAGAGCGCTGCATTCCGCTGGCGCTGGTCACCGATGTGTGGTGCCCGTGGGCCAGAGACTATTCCATTGATTTGCTTCAGGTGAAAACTGACACCGGGCATTTCTGGGATTCACTGGCGCCGGTGAGCTGTCTGTTCAACTTATTACTCTCTGCGGTGGTGGCACAACTGGGTGACTCCCTCACAGAACGCCTGCAAACCAATCGCCAGTTACAACAACAATTTGGTCAATTTGAACAATAAACAGGAAACGTGCTATGTCAGAGACCCCAGAACTGGTCGATCTGTCGGTGATATTCCCGTCACTGCATATCGATCTTAAATACGCTACTGCAGATAACATTACCGGTGTGCCAATTTACCGGGAAGCACGTTGTCTGTTGCACACCGAGGCGGTAACCGCGCTGGCTAAAAGCATCAGTATTGCGCAACTGGCGGGCCTGAAGCTTGTTGTGTACGACGCGTATCGCCCGCAGCAGGCACAGGCGGTGCTGTGGAATGCGTGTCCGGATCCTCAGTACGTTGTCGATGTGGCGATTGGTTCTAATCACAGCCGCGGCACGGCTATTGACGTTACGTTAATGGACGATCGCGGCAAGGTCCTTGATATGGGAGCCGGTTTTGATGAAATGCACGACCGTTCCCATGCCTGGCATCCGTCTGTTCCTCCGATTGCACAGCGTAATCGCCTGCTGCTCAATGCCATTATGTTCGGCGGCGGCTTTGTCGGTATCAACAGCGAGTGGTGGCATTTTGAATTACCTGATGCCGCCCGCTATCCGCTGCTTGACGATCAGATAGATTGTTACACTGTCACTCCCACAGCAACACAACATCCCCTTTGATTCTGGAGCCTGGTTATGAAGACTACACCTGCGTTAAACGCGTTTTTTCGCCCCGCTCTGATTGCCGTTGCGCTGGCGTTTGCCCTGCCCGCCGCACAGGCCGCCGTTCCCAAAGATATGTTGGTGATTGGTAAAGCAGCCGATCCACAAACGCTCGATCCCGCCGTGACCATCGATAACAACGACTGGACGGTCACCTACCCCTCTTATCAGCGACTGGTTCAGTACAAAACCGACGGCGGTAAAGGCTCCACGGAAGTTGAAGGTGATTTAGCCAGCGGCTGGAAAGCCTCTGACGACCAGAAAGAGTGGACGTTTACCCTGAAAAACGATGCCAAATTCGCCGACGGAACGCCGGTAACGGCTGACGCGGTAAAGCAATCTTTTGAACGCTTGCTCAAAATTGGCCAGGGCCCTGCAGAAGCATTCCCGAAAGATCTGAAGGTTGAGGCTATCGATAACACGACGGTGAAGTTTACCCTCAGTCAGCCGTTTGCGCCGTTCCTGTATACGCTGGCGAATGACGGAGCCTCAATCATTAACCCGGTCATCTTAAAAGAGCATGCTGCAGACGATGCACGTGGATTCCTGGCGCAAAATACGGCAGGCTCTGGTCCGTTCATGCTTAAAAGCTGGCAAAAAGGACAGCAGTTGGTGCTGGTTCCTAACCCGTATTATGCCGGTGAAAAACCTTCGTTTAAGCGGGTTTCGGTAAAAATCATCGGTGAAAGCGCCTCCCGCCGACTGCAATTGTCACGTGGCGATATCGACATTGCCGATGCGCTTCCTGTAGACCAGCTTGCGGCCTTAAAACAGGAAGGCAAAGTTAACGTAGCGGATTATCCCTCACTGCGCGTGACCTATCTGTATTTGAACAACAGTAAAGCGCCGCTCAATCAGGTGGATTTACGCCGCGCCATCTCGTGGGCCACCGATTATAAAGGCATGGTAAATGGGATCCTCAGCGGCAACGGGAAGCAAATGCGTGGTCCGATCCCTGAAGGCATGTGGGGTTTTGACGACAAGGCCATGCAGTACAGTTTTGATGAGGCCAAAGCGAAAGCGGCGTGGGACAACGTTGCCAGCAAACCTGAAAGCCTGAGCTTCCTGTACTCTGATAATGACCCTAACTGGGAACCTATCGCGCTCGCCACTCAGGCAAGTCTTGGCAAACTGGGTATTAAGGTGAAGCTGGAGAAACTGGCAAACGCCACCATGCGTGACCGTGTAGGTAAGGGAGATTACGACATTGCCATTGGCAACTGGAGCCCGGATTTTGCCGACCCGTACATGTTTATGAATTACTGGTTTGAGTCAGACAAGAAAGGTTTACCCGGTAACCGCTCCTTCTACGAAAACAGTGAAGTCGATAAGCTGCTGCGTAGCGCCCTGGCGACCACCGATCAGGCGGCCAGAACCAAGGATTACCAGCAGGCGCAAACCATCGTAATTGATGAAGCTGCCTACGTTTATTTATTCCAGAAAAATTATCAGTTGGCGATGAACAAAGACGTTAAAGGATTTGTATTCAACCCCATGCTGGAACAGGTCTTCAATATCTCCACCATGAGTAAATAAGCCACGTTGATGCGGAGCCGCTCGGCTCCGCAAGGGGAATCTAATGACGTTCTGGAGCATTTTACGCCAGCGATGCTGGGGACTTATTCTGGTGGTGATCGGTGTTTGCGTAATCACCTTTATTATTTCACACCTGATACCTGGCGACCCCGCACGGCTGCTGGCAGGCGATCGCGCCAGTGATGAAATTGTCGAAAATATTCGCCAACAGCTAGGGCTGAACCAGCCGTTGTATGTTCAGTTTTTTCGCTACGTCAGCGATATTTTCCATGGCGATTTAGGCATTTCCATTCGTACCGGCCGTCCGGTACTGGATGAGCTACGCATCTTCTTCCCCGCCACCCTTGAGCTGGCTTTCTGCTCCTTGTTGCTGGCGCTGCTCATCGGTATTCCGTTGGGCATTTTATCTGCGGTCTGGCGCAACCGCTGGCTTGATCACCTCGTTCGCCTGATGGCGATCACCGGCATCTCTACGCCTGCATTCTGGCTGGGGCTGGGGGTTATTGTGCTGTTTTATGGTCATCTGCAAATTTTACCCGGCGGCGGGCGTTTAGACGACTGGCTGGATCCACCCGCTCACGTCACCGGGTTCTACCTGATTGATGCACTGCTGGAAGGCAATGGCGAAGTCTTTTTCAATGCGCTTCAGCATCTGATCCTGCCGTCGCTGACGCTGGCTTTTGTGCATCTCGGAATCGTTGCCCGCCAGATTCGCTCTGCCATGCTGGAGCAACTCAGTGAAGATTACATTCGTACCGCTCGCGCCAGCGGGTTACCGGGCTGGTACATCGTGCTGTGCTATGCATTGCCTAACGCACTCATTCCATCAATCACTGTCCTCGGCCTGGCGCTGGGCGATCTGCTCTACGGTGCGGTGCTGACCGAAACGGTCTTCGCCTGGCCGGGGATGGGTGCCTGGGTAGTGACATCAATTCAGGCGCTCGACTTCCCGGCGGTAATGGGATTTGCCGTGGTGGTCTCCTTCGCCTATGTGCTGGTCAACTTGGTGGTGGACTTGCTCTATTTGTGGGTGGACCCTCGAATTGGACGTGGAGGCGCACAATGATGCTCACACAAGAAACGCCCGCGGCACCGCTGACCGTTCGCCGTCGCACGGACTGGTCCAAACTGTTCTGGATGATGAAAAGCAGCCCGCTGACGTTGGTTGGCGGGGTCATCATCGTATTGATACTGCTGTTGATGGTGCTGTCGCCGTGGATAACCCCTCACGACCCAAACGCCATCGATTTAAGTGCGCGCCTGCTGCCCCCGTCAGCAACTCACTGGTTTGGTACCGATGAAGTTGGCCGCGATCTGTTCAGCCGCGTTCTGGTGGGGAGCCAGCAGTCGGTCGTTGCGGGTCTGGTGGTAGTGGGTATTGCCGGAGGAGCGGGTTCACTGCTGGGCTGCCTGTCAGGTGTTATGGGCGGACGTGCAGATGCGATCATTATGCGCATGATGGACATTATGCTGTCTATTCCCTCGCTGGTGCTGACGATGGCGCTGGCTGCCGCGCTGGGTCCAAGCTTGTTTAACGCCATGCTGGCGATTGCGATCGTAAGAATTCCTTTTTATGTGCGCCTCGCCCGCGGTCAAACGTTAGTGGTGCGTCAGTTCACCTATGTACAGGCGGCGCGCACTTACGGGGCTTCACGCTGGCATCTTATTAGCTGGCACATTTTACGTAATTCTCTGCCCCCACTCATCGTGCAGGCTTCGCTGGATATCGGCAGTGCGATCCTGATGGCTGCCACGCTCGGGTTTATTGGTTTGGGCGCACAGCAACCGAGCGCTGAATGGGGCGCGATGGTCGCAATTGGCCGCAATTATGTGCTTGATCAGTGGTGGTATTGCGCTTTCCCCGGCGCGGCAATTCTGATTACCGCCGTGGGCTTTAATCTCTTTGGCGATGGTATTCGCGATCTGCTGGATCCGAAAGCCGGAGGAAAACAGTCATGACACAACCCGTGCTGGAAATCGAAGATTTACATTTGAGTTTCCCCGGCTATAAAGCAGAGGTGCATGCGCTGAACCATGTCTCGTTACACATCAACCGCGGAGAGATCGTTGGCGTGGTGGGTGAATCCGGTTCCGGTAAGTCCGTGACGGCCATGCTCACCATGCGTCTGCTGCCGGAGGGGAGTTATCATATTCACCAGGGACGCGTTTCGCTGCTGGGTGAAGATGTGCTCAATGCCAGCGAGAAGCAAATGCGTCAATGGCGCGGCGCACGCGTCGCGATGATTTTTCAGGAACCCATGACGGCACTGAATCCAACCCGACGTATCGGTCAGCAAATGGTGGAGGTTATCCGTCATCATCAGGCGTTGAGCCGCATGGATGCTCGTCAGAAAGCCATCGCTTTACTCGAAGAGATGCAAATCCCGGACGCGTCGGAAGTCATGAAACGTTTCCCGTTTGAGCTTTCCGGCGGGATGCGCCAGCGTGTCATGATAGCGCTGGCCTTTTCCTGCGAGCCAGAGCTTATTATTGCCGATGAACCAACCACCGCGTTGGACGTCACGGTGCAACTGCAGGTGCTGCGGTTACTGAAATTAAAAGCGCGAGCCAGCGGTACTGCCGTGTTATTTATCAGCCATGATATGGCTGTGGTTTCACAGCTATGCGATCGGTTATACGTCATGTATGCCGGAAGCGTGATTGAGAGTGGCCCGACGCAAACCGTTATTCAACACCCGACGCATCCTTATTCTATTGGCCTGTTGAAATGCGCCCCCGAACACGGCGAGCCGCGCGCATTGCTACCTGCGATCCCCGGCACCGTGCCGAATTTAACCTGCTTGCCGGCGGGATGCGCATTTCGCGAGCGCTGCTTTGCCGCTGGTCCTCGCTGTGAAGAAACACCCGCGTTAAGCAGTCAGGGAGGCGCGGAGCAACAATCTGCCTGCTGGTACCCGCAACTGGAGACAACACATGTCTGACTTTTTACTGGATCTGCAGGATGTCCATGTCAACTTCCCTGCGCGTAAAAACTGGCTCGGCAAAGTAACGGAGCGAGTACATGCGCTCAACGGTCTGGATTTACAGATCCGACAAGGGGAAACGCTGGGAATTGTTGGCGAGTCTGGTTGCGGAAAAAGTACGCTGGCGCAACTGCTGATGGGCATGCTGAAACCCAGTAAGGGAAACTATGGCCGCCGTGGTGACAAGCAACATAACGGTATGCAGATGGTATTTCAGGATCCTCTTTCATCGCTGGATCCTCGCTTACCGGTGTGGCGAACTATCACTGAGCCGGTATGGATCCAAAAACGGAATCCGGAACGTGAGCGCCGCATGCTTGCCGAAGATTTGGCCCAACAGGTGGGAATCCGCCCAGAATATCTCGATCGTCTGCCGCATGCGTTTTCCGGTGGACAACGTCAGCGTATTGCCATCGCCCGGGCGCTATCGTCAGAGCCGGATGTTATCGTACTTGATGAACCCACTTCGGCACTGGATATCTCCGTACAGGCGCAAATACTTAACCTGCTGGTGTCACTGCAGGCGCGCAGAAACCTGACCTACGTGCTGATCTCGCACAATGTGTCGGTGGTCCGCCATATGAGCGACCGCGTGGCGGTAATGTACCTCGGGCAAATTGTTGAGCTGGGCGATGCGCAGCAGGTTCTCACTCAACCCGCCCATCCCTACACGCGATTATTGTTGGATTCCGTCCCTAAAACGGGAGCGCCGTTGGCGGAAGATTTAGTGTTGCGGAAAACCGAACTTCCGGGAAATCGAACTCTGCCAGAGGGCTGTTTTTTCCGTGACAGATGCCCGCTTGTGACCAGCGGTTGTGAGAAGAAACAGGCATTATTGAAAAGTGATACCGGATGTGACGTTCGCTGCTGGCGGGCGGTTACATGACCTGAGCCGTTGAGAAAAGTCAGGTGCGATACGCCTTTTTCAGTGAATCCACCAGCACTTCAGAGGCGGTAGATAACTTATGATGTGCCGAACGCAAAACGCCGATCCGACGTTGGATCACCGGCGTATCCAGATCGATACAGATTGCGCCCAGCTCGGTCATTTGCGTACGGCACAATGCTGGCACGGCGCTGCCGCCCAATCCACTCGCCACCAGGCGACCAACTGTCACCAGTTGATGGCTCTCCAGCGCCACCTCCAGCGTATGCCCGCTTTGTACCAGATGTTCTTCCAGCATCAGACGCACGGCGGAAGGTCGTTGCAGGGTGATGAAATCCAGCGTCAGCAGTTCGCGCCACGCAATACGATCCCTCCCCGCCAGTCGGCATGTCGGCGGCACAATCGCAATAAAACGATCCACGCCGAGCGGCGTGAAATGCAGATGACCTGAGTAGTCAGGCTCAAAGGCGATACCCATCTCTACCCGCCCTTCGCTGACCATCTCAATCACCTGTTCGTTGATCACATCGTGTACCGTTACGTTGATACCAGAGTAAGAGTCACGAAACGTTTTCAGTACCGATGGCAGGACGTTAGCGGCAAATGAAGGCATGGCGGCAATCGAGATTTTACCGCGCTGTAGCGTAAAGTGTTGGCGCATTGCCTCTTCCGTATTCTCCCAGTCCGCCAGCAGTTGTCGTCCCATGTTCAGCAGCGTTTCTCCCTCCTGCGTCAGGGTCACTTTGCGGGTGGTTCTCAACAGTAACGCCCCGCCCAGGGAATCCTCCAGTCCTTTAATCGCCAGGCTTAATGCGGGTTGCGACATATTCAGTCTTTCACTGGCATGAGCAAAATTCAGAGTGTGAGCTACCGCTAAAAACGCGCGTAACTGTTTGATGCTCATTCCCATTTCGCATTCCCTTAACTTGTTGAATACCTTTAATTAACATTAAATTGATAAAAAAACCCAATGATTGAGTCACAAATTTAAAATTAACAAATCATTTTTCACCCCCAATGATGTCGGCAAGGACAACTGGAGGGGCAAGTGTATGGCTGGACTGGATAAACGGGTTGCCACTTATCAAGAGGCGCTGGAAGGACTGACCGATAACATGACGCTGCTGGCGGGCGGTTTTGGTTTATGTGGGATCCCTGAGAACCTGATTGCCGAAGTACGCCGTCGGAAAGTTCAGGGGCTTACGGTGGTGTCAAACAATTGCGGCGTGGATGGTTTTGGCCTTGGTGTACTGCTGGAAACGCGGCAGGTGCGTAAAGTTGTCGCATCCTATGTGGGTGAGAACGCTCTGTTTGAGCAGCAGGTACTCAACGGCGAACTGGACGCTATCCTGACGCCGCAAGGCACGTTGGCGGAGCAACTTCGGGCAGGCGGCGCGGGGATCCCGGCATTCTTTACCGCAACCGGCTACGGAACCCCGGTCGCACAAGGAAAAGAAGTTCGTGAATTTGCCGGACGCCCTTACATCCTGGAGCAGGCAATTACTGGTGATTTTGCCTTGGTTAAGGGCTGGAAAGCCGACTGGTACGGCAACGTTATTTACCGTCACACCGCACAGAATTTTAATCCACTGATGGCCGCGGCCGGGCGAATCACCGTCGTGGAAGTCGAAGAAATTGTCCCTCCCGGAGAGCTTGACCCCGCCGCTATTCACACCCCAGGAATTTTTGTTAACCGCATTATTCAGGGGCAATTTGAAAAACGTATTGAACAACGCACCCTTCGCCACAAAGGAGCCTGACCATGTTAACGCGTGAACAAATGGCGATGCGTGTCGCCCGCGAGCTGCGCGACGGTTATTACGTCAACCTTGGGATTGGTATTCCCACTCTGGTGGCGAACTACATTCCCGATGGCATGGACGTCATGCTGCAATCAGAAAACGGTTTGCTGGGTATGGGCCCGTTCCCCACGGAAGACGAAATTGATGCAGACATGATCAATGCCGGAAAACAGACCGTTACAGCGCGCAAAGGCGCGGCGATCTTCGACTCGGCGCAATCCTTCGCCATGATCCGCGGTGGCCACGTCGATCTGACGGTACTCGGCGCGTTTGAAGTGGATGTTAACGGCAATATCGCCTCATGGATGATCCCCGGAAAAATGGTGAAAGGCATGGGGGGCGCGATGGATTTGGTTGCTGGTGCTGACAACATCATCGTGGTGATGACGCATGCCTCCAAAAGTGGTGAGTCGAAACTGCTTCCCTCCTGCACCCTGCCGCTGACCGGCGTGGCCTGCATTAAACGCGTGCTTACCGATCTGGCGCTGCTGGAGATCGCCGATGGCGCGTTCATTCTGCGTGAGCGTGCGCCGGGCATCAGCGTGGATGAGATTGTCGCCAGAACAGCCGGCAAGCTGATCGTTCCCGAAAACGTCCCCGAAATGCAATTTAGCTGAGGATCTGACCATGCAGGATGTTGTTATTGTCGCCGCAACGCGTACTCCGATTGGCAGTTTTCATGGCGCGTTGGCGCCGCTTTCCGCCGTTGAGTTAGGCTCGGTAGTGATCCGTTCTCTGCTGGAAAAAACCAACCTGGCGCCTGAACAAATTGATGAGGTGATTTTAGGTCAGGTACTAACGGCAGGCTGCGGCCAGAATCCGGCCAGGCAAACGGCGTTACGCGCAGGACTGCCTGCAACCACGCCCGCGTTAACCATTAATCTGGTGTGCGGTTCGGGCCTGAAGGCGGTGCATCAGGCGGTCCAGGCGATTCGCTGCGGCGATGCGCAAATCGTAATAGCCGGTGGTCAGGAGAGCATGAGCAATGCGCCCTATTTTCTCGACGGTGCGCGAGCCGGTCTGCGGTTGGGCCATGCCAGTATGAAAGACAGCGTGGTACATGACGGCTTGTGGGATGCGTTCAACGATTATCACATGGGAATTACCGCGGAAAATCTGGCGGATAAATTCGTTATCAGTCGCGAGCAGCAGGACGCCTTTGCTCTGCGTTCCCAGCAAAAAACGGCTGCCGCCATGGAAGCCGGTCGTTTTATCGCGGAAATCACGCCGGTCAGCGTCCCGCAGGGTAAAAAACCGCCGCGCGTTGTGAACCATGACGAACAGCCTCGCCCGGATACCCAGGCTGAGAAGCTGGCGCTGCTCAAACCAGCGTTTCGCCCTGGTAACGGCACAGTGACCGCCGGGAACGCCTCTTCAATCAACGATGGTGCCGCCGCAGTGATGTTGATGAGCGCCGCCAAAGCAGCAGAACTCAATCTGCCGGTTCTTGCCCGGGTGGCGGGCTACGCCGTTTCCGGCGTCGACCCTTCCATTATGGGCATTGGGCCGGTAGAGGCCACACTCCAGTGCCTGAAGCGAGCGGGCTGGACGTTGAATGATGTCGATCTCATTGAAGCCAACGAAGCCTTCGCCGCACAAGCGCTGGCAGTTGGTGAATCCCTGAACTGGGACAGCGACCGGGTGAACGTAAACGGCGGTGCGATTGCGCTGGGCCATCCCATCGGCGCATCAGGTTGCCGAATTCTGGTGACGCTGCTGCACGAAATGGCGCGTAGTAACGCGACCAAAGGGCTGGCTACGCTGTGCGTAGGCGGCGGTCAGGGCGTAGCCCTGGCGGTAGAGCGTTTGCAGGAGGTCCCTCATGCAAAGTAAATATGTCTGCGTATTGGGCGCGGGTTTAATGGGCGTCGGTATTGCCACCCACTTTGCTCGTTATGGTCACGATGTCTGGCTGTATGACACCGATAGCGACCGAATTGCTGAAATTGGCGCCGTTGCCAGCGGTATTCTGGATGAACTGATCACCGCCGAAAAGTTTGCCGCTGACGAAAAAGATCAGGTTGTGAGTCGTCTGCACGGTACGACTTCGCTACCGGAGATTGCTGCGTGCGGATTACTGATTGAAGCCATCCCGGAGCGGCTCGGGCTCAAGCACGCGTTGTATGCGCAACTGGAAAAACTGATCGCACCGGAGGCCGTCATTGCCAGTAATACCAGCGGCCTGCCGCCGGATGCGCTGGCAGAAAAGCTCGCCCATCCTGAGCGGCTGCTCATCGCCCATTTCTGGCACCCGCCACATTTTATCCCGCTGGTCGAAATTGTCCCCGGCACCGCCACGAAACCGGAATACCTGCGTGAGCTGCAACAGCTGCTGCTCTCGATGCAACTGGAAGCCGTCGTCCTCGACCGCGCAGCACCTGGTTTTGTCGGTAATCGCCTGCAATTTGCGCTGCTGCGTGAAGCATTACATATCGTAAAAAGCGGTATCGCCAGCGCAGAGGTGGTGGATCAGGTCATGCGTGCCTCGCTCGGTCGCCGCTATGCGATGGTTGGCCCGCTGGAGGCGGCAGATATGACCGGACTTTCTACGGTGCAGGACATTTGTCGGCATCTGCTGCCGGAACTGGCCACCGGTAGCGACATGATGTCGCTGGTCGCGGATAAGGTTGCCTCTGGTGATACCGGCTTGCGCAGCGGCCAGGGGTTTTATCGCTGGGATGATTCGCGCAAGGAGTATATCCAGCAACGCCGAGAGCATCAGCTGCGCTTTGCCCTGAAACCGTAACTTCTCTTTCTGTACCCCACTATAACAATGATATTGAGGAGTCATGATGAGTGTATTAATCGCCTTGGCAGCGCTGGGCCTGCTGATGCTGGCAGCCTATCGCGGGTACAGCGTTATCCTGTTTGCCCCCATCGCGGCATTAGGTGCTGTATTGCTGACCGAACCCAGCGCCGTTGGCCCTGCCTTCACCGGCCTGTTTATGGAAAAAATGGTCGGTTTTGTGAAGCTTTACTTCCCGGTATTCTTACTGGGAGCGGTATTTGGCAAGTTAATTGAGTTATCCGGTTTTTCTCGATCGATCGTTGCCGCCGCCATCAACATTCTCGGGCGTCGTCACGCCATTCCGGTGATTGTGTTGGTGTGTGCGCTGTTGACCTACGGCGGCGTGTCGCTGTTCGTGGTGGCGTTTGCGGTGTATCCGTTTGCGGCGGAACTGTTCCGCCAGAGCAATATTCCGAAGCGCCTGATCCCGGCAACCGTGGCGCTGGGCGCGTTCTCATTCACCATGGATGCGCTACCTGGTACGCCGCAAATCCAGAACATTATTCCAACCAGCTTCTTCGGGACTAACGCCTGGGCCGCGCCTTGGCTGGGTCTGATCGGTTCCGTGTTTATCATCGTTGTCGGTCTGGTTTATCTCGAACGCCAGCGCCGTAAAGCACAGGCGAAAAACGAAGGCTATGGCACTGAACTGTTAAATGAACCGGAAACGCCGGATAACATTAACCTGCCGAACCCGATAATTGCTATCTCGCCGCTGATCCTGGTCGGGGTATTTAACCTGCTGTTTACCCGCTGGATCCCCCAATGGTATGGTGCCACGCATCAACTGGAACTTCCGGGTCTTGCCAAACCGATTACCACCGAAGTCGGTAAAATCACCGCTATCTGGGCGGTAGAAGCAGCGCTGATCTCTGGGATCTTGCTGGTGGTGGTGTTCGGCTATCGCAACATTAAAGGTCGCCTGGCGGAAGGCAGCCGAACGGCGGTTGGCGGCGCAATCCTCGCGGCCATGAACACTGCGTCAGAATACGGTTTTGGCGCGGTGATCGCCGCCCTGCCCGGATTCCTCGTACTGTCAAAAGCGCTGGCTGCCATTCCCGATCCATTGCTCAATGAGGCAATTAGCATCACCACGCTTGCCGGGATCACCGGTTCAGCATCTGGCGGCATGAGTATTGCGCTCGCCGCCATGTCGGACACCTTTATCGCTGCCGCTCATGCCGCAAATATCCCACTTGAAGTCTTCCACCGCGTCGCCTCTATGGCCAGCGGAGGCATGGATACTCTGCCGCATAACGGGGCGGTGATTACGCTGTTGGCTATTACCGGTCTCAGCCACCGTCAGGCGTATGGTGGGATTTTCGCCATTACCATAATTAAAAGTCTGGTCGTGCTGTTTGTGATCGGCGTTTTCTACACCACCGGAATTGTTTAAGGAGAATCATCATGAACTTAACGGGAAAAGTAGCCCTGGTTACCGGCTCTACCAGCGGTATCGGATTAGGCATCGCGCAGGTGCTGGCGCAAGCAGGCGCTACGCTGATCCTCAACGGATTTGGTGATGTCGATGCCGCCAAAGATGCCGTTGCGCAGTATGGCAAAACACCGGGCTATCATGGCGCAGACTTAAGCGATGAAGTACAAATTGCCGACATGATGCGTTATGCCGAAAGCGAATTCGGTGGTGTGGATATTCTGGTCAACAACGCCGGGATCCAGCATGTTTCACCGGTAGAGACCTTTCCGGTTGATAAGTGGAACGCGATTATCGCTATTAACCTCTCTTCTGTTTTTCACACCACGCGCCTGGCACTTCCCGGCATGCGCACGCGTAACTGGGGGCGCATCATTAATATCGCCTCTGTTCATGGTCTGGTGGCGTCAAAAGACAAATCCGCTTATGTGGCAGCGAAGCATGGCGTGGTGGGTTTAACCAAAACCATTGCGCTGGAAACCGCGCAGACGGGAATCACTTGCAATGCGCTGTGCCCCGGCTGGGTGCTGACCCCGCTGGTCCAGCAGCAGATTGATAAGCGTATTGCCGACGGGGCTGAACCTGATGCGGCGCGTGACGCTCTGCTGGCGGAAAAGCAGCCGTCACGCGAATTCGTTACGCCGGAACAGCTGGGTGAGCTTGCGCTGTTTTTGTGCTCAGACGGTGCGGCGCAGGTACGTGGCGTCGCGTGGAATATGGATGGCGGCTGGGTGGCGCAATAAATTACATTGGCCGGATAAGACCCCGTCGTATCCGGCGCATACTTATTAAGACTTCAGTTGATAATCCAGTGTAATTTCCGCGTTCAGCACCTGGGATACCGGACAACCAGCTTTCGCTTTCTGGATGATGCCGTCAAATGTGGCGGCATCTATCCCCGGGACGCTTACCTGGCTGTGCAACGCCACTTTGGTGATATCAAACCCGGCATCCACTTTATCCAGAGAAACGTCGGCTGTAGTATCAATGGCATCTGGCGTAAAACCTGCTTCGCCCAGCATGAGCGAGAGCGCCATTGAGAAGCAGGCTGCATGGGCCGCGCCAATCAACTCCTCAGGATTGGTGCCTTTCACTCCTTCAAATCGTGTATTAAACCCATACGGTTGCTGATTCAACACCCCACTTTCGGTCGACACGGTACCTTTCCCGCGCTTGATGTCGCCTTCCCAGTGTGCCTGACCTTTCTTATGGATAGTCATTATCGCTCTCCTGTGTTGTCGTTGGAGTTACAAGTATAGGACGGCTGAGAAAAAGCATGACACATAAGGGATAGTTCTCATTTCCTGCTTAAGCATTGACCTTTCAGATAAAATGACCGACCATCCAGAAAGCCGTTATGTTGAACATCGGCTTTCTATCAGGTTGTATTTCGTCCGTTCTTATACGGGCTCGCCCTTGAAACCAGTAACAGGATAAAGGAGTTAGAATGAAATCGAACCGTCAGGCCCGCCATATTCTTGGACTGGACCACAAAATCTCAAATCAACGCAAAGTCGTGACCGAAGGTGACAAAACCAACGTGGTCAATAATCCTACCGGAAGAAAGCGCCGCACTGACGGCAAATAGCCTTTCGCACGTATGACTGAGTAACGAGATAAACACCATTGCAACCGCAGTGGTGTTTTTGCTTATAAAACCCCTTAACCCATTCACAATGCTTTATACTTCGCCTGTTTCCCTGGCGGACAGGCCCGATACGATCATAAGAGTGCCAGGGACGGTTATTCAAAAAAGAGTGAGTGACATGGAAAACGAAACTAAAAAATTGCGTTCCCTTTACATCCCTTACGCTGGCCCGGTACTGCTGGAATTTCCTTTACTGAATAAGGGGAGCGCTTTCAGTGTGGAAGAACGCCGTAACTTCAACCTGCTGGGTTTACTGCCGGAAGTGGTCGAGACGATTGAAGAACAGGCCGAACGTGCCTGGATCCAATATCAGGGATTCAAAACCGAAATCGATAAACATATTTACCTGCGCAACATCCAGGACACTAACGAAACCCTGTTTTACCGACTGGTGCATAATCACCTTGATGAGATGATGCCGGTTATCTATACCCCAACAGTAGGCGCGGCCTGTGAGCGTTTCTCTGAGATCTATCGTCGCGCACGCGGCGTGTTTATCTCTTATCAGAACCGCCACAATATGGACGATATCCTGCAAAATGTTCCTAACCACAATATCAAAGTTATCGTCGTCACCGATGGGGAACGTATTTTGGGTCTTGGCGATCAGGGGATCGGCGGGATGGGTATTCCAATCGGTAAACTGTCGCTGTATACCGCGTGTGGCGGGATTAGCCCGGCTTACACTCTGCCAGTGGTACTGGACGTCGGGACTAACAACCAGCAATTGCTGAACGATCCACTGTATATGGGTTGGCGTAATCCGCGCATCACCGATGATGAATACTACGAATTTGTTGATGAATTTATCCAGGCTGTGAAGCATCGCTGGCCTGACGTGCTGTTGCAGTTTGAAGATTTTGCGCAGAAAAACGCCATGCCGCTGCTGACCCGTTATCGCGACGAAATTTGTTCATTTAACGATGATATTCAGGGCACCGCGGCGGTGACCGTCGGTACGCTGATTGCGGCCAGCCGTGCGGCGGGTAGCCAGCTGAGCGAGCAGAACATCGTTTTCCTCGGGGCGGGTTCCGCCGGTTGCGGGATTGCCGAGCAGATCATCGCGCAAATCCAGCGTGAAGGTTTAAGCGAAGAAGCCGCGCGTCAACGTGTGTTCATGGTCGATCGCTTCGGCCTGTTAACCGATAAAATGCCCAACCTGCTCTCTTTCCAGACCAAACTGGTGCAAAAACGCGAAAATCTGCAGCACTGGGATACGCAAGAAGATGTACTGTCGTTGCTCGACGTGGTACGTAACGTTAAGCCGGACATCCTGATCGGGGTTTCCGGACAAGTTGGCCTGTTTACCGAAGAGATCATTCGCGAAATGCACAAGCATTGCCCGCGTCCGATCGTCATGCCGCTGTCTAACCCGACTTCCCGCGTAGAAGCCACGCCGCAGGATATTATCGCCTGGACCGAAGGCAACGCACTGGTTGCGACCGGTAGTCCGTTCGCACCGGTAGTGTGGAAAGAGAAAACTTATCCTATCGCCCAGTGTAATAACGCGTACATCTTCCCGGGTATTGGCCTAGGCGTGATTGCTTCTGGCGCTAAGCGCATTACCGATGAAATGCTGATGTCGGCCAGTGAAACGCTGGCACAGTATTCACCGCTGGTGCTCAACGGCGAAGGATTGGTGTTGCCTGAGCTGAAAGACATTCAGACCGTGTCCCGCGCCATTGCGTTTGCCGTCGGTAAAATGGCCCAACAGCAAGGTGTGGCGGTGAAAACGTCCGCTGAAGCGCTGCAACAGGCGATTGACGATAATTTCTGGCAGGCAGAATATCGCGATTACCGTCGAACCTCTATCTGACGCTTTGCCCGGTGGCACGTTGCTGCCGGGCAATTTTTATCATTCAATTAACAAAGGCGTTATATCGACTATTGCTCTGAAAGTTCAAGCTCTGCAATAACCGGCAAGTGATCGCTCGCAGTAGACCACGTGAACTCTGGCGAATTATGTGGGATCTCCAGATTTTTAACGTTCCACTTCTGGCCTTTAAATGTGAAAATATGGTCAATATCAATCGCCGGGTTTACGGCTGGCCAAGTACGAGTATCCATCCCTTCTTTTGTGACTTCATTGAAAAAATAACGTATTTCTTTAAGTGGCTGCTCATCCCGGGTCGAATTGAAGTCCCCTGCCAGGATCTTGATTGAAGATGCAATATCCTGGAAATCAGATGTTGCATCACCAATGCTGATATCTAACAGGTAACGCGCCTGCTCTGTCCGCATTGTGGGATCTTTTTGCCAGTCGAGATGTGTCACCATAATAATAGGCGCGGAATCAAAGCCGGGTACGTCAACCTGCGCCAGGAGCGCCACGCGTTGTTCCGCGTTTCCCGAGGGTAGTTTCACGACCTGCGAATGCAGGATTTTATATTTGGAGAGAAGACCTAAGCCGTACTCACCACCATCGAAATCAAGGGCTTTACCGAAGGAATAATGTAGGTTATTGGCCTCAGCGATTTTTTTGAGTTGATCAATCTTTTGGCTACGTCCCGTTTTGTTATCAACCTCTGGAACAGCAATAATATCGGCATCAATTCTTTTAATCGCCGAATTAAGTGCTGTAAAATCCTTTACATCAGCAGAGGTTTCATTTTTACCAATGTTATAGGTGGCAATCTTTAAATGCGGTTTTTGTTGTGAGTAAATTTTGTCAGGCACCCCACCTTTTTGAACTTTAAGTATTTCATTTCCAACAAGTTTCTCATTTGCCTGAGCATTTGCAAGTAAACATCCCAGCGCAATCATCGTGAATGTAATTGTTTTTTTCATATCATCTATTCTCCAAAAAATAAAATAGTGAGAAGAGGATACTGGAGAATTTCGACTGTTGTTGTGATCGTTAACTCATGCTTTTGACGCGAAGAAAATTAACTTTTGAATAATTATCCTGTGTTCATGGTTTCTGCATTAACGTAACGTCCAACATGCCAGGTTTCACGGCCATACGTTCGAAACTTGCACTACTGCGTAACTTGCGATTACACTTTCACCATCGATTAACATTCGGAAATATAAAAGGAGGATACTTATGCTGTACTGTGAACGTTTCATCGTTTCACATGCTTTTGGCGATCGCCAGTGCTCAAGCGTTATCGGTATCGTGCTGCGATAACTTCTGCTTGAGCGAAGCTAACTTCTAAATCCCCTTCTCTCGGGCTTACCGGGTTATCGTCAGCGATGTTTGACGAGGCGTTTTTACGCCTGTAACTCTTGAGTAAGCAACAATGAGCACATTACTAACCGCACAATCCTTACACGTTGATACGGCATTTGGCACGCTATTCGACGATCTCACATTTACCCTGAAAAAAGGCGACCGCATCGGGCTTATCGGCTATAACGGCTGCGGCAAAAGCACGTTGTTAAAGCTGCTTGATGGCACCATCTCTCCTACCAGTGGCGTAATCGCGCAGGCGAATTACTGTCAACTCGCCCGTGTAGAACAACATTTACCCGACGATGTACTGCCGCTAACGTTGCAGGAGGCGGTTCTTGCTCAACTTCCCGAACATGAGCGCGCCAGCCAGCAGTGGCGAGTTGAAGCGTTACTCGCCGAAATGGGTTTTACGTCGGAGAATTTGCACCTCACTGCACAGACGCTGAGCGGCGGGCAGCACACGCGGCTTTTATTAGCGCGGGCGCTGATGCGAAATCCCGATCTGCTGCTGCTGGATGAACCGGGTAACCATCTGGATTTGCCAACATTACTGTGGCTGGAACAGTTCTTACAGAACTGGTCTGGCAGTTTTGTGGTGGTTTCTCACGACCCACAATTGCTGGATGCGGTGACGCAGGGAACCTGGATCCTGCGCGATCGTACTCTCCATGCCTTCGATCTACCCTGCAGCGAGGCGCGTCAGGCTCTGGCAGAAAGATACGCCAGCGATGCTCTGCGCCATAAGGCTGAACAAAAGGAGATAGACCGGGTTACCGCCAGCGCTAAACGGCTGGCAACCTGGGGGCGGGTCTACGACAACGAGGATTTGTCCCGCAAAGCGAAGCAGATGGAAAAGCAGGTGCAACGCCTGAAGGACGTTCAGACGGAAGTGACCGCAGGAAGTCAGTGGACACTAACATTGCATGGCGATGCCCTGCGTGCAGATCGTTTACTGGAGATGACTAATTTGTCGGTGGCCCCTGCTCCAGGCGCAGATACGCTGTTTTCCATTGCCGGAATTCGGTTAAAAAGCGGCGATCGGGTGGCGATTGTCGGACGCAACGGTTGCGGGAAATCTTCGCTGTTAAGGCTTATCTGGCAACAGTTTCAGTCACAGCTGGTATCACCTTCGCTGGTGTTGCACCCGCGCGTTACGTTGGGGTATTACGACCAAACGTTGCATCAGCTTGCCGATAGCGATTCGCTATTTGACGCGCTGGAGCCTTTTGCGCCTCAGCCTGATATCCGCAAAATGGCGCTGATTAGCGCGGGTTTTCCGTGGATCCGCCACGCGCAGAAAGTCAGTGTTTTAAGTGGTGGTGAGCGCTCCCGGCTGCTGTTTGTTGGGCTCTCGCTAGCTCGCTACGGCCTGCTGATGCTCGACGAACCGACCAACCATCTGGATCTGGAAGGTAAAGAGGCGCTGGCAGCAACGCTGCAAAGCTACCACGGCGGCGTGTTGCTGGTCAGTCATGACCGTCAGCTTATCAGCCAAAGCTGCAACCGGTTTTGGTTTATCGACGAGGGTGAGCTTAGCGAATGGCATGACCTGGAGGCAATCAACGCGCGTATTCAGGGCGCCACCAGTGAGTTAATGGTGCATAACAGTGTGGCAAAGGTTGTTCCTGCTCCCCATCGCAGTGGAGATGAAGTACTGGAAAAACTTCTTGAGCTGGAGCAGCGGCTGGCCGACGACCTCGCCCGCAAACCGAAGCATCAGAAACCGCAATTACAGGCGCAATGGCGGAAGGAGATTGCGCGTCTGAACTCACAACTGGAGTAAACCCATTGCCGGACAGCGGCGTTGTGCCCTGTCCGGCAAATCTTGCGTGACTTGTTTCTTCATGGAAGAACATCTGGCGTTATGGCGAAGCATGTCCGACGATTGCGTGCGACACAGACTCGCTGTTATCGATGCGGCCAGCCATGTTACTGATATCAATATGCCCGGTTATAGGTTGCATCCACTGGCGGGCGATCGCGACGGCATATGGGCAATTTATGTTTCAGGTAACTGGTGCATTACCTTTGAATTTGTCAATGGCGACGCGTACATATTGGACTACGAGGATTATCATTAATGAAGATGGCAAAAAAACGTGGATATTTCACGCCTGCGTAAGCTGGCAGTGCAGTGATAAAAGTGAATGCCGGATACGCTAACGCCATCCGGCATTTCATTTACTGCTTCGGCTGTTTTTCTTTCCAGGCATCCCATGCCTGCTTGATCTCTTGTTTCGCGGTGGCTGCATCGTTAAAGCCATTTAACTCTACTTTTTTACGCCCTTCCGGCAACTCTTTATACACGCGGAAAAACGACTCCAGTCGTTGCACTTCGATCTTTGGCAAATCGCTCAACTCTTTGATGTCGTCATAGGTGGGGTCAATTTTGCTGGCCGATACGGCGACAATTTTATCGTCCTTTTCCCCGCCATCGATCATCTTCAGCACGCCGATCGCGCGCAACTTGATCAGCGTTCCCGGGGCCAGCGGTGCCCGGGTATAGAAAATCACATCCAGCGGGTCACCGTCACCTGCCAGGGACTGGGTCAATGAACCGTAGTTTGCCGGATAGACAACCGGCATCGACTGGAAGCGATCGGCGACGATAAAGCCGGTTTTCGCATCGGTTTCATATTTTATGATCCCGCCTGCCGGGATTTCAGTCACGGCATAAAACTCTTCCGGGTTATTCTCCGGCTGCGGAAAGTCAAGGATATTCTGCGCCTGAACGGACGCACAGAGAAATACGCTGACTGCGAGTAATGTTTTCACCAGATGCATTGTCTTTTAACTCTTCTCTTAATGGAAAGACAACACCTTACGTTTACCAGATGACAGAAACATGACGTTTTTTTGGCAAAAAAAATGGCGCTACGTCGGTAGCGCCATTTTTATCAGCAGAACGTTAATGGATTATTGTAACCCTTCCTCGTTCTCTTTTTTGGCTTCGGCCTTTTCAACTTCACGATACCAGCGCGGGTGGTGTTTCTTCGCCCAGCGGCGACTCACCTTCCCTTCGACCATGCCCTTAATCGAACCTTTCACCCAAAATGCCATATACATATGGATGAGGATCGCGTGCATCAGAATGATGCCCGCCGCAGCATGGATTAACAGGCTGTAGCGGACAACCTGCATCGGGAAAAACTGCGCAAAGTACGGACGCCAGATAATGATGCCGGTAATCAGCAGCACGAAAATCATGCTCATGATCGACCAGAACATCATTTTTTGTCCGGCGTTGTATTTGCCCACATCCGCCACCTTGTGTTCATTGCCCTTCAGCACTTCGACAATGTTTTTCAGCCACGGAATATCTTTCTTATCCGGGATGTTGTGGTGCACAAAGCGTACAAACATGAACATTAGCGCGACGAAAATCAGCAGACCGAAGAACGGGTGCAAAATGCGCCCCATCTGTGGCGTACCGAAGGTTTGCGTCAGCCATTGCAGCGTCGGGAAGAAAAACGAAATCCCCGACAGTGCCACCAGAAAGAAGCAGATCACCACCGTCCAGTGACAGGCGCGGTCGATAAACTTCGTGCGCACAATCATTTTCGACTTACTCATGATGATCCTCCTCGTCGTCGTCCACTTCCTTATTCGGACCAATACCAATGTAGTGATAAATCAGTCCGGCGAAGGTGGCGATAAATCCGGCAGCGGCCAGCGGTTTCAGCGCTCCTTTCCACAGATTGATAGAAGTATCGATCTTAGGTTCTTTCGGCAGACCGTGATACAGCTCCGGCTGGTTGGCATGATGCAGAACGTACATGACGTGCGTGCCCCCCACACCTTCCGGGTTGTAGAGACCGGCGTGTTCAAAACCACGTGCTTTCAGTTTTTCCACACGCTGCTCGCCCATTTCCAGCATTTCCTGCTTGGTGCCGAAATGTATTGCCCCGGTTGGACAGGTCTTCACGCAGGCAGGTTCCTGCCCAACGCTGACGCGATCCACACACAGCGTACATTTATACACGCGGTTATCCTCTTTATTGAGGCGCGGAATATTAAATGGACACCCGGCAATACAGTAGCCGCAGCCAATGCAGTGCTCTGACTGGAAATCGACAATCCCGTTGGCATACTGAATGATTGCCCCGGCAGATGGGCATGCTTTCAGGCAGCCCGGATCTTCACAGTGCATACAGCCGTCTTTACGAATCAACCATTCCAGCTTGCCGTTCTGTTCGGTTTCGGTGAACCGCATCACCGTCCAGGACTTAGCGCTGAGATCGGCGGGGTTGTCATACACCCCTACGCAGTGGCCGACTTCGTCACGGATATCGTTCCATTCTGAGCATGCCACCTGACAGGCTTTACAGCCTATACAGGTGGAGACGTCGATTAGCTTCGCAACTTCGGCTTTGTAATCACGGCCCTGAGGCGGCGGCGTGATGGAGTTTGTTGCGGACCTTTTGATGATGTCCTGCGTTTCCATAGACATTTGTTCGCCTCCCTTACGCCTTCTCGATGTTAACTAAAAACGCTTTGTATTCCGGCGTTTGCGAGTTTGCATCACCGACATTCGGCGTCAGGGTGTTGGCGATAAAGCCTTTACGCGCGACTCCTTCAAAGCCCCAGTGAATTGGGATCCCAACCGTTTCAACCTGCTGACCGTTGACGTTCAGGGTACGCAGACGACGAGTGACGACAGCAACTGCGCGAATAAATCCACGCTTGCTGCTGACTTTCACGTAATCGCCATTGTTAATTCCCTTCGCTGCCGCCAGTGTTTCGCTGATTTCCACAAACTGCTCTGGCTGGGCAATCGCATTCAGTAATGCGTGCTTGGTCCAGGTATGGAAATGTTCGGTCAGACGATAGGTTGTCCCGACGTACGGGAAATCCTGCTTCGTCCCCATGCGTAATTTATCCGCCTCGTACAGACGTGCTGCCGGGTTGGAGATCACGCTCGGGTGCAGCGGGTTAGTACCCAGCGGTGTTTCCATCGGCTCGTAGTGTTCCGGGAACGGCCCTTCCGCCATTTTATCGATAGCGAACAGACGACCCAGCCCTTCCGGCTGCATAATAAACGGATTAGTGCCACTGCCCGGTGCCGCGGTGTTGAAGTCCGGGATATCGTTCCCCGTCCACTTCGTGCCGTTCCACTGGATCAGCATACGTTTTGGATCCCACGGCTTGCCCTGCGGATCCGCCGATGCGCGGTTATACAGGACGCGACGGTTCAACGGCCATGCCCAGGTCCAGCCCAGCGTATTACCAAGACCTGACGGGTCGGCGTTATCGCGGTTGGCCATCTGGTTGCCCTGCTCGGTCCAGCTACCGGTATAAATCCAGCAGGAGGATGAGGTCGTTCCATCATCGCGAAGGAGTGCAAAGCTGCTGAGCAACTGACCTTTCTTCGCAATTAGCACGCCGTTGGCGTCATAGAGATCTTCCAGCGCATAGCCGTTATTCTCTTTCGCCACTTCTTCGGAATGCGGTTCGTCCGGTTGCTTATAGTTCCAGCTCATTTTCAGCACCGGCTCTACGGCCTTACCGCCTTCAGTGCGATACATATCGCGCAGACGGTGGTAAATACCGGCCAGAATTTCGCCGTCGTTGCGGGCTTCACCCGGCGCATCCTGTCCTTTCCAGTGCCACTGCAGCCAACGGCCGGAGTTGGCGATGGAGCCATCTTCTTCCGCAAAGCAAGTGGATGGCAGACGGAAGACTTCGGTCTGAATAGATGCCGGGTCGACATCGTTAGACTCGCCGTGGTTCTGCCAGAACGTTGAGGTTTCAGTCACCAGCGGATCGATTACCACCAGATACTTCAGTTTACTCAGCGACTGCACCACTTTGTTTTTATCCGGGAAGGACGCAACCGGGTTAAAGCCCTGACAGATGTAGCCGGTGACTTTCCCGCTATCCATCATGTTGAAGTATTTAATGACGTCGTAGGACTGATCCCACTTCGGCAGCCAATCAAAGCCCCAGTCGTTCTCTTTTTGCGCCGCATTGCCATAGAAAGACTTCATCAGACTGACGAAGAATTTCGGATAGTTGCCCCAGTAGTTAACCTGATCGGCTAACGTGGCTTTCGGCGTATTCGCGGCCAGATAGGTTTGCAGATCCGCGTGTTTCTCTGACGGCAGCGTCAGGTAGCCCGGCAGACTGGTCGACAGCAGACCTAAATCAGTTAACCCCTGAATGTTGGAGTGACCGCGTAAGGCGTTAACCCCACCACCTGCCATCCCCATGTTGCCGAGCAACAACTGGATCATCGCCATGGTACGGATGTTCTGCGCCCCGACGGTATGTTGAGTCCAGCCCAGCGCATACAGGAAGGTGGTTGTGCGATCGGCTGCGCTGGTGGAAGCCAGCACTTCGCAGACTTTCAGGAAGTCTGCTTTTGGCGTACCGCAGATGTTTTCCACCACATCCGGCGTGTAGCGGGAAACGTGCTGTTTTAACAGATTCCAGACACAGCGAGGATGGCTTAACGTTTCATCGCGTTTCGCGTAGCCGTTTTCATCGAACTGATAGTTCCAGGACGATTTATCGTATTGGCGTTTTTGTGCGTCGTATCCGCTGAACAGACCGTCTTCAAAAGTAAAGTCATCCCGCACCAGCAGGCTGGCGTTGGTGTAATGCTTCACGTATTCAGCATTGATTTTGTTGTTTTCAATCAGGTACAGCAAAACACCGGACAGGAACGTGATGTCCGTGCCGGAACGAATCGGCGCGTAAATATCTGCCACCGAGGCTGTACGGGTGAAACGAGGGTCAACAACAATCAGCGTGGCATCATTGTTGTTTTTGGCTTCCATCGCCCAGCGGAATCCCACCGGATGTGCTTCAGCGGCGTTACCGCCCATCACCATCACGACGTTGGCGTTTTTAATATCTACCCAGTGGTTGGTCATCGCACCGCGACCAAATGTTGGAGCAAGACTTGCTACCGTTGGTCCGTGTCAGACGCGTGCCTGGTTATCAACTGCCAGCATGCCGAGAGAGCGCACAAATTTTTGCGTCAGCATGCCGGTTTCATTACTTGCCGCAGATGCACACAGCATCCCGGTAGAAAGCCAGCGGTTAACCGTTACGCCTTGCTCATTCTTCTCAATAAAATTGGCGTCGCGGTCAGCTTTCATCAGTTTCGCGATGCGGGTAAAGGCATCATCCCAGCTGATACGCTGCCATTTGTCGGAGCCAGGAGCGCGATATTCCGGGTAACGCAGACGGTTTTCGCTGTGTATGTAATCCAATAATCCTGCGCCCTTAGGACATAATGCCCCACGGCTCACCGGATGATCCGGATCCCCTTCAATATGGTAAATCGACTCTTTGGCGTTTTTAGCTCCATCACCCAGGCTATACATTAATAGCCCGCAACCTACGGAACAGTATGTGCATGTGTTTCGGATCTCTTTGGCGCGTAACAACTTATAGTTTCGCGCCTGAGCCAGTGCCATTTTGGGTGCAAAACCCAGAGCGGCTACTGTTGTTCCCGCCATACCGCCCGCGCAGATTTTAAAAAATTGTCTGCGGCTGACGTCCATTGCTTTCCTCTTTTTTGCAGGGGTTCGTACAGGAAATCTCTCAAATTGCGCCAGCGCGGCTGTTTGAAAGATGACATGTACAACTTCGCGACGAAACTATCAGCTATATCCATATTTTTTTTGCGTCAAATCAATAACGAAACGGTTCCGCTACTAAATAGTGCTCTTTGCTTAACCTTTGTACTCATAAGGGAGTAGGTAAAAGGTAATTAATTAGCGTGCTATGGTGCAAAAGTGCTATAAATTTCAGCTTAATTTTTGCCAGTATCATGGACAGACAAATAGCATGACAAAACAAAAAGCAACGTTGATTGGGCTGATTGCCATTGTGCTCTGGAGCACCATGGTGGGTCTCATTCGTGGAGTAAGTGAAGGACTGGGGCCAGCGGGTGGCGCGGCAATGATTTTTTCATTAAGCGGCTTGTTGCTGATATTTACTGTTGGCTTTCCTGATATCAGAAAAATCCCTGTACGTTATTTGATCGCCGGTAGTGTGCTTTTTGTGAGCTATGAAATATGTTTAGCGCTGGCCCTGGGTTATGCCGCAACTCGTCATCAGGCCATTGAGGTCGGCATGGTCAACTATCTCTGGCCAAGCCTGACGATATTATTTGCCATTTTATTTAATGGCCAGAAAACAACCTGGTTGGTGGTTCCCGGATTAATCATCGCATTGACCGGGGTCTGTTGGGTATTGGGGGGTGAAAATGGTCTCAATCCTGGTGAAATTATCAGCAATGTCGCTACCAGCCCGCTTAGCTATTTCCTCGCCTTTCTCGGAGCTTTTATCTGGGCAACGTATTGCACGGTGACCAATAAATATGCAAAAGGTTTTAATGGCATCACCGTCTTCGTTTTACTGACGGCTGCAAGTTTGTGGGTTTACTATTTTATTACTCCTCAGCCGGAAATGGTTTTCAGCACGTCGGTGACGATTAAAATGTTCACCGCTGCATTAACGTTAGGATTTGCCTATGCTGCGTGGAATATCGGTATATTGCACGGTAACGTGACCATCATGGCTGTTGGGTCTTATTTTACCCCGGTGCTTTCCTCCGCATTGGCTGCTGTATTGCTCAGTGCTCCGCTGTCCCTTTCCTTCTGGCAAGGTGCGCTGATGGTCTGCGCTGGCTCGCTGCTTTGCTGGCTGGCAACGCGGCGCGCCTGAAAAAATACGGGTTTTATCACAAATAAATAAAACCCGGCTATACTTTAGACAAATTGATGAATAATAATTGTTCATTCTGTCTGCTCTTTATGTTTATATTTGTTTAATTAAATGTTAAATATATGGTAATCAATTAACGCCTGAAAATATTATGCGGTTATCCATATCCCTTCACATGTATATATTACACCTGCGAAACTAACACCATTTAAATCATAGGGCTGCCAATAGTCCCCTATGTAAATATACCCATTCAGATCTGTCACATATAAAGATTAATGCAATCAGTTATATTATGTAGATCTGGATCACACAACTTCAAATATTTCGCAATATTATGAAACTTATTATTGAACTTATACCACTGCGTCATTTAAAAATAGTTTGCCATTGACGAACCCCTCGTTTAGCAATGGTTTAGGAAACACACCAAGAAATAATTATAAGGATTATTTAGAATGAAACTTAAATTAGTTGCAGTGGCAGTGACTAGCCTGTTGGCAGCAGGTGCAGTAAACGCAGCTGAGGTATATAACAAAGACGGTAACAAACTGGACCTGTACGGTAAAGTTCACGCTCAGCACTACTTCTCTGATGACACCGGCAGTGATGGCGACAAAACTTATGCACGTATGGGTTTCAAAGGCGAAACTCAGATCAATGACCAACTGGTTGGTTTTGGTCAGTGGGAATATGAATTCAAAGGCAACCGTACTGAATCCACCGGTGGTTCCAACAGCGACAAAACTCGTCTGGCATTCGCTGGTCTGAAATTCGCTGAATACGGTTCTTTCGACTACGGTCGTAACTACGGCGTAGCGTACGACATCGGCGCATGGACCGACGTTCTGCCAGAGTTCGGTGGCGATACCTGGACCCAGACTGACGTATTCATGACTGGCCGTACTACCGGCGTTGCAACCTACCGTAACACCGACTTCTTCGGTCTGGTTGAAGGTCTGAACTTTGCTGCTCAGTACCAGGGCAAAAACGACCGTTCTAATGTCAAAGAAGCTAACAGTGACGGCTTCGGTCTGTCTACCACTTATGAGTATGAAGGCTTCGGCGTAGGTGCTACCTATGCGAAATCTGACCGTACCGATTCCCAGACCCGTGCTGGCAGCGCATTCAAAGCTGACGGTAAAAACGCTGAAGTTTGGGCTGCTGGTCTGAAATATGATGCGAACAACATCTATCTGGCAACCACCTACTCCGAAACCCGCAACATGACCACCTATGGTTCTGTAAACGGTATCGCTGAAAAAACTCAGAACTTTGAAGCTGTTGCTCAGTACCAGTTCGACTTCGGTCTGCGTCCGTCCGTTGCTTACCTGAAATCTAAAGGTAAAGACATTGCAGTATACGGCGACCAGGATCTGGTTGAATACGTAGACCTGGGTGCTACCTACTACTTCAACAAAAACATGTCCACCTTCGTTGATTACAAAATCAACCTGCTGGATGACAACAACTTCACCCGCGCTGCCGGTGTAAGCACCGACAACATCGTAGCTGTTGGTCTGAACTACCAGTTCTAATTTTGTTGTAGCCTGAATACAAAGCCAGTCCTTCAGGGGCTGGCTTTTTCTCTTGATGTAGACTCGGTCATAAGGAGTATGCCGTGCAGACATTCACTGGTCGTTGTCTTTGCGGACAGAGTCATTTTACCGTCGACGTCGAAATGCTGGATGTCTATGCCTGCCACTGTACGCTATGTCAAAAGTGGTCTGGAGGCATTGCTATGTATCTGGAATCCAGCACTCACCCGCAGATGTCGCCAGATTCAGCCGAACCCTCACACTTTCCTTCTTCAAATCGTGGGGAACGTTTCTTCTGCTCCGGTTGCGGATGTCCCCTGTGGTTTACCCTAACGGGCAGCGATCGTTATTTTGTGCCGTGGACATTGCTGGAACTGAATGAGGTGGATCGCCGCCGCCTGGTTTTAGCGGCAGAGATCTATACGGAAACACAACCTGCGTTCTGGAGACTGACGGGGCAATACGCTCGACTGAGTGGAAAAGAAGTCGAAGAGATGGATTACCCCTGTCATTTAGCCCATTAGTTAATGACGCTGTACCTTTGCCAGACTGAACCACATTCCTACCGCCAAAACGATAAGCATGCTGCCGGCACTGCTTAAGGCCACACTGTGCGACCAGGTAAAGGCTTCTCTGGCTGCTGACAACAACGCCTCACTCAGGGACGCCGGAAGCGAATGCGCCAGTTGTACCGCCTCACCCATTGACGATGAGGCTCGCTCTATTTCCTGCGGATTAAGTCCCGCAGGCGGCAGAATCGAGGCTGAAAAGCTACGGCTCAACAACAAACCAAAGATAGCAATCCCAAGCCCGGCCCCCAGTTCATAAGCCATTGTTTCGATGGCGCCTGCGGCAGCAGCTTTTTCTGCCGGCGCTGCCGCCATGATAGCCGCCGTTGAGGCCAGGAGCGCGCTGGCGGCGCTAAAACCGAGCAAAGCCATCAATATCCAGGCCTGAATCTGCTGGGTACTAAAGTCCGTCATTGCCAGACCGTAAAAACTGACGGCGCTCAGCGCCATACCCGCCGTTGCCACGCAACGTAATCCCAGACATGATACCAGCATACCAGCGATCGGTCCGCTGAAGCCGCTGGCCAGCATCACCGGTAGCATAAATAACCCCGCCTGATACGGCGTTAAACCATGTACAAACTGCAGCTCCTGAGCCATCAGCAACTCAAAACCAACCAGAGTAATCATCGCCGTCATCGCCATAACTACGCCGCTTAAAATAATACGATGCGTGAACAGCCGCATATCAATCATCGGGCGCGCGGCCGCAAGCTGGATACGCACGAACTGCCCCAATAATAACGCACCAATTATCAATGTCAGTACGATGACCACGATCGCTGTATGCCCTTTCAACGCCGTTTTCGCGCTGTAAACCAGCAGCAGAATGGCGACAATCAGCATTATCGCATGACCGAAGTTTAACGATTGATCGCGTCGTCCGGCCTGGCGCGGCACATAACGCGCGGTTAATGCCATAACCACCAGGACAATGGGCACATTGATTAAGAACACGGAACCCCAATAGAAGTTCTCCAGCAGCATGCCGCCCACTAACGGTCCAAATGCGGCACCACCGGAACCCACGGCTGCCCACACGCCCAGCGCCATATTACGATGACGTTGCTCGGCAAAGGTTGCGCGGATACCCGCAAGCGTTGCTGGCACAATCATCGCCGCACCAATCGCCAATACGGCCCGGGTGGCAATCAACCAACTGGCGCTGTGGGCAAAGGCGGCGGCCAGCGATGCCAGACCAAACAAGCCTCCACCTAACAGCAGCAAGCGTTTAAAGCCAATGCGATCGCCCAGCGCCCCCATGGGCAACACCATACCGGCCATTACCAGAGAATAAATATCAATGATCCACAGCAGCTCGTTACCACTGGCACCCAGCGTCATACTCAGCGTGGGCGCGGCAACATGCAGCACCGTTGCATCAATCGCAACAGGGATGTAGACCAGCACAATAATCACTAACGTTAACCACTGACGAAACATAAAATTCCCTTCGAAACTAAAACTGGACGCATGTCCAACTTCAGCGATCCTACGGAAAATTGAACATATGTCCAACTTTTTGTTACACTGCGTGCTAAACGGGTATGGGAGGAACGATGAGCTATCTGAATCGGGATGAACGTCGGGAAGTGATTCTGCAGGCGGCAATGCGCGTCGCGCTTGAGGAAGGATTTACCGCCATGACGGTGCGGCGTATTGCCACGGAAGCTCAGGTGTCCACCGGCCAGGTACACCATCACTTTACGTCTGCCGGTGAGTTAAAATCCCTCGCTTTTGTGCAACTGATCCGTACCCTTCTGGATGCCGAACTGGTCAGCGCAAACGCCAGCTTCCGTGAACGGCTTCACGCCATGCTGGGCAGCGAAGACGGCGGGTTTGAACCCTATATTAAACTGTGGCGTGAAGCACAGGTTCTGGCGGATAAAGATCCGGAAATCAAAAGTGCTTACCTGCTGACCATGCGGATGTGGCACGAAGAAACCGCCGCTATCATTGCTCAGGGACAGAAAGCAGGTGAGTTTTCTCCAGACCCGGATGCTACCGATGTGGCCTGGCGTTTGATTGCGTTGGTCTGCGGTCTGGATGGCATCTATGTATTAGGCATTGAAGAAATGGCCGATCCTGCGTTCGAGCGCCATTTGGATCGTATGATTACGTTAGAGTTAGTTAATTGATGTTATAGATGAATTAATAATACATCTTTTATATTTACAATTGGTAACACTTAAGCAACGTGTAATCCCCCCATCACGCCGCGTTATTGCGCTTTTTTATCTATTCTTTCAGTCAATATTCCCAAAACTTTTCAATAGTTTCTAAAAAGAACCCGCGCGGCGCTGTATGCGTTTATTTCTTTTTCATGAACGGCATGTGCATGGAGAATAATATGTCAGCATCAAATGAGAAAAATAATCGTTATCTTTTAACTGACTGGAAACCGGAGAACCCCGCCTTTTGGGAAAATAAAGGTAAGCATATTGCCCGAAGAAATCTCTGGATATCAGTGAGTTGCCTGTTGCTGGCGTTCTGCGTCTGGATGTTGTTCAGCGCCGTGGCCGTCAATCTGAATAAAATTGGTTTTAATTTTACCACCGACCAACTGTTTTTATTAACCGCATTGCCTTCTCTTTCTGGCGCGATATTACGTGTTCCCTACTCCTTTATGGTACCTATATTTGGGGGGCGTCGCTGGACCATTTTTAGCACCATTATTCTGGTCGTTCCCTGCGTCTGGCTCGGATTTGCCGTGCAAAACACCGCTACTCCGTTTGGCGTATTTATTATTATTGCGCTGATGTGTGGTTTTGCTGGTGCTAACTTTGCCTCCAGCATGGGCAATATCAGCTTTTTCTTCCCAAAAGCGAAACAAGGTAGCGCGTTAGGTGTTAACGGCGGTCTCGGCAACCTTGGCGTCAGCGTGATGCAGTTGATCGCACCGTTGGTGATCTTTCTGCCCATCTTTACCTTTTTGGGCGTACAGGGCGTCCCGCAAGCCGACGGCTCGTTACTGTCGCTGGCCAATGCCGCATGGATTTGGGTTCCGTTATTGCTGATAGCCACCGTGGCGGCAAGCACGGGAATGAACGACATTGCCAGTTCGAAGGCCTCCATTGCTTCCCAGTTACCGGTCCTGAAGCGTTTTCATCTGTGGCTATTAAGCCTGCTGTATCTTGCCACCTTTGGTTCATTTATCGGTTTCTCGGCAGGCTTTGCCATGCTGGCGAAAACCCAGTTCCCGGACGTGAATATTCTGCAACTGGCGTTCTTCGGCCCATTCATTGGCGCGCTTGCGCGTTCGGCGGGCGGCGTGATCTCTGACAAGTTCGGCGGTGTACGCGTCACATTAATTAACTTCATCTTTATGGCGCTGTTTAGTGCCCTGCTGTTTCTTACCCTGCCAGGGTCTGGCGAAGGAAACTTTGTCGCCTTCTACCTGGTGTTTATGGGCTTGTTCCTGACCGCAGGTTTGGGTAGCGGTTCGACCTTCCAGATGATTGCGGTGATCTTTCGCAAAATCACCATTTACCGGGTGAAGCTGCACGGTGGTACTGAAGAACAGGCTCAGCGTGAAGCGGTAACCGATACCGCAGCCGCTCTGGGGTTTATCTCTGCTATTGGCGCGGTCGGGGGCTTCTTTATTCCGAAAGCGTTCGGTTCATCGCTGGCGCTGACCGGCTCTCCGGTCGGCGCCATGAAAATATTCCTTGTGTTCTACATCGTCTGCGTGCTGGTGACCTGGATGGTATACGGCCGTAAATCACAAAAAAAATAGTCATCTTTTAGCCAGTGCGGGCAACGTTATTCGAAGCAGGAGTTATGTCATGAGTAAACTGTTAGATCGCTTTCGCTACTTTAAACAAAAGGGTGAGACATTTGCCGAGGGGCACGGGCAAGTGATGCACACCAACCGGGACTGGGAAGACAGCTATCGTCAGCGCTGGCAGTTCGATAAAATTGTGCGTTCTACCCACGGCGTTAACTGTACCGGCTCATGCAGCTGGAAAATCTACGTCAAAAACGGGCTGGTAACCTGGGAAACTCAGCAAACCGACTATCCTCGTACCCGACCTGACCTGCCAAATCATGAGCCCCGTGGCTGCCCACGCGGCGCAAGTTATTCCTGGTATCTGTACAGCGCCAACCGCCTGAAATATCCGCTGGTGCGTAAACGTCTAATCGAATTGTGGCGCGACGCCCTGTCCCGCCAGCCCGATCCGGTGCTGGCCTGGGAATCCATTATGAACGACCCGCAAAAATGCCTGAGTTACAAGCAGGTGCGCGGGCGCGGCGGGTTTATCCGTTCCAACTGGAAAGAGCTTAATCAGTTGATTGCCGCCGCCAACGTCTGGACGGTAAAAACCTACGGTCCGGATCGCGTGGCCGGATTCTCCCCCATCCCCGCAATGTCAATGGTCTCTTATGCCGCAGGTACACGCTATCTCTCGCTACTGGGCGGAACTTGTCTGAGCTTCTATGACTGGTACTGCGACTTACCGCCTGCATCACCAATGACCTGGGGCGAGCAGACCGATGTACCGGAATCTGCCGACTGGTATAACTCCAGTTATATCATTGCCTGGGGTTCTAACGTGCCACAGACCCGAACCCCGGACGCGCACTTTTTTACTGAAGTACGTTACAAAGGTACCAAGACGATTGCCATTACGCCGGATTACTCGGAGGTCGCCAAACTCTGCGACCAGTGGCTGGCACCCAAACAAGGGACGGACAGCGCGCTGGCGATGGCAATGGGCCACGTCATCCTGAAAGAGTTCCACCTCGACAATCCCAGCGATTACTTCCTCAATTACTGTCGCCGCTATACCGACATGCCGATGCTGGTGCTGCTGGATGCCCGCGAAGATGGCACCTACGTGCCTGGACGCATGATGCGCGCCTCAGACCTTGTCGATGGTCTGGGCGAAAACAACAATCCAGAGTGGAAAACGGTGGCTTTCAACCGCGAAGGCGAACTGGTTGTCCCGAACGGATCCATCGGTTTTCGCTGGGGCGAGAAAGGCAAATGGAATCTCGAATCGCTGGCGGCAGGGACTGAAACAGAGCTTTCCCTCTCGCTGCTTGGTCAGCATGATGACGTAACCGGCGTGGCGTTCCCCTATTTCGGCGGCAACGAAAACCCACATTTTCGCAGCGTGAAACAGGAGCCGGTGCTGATTCGCCAACTGCCGGTAAAACATCTTACCCTCGCCGATGGCAGCCGTTGCCCGGTGGTGAGCGTCTATGATCTGGTACTGGCGAATTACGGCCTCGACCGTGGTCTGGATGATGTTCATAGCGCGCAAGATTACAGCGAAGTGAAAGCCTACACCCCTGCCTGGGGCGAGCAAATTACCGGCGTGCCACGCCGTCATATCGAGCAAATCGCCCGCGAGTTTGCTGATACCGCGCACAAAACACATGGCCGCTCGATGATCATCCTCGGGGCGGGCGTTAACCACTGGTATCACATGGACATGAACTATCGTGGGATGATTAACATCCTCGTGTTCTGTGGTTGCGTGGGGCAAAGCGGCGGCGGCTGGGCACACTATGTGGGTCAGGAGAAGCTGCGGCCGCAAACCGGTTGGTTACCGCTGGCCTTTGCGCTGGACTGGAACCGTCCTCCGCGTCAGATGAACAGCACTTCGTTTTTCTACAACCACTCCAGTCAGTGGCGCTATGAAAAACTCACCGCTCAGGAACTCCTCTCTCCGCTGGCCGATGCATCGAAGTTTAGTGGGCATTTAATTGATTTTAACGTGCGCGCAGAAAGGATGGGCTGGCTGCCGTCCGCCCCGCAGCTAAACCTCAACCCACTGACCGTTAAGGCAAAGGCAGATCAAGCGGGAATGTCTCCGGTGGAATATACCGCGCAGGCGCTGAAATCGGGTGATATTCGTTTTGCCTGCGAACAGCCGGATAGCGGCAAGAACCATCCACGCAACCTCTTCGTCTGGCGCTCTAACCTGCTCGGCTCTTCCGGTAAAGGGCATGAATACATGCTCAAATATCTGCTGGGTACCGAAAGCGGGATCCAGGGAGAGGCGCTCGGTTCAAGCGACGGTATTAAACCTGAAGAAGTTGAATGGCAGTCCGCAGCGATTGAGGGCAAGCTCGATCTGCTGGTAACGCTCGATTTCCGTATGTCGAGTACCTGCCTGTTCTCCGATATCGTTTTACCAACCGCCACCTGGTATGAAAAAGACGATATGAACACCTCGGATATGCATCCGTTTATTCATCCCTTGTCAGCGGCAGTCGACCCGGCGTGGGAATCGAAGAGCGACTGGGAAATTTATAAAGGCATCGCCAAAATCTTCTCCGAGGTTTGTGTCGGGCACCTTGGGCAAGAAACGGATGTTGTATTGCAACCACTGCAACACGACTCCCCGGCAGAACTGGCGCAGCCGTTTGACATTCTGGACTGGCGTAAAGGCGAATGCGATCTCCTGCCGGGGAAAACAGCGCCCAATATTGCCGTTGTGGAGCGTGACTACCCCGCCACCTACGAACGTTTTACTTCGCTCGGCCCACTCATGGATAAGCTCGGCAACGGCGGGAAAGGCATTGCGTGGAATACTCAGACGGAGGTCGATTTCCTCGGCAAGCTGAACTACACCAAACGCGAAGGCCCGGCAAAAGGCCGACCGTTGATTGACACCGCACTGGATGCTTCTGAAGTAATCCTCGCCCTGGCACCGGAAACCAACGGTCAGGTGGCGGTAAAAGCCTGGGAAGCGCTGGGCGCGATGACTGGTCGCGACCATACGCATCTGGCCTTGAACAAAGAAGACGAGAAAATTCGTTTTCGCGATATCCAGGCCCAGCCGCGCAAAATTATCTCCAGTCCTACCTGGTCCGGTCTGGAAAGCGAACATGTCTCCTATAACGCAGGCTATACCAACGTCCACGAACTGATCCCATGGCGTACCCTGTCCGGTCGTCAGCAGTTGTATCAGGATCATGCGTGGATGCGAGCGTTTGGTGAAAGTCTGGTGGCATATCGTCCGCCTATCGATACCCGCAGCGTCAGCGAAATGCGCGAAGTTCCGCCTAACGGCTTCCCGGAAAAAGCGCTCAACTTCCTGACGCCGCATCAGAAATGGGGGATCCACTCCACCTACAGCGAAAACCTGCTGATGCTGACGCTTTCTCGCGGCGGCCCCATTGTCTGGATCAGCGAGACCGATGCCAAAGAGCTGGGCATTGAGGATAACGACTGGATTGAAGCCTTCAACGCCAACGGTGCGCTCACTGCGCGTGCAGTGGTGAGTCAACGCGTGCCGCCGGGAATGACCATGATGTATCACGCTCAGGAGCGAATCATGAATATCCCAGGCTCGGAAGTCACCGGGATGCGTGGCGGGATCCATAACTCGGTCACCCGCGTCTGCCCGAAACCCACGCACATGATCGGCGGCTATGCGCAACTGGCATACAGCTTCAATTATTACGGGACGGTCGGCTCTAACCGCGATGAGTTCATCATGATTAGAAAAATGAAAAACATTAACTGGCTGGATGATGAAGGTCGCGATCAGGTACAGGAGGCGAAAAAATGAAAATACGCTCACAGGTAGGCATGGTCCTTAATCTGGATAAGTGCATCGGCTGCCACACCTGCTCCGTCACCTGTAAAAACGTCTGGACCGGGCGTGAAGGGATGGAATATGCATGGTTTAACAACGTCGAGACCAAGCCGGGCATTGGTTATCCGAAAAACTGGGAAGATCAGGAAGAGTGGCAAGGCGGCTGGGTTCGTGATGTCAACGGCAAGATCAGACCGCGTCTGGGCGGCAAGATGGGCGTGATCACCAAAATTTTCGCCAACCCGGTGATCCCGCAAATCGATGATTATTACGAACCGTTTACCTACGATTATCAGCATCTGCATAGCGCGCCGGAGAGCAAGAATCAGCCCACCGCGCGTCCGCGTTCACTGATTGATGGCAAGCGGATGGACAAGATTATCTGGGGTCCCAACTGGGAAGAGCTGCTCGGCGGTGAGTTTTCAAAACGAGCCCGTGACCGTAACTTTGAGAAGATGCAAAAGGAGATGTACGGGCAGTTCGAAAACACCTTCATGATGTATTTACCGCGCCTGTGCGAACACTGTCTGAACCCAAGCTGTGTCGCCACCTGCCCGAGCGGTGCCATCTATAAGCGTGAAGAAGACGGCATCGTGCTGATCGACCAGGACAAATGTCGAGGTTGGCGTTTGTGCATTAGCGGTTGCCCGTATAAAAAAATCTACTTTAACTGGAAGAGTGGCAAATCAGAGAAGTGCATTTTCTGTTATCCACGTATTGAGTCCGGTCAGCCAACGGTGTGTTCAGAAACCTGCGTCGGGCGTATCCGTTATCTCGGCGTATTGCTGTACGACGCCGATCGCATCGAGGAAGTTGCGAGCACCGAGCATGAAACCGATCTCTACGAGCGTCAGTGCGATGTGTTCCTCAATCCGAACGATCCGGCGGTGATTGAAGAAGCGCTGAAACAGGGGATTCCACACAACGTTATCGAAGCGGCCCAACGTTCACCGGTCTATAAAATGGCGATGGACTGGAAGCTGGCGCTGCCTCTGCATCCCGAATACCGCACTTTGCCGATGGTCTGGTATGTTCCGCCGTTGTCACCGATTCAGTCAATTGCCGACGCCGGTGGCCTGCCGCACAACGGCAACATTTTGCCTGCGGTTGAGTCACTGCGAATTCCGGTTCAATACCTCGCCAACATGCTTAGCGCGGGCGATACCGGCCCGGTACTGCGCGCGCTAAAACGGATGATGGCGATGCGCCACTATATGCGTTCGCAAACCGTCGAAGGTGTTACGGATACTCGCGCGATTGAGGAAGTGGGTCTGAGCGTTGAGCAGGTTGAGGAAATGTATCGCTATCTGGCGATTGCCAACTATGAAGACCGCTTCGTGATCCCGACCAGCCACCGCGAAATGGCGCGCGATGCCTTCCCGGAGAAAAACGGCTGCGGCTTTACCTTTGGTGACGGCTGCCATGGTTCCGACACTAAATTCAACCTGTTCAACAGTAGCCGTATTGACGCTATCGACATCACAGAAGTGCGCGATAAAGCGGAGGGGGAATAATGCAAATCCTGAAGGTTATCGGCCTGCTGATGGAGTACCCCGACGAGCTGCTATGGGAGTGTAAAGACGAGGCACTGGCGCTTGTGGCCTGCGATGCCCCAATGCTTAGCGAATTTAGCCAGGCGCTGCTCAATGCGCCGTTACTGGATAAACAAGCCGAATGGTGCGAAATCTTTGACCGGGGTCGGGCCACCTCTCTGCTGCTGTTTGAACATGTGCACGCCGAGTCTCGTGACCGTGGTCAGGCAATGGTTGATCTGTTGGCGCAGTACGAAAAGGTCGGGCTGCAGCTCGACTGTCGTGAACTGCCGGATCACCTGCCTTTATATCTTGAGTACTTAAGCGTGTTACCGGAAGCGGAGGCTAAAGAAGGGCTGCAGAACGTCGCACCGATTCTGGCGTTACTGGGTGGGCGTTTGAAGCAGCGTGATACGCCCTGGTATCAACTGTTTGATGCCCTGCTGCTGCTTGCAGGAAGCCCCCTCTCAAGTGACAGTGTCACTAAACAGGTTGGCACGGAAACTCGCGACGATACCCGACAGGCGCTGGATGCAGTCTGGGAAGAGGAACAGGTGAAGTTTATTGAGGATAACGCCACCGCCTGTGACAGTTCACCGTTACAAAATTATCAACGACGCTTTAGCCAGGACGTGGCACCTCAGTATGTCGACGTCAGCGCGGGAGGCCCGAAATGATACAGTACCTGAACGTCTTTTTTTACGATATCTATCCGTACCTGTGCGGTACGGTGTTTATCCTCGGCAGTTGGCTACGCTACGACTACGGGCAATACACATGGCGCGCCTCTTCCAGCCAGATGCTGGACAAACGCGGTATGGTGTTGTGGTCAAACTTATTCCATATCGGTATTCTGGGGATATTCTTCGGTCACCTGTTTGGCATGTTAACGCCGCACTGGATGTATGCCTGGTTCCTGCCGATTGCGGTAAAGCAGCAGATGGCGATGATTGCCGGCGGATTTTGTGGCGTGCTGACGCTGGTTGGCGGCGCTGGCTTGCTGGTGCGCCGGCTGACTAATCCGCGCATTCGTGCAACCTCCTCCACCGCCGATATTCTGATCCTCTGCGTTCTGCTGATTCAATGTATTCTCGGTTTAACCACTATCCCGTTCTCAGCGCAGCATCCTGACGGCAGTGAAATGCTGAAACTGGTCGGTTGGGCGCAGTCGGTGGTGACCTTCCAGGGCGGTGCGTCTGCGCATCTGGATGGCGTGGCGTGGATTTTCCGTGTGCATCTGGTTCTGGGAATGACCATTTTCCTGCTGTTCCCGTTCACCCGACTGGTCCACGTATGGAGTGCGCCGTTTGAGTACTTTACCCGCCGTTATCAGATAGTGCGTTCACGCCGCTAATTTTCTCTGATGCCCGGTATAGCTTGCGCTTACCGGGCCTGGATCGCTATCCCGCTTTTTGTACGTTATGATGCTTCTCCATCCCAGGGAGAACGCTAATGAAACCACAGGTTTATCACGTCGATGCCTTTACCTCGATACCCTTTCGTGGCAATTCAGCGGGAGTGGTGTTGCATGCTGACGGACTGAGCGAAGCGCAGATGCAGCTCATTGCTCGCGAGCTACGTCATTCGGAAACCGCATTCCTGCTGACCAGTGACGACAGCGATGTTCACATCCGTTATTTCACGCCGACGGTCGAAGTTCCTATCTGTGGGCACGCTACCGTCGCAGCACATTATGTGCGCGCCAATGTGCTGGGTTTGGGCAACAGCACCGTCTGGCAAACCTCGCTCGCCGGTCGTCATCGGGTCGATATTGAAGCAAGTGACAATGACTATCGCATCAGCCTTGAACAAGGCGTACCTGGATTCGAAGCTCCGCTGGAAGGTGCTGTACGTGCCGCGATAATCGATGCACTGCACCTGAGCGAAGACGATATGCTGCCCGGATTACCCATTCAGGTAGCCACCACCGGACACTCTAAAGTGATGATTGCGCTGAAGCCTGAGGTGGACCTCGACGCCCTTTCCCCGGATTTGCCTGCCCTGACCGCTATCAGCCAGCAAATTGGCTGTAACGGGTTCTTCCCTTTTCAAATTCGCAAGGACGAAAACGCCACCGATGGCCGCATGTTCTCGCCTGCTATTGGTATTGTGGAAGATCCGGTCACCGGCAATGCCAACGGTCCAATGGGGGCGTGGCTGGTTCACCATGGCGTGATGGCGCATGACGGGAAAACGCTACGTGTTCAGGGGCATCAGGGCCGCGCGCTCGGGCGCGACGGTATTGTTGATGTGACGGTGGCTATCCGTGATAACCTGCCGGAAAAAGTGACTATTACCGGTTCGGCAGTGATCCTGTTTCATGCCGAATGGGCGATCGATTTTTGATTGAATCTGTAAGCCGGATGAAGCGATGACGCCGCATCCGGCATTATTCCCATCCTCTATTTCCCCGCCTCAGGATGTGTATCAAACGCCGCCATGACGGTCGCCAGCTCATCCAGGGTAAACCCATGCTTCACATCATCCACACCCAGTCCAAACCGTTCCTGCAGCAAGGCATACAGACTGGCGACATCGGGTAAATTTATCTGTTCTACCGCACGACCATCCTGATAATGGGTAAAATGAAAATTGGTCAACGTCAGCTTGCCGCCGTCCGGAAGATGGCGACACATCAGCAGATGATGACGAAAATGTGATTGTGGCCAGTGCGCGGACCAAAAGTTACCGATCAGATAATCGCTGTGATGTTGCACCACCAGATCGAAGCGGTACATTGACTGCCAGTGATCGTGATGGCGGAACTGCAGAAGCCAGTCATCACCCTCCTGAACCAGGCGATATTCACCGTGCGGCGTTTGCTGCTCAATGTCGGCCTGCAGACGAATCGGCGCCGTCAGCGTTTGTCCGCCGAAGCCAACGTCGGCGATCCACTGCTCTCCCTGTAATTCAACCAGCAACAGACGATGCGTGCGCGGCGGCAAGCTTGACGGATTAGCCAGAACCACTCGTCCGAGAAGGCTACGTACGTTAAAACCGATTTCGCGTAACGCGCGCTCAAACACTCCGTTCTGCTCAAAGCAATAGCCGCCGCGACGCGCGGTCACCAGTTTCTCTTCCAGCGACTGATCGTCGAGCTGCATCTCTCTTGGCAGCAATACATCCAGGTTCTCAAATGGAATTGCACCGTTGTGCAGTAAATGCAGTGCTTTTAAGGTTTCAATGTCGGCGCTGGCCGAACCTGACCAGCCAATGCGGGAAAAATAAGCGGTTAAAAAAGGCGTCATACGGCGTTCCTGTTCGATTGGTGCAGTACTTATAACGCATTTTTAATTTTACGCTGTCGAAATTGTGCGTTGTTCCTCAAGACGAGGCGACAAAATCGCTAATACCGTTAATATCTATATCTATTGTGGCGTGTTATCTCTCAGACCAGGAGCATCCATGAGCCATTTCCGTTCAATCGAATTAAAACATGCAAGTCGGCTGCTTAACCACGGCCCTACGATACTAATCACCAGCCGGGATGAGCATACCGAGCGGCGCAATGTGATGGCGGCGGCATGGTCAATGCCCGTGGAGTTTGAACCGCCGCGGATCGCAATTGTTGTCGATAAAACCGCCTGGTCGCGTGAATTGATTGAGCGTAGCGGCAAGTTCGGCATCGTTATTCCGGGCGTGGCCGCCACCAACTGGACCTGGGCGGTAGGCAGCGTTTCGGGTCGCGTAGAAGATAAATTTAACTGCTATGGTATTCCGGTGGTAAAAGGTCCGGTACTGGGATTACCGTTAATAGAAGCGAAATGTCTGGCCTGGATGGAGTGTCGTCTGCTGCCTGCAACTGCGGCACAGGAAAAATATGACACCCTGTTTGGCGAAGTGGTATCTGCTGCCGCTGATGAGCGTGTCTTCGTTGAGGGACGCTGGCAGTTTGATGATGGCCTACTCAATACCCTGCATCATCTTGGCGCCGGAACGTTTGTCACCAGCGGGAAACGCATAACAGCGGCTGAATAATACGGGCGCAATAATCGCCCGTTTACTTTCACATGCTGTAGCCGGGTTTTTTAATCAGCCTCGTCATCTGCGGCGCAATTTCGGCATCCCACACGCCCTGCCACGCCTCGGGCTCAATTTCATTCAGCGCCACGCTCACTGAACTCTCTTTGCTTTGTAAATGACGAATAATGACTTCGGTAATATCCGCCGCCAGTGCGGCCTTCTGTTCTTCGTTCAGATCGCGAGGAAAACATTTGATATCAACGTGCGGCATGACAGGTTCCTTATTGTTTTGGGATGCAGGTTACTTATGCAGACTCTCGTTCAACCAGGTGAAATCCGACATCAATAATATCGTCTTCACGCGGGATTTGTTCGATACGATCGGCCAGAAGTGAGGCGGCGCGTTGTCCATAGCAAACCAGGACGGCGATAACCTTTGTTCAGCAAATAGTCTGCCACCGCCTGTATCACTTTTTCCACGGTTTTCGGGCGCGCCAACTGCGGGTTATTTAGCGCCCTGCTCACCGTGATGGGTGACAATCCTCAGTCTTTTGATTACGCCATTCAGTACGTCGGTTCGATGGGGCTGATTGGCCTGATTTCTTATCTGTTTATCGTGGGTTCATTGGATCGTATTACGCTGACCCCTGCTGTCGAGTAATTTAACCTTATGGCGATAGTTCGCCCGCTGTTCCGGGATTTGCACTCCTGCGGAACAGCGTTTTTTTATTCAAATAATCTTATTGTTTTTCAGGACAGTTCGCAGCATCGGATGCTGGCAAACCGCATCAGCGATGGCGCTAATATTCGGCGTGTTGTCCTGAAACCAGTCATGCCCTGGCCCCCAGGTGCGCATAACAGCAATATAAACGTCCAGCAACGTGAGCTGTTCGCCGAACGCGTACGGCTCGGCGTTTAGCTGATCGTTCAGCCACATATAGAGAGATTTCCGGTACTCAATGCAGTTTTTTTTCAACTGCGCCGGAGCATCTGGCGCCCAGCGATCGGGATAGTCGGCAAAGGTAAATGTAGGATAGACATTTGCCACCAGCCAAATCAGCAGGCGCTGAAACTGCTGGCGTTCGGCGTGTCCAACGGGTGGCGCAAGTTCAGGGCAACGATCGAGGATCATCAGCGCGATCGCTGCCGTTTCCGTCATCACATTGCCATTTTCCAGCACCAGTGTGGGCACCTGACATAGCGGATTCATTTTTTTAAGTAACTCCCGCTGAGGGCCGTCACTGTCAAAACCGTCGACATTAATAAAATGATAAGGGATTTCCGCCAGTGTGAGCATAACTTCACTGATGGCCGATCCCCAGCCCGGCACCCCATAGATTTTCATCATGCTGCAACCCTCAATGTTAAAACCCTAAGTGTAGAGCAGCATTCGTGAGTCTATGCAGTCATCATTGAAGGACTGCAATCCGGTCAGCTCAAACCGCTGATTGATAAAACCTTCGCTTTTGATGACATTGTCAACGCGCATCGCTACATGGAAGCCAACGGTCAGGTGGGTAAAATCGTCGTCACCCTGTAATCCCTGTGCGGCGCAGCCTTGTGCCTCACGGTGCGCTCCTGACAGCGCTTTCTTTCTGGCGCGATATTTTCACTATGCCTATCACTTCCTGATTAAAAAATCTTGTATGCGTACACTACAAAATATAATAGGGATGTTATCCGCCCTGTAAAAAAATATACTTTTGAGTTTGTTTTATTTCAACAGTAAGATAGCAGTTAATTTAACTTAGGTCAGGGCAAACCGCCTTTCGCGTTATATGTTTGTATTAATTGTTTAACTTTTATGACAACAAATGAATAGTTTAAATGGAAATTTTTATTTTAAGTACTTTCACAAAATTGATGATTAGTAGAGAATGCAGCGTTTCTTATTAAGACTTATTTAAAACAACTTTTAATATCCCCTGGTTTCATTGCGGGGATTTTTTGTATGGATTTTACATACCATCATGGGGTCTCTATGAAAAGTAACACGCCCGTTACACAAATTGAGCACAGACTTAACGATAAAGCGACGCTGCTTTCTACGACGGATAAAGAAAGTCATATTACTTACGCCAACTCCGCATTTATTGATGCCAGCGGATTTAACGAACAGCAATTAATGGGCGAACCGCATAATATTATTCGCCACCCTGATATGCCTCCCGCGGCGTTCGCCGATATGTGGTACACGCTACAGCAGGGAGAGAGCTGGACAGGGATGGTGAAAAACCGTCGGCAGAATGGCGACCATTACTGGGTTCGCGCCAACGTTACACCGGTCTGGCACAATGAAAAGCTCACTGGCTACATTTCGGTGCGTACCGTTCCTTCGCGTGATGAAATAACTCATAGTGAAAGCTTATACCAAAAAATTAATAGTCAGCAGTTTAAAGGCTTTCGGCTTTATAAAGGCATTATCATTCGTCGCGGCATAATGGCATGGGCTTCTATGTTTAAATGGCTGAGTATTAGCCAGCGCGTCAATTATTCTTTAGGAGTAGCCGCCCTGCTCACTTTGTTATTTCAGTTCGCCCCTATCAACCCATTTATTCAGGCGGGTGGGTTGTTAATATTATTTCTTATGCTTGCTATTTACCTTAAGTATCAAATTTGTCAGCCAGTTAATACGCTACTGACGCAAATGAAAAAAGTGGTATCCGGACGAAAACCTGATAACTGTCATTTAAATCGGGTGGATGAGATCGGAATGCTGATGCGGCTGGTTAATCAGTCCGGACTTAACCTGAATTCACTGGTCGATGACGTCAGTACGCAAATCTCCGGCATTCGCGCGATCAGTCAACGGGTATCAAAAGAAGGTACGTCGCTGCATAAACGCTCAGAAGAAACCTCAGCCGACCTGCAACAGACGGCTGCGGCCATTGAAGAAATTGGCAGTGCAGTACAGCAAACCGCTGAAACGGCGGCTCATACCATGACTATGGCCGATAAAACCAGCGCCAACGCTGCAGAAGGCGGCGATATCATGAAACAAACTATCGCCATGATGCAGGCGATATCGCGTGACAACGGGCAGATCGTTGACATCATTGGCGTCATCGACAGCATCGCTTTTCAGACCAATATTCTGGCGCTCAATGCCGCAGTTGAGGCGGCGCGCGCCGGGGAATCCGGCCGTGGTTTTGCCGTCGTGGCGGCAGAAGTACGAAATCTGGCGCAGCACTCAGCGTCCGCGGCAAAAGAGATCAAGCAACTTATCGAAAAAAACGTCGCTAACGTGAATAGCGGGGTCAAAATGGTGGAGCAAACGGAAACACATCTCACCGGGATGATTGGCGATGTACTGCAGATGTCGATGATGATCAAAGACATTAGTCTGGCCACCCGCGAGCAAACCCAGGCGTTGGATCTGATTAATGATTCGATTTCACGCGTTGGCACCATGACGCACAATAACGCAGAGATGGTGGAACGTGTCACTGACGCGACTGCCGATCTGACCCAGCGTTCATCACGTTTACAGCAGGCCGTTCAGGTCTTTGGCGCATCGGCATAAACACGCCGCGCTTATCGGGTAAATGTCTCGATAAGTGCGCCTCTCCTTGTATTAACCCCCTTCTTTTTTATTGGCTGAATCTAGGCCACACCGCGCCAGCTATGGCTGTACAAAAATACTGAATTCTTGTTATCGGGGCTTTGCGGAACCGATCAATTGAATGTAGGATGCTCGGCCGGCTGTTTTCCCTCGTAACACAATGAAGGGTAACGCTGTTTTCGCCGCAGCAGGTGCGGCAAAAAGGACGTTGAATTTTTGTCAGGTCAACAGGAAACGTAATGAACACAAACAACACGCAAGCCGCAGAGCAACATGCGGCGAAACGACGCTGGTTGAATGCTCACGAAGAGGGGTATCACAAAGCGATGGGCAATCGACAGGTGCAAATGATCGCCATTGGCGGCGCAATTGGTACTGGATTGTTTTTAGGCGCAGGCGCACGCTTGCAGATGGCCGGGCCTGCTTTGGCGCTGGTCTATCTGGTGTGCGGTATTTTTTCGTTCTTTATACTGCGCGCGCTCGGTGAACTGGTTTTACACCGCCCTTCCAGCGGCAGTTTTGTTTCCTATGCTCGTGAATTTTTAGGTGAGAAAGCCGCCTATGTGGCGGGCTGGATGTACTTCATCAACTGGGCAATGACCGGCATTGTCGATATCACCGCAGTGGCGCTGTATATGCATTACTGGGGCGCATTTGGCGATGTGCCGCAGTGGGTATTCGCCCTCGGCGCACTGGCCATTGTCGGCACCATGAACATGATCGGCGTGAAGTGGTTCGCAGAGATGGAGTTTTGGTTTGCACTGGTTAAAGTACTGGCGATTGTCATTTTTCTGGTGGTGGGGACCGTATTTTTAGGTACCGGAAAGCCGCTTGATGGTAACGCCACGGGCTTTCACCTGATTACCGACAACGGCGGATTCTTCCCGCATGGCCTGCTGCCAGCGCTGGTACTTGTACAGGGTGTGGTTTTTGCGTTTGCCTCTATTGAACTGGTGGGCACTGCCGCCGGTGAATGCAAAGATCCGCAAACGATGGTGCCAAAAGCAATCAATAGCGTTATCTGGCGTATTGGTCTGTTTTATGTGGGTTCTGTCGTGCTGCTGGTTCTGTTACTACCATGGAACGCCTATCAGGCAGGACAAAGCCCGTTTGTCACCTTCTTCTCCAAACTGGGTGTGCCGTACATCGGCAGTATCATGAATATTGTGGTGCTCACTGCGGCGCTTTCCAGCCTTAACTCCGGGCTGTATTGCACCGGGCGTATTTTACGTTCCATGTCGATGGGCGGATCTGCGCCGAAGTTTATGGCGAAAATGAGCCGTCAACAGGTACCCTGGGCTGGGATCCTCGCCACGCTGGTCGTGTATGTCGTTGGCGTATTCCTGAACTATCTGGTTCCATCGCAGGTGTTTGAGATTGTGCTGAACTTCGCATCGCTGGGCATTATTGCGTCGTGGGGATTTATTATGGTCTGTCAGATGCGTCTGCGCCGGGCCATCAAAGAAGGCAAAACGGCAGATGTCAGCTTCAAACTGCCGGGCGCACCGTTTACCTCCTGGCTAACACTGCTGTTCCTGCTGAGCGTGCTGGTACTGATGGTGTTTGACTATCCGAACGGTACTTATACCATCGCATCATTACCGCTGATAGCCATCCTGCTGGTTGCGGGTTGGTTTGGTGTACGTAAGCGCGTTGCTGAAATTCACCGCACTGCGCCGTAATGACAAAAGGCCTGACAGGTTAATCCTTCAGGCCTTCTTTTTTAGTTAGTTTCAATCAACTGCGCGACGTCATTGCTGTTAATTCCCCGCGCATTCCCGTCTTTTTATCCAGCTTTGACGAGGCGTATCGTAGGGTTTGGAGAAATGACACGAGGGGTTTCCCCCTCCGGTTAATTACAGCGCAATACGAATAACATCGTCCGGCTGGGTAGCTTCCTGTTCGCGTGTAGACTTTTGCTTCACGCTGACGTACAAGGTTTTACCATCGGCGGAGAGCGCCAGGCTGTTCGGGAATGTTGGGGTATCAAACGTTTTGACGACTTTATAACTTTTCGCGTCGATCACGCTGACTTTTCCGGCCTGACGATGGGTCACGTAGGCTTCGTTACGCACCGGGTTGAACAGCACGGCCAGGGATTCCGGCGCGGCGACTTTAGCCAGTACGTTACCATTACGGGTGTCGACTACCAGCACTTCTGCCGCTTTAGAGTCGGTGACAAATGCACGGTTACCCGCCGTGTCCAGGCTCAGGTTGATGAAGAAATGCTCTTTGCCATCATCCAGCAGCTTTTTGCGACTGAGAATTTTGTTGGTGCTGGTATCGATGGTAATGAATTCACCGTCTGCATTGGCCGTATACAGGCGCTTAGCGTTGCTGTCGACCGCCAGAGCGGTGCTCATTTTGCCGGTATTTTGAATGGTGTCCTTCAGTTTAATGGCATCACCGTCCACCACCCAAATCACGCTCTCTTTACCAATACCGCTAATGTATACCGTGTTTGTGGCGTCATCTGCGGCCAGTTCACGCGGCTGCAGCGGGCGAACATCTTCAGAACGCTTACGCGCATCCAGCACCAGACGCCCTTTCACTGTGCCCGTTTTGGCATCCATCGCCGTTACCGCGCTATTTACCGTGTTGCCGAACCACAGCGTTTGCGTGGCGTTGTTAATGGTGGCACCAAACGGTTTGAGATCGTTATGAATAACCTGAGTCACTTCGAGGGTGACTGGATCAAGACGATAAACAACCCCGCCGACATCCAGTTTGCGGCTCTGCGAGGTTGCCAGCCACAGTGCGTTCTCTTGTTGGCTGTACGCCATTTCATAGGCGCCTTTACCCACGGCTTTGCGCAGCAGTTCTTCTGCAGCCTGCGTAGTAAAAGATGATGCAACGAGCAGTGAACCTAACAGTAATGAACCACGCAGACGCGGTGAAAACAGATGACGTAAAGACATGACGACTCCCTTTGAAAAATTCGTTTGTTACTGCTTCACATAGCTTCAATGCGCAAAATCATAGTTTTGCTTTGTAGTAATGAGAATAGTAATCATTATTCATCTCAAAGTGGAGCACTTATTCACATATTGACTACAATCGTTTTGGTTGTCCGGTTATTTACCGCAATTCAACAGCGCTAAATTTCATCTTTTATAAAAATATTCACATGATTACCGCCGATTTTACGGCGTAAACATCATTTACTGGCCTTGTTCATGACGATTTTTTCAGCTCGCTTTATTGCATTTCCTGTTTCATTACTGTCTTTCCTGCTCTCCCCATGTGCTGTGGCAGAAAGTGAGATCAACGACCAAACGCTGATCGTGAGCGCGACGCCGCAATCCGTTTCTGAGCTGGACACCCCAGCCGCCGTCAGCGTCGTTAACGGCGAAGATATGCGTCTGGCAACGCCGCGAATTAATTTGTCTGAATCCCTGACTAGTGTCCCAGGGCTACAGGTGCAAAATCGGCAGAACTACGCCCAGGATCTACAGTTGTCGATTCGCGGATTTGGTTCGCGAACCACGTATGGCATCCGCGGTATTCGTTTGTACGTCGACGGGATCCCGGCAACGATGCCGGATGGACAGGGTCAAACCTCCAATATTGATATCAGCAGCGTACAAAATATTGAGGTTTTACGTGGCCCCTTCTCGGCTTTGTATGGCAATGCCTCCGGCGGGGTGATGAATGTCAGCACTGAAACGGGTCATGAACCGCCAACCATTGAAGCCAGCAGTTATTACGGCAGTTTTGGCACCTGGCGCTACGGGTTAAAAGCAACGGGCGCGCTGGGTGATGGTACTCAACGAGGGGATGTGGATTACACCGTTTCAACAACCCGGTTTACCACCCACGGATATCGCGATCGCAGTAGTGCGCAAAAAAGTCTGGCCAATGCCAAACTGGGCGTGCGCATAGATGATGCGAGCAAACTGACACTGATTTTCAATAGTGTAGACAGCAAGGCCGACGATCCCGGCGGTCTTACCGAGTCGGAATGGCAGTCTAATCCGCAGCAATCGCCTCGCGCAGAGCAATTTAATACGCGAAAAACCATCAAACAGACCCAGGCGGGATTGCGATATGAACGCCAGCTTAGCGCGCAGGATGATATCAGTATCATGACCTACGCGGGGGAGCGTGAGACCACGCAGTACCAGTCGATCCCAATGGCCCCTCAGTTAAAACCGTCTCACGCCGGAGGCGTCATTACCCTGCAGCGTCATTATCAGGGGATAGATAACCGTTGGACTCACCGTGGTGAGCTGGGCATACCCGTGACCTTCACTACCGGTCTGAATTATGAAAACATGAGCGAAAACCGGAAAGGCTACAACAACTTTCGCCTTGATGAAGGCGTGCCGGAGTATGGCCAGAAAGGCGACTTACGACGTAACGAGCGTAATCTGATGTGGAATCTCGATCCCTATCTGCAAACCCAGTGGCAATTAACGCAGAAGCTTTCGCTGGATGCAGGCCTTCGCTACAGTTCGGTGTGGTTTGATTCTAACGATCGCTATATTACCCCAGGTAACGGAGATGACAGCGGTGACGCCAGCTATCACCAGTGGTTACCTGCCGGGTCGTTAAAATACGCCATCACTGATGCCTGGAACGTTTACCTGGCTGCGGGACGCGGGTTCGAAACGCCGACCATCAATGAATTGTCTTACCGCGCTGATGGTCAAAGTGGGATGAATTTTAACCTACAGCCTGCAACAAATGATACCGTTGAAATTGGCAGTAAAACGCGTATCGGTGACGGATTGTTTACCGCCGCCCTGTTCCAGACCAACACGGATGACGAAATCGTCGTTGACAGTAGCAGCGGTGGAAGGACGACCTATAAAAACGCCGGTAAAACCCGCCGTCAGGGCGCCGAGTTAGCCTGGGACCAACGTTTTGCAGGAAACTGGCGCGTAAAAGCGGCATGGACCTGGCTTGATGCAACTTATCGCAGCAACGTCTGTGGCGATCAAAACTGCAACGGCAACCGACTGCCCGGCATAGCGCAAAACATGGGATTTGCGTCACTGGGCTACGTGCCTGATGAAGGTTGGTATGCGGGAACAGAAGTTCGTTATATGGGCAACATTATGGCCAATGATGAAAATACAGCGAAAGCCCCGTCCTATACCGTTGTTGGTTTGAATACCGGTTATAAATTTTATTACAGCAGTCTCATGATCGACCTGTTCACTCGGGTGGATAATCTGTTCGATAAAACTTATGTCGGCTCGGTGATTGTGAATGAGTCAAACGGCAGATACTACGAACCGGCACCAGGACGAAACTACGGTTTAGGAATTAATCTGGCATGGCGTTTTGAGTAAAACTGGCGGGAATGACTCCCGCCCTCCGATTTACGCATCGTCGGCAAGACGAATAACCACCTTGCCAAAGTTTTTGCCGGTCAGCAGGCCGATAAAGGTCTGCGGCGCATTTTCCAGACCGTCGGTGATTTGCTCGCGGTAATGGATTTTGCCCTCTTTAACCCAACGTCCCATCTCGCGCTGAAACTCCTGAATGCGGTGACCATAATCCTGACCAATGATAAAGCCCTGCATGCGGATACGCTTTTTCAGCAGCGTTGCCATCAGCAAAGGTAATCTGTCCGGTCCGGCAGGGAGCGATGTGGCGTTGTAACCGCTGACCAGTCCGCAAAGCGGAATGCGCGCAGACGTGTTGAGTAACGGCAGGACAGCGTCAAATACCTTTCCGCCGACGTTTTCATAGTAAATATCGATCCCCTGTGGACAGGCTTTTGCCAGCTGTTGCGCGAAATCTTGTGCGTGGTGATCGAGACAGACATCAAAACCCAGTACTTCGGTGGCATGGCGGCATTTTTCAGCGCCGCCTGCAACGCCGATCACCCGGCAACCTTTGAGCTTACCTATCTGTCCTACCGTTGCGCCAACCGGGCCTGTCGCGGCTGCCACAACCAGCGTTTCTCCCGCTTTCGGCTGACCGATATCGAGCAGCCCCATATAGGCGGTAAAACCTGGCATACCCATAACGCCCAGTGCCCAGGAGGGATGCTCGGGGTTATCGCCAAGTTTCACCAGCCCGTTCCCATCGGTGATGTCATAGTCCTGCCATCCGCTGTAGCTCAGCACCCACTCGCCAGGCTGATAGTCAGGATGATTAGATGACACTACGCGACTTACGGTACCGCCAACCATAACGCCGCCAATCTCAACCGGTGCGGAGTAAGACGGTTCATCGCTCATGCGTCCACGCATATAGGGATCGAGAGAAAGAAAAACAGTGCGCAGTAAAATCTGACCTTCACCCGGCGTTGCAACCTCATCTTCTTCAAGACGGAAGTTGTCCGTAACTGGCGCGCCATGCGGGCGGGAAGCCAGTATCCAGCGGCGATTACGATTAGTCTGTTGACCCATGATGTGCTCCTCTGCTTTTGGCATGAATCCATCAATAGTAGCAGCCCGGACCTGCCATTTAGCTGACGCCAGGGTTTAACCGCACAACCAGGTAAACGCAGGGTTGTGTAGTTTCATTGATAAACCGACAGTCATTTGGTGGGCCAAGCTCCAGGCAATCGCCCGCCTGCATTTCATGTCGTACGTCCCCCTCCACAAAGACTAACTCCCCTTGCTGGAGCCAGATAAGCTGTCTGGCCTGCACATAAGAAGAGGCTGGCATCGGAATATCGCTACCGGCAGGCAATTCTATCTGCACCAGATCAATCGGCAGATCGCTGCGCGGTGAAACATGGCGGCGTAAATAATGGCTTTGCGGGTCGTGCCAGACGGGCTGGTCAGCTAAGCGCAGCAGCTTGCCCTCCTGCATTTCGGCCCGCGCAATCAGCATAGACATGCTGATACCAAAGGCGCCGGAGAGCCTGCCCAGCAGCGTGGCCGTTGGGCTGCTTTCACCGCGTTCTATTTTATGGATCATCGCCCGCGACACGCCCGCGCGCTCGGCAAGTTCCGTCAGTGACCAGCCGCGAGATTCCCGCTCAATGCGAATTCTTGCCGCGATCCGTTGATTTATGCTGTCTTCAATAGTATTCATATTGTAATACTATAGTGAACAAGCCTTGAGGTTCAACATGTCAATTCGATTTGCCAGCAAAGAAGACTGTGCAGCTATTGCCGAAATCTACAACCACGCGGTACTGCATACGGCGGCTATCTGGAACGATCAAACGGTCGATGCCGAAAACCGTATTTCCTGGTACGAAGCCCGCCAGTTGATGGGGTATCCGGTGCTGATAAGTGAAGATAATGGCGTGGTTACGGGATATGCCTCCTTTGGCGACTGGCGTAACTTTGATGGATTTCGCCATACCGTTGAACATTCGGTGTATGTCCATCCTGAGCATCAGGGAAAGGGCCTGGGACGAGCGCTGCTTAGCAGGCTGATAGAAGAAGCTCGTGTATGCGGCAAGCATGTGATGGTGGCCGGTATTGAGTCTCAGAATCAGGCGTCTTTGCATCTGCACAGCACGCTGGGTTTTAAAACCACCGCGCAAATGCCGCAGGTTGGCACCAAATTTGGCCGCTGGCTGGATCTGACCTTCATGCAGTTGCAGTTAGACGATCGTCGCGAACCGGATGCCGGCAGATGAACCAGACGCTGACCCTCTCCTTTCTGATTGCGGCGGGTATTGGTCTGGTGGTGCAAAATACCTTGATGGTGCGCATTACGCAGACATCCTCGACGATCCTCATCGCCATGTTATTGAACTCGCTGGTCGGGATCGTATTATTTGTCAGCATATTGTGGTTTAAGCAAGGTGCGGCAGGATTTGCAGAGCTGGTCTCCAGCGTACGTTGGTGGACGCTAATCCCCGGCTTGCTGGGATCGTTCTTCGTTTTTGCCAGTATCAGCGGATATCAAAATGTGGGCGCAGCGACGACTATCGCGGTGCTGGTCGCCAGCCAGTTAATTGGCGGGTTGGTGCTGGATATTTTGCGCAGCCACGGCGTGCCGCTGCGGGCGCTGGTGGGGCCAGTCTGTGGTGCGGTGCTGCTGGTCGTCGGGGCCTGGTTGGTGGCGCGACGCTCATTTTAATTGCGCTTATCCGACCTACAGAATGTGCCTGTAGGCCGGATAAGGTCCGGCAAGGAAATATCAAAGAATAGAGCCGCCTTTGGTCAGCTGTTCGCGACGGGCTTCCATATCTTCTTTATGCTGACGGCCATGATGTGCGATCGCTGTACGCAAACGCTGTTGCTGGGTGTAGCGATCTTCCCGGCTCAACACGGCATCATCGCTGAGTTCAATCAGCAATTCATTCATATGCGTAATGACGCTCTCTTCAATGGCGGCATCAACCCGTGCGCTAACCTCATCCAGATGCGACATAACCTCTCCTTAACTCATTAATTTAACTTTGCTTTCGAAAAATCACTGCCCATCAGGCTCACGCTGTATCCGCTGACATTACTGCGTGTCGCGTAGAACGTTTTACCGTTCGCCAGCGCAATCCACGGTGCCTGCTGATAGAAAATCTCTTGTGACTGCTGGTAAAGCGCGGCGCGTTCTTCAGGTTTGCTCACCAGTTTCGCCTTTTCAACCAGCGAATTATACGCTTTATCGCACCAGCGCGCGGCATTAGATCCGGTTTTAATGCTGTCGCAGCCCAGCAGTACATCGGCGAAGTTATCCGGATCGCCGTTGTCCGACATCCAACCGAACAAAGCGGTGTCATGCTCACCTTTACGCATTCCAGAAAGATATTCGCCCCACTCGTAGGACACAATTTTCGCCTTCACGCCAACTTTTGCCCAGTCGCTCTGGATCATCTCGGCAATCCGTCGGGAGTTCGGGTTGTACGGACGCTGAACAGGCATTGACCACAGTGTCGCTTCAAAACCGTTTTCCAGCCCCGCCTGTTTCAGCAGTTCTTTCGCTTTTTGCGGGTCGTATGTGTAATCCTGCAGATCTTTATTGAACCCCAGCATATTCGGCGGAATCGGTGATTTTGCCACCGTACCAGAACCTAAAAAGACAGCGTTAATAATGGCCTTTTTATCCGTTGCGTAGTTCAGAGCCTGACGCACCAGCACGTTATCAAACGGTTTTTTCTCGGTGTTAAACGCCAGATATCCAACGTTCAACGCGTCAACCGAATGCAGCGTCAAATCTTTATTCTTTTTAATCTCGTCAAACTGTACGGGCGCTGGTGCCGGGATTATCTGGCATTCATTGGTTTGCAGTTTTGCCAGCCGCGTCTGAACGTTCGGCGTGATTGAGAAGATCAGGTGTTTTGTCGGGACCGCACCATCCCAGTAGTTCGGGTTGGCGAGATAACGGATTTGCGAATCCTGCTTGTACTGCTGCAACACGTAAGGCCCGGTGCCAATTGGCCAGTTATCAACGTTTTCCGGGGTGCCTTTTTTCAGCATCGCGTCGGCATATTCCGCTGAAAGAATGGAGGCGAAATCCATTCCCCAGTCGGCAAGAAACGCGGCGTTAGGTTCATTCAGAACAAACTGAACGTGATAATCATCGAGCTTCTTCACTTCTTTAATCAGTTTATCCAGACCGACATCGTTAAAGTATTCGTAGCTTCCCTGAGAAACCTTGTGGTACGGATGATCGGCATCTTTCTGCCTTAATACCGAGAAAATCACGTCATCAGCATTGAAGTCGCGCGTCGGTTTAAAGAATTTATTGCTGTTGAATTTTACACCCTGACGCAAGGTAAAGGTGTAGATCTTACCGTCCGGCGAAATCGTCCAGTCCGTCGCCAGAGACGGTACCGGCGTATTTTTTACCGGGTCGAAGTTGATGAGTCGGTTATACAGCACTTGTGAACTGGCCACAAACGACGGACCTGAGCTGGCGATTTGCGGGTTAAATGACTCAGGCGACGCTTCAGAGCAGTAGATGATAGTGTCAGTATTGGCCGCCAATGCAGCGCCTGACGGTATGACGGCGCTGAGCGTCAGCGCGAGTAACGTTTTCCTTGCAATCATGGTTATATGCCTTCTTATTTTATTATTAACCGTGATATCAGAGCATAGCTGACAAAAACTGACCAATAACGAATCACTATCAGGTTATTCTAATCCGGTGTATTTCGCTGAATAATCCATCACCCTAAGCGAATTAATTTCCCTTAAGTCTTTTTCGAAACGTCAAGATTTTTCCCGGCACTCTATGCCATGAAAATTAGCCCCTTTTTGCCTCTCTTTCACCGTTTGCTCGTTTTTATAAAACGTAAAGTAGATACGTGAAGAAGTCTAAGGGGTAACAACGTGGCAAAAACTCTCTTGCGCAGCGGCAATTTGGATGACTATCAGGCCGTGGGTGGCGGTGGTCAGGCCGTGTTTGATTCAGCATTGCAAATTCGCGAAACGCTTCGTCTGCGTAAACAACAGGCAATGGTGGATTGTCTGGCGATCCCACAAATTAACGACAACGGCGATCGGGTGGACTGGTATTCCCCGATCGAAGGGAAAGTCGTTGCGTGGAAAGCCGCTGATGAGGAGGCTCGTTTTCGTGCGCTGCGCTATCTGGGGAGCACGCTGGAAAATGCGGCTGCTCTGAGCCGTAAAAGCCTGCAATCGGGGAAAACCTCACTACAGCTGTTTGGCTCACTGCTCGAAAAAGCCATCCAGTTTCCTGGTGAGAATCACGTTTTTTTGGTTGAAGGCAAACCCGTTATTACGTTCTGGGGCTTCGTCAATCTGAACGAAAATCCTCGCGACGAGGTGCTCGATTGCCTGCGACTTTCTGATACTCCTCCTGTCGTTACCGTAGCAGAGCCGGAGCCGGAAGAAGAAATCAGCCCGGAAATCACCTTCGCCGAGGCTGATACGCCTTTATTGACGCCGGTCGTCGAGCTGGCTAAACCGGCTGAACCTGAACCACAGCCGCCGGTTATAGTTAACGAACCTGAAGTCACACCGCCACTGGCACAAGAGAAACCCGCGCGCCGCCTGCCGCTGTGGAGCCTGCCGGTTGCCGCAGTAATCATTGCCGCCATTGTTGGGCCACTGTTGTGGAAACAACAGACAGTCCAGCCCACTCCCGCAGTCATCCCTGTTGACGTTGCGAAGGCAGATATGGCTCCGCTGCCAGAACTGACATCTGCACTGCCGCTGCATCGGGCTGAAGTGATCCCGGTCGCGAAGAAAGAGAAACCTGTGGAAGGACCAGTCGTGATCGCCGCGATTCCGAAAGATGCGCTGGTCATGGATGCCAACCAGATGAAGGCAGGAACAACGCGTTTTCTCAACGGCAACTGGCGTGTAATGGTCGATGTTAAAGATCCGGTCAGCGGCAAAGCGCCGTCACTACGCTATCAAATCCAGGCCAATAAAGGCACTGCTCGCGTGGTTCATGGTGACAATATCGTTTGTCGAGCCGAGATTTTCTCCGGTTTGCACCAGTCGGGTGAATTAATGATTAAGAGTCGCGGGAATGCCCGTTGCACGGACGGGTCACGTTATCCAATGCCTGAAATTACCTGCAAAGCGGGAACCAATGACGTCGCCGCGTGTACCGCACGTTATGACGATCACGCGGAAATCCCTCTGACGATCAAAAAGATAGGTGCCTGATTTTATGTTGGTGAATCTGTGTGATTACAAACAGAGCGTGACGCTCATCGCCAATAGCGGTGTGCAATTCCTGGATTTTGGCCTGACGCCGCAAGAATCTGCGCATCATGGTCGCTTTGTGCGCAAAACGGCAAACGGTCCCCTACTACGGCTGGATTTCGATCTGGCAACGGGTCGCTATACCTTGCCAGGCAGTTCCGGCGATCAGCCCGAAGTGGTGAAACCGGAAAGCACCCAGACGCTGCATTATTCGCTTGATGTCCTCGACGGCGTCTGGCTGCCACTGCCGTTTCTGCGCTTTAACCCACCGCGCACGTTTGTTGAAGGTCCGGATAACTGGGCACGCGTGCAGGTACGAAAACTGGCGCAGCCCGACAGCGCGGGCAACACCCACCGCGTTACCGTAGCTCTGGACAGCCAGCTCACTGAAAATGCCCCTGCAGCGTTAACGCCTAATGAAAACGACCTGCTCAACGGGACACGATTCGCGCTGGCCTGGCATGACAATGAAATTGCCGATTTCCTCGACCAGACATGGATTGACGGTTGGTTGCGCGAGTCTTTTATGCATCATGTCACACAGCATGAGAACCGCTCTGAACACGAGATCCAGCAGGCACTGCGTAATTTTGAATATCAGGCACACTGGCTGAATGTGCTGACCCTGTTAGGCGAACAACTTTCGGTGCCGGAAGTGAAGCTGGTTACGCACACCCTCAGTACACCCGCCATTCCCGTCGATCTCATTCTGGATATTGGTAATACACACACCTGCGGCGTGCTGATTGAAGATCATGGCGACGCCAATGACGGACTGCGTCAGACTGCTGAATTACAGGTGCGTTCGTTAAGCGAGCCGCAGTATCTCAACGACCCACTGTTCACCAGCCGACTGGAGTTTTCTGAAGCGCGTTTTGGCAAGCAGCACTTTTCTGTGGAGAGCGGTCGTGATGACGCCTTTATCTGGCCGTCGATTGTCCGCGTGGGTGACGAAGCCCGTAAGCTGGCGATGCAGCGTATGGGCACTGAAGGCAGCAGTGGGATCTCCAGCCCACGCCGTTATCTGTGGGACGAAACGCCGGTGCTACATGACTGGCGCTTTAGCCAGATGAATGGCAAAACCCAGCGCGAGCCGCTGGCTACCGCCTACCCGCTGATGAACCTGATGAACGATGACGGGCAACCGCTGTTTAGCCTGCCGCAGGACGATCGTCTGCCGGTATTCTCACCGCAATACAGTCGCAGCACGCTGATGGCACATATGCTGTGCGAAATTCTGGCTCAGGCGCTGGGCCAAATTAACAGCGTGGCAACGCGATTGCGTCTTGGATTCCCGGCCTCTCCTCGTCAATTGCGGACGTTGATCCTGACCCTACCGTCGGCAATGCCCAAACAGGAGCGCGAAATTTTCCGCCTGCGCATGTTTGAGGCTATTGCGTTGGTGTGGAAAGCGATGGGCTGGCACCCGCAGGATGAAGATTTCACCACTCGTAAACAACAAGAAAAGAGCGTGGTTCCCGTACCTGAGATCCAGATGGAATGGGATGAGGCCAGCTGTGGGCAACTGGTGTGGCTGTATAACGAGGCTATCTCCCACTATGATGGCCACACTGAATCGTTCTTTAACGCCCTTGCCCGCCCGGACCGTCTGCCGGAACCCGGTGAGACTAAAGGTCGTGCGCTGCGCGTGGCGTCGATCGACATTGGCGGCGGGACAACGGATATGGCCGTGGTTCATTACCAGCTTGATGATGGCGTTGGGGCGAACGTCAAAATTACCCCGCATCTGTTGTTCCGTGAAGGTTTTAAGGTCGCGGGGGATGACATGCTGCTTGACGTAATTCAGCGTTGCGTATTGCCCGCGTTGCAAACCCGCTTACAACAGGCTGGCGTGACTGATGCCGCCGCATTGCTGGCGACGCTATTCGGCGATTCCGGGCGCATCGATACTCAGGCGATTTTGCGTCAACAAACGGCATTACAACTCTTTATGCCGCTTGGTCATGCGGTGCTCTCTGCCTGGGAACAAAGTGATATTAACGATCCGGTAGCCGGGCTGCATGCCACCTTTGGCGAGCTGCTCAGCCAGCGACCCACACGTAACGTGATGAATTATATCCAACAGGCCATCGACCATGCGTTGCCAGCAGGATCGCCAGCGTTTGATGTTCTGAACGTTCCCTTACAGGTACAGTTCAGGCAGCTACAAGAAGCGTTACTGGCGGGACAATTTACTCTGACTGCGCCGCTGCACGCGGTCTGTGAGGCCATTTCGCACTATCGCTGCGATATTTTATTAGTGACCGGCAGACCCGCCTGTTTACCCGGCGTACAGGCGTTGATCCGCCATCTGCAGCCCGTTCCGGTTAATCGTATGATCTGGATGGATAACTACCGCGTACATGAGTGGTATCCGTTTAGCCAGCAAGGACGGATTGGTAACCCCAAATCCACCGCAGCAGTAGGTGCCATGTTGTGTAGCCTGGCGCTGGATTTACGTCTTCCACGCTTTAACTTTAAAGCTGCCGATATCGGCGCTTACTCAACCGTACGATATCTCGGCGTGCTGGATAATACGGTCAATACGCTGCGCGATGAGAATATCTGGTATCACGATATCGATCTGGATAAGCCCGGCGCTAAGCTGGATACCCGCCTGCACTTTCCTTTGCGCGGTAACGTGACGTTAGGTTTCCGTCAATTGGCAAACAGTCGCTGGCCTGCCACGCCGTTGTATACGCTCAGCATAAATTCTGCCGAACTGGCAAAAACCATCGCCGGAGATGGCGTGTTGAATGTCCGGTTGCAACTACGCGGTGGTAGCAAAGAAAGCGGACCGGAATTCTTCGTACTGAGCGACGCCTGGTTACAGGATGGCACTCCCGTTGCCGCCCATGCCTTAACGTTAAAACTGAATACGCTGGCAGACCGTCGCCATAGCGGTAGCCATTACTGGATTGATAGCGGGAGCGTGTACCTGAAATGAGTAAGATGTTAAATACCGCGCAGGCCGCCATCGAATGGGTATCTGATACCCGTCAGCGCTCGGCACGTCTTGATGATGAAGCAGATGCCCTGCTGGCCCAGCTCACGTTAGCCGCCGTGCAGGAATCTGCGTTAAAGACGGCTTTTTCATCGCGAGGGTGCATTGGGTTATATGGACATTCACAATCGGCGAAAGCGCATCTGCTCGCGGCATTGTGCAACAACGCCAATGGCAAAGTGAATATCGTCACTCCGGATCGCAGTTTTGATTACTTTTCGCATATTAATCCCGGTCATGCGCCAACCAATATGGCGATCCGTTTCACGCAGGAAGAAAATCCGCTTGATAATGAATGGCCATTGCGTCTGCGGTTACTCAGCGAAGCCGAACTGGTACAACTGTTTATCGCCCAGTTCAGTGCGCTCCCGGACAATCGCCAGGTTGAGAAATCGATTATTGAGTCGCGCCTGGAAAAATGGCAAACGCTACGTCAACGTCATCCGGTACAGGGCATTACTGCACAAGATGTTGCGTCGATTGGTCGCTTCTGGCGCGCCTGCGTGCCAACCAATCAGCAGCAAATCGACGATACGCTATGGCATCAGTTTGCCACGCTGTTACCCGCACTGGACCTGACGACCCGGGCAAACGCCTGGGCGTTACTGTGGGGAGAGCAACCAGAACTGACGCAACAGTGGTTGGCGCTGGCGCATACGCTGCAGCAAACCGGGAACGCGTCAGAATTAGCAGCACCGCTGAGCCTGCTGGTCGATCATTTCGGTTTACCTGCGGAAAGTTTTCTTACCCAGATGGCGTTAACCGGGAATGAGGCGCAAAGCGATGTGGTGGTTCATCCCGTTGAAAATCATCAGTTGCTCAACGCGGTTAGTCTCCCTCAGGCATCACTGGCGCTGCTCACGCGCGAACTGGTCCTGACAGTTGAAAACGCTGAACTGGGGAATGTCGATCTGCTTGATATTCCCCTCGCCCCGGATGTTCATCTCCATCCACTGTGGCAGACCAAATTAGGCTGGATGCTGGAACATTACCGCCAGCATCTGCAACCGGATGTGCTCTTAATCTGTAATGCGGTATCGACCCGTTCCCAGACGCCTGCTATCACCCGCAAGCTGCTGGGCTGGGTTAACGATACTCAGCCCGTACATGACGCCGCATTGCCGGGCGTGGTGTGGGCCATTACCCCGCAGGATGCGCGTTTTAGCACTCAGCAAAACCTGGATGAATCCGTACAGCAATTAATGGGTAAGCCCGGACTGCACTGGGGCACACTGCAGGCGCTGGATAAACACAGCTTACAGCGCCTTGTCGAGTGGCTGACTCAAGCCACCTCGCCACAGCAGCGCCAGGCCAGGTTGGATTCCCTGCGTGAGCAGCACCAACAGCACGTACGCCAAACCCTGATCGGCTGGATTCATCCCGTTGAAGCCGAATCCGGTAGCAATGAGTGGGTGATCCGCCAGTTACAGGCTCAGGCGGCAAAGCATGGCGAACTCCTTGATGGTTTGCTCCCGCCGATGCGCCTCTTTGAGTCGCTGCTGCGTATTCAGCAGCCACGCGAGGAACAGGTGAGCGGACTCTTTAATGAAGATATTGACCTGTTTGCCGAGGTGCGCGACACGCAACACTCGCCGGAAAACAAAGAGATCGGATATCAGGCGCACAAAATGTGGATAAACCACGTGCGCCAGTGGTGTCGCGATGAAAATAATGCGCGCCGGTTACGCCTCGACGCCCGTACGCTAAGGCAGGTTGCCGATATCCTCGTTACCGCCAGCTATCGCCTGGAGATGCCGCAACGCTTACAGCGCATTTTGCAGCGAGAAAACGTCTGCGCCGCGCAACTTCACGCCGATATTGGCGATTTTATTACCTGGCTTGGATTTGCTAACGTTGCCGAGGAACAGCGTCCGGCCAGCAGGATCCAAAAAGGATCGGCTATTTTTAGCGCGCCTAAGCAACAGCCAATGTTACGCCTGACGAAACTGGATGAACAACCTTCGCACGGCGCAAGTCGCTACGTTTACGACTGGCTGGTCGCTTTATATACCCGTGCGAATGAGAACGTGGGGTATCAGCATCCGCAGGACGTCAGTGACGCCGACAGAAAACGATTAGATGCCCTGCTTTCCGCCTGAAACGGCGTTTACGCCGTCATCAGAAGAGAGAAAACATTAACGCGACGGGAAAACTCATCGGCCAGGTCGCCCCGACTAATACTGCGCTGAGAAAACGAATCCGCTTTTTATCGCGGGAAAGAAACCAGGTGATGATTGCCGTGATAGCGGCCATCACCGCATAAAAAACCAACATTTTTTGGTACAGAGACATGTAAGGCATCCGGGCCGAAAGGTGAAATCGCGCGCAATATGCTCTTTTTCATGACCCACATCAAGTTTTATTAATTATTTTAAGAAAAACAGCGGTAAAACACACCGTTTTCATTGTGTTCGGAATTCGTACTATTGCGGATAGTTATAACCCGTACTATACCCATAAGGGTTTAAACGAAAGGTGGCACAAATGAATGTTTCCAGTAAAACGGTGGTGCTGATAAATATATTTGCTGCTGTAGGACTTTTCAGTCTGATTTCCGCAAGGTTTGGCTGGTTTGCTTGATGTGGTTCTTGTTTAATTAATCGCAGCGTCCGCTGGCAGAGAGGTTTTTCTCTCTGCCATTAGTACACCATCTTCCCACTCTCACACTTCCGGGTAAATTATCCTTAGTATGTAATCCCCCTAATCCTTCTATGGCATTAGGTATCCAAATAACGCCTCGGTGTTGTGCCGGTATGCTGATGGAAATTGAGATCCCTTGGCTGAACGGGGTTGTTACTGGCATTTGCTTCACTATCGGGCAGCCTGCTGAACCGGCGATTATTGACGACAGGTCTGACGCCGGAACAACTGGGACTGGTTCTGAGCGTTTGTGCGTTACTCGCCTGACTTAGCAGCTTACGCCGCTAATAACCGGACGGTATATCTGAAAGCACAAAGCCCCGATATTCAACCGGGGCTTTGTTGTATCAATTAGCCTGACCTCGCGGATATTTCCAACTTACCGCCGTCCGATGGCGACGAGGCCAGTGGCACGAATAGTATAGACGCACGTTTGCCAATATTTAGCTATCCGTGCCCCATTTACCGCTCGCGCTTCAGAGACTACTCATGCTTGATCATGACATGACGAACAATCGTGTAATCTTCCAGCCCGTAAACCGACATATCCTTGCCATAACCAGACTGTTTTTGCCCGCCGTGCGGCATCTCGCTGACCAGCGTGAAGTGTGTATTGACCCAGGTGCAACCATACTGCAGGCGAGCGCTAAATCGATGCGCGCGCCCCACATCCCGGGTCCAGACGGAGGATGCCAGCCCGTACTTCGAATCGTTAGCCCACGCCAATACCTGATCTTCATCATCAAAGACCGTTACGCTGACCACCGGACCGAAAACTTCCCTCTGCACAATGGCATCGTCTTGCTTTGCCCCAGCCAGCAGCGTCGGGGCGAAATAGTAGCCTGCCCCCTCCACTTTCTTACCACCGGTGATAACGTTGATGTGCCCCAACGCTTTAGCCTCCTCAACCGCTTTGGTGATGCGATCAAGATGCGCCTGAGAGCTTACTGGCCCCAGCTCTGTCGACTCATCATTCGGTGAACCGGTTTTCAGGCTGGCAACCGCGGCGCCAAGTTTCTCAACCAGCGCATCATAAATGCCTTTCTGGGCATAGATTCGGCAAGCGGCAGTGCAGTCTTGTCCGGCGTTGTAATACCCAAAGGTTCGCACGCCGCTCACCACCGCATCCAGATCGGCATCATCAAAAATGATGACCGGGGCTTTACCACCCAGTTCCATATGCGTGCGCTTAATCGAAGGCGCAGTATGCTGGATAATGTGTTCGCCGGTTGCAATGGAGCCGGTCAAGGAGACCATGCGGACTTTTTCATGGCCGGTCAGCGGGTCACCCACCGTTTTACCCCGGCCAAACAGCACGTTGATAACGCCAGCCGGATATATATCTTTGGCAAATTCAGCCAGTTTTAGCGCCGTTAGCGGGGTGATTTCTGACGGTTTAATCACCACGCAGTTACCCGCCGCCAGCGCCGGAGCCAGCTTCCACGCCGCCATCATCAGCGGGTAGTTCCACGGCGCAATAGAGGCCACCACGCCCAGTGGATCCCGACGAATCATCGACGTATGCCCTTCCAGATACTCTCCGGCCGCCTGTCCTTGCAGAGTTCGCGCTGCCCCGGCAAAGAAGCGGAAAACGTCGACGATTGCCGGAATTTCATCATTGAGGACGCAGTGCAGCGGCTTACCACAGTTGAGTGATTCCAGCTCGGCAAAGGTTTGCGCGTTATCGGCGATAACATCCGCCAGTTTCAGCAGCAATTCCGAGCGGACTTTCGGCGTGGTTTGCCCCCAACTGGCAAATGCGCTGTCGGCTGCACGTACTGCGGCATCAACCTGCGCAGCAGACGCCTCGGCAATCTCCAGAATAATTTCACCAGTGGCAGGGTTATAGACTGGCTGCTTTTCACCTTCACCGTTGACCAGCTCGCCATTAATCAGTAATTGATGTTGCATAGCAATTTCCCATATCGTCGTTTATTTACCGTTTCCGGCGAGAGAGTCGCCTTCACGCGTTAGCCACCAGGCCCCTAAAATTGGCAGTGTTGTCACCAGCATTACCAGCAATGCCACAACGTTGGTGACAGGCACATCTCGTGGTCGACCCAATTGATTGAGTAGCCACAAAGGAAGTGTTCTTTCATGTCCGGCGGTGAACGTTGTCACGATGATTTCATCAAACGACAAGGCAAACGCCAGCATCCCTCCCGCCAGCAGTGCCGATGCCAGGTTCGGCAGCACGACATAACGAAAGGTTTGCCAGCCATTGGCGCCAAGATCCATAGACGCTTCAACCAGACTCCATGAGGTACGGCGAAAACGCGCCACGACGTTGTTAAACACCACCACCACGCAAAACGTCGCATGGCCCACCACGATCGTCAGAAACCCTGGTTCCAGGTTGATGGTTTTAAACGCAGTCAGCAGCGCCAGACCGGTAATAATTCCCGGCAGCGCGATCGGTAAAAGTAGCAACAGCGATATTGCGCTTTTACCAAAAAAGTCCCTGCGCCACAGGGCAGCCGCGGCCATCGTCCCCAGAACCAGGGCAATAGCTGTCGACAGCGCCGCGATTTTAAGTGACAACGTCACCGATTCCAGAATATCGCTACGCTGCGCCGCAACGCTAAACCATTTCAGCGTTAACCCCTGCGGTGGGAAACTAAAAGCGGCCTCCTCTGTATTAAAAGCATAGGTGGCGATGATGAGGATGGGAAAGTGCAGGAAAATAACCCCGCCCCATGCCGCCAGTTTGAGTAGCCAGGGTGCGCGTTCAGAGTGCATCGAAAGCTCCCAGACGCTTCACGAACGCCAGATACAGTGCGATTAAGACAATTGGCACCAGAGTAAATGCCGCCGCCATCGGCATATTGCCGATAGCCCCTTGTTGCGAATACACCATGTTGCCGATGAAATAGCCTGGTGGTCCCACCAACTGCGGTACGATAAAATCGCCCAACGTCAGTGAGAAGGTAAAAATCGAACCCGCCGCGATGCCGGGTATCGCCAGTGGGAGAACCACATAGCGGAAGGTTTGACGCGGACGCGCGCCCAAATCAGCGGAGGCCTGTAACAGTGACGGCGGAAGTCTCTCTAGTGCAGCCTGTACCGGCAGAATCATAAACGGCAGCCAGATGTAGACGAAGACCAGGAAACGACCCAATCCTGACGTCGACAACGTATTGCCGCCTACCGCAGGCAGCGTCAGGAACGAAAGCAGCAGCGGCTCCAGCCCAAGATGGGTTAAAAACCACTGCGCCACGCCGTCTTTAGCCAACAGCAACGTCCACGCGTAAGCTTTAACAATGTAGCTGGCCCACATCGGCAACATCACGGCAATGTAAAAAAAGGCTTTCATTTTGCCGCTGGTATATCGCGCCATATACCACGCCATCGGAAAGGCCAGAATCGCGCTGGCAATGGTGACTGCCACCGCCATCGTCAGGGTACGCAAAATGATGTCGTAGTTAGCCGGATTAAACAGCGCCTGCAAATTCGCCAGCGTCAGGTCCGGCGTGACCGACATCGTGAAATCGTCAAAGGTATAAAAACCTTGCCACAACAGCGTCAGTAATGAGCCAAAGTAAACGATTCCAAACCACATCAGCGGCCCGAGGAGCAGCAAAAACAGCCCCAGCCCCGGATTACGCCAAAAGAAACTTGAGATCCGGTTCAGATTTGTCGGCTGTGGAGGCGAATGTAAGACGTTCATAGCCATTCACCTCTCCTCAACCAGCGGTACCATTACATCACGTGACCATGAGGCTACCACCTGCTGACCCGGTGACAGCGTTGGCGGCAGCACTTCTCCCGTCAGGTTAGCCTGGCTAACCAGCAATTTTTCACCACCGGCGAGTTTCAGCTCAAACCGCGTCGCCGCGCCCTGGTATTGCACCGCCTGAATGATCCCCGGAGCCTGGACTTCGCCACTGACGTCATTCAAGCGAATGTGTTCCGGACGCAAGGAAAACATACCCTGCAGCCCGCAAACGTTGGCCGACATCGCCTCATCGAAGACATTTGACGTCCCAACGAAACTTGCCACAAACGGTGTCCGCGGGCGCATGTACAGTTCACGCGGAGAATCCACCTGTTCAATACGACCGTTATTAAACACCGCCACACGATCGGACATCGACAGGGCTTCCCCCTGATCGTGGGTGACAAAAATGAACGTAATACCCAGGGATTGCTGTAACTTCTTCAGCTCCAGTTGCATCTGTTCACGCAATTTAAGATCCAATGCCCCAAGCGGCTCATCCAACAGCAGGACGCGTGGTTCATTGACCAACGCCCGGGCAATAGCCACGCGCTGCCGCTGCCCACCGGAAAGCTGCGACGGTTTGCGTTCATGAACAAAACCGAGCGCGACCTTATCCAGTGCCTCGCGTGCTTTTGCGTGACGTGTCTTTTTATCAATGCCTTTGACCATCAACCCGTAAGCGACGTTATCGAGAATCGACATATGCGGGAATAGCGCGTAATCCTGAAAAACCGTATTGACGTCCCGTTCCCAGGGAGGCAATTCGCTGGCCTGCTTACCAAAAATAGTAATTGCGCCGCCTGACAGTTGCTCAAAACCGGCAATCAGGCGCAGACAAGTGGTCTTGCCGGAGCCGGATGGCCCCAGCATAGAGAAAAATTCACCGTCGTTAATCGCAATACTCACCCCATCAACAGCACGAACATCCCCGTACAAACGCGAGACGTCATGAAACTCCACTGCGTACGTCATAAAACCCCCAGCGGAATTAACGACCACCCATAATGGCGATGTAATCCTGCGTCCAGCGACTGTAAGGAACGAATTTGCCGCCTTCGGCAATCGGCGTTTTCCAGAAGGCAATTTTGTCGAAATAGCTATAGCCGTTGGTTTCACAGCCTTTTTCACCCAGTAACGGGCTGGCTTTACAGCCTTCCGGCACCACTGGCAGAGAACCAAACCATGCCGCTACGTCGCCCTGTACTTTCGGGGTTAATGACCAGTTCATCCATTTATAAGCGCATACCGGGTGTTTTGCCTGACTGTGCAGCATGGTGGTATCAGCCCAGCCAGTAACCCCTTCTTTTGGGAAAACTGTGGCAATCGGCTGACCTTCCCCTTTCAGGGCGTTAGCCTGATAAGGCCAGGCGCTTGAGGCCACCACACCTTCATTTTTGAAGTCGCTCATTTGCACGGTGGTATCGTGCCAATAGCGATGAATTAACGCGTGCTGATCGCTCAGGACTTTGATAACCGCCTGATACTGCTGTTCGGTGAGCTGATAGGGATCGGTAATACCCAGTTGCGGCTGAGTGGCCTTAACGAATAACGCGGCGTCGGCAATATAGATCGGGCCATCGTAAGCCTGAACGCGACCTTTATTGCTTTTACCGTCAGGAAGATTTTGTTCAACGAATACCACGTTCCAGCTGTCCGGCGGCGTTGGGAAGGTTTTGGTGTTATACATCAGCAGGTTTGGTCCCCACTGGTATGGCGTACCGTAAACTTTACCCCCAACGTTAAACCACTCTCCTTTTACCACTCGCGGATCAAGGGTTTTCCAGTTAGGGATCAGCGCGGTATTAATTGGCTGAACGCGTTTACCCATAATCAGTCGCAATGAAGCATCACCGGAAGCGGTAACCAGGTCGTAGCCGCCTTTCGCCATCAGGCTGACCATCTCATCAGAGGTGGCCGCCGTTTTAACATTGACCGCGCAGCCGGTATCTTTCTCAAACTGCGAGACCCAATCATATTGTTTATCAGTTTGTCCACGCTCGATGTAACCCGGCCAGGCAATAATATCCAGACGACCTTCCGGTTTACTTAATGATGTCGGGGGTTCGGCTGCCTGCGCCGTCATCAGCGTCATGCTGAAGGCACAGAGGCTACTGAGGGCAAGTTGCTTGCTCATAACGTCTTACTCCTGTCGAAAAAATATTGAGCGGCAGCCTTGCCGTAAATATATGTCCTTTCCTAAAAATAGTCGGGGTGTGGTAAGCGTTCCTGCTGGCGCAAGGAAATTTAATCAGGTTGTGAGCTAACGCTCATTACGCGACTGACTCCGACCATGAGGCTTAATCTTCTGGAGTATAGACAAGGAGTTAGGTGCAAAGGTGGCAATAGTAAGAACTATTGATTTTTTGTATGGTAGCACTCGATATAAATAACATCAGTGCTATGTATTCTCTATTTCGAAAATAAGAACGCGCTATTCTTTTATATTGAATAGCGCGTTACGTTTTATTTCATCATCTCGCGAATTAATTTTCCCAACTGTTTCACCGCCTGTTCCTCACGTTCTCCCCAGTGCCATGCGGTATTAAAACGAAAGAAACGCGTCCAACTCCCCGAGGTTGAAAACATTTTTCCCGGCGCAATGCTGATATGGTGCGCCAGTGCCCGGGTAGTGAGTTCGCCTGCATCAAGCGGTTCTGGTAATTCCAGCCATAAAAAATAGCCGCTGTCGTTGTGGTGAATTTTGACTTCCGCCGGAAGATGACGCAGCAACGTTTGCCAGGCCTGCTGTTTGCGCTCTGCCAGTTGGCGGCGTAAGCGACGCAGATGTGCGTCATAGCGCCGGGTTGACAAGTAATCCACCAGTGCAAGCTGCATCGGGGAACTGGTGGATAAGGTGCTCATTAGCTGAAGTCGCTGAATACGCCGGGCATGCTTCCCGGCCGCCACCCAGCCCACACGGAACCCGGGCACGAGGCACTTCGAGAAAGACGAACAATGTAAAACGCGGTCAGCACGATCCCAGGCCTTGGCGGGCTGCGGTTTTTCACGACCAAAGTACAGTTCGCTGTAGACATCATCCTCTATCAGCATCACGTGGTATTTTTCCAGCAATGCCACCAGGTGCGCTTTTTTCTCTGGTTTGAGCGTAAAACCCAGCGGATTTTGACTGTTAGTCATCAGCCAGCAGGCTTTGACCGGATACTCCTGCAACGCCTGCTCCAGCGCAGCCAGATCGATCCCCTCTTTGACATCGGTGGCAATCGCAAGCGCCTTCAGGCGTAATCGCTCCAGAGCCTGCAACGCGCCGTAAAAACAAGGGTTTTCGACAATCACCCAATCCCCCGGTTCGGTCACCGCCTGCAGGCTCAGGTTGAGGGCTTCCAGCGCGCCGGTGGTGATCACAATCTCATCAGGTGAAATAGTCATTCCCTGTTGAGCATAGCGACGGGCAATGGCATGGCGCAATTCTGCATTTCCCGGCGGCAGGTTTTCGATCACGCTCATAGCAGTGGCGGTTTTACTCACCTGCGCCAGCGAGCGGTTCAACTGCTGAAGTGGAAACAGTCGCGGGTCGGGGAATGCAGAGGCAAATGGCATTACTGACGCATCACGACTGGCTTGCAACATATCAAAAATATAAGTGTTGATATCCACTGCTTCATCGCGCATGACCTGTGCCTGCGGTGCTGCCAGCTCACGTTGTGGGCGCGCGGCGACATAGTAACCCGACTGCGGTCGGGCAATAATCCGCCCCTGACTTTCCAACAGTTGGTAGGCGTGTCCGACGGTCATAAAACTCATGCCGCTGCTGACCACCTGTTCACGCAGTGACGGCAGGCGATCGCCTGGCTGCCATACGCCAGACGCGATTTGATCGCGAATTTGCTCAGCCAGTCGCTGATACTTTTTCATTTTTGATCCTGATTACCGGTGTCGGTGACAATCACTGTGTATATCAGTTTACATAATCAGGGTGTTTTTTATAACTGTTATAGTTAACAGTTTTACAACATCGTTAACGCCAGTTCTTTGCCTAAGACGCGAGCAGCAATCTGTACGGCATCAATTTTGGTCGTGTGCTTTAAATCAAATAAACGGGTGATCTCCTGCTTAGGTCTGCCGATCCTGTTCGCCAGCTCCTGCTGGGTGATTTTTGATTCAAGGAAGGCATTCAGCAGAAGAACCTTAGACGCAACGCTCAGCGGTATTTCTACGTAGGTATCTTCAGCGCCAACCGCCGAAGGGAGTGGAATCGCCTCGTTGTCGTCGAAATAGAATTCAAAAGCGGTAATCAATGCAGTCTGCGCGGCCTGGAAAGCGTCATGGCGAGTATTTTCCTGAGTTAATGCTTCCGGAATATCCGGAAAAGAAACCACAAACCCACCTTCCACTGCCGGTGTTAGACTCGCTTCCAGATTTCATATCAGCGTGTACAACCTATAACAGCACTGCAACTGTTATGGTTAAAAAGAACTGTTCTGTTTCTGCCCCGCATTCCTTCCGAAGCTTAGAATTGCGCCAAATCAATTTTTCCTGCGGAGTTAAGCATGTTCGGTCTTGACGCGTTTCACCTGGCGAGGATCCAGTTCGCGTTTACGGTATCCTTTCACATCATCTTTCCGGCCATTACCATCGGCCTCGCCAGTTATCTGGCGGTGCTTGAGGGGTTATGGCTAAAAACAAAAAATCCCACCTGGCGTTCGCTATACCATTTCTGGTCGAAAATATTCGCCGTAAACTTTGGTATGGGCGTCGTTTCCGGGCTGGTGATGGCTTATCAGTTCGGCACGAACTGGAGCGGTTTTTCCGAGTTTGCCGGAAGCATCACCGGACCGCTGCTGACCTATGAGGTGTTAACCGCCTTTTTCCTCGAAGCGGGCTTCCTTGGGGTAATGCTGTTTGGCTGGAACCGGGTTGGTCCTGGACTTCACTTCTTCGCCACTTGTATGGTTGCGCTGGGTACGATTATTTCTACTTTCTGGATCCTCGCCTCCAACAGTTGGATGCAAACACCGCAAGGCTATGAAATCGTTAACGGGCAAGTGGTTCCCGTCGACTGGTTCGCCGTTATTTTCAATCCTTCATTCCCTTATCGTTTGTTGCATATGTCCGTTGCCGCTTTCCTCAGCAGCGCGTTGTTTGTCGCGGCTTCAGCCGCATGGCATTTACTGCGTGGGAATAGCACTCCCGCTATTCGCGCCATGTTTTCGATGGCGCTGTGGATGACGCTAATCGTCGCCCCACTGCAGGCCTTGATTGGCGATATGCACGGATTGAATACGCTGAAACACCAACCGGCAAAAATTGCCGCTATTGAGGGACACTGGGAAAATCCGCCAGGCGAACCAACCCCGCTGCTGCTCTTCGGCTGGCCGGATATGGAGCAAGAGCGCACTCGCTATGGGCTGGAAATTCCTGCGCTGGGCAGTCTGATCCTGACCCATAGTCTGGATAAACAAGTCCCGGCCCTGAAAGAGTTTCCTAAAGAAGACCGGCCCAACTCCACCATGGTGTTCTGGTCGTTTCGCATTATGGCGGGGCTAGGCATGCTGATGATCCTGTTGGGTGCGTTTGCCTTGTGGCTGCGTTATAAGCAGCGTTTATACACCTCGCGCGCTTTCTTGCGCTTTGCATTGTTGATGGGCCCTTCCGGTCTGATTGCCATTCTGGCTGGCTGGGTGACCACTGAAGTGGGCCGTCAACCGTGGGTGGTTTACGGTCTGCAACGTACAGCGGATGCGGTTTCCGCTCATGGCAATTTACATATGAGTATCAGCCTGCTGTCCTTCTTTGTGGTGTATAGCTCGGTATTTGGCGTGGGTTACAGCTACATGATCCGCTTGATCCGTAAAGGGCCGCAGGAAGATGACCCGACCATTCCGCCAACCGGCACACCTGCCCGGCCGCTTTCTGCCGCAGTCCTCGATTCTCAACCGGAGGCACATCGCTAATGGGTATCGATTTATCAGTTATCTGGTTTGTGATTATCGTGTTCGCCACGCTGATGTATATCGTGATGGACGGTTTTGACCTCGGGATCGGTATTTTATTTCCCGCTATTCAGGACGCTGATGATCGCGACGTGATGGTTAACAGCGTCGCTCCGGTATGGGACGGGAATGAAACCTGGCTTGTTCTGGGGGGGGCCGGGTTATTTGGTGCGTTCCCGCTGGCCTATGCAGTGATTGTCGATGCGCTGACGATCCCGTTGACCCTGATGCTAATCGGCCTGATATTTCGCGGCGTCGCGTTCGAGTTTCGCTTCAAGGCTACACCGGCGCATCGACCATTCTGGGATAAAGCCTTTCTCGGCGGTTCAATTCTGGCGACATTCACCCAGGGCGTGGTGGTGGGTGCTGTACTCAACGGATTTTCCGTTACCGGTCGCAGCTACAGCGGCGGTCCTTTCGACTGGATGACCCCGTTTACGCTGTTCTGCGGCATTGGTCTCGTGGTGGCCTACGCCCTGCTGGGAGCAACATGGCTGGTGATGAAAAGCGAAAACCCGTTACAGGATAAAATGCGCGGCGTGGCAAAAAAACTACTGCTGGCGATGTTGGTTGTCATTGCCATTATCAGCCTGTGGACGCCGTTGGCGCACAATGCTATTGCCGTGCGTTGGTTTAGCCTGCCCAACCTGTGGTTCCTGCTGCCGGTTCCGCTGCTGGTTGCGTTAATTAGCCTCTGGTTGTGGCGCGCGCTGGGCCAGCGAAACAGCCATACTCTGCCTTTTGTCTTGACGCTGGGGCTGATTTTCCTCGGGTTTAGCGGACTGGGGATCAGCATTTGGCCACACATCATTCCACCGTCCATTACGCTCTGGCAGGCGGCGGCTCCGGCGCAAAGTCAGGGCTTTATGCTGGTTGGCGCACTGCTGATTATCCCAATAATCCTGGTGTATACCTTCTGGAGCTACTACGTTTTCCGCGGCAAAGTTCAACATGGTGAGGGGTATCATTAATGCAACAATCTATCTGGAAACGTCTGATGTGGCTGGTCATTCTCTGGGGCGGCAGTGTGCTGGCCCTGGCGGCCGTCGGTTCATTCTTTCGCTTACTGATGACCGCTGCTGGGTTTAAGTCCTGATTTTCCCCCCGGTAACAACCGAGTCGCCCTGTGCTTCCCGGTTGTTACAAATCCTAATGCTGGCTAAACAAAAATGTAAAAAACATCGAATTGGCAAAACAGAGATTGCCATTATCCCGATTAAAATATTGAATAGTCACAAGGTGAAATTATCGCCAATTCCGCAGCTAACGTACCAGAGGGTGCATGATGTTTAAGAAAGGGTTAACGGTGTTATTGCTGGCCAGCGCGCTTTTTTCTGGTCAGCTTTTCGCGACTAATCAGGGACATGAATATCTTCAGGTACAGGATGCCGATCACGTATTACGACACACGGCCGACAGCGATGAGCTGCGAGTGACGGCGGAAGAATCCGCCGCCACTCTTCGCGAGCACCATCACTGGCAAAAATCACGAAAACCCGATATCCATATGAGTTAACCGTCAGCCTTTACGCTTCGGCAGTGTCTTCATCAGGTCTTCGGGGCTGACGGAAGCCACTATACTGCCAGGCAATGGCATCTTCAGAATGTGATGTTTCATCTTGCCGATCACGTGCATTTCGCACGGTCGGCAATCAAATTTCAGCGTCAGGACTTCATCGCCGTTAACCAGTTGCATCGGCGTGGCTTTCCAGCTCTTGATGTTCCCTTTCGCCTGTTTCGGACACAGGTTAAAGGCGAAACGCAGACAATGTTTGGTGATCATCACCGGTACATCGCCCTTTTCTTCATGCGCTTCATAGGCGGCATCAATCAACTGCACACCATAGCGGTGATAAAACTCACGCGCTTTATGGTTGTAGACGTTAGACAGGAAACTCAGATGCGTTTGCGGATAAACCGGCGCCGGTTGTACGACCGGTTTACGACTGCCCCGCTGATAATTTTGCAAACGCGCGGCATCCAGCATGTCGACAGCTTCACGTCGCAACTGATTCAGTTGACCGTTTGGTACGAACAATGCCCCCGGCAAGTTGATCTGAATATCGCGGGCGTAATACATCGTTTGTCCGAGCTTTGCCAGGCCATCCTGCAGATTGTTCAACGCTTTTTCCGCATTGTTCGCTTCCTCAAACTGACCATCCAGCGTATGGGTGATACTCACGCCCTCCTCGCTGGTGAGCGTCAGGATTAACTGTTCCTGCCAGCCGCCCAGTTCAATATCGACCGCAACGCGGCGTTCGCTGGAGGTTTTGGTCAGCGCCTGTTGCCAGTTATGATCGAGGTTGCGATTCAGCGGATGGTTAGCACGAACTTTGTGCAGATCGACGGGCATTTCATTCGGCCACACCCGATAACGATTGTGCCCGGTTTTTTCAACGGTGTTAGCGCGAAATCCGACGACCTCACGCTTGATTAACACGTTCAGACCATCCCCGTTCGCCAGCGGTTCTGTCACCTCAACATCGAGATGATCTTTTGCCACCTTCAGGACTTCACCAATCGGCAGGCCAATAAACTTTGGAGAGTCGAATGCGCCGATATCGGCCTTACGGGCATTTACAAAGTAATCAGTACTGCCGCGATGGAAGGTTTTCTCCGTAGACGGGGTGAAGAAATGTTCTGTGCGTCCAGCTGAAGAACGGGCCAAATCTCCCCGCTCTTCGATGATAGCGTCCAGCATCTGACGATAATGCGCGGTAATATTCTTCACATAGCTCATGTCTTTGTAGCGCCCTTCAATTTTGAAGGAACGCACACCTGCGTCAATCAATGCGCCGAGGTTGGCGGTCTGATCGTTGTCTTTCATCGACAGCAGGTGTTTTTCATAGGACACCACGCGCCCCTGATCGTCTTTCAGGGTATACGGCAGGCGGCAGGCCTGAGAACAGTCGCCACGGTTAGCACTGCGTCCGGTTTGAGCATGAGAAATATAACACTGGCCTGAATAGGCAACGCACAGCGCACCGTGGATGAAAAATTCAATGGTTGCGTCAGTAGCCTGATGGATGGCGTTAATTTGCTCAAGGCTCAGTTCGCGCGCCAGGACAATCTGGGTGAATCCGACATCAGCAAGAAACTTCGCCTTCTCAACACTGCGAATATCACATTGGGTGCTGGCATGCAGCTCAATGGGGGGAATATCCAGTTCCAGAATCCCCATATCCTGCACAATCAGGGCATCAACACCGGTCTGATACAGATCGGTAATTAACCGTTGTGCGGGTTCCAGTTCATCATCGTGCAAAATGGTATTTAGCGTCACAAAGATTTTCGCCCCGTAGCGATGGGCGAAAGGCACTAGTTCGGCAATATCTTTCAGACTGTTACTGGCGTTATGACGCGCGCCAAAACCCGGGCCGCCAATGTAAACGGCGTCTGCGCCGTGCAAAATGGCTTCACGGGCAATGGCGGTATCCCGGGCCGGGCTTAACAATTCAAGGTGATGAGGCTGCTGGCGCATACAGTTGTTATCATCCACAAGCGGTAAAAATGGCGGTTATTGTAGTCACAAACGGGGCGTTTCGGAATAGTTTTCCCGATTAACCACGTCGGTAATGGATCAGCGAATGAAAGTGCACCGTTTGTTCGCTGCTGTTACGGTAGCTATGTGCCCTGTCTCCGGCAAAACGAACTCCCTCGCCGGATGTAATGGTACGCCACTGCCCCTCAATACACATATCCAGCAGTCCGTTAATCACCACAACATGCTCGATAACCCCGGATTCATGCGGAGTTGATTCGCTGAGTGCACCGGGTGCCAGCAGGATTGAAAAATGATCGAAGCACAGTTGCGGATCCCACGGGAACAGCGATGTGACGACCATCGCCTGCTGCTGAGGATCAAATGCCGGCGTATTGTCTGACTCTGGCGGTGAAATAAACGTCGAAAACGGCACGTTCAGTCCAGTGGCAATTTTCCACAATGTCGCCACCGTTGGGCTGGACTCGTTGCGCTCAATTTGCCCCAACATGGCTTTTGATACACCGGTTTCCTCCGCCAGGCGTGAAAGGCTCCATTCTCGCTGGTGACGTAACGTCCGGAGCGTAGTAGCCAGATACTGGGTTAAGTTGTCCATTTTTCTCCTTCATCGGTCTCCTTTCACGGACCTACAGTTTAGCACTTGTACGCTATAACGCACAGTGTTACAGTGCCTGACCGTTATAACGCACAAGGAGTGAATATGCGCGCATTTTCTATCCCTCTGCCTACCGTTCTGTCCGGTTTTGTGGCTGTCCTGGTCGGCTATGCCAGCTCCGCAGCCATCATCTGGCAAGCCGCTCTGGCCGCAGGGGCGACGACTGAACAAATCGCGGGCTGGATGACCTCGCTGGGGATAGCAATGGGTGTCAGTACGCTGGCGCTGACATTATGGTATCGCGCCCCTGTTCTCACCGCATGGTCAACGCCCGGTGCCGCGCTGCTGGTTACGGGCCTGCAAGGCATCACGATTCAGGATGCTATCGGCATTTTTATTGTGGCTAATGCGCTGATTGTGCTGTGCGGCGTAACCGGGCTGTTTGCCCGTTTGATGAAAATCATTCCGCATTCACTGGCATCTGCCATGCTGGCCGGGATCCTGCTGCGTTTTGGTTTGCAGGCATTTAATAGCCTGAATAACGAACTTATCTTATGCGGGAGCATGCTGCTGGCATGGCTGGTGTGTAAAGTCATCGCCCCACGGTATGCGACGCTCGCCGCGATGCTGGTAGGTATCGCCATTGCGCTGATTAAAGGTGACGTTGTCACTAGCGGTGTTAATCTGTCGCCGGTATTTCCTGAATTTATTGCCCCACACTTTTCATTTGCCCACAGTATCAGCATTGCGCTGCCGCTGTTTCTGGTCACCATGGCCTCGCAAAATGCTCCAGGCATTGCCACCATGAAAGCATCAGGCTATGCGTTACCCGTATCACCACTGATTGTTTTCACTGGCCTGTTGGCGCTGCTGTTTTCGCCTTTTGGCGTTTACTCTATTTGTATTGCCGCCATAACCGCAGCAATTTGCCAAAGTCCCGAAGCACATCCTGATGCCAAACGACGCTGGCTCGCCGCCGCAGCGGCAGGCGTTTTCTATCTACTGGCCGGGGTTTTTGGTGGTTCGGTCACAGGACTGATGGCGGCCCTGCCCGTAAGTTGGATCCAGATGCTGGCTGGCCTCGCCTTGCTCGGTACGATTAGCGGAAGTTTGTATCAGGCACTGCATAATGAGGCCGAGCGCGATGCGGCTATCGTTACTTTTCTGGTCACGGCCAGCGGTCTGACGTTGTGGGGTGTTGGGTCTGCATTCTGGGGGCTGGTCGTCGGCGGTTTTTGCTACGCAGTCTTGACGTTATTTCGCCGCACGTAACTGCGTTGGCGTTTTACCCGTTACCTGTTTAAACCGGTTACTAAAATGACTCGCCGAACTAAACCCACAGGCCATCGCAATATCCGACAAACTGCGTGAAGAATAACAAACCAGATTCTGCGCCAGCGCCATCCGACGTTGCATCACATACTGGTGCGGCGCCATATTCATCGACTGGCGAAACATTCTGGCAAAGTGGAAATCACTAAGCGCCGCCTCGCTTGCCAGATCGCTCAGGGTTATCGGGTGCGCCAGATGCGCTTCAATATAGGCCAGCACATTACGCAAAGTGGCAGGTGCAAGCCCTCCTGTGACTGTGGGCAACCGCCATTGTACATTGCTGTAATGCTGGATCAGATGCGTTAGCAGCAGTGAAGATGCGGCGCTGAGCGTAAGATGATTGGCCGGTTGCTGCCAGTCGTTACCGAGCAAAAACTGACGATAAACCGCTGTGATCCCCGGATCGCTGCCAAATGTATGCTCGTCCAGCGTGAAGCTATAGGGGCTTTTGTCCCAGACTTTTTCACCCACTTCGCGCAGATGGGTATCCGTACAATAGAGGTGAACGAAGGAAAGGTCGTCGCGAATATCCCAACTGGATTCGCTCTCTTTTGGCATCAGGCAAAAACGATCCGGCCCGCCGCCATTCTTCCAGCCTTCCGCCGTCTTGTGATAACTCTCGTAGCCATCCGCGATGTATAAACTGAGCGTGTGGTGATCGCAATACTGGGTAATAGTATCGCGCTTGTTTGACCAGGCGGCCAGTTGGATCCCCGAATGTAACGCAACTGATTCATGCAGCACGGCATTATGTTTGCGTAATTTTTCAAAGGCATCGTAGGGCTGAGACATACCATCACGTTCAAAAATAGATTAGCAGGCTTTCAGTCTATATCAGCTACATGTTGTTAACAGCCAACTTTTCGTTTCTTACGCTAAAAAAGCGCAAGATTTTGCAAGTTCGCCGCAAGCCGATGAAAGCCCCCTGCCGCCAGCCGTGACACAGTGTGAGCCTGATTACAAAAATGAGAGAGTTGTATGAACGCACTGTTGTACTGTCTGGTCGTCGTCATTTGGGGAACAACATGGATTGCGATTTATTTGCAGCAAGGCCCTGTTTCTGCCCCGGTTTCTATCTTTTGGCGCTTTGCCGTGGCCAGCTCGGTAATGATTGTTGCCCTTCTGGTTAGCGGGAAATTACGCAAACTGTCCGGTCGCGATCATCTGTTTTGCCTGTTGCAAGGTGGATGCGTTTTTTGCTTCAACTTCTGGTGTTTTTACACAGCTGCGGCATGGATTAATACCGGCCTGGAGTCGGTAATTTTCTCAATGGCCGTTCTGTTCAATGCGGTCAATAGTTTTATCTTTTTTGGGCAAAAACCACCGCTGCGTTTCTATATTGCAGCCGGCCTGGGATTGACGGGCATTGTCACTTTGTTCTGGCAGGATTTGCTCAACAGCGGATTCAACCATTCGCTGCTGCTGGGCATTGGCTTAAGCGCCCTTGGTACTTTTGGTTTCTCATTGGGCAATATGATAAGCCTACGTCACCAGAAAAAAGGGCTGGAAGTATTAACCACCAACAGCTGGGCCATGCTGTATGGCACGCTATTGATCGCCGTTATTGCGCTGGTGCGCGGGGATAACTTCATGCCGCAGTGGACTTTCAGCTATATTAGCGCGCTGTTATATCTGGCTATTTTTGGCTCGGTGATTGCTTTCGGTGCCTATTTCACACTCGTAGGGCGTATTGGTCCCAGTAAGGCGGCATACAGTACGCTGCTTTTCCCGCTGGTCGCGCTGACGCTGTCAACATTGTATGAAGGATACATCTGGCAGGTTAACGCAATTGCTGGATTACTGCTGATTTTGCTGGGTAATCTGGTGATGTTTGCTCGCCCGGAGGCGTTAATGGGAAAACTGCTTTACCGCCGTCGGACGGCATAATAAAAAACGCACCATCCAAAGATGGTGCGCTCAGCATTACGGTTTTGTGTTGACATCAAACATGGAGGCATCTGTCGCCATGTCATCAACAACTTTCTTCAACGTTTCGAACGCCATTGGCGTACTTTCGTTGTTCAGGTCTTTACCTTCACCCTGCCGTACCACTTTAATCACTGGCTTGTTGGTTGCTGCATCGATCAACTCACCTTCAAAATAGAGGTGAGTATCCATGGTACGGTGGCCTGTCGCCATTTGTGTACCCGCTACAAGCAACGCAACCGGAACGACTTCATAGAACTGCAGCCCTTCTTTGCTGGTTGCAACACCGGTAATCGCGCCACGGAAAATCAGGCTACGCGGACCGGGGGTCGTCACCAGAGGTTTACGTTTGCTAATCGCGGTTTTCATCTGCGTATTGGTATAGCTCAACAGTTTATCCAGCACCTGTTGTCCAACCTGAGTCGTTGGTTTAGGAATCGGATAATAGGTTATCGGGTTATACACAATACTGTCATAGTTGGACTCATTGAAGTTGGGATCAACCCAACGCAGCACAGGTTGTCCTGTTGCCGATTTCGTTTCCTTCAGGCCTGAGTAATTTTTTAAAAAACCTGAATATTTATCCGGCTGCGTGATTTTTGACGCACAGCCTGATAACGCCAGTAAACCCGTAAGCACTGCAACTTTAAATAAAGTTTGAGCACGCATGGAATGATCCCTTAGTATTTGCAGATATGCATCTGAAATAGTAGCAAAAGGAAACCATGCTAGTTGTGCGAAAAATGGTACGCATCACACAAATTTTCTTTCTGCGTTCGACGTAAAAGCGTTGAACGCAGAGCATAAGCCATTAGCCGATTTTGCGGGCCAGCATAGTCGCAAAACGCAGCTTAATGCGATTGCCGTTTTCATCTGTACGGTGCAGTTCGCCCACGTCTTCGTTATATTTCAGCAGTTCCCATCCGCGATAATAGTTGCGTAACTCCCCCGCTTTAAACGCGAACGGAAAGCCAACGGTGCACGGGAAATCATCGGTATCCATCGCCGCAACGATTAAGTTATATCCCCCCGATTTCGTGCAACGCTGCATATTTTCGATAAGTCCCGGAATGGTTTTCGCTTCGAGAAACATCAGCACTACGGTAGACAGAATAAAGTCGTATTCACCGTCAAAACTCAACGCATTAAGGTCCGCGACGCTCGCCTGCAGATTAGTCAGCCCTTCGGCTGCTTTGATACGCTCAAGGTTAGCGATGCTCATGGGATTTTTATCCCATGCTGTTACGTCATAACCGTTTGCTGCCAGGTACAGGCTGTTACGACCGTTACCGCAGCCCAGATCTAATGTTTTACCTGGCTTAACAATTTTTGCTGCTTCTACGACATCGGAATGCGTACGGGTTAAATCGTATTTCTCAGTAAAGTAGTTTTCGTCGCAAAGGGTCATTATTTATCCTCAGATTTCAGTAATGCAGTACGCTCTGTGCGGATGAGCAGTTTTCCCTGCATCAGCAATGCAAACGTACGTACCAGTAATAATGCAATGATAAAATTGGTAAAAATAAACAGTGGGATCGACAGCGTATGAAAAAATCCTGATTCGCTGCCGTTTCCCAGATGCAGCCCCGTTGTCGCCAGAGCCGACACGCCAAACGAGAAGCTCCAGAAAGACGCATTAAAGGGCTGAGACAGATACCACGGCATGAGGCGTAGCATAAAAAGAAGTTGCAGCAGACCATAGCCGAACAACATTTTGGCCAACGTATCCCCCTCGCCGCCGTTGACGCTAAGCCAGGCGCTGCAGGCGACCAGCGCAGGCGCCAACTGAATGCCAAGCGAAGTACGTAATACCGTTGGCAGTTCGCCGCAACTGCGTAAACGTTGCAGGATCACTGGCTCCAGGCTGAGCCAGGAAAATACCCCAGCGCCCAAAAAAACCAGCCCTGCGTCGTTGAAACCCAGCGCACCACAGGCCATTGCACTAATAAAGTTATTGGCGACAGTCGGCAGATACAGCCCCGGCGTGGTGGCTTCTTCTGGGTGCTCCCCGCGCCATAGTCCCGCGGTTTGCCACGCCGCGTACGCCAGTTGGATCACAACCCCAATGCTGAACAATCCAAGCGCCAGTGGTCGATACCACGGGACAAAACCAATCGAGACCAGCATGGTTGTGGCCGGAAACAGACTGACAAAGCTACTCATCACCGGGTGGCGAACCTCTGCCAAAACGCTATGTGGAAAACGCAGTAAACGATTAAAAAAGGCCAGCGTCAGCAGCCCCCAAATGACCATTGCGAGGATGACTAAACCGTCGCCGATCCAGTGGCTTACAGGCCACACCTGGCTGGCATAACGCCACGCAAATCCCATCCCTATGATGCCCAGTACCATGCCAAAATAACCAGCAGGAAGATTGAGGACCTGTTCACTGTGCTTGTTCTTACTCATTTTGTTTATTTTTTAAAGTATATTTGAAATGCATTTTATGGAATTTCCGCTGATTTAGCCAGTCCGGAAAACTTTGCTACGTTTAACTAAGGCGCGCAACATGGAAACGAGCTATGACCAAATATCGTCTAAGCGATGAACCTCGCTCTTTTAGTTATCAGGATAATGGCAATAAAAAAAGCGTATTACTACGCCAAATCATTGCGCTCACTGATTTTAATGATGTCCAGGCCGGTACTCCCGGCGGCTGGATTGATAATGAAAGCGTGCTGTCGCAAAACGGCGATTGCTGGATTTACGATGAAAACGCGCTCGCTTTTTCCGGCGCAAAAATTACAGGAAATGCTCGTATCACGCAGGCAAGCGTGGTTAGAGATGGCGCTCAGATTGGCGATACCGCGTGGATTGACCGGGCTGAGATCAGTCATCACGCTCACATCCGTGACAATGTCATTATTCAGGATTCAGTCGTTCGCGGTGAGTGTCTTCTCTTCGGTGATGCGCGCGTGGTGTGTGGCTCTGAAATCATTGCCGCCAGGGGACTTACCCCTGAACATGACCAGATCCTGCAAATTTACGATCGCGCTTTTGTCAGCAGCTCGCGTGTAGTGCATCAGGCACAACTTTATGGTGATGCAAAAATCAACTATGCCTTTATTGAACATCGGGCAGAAGTGTTTGATTGCGCAAGGATTGAAGGTAATGCAGAGAACAATGTCTGGATCTGCGATTGCGCCAAAGTCTACGGACACGCACACGTCATTGCCGGAACCGATGAAGATGCCATTCCTACCCTACGTTATAGCTCGCAGGTGGCGGAAAACGCGGTGGTCGAGGGCAACTGCGTACTGAAGCACCATGTGCTCGTCGGCGGTCATGCGCAGTTACGCGGCGGGCCGCTCCTGCTTGACGACCACATCCTGATTGAAGGCCACGCCTGCGTGCTGGGCGAAGTGCTGATCGAGCATCACATTGAAATAAGCGACCAGGCGCATATTGAAGCATTTGATGGCGATGCCATTCATCTGCACGGCCCGAAGGTGATCAACGGCGAGCAGCGCATTACGCGTACACCGATCGCAGGCTTATTCTGAGGTGCTATCAATGATTCGGGCATAGAGATTCACATCATGGTAATCACCATTGAGGAACTCCGCCTGTTTCATACATCCTTCCAGCAAAAAGCCATTGCGCTGCGCCACTTGATTACTCTCAAGGTTATCGACGCGGCATTTAATCACGAAGCGGCGGATCTCCTGACGCTGCGCATAATGGTGAATCAATGCCTGTAGCGCCAGAGACATGATCCCTTTGCCCTGATGTTCCTCATCCAGCCAGTAGCCGATATACGCGGCTTTGTTCAGCGGTTCTATCTGGTTAAACGAGATAACCCCGACCATATTTCCTTGCGCAAAAATCAGGAACATTTTGGCGTAACCGCGCTGATGCAACATCATATTGCCTTGCACGTTCTTGCGGGTGTCTTCCTCTGACGTAACAAACTGCGGCCAGTTCAGCGACTGCTGGAGCCAGCTTTTATTTTTAAGTACAAGCTGATACAGAGGCGTGACGTGTTGTTCTTCTACGGCACGCAGTTCCAGCGTTTCATTGATGGTAATCACTTCTGACATTTTTATTCCGTTATGCTGGTTCAGCAGGCAACCCTGCTCATCAAATAAAACAGGAAGGGCTCCCTTTTGGAAGCCCTTTTACACAGCAAGTGCCGTTTTATTTAGCTCTCACTGACACTCTCTTTTTGCAATATTTTGAGCAGATCTTCCTTCAGGTGGAGTTTCTGTTTCTTAAGGCGAACAATGTCCAAACTATACCCACGACCATCCGAACCTTCCAGTCTGGAGATCTCATGATCAAGGCTGTTGTGTTTTTCGAATAAGGACAGAAAGCGAGGGTTCTCGGATTTCAGTCGGGAAATAAGGTCTCTGTATTCTGGAAACATACTTTCTCCCTGTTAGTGGACAAGAATGTGTATAAGAAATACACACCTTCAGCTTATCGGTTTAAGTCAGGGAAAAATGCGAGCAGGATCGAGTAAATAGTGTACAGCGTTTTTTAAGAAAATGACGAATATGGCTCCCCGACGGAGAGCCATAAAGATGAGGATCAACGCATCTCGCGGTCGTCAACGTACTGGCGTTTATCCGGCGCTGGCGGGAAGTACTGATACAGCCAGGTTTCGCTGATAGCGTCGCCCTGGCAACGCAGGAACATACGCATATCTACCGGATCGGTTGAGTCAGAGGTCGGATACCAGTCAAACTGGATGCGGTAGCCGTCGATAGGCTCAACGTAAAGGATCTCAATCTGTTTCGCTTCACCACTCGAAAGCGTAATTACCGGTTCAATACCTTTCGGCGCGGCGGCTTTTAAATCGCCACCGACGAAATCAACGGCAAAACGTCGTGCCCATTTTTCCGGGTAGTGCTCGCCCGGTGCCCATCCTTCCGGGAAACCGCCCATGCCTGTACGGGTCGCCATCACGCGAGCCAGCGGCGAACGCACTGGCGGCTGAGCGCTCCAGTACAGGCGATATTTGAATTCCAGCTCATCGCCAGCTTTGATCTTCCTCTCCGGCTGCCAGAAGCAAACGACGTTATCCAGCGTTTCACCGGTCGTCGGGATCTCCATCAGGCCGATAGTCCCCTTGCCCCACTGGTTACGCGGTTCGACCCACAGACTTGGACGCTTGTTGTACCAGCCCATGATGTCCTGGTAATGTGAGAAGTCGCGATCGAGCTGCAGCAAACCAAACCCTTTCGGGTTGTTATCGGTATAGGCGTTGAACTGCAGTTTTTGCGGGTTATTCAGCGGGCGGCAGATCCACTCGCCGTTACCTCGCCACATAGCCAGACGATCGGAGTCATGAATTTGCGGGTGAATGGTGTCGCACATCCGACGTTCATTGTTGCCGCAGCTAAACATGCTGGTCATCGGCGCAATGCCGAGCTGCTTGATGTCTTTGCGCGCATAGATGTGGTTTTGTACATCCATGATCACCTGCGTTTTCTCACAGTGGATCACGAACTTGAATGCGCCAGTAACACTTGGGCTATCAAGAAGCGCATACACGGTAAAGGAGGTTGCGCCCGGTTTGACCGTTTCGAACCAGAAAGCGGTAAAATCAGGGAACTCTTCTTTGCTGTCGGTGTAGGTATCTACCGCCAGACCGCGAGCCGATAATCCATACTGGTAGGTGTCATCCACGGCGCGGAAATAACTGGCGCCCAGGAAAGAAACGATGTCGCGACGGGCCAGCTCTGGCGCCTTAAATACGCGGAACCCGGCGAAGCCGAGGTCAGTTTGCCCTTCCAGTTGTTTGGTATCCACGCCCGCATCATTGTATTTAAACAGTTCCGGACGGAAGTGAATTTCACGTGCCATATGCGTACTGGCATCAACCGAGAACATGCGTACACGGCGACGGAAGCCCATTCCCACGTGGAAGAATTGCGCATCAAGCTGACGATTTTCAACATTGTTCCACAGAGACTGCTCTGCGTCATATTGAATGCTGTTGTAGGCCTGCGGCGTCAGTTTCGCCAGCGTGTCAGGTAACGCGCGCGGTGCGCCACCCCATGGCTTCTGTGCTAAATCATGAGCCATCGATTGCAGAACGGAAAAATCAAAACGAACGGTTTTTCCGTCTGCAATGTCAGACTCTGCCGCAAAGGCGGCGCGGGAAAAGAGTGATGCAATACCACTGGTTCCGCACACGGCGGCCACTGCCATTGAACCTTTAATAAATCGTCTGCGATTCATGCCTGAAAGTGAATCCTTCTGGTCGTGTAAATGGTCCCGCGCCGGTCATAATCAGCGGCAAGAGAGTGCACATTTCTGACCGCTCACTCTAGACAAAATTCATTAATAATCCAATTGTTGGTCGCCGATTATCTGTACAAAATCGAAAATATTTTATGTCGATGGGAACAGGCCGAATCCCATGTAAATTCCGTTAAAGTAAACCACAGCGACGTTTACTTCGATCTTGCGCCTCCTGATACAGCGCAAACTCATCATACACCGCGCAACCCAGCGCCTGTTCAAACGCGTCGCGGCTGGAATTTCCATGGCTGCGAGCCTGCGTTTCATTCCCCAGATTTGACTGGAAAATTCCTGCGGCACTTACCGGTAAAAAATCTTCGTAGGTGATGGGTTGCGCAACCAACCAGCCTCGCTCAATGAGCGGCTGCGGGTCGTCATCCGGACGGATTGCCTGTCGATGCGCCTCGCCCGACGGTGTCAGGCGATAACGGAACCAGGCGAGCCCTTGCTGGCGCAGCAAAAACTCGCTGTCCGGGAATGCTTTGAACACTTCCTGAAGATGCAACTGATGCGTCAGGTTGTCTTTTCCCATTCCCGCCTTATTCAGCAGTTCGTCATACAGTGCTCTGCCTTTCGGCGTCAGGGCCACGCCGCGCTGTTCGATCTCACCGAAACGCGCCGTGTGGGTGCCGCGCATCTCCCCGGCAAACCACACCGGTTCTTCAAGCGCTTTAAAACTGGTCTGACGCAATAAAATGGGCACCTCGCGACGCGGTGGCCCTTCAATCAGTATTTTGGGTTCAATACCGCATTCGGGCATCATCGACTGCACCCGGTCGATATCCAATGTACGCGGCGTCAGATGGTTGATATGACAACCAGGGAAGCACACCACATCGGCAATCAGTCGGTGCTCGTCATGTAATGCGTGGTAGGTTCCTTCATCAACCGTGGCATGCTGATGCCAGCGGAAGGTTTCCAACGCCTCATGCACAAACTCATGCGCCTGCGCCTGCGTAAAACTGCCCTGCGCATCATATTCATTCAGAAGTTCGTGACAACGACGGGTGAATATGTCGCGTTTCGCGAGGATCTCCGCGGCCTTTTGCCTCAACGCGACGTTTTCGATTAATTCGAGGCGTAATAACGAGGTAAATACCCGAAACGGATTGCGCGAAAGCGACGCATCGTCGATGGGCCGAAAAGCCGTGGAATGTACGGGAACGCCGGCCTGGGAGAGATCGTAATAACTCACCGGATACATACCCATAATCGCAAACATCCGGCGCAGCGTAGAAAGTTCCTGCGCAGTGCCCACCCGAATAGCGCCGTGGCGCTCAACGTTTAGCCGCGCCAGCTCATCCGCATTAGCCAGTTTTTCATGCAACGTCGGATTATTTTCCAGTACCGCCAGATTCACATCAGCGACAAGTTCCAGCAACGTGCCATATTGCGGGACTTCCTGCTGGTACATTGCTGACATTGCCTGCGAAAATTGTTCCCGAATCTCATCTGCCGTGATGGTGTTCGCCATAATGTCATGCCTCCAGTGAATATTACCTGGAGTGTAGAGAACACCGCAGACTCCGGTGGGAAGAATTTACAAAGTGTGACCTCGCGTAAATTTCCCACCCTTACTGACGATGAACAGAACCTACTGACGTGGTTTTAAATGCGTTTCCAGCCACGGCAGCATCTGTTTTTTACGGCTGAGCATACCTTCAACTTTACAGGGCTGCGGGATGTCTGAGAGTTCACAACCAGCAAACCACAGGCTGGTGTCGCCCAGATTAATGTCGGTGAGCATCAGAACAACCAGTGCGGCATTCTTTTCCTCTGCATAACGCACCATTTCATGACGTAAATCGTCCAGCACCGCATCCACCTGTTGCAGCGAATACAGCTCAAGCTGTGCCACACAAACCGAATGCCCATGGATGGTGAAGGATTTGATGTCTTTCTGCAGAAGTTCGTGGGCGGTCATGCCTTCCACGCTGGTTTTGGCAGATAGCAGACCGCGACTGAAAACGTCAAGGTCCACTCCAGTTTTTAGGGTTAATGCCTCAACTGCCAGGCGGTCATCTGGGGTCGTGGTCGGGGAACGAAGCGTGACAGTGTCACTCAACGCGGCACCCAGCAATAAAACGGCCTCGGCGGCAGACAACTGGCTGCGCTCAGCTTCCGTCATCAGTTGCCATAACAGCGTCGCGCTACTACCGACGGGTTTCACCCACACTTCAGGCGGCAGACGGGTCATTAATCCCCCGAGTCGGTGATGATCGATAATGCCCACGACGTTACTTTCTGCCAGCGATTCCGGCCCCTGAGCAGGCTCAGTGAAATCGACCAGCCAGACATCAAGATCGGTCAGCGGAAACGTCAGCCGCCCAGGCATTTCCAGCCCTGCATGCTCAAAGATAAATTGCGTTTCGCGATTCGGTTCGCCCAGACGCCATGCCGTCGCCTGCTGACCGCGTAAAGTAAGCCAACGCGCCGTCATTGCGGCAGTACAAATGGCATCGCTATCGGGATTAAGGTGCCCTATTACGTGTATCATCAATCAGTGCCTTGTGAAGAGAAGGGTTCAAAAGCCAACAATAACGAAAGTATATCGACCGGATACATTCCCTTCCATGATCCTATCCCCCTGTACATGCTGTACAAAACATAAGCAAAATAAATTAGTTGTAAGTAAAATACGATAAATGTTAATAATATTTTGCTATCAAGTTATCAAAAACAAACAACTTCACTTGTCATCGATACGGCTCTGTTTTTAACATCGCTTATGGAAAAAAATGTTCTGTTCAATCAGCGCATTCGCTTGCGCCACCTTCATACTTTTGTCGCCGTTGCACAACAGGGAACGTTGGGGCGCGCGGCTGAGACCCTTAACCTGAGCCAACCGGCCCTCTCCAAAACGCTGAATGAACTGGAGCAACTGACCGGTACCCGGCTCTTTGAGCGTGGCCGTCTTGGCGCGCAGTTAACGCTGCCCGGAGAACAGTTTCTTACCCACGCGGTAAGAGTGCTGGATGCGCTTAACACCGCCGGACAAGCATTAAACCAGCGCGAAGAGTCGCAGACTGATGTCGTACGAATTGGCGCCTTACCCACCGCGGCGCTGGGCATTCTGCCGGCGGTAATTGGCCCATTCCATAAACAGCAAATGGAAACCACGCTGCAGGTTGCCACCATGAGTAATCCGATGATCCTGGCAGGTTTAAAGTCCGGAGAAATTGATCTCGGCATTGGTCGTATGGCCGATCCGGAATTGATGGTCGGTCTGAACTACGAATTATTATTTCTGGAATCACTCAAACTGGTCGTGCGTCCTAACCATCCATTGTTGCAAGAAACCATCACGCTGAGCCGGGTAATGGAGTGGCCAGTGGTGGTTTCGCCGAAAGGAACCGCACCTCGCCAGCACGCAGAGACATTGTTGCAAAGTCAGGGCTGTAAAATGCCGTCGGGTTGTATTGAAACGCTGTCAGCATCGCTCTCCCGCCAACTGACGGTTGATTACGACTATGTGTGGTTTGTCCCATCAGGCGCGGTTAGAGAAGATCTGCGCCAGGCGACACTGGTGTCATTACCAATTCCCACTCACGGTGCGGCTGAACCCATCGGTATTCTTACTCGTGTCGATGTGCAACTCTCTCAGGCCGCGCAGATCCTTATCGCCGCAATACGCAAAACCGTGCCGTTTTGATGCCAAAAATAAAGGGACCATCTGGTCCCTTTATTGATGCTTAAAACGTTTCCCAGTTATCGCCGTTGGCCGTTGCCGCCTGCGGACGTGAATGACCCGGCGTAGGCGCCACCTGAGCGCGTTTAATTGCGCTTGTCCCGGTTAAACGGAATGTGCCGACGGCTTCCGTTAAGCGTGCTGCCTGTTCTTCAAGAGATGCTGCAGCGGCGGATGCTTCTTCAACCAGCGAGGCGTTTTGCTGCGTGACCTTGTCCATCTCTGAAATAGCCTGACTCACCTGGACGATGCCCCGGCTTTGTTCATCGGAGGCCGCTGCAATTTCCAGCATAATGTCGGTCACGCGTTTTACCGCATCGACAATATCCGTCATCGTATTGCCTGCTGCGACCACTTCTCCGGACCCCTGGTCAATCAGCCGGACTGACTCGCTAATCAACCCTTCAATCTCTTTTGCCGCCTGGGCGCTGCGGCTTGCCAACGTACGCACCTCACTGGCTACGACGGCAAACCCTCGCCCCTGCTCTCCTGCCCGCGCCGCTTCTACCGCTGCGTTCAGCGCCAGGATATTAGTCTGGAAGGCAATGCTGTTAATAACGGCGGTAATTTCAGAAATTTTCTTCGAACTCGTTGAGATATTTCCCATGGTTTTAACCACGCCAGAAACCATCTGCCCGCCCCGGCTGGCCTTGCCGGAAGCATCTTCCGCCAACTTGCTCGCATGATGCGCGTTGTCGGCATTTTGCTTCACCGTAGCCGTCAACTCTTCCATGCTGGCTGCTGTTTGCTCAATCGCCGCGGCCTGTTGCTCGGTACGGGAAGACAAATCGGTGTTCCCTGCCGAAATCTCACTGGTACCGCGATAAATTTCTTCCGCGCCCTGACGAACCGTGCCCACTGTCTTCGCCAGCGACCGTTGCATAGTTTGCAGATGGCGGCTCAGGCGGCCAATTTCGCTGCGCCCGGTCGGTTCCTCCTGCATCGTCAGATCCCCTACTGAAATTTGCTCAATGCGCTGTGCCGCGCGCAACAGAGGATGAATGACGGTACGGCGCAGAACGATGAACGTCATCACGGTCAGCGCTAGTGCAAGAACGAATGCGCCCAGCATAAAGGCCATGCCAAGCTGTGTACGTTGGTGTGCCTGTTCGCTTAACTGATTCGCCCTGGCGGTACGAATGTCGATCGCTTTTAACAACACCTTATTGTAAGCAGAGTCCAGCGGTCTGGCCTGTTCATTTTCATGGTTGATGATCGCTTCGAACATGCCGTTTTTAGCGTACTTCAGCATAGGTTGTAAGCCGTCGATATAGGCTTTGAAACTGGCACTCAGTTCAGCGTCTAACGCTTCACCGGCAGTGGTTTTCACTGCACGCGCCATATAGGTATTGAAACCGTCCTGCGATTGCTTAATACGTTTTTCTGCCTCGGCAATATTGGCCTTCATGTCATCCATTTCAGCAATACGGCTCGCCGCACCAGCATGGATCATGTTGATACGCGCGGTGCGTAAGTGGTTAGAGCTGTTAGATAACCCCATCCGAACCTGAATCTCATCGGTTACATCGCGCTGATCGCGATCGGCCTGCATAAGAAAATAACTTGCCAGCCCCGAACTTAAGGCGAACAACAGAAGGATGCCACCGAGAATGGAGGAAAACAGCGGAACCAGCCGGATTTGATGCAGAAAGCCCAGTTTATACTGGGCTTGCATCGATGTAGTGTTGTCCATGACCGTCGACTCTCTTGTAGGGTTTATGCGTGAAAACACGCCCGTTAGATAGTCATCGGCAATCCGGGAGGTTTACTTACCGTGAAAAGCGCCGGATTCGTCACACTTTCACAACATAATTCTAAAAAATTCAGGAAAGTGCCAGCGGTCAAATCCGCTGGCCCATGAATCAGTTATCACCAAAATGGATAACGGTACGGATGGATTTACCCTGATGCATTAAATCGAACGCTTCGTTAATCTGCTCCAGCGGTAAACGATGGGTAATAAAGGGATCCAACTGAATTTTCCCACTCATCGCTTCTTCGACCATGCCAGGAAGCTGAGTGCGCCCCTTCACGCCGCCAAACGCGGAACCGCGCCACACGCGCCCGGTCACTAACTGGAATGGACGTGTTTTGATCTCCTGACCAGCACCCGCCACGCCAATAATGATGCTTTCGCCCCACCCTTTATGACAGCACTCCAGTGCTGCACGCATCACGTTAACGTTGCCGATGCACTCAAAGCTAAAGTCCACGCCACCGTCGGTAAGTTCGACAATCACGTCCTGAATCGGTTTATCGTAATCGTTCGGGTTGATGAAATCGGTCGCCCCCATTTCACCCGCCAGTTTGAATTTCTCCGGATTGGTATCAACGGCCAGAATACGCCCGGCTTTTGCCTGCACCGCGCCCTGAATCACTGCCAGGCCAATACCGCCCAGACCAAATACGGCTACGGTATCGCCTTCCTTCACTTTCGCGGTGTTATGGACCGCTCCGATACCGGTGGTCACGCCACACCCCAGCAGACACACTTTATCCAGCGGAGCCTGCGGGTTAACCTTCGCCAGCGAGATCTCTGCGCAAACGGTGTATTCGCTGAAGGTACTGGTGCCCATATAGTGATAAATCGGCTCGCCATTATACGAGAAGCGCGTTGTGCCATCCGGCATCAGACCTTTGCCCTGTGTCGCCCGCACGGCCTGACACAAGTTAGTTTTACCCGATTTACAGAACTTGCACTCGCCACATTCTGCGGTGTACAGCGGGATCACATGATCGCCCGGTTTCAGGCTGGTGACGCCTTCCCCCACTTCAACCACAATGCCGCCGCCTTCATGACCCAGTACCGCCGGGAACACACCTTCCGGATCGTCACCTGAGAGCGTAAAAGCGTCAGTATGGCACACGCCGGTGTGGGTAATTTTAACCAGCACTTCACCTTTCTTTGGCGGTGCAACGTCGATTTCGACAATTTTTAACGGTTGGCCGGGGCCAAATGCAACTGCTGCACGTGATTTCATTTGTCTCTTCCCATTATTGCAAGGTGATGGTGTTATTTTAGATAAGCACGCAGAAGATGGCCGATCTCAGCCATGCGCACAGCTCGTTGGTCTGGCGTTGTCTCCCCACTGACCAGTTCATCTTTCAGGTGAATCTCAACCATTTCGCCCATCAGGCCATTGGATGCACCGCGTACGGCGGCAATTTGTTGCAGGATCGCCAGACACGGTTCGCCAGATTCCAGCGCGCGCTCAAGTGCATCAACCTGACCGCGAATACGGCGTACACGGGTGAGAATGCGTTTTTTATCTTCAGGTGAATGCGGCATACGCCCTCCAAATCCTATACCCCCCTATAGTATCACTGTTTTTAATCTATTTGTAACAAATTAGGTTTATTTACTATTCACCAATGAAGATAATCCCGTTTTGCAGGATTGATGAGCATTTTGAATGGTCGGCACGAAGATAATTGTTCTGTAATACTAACTATAATTATATGGATATAACACGTAAAATGGATTCATTATCCAATAACTAGAATAATTATGAATTTTTATCATTATTTTATAATATACGCCGTGGAATTTGTCGTCATGTTCACGCTGTTAATCCGCGGGGACAAAATACATGACCTCGAATTTGATTTAATCGATACGCTCAGAACATCTTTATTGTGGCCATTTTATGTAGTAGCAATGATCTGCATTATTATTTACTCATTTTTTATACGGAAAATACTATATGAGTAATATAGAGAAATGTGCAACGCTACTACCTAACCCGCAACAAATCGCTGTATCTCGTGGTATAACGCGGTGAAAGCATGTCTCGCTTCATCGCCCACGGTTGCTGTATCCCTTGTCCGGCAAAGTAGAGCGTTCCTTTCCCTTTTTTAGCATTAAGCGTATCCAGTACATCCATCAGTTTATCGCTGTTACGCCGTGGGCAGTTGTCGTCAAAAAGATTCAGCTGCGCAACGCCAGAGCTAAAAAAATCCCCCAACATAACGCCCGCTTTTTGGTAACGCAGCCCCGCTCGCCAGATGGCATCCAGGCTGCGCGTTGCCGCTGCAATAATATCCCGACTATCCTGAGTTGGCGTCAGCAGTTTTATCGACGCGCTGTTTCCGTAATAAGGTTCATTCAGAACAAACGGACTGGTTTTGATAAACGTAGAGATAAACCGGCAATACTGGTGCTCTCTGCGCAGCTTTTCCGCAGCGCGTGAAGCATAGGTGCAAATTGCCTCTCTCATCGCGTTGTAATCCGTGAGTTTTTCACCAAACGATCTTGAGCAGATAATTTCCTGCTTATCCGGCGCAAACTCTTCCAGCGCCAGACAAGGTTCACCGCGCAATTCCCGAACGGTTCGCTCAAGTACGACATTGAAATGTTTACGAATGAAGCGAATGTCGGTATTCGCCAGATCGAGAACCGTTTTAATGCCCATGGCATCCAGTCTCTTGCTGATACGGCGCCCGACACCCCAGACTTCATCAACCGGAAGTGCGGCCATTAGTTTACGCTGACGTTCAATATTTGAGAGATCCACGACTCCGCCGGTTTGCTCCTGCCACTTTTTGGCTGCATGATTCGCCAGTTTGGCCAGCGTTTTGGTCTGGGCGATGCCAACCCCAACCGTGAGACGTGTTTTCTGTAAAATGGTAGCTCTGATTTCCCGACCAAAATTCGTAAGATCCCGGCAGTTTCGCACCCCCGTTAAATCGCAAAAGGCTTCATCAATACTGTACATCTCCACACGCGGCGACAACTCCTCCAGAATCGACATCACCCTGCTGCTCATATCCGCATACAATTCGTAGTTCGAACTAAAACAGAACACGCCATAACGCCTGAACAGATCTTTCTGTTTGAAATACGGTGCGCCCATATTAACGCCAAGCGCTTTTGCTTCCGCACTACTGGCAATGACACAGCCATCATTATTTGAAAGAACGACAACGGGTTTGCCTTTCAGATCGGGCCGGAATGCCGACTCACAGCTGGCATAAAATGAATTAACATCCACCAGAGCAAACATAATCAGCCCGCGGCTTTAACGATAAATGTCACCACGCCAAATATATCCAGCGTGTCCTCGCTGCTAATCATGATCGGCGCGTAGGCGCTGTTCTCTGGCTTCAGCATGATAACTGGGTGTAATTGCAGACGTTTAACGGTGAATTCACCCTCAATAGCGGCAATAACGATATCTCCATGGGCAGGCTTTCTGGCGCTGTCGACAATCAGCAAATCGCCCTCGCCGATCCCTGCTCCCCTCATGGAGTCGCCAGATGATTTAACAAAATAGGTTGCGCTGGGATGCCGTACCAGCAGGTCATTAAGGTCGATACGCTTCTCAACGTAGTCCTGTGCCGGAGATGGAAAACCACAGGGTACAAGATCGCTAAATAGCGGAAAGTGTTTAATTTCGCGGCGTTCCGCAGGCTGGAAAAACAACATAATAATCTGCCTCTCATTAACTGTGTTTATATACAGTAGTTTTAATAAGGACAGCGATCAAGTGACAAGAGTGGCGAATTGAGCGTTGTTTAACCATCTTGTCGATAAGCTTTTATGATGTCTGGAAAAATAATTGGCTAAAAAAATGCCCCACATTTGTGGGGCATTACCTCAGGAGCGTTTTCGCGGCATCATGCGCAACAACGTATTGTCCTTCCAGAAATAGTGGTGCATCAGGGCCGCTGCGGCATGCAGAGCAATGACAAAATAGCCCAGGTTGGCCAGCGTCACGTGCCAGGACTTCAGCATATCCACTACATCAAAGTTGGCCTCTGCTGCATGTGGCATAACGATGCCAAATGCAATCCACGGGTTACCCCGGTTGTACATCATTACCAGGCCAATAATCGGCAGCACAATAAACAACAGATAGATAACCAGATGCCCGAGATGCGCCATCCCGGTCATCATCGGCTTCGGTTTTGGCACAATCGGCGGTGCTGGATATTTGAGCCTGACCAGCAAGCGCGCCACCATCAGCGTTAAAATGGTGATACCGCAGGAGACGTGCACCATATTGAACACGGGGCGATAGCTGCGCGGGAAAAATCCGCGAAACTCCATGGCGCTGTAGGCCACAATGACCAACAAAAAGACCAGCCAGTGAATACCAATTTGCAGGCCAGAATACTTATTCCCCATAACATTTCCTGAATAAAAACAATAATGCGTCAACATAACGGGCTTTTGTTAAAAATTCATTAAGTTTTGTTCACCTATTTTCAGTCAGTTGCGTTTAACCTCAAAACAGCTATTGGCGCGGATGCACCGCCAGGTGTAGAGTAAAACTCAGGACTGCAGATAGACCACCTGCGTTTGCAGATATTCACTCAGACCATGTTTACCGTCTGCCCCACCAATCCCGGACTTGCGCCAGCCCGCATGGAACCCCTGCATCGCCTCGAAGTTTTCACGATTAATGTAGGTTTCGCCAAACTTCAGCCCTTTAATCGCCTTCATCGCCGTGTTCAGGTTTTGCGTGTAAATCGATGAAGTCAGACCATAGTCACTGTCATTGGCCATTGTCAGCGCTTCTTCCAGCGTATTAAACGCCACCACCGGCAGCACCGGGCCAAACGTCTCCTCGTGCATAATCGCCATCTCCTGGCGCACGTCTAACAGTAACGTCGGCGGATAGTAATAACCTTTGCCGGCAACGGCTTTACCGCCCAACACCAGTCTGGCTCCTTCCTGCACCGCGCGTGCAACTTTCTGCTCAACACGCGCCAACGCAGCAGCGTTAATCAGCGGTCCCATTGCAATGTCATTGCGCTCGGCCGGATTGCCAAACTGCACAGCTTTCATCGCCTCACCCAGACGATTGACGAACTGGTCATAGATGCCTTTCTGCACGTACACACGCTCTGCACAGTTGCATACCTGTCCGGTATTGATCACTCGCGAATCAACAATCGCCTTCACGGCCAGTTCAAGGTCAGCATCATCCATTACTATTGCAGGCGCTTTGCCACCCAGCTCCAGACAAACTTTAGTGATGTTTTTAGCCGCCGCGGCCATAATTTTCTCGCCCGCGCCGACGCTGCCGGTCATACTCACCATCGCTACCTTCGGATTTCCAGCCAACTCCTGACCGACCGTTTCACCGCGTCCGAGCACCAGATTAAATACGCCGCGCGGCAAGCCGATATCATCAACAATTTTGGCAAAGGCGATGGCGTTATTCGGTGTGAATTCACTCGGTTTAATAACAATGGTATTCCCCGTCAGCAATGCGGGAGCCAGCTTGCGGGCAATCAGGAAAAACGGAAAGTTCCACGGCAGAATGCCCGTGGTCACGCCCAGAGCGCGCTTAAACAACAGAATATTCTCGCCCGGACGATCGCTTTGCAGGATCTCGCCTTCATAGCGACGCGCCCATTCCGCCATGTAATCGATATAGTCGGCGGTAAATGAGACTTCAACCTCAGCCAGTTGCTGGATCTTTCCACCTTCCGCCACAATCAACGCACTGATTTCATCGGCTCGCTGGCGGATGCCCGCAGAAATTTTGCGTAACCAGTTCGCCCGTTCAATGGCAGGCAGGGCTTCCCATTGCGGCTGAGCACGCTGCGCGGCATCGATCGCTTTACGCGCATCTTCGGCACGTCCATCGGGAATACGTGAGATTACCTCTTCCGTGGCCGGATTGACGACATCAATCCAGGCGTCATCGTGCCAGGTCACAAACTGCCCATCGATATACATAGGATGTTGTACGGGTACTGACATGCGGTTCTCCTGTGATTGATTTGTTTTTAACAAGTGAAACTATTGTTAATTAATATCAATCATGCATGTCAGATTATGGCTGTCATCGCTGTTCTGTGAGCGGCTTCATAAAAGCGTTTGGTAAAGTGATGATAAAGGGAAAAAAACAGTCGGGATTTCTGCCCGTTTGCCGCAAAACGCCGACAAACGGGCAGCAGGCGTTACAGAGAGCGGCTCTCCAGTAAGTCAGTCAACGCAGTGTCATTTCGCAACTGCTGCCAGGCTTGCTCAATATTCTGAGGAATATCAACATGGGCGATAAAATCGCGGCCGCAAGGCCCATAACCATCGGCATCGTCACGCAGGCGTGGAAGCTCACCGGTAATGAGAGACAGGTAGCGATCCACCGACCAAAGGCCTTCTGCGGCGGGTACAAAATCCACGCCGTTTTGCTGTTGGACCAGTTCGGGGCTGAAACCAGGGAAACTCAGCCAGCGCGGCGCATGCAGATCATCACGGGTTACGCGCTCAAACGTCGCCATCGTGCGACGTTGCATAGTAGGATCCTGCACCACAATAACGGTATGAATGTTTTCTGCCGCCTGATTCAACAATGCACAGCTAAACCGGGCATTCTCACCGCAATTTGTTGACTGGTCTTCCACCCAAATCTTCTCACCCGGAATCAGCCAGAACTGGTGAGCGATATCGGCAAGGATCGCGGCTTCAGCGCGTCCGGTAGTGCGAATGATGTTATAGCGAGGATGCTGAGCAATCGCGTCATACAGAAAGCGCGTAGAATGACCGATGCCACCGCTAATCAATAAAGGAACCTGTTGTTCTTTCGCGATCCGACAAGCAGCGTCGATGGTCGGAATAACCGCGTTGCCCGCCAGAATCACGCAGTCTGACTGAACGGTGACATTTTCCATAAAATCATTCTGCGCCAACCATTGCCCTACGGTATTTATAGCCGCAAGGGTGGCTGCGGAAAGTATCGGAAACTGACTCATACTCATACTCCTGGTGTTTATTCTTTACCGGGTACAGATGCCGGATGGCGACTATGCCTTATCCGGCCTAAGGTCCAGCACCGTGTCACCCCGTAATCTGCTCCATCGCTTGCAGAATACGTTTATCGGAGATCGGATACGGCGTACCAAGCTGCTGGGCAAAATAGCTGACGCGCAGCTCTTCTATCATCCAGCGGATCTCTTTGACATCATCATCTTCACGCCGCGCGGGAGGTAGTTTATTGAACCACTGCTGCCAGGCCTGCTGCACGCTATCTACTTTCAGCATCTGTGCGCGATCGCGATGCGGATCGATAGCCAGCTTTTCCAGACGTTTTTCAATAGCCTGCAAATAACGCAATGTATCGCCCAGACGTTTGAAACCGTTGCCGGTAACAAACCCACGGTACACCAGCCCACCCATCTGTGATTTGATATCCGCAAGTCCCAGCGCCATGGTCATATCCACGCGCCCTTTCAGACGTTTATTGATATTAAACACTGCAGTCAGGATCTGTTCGACCTGCTTCGCAATATCCACCACCGTATCGTTCAGTTCAGCCCGAACTTTTTCATGCAGTGCCGCAAACCCCTCTTCGGTCCACACCGGACCGCCGTTAGCGTCAATCAGTTGATCCACACCGCAGGAGATACAGTCGTCAATCAAATCCAGCACTTTACCGTACGGGTTAAAATACAGCCCCAGCTTAGCTTTATTAGGCAGCTTCTCATGCAAATATTTGATTGGAGATGGAATATTCAACAACAACAGGCGGCGTAAACCGCACCACATCGCCTGCTGTTGCTCCAGCGGATTATCAAACAGTTTGATAGCAACGCTGTCACGCTCATCTACCAGCGCTGGCCACGCTTTTACCTTATAGTTACCGCGTTTTTGCTCGTAACTTTCCGGAAGGTGGCCGAAGCTCCAGATGTGCAATCCGCTCTGCTCGATACCGTCATCTGCCACCGCAGACAATGTTTCCTGAACTTTACCCTTTAGCGCATCTTTCAAATCCTGCAGCGAACGCCCTTCCTGCAGCTTCTTGTTCTTATCATCCACTACCCGGAAGGTGATTTTTAGGTGATCGGGCACCTGATCCCAATGCCAGTCTTCACGGTCAACGGTAACGCCCGTCATTCGGCGCAATTCACGCTCCAACGAGTCCAGTAACGGCAATTCCAGCGGCGTCACTCGGCCTAAAAACGCTTCCGCATAGTTCGGTGCAGGCACGAAGTTGCGTCGAACGGGTTTCGGCAGCGATTTAATCAGGGCGATCACCAGCTCGCGGCGCAGCCCCGGAATTTGCCATTCAAAACCGCTCTCTTCGATCTGGTTAAGCAGCGGCAACGGAATATGTACGGTCACGCCGTCCGCATCGGCTCCGGGTTCGAACTGATAACTCAGGCGCAGTTTGAGATTGCCCTGATGCCAGAAGTTCGGGTAATCCAGCTTACTGATCTTTTCCGCGCCCTCTTTGATGAGCATACTTTTTTCAAAGTTGAGCAGATCGGGCGTTTCACGGCTGACCTTTTTCCACCAGCTGTCAAAGTGACGAGCGGAGACCACATCATGGCTGATGCGTTGGTCGTAAAACTCAAACAGCGTCTCATCATCGACCAGAATGTCGCGACGGCGTGATTTGTGTTCTAACTCTTCCACCTCAGCCCGTAGCTTCAGATTGTCACGGAAAAACGCATGGCGCGTTTGCCAGTCGCCTTCCACCAACGCATGGCGGATGAACAGTTCACGCGACAGCACTGGATCAATCTGGCTGTAGTTCACCTTACGGGCGGCCACAATCGGTAAGCCGTAAACGGTGACTTTTTCTGTCGCCATCACTGCGCCCTGCGCGCGTTCCCAGTGAGGTTCACTGTATGAACGTTTGATCAGATGCTGGGCAACCGGCTCCACCCACTCGGGATCGATACGTGCGGCAATACGTCCCCACAGGCGGCTGGTTTCCACCAGCTCGGCAACCATCGTCCATTTCGGTGGTTTTTTAAACAAACCAGAACCAGGGAAGATCGAGAAGCGTGCGTTACGCGCCCCGGTAAATTCTTGTTTATCGGCATCTTTCATCCCGATATGTGAGAGTAATCCGGTCAACAGCGCAACGTGAACTTCCCGATACTCAGCAGGTTCGCTGTTAACCGGAATACCCAACTCTTTCACTACCTGGCGCAGTTGCGTGTAGATATCCTGCCACTCTCGCACGCGCAGGTAGTTCAGAAAATCAAGTTTGCACTGGCGACGGAACTGGTTTGACGACAGCGCTTTTTGCTGCTCGCCGAGATAGTTCCACAGGTTTACAAACGCAAGGAAATCAGACTCTTTGTCGTGGAAACGGCGGTGCTTCTCGTCGGAAGCCTGCTGCTTATCCATTGGACGCTCGCGCGGATCCTGAATCGACAGCGCCGAGGTAATGATCATCGCCTCACGTACGCAGCCATGCTTTTGCGCTTCCAGCACCATGCGCGCCAGACGCGGGTCGACCGGCAGTTGCGACAGCTGACGCCCCAACGGCGTTAACTTATACGCGGTTGCCTGTTCATCGGTGGTTATCGCCCCCAACTCTTCGAGCAGGCGTACCCCGTCCTGAATATTGCGTTTATCCGGTGCTTCAACGAACGGGAATGCCGCGATATCACCCAGCCCCAGCGCAGTCATCTGCAAAATAACGGATGCCAGGTTGGTACGCAGGATCTCCGGGTCGGTAAACTCCGGGCGTGACAGGAAATCGTCTTCGGAATACAGACGAATACAGATCCCTTCCGAAACACGACCGCAGCGGCCTTTACGCTGGTTGGCAGAAGCCTGCGATACCGGCTCAATCGGCAAACGCTGAACTTTAGTACGGTAGCTGTAACGGCTGATACGCGCAGTGCCCGGGTCGATCACATATTTGATCCCCGGCACGGTTAGCGAGGTTTCCGCCACGTTGGTCGCCAGCACGATACGGCGGCCGCTGTGCGACTGGAATACGCGGTTCTGCTCACTGTTGGAAAGACGCGCATATAGCGGTAGCACTTCGGTATGGCGCAAATCCAGCTTATTCAGCGCATCGGCAGTATCGCGAATTTCGCGCTCGCCGCTCATGAAGATCAGAATATCGCCCTGGCTTTCACGGCCTAACTCATCTACAGCATCAAAAATTGCCTGCAGTTGGTCACGTTCCGTGTCATCTGCATCTTCAACAATCGGGCGATAACGCACTTCTACCGGGTACGTTCGACCGGAGACTTCGATAATCGGCGCGTTATTGAAATGCGTTGAAAAACGCTCCGGGTCGATGGTCGCCGAAGTGATAATAATTTTTAGATCCGGACGGCGCGGAAGGAGTTCTTTCAAATAGCCGAGCAGAAAATCGATATTCAGACTGCGTTCATGTGCTTCATCGATGATGATGGTGTCGTACTGCATCAGCAGCCGATCCTGCTGGATTTCCGCCAGCAGGATACCGTCGGTCATCAGCTTAACCATGGTGTTGTCACTGACATGATCGCTGAAACGGACTTTATACCCGATACAGCCGCCCGGCTCAGTTTGCAACTCTTCCGCAATGCGGTTCGCCACGGTGCGCGCCGCCAGACGACGCGGTTGGGTGTGGCCAATCAGCCCTTTCACCCCGCGCCCCAGCTCCATACAGATTTTCGGCAACTGAGTGGTTTTACCAGAGCCGGTTTCCCCGGCAACAATCACCACCTGATGGTCGCGAATGGCTTCCAGAATATCCTGCTTTTTCTGACTAACAGGCAGGTTTTCCGGATAGGTAATCTTCGGACGAGCCGCTTCGCGCAGCACGACTTTACCTGCTGCCTGCGCGATCTCTTTTGCCATCTCCTGGTAAATGGCCTGTTGTGCATCAGGATTTTTAACCTTCTTCACGCCGTGGAGGCGGCGAGCAAAACGCTGTCTGTCGCGCAGCATCAGTGAGTCCAGCTGTTGCTGCAGCATGTTGAAGGTTAATTTTTGTTGTTCTGTCATAGCGTTAAAAGGCAGTGTTCTGCCGGGTTAAATCTCTTGTAGATGATAGGTATAGAGTACCACATCGGCGCTTTTCATGTGTTGTTCAATAATTTCGAACATAGAGTTCGATATATTGCGCTATCACTGCGACAGGATTGTGAATAAAGTGTCAACAAGCAACGGGGCCTCCCCCTTCAAACACATAAAAGGAAACACCCATGAGCAAGGTATTAGTTCTTAAATCCAGTATTCTGGCAGGGTACTCTCAGTCTGGTCAGTTGTCTGATTATTTTGTTGAGCAGTGGCGTGAAAAGCATTCCGCTGATGAAATCACCGTCCGTGACCTGGCTGCAAATCCTGTTCCGGTGCTGGATGGCGAACTGGTGGGTGCGATGCGCCCGAGCGATACGCCGCTGACGCCACGCCAGCAAGAAGCGCTCGCGCTGTCCGATGAGCTGATTGCAGAACTGAAAGCGCATGATGTGATTGTTATCGCCGCGCCGATGTATAACTTCAACATCCCAACGCAGCTGAAAAACTATTTCGACCTGATTGCCCGTGCTGGCGTGACTTTCCGTTATACGGAGAAAGGTCCGGAAGGTCTGGTGACCGGCAAACGTGCGGTGATCCTCTCCAGTCGCGGCGGTATTCATAAAGATACCCCAACCGATCTGATCGCTCCGTATCTGAAAGTTTTCCTCGGCTTCATCGGGATTACCGATGTGAACTTCGTGTTCGCCGAAGGGATTGCTTATGGCCCGGAAGTAGCATCCAAAGCACAATCCGATGCGAAAGCCGCTATCGACAGCGTCGTCACTGCCTGATAACTCACCCTCTCACCATGCGGTGGGAGGGTTTTCATCTGTAGTTACTTCTTTACCTGCACTCGAACCTGCTTGCCGTGAATGCGGTTAATATCACGCCAGATGGTTGCATAATCCCTGCACTTTGCCAGATTCTCTTCCCAGCAATGGCGCAAAAACTGTTCCGGTTCAGCGACATCCCGGCTTAACAGCTTGAATACCCAACGATTCCAGACATACCACTTGAAAAGCCACATGATGTCACTCCGCGACGCGATCGGTGTTGAACTATATCAGCCTCAGTTTGATGCCGTGTGGCAACTATTGCGATGTCGATGAATAATCCTGACAAACGCTACATCAATAGCGCCAACCAGACAGCCCACAGAACCACAACCAGAAACAGTGTTTTTCGACATTGCTGCAATGCACCAGACTGGCGTTCAGCCAGCGTTAACGTTTTCAACCGTTCGCGTCGCCAGATAAAACACAGCGCGCTTCCGGCCAGCTCATTGTTTTGCGTATTAATCAGCGAAAAATAACGCTCATCGAGCCACAGTCGCCAACAACTAAACCAGACTACAGCACATAGCAACGCTATGATGGCACGCAGTACACCTGATGGAGCAACAAACAGCACCCACACCATCGGCGGGAGGGAAAACAGCAGAATAAACCGCCAGCTTGCCAGCGTATGTCGGAGCAAACCATGCTGAAGTGCTTCACTATTTGTTACGTTGTCACTTTCCGTTGCCACTGTTGCAGCATCTCCAGATGTTTATCAGTCAGTACCACTTGCGGTCGACTCGTCCGAATCTGCGCTACTGCCTGCTCTACCGTTGTCGAATGACCATAGTGTAACAGCCACGCCGCTATCACCATTGCGCTGCGCGACAGTCCTAACGCACAGTGAACCAATACCGTGCCCTGTGCCTCACGCAGAGTCTCCAGAGTGCCTACCGCCTGCTGAAGTTCAGCTTCATCCGGGATCACTAAATCCAGCATCGGTACACAGTGATACATACGCGAGGCCGTCGCCCGCCCACGCGAAAACTCAAAAGTCACGTCGAGCACCGCTTTTTGCGCGGGCACAAAGCGCGGAAAACTACCAAGATAGACGCCATGTGCTACCGAACATGCCGCGGGCAAATGGCGGGTAAACCAGCGCATTGACAGCCACATTCCTGCACGCCACGGTAATGACAGCCAGTAAACGGTACAAGGCAGTCGGCCCTGCGAATTTTTAGCCATCACGGCCGCGCCGAATCCAGCGTAACCACAGCCGACCATCAAGAGGGCCAGTGCAGGCCATAACAACCATGCCGTCAGCGACACTGCGGCAATAGAACATAATGCCGAGCCCAACAGGTACCGGCGCATCAGCCTCAGACGCGCGGCATCCGGCTTACACCAGCGCCAGCGACGCTGTTCCGGTACCAGCCAGTCAATCAGCATTCCTGCCGCCAGCCCGGTGATAACGTCAATAAAATGGTGCTGCCAGGTGGTCAGCACCGATATCGCGATCAGTAAAGACCAGCCATCGCACAGTCTGCGCCAGCCGCCGGTCAGGTGGCGATTGAAATGCCGCCACAGTAGCCAACAGAGAATGATATGTAGCGACGGCGACTGGTTATAGGGCAAATCGAACTGTTCAAGCTGTGCAAATAACCACCCCGCAGCCCCCGTCACTTCGGGGCGGGTAAAGCTAAACTGTAGCGGGAACAGTAAAAACCCCGCGCAGGCAATCACCGATGCCAGTACCAGCCTGAGCACCAGCCGACGCTGTTCGAAACGCGTGGTGCAAATAAACAGGGATAACCCGTAAAACAGATCCAGACTCCAGTAAGGGAGAATAGTCCACGGAATAAACGGAATGGCAGACTCCCAGCCGAAAACGATACTGCCAACGTTCTGATACTGAGCGTCCTGCCAGGCGGTAAACTCATTCACCTGGCCGTACGTAAGGAAAAAAAAAGGTGCCAGCAGCAATAACCAACCCACGGCCTGCACCATGACTTTACGCTGTTCAGGAAGCACGACGCACCGCCATGGAAACGGTGAAAATACCCCACTCATCAATCAATTGTGTGCACTTATCAAAGCCCGCTTCTCGGACCAACGCATCCATTTCGCCCTGCGTACGCACGCGCATCACCCACGCTTTGCCATCTTTATGACTGGTCAGCGACCAGGCAATCGTTTTAAGCTGCGGATGCCACGGCTGACCGGTGTAAATCAATATGCCCCCAGGCGCTATCGCATCAGCCAGCCCGGCCAGAGAGTTTTTAACCAGCGAATTCTCAGGAAAGAGCTCGTACAAACCGGATACAATCCCCAAACCGGGACGAGGTTCCAGCGCAGCCAGTTGTTCACGGTTGAAGGCATCGCCCTGTTCAAAACGCGCGATGTCAGTCATACCTCTGCTGGCGATCATTTCGCGCCCCTTAATCACGTTCAGCTCGCTGTAATCACGCAGTAAAATTGAACGTACAGCCTTTTCACCTTCCAACGCATCAAGCACATATCGTCCATGTCCGGCAGCAATATCCACTACATGTACCGGCGTGCCCTGCTCCGCCAGTTGCGCGACCGCCTGACCGATCAGCATCTGCAGATGGATCTTACGCTGACGGATCCCTTTCCAGCCCACGCTATTGAGGTAGTTTTTGTCAATCAAACGTCCCAGCGCGCTGCTGCCCTGCGGCTGATTACGGTAGACGTAATCCAGCGTGCTACCGGAATCAAAACCAGTTTCGAATCCCAAACGAACGCCCGTCGATTGTGTGCCCAGGAGCTTCATTCCATAGCGCAAGCCACGGTATGCAATGTCGTCGAGAGAATACGGCGCGGGTCCCCCGCTGAGCATCCGCCAGGTATCAGCACCAGGGCTCCAGCGATCTTCATTGCTATAATCAAAACGCTGTGGCGCCATAGCGTAAAGCGTGGTGATAAAATCACGCATTTTATCGAACGCCAGATGCCGGTCTTTTTCTCCCAACGTATCGTGGTAAAAACCTGGCAACACGTGCAGCTCTTTGAGCGGATTCCTCAAGCGCTGATAAAAATCAATTTGCGGCTGGCGATGCACAACAAAATCATCTCCGGATACCAACAACTGCACAGGCATCGTAATGGCGGCGGCATCACTGACAATGCGTTCTGCCGTTTTGTAGAGATCCAGCAGAATGTTCACCGCAATGGCCCGGGTAATCTGAGTATCAAGATTAAAGCTCGCCACACGCTCGGCATCGTGCGTCAGGTATTTTCCCTTAACATAAGAGTTAACAAAAAACAGGCCGCGCAATCGGTGCATTAACGCCAACCCCTGGCGCGCAAACGGCACATACAATTTTACTTTAAACGCCGGTGACGCCAGCACTAACCCGCGAATGGTGGGCGCATAGTCGTGAGCCCAGGTCGCAGCCAATACCGCGCCTACGCTCTGAGCTACCACCACCACATCTTCCATTGCTGCATGACTGTCAGCGGCGGCAAAACGCACAAACTCTTCAACATCCTGCACCGAACGCGCCAGCGAAGGACTGTAGCCACGCTGGCCCGGAGAGTGGCCGTGACCGCGCGCATCCCAGGCATAGAATGCGGTGTCAGGCATCGCCAGCTCATCGACGATATGTTGCAGTCGCCCGGAGTGTTCGTGACCGCGATGGAACATGACAATCACTTTCGGTGTCGCACCCGGCGCAGTTGCCGGCCAGTGACGGTAAAACAGCTCGGTGCTGTCGCTGGTTACAAATTGTTGTTCCTCAGGTACTCGAATATTACTCATGAGAATGCATTCCTTTAGTTTGTTGCTCCAACAGCAACAGTTGTTGCTTTAGTTCATCCATGAAGAGGTGTTTATCACCATGAAAATTCAACGTGCAGCCAATATTGACGTCTATAAACAGCGGCAGCGGTATGCGATTCCCTTTCGCCATGACAGATTCAGTGCCACGTAGCCAGACGGGAATGATCGGTACCTCCGGCACACGCTGACTGAGATGCCACAATCCAGATTTCAACGGCGACAATATTCCTGGCTCGCCCCGCGTACCTTCAGGAAAGAGGATCAGGATCTTACCGTTGCGTAATGCCTGTTCACACTGCGCCAGCGGATTGATTTCTCCGCCCTTTCGCGAAATGGGAATAATGTTGAGAATATTTAGCGCAAACCAGGCCATTGCTTTATTACGCAGAAAATAGTCTGCGGCAGCCACTGGATGAACTGACGACTGACGGCGCAGCGGAAAGAGCGAAAGCAACGCAAAAACATCCATATGGCTGTTGTGATTGGCGACAATAATTGCCGGGCCTCGTGTGGGCAAACGCTCTTTATGCCTGATACGCAGCCCAAGCCACAGCCAAATCACCGGCCAGACGATGCATAACGTAAACAGCATTCTCAGAATTGAGTTCAGCATAAGTTAATAGCAAAAGTAGCGAATGAAATGGAAAAATACCGGCGCGGTGAAGATCAGAGAATCCAGCCGATCAAGGATCCCGCCATGACCTGGCAGCAATGTTCCGCTATCCTTCACGCCGATATCGCGCTTGATTGCCGACATCACCACATCGCCACAAAAACCACTGATGCCGATAATCAAACCCGCTAACAGCGACAGCGGAATGTTTAGCGGTGTCATCAACGGCCCAAGCAGCGACGCCACCAGCGTGGTAGTCGCTACGCCGCCAACCAATCCCGCCAGCGTCTTGTTAGGACTGACTCTGGGCGTTATTTTGATGCGCCCAATCGATTTACCCCACAGATACTGCGCAATATCGTTGAATTCCGTTAAGCCAACCAGAAACAGCACCAGCAATGCGCCAGTTTGCATGCCATCATCAGGCAGAACCAGTAAAAAAGCGACATGACTGAAGGCAAAAACGGTGGTCATCAGGCTCCAGTGATGCTGCGAAGCATAGCGCAAGAAACCCTGGGTATCGCCCGCAATGACCATCCGCACGGGTAAGAATAAAAATGCGTAGACCGGGATAAACACCACAAACATGCCATACCAATTGATGCCAATCAGCCAGTAGTTAATCGGAATAGCAATGAACATCCACAGCAGAGGCATGCGATCGGTCTGACGCGACGGCGCCAGCGTCAAAAACTCCTTTAACGCCATAAAGCTCACCAACGCAAAAAAGGTCAGTGCCAGCCAGTGTGGACTTAAAATAGCCAGAGAAAACAGGATGATGATGATCCACCAGGTACGAATACGTAACGTCAGTTCCCGCCAGTCTTTGTCCGGTCGTCGCCACACCAGTAATCCATTCACTGCCGTTGCAACCAGCAGCAATGCAAAAATGACTGCGAGCGACTTCTCCAGCAGCATCATTTCCCCTCCGCTTCGCGTAATGCACTTTTACAGCGATTAATTACCGTCCATAGCAGCAGGAGCGTAGCAACGCCCCACACCAGATTGTTCCATTGCACAAGCTGCGGCCACAGAACCAACGCCAGACCCCAAGCGCCAAATACCAGCGCTCGATCACTTTTACCCAACGGCCCGGCATAGCTGCGAACGCCATTAATCGTTTGTGCCAGGACGCCGCAAAACTCAGTCATTACTGCAGAGAACAACATCACCATAACCAGTATTACGTTACTGTCTGGGAGCAGCATAAACGGCAGATAAAGCGCCAGATCGGACAGAATATCCCCACTCTCGTTCAGAATAGCCCCAAGGCGTGATTGTTGGTGACATTCACGTGCCAGCATGCCATCGAGTGCATTAAGCGCCATTCGAATAAACAATACGATTGGCAGGAGAACAAAAAATTCAGGTTGGGGGAAAATCGCCAGTACGACACCGGTCACAATAGAAAGCGCCATCGCGGCGAGGGTAACGTGATTTGCTGTGACGCCTTTCTTATGGAGCCAAAACATCAATGGACGTAACAGCGCTTGAAAGGCGGGTTTGATCTGATAAAGCGTCATCATCATTCCTTGATAATATGTCTGTTTGACTATAGTAGATTAATCACTCCCCGCCTGCCTGATAGTTTTTTCGACTGAACTCAAAATCAGACTTTACTAACAAGTCAGGTTATTCTTTCCGTAACCACTTACCATTGATGCCCTGGACGTACTCTCCCGGTTTAGCGCGGGCAACCAGCTTTTGTCCGGCCATTTTCGCCACTTCATCAGCCGGAATGTTGTTGCTCTCAGCCAGTTGCTGATAGCTGGCGCTTCGCGCTTTATTAATTTCACTCACCAGCGCCTGCGTTTCGGCATCGGTTTTCAATGCCACCAGATAACCATTAAGCGTTTCGCCAACCCGCCCCTGAGTTCTGGCTTCATTCAGAGTTAAGGCCCACACATTGCCGCTGAGTAAACTCAGAGCCACCAGGATCACTGCAAGCTGTTTTTTCATCGTAACCTCAGAACAGATCGCTGCGCGATTTCAACAAGCTCTCAACGTCTTTATCGACTTTGATATGGATCTCGTGTTCGATTTTGACGTTCATATTAATCGTGATCGGTTCTTTTGGCGCAGCCACTTCGATTCTGGGTGTGCACCCGACCAGCAGAGATGACGCCAGCAAACCCAGCATCGCAGCTATCGTTTTCATTGTTGCTCCTCACATTCCTTGCCTTCCGTGCAATGGTTTTTCGGCAGCGCTGCATTTTGTTCAAGCCATGCCTGTAAATTGTCGCCAAAACGCAAACTGCGCCATAGCGTAAATACATTTTCCTCGTGGGTGTAATTCAAATTAACCGTTCCCACTTTGCCATCCACCCGACTGTTGCCGGTCACCGTTGCCTGCATAGTTAAAACACCGAGGTTATCCAGATTTATTTTCGTCCAGGAATGGCTTATTTCCATATAACGCAGCCAGTTAATGGCCGCACCCGCCGTCATATTATCTTTGACGACGGCATCCGCCGTGTCCTTGTCAATACGCAGCGTCATGGGACCGGGGTTGGTCAGCCAGCCGTCTTTGATGATCCACTTTTCGTTATCCAGCCATAACGGCAACGCGCCGCTGACTGGGCCAGACATGGCGAATTGTTTGGGATTAACCGCGCTGATAAGCTCGCTGGAAGAGATATTCTGCACCCGCAATAATGCCGGATCGTGCTGCGGCATTCGCAGTTGTTGCATGATGACTTTGCCCCCCAGCAGTTCAGCGCTGACATCGCTTAACAGCAACGGATTGTCTTCACTCCAGGGATACGCCCCCTGCAGATCGGCGGCAATATTTTTCACCGTCACCTGATTCACCACTTCCGCGATACGCAGTGAAATAGGTCCACGGGTGCCAAGTTGCCACGCGCTTTCACTAAATCGAAACGGCAACACAAAATCGACGCCATTGATTTGGTTATCGGGCATCCAGGCGCTACCGCCTTTTAATACCCCATGACCACCCGCTTCAAAACCCTGCTCCGGCGCCGCTGAAAATGCGACCTGAGCATACAGCTCACCTTCGCGCAGCTTCATTTTCCAGTCAGGTGGGATGAGCGGTTGGAAAACGGTGAGCGATTGTTTTGGCCACCAGGCCTGACCGCGCAGGCGGATCCCGTCCCAGCGGCCATTAAGTTGTACGGGTCCAATCGCCCCCGCGTGAAGCTGGCCTTTGAACTGGAAAACTGTCGGGTCGGTACCTTCCACGCTAAATTTCAGAGTTGATGGCGGTAATACGCTTCCTCCAGTGAAGGTGGTGTTCCCTGCATCCAGCGACAGCGCGCCACTGAATGTCGGTTTGCTGGCATCTCGTACCCACACGATCGGCTCATCCATCACCAGACGCGGATTTTCCACCTGCATGGTGCCGTATTGCAGATGGTCAAAGCCGGTGGAGAGATCAAACAGCTTCAGGGTGTTGTCATGCCATTCCCCTTTACCCGCCACATCCCAGCGGGCATGCATCGGCGTAAAACTGCCTTCGCCCCAGTATCGCCACTGCCAGCGCCCCGCGTCAGGAAGAAAATCATTGGCCAGACCATCCAGATGCAGCTCAAAACCGCCCATCTGATTTTCATGCGCGCGCAAAATAGCCTGCAGACGGCCATCCACACCGCGTTGCGTTACTTTTACGCCTGCCAGCGGCCAGCGAATTTCGTCAATATCCAGCGAGTCAATCACACGTCCACTCGAACGCAGCAATGCTCCTGGCTCGAAAGCCAGCTGCGGATCGCTCAGGCTTCCGGTGAGTCTGGCAGGTAACTTGGCGTAGAAGATCAGGTCATCCTGTTTCGCCTCGCCGATCAGCTGCAACGGCATGTCGCTACTATCCACACCGAGCTTACCCGGTCCCAGAGTTAATACGGCGTTTCCTTTACCAGCATCGCCTTGCGTCAGAATGTTCAGTCGCCCGCTCACCATCGCATTTTCCAGCCCGGCCTGCCAGTTTTCAACTTTCATTCCCAACCGTCCACTGAGCGGGAATCCTTGATAAGGCCAGTTCCAGCGACCGTCGCTAATGGTGAGTTGCTGACGGGTTATTTCCCACGGAAGATCGAGCAGCGGATCGGCATTATCGCGGGCCATGACGATCAATTGCCCGCTGTTTTCTTGCCACTCCAGTTCGACGTCAACCAACGAAGGTTCCTGCGGCAAACTCAGAGAAGCAACCGCATGACCGCTCACCGGTAGTCCATCAGGAACCAGCGGCATAGTAAATTCACCGACCAGTTTTACCGGCGGCTGGCCTTCAAATGCTGCGATATCCAGCGCATTTACCGTGAGATTTTGCCCGTGCAGACGCCCCTGAAATTTAACTTTTTCACCCTGATAGCGTAGTTGCTGGGTCGAAGGCGTAAGCGAGAGAGACAGTTTCCCCTGCCACTCCTGCCAGGGAGAAAGAATAACGTTGTCGATGTTAATCCAGGTATTAGGTAGCATCGATTGCCATTCTGCCAGCGTTTTTGGCGCAACCGGAGAAGGCTCAGCCTGCGGCAATTTGGCCAGGCAAGCCGAGTCGAGCTCAATTGTCCCGACATTAAGCAACCAGCGGCTGGGATGAGAAAGATCCGCCTGAGTAACACGCGCTAGTGGGCAATCATCGACCAAATAGCGAAGCTCCGGGATATGCAGCCCATGCCGTGTCAGCCGTGGGCTCTCATCCAGCGCGATGCGCGTGCCGACAGGCAACCAGACGCCCACCAGCGTGGGAACCCACAGGCCAAGCGTCATGACCAGCGTCAACGGCACGAGAATCAATAATAAGAGAAGTGCCAGAACGGCTTTATATTTACCCTTCATGGGTAGTTAATATCCTGATTTAGCAAAAATTTAAGCCGGTTTAGGCCAGTATTGTGGCATGTTTAGCTGGATATGCCCACATTAAGAATAGATGCCTAAGAGACATATGTATTATCTATGACTTTTTGGTTCGCTAAGGAAATTAATAATTATTCAATAAGATAGACTATTATTTCATATGGCACGCTGTCACACGTGCCGTCTGGCAGATAAAGATTCGGACTTAATGAGGCCTCAGTTGTCCATCGCTATGTTTAGGTCCTATACGGCCCGCTTCGATCAGAATTTCCTCAATAAGTTCTTCCAGGCACTCCCTACCGTGATGATCGCAGACCAGATGTACCTGTCGGGAAATCTCGTCAGGTTTCATACCATCACATAATGCCGCCTTCAGCATTAAGGTGGCCCATCGTTTTGCTTCAGAGTGAGTTAACATGACTCCTCCCGATATTTGCTACCTGTATAAGCGTAGCTGCCTGGATGTGATTCGGCTGGCTTTTTAACCACGTTGTATTGACCGTCATGAGCTGGATGAAAATTCTCCAGTTGTTGAAAACGCGTAATCTGCCCACACTAACCAGATATGCGTTGGAATTATTCATTACGTCCATGACTATCAATAATTTTTTATATTTTGTAAAATAATTTTAATTGAATTAATGTGACGTCAAAATCACTGGAGAAAGTCTTATGAAACTCGCCATCTATAGTACAAAACAGTACGACAAGAAGTATCTGCAGCAGGTTAACGAGACTTTTGGTTTTGAACTTGAATTCTTTGACTTTCTGCTGACGGAAAAAACAGCTAAAACCGCCCATGGCTGTGAAGCCGTGTGCATTTTCGTCAACGATGATGGCAGCCGCCCTGTTTTGGAAGAGCTGAAAAAGCATGGCGTGAAATATATCGCGCTGCGTTGTGCCGGGTTCAACAACGTCGATCTCGACGCGGCAAAAGAGCTGGGTCTGCAGGTAGTACGTGTACCAGCCTATTCACCGGAAGCCGTCGCTGAGCATGCGATTGGCATGATGATGACGCTGAATCGCCGTATTCACCGTGCCTATCAACGCACACGTGATGCCAACTTCTCTCTTGAGGGGCTGACCGGTTTTACCATGTATGGCAAAACGGCTGGGGTGATCGGTACCGGTAAAATCGGTATTGCGGCCCTGCGGATCCTGAAAGGTTTTGGTATGCGCCTGCTGGCGTTTGATCCCTACCCAAGCGCTGCTGCGCTGGAGTTAGGCGTTGAATATGTCGATCTGAAAACGCTGTTTGCGGCGTCCGATGTTATCTCCCTGCACTGTCCATTAACGCCAGAGAATTATCATTTGCTCAATCACGAAGCCTTTGAGCAAATGAAAAATGGCGTGATGGTTATCAACACCAGTCGCGGGGCGTTGATCGATTCGCAAGCCGCTATCGATGCGCTGAAAAACCAGAAAATTGGGTCTCTGGGTATGGACGTGTATGAAAACGAACGCGATCTGTTCTTTGAAGATAAATCCAATGACGTGATTCAGGATGATGTGTTCCGTCGCCTGTCGGCCTGCCATAACGTGCTGTTCACCGGGCATCAGGCGTTCCTGACAGCCGAAGCTCTAACCAGTATTTCTGAGACTACGCTACAGAATCTGGCACAAATCTCCAAAGGCGAAACCTGTCCAAACGCCCTCTTCTGATTTCCGTGCTCCCCTGGCTTCAGGGGAGCATTTTCAGACAATCACCGATGATAAAACACACAGTATCATTATTATATTAAATGCTTCCCCGTCACAAACCCAGAGAAATACAATGAAGAAAGTTGTCACGTTGATTGCGCTCAGCATGCTGATGGCTGGCTGTGTGAGCAATGGAAAAGTTTCCGTCAATCGCGAACAGTTGCAGCACCACCGCTTCGTTTTGCAGAGCGTGAATGGTAAAGCCGTCACCATCGCTAATAATCCACCCGAATTAAGTTTTGGCGAAAACATGACGGTATCGGGAAAGATGTGTAATCAATTCCACGGTCAGGGCAAGCTGTCCGACGGCGAGTTGAAGGTCAAAGATATGGCAATGACCCGCATGATGTGCGCCGATCCACAGCTTAATGCGCTCGACGGGATCGTCAGCGGCATGTTTAAGCAAGGCGCACAGGTCGATCTGACAGCTGACCAATTAACGCTGGCGACAGCGGAACAAACGCTGACGTATAAACTTGCGGATTTAATGTAGGAAACGCGGTGGCTTAATAGTTACCACAGCTTCCGGCGGCAAGCGACTGCTCACTACAGCGTTTGCCGTTGGGTAACGCACACATGCCGATGGCTGAACCATCCAGTTGGCGTGCAACGGAGAGCGAACCTCCAATCATGGCGCAATTTGCCTCCCCAGAACTGGACATTGCGGCCTTCATTCCCGGTGCGACATGAGCGGCGGTTGCCTGTTGAACAGGTTCATTGCTACAAGCCGATAATAATAACGCGGCACACCCTACCCAAAACACTGCGCGCATTTTACTCCCCTCTGAATATTAACCAAACGACACAGCCATAAATAATAGGCAGCGGAAACACCGCCGTCGAGAGGCAAAATGCGCATTTATGCGCGTTGTTTACATTTTCTGGCAATTTTTTGGCTGCTCCTTTGATCAAACCATTCATTCTGATTATTCCCAGGACACAAAAGCGAAAATCTGTCTTTAGCGCTTTTGCTAAAATAGAAAGATATAACTACAGGATTCGCCGCGGTTATGCGGGTCCCTCTTTTTGCGCAATGTAAGGGTGTCAGTATGATCACAATTGACGGTAATGGTGCGGTTGCTTCGGTCGCATTTCGTACCAGCGAAGTTATCGCCATCTACCCGATTACGCCCAGTTCGACGATGGCTGAACAAGCGGATGCCTGGGCCGGGAACGGGCTTAAAAACGTCTGGGGGGATACTCCTCGCGTCGTAGAAATGCAGTCGGAAGGCGGTGCGATCGCGACCGTTCACGGCGCATTGCAGACCGGCGCGCTCTCTACATCGTTTACTTCATCGCAGGGCCTGTTGCTGATGATCCCGACGCTGTACAAACTGGCCGGTCAGTTGACCCCGTTTGTACTGCACGTGGCGGCACGTACGATTGCCACTCACGCGTTGTCGATCTTTGGCGATCATTCCGATGTAATGGCGGTGCGCCAGACGGGTTGTGCGATGCTGTGTGCCAGTAGCGTGCAGGAAGCACAGGACTTTGCGCTCATTTCGCAAATGGCCACCCTGAAAAGTCGGGTTCCGTTCATTCATTTCTTTGATGGTTTCCGTACTTCGCATGAAATCAATAAAATTGTGCCGCTGGCCGATGACACGATCCTCGGACTGATGCCGCAGGCGGAAATCGATGCTCACCGCGCCCGCGCGCTTAATCCGGAGCATCCGGTTATTCGCGGTACATCTGCAAACCCGGATACCTACTTCCAGTCGCGCGAAGCGACAAACCCCTGGTACAACGCGGTTTACGAAAACGTCGAACAGGCGATGAACGACTTCGCCGCGGCGACGGGCCGCCAGTATCAACCCTTTGAATATTACGGTCATCCTCAGGCAGAACGCGTCATTATTTTGATGGGCTCGGCAATTGGCACCTGCGAAGAAGTCGTCGAAGAGTTGCAGGCTCGCGGCGAGAAAGTCGGCGTACTGAAAGTGCGTCTGTTCCGCCCATTCTCTGCCAGACATCTACTGCGCGCCCTGCCGGAAACCGTACGGAGCATCGCCGTTCTGGATCGCACCAAAGAGCCGGGTGCCCAGGCAGAACCACTGTATCTGGATGTGATGACCGCGCTGGCGGAAGCCTTTAATTGCGGCGAGCGGGAAACCCTACCACGCGTGATTGGCGGACGTTATGGACTTTCTTCCAAAGAGTATGGACCGGACTGCGTCATGGCGGTCTTTAATGAGCTGACTAGCGCGAAGCCGAAACCTCGCTTTACGGTCGGTATCTATGATGATGTCACCAACCTGTCACTACCACTACCGGAAAACACCCTACCCGGTACCGCGAAGCTTGAAGCACTGTTTTATGGGCTGGGCAGTGACGGTAGCGTGTCGGCCACCAAAAACAATATCAAGATTATCGGTAACTCGACACCGTGGTATGCGCAGGGTTATTTCGTCTATGACTCGAAAAAAGCAGGCGGTCTGACAGTTTCTCACCTGCGCGTCAGCGAGCAACCTATTCGCTCTGCTTATCTTGTGTCACAGGCCGATTTTGTTGGCTGTCATCAGTTGCAATTTATCGATAAGTATCAGATGGCCGAGCGCCTGAAACCGGGCGGTATTTTCCTGCTAAATACGCCGTACAACGTGGATGAAGTCTGGGCGCGTCTGCCACAGGAAGTTCAGGCGGTTCTGAATCAAAAGAAAGCACGTTTCTACGTTATTAATGCGGCGAAAATCGCCCGCGAGTGTGGTCTGGCTGCGCGTATTAACACCGTGATGCAGATGGCATTTTTCCATCTGACGCAAATCTTACCAGGTGACAGCGCGCTGATTGAATTGCAGGGGGCGATTGCCAAAAGCTATAGCAGTAAAGGTCAGGACCTGGTTGAACGTAACTGGCAGGCGCTGGCCCTGGCGCGTGAGTCGGTCGCCGAAGTGGCGCTGCAGTCGGTTGATCCACATAGCGCTAACCGCCCACCGGTGGTTTCTGATGCCGCGCCTGATTTCGTGAAAACCGTCACCGCGGCAATGCTCGCCGGCCTGGGCGATGCCCTCCCCGTTTCAGCGCTGCCGCCAGACGGCACCTGGCCGATGGGCACCACGCGTTGGGAAAAACGCAATATCGCCGAAGAGATCCCCATCTGGAAAGAAGATCTGTGTACTCAGTGTAACCACTGCGTTGCCGCCTGTCCGCACTCGGCTATCCGCGCCAAGGTCGTCTCACCAGAAGCGATGGAAAACGCCCCTGCCAGCCTGCACTCTCTGGATGTGAAATCACGCGATATGCGCGGTCAGAAATATGTTCTGCAGGTTGCGCCAGAGGATTGCACCGGCTGTAATTTGTGCGTCGAAGTGTGCCCGGCGAAAGACAGGCAAAACCCGGAGATCAAGGCCATCAATATGATGTCGCGGCTTGAGCATGTTGAAGAAGAAAAAGTTAACTATGACTTCTTCCTTGATCTGCCTGAGATTGATCGCACTAAACTGGAACGCATTGATATTCGTACCTCGCAGTTGATAACGCCGCTGTTTGAATATTCTGGTGCCTGCTCCGGTTGTGGTGAAACGCCGTATATCAAACTGCTTACGCAGCTTTACGGCGACCGCATGCTGATCGCCAATGCGACCGGCTGTTCATCGATTTATGGTGGTAACCTGCCCTCAACACCGTATACCACCGACGCCAACGGCCGTGGACCCGCGTGGGCAAACTCACTGTTTGAGGATAACGCCGAATTCGGTCTGGGCTTCCGTCTGACGGTGGATCAACACCGTGTGCGCGTTATGCGCTTACTGGAACAGTTTGCCGATAAAATTCCGGCTGAACTGAATGACGCCCTGCACGCCGAAGCAACGCCAGAAGTACGTCGTGAACAAGTTGCCGCGCTGCGCCAGCATCTGAAAGATGTCGAAGGCGCGCAGCAACTGTTAACCGATGCCGACGCACTGGTCGAGAAATCCATCTGGCTGATTGGCGGCGATGGCTGGGCTTACGATATTGGTTTTGGCGGCCTGGATCACGTCCTGAGCCTGACCGAGAACGTCAATATTCTGGTACTGGACACCCAGTGCTACTCCAACACAGGTGGACAAGCGTCGAAAGCCACACCGCTCGGAGCCGTCACCAAATTTGGTGAACACGGCAAGCGCAAGGCACGTAAAGATCTTGGCGTCAGTATGATGATGTACGGGCACGTGTATGTTGCACAGATTTCTCTGGGGGCGCAGTTGAATCAGACGGTGAAAGCGATTCAGGAAGCGGAAGCCTATCCAGGTCCGTCGCTGATTATCGCCTATAGCCCATGTGAGGAACATGGCTACGACCTCGCGTTAAGCCACGATCAGATGCGCCAGCTCACGGCAACCGGATTCTGGCCACTGTATCGCTTTGATCCGCGCCGTGCAGACGAAGGTAAACTGCCGCTGGCGCTGGACTCTCGCCCGCCGTCAGACGCGCTGGCTGAGACATTGATGAACGAGCAGCGCTTCCGCCGTCTGAACACACAGCAACCGGAAGTGGCCGAGCAATTGTGGAAGGATGCGACCGCTGATTTGCAAAAACGCTATGACTTCCTGGCCCAACTGGCAGGGAAAGCGGAAAAAAGCAGCACCGATTAATACGTGTCGTTAAGTATTAGTCGAGGATAAAAAAAAGCCCGAACAGTTTGTTCGGGCTTGTCAATTTATTCGCTGGCTAATCAGTCCTGAGACAAATCCCCCAACGAAAAACAAGAAGTGACAATAAAGGCATATAACCCGCGCAGAATAACTCAACACAATTCACTTGTATAATTTTTATTTTATATATATCCATTTTATATATTCATCGTAATTATCACCATTTCTGTAGAATTATTTATTTAAGGTTATACTTAAGGCGTAACAATTCATATTTATCCCTTTACGGAACTTATCCTTTAGCATGCTTTTACTCCCCGTATGGGTAGTCACAGGTAAATAAAAAAACTAAAGGATTATTTCAATGAACAGAAAAGTACTGGCTCTCGTCATTCCTGCCCTGCTGGCTGCAGGCGCAACTCACGCTGCTGAAGTTTATAATAAAGACGGCAACAAATTAGATCTCTACGGTAAAGTAGATGGTCTGCGTTATTTCTCTGATGACGCCAACAAAGATGGCGATCAGACCTATGTTCGTGGCGGTTTCAAAGGCGAAACTCAGATCAACGATATGCTCACCGGCTACGGTCAATGGGAATATCAGGTCAATGCCAACACCACTGAAAGCAACCGCAACAACAACTTCACACGTCTGGCCTTTGCAGGTCTGAAATTCGGCGACTACGGTTCATTCGATTACGGTCGTAATTATGGCGTACTGTACGACGTAGAAGGCTGGACCGATATGCTGCCAGAGTTTGGCGGCGACTCCTACACCTATGCTGATAACTTTATGACTGGCCGTGCTAACGGCGTAGCAACTTATCGTAACACTGACTTCTTCGGTCTGGTGAACGGCCTGAACTTTGCATTGCAGTATCAGGGTGCGAACGAACAAGCGGGTGATGAACAGGAAGGCACCGGTAACGGCAGCGATCGTAACGTTCAGAACTCTAACGGTGATGGCTTCGGTATCTCCTCTACTTACGATCTGGGTATGGGTGTAAGCTTCGGTGCGGCATACTCTACTTCTGACCGTACTAACGATCAGGTTAACGCAGGTAAAGCTGGTGGCAACGTTGCCGGCGGGGATACAGCTGACGCGTGGACGACCGGCCTGAAATACGATGCCAACAACATCTACCTGGCAACCATGTACTCCGAAACCCGTAACATGACACCGTACGGCGACAGCGGCGTAGCCAATAAAACCCAGAACTTCGAAGTCACTGCACAATACCAGTTCGACTTCGGTCTGCGTCCGGCTGTATCTTTCCTGATGTCTAAAGGGAAAGACCTGAACGCTACCGACGGTGACAAAGACCTGGTTAAATATGCTGATATCGGCGCTACCTACTACTTCAACAAAAACATGTCCACCTATGTTGATTATAAAATCAACCTGCTGGACGAAGATGACAGCTTCTACACTCGTAACAACATCTCTACTGATGATGTTGTCGCATTAGGTCTGGTTTACCAGTTCTAATCCGTCAGCCCGCTGGCAACAGCGGGCTATCCTTTCTTTGGTAACCAATCTGTTTTATTCAGATCGAAATATTATATCTATTGTATTAAAACACCTCTTTGATAGATGATATCTTCATTAAGACCTGTAGTAGAGGATACCTGCAATGAATCATCATCCTGTAAAATCATCCCGTATTGCATCCGTCGGCTATGACGAATCCTCTCACACGCTGGAAATTCGCTTTCACCAATTGGCTACCCTGCAATATCAGCATGTCCCTGCGCGTATTTTTCGTGATTTCCTGAGCGTGGTCTCTAAAGGTCGATTTTACGACGGCGTAATAAGAGGCAAGTTTCCTGAAATCAAAATAAAGTGATGCCAAAATGTGATCTTTGTCATTGTACATAAAGTGCCATTACGCGGTAAGCTTTAAGTGGATGCTTAAACAGGAGGTTTTATGAACAGAACGATTCTTGTACCCATCGATATTTCAGACTCAGAATTAACTCAACGCGTTATTGCCCATGTTGAAGCGGAGGCCAAAATTGACGATGCGCAGGTCCATTTTCTGACCGTTATTCCGTCACTGCCCTATTACGCTTCCCTGGGTTTGGCCTACTCAGCAGAGTTACCGGCCATGGACGATCTGAAAGCCGAAGCAAAATCTCAACTGGAAGAGATTATCAAGAAGTTCAATATCCCAACGGACAGAGTGCACATTCATGTCGCAGAAGGTGCACCGAAAGATAAGATTCTGGAGATTGCTAAAAAATTACCGGCTGATATGGTCATTATTGCCTCACACCGACCTGACATCACCACCTACCTGCTGGGCTCTAACGCCGCAGCGGTGGTACGTCACGCGGAGTGTTCGGTACTGGTAGTCCGCTAAGCTGTCTGGCCCGCACATCGCTGCGGGCTTTTTATTTCTACCACTTATACCTCACGATTCCTGCCCTAAATGTGCTGACATTTTTCCCGCTTATCCGTACCATACACGCCACTGTTTTCATATCAGACTTTTTTTGCCGGACTATCCGGCGTGATGCATACTCTTCTGATGCCACACTATGAATTGAGCCTCTATTAAATGTCGCAAAATCAAGATATTAGCAAGAAAGAACAATACAACCTGAACAAGTTGCAAAAACGTCTGCGTCGTAACGTGGGCGAAGCCATTGCCGACTTCAATATGATCGAAGACGGCGATCGCATTATGGTGTGCCTTTCCGGAGGGAAAGACAGCTATACCATGCTGGAGATCCTGCGCAATTTGCAGCAAAGTGCCCCAATCAGTTTTTCCTTAGTTGCGGTTAATCTCGATCAGAAACAACCTGGTTTCCCGGAGCACATCCTGCCAGAGTATCTGGAACAGCTGGGCGTTGAGTATAAGATTGTCGAAGAAAATACTTACGGGATTGTCAAAGATAAAATCCCTGAAGGCAAAACGACCTGCTCACTCTGCTCTCGCCTGCGTCGCGGTATTCTGTATCGCACGGCAACTGAGTTAGGCGCCACCAAGATCGCGCTCGGGCACCATCGTGACGACATCCTGCAAACGCTGTTTTTAAACATGTTCTACGGCGGGAAAATGAAAGGCATGCCGCCGAAGCTGATGAGCGATGACGGTAAGCATATCGTTATTCGTCCACTGGCTTACTGCCGCGAGAAAGATATCGAGCGCTTCTCCGAAGCGAAGGGTTTCCCGATTATTCCGTGCAACCTGTGCGGCTCACAGCCGAACCTTCAGCGTCAGGTCATTGCCGACATGCTGCGCGACTGGGACAAACGCTATCCAGGGCGCATTGAAACCATGTTCAGCGCGATGCAGAACGTTGTACCTTCACATCTAAGCGATATCAATCTGTTCGATTTTAAAGGCATCAGGCACGGTTCAGAGGTTGTGGACGGTGGTGATTTAGCGTTCGATCGTGAAGAGATCCCGCTGCAGCCTGCGGGCTGGCAACCAGAAGAAGATGATGCTCAACTGGATGAGTTGCGTCTGAACGTGGTGGAAGTGAAGTAAGTCGAGAATGCCGGATGGCGGCATAAACGTCTCATCCGGCCTACAATGTGCATACGCGCCTGTAGGCCTGATGAGCAAAGCGCCACCAGACATTTCAGTGGGCGTTTATTTCAATAAACGAACCCGGCAGGTTTTGCCTTTAATTTTACCATTTTGCAATTGCTTCCATGCCTTATGCGCTACAGTCTGACGAACAGCGACATAAACATGCGCCGGATGAACGGCAATCTTACCGATATCGGCACCATCCAGTCCAATATCACCCGTCAGTGCACCCAGAACATCGCCGGGACGCATTTTAGCTTTTTTACCGCCATCAATGCATAACGTCGCCATCTCTGCTTCAAGAGGCAGAACCGAGACGTTAGCGGGCGCAGGCAGCCAGTTCAGCTTCAGTTGCAGCATTTCTGAAAGAATATTGGCTCGCTGGGCTTCTTCTGGCGCACAGAAGCTAATCGCCAGACCGCTGTTGCCGGCACGCGCGGTACGTCCGATACGATGGACATGAACTTCCGGATCCCACGCCAGTTCGAAGTTAACCACCAGCTCGAGTGATTTAATATCCAGGCCACGCGCAGCGACATCGGTGGCAACCAGAACGCGTGCGCTGCCGTTGGCAAAACGCACCAGCGTCTGGTCGCGATCGCGCTGTTCCAGATCGCCATGCAGTGAAAGAGCACTTTGCCCCGCCGCATTCAGTGCGTCACACACGGCCTGACAGTCTTTTTTGGTGTTGCAAAAAACGACACATGAAGCAGGCTGATGCTGGCTGAGCAATTTTTGCAGCAGCGGAATTTTGCCGTGGCTGGAGGTTTCGAAAAACTGCTGCTCAATCGCCGGTAGCGAATCAACGGTATCAATTTCAATGGTTAATGGATTTTGTTGCACCCGGCCACTGATGGCGGCAATGGCCTCCGGCCAGGTCGCAGAAAACAGCAAGGTCTGGCGAGAAGCAGGCGCAAAGCGGATAACATCATCAATCGCATCGCTAAAACCCATATCCAACATACGGTCGGCTTCATCCATGACCAGTGTATTCAAAGCATCCAGAGAAACGGTGCCTTTTTGCAGGTGGTCGAGTAAACGCCCCGGCGTGGCGACAATAATATGAGGCGCATGCTGCAGAGAATCACGCTGTGCACCAAAAGGCTGCCCACCGCACAACGTTAAGATCTTGGTGTTTGGCAGAAAGCGGGCTAAGCGACGCAGCTCACCCGCCACCTGGTCGGCAAGCTCACGCGTCGGACACAGCACCAGCGATTGTGTCTGAAACAGCATGGCATCAATATGCTGTAATAATCCGAGACCAAAAGCCGCCGTTTTGCCACTGCCGGTTTTAGCCTGCACGCGAACATCTTTACCTGCCAGGATTGCCGGTAATGCAGCAGCCTGAACAGGCGTCATTTCAAGATAACCCAGCTCGTTAAGATTCTCGAGTTGGGTAGCAGGTAGAACATTCAGGGTTGAAAAAGCAGTCACAATTTAATCTCGCGATAAAAACTTACATTCAGCAGGCGCGTATCCTCGCAGATCTGCGCCCACGATGCGACAATTTAATCGGCTCTTCGTCCGGTGGCGGATCCGGCATTGGCTGCGGACGAGGAATGGGATCGGGAATGGGAACCGGATCGGTCGGTAGTGAATCAGTGTGTGGCGATACAATCAGACAACTCATATACCCCTCCAGTTATTGAGACTGACTCTTTTAGGGTAGACGTTGATTTCCTGCAGGCAAAAAAAAGCCGACTAATCTAAGTCGGCGTCGTACGAATCAATTGTGCTATGCAGTAATTCAAAAAAGGAAGTAAGACAATATGGAGCGCAACGCCCATCGCTTGACGTTGCATTCACCTGCGAGAGAGATATTGCCCCGAATAGGTAGATGGTTTATTGACTTCGCTCAAAAACCCGCACGTTTTCATGCGCAAAAGTCACTAAAAAACGTTGTTGTTACAACCATTTACTACGATGCAACCATAAAGTAACACCACCAATCAGGACCACTAACAGAATACAAAAAAGTGAGAAGCCAAATTGCCAACCACCACCAGGGATACCGCCGAGGTTAACGCCAAACAACCCGGTTAAAAAAGTGCTGGGAAGAAAAACCATTGCCATCAATGACATTGTATAAGTTCGGCGAGCCAGAGACTCCTGCATCACCTGCGCAATTTCATCTGCCATAATACCGGTCCTGGCAATACAGGCATCGATTTCATCCAGCCCTCTCCCCAGCCTGTCAGCAATATCCTGCATCCGTCGCCGATGGTCGTCAGTCATCCAGGACAACCGTTCGCTCGCCAGACGGGCATAGACATCACGCTGTGGTGCCATATAACGGCGCATCACAATTAACTGCTTACGCAGTAATGCCAAGAAGCCACGCGGCGGGATCTGCTGATCGAGCAGGTTATCTTCCAGATCGATAATTTTGTCGTGCAACTGTTCGATAAATTCGCTGGCATGATCGGTCAGTGCATCACAGACATCCACCAGCCAACCGCCACAATCAGCTGGCCCTGTACCTTCCTGGAGGTCGCTGACTACGTCATCCAGTGCCAGCACTTTGCGCTGACGCGTTGAGACAATCATACGTTCATCCATATATAAACGCATCGCTACCAGTTGGTCAGGCCGCTCGTCTGTACTGCCATTGATACACCGCAGCGTGATTAACGTACCTTCTCCTACTCTGCTGACGCGCGGACGCGTGCTTTCACCCGCCAGCGCATCACGCACGTTATTGGGAAGTAAAGGCGTTGTCGCCAGCCATTGCGCACTTTCAGGATGAGTATAATTAAGATGCAGCCAGCAGGCATGCTGAGTGTCGATAACATCGTTATCTTCCAGTGGTTTCACCCCACCACGGCCATCCAACAGCCATGCAAATACGGCATCCGGCACATTAACATCCGTTCCCTTAATGGCTTCCACAGCGCCTCCACAAACATTCAGCTTTTTTCGTTAGTCTAGCCGTCAGAATATGTTAAGCAATATCTCATTGTCCCATTGTGCTGAAATGACTCATAAAAGTATCTGATAATAAGTAAAGCGCCGACAAATGCGGCGCTTGTTGCGAGGCGATTCTGTTAAGCCCGTTGGCGTCTCTCAGAATCAAAGGCGTGACTTAAGCGAAACTTGTGCGTTCGAGACTGGAGGTCTGTCACTTGATTTTTCAGAATATCCGAAGAGTCTGACAGTTCATCCACCATAATGGCGTTACTCTGAGTCACGTTTTCCAGTTCCGCGAGAGCATGAGTAATACTGATGATCCCTTTCTCCTGCTCCTGCGTAGTGGTTAATATCTCGCTCATCAGTTGGTTTAATTGCCCGGCACCACCAACAATATCCTGCATATTTTTTTCAGCTTCACGCACAATAGCCGCACCTTGCTGAACGTTTTCATGAGTTTGGGCAATCAGATGTTTAATATTCTTAGCGGCATCTGCGCTACGATGCGCGAGCATTCGCACCTCTGCGGCTACCACGGAAAAACCTTTGCCATGCTCTCCCGCTCTCGCCGCTTCTACAGCGGCATTCAATGCCAGAATATTTGTCTGGAATGCAATACCATCTATCATGGTAATAATTTCTGTCATCTGCTGCGCACATTCGGTGATCGACTGCATATTGGTTGCGACCTGCACCATTAAATCCCCCCCCTGCTGGGCAGATAGCGTTGCAATATTGGCCTTAGCACTCGCCATTTGCGTATTCTCTGCATTGTTACGCGTGCTGACCGCTATTTCATCCATGTTAGCAGCCGTTTGCATTAATGCACCGGATTGCTGCTCTGTCTTTACTGATAACTCAGCGCTGCGTTCCGCGAGCTGTTCAGAAAGCGCCATAGCCGTTTGCGAGGATGTTCTGATCTCATTAACCAGTGTTGAAATATTACTTGATAAACTATTAATGCCGGGTATTAATCTCCCCGCACAGTTATTGCCAAACTCTGGAATACTGATCGCCAGATTCCCGGACGTCACTTCCTCAATGCTTCTTTTAACCGTATTAATTGGCATGACCAAATATTTCGTCATGTACCACCATAGACATAATATAGAAATTAAGCTTACTGAGTTAGTCCCAATGATAATCTCTGGGGGGGCCGAAAGAAATATTTCAACGACATTTAGAAAAAACGCCGTAATGAGCAGAAATAAAATAATAAAGGTTCTGACACTAATATCATTTAACATTTTAGTCCTGTGTGCCAAGAAATAACATGGATATTATTTTTTATAGCATCTGCAATCAAGATTTCCATAGCGCTGAGACGAAAGACGAACTTTCAATGAGAGTTTGTAATCCTTTCACTTAAGGCAGGCAATTATACTGGTAGTTTTTATTAATTAAGTATTTTACCCTACAAAAAATGAGGCTGAAGCTTGTCGTTAGATTATTGTGATGGCAAGCACGCCGTGCGCACAAAATGCACAGAATCATAAACCCGATGAATATTTGTATAAGTAAAGGATTGTCATTTTCAATGTTCGCCCCTTCCCTCTAATAGTCATTGTAAAAATACAAGGACATTCCCGGTTTTATCAGGTTAACTGGACAAAACCTGCTAAATTTATCATCACGTCTTTTTTTCGATAGGTAGTAAGATGTTGCACGTGTCGTGGGACCCTGTATTGATTGGGATTTCCTTTGTGGTCGCGTTTATTGCCTCCTTTATTGCTCTCGACAGTGCGGGCAAAGTGGCAATTTCCAGCAGACGTGAATCTACCTTCTGGCGACTCTCTGGCGGCGCTACGCTGGGTATGGGGATCTGGTCGATGCATTTTATTGGTATGCTGGCCATGAAAATGAGTATGCCAATAAATTATCATTTATCCCTCACAGCGTTTTCGTTCTTTATTGCGCTCATTTCTGCGACAGTCGCCATCAATATCGCTATTTCTGGTAATACACTATCAACAAAACGCCTGATCATTGCTACCAGTATATTAAGCGCTGGTGTTGTCACAATGCACTATGTTGGCATGTATGCCATTATCGAATATGTGGCTATAACCTGGGATCGCTCACTAATCCTGCTCTCTGTGATTATTGCCGTCGCTGCATCTGGGGTCGGTTTGTGGCTGGCCTTTCATTTACGCCAAAATAACCGTCGAGCGCTAATAAATCGGCTTATTGCTGCTTTTATTATGGCGGTGGCAATAGCCTCTATGCATTACACCGGTATGGGAGCTGCTACGTTCACCCACTTTGGACACACTGCGCACGATGGTCTCAGCACGCTGGAGCTTTCTATCTGGGTCTGCGCCGTCACGCTTGTTATATTGGGGATCATGCTGGTGGTTTCGATGGTGGATTCGCAACTCCGTACCTCCCGACTGGCTGACAACCTGCATCAGTTGAACTGCCAGCTTGAGCATCAGGTTCACTTCGACGCGCTGACCGGTCTCGCTAATCGTACGCAAATAGACACCTGTTTAGTGGCCTGCCTTCGGCATTCTAAACTGCATCAACAGCATTTCGCGTTGGTATTTATCGACCTCGATCGTTTTAAAGTCGTTAACGATACCTGGGGACATCACATTGGCGATCAGCTACTGATTGCCAGTACACAGCGAATCTTCAGCTGCCTTGATGACTCAATGACGCTGGCAAGACTGGGGGGAGATGAATTTATCTTGCTGGTCCCTGACTGCAACCAGCAGGTTATCTCCACCCTGCTGACGCGGATTGCCGATGTGATCGGTGAGCCCTTTAGCTTGTTCGGGCATACCATTCGGGTTTCGCTAAGTGCGGGGAGCAGCATTTATCCTGAACATGGCTCAACGCTGCATGAGCTAAAAGTGAAGGCTGATATGGCGATGTATCATGTCAAACAGACGGGCAGAAACGGCTGGGCTATTTATCATCCTGAAATGGAAGCTATCGCGGATACGCCGCCGACATTTTTACAGGAACTGTCACAAGCGCTTGAACGCAACCAGTTTGAGCTATGGTATCAGCCCAAATATACCGCTGGAGATCATTCCCTGACCGGTTTTGAAGCATTATTACGCTGGCATCATCCGGAACGCGGCATGCTGCTGCCAGCCGAATTTCTTCCTGCGTTGGAAGATACGGGCCTGATTATTCCCGTTGGGAAATGGGTTATCCAGCAGGCATGCTTGCAGTTGTATCAATGGAAATTACAAGGGAATACAGAATGGACGCTCGCCGTTAACCTCTCACCCGCCCAATTTGAACAGCATGATATTATTGATGTTGTTTGTAATGCCCTGGCACAATATCAGCTACCACCAGCCTGTCTCACGCTGGAACTCACTGAAAGCACCGCCCTTAAAAATTTAAAACGCAGCGTTGAAGTCCTGAATGCTTTCTCTACTTTGGGGATCACCGTTTCTATTGATGATTTCGGTACGGGTTATTCAAATATATTGATGCTGAAGTCTCTTCCAGCGCGAGAATTAAAAATTGACAGGATATTTGTCAAAGATATTAGTGAGAACAGCAAAAACACAAAAATTGTGTCTACCATTATTGACATAGCTCACTCCATGAATATGCGTGTGGTGGCAGAAGGAATAGAAACCCAGGAACAGGAAATACTCCTTACACAGATGGGTTGTTGCATGCTGCAAGGTTTCTTGTTTGCAAAACCGCTACCAGCACATAAGATTCATGAACTGATACAACCAGAAACCAGCATCAAACAAATGCCAGTCGTACAACCCTTGTCTCACCGACAATCAATAACATTGTGAGACGCAATATCTAAAATATTCGCCTTTTAACGGGCAACACAGCAGATAAAGATAACGGGATTATCGATGAGCACAACCGAGCTGCATTCACTGGATTTATTAACCTTTCCGGTATGGATTGTTTTGCCACATACCGAAGAGCTGGTATTCGCTAATAACGTTGCACGGGAGCTAATGCATGATCTCTGTTTTTCCCCGCTCCGCATGGGAACATTTTCAGCGCATGTTCAAAATGATTTAACCATGTATCTCAGCGACTTGCGAAATCTTCACCATATTGTGGAAATTCTCACGGTTTATCGCGAGGGTGAGGAGGCCGCGATGGCAAGTCGCCTCTCCATTAAAGCCCTGCCGGGTATGGGTGAAGTCATCCTTTTCGAAGGTATTGAAACACCTACTGCGCAGGGTCTGAAGGCGAGTCGTTCAGCAACCTACCAGCGGAAAAAACAGGGATTTTATGCACGTTTTTTCCAGACCAACTCCGCGCCAATGTTACTTATTGATCCGTCCCGCGATGGGTTGATCGTTGATGCGAATCTCAGTGCGCTCAATTTTTATGGATACACTCATGATGTGATGTGTCAGAAACATACATGGGAAATCAATATGCTGGGCCGCCGTATACTTCCGGTGATGCATGAGATCGCCCATCTACCCGGTGGCCATAAGCCTTTGCATTTTGTCCATAAACTGGCTGATGGGACTTCCCGTCATGTACAAACTTACGCCGGACCGATCGAAATATACGGTAATAAACTCATGTTGTGCATTATTCATGACATTACCGAGCAAAAGCGGCTGGAACAGGAGCTTGAGCGTGCGGCCATGCGAGATGTTTTAACGGGATTATTTAACCGCCGACATTTTTATCAGGTAACCGAGCCGGAGCAAACGCATGCGATATCATTGACGCAGGACTACAGCCTGCTGCTGATCGATACTGATCGCTTTAAAAGCATTAACGATCTGTTTGGCCATTTGAAAGGCGATGAAGTACTTTGCGCGCTGGCACGCACACTGGAATCCTGTGCACGAAAAGACGATCTTATTTTTCGCTGGGGTGGTGAAGAATTTGTGCTGCTTCTGCCGCGAACGTCGCTGGATGTTGCTCTCAACCTTGCAGAAGTGATCCGCGCGACGGTCGCAAAGGTGACTCTCCCTGGCCTTCCCCGCTTTACCGTCAGCATTGGCGTTGCCCGACATGAAACGAACGAAAGTATTGATGAATTATTCAAACGCGTTGACGACGCGCTATACAAGGCCAAGCACGAAGGCAGAAACAGAGTCTTGGCCGCCTGATGTATACGTTGATTAGCGACTGCGCTTCGCGTGACGCTCCCAGTTTTCCTGTTTTGCCTGCGCTGTTTTACGTAATGCCACATAGCATGCCCCGCTGCCGCCGTGATGCGGCAATGCGGTGCAGTAGGCCTGCACATCGTCAAATTCTGTCAGCCAGCGCGCCACATAACTGCGAATAATATTGGCATGAGCGTTATCGTCACGCCCCTTGCCATGTATCACTAACACGTTACGTAACCCATCCTGCCGTGCCTGCAAAATAAAACTGAAGAGCATCTGACGGCATGTTTCAACGGGTTGGCGGATGAGATTAAGGCTCGCCTGCTGCGGATATTTTCCGGTTCGCAGTTTATCTGTCACACCGTGCTGCAAACCTTCGCGCCGAAAAGCCAGCGGCTCGCTCAACGGAACAATATCGAGAAACCCCGTAGAGAGAAAGTTATCCAGTTGAAGCGTGTCGATACGCGCCGGGGTGCGAATATTACGCGTTGGCTGCCAATGTACATCGGCGGAGCCCTTCAGCGGTTGAACATCCCCCATCGCATCAAGAAACAGCGAATTATCATCCAGGTTCATGTTTCATCCTCCAGCGAATTACGACGAACGTTATCATAACCGCGCACTATTATACCGACAACGGTTTACGATTATTTCCAGTAATTCACCCGCTTGACTCCACTGAAAAGATCTACTCATAACATGCAGATATCCGTTTTTAGGGGTATAGCTGCAACGGTCAATGGCGTGATAATGTGTCACCTCGCCTGAACGCTGTAATGAGAGATACGGATGCTTAACTTACTGGAAGACATCATCGACACACCGCTTGGCCCGCTATGGGTTATTTGTGATGAGCAATTTCGCCTGCGCGCGGTGGAATGGGACCAACACAGCGATCGCATGGAACAATTGCTGGATATTCATTACCGCACAGAAGGCTATCAGCGTATGGCCGTCAAAAATCCTGGCGGACTAAGCGATAAGCTGTCGGAGTATTTTGCCGGGAACCTCAGCATTATTGATTCGTTGGAAACAGCAACCGCTGGCACGCTTTTCCAACGCGAAGTCTGGCAAGCATTGCGCACTATCCCCTGTGGACAGGTCATGCACTACGGTCAACTTGCCGAACAACTGGGACGTCCAGGCGCCGCCAGAGCTGTCGGAGCGGCTAATGGTTCAAACCCGGTGAGCATTGTGGTCCCCTGCCATCGCGTCATTGGACGTAACGGCACCATGACCGGATATGCCGGCGGCGTGCAACGAAAAGAGTGGTTATTACGTCACGAAGGCTATTTGTTACTCTAGATCCCAGGCAATTAATGCCTTATTCATCACACTTCCGTACAATGCGATCCTAAATTAAGTGTTTTCAATCAATAAGATACAATCATTTACCTCAGTTATGCCTGAATTATTCTCTCTTGGGAGTAGCTCAGACTTACGCGCTCACCAAAAAGATGTTAAAATTGACAAATATCAATTACGGCTTGAGCAGACCTATGATCCCGGAAAAGCGAATTATACGGCGCATTCAGTCTGGCGGTTGTGCTATCCATTGCCAGGATTGCAGCATCAGCCAGCTTTGCATCCCGTTCACACTTAACGAGCATGAGCTTGACCAGCTCGATAACATCATCGAGCGCAAAAAGCCTATCCAAAAGGGGCAGACGCTCTTTAAAGCAGGTGATGAGCTAAAATCACTCTATGCTATCCGCTCCGGAACGATTAAAAGCTATACCATTACCGAGCAAGGTGATGAGCAAATTACCGGTTTTCATCTGGCAGGCGACCTGGTTGGCTTTGATGCGATTGGCAGCGGCCATCACCCGAGCTTTGCCCAGGCGCTGGAAACCTCAATGGTATGCGAAATTCCTTTCGAAACCCTTGATGACCTGTCCGGTAAAATGCCGAACCTGCGTCAGCAAATGATGCGTCTGATGAGCGGCGAGATCAAAGGTGACCAGGATATGATCCTGCTGTTGTCAAAGAAGAACGCAGAAGAACGCTTAGCGGCCTTCATCTATAACTTGTCCCGTCGTTTCGCCCAACGCGGATTCTCCCCGCGCGAATTCCGTCTGACGATGACCCGTGGCGATATTGGTAACTACCTCGGTCTGACGGTTGAAACCATCAGCCGACTACTAGGACGTTTCCAGAAAAGTGGCATGCTCGCAGTGAAAGGTAAATACATCACTATTGAGAATAGCGATGCACTGGCCGTTCTTGCTGGCCACACGCGTAACGTTGCGTAATCTTTTCGCAAGCATCGCAATTATCCTTCTGTCAAATCGCTAAATTTCCTGATTTACCGATCTGGCAGAAGGTTCTCCCCTCTTTCAATGATTTACCGATTATTTGATACACATAAATTTCGATGGGCTCAGACAATAGTGCTATTGTTTCGCCCAAAACCCGCCCCTACGTCTCAAAATGCACCCAAAAGTACCGTTAATTATTTCCTGTCAGCTTGACGTAATATCTTGCAGTTAAAGCACCGAAATCATGACTAGCCATTTACAGAATGTACTTCCGCATAAATACATTCTGTTTATTCGGGTTCTACACATTATTGTCGCGGTATTGGATGCAATTACCAGGTTCATGCTCAACTTAATGTTAACATAATGTTGACTCGCCATACTGAAAAGACGCTAAAAGAGGTCTTCCTATGCGAATCTTATCTCCTTATACGTTGCGCTGGCTTCCTGGTGAACGTGAGCAGAATGATATTTCAGTGTTTATTCGTGAAAGTTATTCTCAGTTTTATCATGCATCTCTTCCGCGTTGCATGCCATGGTTACTTGGAATGTTCGATGCCAACGGAGAATTAAAAGCAGCATGTGGCGTCCAGCCAGCCTCAATGGGTACGCTATACCTCGAACATTATCTTGATGTCCCGGTTGAAGCCGTGCTGTCTGCACGATTGTTACATCCCGTTTCACGTGACTCAATGGTTGAAATTGGTAATTTTGCCGCGAGCGACGGGGCTAGCGCCCGAATAATGTATGCGGCGCTATGCCTGCTTCTCAATCAATACTGCTATTCGTGGATTGTCTTTACCGGAACTAAAAAAATACGCAATACCTTTTTCCGTCTGAATCTTCAGCCAGTCACATTGATGCCTGCTGACCCGACAAGGCTTGGCGAAGCTGCGCGTGAATGGGGGAGCTATTACGAACATGACCCACAAATTATGGCGGGAGAGTTACATGGTGGGCAAACCACACTGAGTCAGACCAGCCTGTTGCTGGGAATGTTTGCTGATCCGCCTGCTGCTCCCTGGATAACCCCTTCCGGAGGATCTTATGTTTCTGAACATGCTTGAGAAACAGGTTACGCTTCAGCCAAATGCCCTCGCCCTGCAGGGAGACTCTCGCTCGTGGAGCTGGCAGCAATACCATGAAGCCGTTAAGGCAGTGGCCGAACAATTATCTTCCCTCAAGGTAAAACGGCTGGCACTTGAAATGGATAACAGCCCTGAATGGGCGATCATCGATCTCGCATGCCTGGTAAGTGGAGTGGTAATCATCCCTGTCCCCTCCTTTTTCAGCGGGCAACAGAAAGCCTGGGTACGATCATCAGCCTCTGTGGATGCACAAATCGGTGGGGAAATCCTGGCGGATTGGCAGGAACACGATTTTGTACTCGGAAGACTGCAAATCCGTGCAGTAAAGGACCCCGTGACTCTGCCGGCAGGAACGGCAAAGATAACGTATACCTCCGGTACAACCGGAGAGCCAAAAGGCGTCTGTCTGAGTCTGGATGGTATGGTATGGATGGCTCAAACGTTAGCAGGCGCACTGCAACCCCTGAATCTGGAAAAACACCTGGTGACACTGCCCCTCAGTATCCTGCTGGAGAATCTGTGCGGCGTTTACATCCCTCTGCTACTTGGCGTTGAGACGGTGATTATCCCGCCCTCCCGGATTGGGTTTGAAGGTTCCAGCCGCTTTAATCCAGTCCAGTTTCTTCAGGCGCTGACCACCTGGAACCCACAAAGCCTGGTGCTGGTACCGGAGTTGCTACGGGTGTTACTGCATCTGCACAAGCAGGTACCGGGCAGTACGCAATCTTTACGTTTTGTCGCCGCAGGTGGCGGCAAGGTTCCGGCTTCATTGCTGACAATGGCGATATTGAGTGGCTTACCAGTATATGAAGGGTATGGCCTCTCCGAATGTGGCTCTGTCGTTGCCCTCAATCTTCCCGACGCCATAAAAGAGAACAGCGTCGGTCGGCCATTGCCTGGTATCCAGATCCATGTTGATGACCAGCAACAATTGTGTGTCACCAGCCCGGCCAACGCGTTGGGGTATCTGGGAGCCGCGCCCGCCTCCCCCACAGTTGCTACCGGCGATCTTGGCAGTGTTGATGACCACGGGTTTGTTAGTATTCAGGGACGCCTGAAGAACGTGCAGATAAACGCCTTTGGTCGTAATTTTTCACCTGAATGGCCTGAGGCAGAGGCCATGGCCTGCCCGGCTGTACGCCGAATCGTGATTTTTGGCGAAGGCTTAAGGCATAACGTTGCACTCGTCGATGCCGTCGACGGGCAACAGACGCAGGCCCGCGAGCAACTACTGGCTGTTTCTGCTCGACTGCCTGATTATGCGCAGTTCCATCGTTTGTTATTCACTTCAGCTATTTCAGAGCCTGGCATGCTCACTGCAAATGGCCGCCCACGCCGGGAACTCATCCGGCAATCCCTCTGGCAACATATTCTCACCTGTAGTGAAGAGGAGTCATCATGAGCTTTTATAACAAATTACAACAACAGACTGAGGCCGAACGCCGCAGTTTACTCTCCTCGCCTGTCATCGCGCGCTGCCAGGCTGGTGATATCTCGCGCGACCTGTATATCGCTTTTCTGACACAGGCTTACTATCACGTCAGCCATACCGTCCCCCTGTTGATGAGTGCTGGCAGCCGCTTGCCAGCCTCACATGAAGCTGTTCGGGGCGCGATTGCTGAATATATTGACGAAGAGTACGGGCATCAGGAATGGATCCTGAACGATATTCAGGCTTGCGGCGGTGATGCGCAAAGCGTTCGCAATGGCACTCCAGGGATACCGATAGAAATGATGGTTGCCTGGCTCTACTACCGCATTGAACGGATCAATCCTATGAGTATTTTTGGCATGGTACAGGTACTGGAGGGAACCAGCGTATCTATTGCTACCGCGATTGCAGCCCAGGTGGAACGGACACTGGGGCTGCCAGAACAGGCGACAACCTACCTGCGTTCACACGGTGAACTTGATCAGGGGCATCTTAAGTTTTTCGCCTCACTTATGGATACCGTGACTGACGAAGCCGATCAGGCAGCCATTATCTATGCTGCTCGTCGTGTCTATCGCCTGTACACAGAGATGCTTAATCAACTGGGGCAGACCACGCATGAACCTGCATGATAAAACCGTTCTGCTGACTGGCGCCAGCGGTGGTATCGGACAAGCGCTGGCGCAAAGGCTGGCGCACAAAGGAGCCAGACTGTACCTGGTAGGACGAAATGCGCAGGCAATGATGCTTCTGAAAGAAACGCTTCCCAATCCGGAACGGCATCATATTGCGCTGATGAACAGTTATACTGATGAGGAAATCGTCGCGCTGGCCAGCAGATTCAAAGATGAGAACAAACTGGATATCCTGATCAACAATGCCGGAACCAGTCGTTTTGCACTGTTTGAACAACAGTCTTTTGAGGATATTCGGGAACAGATTAGAACCAATATCGAAATCCCCACCCTGTTAACCCGCGCCATGCTGGATAAGTTTAATCCGCAGGGCATCGTCCTGAACATTGGTTCGATATTTGGTGAAATTGGTCACCCTGCCTGGAGCGTGTATAGCGCCACCAAGGCAGCCACGCATCGTTTCTCGGAGGCGCTGGGGCGCGAATTAAAGGGGAATGGTATCTGCGTACTGTATGCCGCGCCGCGCACCACCGAAACTACGCTCAACAGTGACGAGGTTTACGCGCTTAACCGCAAACTGGGTAATGGCAGTGATTCCCCGCAATTTGTCGCCATACGTCTGGTGCATCTCCTTGAGACAGAGCAGAAACTCTACCGCTTCGGCGTGATGGAGCGTCTGTTCGTAAAAATCAATGCCTGGTTTCCCGGTATAGTAGACAACGCGCTGGGTAAAAAATTACCCGTGATCCAATCCTATACCCAGAGCTTATTCAAAGGTGAAGACAAATGAAAATTTTGAAAACGTTGCTGCTGACGGCAGCTTTTCCCGTCTCTGCCATGGCGACTACCACACTGGAAAATCTCCAGCACGACTGGTCAGTTTGCCAATATCAAACCCTTGAAGCGAAAAAAGAGAGCTGCTTTACCGCACTGAGTCAGCGGGCCCATAGTGCGAGTCAGGCGAAAAATAATGCTGATGCATCATTGCTTATCTGGTCGGCGATTATCGACAGTAGCTGGGCGGGGGCTAAAGGAGGGCTGGGTGCATTGAGTCTGGTCAAACAGGCACGTAGCGATTTGGAAAAAGCGATCAGCATCGACCCCAATGCTTTACAGGGATCTGCCTGGACCAGCCTTGGGGCGCTGTATTATCAGGTTCCCGGCTGGCCGATTGGGTTTGGTGATAAAAACAAAGCCGACGAAATGCTGAAAAAAGCACTGGCGATCAATCCTGATGGCATCGATCCAAACTATTTTTATGGCGACTTTTTGCTAAAAGAGAAAAAGACTGACGAAGGAAAACGCTATCTGGAAAAAGCGCTTAAAGCACCGCCTCGCCAGGGGCGTGAGATTGCCGACCAGGGACGCCATCGTGATATAGCAAAAGACCTGGAAAGTATTCAGTAAATATACAAACCCTTGCCTTCTATATCCTCCGGCAGACTACGCTACAACAGAAGGATCAGATCATTATACTAAATAACCGTATGCCGACAGCGCTACACCAGGATGCCTAAAACGGACACAAATTCGGAGGAAAGTCGTTTAGTTTTAGCAAGATGTGAATAAAATATATAAATTTTCCCAATTTATTGATCTGGCAGGAGGTTATCCCCTGTTTCAATCCACATTATTGGGTTACTCTTTTAGTTACAAACTGCGATGACAGTTGTAAGGAGACCCTGTATGGCTATGTACAAAAATATGCTGGTCGTCATCGATCCAAACCAGGACGATCAACCAGCATTAAGGCGAGCTGTTTATCTGCATCAACGGATTGGTGGCAAAATTAAGGCCTTTTTGCCGATCTATGACTTTTCCTATGAGATGACTACGCTGCTGTCGCCCGATGAACGTACGGCAATGCGTCAGGGAGTTATCAGCCAACGAACGGCATGGATACGTGAACAAGCGAAATACTATATCGAAGCAGGGATCCCTCTTGAGATAAAAGTGGTCTGGCACAACCGTCCCTTTGAAGCCATCATCCAGGAAGTTATCAGTGCTCAGCATGACCTGGTCCTCAAAATGGCGCACCAACACGACCGCCTCGAAGCCGTAATTTTCACCCCCACAGACTGGCATTTATTGCGTAAATGTCCAAGCCCGGTATGGATGGTCAAAGACCAGCCATGGCCTGAAGGGGGTAAAGCTCTGGTTGCGGTCAACCTCGCCAGTGAAGAGGCTTATCACAACGCGCTCAATGAAAAACTGGTCAAAGAGACGCTGCAACTGGCAGAACAGGTTAACCATACCGAAGTACATCTGGTGGGGGCCTATCCCGTGACGCCAATCAACATCGCGATTGAACTGCCTGAGTTTGACCCCAGTGTTTACAACGATGCGATCCGCGGACAGCACCTGCTGGCGATGAAGGCGTTACGTCAGAAATTCAGTATCGATGAGAAAATGACGCATGTTGAAAAAGGTTTACCTGAAGAAGTTATTCCTGATTTAGCCGAGCACTTGCAGGCAGGTATTGTCGTGCTGGGTACCGTCGGTCGTACCGGTATTTCGGCCGCGTTCCTTGGTAACACCGCGGAACAGGTTATCGATCACCTACGCTGCGACCTGTTGGTTATCAAGCCGGATGAGTATCAAACACCTGTTGAACTGGACGACGAAGAAGACGACTAACCGCGCAACACATGCCGGATGACGATATCATCCGGCATTTCAACACCTAGTGCTGCTCCTCACCGCCGAGGAAATAAATACCAAGCGGGATAGCCAACAAAATCGTAAACACCATACTGTAGACACAAATCATTGCAGATTGAATGGCGTACATTGAGGCGGTCCAGTCGGATAGCGGAATGTCATACTGTTCAATAACGCCGCCGATCGTCGCTCGCGTCACGACCGACGCTGCGATAATAAACACCCCAAGCAGGCACAACAGAAACTTCCGCCCCTTTGCTGTCTTCAGCTTAGCCATGATCATAGTACTGTCCTTTTGCAGATGAAAACTTTGTTACTTTGCGCTAACAATACCATGACATCAACTGACTGTCTGCTACATAAACCATACACAGGGTTGACGCCAGCGCGATTTCGCCGAAAATAGCGCTAATTGCATTATTTTTCTATCCTGGAGAATAATGCTCTGATCGCCTGAACTGAGTAAAATATTCAAGGATTAGGATATCAGATGATATTTCGCTAACACGGAGCTGCCTGGAAGAATCATGATCGCTGAACTGTTTATAAATAACGCGTTTAATTTGACAGTAATTCTCAGCTGCTGTGCCGCACTGATCCTGATGAGTGTCTGGTATCATCGAGGAGAGCGACGCTGCAAAGGATTCATATTTCATGCCGCGCAATTTTTTATCTATGCCGTTATCATTGGGACGTTTGGCAGTATTGCCAATAACATTATCGAAAGTTACAGCCTGAAATTTATCTCCTCCAGCGTGGTCGATTTTATCTGCACCTCGTTGATTGCGCTGATCCTGACCACCAAACTCTTTTTGATGATTAATCAGTTTGAAAAAACGCAGATTAATAAAGGCAGAGATATCACCAGTGCGAGGATCCTGTCGCGTATCATTAAGATTACTATCGTGGTCGCTATCATTTTGCTGTACGGCGAGCATTTCGGCATGAGCTTATCCGGCCTGTTAACCTTCGGCGGTATTGGCGGCATCGCTGTAGGTATGGCGGGTAAAGACGTTCTGAGCAATTTTTTCTCTGGCATTATGCTCTATTTCGACAGACCGTTTAGCATCGGCGACTGGATCCGCTCCCCGGACCGTAATATTGAAGGCACGGTAACAGAAATCGGCTGGCGAATGACCAAAATAAAAACCTTCGATCATCGCCCGCTATATGTACCAAACTCGGTTTTCTCTTCCATCAGCGTAGAGAACCCGGGGAGGATGACTAACCGACGCATCAAAACGGTGATCGGGTTACGATATGAGGATGCTGATAAAGTCGGTAACGTTGTTGAATCAGTCAGACAAATGTTGCAAAACCATCCTGGAATAGACCAGAAACAAACTCTGTTGGTTTATTTTAATGAATTTGCTGATTCATCATTGAATATCATGGTGTATTGCTTCACGAAAACCACCGTCTGGCAGGAGTGGCTCGCAGTACAACAAGACGTTTATTTGAAAATTATTTCGATAGTCCAGGCAAACGGCGCCGACTTTGCATTCCCCAGCCAGACGCTGTATATGGAGAACTCCACCACACAAGCGTCTGCCAATTAAAATGATGATACGGATCCTGCACCAAATTTTTTAAGGGATTAGGCTACTATCTCAATTAAATTTCCATCAGGATCCTGTATCACTGCTTCGTAATATCCGTCACCAGTAGTACGTGGGTCAGAGACTAATATCCCCTGTTCTTTTGCCAGTGTTGCCATAGCATCAACATTTTCTCTCCCCCCCACTGACATGGCGAGATGCACCCATCCTGAAGTGTTATTGTCAGGAGTTCGTTGTGTCAATCCAGGCTTCGTCATTAACTCAATCGCAATATCCTCACCAATAGTGACAAAATAAGATTCAAATCCAGGATTGGTTTTACTGCAGTATTTTTCGTTGATCTTTGCGTCAAAAAACGTAACCCAGAACTGCGCTTGCTGTTCAAGATCCCGTGTCCATAACGCCATATGCGCAACTTTCATAGCGAACCTCTCTCATAATATCTACTACAGGACGCCCCTTTAAGGGGTGTTGACATCGTGAACCATAATGCACGATTATGCTTGTTATTGCTCGATGTTTATTTTTTCTGGAGTACACATGCTCGATTACGCCGCATTTCCGGAACAGCGCCAGGCGCTCATTTATCAGATCCTGCAGGAAAACGGCAGGGTCATCTGTTCCGAACTCGCCAGCAGGTTGGGCGTTTCAGAACACACAATCCGCCGCGACCTGCATGAGCTGAGTAAAGATGGCGTATGTAAAAAAGTCTATGGCGGCGCAGTCATTGCCCTCCCTGAATCCGAAGACATCAGCGTGCGTAAGCGTATTAATGTGGCGAAAAAGAGCAATATCGCGCAGAGATGCGCCCGACTGGTTAAATCAGGAAGCTGCATTTTTATCGATACGGGCAGTACCAATATGGCAATGGCTGAAGCCCTGCCCGCCGAGCTGGCGCTAACCGTGGTGACAAATTCACCGGAGATTGCCGCCGTTTTACTAAAAAAACCGCTGTTTGACGTCATTATACTGGGCGGTGCAGTACAGCGATCTTCAGGAGGATGTGTGGGGGCCGCCGCTATTGCACAGGTGCAGGGTATTTTATTCGATCAGGGATTTATTGGCGGTTGTGCAATGTCGCCTGAACCTGGCTTAACGGGATTTGATTACGCGGATTGTGAGTTCAAAAAAGCAGTGATCAAGCAGTGCAATGAAACTATCGTCGCGCTGACAGCGGAGAAGATCCCGGCTGTCGCCCGTTATGTCGTCACCGAAAGCAGCAATATCGATGTGATTGTTGTCGAGGATAATATTAGCAAAGAGTATGCCACGGCTTTCCAGGCGCACGATATTCGTATTTATACCGTATAACATCTGTACTACAGTTCTTTCTTTATGGCTCGCTGAAAACTCACCGTGCTAAAGAGCGCCCCGGGCGTCAGCGCAGTGATCGTTGACAGGTGATCCAGACGAATTGTTTGCTGGTCTTCATCGTGCTCCACCAGCAGAAATTCTTCTTTATCCGTTGTGGTACACGTCGTCAACGCTTTGGCATCAAAACATCTGCTATCCGTTAGCTCAATGCGTAACCAATAGTGGTACAGGCAAGCGATTTCCAGATAATCATGAAGATCGCAATCTATCGGATAATATTTTTCCGTCGCTTTCATCACTCCACCTTGCCTTGTCTGTTCGGGAAATGGCTAACACCACGTCCCGAACGTGCCTGCAATATTAGTGTTTCAAAATATACATTGTGCGACTGTATGCCACATCTTCAGGGTTAGTAATCGGATACCCTTTCAGCCACGGTTTGATTAAACGCCCGTTGGTATACTGATAGATAGGCGCAATAGGTGCCTGTTCCATCAGAATTTTCTCTGCCGTATTATAATCCGCATTCCGCGCCTTCTCGGTATTTTCCAACGTAGCCTGAGTTAATACTTTATCGTATGCCGGATTATTAAAGCGGGAGATATTGCCCGTATGGGTCGATGTTAATAGCGACAGGAACGTCGAAGGCTCATTGTAGTCCCCCACCCAGGAAGCGCGGATCACATCAAAATTGCCGGTATTACGGCTGTCAATATAGGTTTTCCACTCCTGATTCTGCAGTTTTACGTCAACGCCGAGATTCTTCTTCCACATAGAAGCCACAGCGATAGCAATCTTTTGGTGGTTTTCAGAGGTGTTGTACAGCAGCGTCAGTTTCAGCGGCTTCTGAGGACCATAGCCTGCTGCACGCAACAGCGTTTTCGCCTGAGCATTCAACTCTTCCTGACTCATTTGCTCAAACGGCGAAGGTTCAGGTACAAATCCTGCCGTAACATCCGGCGTAAAATGCCAGGCGGGTTTTTCACCAGTCCCCAATACTTTCTCCGCCATCAAACGACGATCGATCGTCATGCTGAGCGCCAGACGCACGCGGGAATCAGCAGTCGGTCCCTTCTGGGTATTGAAGGCATAATAGTAAGTGCCAAGCTGAGGCGGGGTATAAACCTGGCCCGGAATATCCTTCAACAGTTTCTGATACATGTTTTTCGGAAAGGATTCAGTGATATCAATATCACCCGCAAGGTAGCGCTTGGTGGCTGCCGACTCCTGATTAATTGGCAGAAAGGTCACTTTTTGCAGCACCGTTTTGGCGTTATCCCAATAATGCGTGTTTGGCACAACTTCCAGTTTTTCGTTCACGACGCGATCTTTGAGCACATAAGCGCCGTTACCAATCAGATTGCCGGGTTTGGTCCACTCTTTGCCGCTCTCAACATTGGCTTTCTGTACCGGATAAAACGCAAAACTCGCCGTCAGATTGGCAAACCAGGGCAGTGGTTTATCCAGTTGAACCTTCAACGTACGCGCATCAATCGCGCTAACGCCAAGCTTATCCGGCGTGGCTTTTCCATCGATGATGGCCTGTGCATTGTTAATGCCTGCCAGCGCAGCAAACCAGGCAAACGGCGACAGCGTTTTCGGATCAACCAGACGCTGCCAGCTATAGACAAAATCCTGTGCCGTTACCGGCGTACCATCAGCCCATTGCGCATTGTCGCGTAGCGTAAACGTCCAGATACGGTTATCGTTGCTTTTCCACTGGGTGGCAACGCCAGGCACAATCTCGCCCTTCTCATTCTGGTTGACCAGTCCTTCAAATAAATCACGGATAACCTGGATTTCAGGAAGCCCGACGGCCTTTGCCGGATCCAGTGACGCCGGTTCATCTTTTATATGACGCACCAGTTCTTGTTTCTCTGCCAGTACCGTTCCGCTGGGAACATCAGCAGCCCAGGATAATGAAATGCTGCTAACTAACAGCGCACAACAGGTTACTGAAACAGAATGCTGCATAAGATACCCTCAATTCCGGCTACTAAGTGAATGTGTAATTATTTGTATCGCCAGCAGGAAATGCAATTAACTTCCGACAAGAAAGTGATATTACACCTGAAAAGATAAGTGTGTGAAAACGATTTGATTATCCATACATTTTGCACAACACTGCGAGTAACTATCCCAGCATTCAGAGATGACTATGACCGTTACCCGCCCCCGTGCCGAGCGCGGCGCATTTCCGCCAGGAACCGAACATTACGGACGTTCATTGCTCGGCGCACCGCTGATCTGGTTTCCCGCAATGGCTGCCGATCGTGAAAGCGGTCTGATACTGGCAGGAACGCACGGCGACGAGAACTCATCGGTCGTCACCCTTTCCTGCGCACTGCGTACGCTTAACCCTTCCTTACGACGTCATCATGTCGTGCTGGCGGTTAACCCTGACGGTTGTCAGCTCGGACTGCGTGCCAATGCGAACGGCGTGGATCTTAACCGTAACTTTCCCGCTGCAAACTGGAAAGCGGGCGAAACGGTATATCGCTGGAACAGCAGCGCAGAAGAGCGTGATGTGGTGTTGTTGACCGGCGAAAAGCCGGGCTCAGAACCAGAAACCCAGGCGCTGTGTCAGCTTATTCACCGAATTCACCCAGCGTGGGTAGTTTCTTTTCACGATCCGCTGGCCTGTATTGAAGATCCCAGGCGCAGCGAATTAGGCGTGTGGCTGGCGCAGTCGTTTGAATTGCCGCTTGTAACCAGCGTAGGTTATGAAACGCCCGGCTCTTTTGGAAGCTGGTGCGCAGACCTGAACTTACACTGTATCACCGCCGAATTCCCCCCTATTTCATCAGATGAAGCGAGCGAGAAATATCTGCTGGCCATGTCCAATCTCCTGCGCTGGCACCCTAGAGATGAAGCTGTCCGGTCGTAAAATGCAAGGCTGGTTCCGCATCGGTTGCAAGCCAGGTTGGGCCATCAAGATCGGCAAAACTAACCAGTGGCGTAAGGGGTAACGCCGCGCTAATCGCCCGGGAGGTACACAGCATACAGCCCAGCATTAGCGCAAATCCTTGCTCTCGTGCTTCAGTTGCCAGCGCGAGCGCTTCCGTCAGGCCACCGGTTTTGTCGAGTTTGATATTGACCATTTCATAGCGTCCATGCAACGCTTTCAGACTGCTACGGGTGTGGCAGCTTTCATCTGCGCAGATGGGCAGCGGATGCACAAAATTTTCCAGTGCGGCATCGTCCTGTGCCGGCAGTGGCTGCTCCAGCATCGCAACCCCTAAATCAGCCAGCAGTTGACAGCGAGCCGCCAGGCCTTCTGCCCGCCAGGACTCATTAGCGTCGACAATAATCGTGGCATCGGGTACAGCGGCACGAATGGCAACCATCCGCTCGCTAATTAAGCGCTCATCCAGTTTCACTTTCAGCAGTTTTGCGCCATTACCCCATAGCGCAGCCGCGCTCGCCGCCATTTGCTCCGGCGTGCCAATCACCACGGTTTGCGCCGTCGTCACTATCTCAGCCAGTTTACTTCCTGCTAATTCTGCCAGCGACTGCTGCTGTTGACGCGCACTCAAATCCCACAACGCGCAGTCCACGGCATTACGCGCCGCTCCCGCTGGCAGCAGTTTTTGCAGATCTTCACGCGTCAGTCCGTTTTCCAGTTGTGGCGCAATGCTCATAATTTGCGCCAGCACAGAGGCATCGCTTTCGCCGTAGCGTGGGTACGGCGTACACTCGCCAATACCTGTGACGCCGTTTTCTGCCACTTCGACCACCACCACATGCGCTTCAGTTCGACTCCCACGGGCAATGACAAAGGGAGTGTGCAGCGGCCAGGCTTCCTCATATACCTTAACTGTTCTCATTTGTTTTCCTTAATACAGTCCCTGAAGCGGATATCCGCAAATAGCGTTTGCCGTGTTAACTGTTGATGGCATAAACTAGCCTCGACGTTAACTATATGTAAACAGGAAGATAACCATGTCACAAACCGTTCATTTCCAGGGCAACCCGGTTGCAGTTGCCGGCTCTATTCCTCAGACTGGAAGCAAAGCTCAGGCTTTTACCCTTGTGGCTAAAGACCTGTCTGACGTTACGCTGGGCCAGTTCGCAGGCAAGCGCAAAGTGCTGAATATTTTCCCAAGCATCGATACCGGCGTTTGCGCGGCATCGGTACGTAAGTTTAACCAACTGGCGACAGAAATCGACAATACCGTCGTACTGTGCATCTCAGCCGACCTGCCATTCGCCCATTCTCGCTTTTGCGGCGCGGAAGGTCTGAGCAACGTTATCACGCTGTCCACCCTGCGGAATGCAGAATTCCTGAAAAACTACGGCGTTGAAATCGCTGAAGGTCCGCTGAAAGGCCTGGCCGCACGCGCCGTGGTTGTTATCGATGAAAATGACAACGTCGTTTTCAGCCAACTGGTCAATGAAATCACCAACGAGCCAGACTACACCGCTGCGCTGGACGTTCTGAAAGCTTAAGCCAGCCTACATACAAAAATGCCTCCGGATGGAGGCATTTTCATTTATGGCATTACTCTTCGCTTTTTTTCTGCTGACTCAGTCCATACTCTCGCAATTTGTTAGCAATCGCGGTATGCGAAACACCGAGGCGTTTGGCGAGTTTGCGCGTGCTGGGATAATTCATATAAAGCTGCGTCAGCACTGAGCGTTCAAAGCGGCTGGTAATTTCATCCAGCGATCCTTCCATCACTTCTTCTCCGACCGCTACCGTAGCCGCATCATAATCCGGCAGTAAAATATCCTGCGGACGCAACTCATAGCCTTCAAGCTGGGTCAGCGCCCGATAGATAGCATTTTTAAGCTGGCGCACGTTACCCGGCCAACCATAGCGGGTTAACACCGTGCTAAGATCGGCGGACAACTTCGGACGCGGTACGCCCTGCTCGTCGGCAAAACGTGCCACAAACAGTTCGGTAAGCGGCATAATATCTTGCGGGCAATCGCGCAGCGGCGGCAGGTTTAGCGTCAGTACATTCAGACGATAATAGAGATCTTCACGGAAAAGCCCTTTTTGCACCAGCTCCACAAGGTTCTTTTGCGTCGCGCAAATCACGCGAACATCAACATGAACTTCATGATCTTCTCCCACGCGACGGAACGTGCCGTCATTGAGAAAACGCAGCAGTTTGGTCTGCATACGCGGCGACATTTCGCCAATTTCATCCAACAGAACCGAACCGCCATTCGCCTGCTCAAAGAAGCCTTTTTTGCCTTCCGGCGCATGACCAAATAGTTCGCTTTCGACCGCATCTTCAGGAATCGATGCGCAATTGAGCGCCAGATACGGCTTCGACGCACGTGGACTCGCCAGATGGCAGGCATGGGCAAAGAGATCTTTGCCAGTGCCGGTATTACCGGTAATCAGCAGCGGCGCACTCAGCGTTGCCAGCTTACGCGCCTGTTCCACAACGTGTTTCATTTTGGCGCTGACGGCAATAATCTGGCTGAACGCGCTTAGATCTTGCGTGGTCATATTTTGCAACTGACGTCCCATCCGGAGGGTGGAACGTAGCATAACAACGGCACCGGTCAGCATCTGCTCCTGATTTTCTCCCTGCAAATGGACTGGCGTAATTTCCATCAGGAAGTTCTGTCCGTTAATCACCACATGCTCGCTATGCGAATCCTGCGGATTGCTTTCGAGCCAGCGCTGGAAATTGAACCCGTTGATTAACTGGGCCGCGGTATGATTGCGCATACGATCCTGCGTGTGAGTGAAAAGCTGACAGCTCGCAGGATTCGCCATCTCAATTTTGCTTTTCATATCCAGAGAAAGGACCGGTTCTGGTAGCGCCTCAAGCAGCGCACTCAGCGCAAGATGTTCACGCTCTGAAGGCATCCAGGGTACGGTACGTACATCCGTAACGCCAGAAATACGGCGGATTTCAGCCATCAGGCTACTGAAATTGGTGAACTCCAGTTCCGCAAAATTGAGGTAAATTCGCCCGATGGGGTCAATCTCGATACCGCGCAAATCAATGCTTCTCAGCACCAGTAAATCGAGCAATTCGCGGGTCAGACCAAGTCGGTCTTCACAAAAGACTTCCAAACGCATAGGAACCTTCACCTGGACAAGGGATTATGTATTAAATGATAAGACAGTATTGGGTTTGCAGGAAGAACTCTGTCAACAAATATTGACAGCTCGTTGGAAAAACGGGCACCTGGACGTAAAGCTGTACGATCGGTGCCCGATTATTGGCTAGCTTTCGCGCGGAGATTTATTCTTTTGTAAGGTCTCTTTCACCTGACCAATCAGTTGGCGGCGAAAATCGCCCAGTCGAGGCTTATCGTCATCGATCCACGGTAGCGGTCGGCATAGTTCCATGGCTTTGATACCCAGACGCGCCGTTAATAAGCCCGCGCTAATGCCCTGAGCGGCACGTGTCGATAAGCGGGCGGCTAAATCCTGCGACATCCAGTCCATTCCCACTTCCCGCACCAGTTCACTGGCTCCGGCAAAAGCAATATTCAGCAGCACCAGACGGAACAAGCGCAGGCGGCTGTAATAACCAAGTTCAATACCATACAGCGATGCGATGCGATTAATCAGCCGCAGATTGCGCCAGGCGATAAATGCCATATCCACTAGCGCCAGCGGGCTGACGGCAATCATCAGCGTGGACTCCGCCGCTGAACGGCTAATCTCACGCCGGGCTTGCGCATCCAGAACCGGCTGCACAAGATGCGCATACAGGCTAACTACTTCACGATCGTTCTGCGTTTCATGAATTGAGGCATACCAGCGCTGAAGCGCCGGGTGGGACTGATCGATACCCGCCTGCTGCGCCAGCTTTTCACAAAATGCGCGTCCTTTCCCGGTTCCGTGGCTGTGGAGCAGATCTCGCGCTTCATCGCGCTCGTGCGCGCGCTGGCGCAAACGCCATAACCGACGCCACTCTGTCGCAACCGACCCCACACCCGCGCCAATAATCAATGCGCCAGCAGCACATCCTCCCAGCGCAACCCAGTCCTGAGTCTGCCAGGCATTCATGGTCCACTGCACTCCCTGAGCGACAACGCTCACGCCAAACAGTGCCAGCCCACCCATCACCATCTTGCGCCACAGACTGCGTTTAGGGCGAAGGGCCGCATCAATGACGGCTTCTGCCTGACCTTCATCTTCCAGTGGTTCATCCACTGTCGCCGGAGAAAAAGTCTGCGCTTCCGTTTCGTTAAACATCTGCTGTGCTTTAAACGCCGCATTTTGTTCCACATCCAGCGGACCTGAGAAATCGATACGCGGTTTTAATGGCTCGCTCATCGCAATTTATCTCCTATTAAAAACTCCAGCGCGGCATCAAGACGGATATGCGGTAAGGGCTTATCGACATCCATCACCTGCGGGCGAAATGCCTCAAACTGGAAACCCTGGCTGTCCCAAAACGCTTGTCCAGGTAAACGTGCGGGTACTTCACCAGGATAGACCGTCAGCGGTTCGCCATCGCTCAGGCGATTACCACGCAGCGCGGGGATCTTCTCACCCTTCACATCGATCAGGCCGCTGGTGGTTGCCTGCACCGATGCCAGACCCAGACAATCCATGCTGATGCCTTCGAATGCGGCGTTTTGCCAGGCATCCTGGATCAACTGCTGCAATAGCGACACCATATTAGCGTGCTGATCGACGGTGACATGGTCCGCTTTGGTGGCGGCAAACAGCAGTTTGTCGATCACCGGTGAAAACAGCCGACGAAACAGCGTGCGCTGTCCGTAATGGAAGCTTTGCATCAGTTGGGTCAGCGCCAGACGCATGTCGTTAAACGCCTGTGGCCCGCTGTTGAGCGGTTGCAGGCAATCAACTAGCACAATCTGACGGTCAAAGCGCAGGAAGTGATTCTTATAAAATCCCTTCACGACTTTTTCACAGTAGTAATTAAATCTGTCGCGCAGCATACCCGCATTGGTGTGCTTATCTGCCTGCGCCAGCTTCGATTCTCCCCAGGCATCAACGTCCGGCCACGGGAAAAACTGCAACGCAGGCGCGCCCGCCATATCTCCTGGCAGGACAAAACGGCCCGGCTGAATAAAGTGCAGCCCCTGCTGCTTGCATTGATGCAGATACTCCGTCCAGGCAGCAGCGATTTCTGCGAGGCGGTTTTCATCAGCAGGTGCCAGTGGATCAAGCCCGTGGCTTAACTGCCGCCATTTTGCCGACCATTCACCACGCTGCCCTTGTAATAATCCGGTCATTTGACGCGACCAGCTCAAATAGTCCTGTGCCAGCATCGGTAAATCAAGCAGCCACTCTCCCGGATAATCGACGATTTCCAGATACAGCGTGGAGGTGTCTTTAAAGTGGCGCAGTAACGAGTCATTGGACTTGTAGCGCAGCGCCAGGCGTATTTCACTCACACCACGTGTCGGTGTTGGCCAGGTCGGCGGAGAGCCATACAGCTGAGCCAATCCTTCATCATAGGTAAAGCGCGGAATGCCAAAGTCGCGTTGTGGAACCCGCTTAACGCCGAGCAGACGCTCTTCGCGTACGCAACTGAGCAACGGCAGACGCGCACCAGCATGAATATTGAGTAGCTGGTTTACCATCGCGGTGATAAATGCTGTCTTACCGCTACGGCTAAGTCCGGTGACAGCCAGCCGCAAATGCCGGTCTACGCCGCGATTAACCAGCGAATTGAGTTCATTTTTAAGTCGCTTCATCGCCATCCCGTTTTGCTGAAGGAACCGAATAAATTATAACAAACAGGAAGTAAAGATAGGGGTCAATTCTTACTTATCAACTACCTGAGCGATATCAGGCGGTATAATTCTTACCGCCTGTAGCAGAAGAAATGCGAGCGGTTTACTTATTTTCTACTTTTGGCAGCGCAATCTGATTGATGCCACCTTCGTTAGTCACCTGCGTGTAGCCCATTTCAGTCAGCATGTCCTTCGCCTGCCCTGATTGACGCCCGGAGTTGCAGTAGAGCTTCACGGTATCGTTCTTATCAGGAACTTCAGTTACGATACGCGCCTTGAGCTCTTTTAACGGGATGTTGACAGCCCCCTGAATATGCTGCTGTTGATACTGTTCAGGAACGCGAACATCAACCCAGTGCTCGGCAGCATAAACCGGCATGCCGATGACCAGTGCCAACGCGAATACGCTTTTCTTCAACATAATATCTTCCTGGCTGATAGTTGGATTTAACCCCTACACTATACGCCAGTTCTTAAGAAAATATTGCGATCGTATTATCACCGTCTGCGTCCGTGGACGATTGTTCATCAGCACACACATAGTGCGGTTAGCCTTTTGAGTTTTCTAACCGTATTCCGAGATTGTTGTCATTCGCCAATTAACTCCATAATATGTCCGCCATTGACTCTCGGACGGAGCCTGGGAACTATGTCTCCTACCATTTATGATATTGCACGAGCCGCTGGCGTATCAAAATCCACGGTATCGCGCGTGCTTAATAAGCAAACCAACATCTCGCCAGAAGCGCTTGAAAAAGTGCAGCGCGCTATTGATGAGTTACAGTATCAGCCCAATAAACTTGCCCGCGCCCTCACCTCTTCCGGGTTTGATGCAATAATGGTGATATCTACCCGTTCTGCAAAAACAACCGCCGGGAATCCGTTTTTCTCTGAAGTGCTGCATGCAATTACAGCTAAGGCTGAAGAGGTCGGTTTTGATGTCATATTACAGACGTCGCGAAGCACTGAAGATGACTTGCAAAAATGCGAGAGCAAAATTAAGCAGAAATTGATCAAAGGGATCATTATGCTGAGTTCTCCCGCCGATGAATCATTTTTTGCAAGGCTGGATAAATACAATGTTCCGGTCGTAGTTATTGGTAAAGTCGAAGGTGACTATTCCAATGTTTATTCTGTAGATACCGATAACTATCGCGACAGTATTACGTTAACCAATGCACTAATTGAGAGTGGACACCGCAATATAGCCTGTTTACATGCACCGCTTGACGTTCATGTTTCTATTGATCGCGTTAATGGTTATAAAGCCAGTCTTGAAGCGCATAATATCAAAATGCATGACGAGTGGGTTATTGACGGGGGATATACCCATGAAACCGCCCTGCTCGCATCACGAAAACTACTAAGCCAACAGCCGTTACCCGACGCTGTATTTGCCACCGACAGCTTAAAGTTAATGAGTTTATATCGCGTAGCGGCCGAGCAAAACATTACTATCCCGCAACAACTTGCCGTTGTCGGTTACAGTAATGAACTGCTGTCTTTTATGCTGACCCCAGTTCCTGGCGGAATTGATGTACCCACCCAACAACTGGGTGAGCAAAGCTGCAATTTGTTATTTAAGCTGATTGCCGGTGAGAAAGGATTACAGAATATCACGGTAAGCACGCAAATATCATTGGCCGATTCACTGGTGTAAAAACTGGGGCATTATATGCCCCAGTACATTTTAGAATGCGTAATTCACACCTACACCAGCATAATGGAATCTGTCACTTTCACCTTCGTCATGATCTTCCCACTCATAAGCATATTCCAGTGACATGGATAAACCGTTCTGGAAATCATAGGCATACAATAAACCAAGACGATTAAAATCATGACCTTCGCGTTCCGGATCGTCCTGCCAGTCCCAGTTTGACCAGCGATCAAGCCCTATACGAGTATACGGTGTCAGAGTCGTATTGCCGAAAGACAGCGGCAAATAAGCACGAATTTCCTGGGTTGAGAACTCACCATTATTACGTGAATCAGCCAGATTGAAACCGCGTTCAAGATAATAGTTAACCGTTAAGCCCACCGTTTCGTTAAACGTATAATTCAGCCCAGTCTCACTCTCGACACGACTATCGGCGTAACCCGTAGTGCTCAAATCATTGACGAATTGATACATCGCCAGCCAGCCACTAAAACGCAGATCGTCGGTCAATTTAACATCCCAGTCCGGCTGAACTTTCCAACGCTGCATATTGGCGGTATCTTTTCCCGGTTCATTGACATAGTGATAACCGTAATTACGGAAACCACCGGTCAAACCGAAATTAACATCGTCGCTTTCGAGGAACTGATAACGGACTTCGAGTTCCGGGCGATCAAACCAGGTCCCACGTTTGCCCTCGCTGTAATCAACCGGTCCTTCCTGATAATAGGCCAGCGATATTTTCCACGGTCCATTGGACGCATTGAAATAGACGGACGGCTCAGCAAGTCCATCCATATCTTCGCCCTGACCTTCAACGTTTTCTATTTCGTACATAGCACCGATATTAAAGTGCCAGTCATTCTTTTCAGCAGCCTGCGCGCAGGCCATTCCTGCGCTGATTATCAGCGCAGTCGCGGACAGTAGGGTTTTCATTATTATTCCTTGTTAAAATACTCGCAAAAATGCCCCAAGGGTTGGGGGATTTTTATCCCCCCGGAATTTTATTGAATAGCCACTTCAGTTTCAGCATCAAAGAAATGGCATTTCGCCATATCAAAATGAATTGTGATGTTTTCTCCTGCGTGATAATCATTAACTGCACCGGCACGGACCACCAACTCATGCCCCCCAACAACGGTATAAAGCATAAATTCAGCGCCGGTGAGTTCTGCAACGCTAATTTTTGCCAATACACTATTTTCATTTTCAATCTGCGGATGTATATCCTCAGGGCGAATACCCAGCGTGACCGCCTGATGCTCATAGCCCTGTGCTTTTAATTTTGCCAATTTAATTTCTGGAATCGTTAACTTCAGTGTTTCAGTAACAAACTTATTTCCGTCAATCGCACCACGAATAAAGTTCATGGCCGGTGAACCAATAAAACCGGCGACAAACATATTTGCTGGGTGGTTATAAACCGTTTTTGGTGCACCAACCTGTTGAACTATGCCATCCTTCATAATCACAATACGCGTCGCCATGGTCATGGCTTCGGTTTGATCGTGGGTAACATATATCATGGTGGTATTGAGTTTCTGATGCAGTTTGCTAATTTCTGCCCGCATCTGAACGCGAAGTTTGGCATCGAGATTCGATAAGGGTTCATCCATCAGGAAAACCCCCGCCTCGCGAACAATTGCACGCCCCAGCGCCACGCGCTGACGCTGGCCACCAGATAATGCACCGGGTTTACGCTGCAGATAATCGCGAAGACCAAGGATTTGCGCCGCCCAATTGACGCGTTCCTCAATTACGGCAGGCGAAATTTTCTGCATTTTAAGGCCAAACGCCATGTTGTCATACACGGTCATGTGCGGGTACAACGCGTAGTTCTGAAAAACCATTGCTATGTTGCGTGATTTGGCCGGCACATCGTTCATCCGCTTACCGTCAATCAGTAGATCGCCACCGCTGATCTCCTCCAGACCGGCGATCATACGCAGCGTTGTTGACTTCCCACATCCGGAAGGGCCAACAAAAACAATGAATTCTTTATCTTCAATTTCCAGATTAAAGTCTTTAACGACATGCACCTGGTTATCGTATATTTTTTGGATGTGTTGCAACGAAAGCTGTGCCATGTTGAATCCTTTACTTGTCGTGTTGCCAGAAAGCCGATAAGCACGGCCACGTCAGAAATTCGGTTGCAGGAAGCTGCAAGCCTGCCTCGTTCAGCCCTGTACCGATGCCAACAGAAAGCATGCCGCAAGCATTGATCGCCTCAATTCCCGCTTGAGCATCTTCTATGCCAATACACTGCCGCGGGTCAACGCCAAGCCCCGCACAGGCTGCCAGAAAAATTTCCGGATCCGGTTTTGAGCGGGTGATCAGCGCCGCATCCGCACAAAAATCAAAATAAGAGCTAAGATCAAGCGCGTGTAAAATAGCGGGAGCATTAAGCGATACAGAAGCTAGTCCCACCGGAATCTGCTGTTCACGCAACGTCATCAACAGCTCACGAATTCCCGGTAATACTGAGTTAACCGTTAGCTGGCGCAAAGAATGGACGTAGAGTCTGTTTTTTCTCTCGGCCAATTGTGCGCAGGCTTCAGGAGAAAACGCCCCCGCTTTCCCGCCATATTGCAAAATACGCTGTAGCGATTCGCCGCGACTAATCCCTTTCAGGCTGGCATTAAATGCTTCGTCGATCTCAATTCCTATTTCATCAGCTACCTGTCGCCAGGCGAGAAAATGCAGATGTGCAGTGTCGGTAATCACGCCATCTAAATCAAAAATGATGGCCTGTGGTTTGAAGATCATTCATCGCCTCCTTCTGTGGTAGCGGTCCCATGCGTAGGCGAAATGATGCCGCTATTGCTGAATACGGTCTCTCCTTGCAACGAGACTTTTTCGCCATTGACCCAAAGGGTAATCTGCTCAGTGCTGTGAATACGGATTTCGGCATCATTGATAGTTATCTGCAGAGTGGAGCCCTGCCAACGCAGCGGAAAAGAGAGCCTCTGCCAGTGAGCAGGTAATACTGGCGCAAGATGTAACTCCCCGTAACGCACGTTCACACCAGCAAATCCCTGGATTGCCCCCAGCCAGATGGCCCCCGTCGCTGCTGCATGAATACCGTCATCGCAGCTATGTGGTGCCTCTCCGAGATCGATCAGCGATCCTTCTCGCCAGAACCGATACCCCTGAGCCAAATCACCACAACGCGCAGCCACAATCCCATGGATCGCCTTACTCAAAGAGGAGTCATGAATTGTGCGCGGCTCGTAAAAACGCAGATTTGCCAGACACGTTTGCAGACTAAATTGCTCTGGCAACATGTAGGTCAGCATCACGACATCGGCCTGTTTGAGAATTTGCATCTCATTGACTTCCGCGCGGGAGTAATCGAGCAAAATCGTCTGCTTGCCCGCCTGGGCTTTGTACTGCGACAGATCGATAGCCGGTTTGCGCAGGAACGTATCATCCTGAGGCAGCACGCCATCGGGCTGCACTTCCGGTCGCCACAGATGCTGTAAAAAATGTTCTGCACGATAAATAAACGTTTCATCGCTATACCCGAATCTACGGGCAAAACCCAGCGCCTGCTCTACGTTGTACCAGGCCATGTAGTTGGTGAACGCATTGTTGTTCACATGCTCAGTGTATTCATCCGGGCCAATCACATCGTGGATCTCTAAACGACCATTAATCATGACAGCCCTGCTAATCCAGAACTTCGCCGTTTCCATCAGCAGCGTCATGCCCTCACGTGTCATGAAGTTTAGATCCCCGGTGGCATGCCAGTAATGGATTACCGCCCAGGCCACATCCGCCACGAGGTGATGTTCAGCCTGTGCGGAGGCCACTTTTTGCCGCAACCCGGTACGAATGTTGATCGCCGCGAATTCAGGCGTTTCCTCATCACCGCTGCGAGCGCTCTCCCACGGGAACAGCGCGCCCTGCCAACCGTTGCGACGGGCTTTCTCACGCGCCCCCGGCAGATTATGCCAGCGGTAACGCAATAGACTTCTCGCGGTTTTCGGTTCGGTAAACAGGTGAAATGGTAACAAAAAGACCTCAGTATCCCAGAAGATATGCCCTTTATACCCTTCGCCCGTCAGACCTTTGGCCGCGATACTGCTGCGCTCATCGTGGTCTGGGGTCATCACACGCAGATGATAGAGCGCATAGTCCAGTGCCTGCTGATCGCTGATATCAGTACTGGTAATCTGAACACGACGGCTTTGCCACCAGGCATGCCAGTTGGTGCTCGACTCAGCCAACAGAGCGTCATATCCCTGTTGCGCGCATTCTTCAATGTTACGCAGCGACTGGCGTCCCCAGGTCTCAAGCGACAGGTTGCGTTCGCTCGTCCAGTCAACCCAACTCATTTTCGTCAGCGTGACGCGCTGCCCGGCTTGCGCCTGCACGGTGTTGTGTTGTAATAAGCGACGTTCTTTCGCAGTGAAGCAACGCTGCGCTGCGCCATCTACATCGCAATATGTGGCGATAGCGATGTCATTACGATTATCCTGGGTGGTGTAAATCCCTTGCATAAGATGCTGTCCAAAGACCCGGACCTGCGTTTCATCCAGATGCTGGCGACCATGATTGGTGATCGTGGCATCAATACCGGTCGAGATACCAATGCAGGCATCGGCATCCAGAGGCGTAATGACGATTTCCATCGCCAACAATGGCAGTTTCTGGGCCGAGGCAAAACGCCGGCTCTCAATGGCAAAACGCGCCCCATCAGATGCACACCAGATAAGCTCACGGCGAACTTCCCCGCAGGAAAAATCCAGTTCACGATGCCAGCTTTCAATCACGCCGCTGGTTAGCGAGAAAATCTCGCCATTAAGCGTGATCTCCACTCCGACTACATCGGGTAGATTAACCAGTTCATTAATTTCGCCTTTACCTGCCCGGTGATAAAGACCTGCAAGGTACATACCGCGCGTCTGTAAAGTGTAAGCTTCCTCGTGGCTGGCGCGGATCCCCATATAGCCATTACCGATCGTCATAAGTGACGCATATTTATTCAGATTGTGTGGGCAAAAAACTGGTTCAGTTAAATTTACTGGCTTCGTCATAAGTCTACATAGGTCCCTGTTTCAGCCGATTGATACAGTGCGGCAACCAGTTGTTGAATAACGACGCCCTGCTCTGCATCAGCAATAGTGACAGGCTCGCCCTGGACATGGTTAACGAAGGCTTCCATGCTGCGATAATGACGGTTGTCATCAGCCATCTCGCGCGCAAGCAGCACGTCAAGCGTACCATCACGGTCGGTGTAAACCTGGGCCGGGAATAACGTCGCCCCCGCCAAATCGCCGCAGAAATTAACGTTCATAATCGATTGTTCAGGAATATTCAGCGCGAAAGAGGTTTCCAGGCGCAGGATACCGCCGTTATGAAATTCAATCGTGCCGAACAAAGAATCCTCCACGGTATATGTAGTGGGATCCCATTTCCCAAACTGCCCACTGTTTTTACGCGTGCCAATACGTTGAAAGCTGTGCGCGTTAACACGCTTTACCGCCGGGAACCCCAGCACATACATGGCGGCATCCAACATATGAATACCGAGATCAATTAGCGGTCCACCGCCCTGCAGTTCTTCATTGGTAAATACCCCCCAGCCAGGCACGCCACAGCGGCGCAAAGCGCGAACATTAGTGATATAGATTTCACCCAACACGCCTGTCATCACCTGTTCACGAAGCAGTTGTGTATCCAGCGCAAAACGATGATGAAAATCATAAGCCAGCACTTTTCCCACCCGACGCGCCGTTTTACACATTTCCAACGCCTCGTCTGGCGTCATTGCCGGAGGTTTCTCGCACATCACATGGCATCCAGCGTTCAATGCCAACATGGTGTGTTCATAATGAAAGCGATTAGGCGAGCAAATGCTGACGATATCTGGCTTAGCTTCACGTAACATCGTCTCTGGATCGTCCCAAACCTTCGGATTCCCGTATTTCTCTGCAAACAGCCGCGCCTGTGCCAGGCGGCTGTCACAGACAGCCACCAGTTCCAGATCGTTGCGGGTGCAGTAGTACGAAGCATGAACTTTATCCGCCACCTGCCCGGCGCCGATAATGGCGACACGAAGCGGAGAGCTTGTCAGTGCACTTTTCACGGAAATCCTCTTAGCAGGTACGCAGCCAGGCCAGTGACTGACGATACGCTTCCGGCAGATTCTCTGCTCGTACGCGCCCTTCGTACACAACGTAACCCTGATAATTATCTTCACGTAACTGGTCAAACAGTGCAGTGAAATCCAGCGTACCGCTTCCCGGCTGATAACGATGGTTATCCGCAATATGGACGTGACCCAGCAGATCGCGATTGTCATGTAGCGCCTGTGCCATATCGTCTTCTTCGATATTCATATGGTAAAAATCACCAATGATTTGCACATGCTTCAGATTATTTTCCACGATATAGCGACGGGCATCCGCCAGAGTGTTGATCATATGATCCTGATAGCGGTTGAGCGGCTCCAGATACACCACCGTCCCCGTACGCCCGGCAACGTTATCGAGGTAAATCAATGAATCACTGACGGCTTTACGATCGCCCGCAAGGCTACGCGGTGAGGTCATCGGCGGTAAGCGGAAGGTAAACATGCCCCATGCAGCCGGGACAATAATGCCTTGCCCACCGACTTCGGCCAGTGCTTCGAGAATGTGAGTGATCTGCTGTAAACCGTTCAAGCGACGCTCTTCGATAAAATCACCAATCCAGCCGTCATAACCTCCACAGGCAGTGGTGACGGGAAGACCCGTTTCTTTGATCGCCGCTTTTACTTCCGCAAGGTTATTAACCAGCGATTTGCCGTCAATTTCAAAACCGTCAAACCCCATCTCTTTGATGTAACGGAATTTCTCGAGAATATTTTCCGGAAAAAAAGCCTGATTCTGTGTTCCAATTTTCATCTTCTGCATTCCTTAATTAAAACGTCACACCCATTTTGATGCTCTTTTCCGGATGGCGATCGACATACTGCATATAGCTTTCCGGGCTGCTGGCAAAAGTCACAACCGGGTCGATCAGTTCTTCACAGTTCAGGTAACCGTTCATCAACAGTTCCCAACAGGTTTCCTCGATGCGCTTGCGGCTCCAGCGCGGATAATCTGGATTCGGTTCACTGCAGGCGCGGGAGAAGACAATTTTGGCGTTGTTAAAGTGCGCTTCACGGCCCAGGTTGAAGCCTTCTGCAAAAGGCTTGGCAAAAGCGACATAGGAAATGGTTCCACCATAGGCCAGACCGCGTAACGCCGACTGCAACGCATCCGCATAGCCGCTGGTTTCGATGATCACATCCGCGCCCTGCTTGCCGGTCAGCGTTTTAATCTCTTTACCTACGTCGGTACCGATCGGGTTCAGGCAGAAGTCCGCGCCATGACGGCGAGCGATATCACAGCGATGTTCAATAGGATCTACGCCGATCACTACCGACGCGCCCGCTTTTTTGGCCAGTTGCACGGCAATCTGGCCAATTGCGCCTAAGCCCACGACGACCACAAAGTCACCAACGCGCACATTGGCGTCGCGCACACCGCTCATGGCGAACTGGGCCGGGTCATAGCAGACGGCGTTTTTCCACGAGCTGCCCTGCGGCATTTTACGCAGCTTATAGTTATTCACCGCGTTGATGATGACTGTTTCCGACAGCGGACCGTAGCCGCAAACTGAATCGCCAACGGCGTATTCGGTCACATCGCTGCCACACTCAATAACATCGCCCACCACCATATTGCCAAGCTGGAATTTACCGAATTCGATCCCGCGCGGTGCCCCTTCCGGACGCGGCATAAACATTTGCCATTCACCGTTAAAATCTTCGTCAATAAACGGGCTGGCTGCGCGAAAATCGACCACTTCCGTGCCATGTTTCGGCGCGCCAAATTTAACGCGAACTTTAACTTCATTGGCGGATACCGCTCTGTCTTCATATTCCACCAGCGCTGCAACGCGCGGTTCTGTGGCAACTAACTTCTTCATTTACAACTCCTTAATTAAACTGGCCGCTTAACCTTTCACGCCGCCAGCGGTCAAACCACTTTTAATAAAACGTTCGGAAAGCGCATACATAATGACCACCGGCAATGCAGTGACTAACGATGCAGCCATCATGCGTCCCCAGATATAGTCAGGTGTACTGAACAGCGCGTTCAGACCGACCGGTAAGGTAAAATTGCTGGCGCTGGAAAGGAAAATCGAAGCAAACAGGTAGTCATTCCACGCCACCATAAAGCAGTACACAAAGACCGAAACCAGACCAGACATTGCCAACGGCACGGTAATACGAAAGATGATCTGCAGACGGTTCAACCCATCCATCATCGCGGCCTCTTCTATCTCATCCGGAATGGTGTCGAAGTAGCTTTTCAGCATGAATACCGCTGTCGGCAACGTCTGGGTAACCATAGTGATAATTAGCGCCATTTCAGTATCATAGATGCCAAGAGCCGTAATGATTTTGAATAGCGGCACTACCAGCAGGATCCCTGAAAACATGTACACCGTGTAAAAGCTGGCATTGATGGTCATCCGTCCCTTAAAACGCAGGCGAGAAAGCGCATACGCGCCAAGCACGCCGAGAAACACCGCCACCACAGAAGAAATGACCGATACCACCAGGCTATTACGGAAGTAGTCAACAAACGGGAAAATCATCGGGTTGAAGATGTCGATGTAATGTTCCAGCGTCCATTGCTGCGGTAACAGCGTTGGATGCAGCGAGATCGCCTCTTTTGCGCTTTTAAATGAAGTCATCAGCATCACAAAAAATGGAAATAACGTGATGCCCAGGAAGACAATTAATCCACAGTAAAAGCCAATGCGGCCAAGCGTGCGCTTATTTGTTGCCATTGAGGTTCACCCGTTTTCTGGTCAGCAGGATAACAGCGAAAATGATGACGAAGAGGACAACAGAGATCGCGGCCGCTTTACCTAAGTCATTAAATGCAAACGCTGTTTTATAGAGATAGACCCCGAGAATATCGACTTTCGTGGTCAGCAGATAAACATCGGCGAACATGTAGAACATCCAGATCGTGCGCAGCGTCACCACGGTCGCCAGCACGGGCATAATCGCTGGTAACGTGACGATACGAAACCGTTGCCAGGCGTTCGCGCCATCCATTTCCGCTGCCTCATATAACGATTTATCGATAGTCTGCAAAATCGCCAGAAACGAAATAAAGGCATACGGAAAATAGCGCCAGATAGCGAACAGTACGACCAGCGCAAAGCTGCTACCGGGATTGTCGAACCACAGCGGCGCCTGATCGTAAAGATGCAACAGATCCACGCCGAGGTAGTTCACAATGCCGTAGCCGTTGTTGAACATGTATTTCCAGGCAAACACCAGCGATATTGATGGCGTTACGTAAGAGAGGATGACCAGTGAGCGCGCCGTTTTCCGCAGACGAAACTCACGGTTAAAGAACATCGCCACGCCCAGTCCCAGTATCGTGCTCCCTGCCACGACCAGCGCGGTATACCAGACCGTCATCCACAGTGAATGCCAGAATCCAGGATCGGATAAGATACGGATATAGTTGCTCAGGCCGACAAACGTTGACTCGATTTGCGGATTCAGCGGCAGACGCATAAAGCTGATTTCGATGTTAGATATCATCGGCCACGCCACTAAACCGCCCAGCAACAGCAAGCTAGGGGCCAGCAGCAGCATGGCGAATGGCATATCGGATCGGCCTGAAAAGAACTTATTCATCACGGCTTTCCATTTCCCCATTAGCGCTGTTCAATAAGGTCATCCAGTTTTGTCTGGCTTGCTTTGATAGTCGATGAAAGGTCAGCTTTGCCTACCGTCACGTTGTGCACCATGGTACTCACGACACCCGAGCCGGTTACGTCGCCCATGCGGGTAAAGTTCTTATCACCCACGGCGCCAAAGACCTGAATATTTGGCAGTTCGGCAATCAGTTGATCGGGTAATTCACCCAGCGCTTTGATGACAGTGTTATCTTTCCATGTCGGGGTATTCACCACCGCTTTGTTGACCGGCAGCGCGGCCCCTGGCGACATCATGACCCAGTCCGCAATGTTGTCGGCCTGTTCCATAAAGATGACAAATTTCTCTGCTGCTTCTGTTTCTTCAGATTTTTGGCCCGCGGTAATGGTTAGCGACGTCAACATGCCGTAAACAGCGGAAGTTTTTTCTGTCGGGACCATAAAGCCGACATTTTTAGGATCACCCTCTTTAATCACCGCCGGAAGGATATAGGTAGAGTAAATCGCCATCGGCGCCGTGCCGTTCATGAAAGCGTCTTTAACTTCCATGATGTCGTTAGAGCCCGGCATAGTGTTCATGGCAAGTTGGCGGTAATACTGCAGCGCCTGGGTCATCTCAGGCGTGTCGAGCGTTATCTTTCCCTGCCCATCAAAAACGTTGGCCTGGTTAGAAAGCGCGAACTGGGAGAATGACTGTTCGGTCAAAACGCTTTCCGCCGTAGGCAGCGCAATACCGTATTTCTTACTGCCAGGATTATTGAGCTTCTGCGCCGCTTCCAGTAGTTGCTGCCAGTCTTTGGGTTCCTGAAGTCCGGCTTTAGCCAGCACATCTTTGCGATACCAGATCCCGCCAATCCAGGCGCTGACCGGAACTCCGGTCCATGCAGTTCCGTCTTCAGTGCGCACTATACGCAGAACGCCATCATAAAAAGCATCTTCACCTACGCCGTTGATGACTTGCGCCACCGCTTTACGATCGATAAGGGATTCTTTATCCATAACTTTCGCGTAGTCATGGCTGGTTTCAATCACTTCAGGCAATGAACCGCTGCGCGCCAGGGTAATGACTTTGGTGTTGTAAGCATCTTCTTCCACTGGAACCTGTTTGACACTGATGCCCGGGTTCTCTTTTTCAAAACGCTCAATCAGTTTCGCAATAACCGCCTGACGCTCCTGCTCTACAGAGGAGTGCATAAATTCAATCGCGACAGAGGACTTTTTATCATCCTTGCACCCGGAAACCAGGGCGCAGGAAACCAGTGCTGAAATCAGCACAATTTTAGCTTTAAACATGAAATGTTCCTTTTTATTACTTAACCCACATGACCTGCCAGGCGTGCAACGTTAATTCCTTACCCGAAATAGCTTTATCGCTAATCAAATCAAATCTATTTTCAATATCAATACTAATGGTTTGAGTATGATCGCTGACATTAAATACGCCGGTAATTTTTTCGCCTGTATCTGCCGTACGTTTAATTAGCATTACTGCCGGTGTAACACTACTAATTTGAAAATCACTATCAGGATGAAAGGCTTTATTATTACGGCGAATGACGATTAATCTGGATAATTCATAATAAACAGCATGGCGCAAACTGGTTTCATCTTTCAACTCTGCTTCTATTTGTCTTACCGAATATTTTTTACGATTAATCGCACGGTTGTACCCTAATATTTCCACCCCTTCATAGTCATTTCGTGATCCAAGAATGCTTTGAATATAAACCGCAGGTATGCCCGGAAAACTCAGCAAAATGGCATGTGCGAGAATAAATCGGGAGAACCGTTCGGCATCACTGCAATTACCAGGCGTTAGCGCATCCAGATATGTCACGTTAATTTCATACGGACTGCGGCTACCATCAGGATTATTTTTCCAGTTAACCAGCGCGCCTTCCTGCTGTAATTTTGTCACCAGTTGCGTGATTTCATCTTCAGGTAACAGACCCCGTAATGGGTTGAGACCAATACCATCATGTGATGCAAGGAAATTAAACCAGGTCGTCTCCCTGGAGGGGAGTTCCAGTGATTGTGCCCACTGACATAAAGTTGTCGTATCCTGGCGTTGTACCGCATGCAGCACCAGCGGAGGCAGCGAGAATTGGTACACCATGTGCGCCTCATCATGACCGTTACCGTAGTAAGACACGTTATCCTTATGCGGAACGTTCGTTTCAGTAATGATCGCCGTACCCGGTGCAGCGACTTCTGCAATCGCGCGGAACAGTTTAATAAGCTGATGCGTTTTATCCAGATGAATACAGGTCGTCCCCGGCTCTTTCCACATAAAACCAACCGCATCCAGGCGGACATAATCCGCGCCCTGCTCAAGATAACTCAGCAGCACATCGACCATCGCCAATAACACCAACGGATTGGCATAGTTGAGATCGATCTGGTCGTCGCTGAACGTCGTCCATAAATGGCGCACGGTATTATCTTTCAGCGTAAAAGGTGTCAGTAACGGTAATGCGCGTGGACGCGTTACGTTGCTCAGGTCCATTTCAGGATCCATTGCAATAAAGAAATCCTCATAACCGTCAAGCTGTTGCAAATAGTTATTAAACCATTCACTTTTGGCTGACATATGGTTACAAACAAAATCAAACATCAGTCGACTGGATTCATCCAGTTGCTTAATATCATTCCAGTCACCGGTCTCTTCAGCAACCTGATGATAATTAATCACCGAAAAGCCATCGTCCTAAGACCACGGATAGAATGGCAACAAATGCACATGAGAAAATGTCGACTTAAGCCATTTATTATAAAACTGATTAAACGTCGGCAGCGGTTTCTGATCAGCCCCGTGGAATTGATCGGCATAGGTAATAAGAACAACATCACCCTCGTCCCAATGCGTTTTACGCTTTTTTTTAATTAATTTCTGTGATTTTTCTAAACGTGCAACCAGCGCTTGATAGTGACATGAAGTCAATGCATCACCATAAACTTCAGTCAGGCACTTTTGGATCTTTTGATTCACTTTTGATTTCCGTGGTAGCGGTCCCATGAATCAAGAGACTACTCTGACGAAAATAAGCTGTCAATCAGCCGAGGTACTCCTGAGGGGGGTATAAAAGAAATTTGGCAGCCAAAAAATCGTATTTGTGAGCTGCCGCAAATTAACTGAGGGGATGTTGATTAGTTGTTGCTTGCTTTTGCTGATTCAGATATCAGGTTTGATTACCTGAATAGCGTTTCGACAATTTTGCTGCAGCCCGACTCAATACCGGCTCCAGAATCAGCGCCAGCAGCATTTTTAGCGGGCGTCGGGCGACGGATTTCACCGCCCACCCTGCTACCCCCGCCGGGCCGTAGCGCAGCGCAGTCAGAAGCACCAGCTTACCTGCTATTTTGAAGCCCGGCTTAACCCTTTGCCCGGCACGTTGCCAGCGATTGTTCATTTCTAACCTCACAGTTGGCGGAAGCGGCTGCGTAATGAAAAGGTATCAGACGTCACATAACGCTCCATTTCACGCAAACGCTTTTCACTTGCGGCCAGCTCACGATCGACAGCGTCCAATAGTTCACCGCTTGAAGGCTGCTGCTCGCCGGAAACCACATTGTCCGGCATCGGGTCCAACACAAACGTCAGCACGATGTAGGCGACGAAGGTAAAAAAAGCCAGACCAAAAAAGACTGACAACACCACCAGGATCCGTACCAGCTTCACAGGCACATCGAGATAATGCGCAATCCCAGCACAAACCCCCTTCACCATGCCCCGCTGCGGAATACGCCACAGTTTTTTGTTCAGGTTAACGCCTCCCATTAGCGGTCCCTCCAGTTTGGATGTTCAGCATCAAGGATGTCTTCCAGCGCCTGAATGCGCTCGCGCATCCGCAGTGCGTCATCGTTGAGTTCGACCAGACGTTGCTGTTCACTTTGCGACAGTTCGCCACGACTGGAACGGTTGCTGTAATGCAGCCAGAGCCAAATCGGTAAAACAAACAACACAAAGATGGTTAACGGGATAGCCAGAAATAGCGCGCTCATGAGTACTCCTTACAGGTGATGAGCGGCGGCGCGTTCGGGCGCCGCCAGATGTTATTATTGCTTGTCTTGCTGCATTTTGGCTTTAAGTTGCGCCAGCTGCTCGCTGATTTCATCATCTGCTTTCAGGTCAGCAAATTGCTGATCCAGAGACTTCTGTTTGCCGAAGTTATGACTTTCAGCCTCAGCCTCCATATGATCGATACGTCGCTCGAAAGATTCAAAGCGCGCCATCGCTTCATCCAGCTTGCCGCTGTCCAGTTGACGACGAACATCGCGGGAAGAACTCGCCGCCTGATGGCGCAGCATTAACGCCTGCTGACGAGCCCGGGTTTCACTGAGTTTATTTTCCAGCTCACCGATCTCTTTTTTCATACGCGTCAGCGTATCGTCAACCAGCGTCACCTCATGCTCGAGAGAAGCAATCAGGTCGGTCAGTTTCTGCTTTTCGATTAACGCAGAACGCGCCAAATCTTCTTTCTCTTTGCGCAGCGCCAGCTCGGCTTTTTCCTGCCACTCTGCCTGTTGTGCACTCGCCTGTTCGATACGGCGAGATAATTGTTTCTTTTCTGCCAGTGCGCGGGCGGAGTTTGACCGCACCTCAACCAGGGTATCTTCCATTTCCTGGATCATTAACCGCACCAGCTTCTGCGGATCTTCAGCCTTTTCCAGCAACGCATTAATGTTGGCGTTCACGATGTCGGCAAAACGAGAAAAAATACCCATAATGTAATCCTCACTTACTGTTCTGATATCGGGCGATGCCCTGCTGTTTACGTAATGCACTTGGCGTGCCAACTTTTTAAGGTATTGATTTTAATAATTATATCTAATTTTACCTGACGAGATAATTAGGGTAAATTGGTGAATAACACTAACAAATGGTGAATTTCATCATGGCAGAATACAAAGACAATCTACTGGGCGAAGCAAACAGCTTTATTGAAGTACTGGAGCAGGTTTCTCATCTGGCACCGCTGGATAAACCTGTACTGGTCATTGGTGAGCGAGGTACTGGGAAAGAGCTTATCGCCAACCGCCTGCACTATCTCTCCACCCGTTGGCAAGGCCCGTTTATCTCGCTTAACTGCGCGGCCCTCAACGAGAACTTGCTGGATTCCGAACTGTTTGGTCACGAAGCAGGGGCTTTTACCGGGGCGCAAAAACGCCATCCAGGGCGTTTCGAACGTGCTGATGGCGGTACGCTGTTTCTTGATGAACTGGCGACCGCACCAATGCTGGTGCAGGAAAAACTGCTGCGCGTAATTGAATATGGCGAGCTGGAGCGTGTCGGCGGCAGCCAGCCCTTGCAGGTTAACGTTCGCCTTGTTTGTGCGACCAATGAAGACCTGCCACGTATGGTCAGCGAAGGCACTTTCCGCGCAGATCTGCTGGATCGTCTGGCCTTTGACGTGGTGCAACTGCCCCCGTTACGCGAGCGTCAAAGCGACATCATGTTAATGGCCGAGCATTTCGCTATTCAGATGTGCCGCGAGATCGGGTTACCCCTGTTTCCTGGGTTTAGCGCTGAGGCCAGAGAAACCCTCCTCCACTATCGCTGGCCGGGCAATATTCGTGAACTGAAAAACGTTGTGGAGCGCTCCGTATACCGGCACGGTACCAGCGATTTCCCATTGGATGAGATAATCATTGACCCCTTCTGCCGTCACGTTTCGCAGCCGCAGGTAGCGGAAACAACACCGGCATCTGTTGCTTTACCGCTGGATCTGCGTGAGTTCCAGCGGCTGCAGGAAAAAGACTTGTTACAGACCAGCTTACAGCAGGCAAAATTTAATCAGAAAAAAGCCGCTGAATTATTAGGTTTGACTTATCATCAGCTACGCGCTTTGCTGAAGAAACACCAGATTTAATCTACTTTTTTCTACGTGATATTGGATGGTTTGACGCATAACGTTAAAACAGCTTAACATGCCATTCCACTGTATAAAAAGACAGGCACCAGATTATGACGTTGTCATTAATTGGCGAAAAAATTGACAGAAACCGCTTCACCGGTGAAAAAGTTGAAAATAGCACTTTTTTAAACTGTGATTTTTCGGGCGTCGACCTTAGCGGTACTGAATTTATCGGCTGTCAGTTCTATGATCGAGAAAACCAGAAAGGGTGCAATTTCAGTCGCGCAATGCTGAAAGATGCCATTTTTAAAAGCTGTGATTTATCAATGGCGGATTTTCGCAACGCCAGTGCGCTGGGCATTGAAATTCGTCACTGCCGCGCACAGGGTGCAGATTTTCGCAGTGCAAGCTTTATGAATATGATCACCACGCGCACCTGGTTTTGCAGCGCATATATCACTAATACCAATCTAAGCTACGCCAACTTTTCGAAGGCCGTGCTTGAAAAGTGCGAATTGTGGGAAAACCGATGGATGGGAACTCAGGTGCTGGGTGCGACCTTCAGTGGTTCAGATCTCTCCGGCGGCGAGTTTTCGTCGTTCGACTGGCGGACTGCAAATTTTACGCATTGTGATTTGACCAATTCCGAACTGGGTAATTTAGATATTCGGGGCGTCGATTTACAAGGTGTCAAATTGGACAGCTACCAGGCCGCGTTGCTGATGGAGCGGCTTGGTATCGCTGTGATTGGTTAACATTCAGGGAGCGGTAAGTACCGCTCCCGCCCTTATACGATGGTGTCCGCACTCACCTTAAAAGTGACTTTCAACGCAGAGCGCATGAGCGTCAAAGAGTTCCTGTCCCCCCATCAGAGCACCAGACCTGGCCGGATGTATAGCTGTTCTCTTCAGCGGCCAAAGTGACATAAAGCGGCGCAATCTCCACCGGTTGACCAGGGCGGCCCAGCGGCGCATTTGCACCAAATTTCTCCACTTTTTCCTGGGGTTGACCACCACAGCACTGCAGCACAGTCCAGTATGGTCCCGGCGCTACAGCATTTACCCGTATCCCTTTCGGGGCCAGTTGCTTCGCCAGCGATTTAGTAAATGCCACGATCGCTGCCTTGGTCTGAGCATAATCAAGCAGGATTTCACTTGGTTCATAAGCCTGTACCGAGGAGGTATTAATTATCACGCTGTCTGGTGAAAGATGGGGTATAGCCGCTTTGGTTATCCAAAACATAGCGTAGACATTGGTCTTGAATGTTGCATCAAAATCTTCTGTGGTGAGTTCCTCAATTGACTCGCAAAATTGCTGACGCCCCGCATTATTGACGAGGATATCCAACCCTCCCAGTCCTTTTACCGCCTGTTTTACCAGATTGCCGCAAAAAGTTTCATCACGGATATCTCCGGGGATAGCCAAAACATTTCTGCCTGCTTTTTTTATCAGGTCGACTACTTCACGCGCATCGTCTTCTTCTTCAGGTAAATAGTTGATCGCAACATCAGCACCTTCACGAGCATAGGCAATAGCAACAGCACGACCAATTCCCGAATCCCCACCGGTAATTAATACCTTGCGCCCATTCAAGCGACCGCTTCCCTGATAGCTGTCTTCTCCATGGTCGGGACGCGGTTGCATTTTCCCCGCCAGCCCAGGAAAGGGTTGTTGCTGCCGTGGAAAAGGCGGCGTCGGAAAACGCGCAGAATTAGTTTTATTGATGGTCTTTTTTTTCTTATTTAAGTCAGCCATTCAATTACCTCTCATCAATTATCACAAAGACTAATAAGCGTAGACCAAAATGAGTGACATGACCTATATTACTCACCTAAACCTAATTCCTCATAATATTAATTCTCGCTCCCACACGCCGCTGTATTTATAGCCACATCACGACTTCAATGTACACAATGAGATTAATCCAGGTTTAATATAAAAAATAATAAATCGATATAAATCATAGCTTTATATAAAAAATCACCATTTTAATCTCAGCGCACCCATCAGCGTTAGATTTAATTTTCACGTAATCATTTGAGACTTATCCAGTTCGCTTTATTAATAAATAGCAACCATAATTAATATCTCAACCCTCTCAAAATGGAGAACGTATGAAATTATCCATAGCGCCATTATTGTGTTGTTTTTTATTGTCGCCAGCGCTTGCTGATGATATCGGCGGGTTGAAAAAGGATACTGCTCCACCGCCACCCCACGCTCTGGATGAAGGTTATCGTGGGACTGAAGATGCAAGAATCATGACTGTCGAACAGGCCAAAACTATGCATGATGGTGCGACCATTTCTCTGCGAGGTAATCTCATCGAGGATCAAGGCGGAGACAAATTTATCTTTCGTGATAAAACCGGCAGTATCCATACTTTAATTCCACTCGCGGTTTTCGATGGTCGAACGGTTAAACCCGATCAAATGATCAGTATTAACGGTAGTCTCGACGCGAAAATGCAACCACCAGTAATACGAGTAAATAAACTCCAGAAGTAACGCAATAACCGGGAAAGAAGCCACTCTTCCCGGTAGATTTTCATTATTCTCACGGTTTTGCTAATGCTCTCTTCTGCCCGTCATGGTCATTTCTCCCCCTCTCTCCCCTCACATTTTTCTGTCTGCCAGCGAATCCCACGTTTAAGCGAGTCAGATGGGTCATGAAAATGCTAAGATAGTTAATAGAGTATATTCAAAGTGGATAGTGGGTATGAATTTTGACCATGTTGCGAGGTTGAATTCGCGGTTATCACCCCTGACGTCCCCAAACACAAACGGTAATGGCAAATGTCATTAAGTATTAGTAAGATAGCCTCTTTTAAAATAACCCTTTAAAATTATGCGCCTGGTTTTATCATCTCTGATCGTGATGGCTGGATTTTTGAGTGGTCAGGCTGTTGCTGCGCCTGAGCAGGCCTCGCAAGCTGATATTCGTGACAGCGGCTTCGTCTATTGCGTCAGCGGACAGGTCAATACCTTCAATCCACAAAAAGCGAGCAGCGGCCTGATCGTCGACACGCTGGCGGCTCAATTGTATGACCGACTGCTTGATGTCGACCCGTACACATATCGACTCGTGCCTGAACTGGCTGAAAGCTGGGAGGTACTGGATAACGGCGCAACTTACCGCTTCCATCTGCGTCGCGACGTACAGTTTCAGAAGACCGCATGGTTTACCCCCACCCGCAAACTGAATGCGGACGACGTGGTATTTACCTTCGAGCGAATCTTTGATCGCCAGCATCCGTGGCACAATGTGAACGGTAGCAGTTTCCCCTATTTTGACAGTCTACAGTTTGCCGATAACGTCCAAAGCGTACGCAAACTGGACAACAACACCGTCGAATTCCGCTTAACACAACCTGATGCCTCCTTCTTATGGCATCTCGCCACACATTATGCCTCCGTGATGTCGGCAGAATATGCGGCTAAGCTAGCAAAACAGGATCGTCAGGAACTGCTTGACAGACAACCTGTCGGCACGGGCCCATACCTGCTTTCTGAGAATCGCGCTGGGCAATATATTCGACTGCAACGCCATGAAAAATTCTGGCGTGGTACTCCGCTGATGCCGCAGGTGGTTGTGGACCTTGGCTCCGGCGGCACCGGACGTCTATCGAAACTTCTGACCGGAGAATGCGACGTTCTGGCTTGGCCTGCCGCCAGCCAGCTCAGCATTTTGCGTGATGACCCACGCCTGCGCCTGACGCTGCGCCCAGGCATGAACATTGCCTATCTGGCATTCAACACCAATAAACCGCCGTTGAATAACCCTGATGTGCGGCATGCGCTGGCGCTGGCCATTAACAACCAACGGTTGATGCAGTCCATCTACTATGGAACGGCAGAAACTGCAGCATCTATTTTGCCTCGCGCCTCGTGGGCTTATGACAACGAGGCTAAAATTACAGAGTACAACCCGGCAAAATCGCGCGAACAGTTAAAAGCGCTGGGGCTGGAGAACCTGACGTTAGAGCTTTGGGTTCCCACCAGCTCTCAGGCCTGGAACCCAAGTCCACTGAAAACCGCCGAGCTGATTCAGGCAGACATGGCTCAGGTAGGTGTGAAAGTGAAGATTATTCCGGTAGAAGGTCGTTTTCAGGAGGCGCGATTAATGGATATGAACCATGATCTGACGTTATCCGGTTGGGCGACGGACAGTAACGATCCTGACAGTTTTTTCCGACCGTTGCTAAGTTGCGCCGCCATCAACTCGCAGACCAACTTCGCCCACTGGTGTAATCCGGAGTTTGACCGCATTCTGCGCAAAGCCCTCTCTTCACAGCAGCTATCATCGCGAATCGATGCCTATGACGAAGCGCAAAATATTCTTGCGAAAGAACTACCGATCCTGCCGCTGGCCTCTTCACTGCGTCTACAGGCTTACCGCTACGATATCAAAGGGCTGGTGCTCAGCCCGTTCGGCAATGCCTCTTTTGCCGGGGTTTCCAGGGAAAAGAAGGATGAGGTGAAAAAACCATGATTATCTTCACCCTGCGTCGATTTTTGTTGCTGCTGGTCACCTTGTTCTTTCTGACCTTTATTGGATTCAGCCTGAGCTACTTCACACCTCATGCGCCGTTACAGGGCGCATCGCTGTGGAATGCCTGGGTGTTCTGGTTCAATGGCCTCATTCACTGGGATTTTGGAGTGTCCAGTATTAACGGCCAGTTGATCTCGGAACAGTTGAAGGAGGTGTTCCCGGCGACGATGGAATTGTGCATTCTGGCCTTTGGTTTTGCGCTAATGGTCGGCATCCCCGTTGGCATGCTGGCTGGTATCACGCGCAACAAATGGCAGGACCGTTGTATCAGTGCATTAGCGTTGATGGGATTTTCCATTCCAGTTTTTTGGCTGGCATTGTTACTGACGTTGCTCTTCTCACTGACCCTGGGCTGGCTTCCCGTTTCAGGGCGGTTTGATCTGCTCTACGAAGTGAAACCCGTTACCGGATTTGCCATCATCGATGCGTGGATCTCCACCTCTCCCTGGCGTGATGAAATGCTGATCAGCGCAATCCGTCACATGGTGCTTCCGGTGTTAACGCTTTCCGTCGCCCCTACCACGGAAGTGATTCGCCTGATGCGTATCAGCACCATTGAGGTCTTTGATCAAAACTACGTTAAAGCGGCTGCCACGCGCGGTCTGTCGCGGTTCACGATTTTACGTCGCCACGTGTTGCACAATGCCCTTCCGCCGGTGATCCCACGCCTGGGATTACAGTTTTCGACCATGCTGACGCTGGCGATGATCACCGAGATGGTCTTTAGCTGGCCAGGCCTTGGCCGTTGGCTGATTAACGCGATTCGCCAGCAGGATTACGCAGCGATTTCAGCGGGCGTCATGGTGATTGGTTCACTGGTTATCATCGTCAACGTCATCTCTGATATTTTGGGTGCTATGGCTAACCCTCTGAAACATAAGGAATGGTATGCCTTACGATAGCGTCTACAGCGAAAAGCGCCCGCCGGGTACGCTGCGCACCGCCTGGCGCAATTTCTACGGCGATGCGTCGGCGATGATCGGCCTGTATGGCTGCGCGGGATTGGCGATTCTGTGTATTTTTGGTGGTTGGTTTGCGCCTTATGGCATCGACCAGCAGTTTCTCGGTTATCAGCTTTTACCGCCTTCATGGTCGCGCTATGGTGAAGTCTCATTTTTCCTCGGAACTGACGATCTGGGGCGTGACGTACTAAGCCGCCTGCTCAGCGGAGCAGCCCCGACCGTTGGTGGCGCGTTTGTCGTCACCCTCGCCGCCACGCTGTGTGGTCTGCTGCTGGGCGTGGTTGCCGGTGCGACGCACGGTTTGCGCTCAGCGGTGCTAAACCATATTCTGGACACCTTGCTCTCGATCCCTTCGCTGCTGCTGGCGATCATCGTGGTGGCCTTTGCCGGGCCGCATCTGACGCATGCAATGTTTGCCGTCTGGTTGGCATTACTGCCGCGCATGGTCCGCTCCGTCTACAGCATGGTGCATGACGAGCTGGAAAAAGAGTACGTTATTGCCGCGCGTCTGGACGGCGCAACTACGCTCAATATCCTGTGGTTTGCCGTTCTGCCCAACATTACCGCCGGGCTTATTACTGAAATCACCCGTGCGCTGTCGATGGCGATTCTGGACATCGCCGCGCTGGGTTTTCTCGACCTTGGCGCGCAGTTGCCATCACCAGAATGGGGCGCCATGCTTGGCGACGCGCTGGAGTTGATTTATGTCGCACCGTGGACAGTCATGCTGCCAGGCGCGGCGATTATGATAAGCGTGCTGCTGGTTAACCTGCTGGGTGACGGCGTACGCCGCGCAATTATTGCGGGGGTGGAATAATGCCATTACTGGATATCCGCAACCTGACCATTGAATTCAGGACCGGCGACGACTGGGTGAAGGCGGTTGACCGCGTCAGCATGACCCTCAATGAAGGTGAAATTCGCGGCCTGGTCGGCGAGTCTGGATCCGGCAAAAGTCTGATCGCCAAAGCCATTTGTGGCGTTGCTAAAGATAACTGGCGCGTAACCGCAGACCGCATGCGCTTTGATGATATCGATCTGCTGCGTCTTTCCGCCCGTGAACGACGCAAGCTGGTTGGCCACAACGTTTCCATGATCTTTCAGGAACCGCAGTCGTGTCTCGATCCGTCCGAGCGTATCGGACGACAGCTAATGCAAAATATTCCGGCATGGACTTACAAAGGCCGCTGGTGGCAGCGCATCGGCTGGCGCAAACGCCGCGCAATTGAGCTCCTGCACCGCGTCGGAATAAAAGATCATAAAGATGCTATGCGCAGCTTCCCATATGAGCTTACCGACGGCGAATGCCAGAAAGTGATGATCGCAATCGCATTGGCTAACCAGCCGCGCTTGCTGATTGCCGATGAGCCGACGAATGCGATGGAACCCACCACCCAGGCGCAAATTTTCCGCCTGCTGACGCGGCTAAACCAAAATAGCAATACCACCATTTTGTTGATAAGCCATGACCTGCAAATGCTCAGCCAGTGGGCAGACAAAATCAACGTGATGTACTGCGGACAAACGGTGGAAACAGCGCCCAGTAAAGATCTGGTCACCATTCCGCACCATCCTTATACCCAGGCGTTAATTCGCGCCATTCCTGATTTTGGTAGCGCAATGCCGCATAAAAGCCGCCTGAATACCATGCCAGGAGCCATTCCATTGTTAGAACAATTACCCATAGGTTGTCGTCTGGGCCCACGCTGCCCTTATGCTCAGCGCGAATGCATTGAAACCCCAAGACTGACCGGAGCAAAGAATCATCTCTACGCCTGTCATTTCCCGCTGAATATGGAGAGAGAGTGAGATGGTAGAAACCCTGCTCGAAGTGCGTAATCTGAGCAAAACCTTTCGCTACCGGACGGGCTTATTCCGCCGCCAGACCGTTGAGGCCGTTAAGCCACTAAGCTTCACTCTACGCGAGCGCCAGACGCTTGCCATCATTGGTGAAAATGGTTCCGGCAAGTCCACGCTGGCAAAGATGCTGGCAGGTATGATTGAGCCCACCAGCGGTGAGCTACTGATTGACGATCACCCGTTAAAATATGGCGATTATTCATTCCGCAGCCAGCGTATCCGTATGATTTTCCAGGATCCGTCAACGTCGCTCAATCCACGGCAGCGTATCTCGCAAATCCTCGATTTCCCGCTACGTCTGAATACCGACCTTGAACCTGAACAGCGCCGTAAGCAGATCGTTGAAACCATGCGCATGGTTGGGCTACTGCCCGATCACGTAAGCTACTACCCGCATATGCTAGCCCCAGGGCAAAAACAGCGTCTGGGCCTTGCTCGTGCGCTCATTTTGCGTCCAAAAGTCATTATCGCTGACGAAGCCCTGGCCTCTCTGGACATGTCGATGCGTTCACAGCTCATCAACCTGATGCTGGAATTACAGGAAAAACAGGGAATATCGTATATCTATGTAACCCAACACATCGGCATGATGAAACATATCAGCGATCAGGTATTGGTCATGCACCAGGGCGAAGTGGTTGAACGCGGCAGTACAGCGGATGTTCTGGCCTCCCCGCTGCACGAACTTACCCGCCGCCTGATTGCCGGTCATTTCGGCGAAGCGCTTACCGCTGATGCCTGGCGAAAAGATCGCTAGCAAAATTGCAGCCCTCCTCAACCGGAGGGCCAATTTGCAATCAGTGGTAAAGACTGGGTAAGAGCAGTGTATCAACGTCAGTAAACGCAACCGAAGGGAAAAGGGTTCCCTGCATCACCCATACGCCCGCAGCGCCTGCCTCGTCGATAAGACGTGCTGTTTCCACACCCTCTACCGCAATACGGTTGCAGTATTCACGGATGTTTTTAATCAACACCGGGAACATCGGTTTTTCAACCTGTTCCAGGAAAAACCCACGATCCAGTTTCACAACGTCAAACTGGCCGCAAACCAGTGGACTGGCTCCAACGCTGCCGGATCCAAGATCGCCCAGCCATAAGGCGTTTGGGCCACCGCAAAGCGAATTAATCAGCAGATCATTCAGGCACAGGGTATTCGTCAGGAAACGTTCTGAAAGTTCGAGTGCAATAAAAGGCATTGCACGTAGTGCTGATTTGATGATCGGGTCGCCAATCGCCAGCAGCGCCATTTCTTCAATGAGGTTTAGGGTACAGAAAAGGTTGTGGTTCTCAAACCAATCACGCTTTTCAGCAATTAATCGAATTTGCTCGAGCATGAAATTACGCTTTTGTTCGCTATTCCACGCTGAAATGATGAGCTCTGGATATAACGGTAGAACCGTATCTGAAACAAACCGGGCGCTCATCTCTACACCCAGTAACGTATCAGTGGTGTCTCTCATCGGTTCCGCGATGAAATGATAGTGCATAAGACCACTCCAATTGATCATAACGTCCTGATAATGCACTTTTAATCACAATCAATCAATAATATCGATCAATGAATCAATATTGATCGATAAAAGCAATATATAATAACTTACTGAATATTATACGTTTATGTATTTTAAGAATGTTCCAGTATTGCCATAAGTAAAATCATAAGCTAGTGAAGACAGATTGTCTTTTAATACCTGTGTATCGATGCATTTTATTCTTTCTCAACTACTCCGTTGGATCGTGGGTTGGATGAGGCAGACCCCGGCCAGAGTGGTATACTCCACGCCTGTATTGGAGAGCGGAAGGTCACTCAGGACTGATTACCATTCAATAAGAGACAGGGGTGGAGATAACTTCAGACCAATGCAGGACGTTCACGCAATTCCAATGATGACTTATTGATTAATAAAAGATAAACAATCGCCATAAGGATTAAACTATGGGTTTTCTTTCCGGTAAGCGCATTCTGATAACAGGTCTTGCCAGCAAATTGTCCATTGCCTGGGGAATCGCCCAGGCAATGCATCGCGAAGGCGCAGAACTCGCTTTCACCTGGCAGAACGACAAACTGAAAGGCCGCGTGGAAGAATTTGCAGCTCAACTGGGTTCCAGTATCACACTGCAGTGTGATGTGGCGGAAGACGCCAGTATTGACGCAATGTTTGCTGAGCTGAGCAAAGCCTGGCCTAAATTCGACGGTTTCGTTCATTCCATTGGCTTCGCGCCTGCTGACCAACTGGATGGCGACTATGTGAATGCAGTCACCCGAGAGGGTTTTAAAATTGCTCATGACATCAGCGCTTACAGCTTTGTGGCGATGGCAAAAGCCTGCCGTTCCATGCTGAATCCGGGTTCTGCGCTGCTGACCCTATCCTATCTGGGCGCAGAGCGTGCCATCCCTAACTACAACGTGATGGGTCTGGCGAAAGCCTCTCTGGAAGCGAACGTGCGTTATATGGCCAACGCGATGGGGCCTGAAGGCGTGCGAGTGAACGCCATTTCCGCAGGTCCAATCCGTACACTCGCCGCTTCTGGCATTAAAGATTTTCGTAAAATGCTGGCGCACTGTGAAGCGGTTACGCCGATTCGCCGCACCGTTACCATTGAAGATGTGGGCAACTCCGCAGCATTTCTGTGCTCCGATCTCGCTGCCGGTATCTCTGGTGAAGTAGTTCACGTTGACGGTGGCTTCAGTATCGCCGCAATGAACGAGCTGGAACTTAAATAAGCCTAAGATCTCGATGGGCGGTTTTGTGCCGCCCATGACTCTCCTCTGTCAGCCACCACATATGCCTTTCTGATATTTATTATCACGTAACAATCTTTTATCCCCTCATCCGCTTACGTCAGGATATTGCAGCGCAAACGATCCGGCGTAGTAGTATGACGACGAGTCCGGGTCGCCACTTTTAGACCAAGGAACGCCCATGGAACAACGCCGAATTGAAGGTAAAAGCCACTGGTATCATGAGACGCAATCCAGCACGTATCCGCAAAAAGTTCTGCCGCTGGTGCCGGAAGCCGCTCATGTCGACGACAGCTTTTTACTGGATCTGGCATTACCTGATGACGCTCTTTCGCCCTTTGAATCCTGGTTAACCCCTGCCCGTAAACTTGCCCTGACGCTCTTCCCGGCTCATGAAAACCTGAATCAGACGCATACGTTCAGCGCCTATGAACGGATGAGTACAGCCCTGACCGTCGCTCAGGTGTATGGCGTCCAGCGATTATGTAATCACTATGCTGCGCGTTTAACACCGCTTCCTGGTCCGGACTCCTCGCGGGAAAGTAACCATCGACTGGCGCAAATCACCCAATATGCTCGCCAACTTGCCAGCTCTCCTGCCGTGATAGACGAACGCGACCGTCAGCATCTGGAGGCGGTCGGACTGACCACCAGCGATAATATTCTGATGAATCAAATCATCGGCTTCGTCGGTTTTCAGGCCCGAACCGTGGCCCTGTTTCAGGCCTGGTCTGGTCATCCGCTACGGCGAATACCAGGGCTGGATATACAGCAGTTCGCTCAGGCTTCATCCTTCAGCGCCACAAACACAACCTGGCATGCTGCACCATTCCCGATCGAAAAATACCTCCCCCATGATGAGAACACTGCCAGAGCGTATCCGGATGAGCTGCAAGCCTTGGTGCCATTACTGATACATGCACCGGTCATTTTGGATTTACTCACGACGTTGATTTCCAGTGCCCGGCGCAGCGCTGTATCAGTACAGGCATTTTCACTGGCGGCGCTAATGACGTCACGAATTAACGGCAGCGTGGCCTGCTTTAACGAGCAGGCGCATACAGCAAATGAATTAGTCGACGTTATCGCCCTGCTTCGCCTGGATGAACGTGAATTACAGCGTTGGGAACAACGACATCCGGTTGAGCGCGCCACCCTGCAAGCGGTACAATGGTTGACACGAGCGCCCGACCGCTTTAGCGCCGCATTGTTAACGCCTTTGTTCGATCAGGGGCTCTCTTCGGAGCAGGCTATTAACCTGCTCACCTGGAGCGGATTGTGCGGATGGTTGAATCGCTTGAAAATCGCGCTGGGCGAGACTTGTTAACCGATCCACTTACTGAAAGAGCGCTTGCCGCAACTGATAGAATCGCGTAAAACTGTCAGCCGCTCTTTTAGCCACGAAAATAGACAATTATGCTTCAGGACAACCCGCTGCTAGCGCAGCTTAAACAGCAACTGCATTCCCAGACGCCACGTGCTGAAGGGGTGGTAAAAGCCACGGAAAAAGGCTTTGGCTTCCTCGAAGTCGATGCACAAAAAAGCTATTTCATTCCGCCGCCGCAGATGAAAAAAGTGATGCATGGCGACCGCATTGTTGCCGTTATCCATACCGAAAAAGATCGTGAATCTGCCGAGCCGGAAGAACTGATTGAACCCTTCCTGACGCGCTTCGTGGGTAAAGTTCAGGGCAAAAATGACCGTCTCGCCATCGTGCCGGATCATCCGTTACTGAAAGATGCTATCCCTTGCCGTGCCGCCCGCGGTGTTGAGCATGAATTTAAAGAAGGTGACTGGGCCGTCGCTGAAATGCGCCGCCACCCGCTGAAAGGCGATCGCACCTTCCATGCCGAGCTAACCCAATTTATCACGTTTGCTGATGACCACTTTGTTCCGTGGTGGGTGACGCTGGCACGTCATAATCTTGAAAAAGAAGCACCTGACGGTGTGGCAACTGAGATGCTGGATGAGGGTTTGGTACGCCAGGACTTAACCGCCCTCAACTTTGTTACCATCGACAGCGCCAGCACCGAAGATATGGATGATGCGCTATATGCTGAAGAACTGGCCGACGGCAAACTGCAGTTAACCGTCGCCATTGCTGACCCTACAGCATGGATTGCTGAAGACAGCAAGCTGGACAAAACGGCAAAAGTTCGCGCGTTTACTAACTATCTGCCGGGGTTCAATATCCCAATGCTGCCGCGTGAACTGTCTGACGATTTGTGTTCTCTGCGTGCAAATGAAGTGCGTCCGGTTCTGGCCTGTCGTATGACCATCGCCGAAGATGGCGCGATTGAAGACAACATCATCTTCTTCGCCGCAATGATTGAATCGAAAGCGAAGCTGGTCTACGACAACGTCTCCGACTGGCTGGAGGGCGCGGGTAACTGGCAGCCTGAAAATGAGGCGATTGCTGAGCAAATTCGCCTGCTGCATCGTATTTGCCTCAGCCGCGGTGAATGGCGTCATAACCATGCGCTGGTATTTAAAGATCGCCCGGATTATCGTTTCGTTCTGGGTGAAAAAGGCGAAGTGCTGGACATCGTCGCTGAGCCGCGCCGCATCGCTAACCGTATTGTGGAAGAGTCCATGATTGCGGCAAACATTTGCGCCGCCCGAGTACTTCGCGACAAGTTGGGCTTCGGGATTTATAACGTCCATATGGGATTCGATCCTGCGAACGCCGACGCGCTGGCTGCGCTGCTGAAAACCCATGGTATGCACGTGGATGCTGAGGAAGTTCTGACGCTGGAAGGTTTCTGCAAACTGCGTCGCGAACTTGATGCACAGCCTTCCGGTTTCCTCGACAGCCGCATTCGCCGCTTCCAGTCTTACGCTGAAATAAGTATCGAGCCAGGTCCGCACTTTGGACTGGGTCTGGAGGCTTACGCCACCTGGACCTCTCCGATTCGTAAGTATGGCGACATGATCAACCACCGTCTGCTCAAGGCCGTCATCAAAGGCGAATCCATCGCCCGCCCTCAGGATGATACCACCGTGCAAATGGCGGAACGTCGTCGCCTGAACCGAATGGCTGAGCGTGATGTGGGAGACTGGTTATACGCCCGTTTCCTGAGTGACAAAGCCGGTACCGACACCCACTTTGCGGCTGAGATCATTGACGTCAGCCGCGGTGGCATGCGCGTGCGCTTAGTTGATAATGGCGCTGTTGCATTTATTCCAGCCCCGTTCCTGCACGCCGTTCGTGACGAACTGGTATGCAGCCAGGAAAGCGGCACCGTGCAAATTAAAGGTGAAGTTGTTTACAAAGTCACGGATGTGATTGACGTAACTATCGCTGAAGTACGGATGGAAACCCGCAGCGTTATTGCGCGCCCAGCGGTATAACACACATCAAGCCAACGACCTTTCTCATTGTGTGAAAGGTCGTTTTCTTTTTTTCGCCCAAATTTCCACCACGCACTACACTTCTTTCATTCGGCTAATTTTAATTTTTTTACTATTTTCAGTTCCGTTGGCTTTGCTTTTTACGGATTCTGGATTACACATAAATATATAAAAAAAACAATACGTTCAGCCATAATCACCCTGAATGAATCATGGCTACCCATACTTTTGAGGCTCTATGCGCTTTAAACGGGATAGTACACATCATGAAAGACGTCCGGGAGCTGATTACGTTGTATAGCTATGTGGGCACTAATAACCCTTACTGGCGTTTGTCAGAGGATTGCAACATCCTGCATTTATCTGTCGAAGAAACGTCAGAGGCCGATCAGACTATCGAATTATCCCCGGAACAAGCCGATCGCATTCGCGAGATGACGGTAATTACATCAAGTTTATTAATGACGTTACCAATTGAAGATGACAACATTCCCGTGCATCTGGTCGGCCGAAAAATCAATAAGCGTGAATGGGCCGGTAGCGCATCCGCCTGGGATGACACCCCTTCCGTCGCCCGTGATCTGGCTCACGGCCTCTCTTTTGCCGAACAGGTGGTTTCTGAAGCCAATTCAGTCATTGTCATTCTTGATCGCATGGGCAACATTCAGCGGTTTAATCGACTCTGCGAAGAGTATACCGGACTCAAAGAACGTGAAGTCATTGGCCAAAGTGTATTCACATTATTTATGAGTCGACGTGAAGCGGCCGCGTCACGACGCAATATCGAGGTCTTTTTTCGCGAAGGTAACTCGTATGAAGTTGAACGCTGGGTGAAGACCTGTAAAGGACAGCGTCTGTTTTTATTTCGTAATAAATTTGTGCATAACGGTAGCGGAAAGAACGAAATTTTTCTGATCTGTTCCGGGACCGATATCACTGAAGAACGCCGCGCCCAGGAGCGTTTGCGGTTGTTGGCGAATACTGACTCGATCACTGGATTACCCAATCGCAACGCTATTCATGATCTGATCAGCAATGCGATTGAGAACGCGGGCGAAATGCAGGTCGGGATTGTGTACCTCGATCTGGATAACTTCAAAAAGGTAAACGATGCCTACGGGCATATGTTTGGCGATCAGCTATTGCAAAGCGTATCGCTGGCAATCCTCAGTTGCCTTGGCGAAAACCAGTTACTGGCACGATTTGGCGGTGATGAGTTCATTGTCCTTGCCACCGAAACATCCCAGGGTTCACTGGAAGCCACCGCGTCGCGTATTCTGACACGCCTGCGTCAACCCTTTCGCATCGGCCTGATTGAAATCTATACCGGATGCTCTATTGGTATTTCCCTCGCACCACAGCATGGTCAGGACTGCGAGAGCGTTATTCGTAACGCGGATACTGCCATGTACACTGCGAAAGAAGGCGGTCGCGGGCAGTTTTGTGTCTTCTCCCCGGAAATGAATCAGCGGGTATTTGAATATCTGTGGCTGGATACCAATCTGCGTAAGGCACTGGAAAACGATCAACTGGTTATCCACTATCAGCCAAAGATAACCTGGCGCGGCGAAGTACGTAGCCTTGAGGCTCTGGTTCGCTGGCAATCTCCGGAACGCGGCCTCATTCCACCGCTGGAATTTATCTCCTATGCCGAAGAATCGGGGCTTATCGTCCCGCTGGGTCGTTGGGTTATTCTCGATGTTGTGCGCCAGGTCGCGAAATGGCGCGCCAAGGGCATAAACCTACGTGTGGCGGTAAACGTTTCTGCCAGACAGCTCGCCGACCAGACGCTTTTTACCGCGCTTAAGCAAGTACTTCACGAACTTGATTTTGAGTATTGCCCTATCGATGTTGAGTTAACAGAAAGCAGTTTGATTGAAAATGAGCAACTGGCGCTGTCCGTGATTCAGCAGTTTAGCCAGTTAGGTGCGCAAATCCATTTAGATGATTTTGGTACCGGTTATTCGTCGCTGTCCCAACTGGCTCGCTTCCCGCTTGATGCAATAAAACTGGATCAAACCTTTGTCAGAGATGTACACAAACAATCGATTTCGCAATCGCTGGTACGGGCCATTGTTGCGGTCGCACAGGCGCTCAACCTACAGGTGATTGCTGAAGGTGTGGAAAGCGCGAAAGAGGATGCGTTTCTGACCAAAAATGGCGTCAATGAGCGTCAGGGTTTTTTATTCGCCAAACCAATGCCGGCCGCCGCATTTGAGCGTTGGTATCGACGACATCTGAATAAAAAAATGCGCTAATGCAGAGAGGTTACACGTAGTGAATAATCATAAGTGGATATGAGATGAGGAACCTATCTGCATGTAATCACAGAATATATAATATTCTTCAATCGTTCTGCTTAATACTATTTTTCCCTTCTCTTTTGCCATGAAATTCTGCATCATGAAATTCAAACTCTATTGCCATTAGGATGACAACCATGTCTGATATCGACGCTCAGCGTCTGGCCGAACGTATTGATACCGTGCTGGATATCCTCGTTGCAGGTGATTACCACTCAGCCATCCACAATCTTGAAATTCTTAAGGCTGAGCTGTTAAACACGATCAAAGAAGATGCCGAATCTTTGGCGAAAAAGCATAAGGCTCCGTGGGAGATCTGATGACATTGTTCTTTTGATGTCGCTGCTATCAGCGAACTGCAGGTAATGCAGTTTCCGTTTAAATTCCTATACGATATCGCAATAAAATTAATACTATGAATTCCCGACAACAATCTATTTTGCAGATGGTGACAGATAAAGGTCAGATGAGCGTCGCCGATCTGGCAAAAATCACCGGAGTTTCAGAAGTGACGATTCGACAGGATCTGAACACGCTGGAAAAACAGAGTTATTTACGCCGAGCGCATGGTTTTGCTGTTTCACTGAACAGCGATGACGTTGAAACGCGCATGATGACCAATTTCACCCTGAAGCGTGAACTGGCTGAATTCGCCGCATCGCTGGTCAGCCCTGGTGAATCCGTATTTATTGAGAACGGCAGCAGCAATGCCCTTCTGGCCAGAACGTTGGCAGAGCAAAAAGATGTCACCATCATTACTGTGAGCAGCTACATTGCTCATTTGCTCAAAGAAACGCCTTGCGAAGTGATTCTTCTCGGTGGCATTTATCAGAAAAAAAGCGAGAGTATGGTCGGTCCCTTAACACGCCAGTTTATCCAGCAGGTACACTTCAGCAAAGCCTTTATCGGCATCGATGGCTGGCAAGCTGATACCGGTTTTACCGGACGCGACATGATGCGTTCTGACGTGGTTAACGCGGTGCTGGAAAAAGGCGCAGAAGTTATTGTACTTACCGACAGCTCAAAATTCGAAGCCATTCACCCTTACACGCTGGGTCCGTTAGAGCGATTCAGTCGCGTAGTGACGGACTCTGGACTTAGTGCCAGCGTACAAATGCAGCTCGAGCATTCAGGGTTAACCGTCAATATCATTGATACCCACCCATAATATCTTCAGCAGATGGTTTGTTGACAGGCAAATCATCTGCTCTCTGAGAGTTATCTGACAGTCCAATTAAGACTTTTTACCTGTCGTTAACAGGATAAAGTCGTAAAATTAATGTTAGCGATATAACAGGAACGAACATCCAACTTCAGGATAGTGTTTGTATGCCTTCGCTAAACGGTTTCACGGAAATATCTTCGATAGTCTTAATTTAGCGCTATTCTTAAAGAACACTGGATTCCGTGAATCAATAATTCAGGAGAAAGTATTATGTTAGTAACGAGCAAAAAAATGACCGCTGCCATTCTGGCGATTACTCTGGCAATGTCGCTGAGCGCCTGCTCTAACTGGTCCAAACGCGATCGTAACACCGCAATCGGTGCTGGTGCAGGTGCAATAGGTGGTGCAGTCCTGACTGACGGTAGCACGCTTGGTACGCTGGGTGGTGCTGCAGTAGGTGGTATTATTGGCCACCAGGTGGGTAAATAATCTACGGTTGACTGGCTCGGTATAATAATACGTTTACTTTTTTCAGGTCATTACGATTAAAATCGTTATTCTTAAAAAGCCACGGATCAATACCGTGGCTTTTTTTATTAACCGCCTGCCAGCTTAACTTTCATTCCTTTGGCTTCCAGCAGCGATTTAATCAGGTCGCGTTTATCACCCTGTATCTCAATCACGCCATCCTTTACTGCTCCGCCGCAACCACACTTTTTCTTCAGTTCCGCCGCTAATTTGGCCAGTTCGGCATCATCTTGATCAACACCGGTGATCAAACACACCCCCTTGCCTTTGCGCCCACTGGTCTGACGTTGGATACGCACAATGCCATCGCCTTTTGGACGCTCAGGCGCCGTTTTCGGTTCATCAATACGCCCGGAATCGGTTGAGTAGACCAGGCGAGAGTTTGAATCATTCATTTATGCACCTCGTTTCAGGGAGGCATTGATCGTCTTCAGCGTCTGAGCTGGGTCGACCGACTGCGTGACCGGACGACCAATCACCATGTAATCCACACCGGCTAAATGCGCCTGTTCTGGCGTCATAATACGGCGCTGATCGCCCGCCTCGCTACCTTCAGGACGAATTCCCGGCGTCACCAGCTTAAATGCCTGACCAAAGGCCTGCTTGAATCGCACCGCTTCTTGCGCTGAGCATACGACCCCATCCAGGCCACAGTTTTGAGTGAGACGAGCCAGTCTTTCAGCATGCTCGGCAGGTGACAACGTCACGCCAAGGTCGGCAAGATCGCTGGCTTCCATACTGGTCAGAACCGTCACCGCAATTAGCAGCGGCGCATCCTTACCAAACGGCGCTAAAGCTTCACGGGCTGCAGTCATCATACGCGCCCCACCAGAGGCATGAACGTTAACCATCCACACACCAAGATCGGCCGCAGCTGCAACCGCATGGGCGGTGGTATTGGGAATATCATGGAATTTCAAATCAAGAAAGACGTCAAAACCACGCTGCTGAAGATCGCGAACCAGCTGAGGTCCAAAAAGCGTGAACATCTCTTTGCCCACTTTCAAACGGCAATCACGAGGATCAATTCTGTCGACAAAAGCTAATGCTTTATCACGATTAGCATAATCGAGAGCGACAACGACAGGAGAATCAGTAACAGCACGAGAAGAAGATGAAGCAGTAAACGTCATGACCAGACCTTCTTGAAGATGGGCGCCGGCAGTGGCGCAAAATGAGTAAACGGCGTGCATTCTACCTGCGGTAATAGAAAATTAACAGGCGCGATTACATTTCTGCCAGGCGAATAGGCAGCGGAGGTTGAGGATGGATTTATCATACATCAATTAGTATGTTGTAACTAAAGTGAGGTTTTTTTAAAAACTACAGCCCATCAAGTCCGCGAATAGGCTTAATGGTTGACCATGAACGGCAGGACGGGCAGTGCCAGTACAGCGTATATGCAGTAAATCCGCATTTCTGACAGCGGTAGCGTGGTTTGCTGCGCACCTGCTCCCCAACCATATCACGCAAAACCATCAGGCTCTCTTTGGCACGCCCTTCTTCTGCTTCGTTGAGATGATAATCCATCAGCTTGTGGAACACGCGCATTGTAGGATGGCGTTGAAGCTGACGCGTGATGTAAACCTGTGCGGTATCAGTCCCTTCACGTGCTTCAAGGATATCGGCCAACATTAACTCAGCAGCGGCGCCAGTATTCTCCTCAACGGCCCGACGTAAGAACTCTGCCCACTCATCGTTTTTCCCCAGATGCTGGTAGCAGCTTTGTAGCATTTCCAGCGTTTCGCTGACCAGCTCTTTATCCTGGGAAATCACCCGCTGCAGGCTTTCAACCGCCTTGGCGTAATCGCCTTTCACCATATACACGCGGCCCATCATGATGGATACCCGTGCACTGTTTTTGTCTGCCGCGGCCCCTTTTTTCAACAACGTCATGGCACGATCCATATCGTCGTTACCCATTTGCTGTAAGGCCAGTTCGCAGTAAAAATGCGCTATCTCAATGCGCTGCTTATCTTTACCAAGCTTCACCAGACGTTCCGCCACATCAATGGCTTTTTGCCATTCGCTGGTTGCCTGATAAATTTGCAGTAGTTGCTGCAATGCGCCAACGCGAAAGTCTGTTTCATCGGTAAGCTGATTGAACATGTCTTCAGCTCGGTCGTACAGACCCGCGGCCATGTAGTCGCGCCCCAACTGCTGTACGGCCAGCAAACGCTGCTCGTAGGTCAGTGAGGCACTTTCCATCAGCGTTTGATGGATGCGGATTGCACGATCGACTTCACCGCGAGAGCGGAACAGGTTTCCGAGGGTGAGATGAGCCTCAACGGTGCCTGTATCCTCTTTTAGCATATCGAGGAACAAATCCACCGCTTTATCTTGTTGGTTGCTCAGAAGGAAGTTAACCCCTGCGACATAGTCGCGGGAGAGACGGTTAGCTTCATCCTGCCGGGTTTGTTGCGCACTTCTGCGACCCATATACCACCCATAGGCAGCGGCTACAGGTAAAAGCAGAAACAACAACTCCAACATAAATAATTATTCCTTCACAACCGACGAATCGGCAGATACCGCAACGTCGGTCGCAGGCGCAAGCTGGTTTTCCAGTCGTTTGATTTTACGTTCGGCGCGTGCAAGAGATACACGAACCTTCAGCCAGAACAGGCCGCAAATTAACCAACCAATGGCAAAACCTGCGGCAAACAATACAGCAAGCAGCGTAGAGATACGATACTCACCCTGAGCCAACAGGTAATTAAACGTAACCTGTTGATCGTTTTGCGCACCTAATGTCACCGAGATAACAAAAATCGCCAACACCAGTAAGAAAATGAGTAAATATTTCACATTACTTCCCGTTATGTGGTTTAAGCGAATAAATCGTGTACAACTTACCGCGTTGAGCCCTTTAAATTACCATTTTCACAACGAGTGCGAAATGGAAAAGCGCTTTCCGCATTCTGATTTAAGGGCAAAATTTGAAAAATCAATCATAGCTAGCTTTCTTGCTCACGTTGCGCGATTTCTTTTGCCTCCTGCACAGGCGGCGTTAATGGTCCGCATACTCGCTGCGCGAGCCATGTTGCCAGCGTCACCAGCAGCCACGAAATCAGCGTTGCAACGACCAAATCACGCGGCCAGTGCATGCCCAACAGCAAACGGCTACCCATAACACCCGTCGCCCAGATAAGCAAAAACACAATCGTCAGCGTACGTCTGCGCGGCCATAACAGTCCTACAGCCAGTAAAGCCCAACTGGCGGCAAACATCGTATGCCCGGACGGAAAGGCAAAGCCCGTTTCTTTCTGCCAGTGCTTGCGTAAAAACGTTGGAATATCCTGTTGTTCAGCCAATTGTTCTTTAACTAAGTGCCCGCGATCTTTACGATTTAAAGTGTAGAACTCATCAACCGGAATATGGTGCGTTTTTTCCAGCCACACAACAAAGGGTCTTGGCTCTTGCACTCTGTCTTTTACCCAGGACTTCACGCCCTGCCCCACTAAAATTGCCGCCGCCAGGATAGCAAACAGCATTATCGCGGCTTTAAGACGAAAACGCAGGCACCAGAGAAACCATACACAGAGCGCAACGTGAGTGATAATTCCCCACGGCTGCGTCACCGTTTCTGTTATCCAGTACAGGGTTTTTAACCACCAGACATTGTGTCCCGGCTGCCAGTTCCAGCCTGATACCCATACGGTAACCGGCATTATCAGTAGCAGTCCGGCGCCAACTGCCGTACGCTTTGCAATTGAAAGCATTGCCTCTCCTTTTGTCGATAAGTCTCACAATCATAACTGAAAAATACGTATGCTGGGAAAATTGACAATTTTGTGCCATTCCAAAAATGAATCCGTTGCCACGATTAGGTGAACGTCGCTGCCTTATGGCAAAATAGTGCAATACAGAACAGAAGCCGACAGGCGACGGCACGACGAGTGCCAGCATAATCTGGAGAATTACATGCAGCTTAAACGTGTGGCAGAAGCCAAACTGCCGACCCCCTGGGGTGATTTCCTGATGGTGGGATTTGAAGAACTGGCAACCGGACACGATCATGTCGCCCTGGTTTTTGGCGATATTACAGGCCAAACGCCTGTCCTGGCTCGCGTCCACTCCGAATGTCTGACCGGCGATGCGTTGTTTAGTCTGCGTTGCGATTGTGGTTTCCAGCTTGAAGCAGCACTCACCCACATTGCTGAAGAAGGGCGTGGTATTCTGCTTTATCACCGTCAGGAAGGGCGCAACATTGGCCTGCTCAACAAAATTCGCGCTTACGCGTTGCAGGACCAAGGTTATGATACCGTTGAAGCAAATCATCAGTTGGGATTTGCAGCAGACGAGCGCGATTTCACGCTGTGTGCAGATATGTTCAAACTGCTGGGTGTGGACGAAGTACGTTTACTGACCAATAACCCGAAGAAAGTGGAGATTCTGACCGAAGCGGGAATCAATATCGTTGAACGCGTACCGCTGATTGTAGGCCGTAACCCAAACAATGAACATTATCTGGACACTAAAGCCGCCAAGATGGGACATTTGCTGGGCAAGTAAGCGTTGTCACCGCCTGTAAAAAAGCCTGCTCTCGCAGGCTTTTTATCTTTTAATTTAACATGTTACGAATCACATAGTGCAAAATACCATCGTTCTGGTAATACGTTAGCTCCGTCGCGGTATCAATACGACAGCGGCACTGAATCACCTCTTTGCGCCCATCTGCGCGTACTATATTCACTGGAAATGCCGCGCCTGGTTTAATATTTTGTAGCTCCGTGATATCAATCGCTTCCTCACCGGTTAATCCCAGCGTCTTACGCGTGACGCCCTGCGGAAATTCCAGCGGCAATATCCCCATGCCAATCAGGTTAGAACGGTGAATTCGCTCAAAAGACTCAGCGATAACCACGCGGACCCCCAGCAAGCGCGGGCCTTTCGCCGCCCAGTCGCGACTGGAGCCGGAGCCGTACTCTTTACCGGCAATGACCGCCAGCGGAATGTTCTCCTGCTGATATTGCATCGCCGCATCATAGATAGCCACCACCTCTGTTCCAGGTAAATGACGCGTCATGCCGCCTTCTACACCGGGTACCATCTCATTGCGAATGCGAATATTAGCAAACGTACCGCGCATCATCACTTCATGGTTCCCACGTCGTGAACCGTAGGAGTTAAAATCTTTACGCTCAACGCCGTGGCTTTGCAGATAGCGACCCGCCGGGCTGTCCGGCTTAATACTACCGGCTGGTGAAATATGGTCGGTGGTGACGGAATCGCCGAGCATAGCCAGAATACGTGCGCCATGGATGTCCTGAACCGGATCCGGCGTAGCCTGCATACCATCAAAGAACGGCGACAAGCGAATGTAAGTTGAATCGGACTGCCAGCCATAGGTATCAGCTCTATCAACATCAATAGCTTTCCATTCCGGTGTGCCCTCAAAAACTTCAGCATATTCTTTATGGAACATGGCGGTAGAGACCTGCTCAACGGCACGGGCGATTTCCTGGGCAGTCGGCCAGATATCTTTCAGATACACGGGGTCACCTTTTCGGTCATGACCCAGCGGATCTTTCGTCAGATTGATGTTCATATTCCCCGCCAGGGCGTAGGCCACCACCAGTGGCGGAGACGCCAACCAGTTGGTCTTCACGAGCGGATGAATACGGCCTTCAAAGTTACGGTTGCCGGAAAGCACCGCCCCAACGGTAAGATCGCCTTTTTTGATGGCTGTCTCAATAGGGTCGGGTAACGGCCCTGAGTTACCAATGCAGGTGGTGCAACCATAACCCACAAGGTTAAATCCCAGCTCATCAAGGTACGGTGTAAATCCGGCCTGTGCCAGATAGTCAGAAACCACCTTTGATCCTGGTGCCAGCGAGGCTTTCACCCACGGCTGACGTTTCAGACCAAGCGTCACTGCTTTTTTCGCCAGTAGCCCCGCCGCCATCAATACACTGGGGTTAGAGGTGTTCGTACAGGAGGTGATTGCCGCTATCACCACTGCGCCATCAGGCAGTTTATACTGCTGACCGCTCATGGTGTACTCCACCGGCTGACGGTCTTTCAGCGAGCTATTTACCTCAAGTTCATTACTCGCCGAAAATGCTTTCGGTACATCCGCCAGCGCAACACGATCCTGCGGACGCTTCGGTCCGGCAAGGCTTGCTTCTACGCTGCCCATATCCAGTTCCAGCGAGCTGGTAAATACGGGTTCATCGCCAGGGTTTCGCCACATGCCCTGCGCTTTAGCATAGGCACTAACCAGATCAACCTGCTCCTCACTGCGTCCACTCAGACGCATATATTCAAGGGTGATGTCATCGATCGGGAAGAAGCCGCAGGTTGCACCGTATTCGGGTGACATGTTCGCAATGGTCGCTCGATCGGCCAGCGGTAAGGTGTCCAGACCATCACCGTAAAACTCAACAAATTTTCCGACCACGCCGTGCTTACGCAGCATCTGGGTGACGGTCAGAACCAGGTCGGTCGCGGTGATGCCTTCCCGCAGTTTGCCCACCAGCTTGAAGCCCACAACATCCGGGATAAGCATTGAGACAGGTTGACCCAGCATTGCCGCTTCCGCTTCAATGCCTCCCACCCCCCAGCCCAGCACACCGAGACCATTAATCATTGTCGTATGGGAGTCAGTACCGACCAGCGTATCGGGGTAAGCCACCCATTCACCGTCCTGTAATTCGCTCCAGACGGCTTTACCGAGGTATTCAAGGTTAACCTGGTGGCAAATCCCCGTCCCCGGTGGCACAACGCTGAAGCGACTAAATGCCTGTTGTCCCCATTTCAGGAACACATAACGCTCATGGTTTCGTTCCATTTCCAGACGAACGTTTTCTTCGAAAGCGTCGTCATCACCAAAACGATCCACCGTTACCGAGTGGTCAATAACAAGGTCCACTGGCGAAAGCGGATTCACTTTTGCCGTATCCCCGCCCAGACGTTTCACCGCTTCGCGCATGGCGGCCAGATCGACCACTGCCGGCACGCCGGTAAAATCCTGCATCAGAACGCGAGCAGGTCGATAGGCAATTTCGCGATCCGCATGGGCAGTTTTCAGCCAATGCGCAAGCGCATGAATATCGTCTTCAGTAACTGAATTTTCGTCCTGCCAGCGCAGCAGGTTTTCCAGCAAAACTTTTAGCGATTTGGGGAGACGGGTGATATCACCCAGTGATTTCGCGGCCAGCGGCAGACTGTAGTAGCGGTAGGTTTTATCTTTAACCTGCAATGTGTCCTTACTGGCTTCTCGTAGGGTCGACGACATAGCTCCTCCTTAAATGACAGGGTTGGATCCCCTGATTTTCCTCAGGGTTAGTATTAAAGATAACACAAACAAAATGTAACGCTTTGATAACAACTCAAATTGATAAAAAGCGGAAACAATCTAAAGTGGCAAGTGAAGTAAATGGCGAGAAGAAGAGTTTAAACGATGAAAGTTAATACGGTGATTGTGTAGCAGGTAATGACCAATCGATAATACGCTGATTAGCGTGGCTCACGCATGTTTTAGGAATAAATTATTAGATATACAAACGACAAAATAATAATAGTTATAAAACAGATATCAATTATTGTTCCTGTTCATCATCTTCCGTAAACAGGTCGATAAACGCCCGTTGTTCAGGAGTGAGTTCCCAGGACGCAGGAATATTCGGTTTATTCTCTGCGCCGCGATGGCTCTCCTGCTCATGGTCATCAGGAGATGGCGTCACGATAGAATGCTGTTCCGCTGCGGACATGACCTACCCCCACACGTTCCACGCCACGAGCGCGACAATAATCCAAAACACGGTAGAGCCAAGAAACACAGCGAACCAGGCTTTACGTTTCATCGCGGGATCCCGGCGTGCCGGCTGGTTTCCTGAAGGCATCGCTAACCTCATACTATCGAAATCACTTATCATTTAGGCACCAAACAATCGGTACAATTAATCATTAGATAAGAGGAATCCTAATAAAAAAGGTAAAAAAAAGCCAGTTAATTTTAGTACTCGACCTGATAAATAAATCAATTGTTTGATCGGTTATAAATATTTGACAGGTATTTTTGGCACGCTGAGTAATTTGAAACTACTTTAGGAAATATTTTCCATAAATAAACTATGGTTAATATAGGGAGCGGAAATAATGAATAAATTCAGAGTATCCCGTCGGTATCGCTTTACGCTTAAGGATACCGACGGGGTAACAGCAGTTATTATTTCTCAGGCAATTTAATATCTTTAAACATGGCTTCAATATCATCGTTGGAACGCAGCGCCACCGCCGTATCCACCACATCGCGGGTCAGATGCGGCGCGAAACGTTGAATAAAATCATACATATAACTGCGTAAAAATGTGCTGCGACGAAAACCAATTTTAGTGGTGCTATGGCTAAAGATATCGTGCGCATCCACGCGCACAAGGTCTGGGTCTGAGACGGGATCTACTGCCATACTGGCAATCACACCGACGCCGAGCCCCAGGCGGACATAGGTCTTAATAACATCGGCATCAGTCGCGGTAAAGACAATACGCGGCTCCAGACCCGCACGGTTAAACGCGGTATCCAGCTCCGAGCGTCCTGTAAACCCAAACGTGTAAGTCACCAGCGGATACTGCGCCAGTTCCTCAATGGATACCGAGGATTTGCCCGCCAACGGATGCTCAGGTGTGACGACGATCGAACGATTCCAGTGGTAGCAAGGTAGCATCACCAGATCGTCGTACAGATGCAGAGCTTCCGTCGCAATAGCAAAATCTGCATTTCCTTTCGAGACGGCTTCGGCGATTTGCGTCGGCGATCCCTGATGCATATGTAATGAGACGCGAGGATAGCGCTCGATAAAACCTTTAATCACGTTCGGTAAAGCGTAACGCGCTTGGGTGTGCGTGGTGGCGATATATAACGAGCCTTTGTCCGGCCAGGTATGTTCGCCCGCAACGGACTTAATGGCATCCACCTTCGACAGAACTTCTCGCGCAATACGAATGACTTCTTGCCCCGCTGGCGTAACCTGCGTCAGGTGCTTACCGCTACGAGCAAAAATCTGGATACCCAGTTCATCTTCCAGCATACGAACTTGCTTACTGATACCGGGCTGGGAGGTATAAAGCCCTTCCGCCGTTGAGGAGACATTAAGGTTGTGATTCACCACCTCAACAATGTAGCGAAGCTGCTGTAATTTCATATTAAGCCATCCCGATTTGCGCCATCAAATCATCGTTTCAAAGCAAGCTGCTAAGCGCTGCTAATACGATTTAATAATAAAAAGTCTGTTAACTATAACCACTATATCATTTCTATGTGATCTGTATAGGCATGATAAAAAATAATAGGGCCTAAACAAAAAGGGCCGCTTATGCGACCCTTTAAGGAGAAATTCAGCCAAAATACTGTTATTTCTTCCCTTCTACCCATTTACCGTCAACGAAGAACGCGGACCAGCCGGTCGCCTTACCGTCTTTCTCAGCGGCGACGTACTGCTGCTTGGTTTTACGGCTGAAGCGAACCATGGACTTGTTGCCGTCCGGATCTGTCTGCGGTGCATCTGCCAAATAGCGCAGTTTTTCCGGTAGACGATCGCGGAAACGGTACAACTCTTCCACCAGCGGCGCACGGGTCTCACGTGATTTCGGGAACGTATTTGCCGCGAGGAAGATACCTGCAGCACCATCACGTAACACGAAATACGCGTCAGATTTTTCACACGGCAGTTCCGGCAACGGAACCGGATCTTCTTTCGGCGGAGCGACTTCACCGTTGCGCAGGATCTTACGGGTATTTTTGCACTCGTCGTTGGTACACGCCATGTACTTGCCAAAACGCCCCATTTTCAGGTGCATCTCAGAGCCACATTTCTCACACTCAACGATAGGACCGTCATAACCCTTGATGCGGAATTCGCCCTCTTCAATCTCATAGCCATCGCAGGTAGGGTTATTACCACATACATGCAGCTTGCGCTTAGGATCGATAAGGTAGCTGTCCATCGCCGTGCCGCATTTCTGGCAGCGACGTTTGGCGCGCAGAGCATTCGTTTCCGCATCGTCGCCTTCCAGCACGTTCAGTACTTCGTTTTCCGGCACCAGATTAATGGTAGTTTTGCAACGCTCTTTCGGGGAAAGCGCGTAACCGGAACAACCAAGGAAAACGCCGGTACTGGCGGTACGAATCCCCATCTTGCGTCCGCAGGTCGGACAATCAATGCTGGTCAGCACCATCTGGTTCGGACGCATACCGCCCTCTTCAGGATCTTTCTCGGCTTTATCCAGTTGCTGAGTAAAATCAGTGAAGAAGTTGTCGAGCACGCCCTTCCATTCGGCTTCGTGATTCGCGACCTGATCGAGGCTGTCTTCCATCTGCGCGGTAAAATCGTAGTTCATCAGTTCACGGAAGTTTTCTTCCAGACGATCGGTGACGATTTCACCCATTTTTTCTGCGTAGAAACGACGGTTTTCCACGCGAACATAACCGCGATCCTGAATCGTAGAAATGATCGACGCATACGTTGATGGACGACCAATGCCACGCTTTTCAAGCTCTTTAACCAGCGAGGCTTCACTGAAACGTGCAGGCGGTTTAGTAAAGTGCTGTGCTGGCGTCAGTTCGATAAGCGTCAGCGTATCGCCTTTTTCTACCGCCGGTAAAATGCGGTCTTCATCGCCCTTACGCAGCGCTGGCATTACCTTTGTCCAGCCATCGAAGCGCAGAATACGACCGCGCGCCTTCAGACGGAAATCACCCGCGTCTACGGTCAACGTGGTTGAGTCGTATTTAGCTGGCGTCATCTGACAGGCAACAAACTGGCGCCAAATCAGTTGATACAGTTTTTGCGCATCGGCTTCCATGTCTTTCAGCGATTCCGCCTGTACGGCGACATCGGAAGGACGAATAGCTTCATGCGCTTCTTGCGAGTTCTCTTTGCTGGCGTACTGGTTCGCGCTATCCGGCAAATATTTTTTGCCAAAATTATCGCTGATGTAATCGCGGACCATGTTCACCGCGTCCTGGCTGAGGTTAGTTGAGTCAGTACGCATGTAAGTGATATAGCCCGCTTCATACAAGCGTTGCGCCATCATCATGGTTTTCTTCACACCGAAACCCAGACGCGTGCTGGCGGCCTGCTGTAGCGTAGAGGTGATAAACGGCGCGCCCGGCTTGCTGCTGGTCGGCTTATCTTCACGTTCCAGAACGCTGTAGCGCGCTTTTTCCAACAGACTAACGGCGGCAAGCGTTTGTTCCCGGTTGACCGGACGGAACGGTTTATCATTCTGATGCGTCACCTCGAGCGGTAACGCGTCACCGCCTGGCGTGGTTGTGTTGGCATCAATCTCCCAGAACTCTTCTGGAACAAATGCTTTGATTTCGCGTTCACGCTCAACCACCAGACGCACAGCAACTGACTGTACGCGACCAGCTGACAGACCACGCGCAATTTTTTTCCACAGCAGCGGCGACACCATATAGCCCACAACACGGTCCATAAAGCGGCGCGCCTGTTGCGCATTTACACGGTCGATGTTCAGTTCGCCTGGTTTTTCAAATGCCTGACGAATAGCGTTTTTGGTAATTTCGTTAAACACCACGCGGCTGTAGCGGGTGTCATCGCCACCGATCACCTCCCGCAGGTGCCACGCAATGGCTTCCCCTTCGCGGTCAAGGTCGGTTGCGAGATAGATGTGGTCGGCTTTTTCAGCCAGTTGCTTCAGTTCAGAAACCACTTTCTCTTTACCGGGCAGCACTTCATAGCGCGCATCCCAGTTGTGCCACGGGTCAACACCCATACGGTTGACGAGAGCGCCACGTTCATCCTTTTTGGGCTTTTTAGCCGTTTTGGTGGAGGTTGAGTCGGCGCTCTTTTTAGTTGCTGAGCCACTGGTCGGCAAATCACGGATATGACCGACGCTGGATTTCACCACGTAGTCATTACCCAGATACTTGTTGATCGTTTTGGCTTTTGCCGGGGACTCAACGATGACAAGAGCTTTACCCATATTCACCTTTACCTAATTTGATTCTTCCAGAATGCGTCGCACGTTGATTCACCTTCCACTGGCGACGAGACATCGATATGGTCTCTGCGTCGGCGGATATCAACCCCTTAAACTGATTCGCGCTTGCAATGTAACTCTCATATAACTGAGTTAACAGGCTTTTTTGCTCACAAACGCTATAGCACGACGAAGTATTGGTCGAATGTCAAGCAAATCTGTTGCCAGATTGACGAAAGCGTCACACTGTACCTGATAAAATGCGTTACGCAACTTTATTAGCATGCAAAAACAAATATCGCCAGTTGTAACACCGCCGTAAAACCTTCATTTATGTCAGGGAATATTTGCCCATAAGCTGGGCTCAGCGTAGACTAATGTCCTTGTTTAAGGAGTAAATCATGCATAAAGACACTCAACCCATCGATCGCGAAACACTGCTGATTGAAGCCAACAAAATCATTCGTGAGCATGAGGACACGCTGGCGGGGATTGTCGCCACCGGAGTTACACAGCGAAATGGTGTACTGGTTTTCAGCGGAGATTACTTTTTAGACGAGCAAGGGCTACCGACGCCCAAAAGTACGGCTGTGTTTAATATGTTTAAACACCTGGCGCACGTACTTTCTGAAAAGTATCACTTGATCGATTAACGCGAGAAATCATTTGCCGGATGGCGACTGAGCTTAATCCTGCCTACGTTAGTGCATATCTGTAGGTCGGGTAAGACGCGTTTGCATCGCCACCCGGCAATGAAGATTTACATCAGAGGTTTCTGTCCCCGCTGCCACCAGCGCATCAGCAAACGGTCAGCGCTCTCCGCCGCACTACCGGTGAAACGATCCATCAGTTTTTTACGCTGCAGGTAACGTACGTTTAATACCTCGCGGCCTTCCATCAACCCGAGGATCACCTCATCGCTGGTATTGATCTCATCCACTAACCCATTTGCCAGTGCTTGTTGACCAAACCAATGTTCCCCTGTGGCAACCTGCTCAATGTCCAGAGTCGGACGCATGCGCTGCACAAAATCTTTAAACAGATGATGCGTTTCGTTCAGATCTTCGCGGAATTTCTGCCGCCCTTCTTCCGTGTTTTCACCGAGTAAAGTCAGCGTACGTTTATACTGTCCGGCGGTATGCAGCTCGATATCAATATCTTTCCCTTTCAGGAAACGGTTAAAGTTCGGGATCTGCGCGACGACGCCAATAGAGCCGACGATAGCAAACGGCGCCGAGACAATTTTATCCGCCACGCAGGCCATCATATATCCGCCGCTGGCAGCGACTTTATCTACCGTGACGGTTAGCGGGATCTGCTTATCGCGCAAGCGTTGTAACTGCGAGGCGGCCAGACCATAGCCATGTACCACGCCGCCCGGACTTTCAAGACGAACCACCACCTGGTCCTGAGGTTTAACGACCGCCAGCACCGCTGTAACCTCTTCGCGTAATGCGCTGACCTCATGGGCATCCATACTGCCTTTAAAATCGAGAACCCATACCCGAGGCTTATCAGATAACGTGCTGTCTCCCTGTTTCGCTTTAGCCTTAGCCGCTTTCGCCTCCAACTTATGTTTCTTTTTCTGCGCCTTGTGCCAAAGTTTTTGCTGATGCCCATCTAACAGGGCCAGCGACAGGTCTTCCTTCATCTCTTTATATTGATCGCTGAGATTAATAACCCGTAATTCTCCACGCTGACGTTTGCGTTGTGTCGCATTTACAATCAGCATCACCACCACCGCGATAGCCACTACGACAGTGACAATTTTTGCCAAAAACAGCCCATATTCAGACAACAATTCCACAAGACCCACCTTGGTTAAACAACGCTACTTTTGCTCAGTGTACAACAGCCTTGTTAACCCGTCTTGCTTCTCCATCCAGTGAGGAACCAGCAAAAAGCATGACAACGCGTTCATTTTGCGGTGTTATTGCCTTTGGCTGATTGAAAAAGAACAGGGTTTAAGGCATAAAGCCCAAAAGTTATCGCGAACGAGATGGCCAGACGTCGCCGAGGAGTAGCCGTGCATTATCAACCTAAACAAGACCTTCTACAGGACCGCATTATTCTGGTCACCGGAGCCAGCGACGGCATCGGGCGTGAGGCCGCTCAGACCTACGCGCGTTACGGCGCGACCGTTATTCTGCTTGGACGCAACGAAGAGAAACTGCGCCGGGTTGCCCGCACCATCGCCGATGAAAACGGTACGCAACCACACTGGTTTACGCTGGATCTGCTCAACTGCACATCCGCTGAATGCCACCAGCTCGCACAACGCATTGCCGCGCATTTCCCGCGTCTGGATGGTGTACTGCATAATGCCGGGTTGCTCGGCGATATTTGCCCGATGAGCGAACAAAACCCGCAGGTCTGGCAGGACGTGATGCAAGTAAACGTCAATGCGACCTTTATGCTGACACAGGCATTGCTGCCGTTGTTGCTCAAATCTGATGCCGGCTCGCTGGTCTTCACCTCCTCCAGCGTCGGTCGCCAGGGGCGCGCCAACTGGGGGGCATATGCCGTCTCCAAATTTGCTACCGAAGGAATGATGCAGGTTCTGGCAGATGAATATCAGAACCGCCACCTGCGCGTAAACTGTATCAATCCTGGCGGTACACGTACCGACATGCGAGCCAGCGCATTCCCGACCGAAGATCCGCAAAAATTGAAAACGCCCGCCGATATCATGCCGCTCTATCTGTGGCTGATGGGCGATGACAGCCGCCGTAAAACCGGTATGACTTTCGATGCCCAGCCGGGCCGTAAACCAGGAATAGCCCAATGAGTGAAGAACGCTATCAACAGCGCCAGCAGCGCGTAAAAGACCGGGTTGATGCCCGTGTTGCCGCAGCGAAAGATGAGCGCGGGATTATCATCGTGTTCACCGGTAATGGTAAGGGAAAAACCACCGCCGCGTTCGGTACCGCCACCCGCGCAGTAGGTCACGGTAAAAAAGTCGGCGTGGTGCAATTTATTAAGGGCACATGGCCAAACGGGGAACGTAACTTACTCGAACCTCACGGCGTAGAGTTTCAGGTCATGGCAACAGGGTTTACCTGGGAAACGCAGAACCGCGAGTCCGACACCGCTGCCTGTATGGCCGTGTGGGAACACGGTAAGCGGATGCTGGCCGATGCTGAGCTGGATATGGTGATACTGGACGAACTGACCTACATGGTGGCTTACGACTACCTGCCGCTTGAAGAGGTCATCAATGCCCTGAACGCGCGCCCAGCCCATCAAACGGTCATTATCACTGGGCGTGGATGTCATCGCGATATTCTGGAGTTAGCTGACACGGTCAGCGAGCTGCGCCCGGTCAAGCATGCGTTTGAAGCGGGCGTGAAAGCCCAGCCAGGGATCGATTACTAAAAAAGGGCCCACTGGGCCCTTTTGATCTCTACGACAGCAAAATTAACCGTTGTTGCTGCGACCGCCCGGACGACGGCTGCTGCCGACCTGAGAGTGACGCTTTACCGCACGACGGATCTGGTTTGCCTTCATGCGGCGACGATCTTTCTCGACGGCCACTTTGGAGGTCGTTTCTGGTTTCAGCTCCACCAGTTCACGCAGATAGTTGGTCTGAGCAAGATCAAGCTCTGTCCAGCCACCACGCGGCAGGCCTTTCGGCAGCGGGATATCACCGTAACGGACACGGATCAAACGGCTTACCTGCACACCTACGGCTTCCCACAGGCGACGGACTTCACGGTTACGCCCTTCGGTCAGCGTGACGTTATACCACTGGTTGATCCCTTCACCGCCGCTGAACTTGATCGTTTTAAACGCAGCCGGACCATCTTCCAGCTGCACGCCACGACTCAGATCGCGCAGTTTCGCGTCATCAACCTGGCCAAACACACGCACCGCATATTCACGTTCAACTTCGCGGCTTGGGTGCATCAAACGGTTCGCAAGCTCACCGTCGGTGGTGAACAACAGTAAACCACAGGTATTCACGTCCAGGCGCCCCACTGCAATCCAGCGCGCGTCGCGCAGTTTTGGCAGACGATCAAATACGGTCGGACGACCTTCCGGATCGTTACGGGTACACAGTTCACCTTCTGGCTTGTAGTAGGCCAGAACGCGGCAGATTTGCTCCGCAGGCTCTTTAACCGAAATCAGATGACCGTCGATACGGATTTTCAGACCCGGCGTGACTTCAACGCGATCGCCGAGCGTGGCAATTTTGCCATCAACGCTCACGCGACCCGCGGCAATAATAGATTCAATTTCACGGCGAGAACCGTGGCCAGCGCGCGCCAGCACTTTTTGTAACTTTTCGCTCATAGAGCTTCCTTTAGATGTCGCCTTCACAGGCGTCGAACAGGAGAATCAACGGCGCCAGTCAGCGCCATTTTAAGGCCGCGTAGTATAGCGGTTCGCGCCCTTATAAGAAAGGTTTAACATCGCCGACGCCTTCCCGCAGCACCACCGGAGAATCGTCGGTTAAATCGATGACCGTGGTCGGCTGCTGGCCAAGATAACCACCGTGGATAATCAAATCCACCTGTTTCTCCAGACGGTCTTTTATTTCTTCCGGATCTGACTCGGTAAATTCACTGCCCGGCAGCATCAGTGACGTGGAGAGCATCGGCTCGCCCAGCGCTTCAAGCAGCGCCAGTGCTATCGGGTTCGAGGGCACACGCAGGCCAATAGTTTTACGCTTTTCCTGCAACAAACGGCGCGGAACCTCTTTCGTCCCTTTCAGAATGAAGGTGTAGTTGCCCGGCGTGTTGTTTTTGATCAAACGAAAGGCCACGTTGTCGACAAAGGAATAGGTCGACAATTCAGACAGGTCACGGCACATCAGCGTAAAGTTGTGCCCGTCCGGCAGGTGGCGGATACGGCAAATGCGCTCCATTGCACCTTTATCTTCAATTTTACAACCCAACGCGTAGCCGGAATCAGTTGGATAGACGATCACCCCACCTTTCCGCACGATATCAACGGCCTGATTGATCAGTCGCTGCTGCGGGTTATCAGGATGAATATAAAAAAACTGGCTCATACTTTCCTCTCTGTGGTCTCGGGCTGCTCCCAAAGTTCCCAGACGCCTTCTACGCCTGCGGGCAACCAGAGTTTACGCCCCAGTTCAATCCACGGGCAGGGTAGATGAAAATCCGACCCTTGCGATGCCCACAGTTGATGCTGACGCGCAAGCGTTGCCAGATGGGTTCGTTCATTGGGAGACTGCTGGCACTGTGCCACCTCCATCGCGTCGCCGCGGTGTTCAGCAAAATGCGCAACCAGTCTTTTCAGCCACTTAGCGCTAAGATCGTACCGACCTGGATGAGCCAGAACTGCCTTACCGCCAGAATGATGAATGACATCAATAGCTTGTTCTATTGTACACCACTGTGGCGGAACGTAACCGGTTTTCCCACGGGCAAGATATTTTTTAAAGACATCCGCCATGGTTGCGGCTTTGCCACATTCCACCAGGTAACGCGCAAAATGCCCCCGTGTAACCGCCCCGCCATCAGCCAGTCGCAGCGCCCCTTCCCATGCACCGGGAATGTTCGCTTTGCCGAGCCGCTCAGCAATCAGGCGCGCGCGCTGCTGGCGATGTTCCGTCTGTTGCGCCAGAAACTCGCGCATCATCGGATGAGCGATATCAATGTTCAGACCCACTATATGGATCTCATGGTTTTCCCAGGCCGTTGATATCTCAACGCCAGAAATCAAATTTAACGCTAAACCTGAACGTGAAATTTCTTCTCTTGCCGCCGCAATGCCCGCCGTGGTGTCATGATCGGTGATCGCCAGTGTACCGACTCGCATCTCTACCGCACGGTGTACTAAGGCTTCTGGCGTTAACCGCCCATCAGAAGCTGTAGTATGGCTGTGCAGGTCATAAATCACTGCGTAATTCGTGTCGCTCAAGGCGGCTCCCGTTTCAATAAATGTCGTAACACACCCATCATAACGGTTTCGACAAATATACTGAAATCAGGTGTTGACTTTACTCCATCGAACTAGTTAACTAGTACACAAGTTCACATGAAGAAGGTATCTGAGATGAAAGCAACATTTATCCTGCATGGTTGGTGGCGCACTTCCTGATTTCGGGCAGTGTCTTACGTCTGCAATATGCAACCAGATACCCGGCCCGCCAAATGAGCGGGCTTTTTTTTGAACAAAATTAATGAGAATAACGATGCAAACACAAAAACCGACGCTCGAATTGCTTGCCTGCGATGCCGCCTACCGTGAGAATCCAACAGCACTGTTTCATCAGGTTTGCGGCGCACGTCCGGCAACGCTGTTGTTGGAATCTGCAGATATCGACAGCAAAGACGATCTGAAGAGTCTGCTGCTGGTCGACAGCGCATTGCGTATTACTGCCATCGGTGACACTGTCACTATTCAGGCATTATCCGCAAACGGCGCATCGCTGCTGCCCCTGCTGGATGCGGCCCTGCCAGCTGGCGTTGACAACGAACAACAGCCGAATGGACGTCATCTGCGATTCCCTGCCGTCAGCCCGCTGCTGGATGAAGACGCCCGTTTATGTTCCCTTTCTGTATTTGATGCGTTCCGTTTATTGCAAGGGCTGGTTAATGTTCCTGCGCAAGAACGTGAAGCGATGTTCTTCGGTGGTCTGTTTTCCTACGATCTGGTTGCCGGTTTCGAAGATTTACCTCAGCTTGAAGCGGGCAACCGTTGCCCTGACTACTGCTTCTATCTGGCAGAAACGCTGATGGTCATCGACCACCAGAAAAAAAGCACCCGCATTCAGGCCAGCGTTTTTACCCCCAACGATGCAGAAAGACAGCGTCTTAATGCCCGTCTGGCGCAACTGAGCCAACAGCTTACCGAACCTGCGCCGCCGCTGCCCGTCACTGAAGTCCCGCAGATGCGCTGCGAATGCAATCAGAGTGATGAAGAGTTTGGTGCAGTGGTCCGTGGGATGCAAAAGGCCATTCGCGCGGGTGAAATTTTCCAGGTGGTACCATCCCGCCGTTTCTCGCTACCCTGCCCTTCGCCGCTGGCTGCCTACTATGTACTGAAGAAAAGTAACCCCAGCCCGTATATGTTTTTCATGCAGGACGACGAGTTCACGCTGTTTGGTGCTTCACCAGAAAGCTCGTTGAAATACGATGCCTCCAGCCGCCAGATTGAAATCTATCCCATTGCCGGGACTCGCCCACGCGGCCGTCGGGCGGACGGTTCGCTTGACCGCGATCTCGACAGTCGTATTGAGCTGGAGATGCGTACCGATCATAAAGAGCTTTCAGAGCATCTGATGTTGGTTGACCTGGCGCGTAACGATCTGGCGCGCATCTGTACGCCGGGCAGCCGCTACGTTGCTGATCTGACCAAAGTGGATCGGTACTCCTTCGTGATGCACCTGGTTTCTCGCGTTGTCGGCGAACTGCGTAGCGATCTGGATGTGCTGCATGCGTACCGCGCCTGTATGAATATGGGCACGCTAAGCGGCGCGCCGAAAGTTCGCGCCATGCAACTTATCGCCGAGGCAGAAGGTCGACGCCGTGGCAGCTATGGCGGCGCCGTAGGTTACTTCACCGCCCATGGCGATCTGGATACCTGCATTGTGATTCGTTCCGCCCTCGTGGAAGACGGTATTGCCACCGTACAAGCCGGTGCCGGGATTGTTCTGGATTCTGTTCCGCAGTCTGAAGCCGATGAAACCCGTAATAAAGCGCGTGCGGTTCTGCGTGCTATCGCCACCGCACACCACGCACAGGAGACTTTCTGATGGCTGACATTCTGCTGCTCGATAATATCGACTCTTTTACCTATAACCTGGCAGATCAGTTGCGGACTAACGGTCACAACGTGGTGATTTATCGTAACCATATTCCTGCACAGACGTTAATTGACCGCTTAGCGACTATGAAAAATCCGGTGCTGATGCTCTCTCCAGGTCCTGGTGCGCCAAGCGAAGCGGGCTGCATGCCGGAGCTGTTAACCCGCCTGCGCGGCAAGCTGCCAATCATCGGTATTTGTCTGGGGCATCAGGCCATTGTTGAGGCCTATGGTGGATATGTGGGACAGGCCGGGGAAATCCTGCATGGTAAAGCGTCCAGCATTGAACACGACGGCGAGGCGATGTTCGCCGGTCTGGCAAATCCGCTACCGGTAGCACGCTATCACTCTCTGGTTGGTAGCAACGTTCCGGCCGGTTTGACCATCAACGCCCATTTTAACGGCATGGTGATGGCGGTGCGTCACGATACCGATCGCGTGTGCGGCTTCCAGTTCCATCCGGAGTCCATTCTGACCACCCAGGGTGCGCGTCTGCTGGAGCAAACGCTGGCCTGGGCGCAACAGAAGCTTGAACAGACCAATACGCTGCAACCTATTCTGGAGAAACTGTATCAGGCGCAGACGCTGTCTCAGCAGGAAAGCCACCAGCTGTTCTCCGCCGTGGTCCGCGGTGAACTGAAACCCGAACAACTGGCAGCGGCGCTGGTGAGCATGAAAATTCGTGGCGAGCATCCGCATGAAATTGCCGGTGCGGCAACCGCGCTGCTGGAAAATGCTGCCCCGTTCCCACGACCTGATTATCTGTTTGCCGATATTGTCGGTACCGGCGGCGACGGCAGCAACAGTATCAATATTTCCACCGCCAGCGCCTTTGTTGCAGCGGCTTGCGGGCTGAAAGTGGCCAAACACGGTAACCGCAGTGTCTCCAGCAAATCGGGATCTTCGGATCTGTTAGCGGCATTTGGCATCAATCTGGATATGAACGCCGATAAATCCCGCCAGGCGCTTGACGATCTCGGCGTGTGTTTCCTGTTTGCACCGAAATACCACACCGGTTTTCGCCATGCCATGCCGGTACGCCAACAGTTGAAAACCCGCACGCTGTTTAACGTACTCGGCCCGTTGATTAACCCGGCGCATCCGCCGCTGGCGCTGATTGGCGTTTACAGTCCGGAACTGGTGCTGCCGATTGCCGAAACGCTACGCGTGCTCGGATATCAGCGAGCAGCCGTGGTGCACAGCGGTGGAATGGATGAAGTTTCATTGCATGCGCCGACCATTGTGGCAGAGCTGCATGATGGCGAAATTAAGAGCTATCAACTGACGGCGGAAGACTTTGGCCTGACGCCTTACCACCAGGAACAGCTGGCTGGCGGCACGCCGGAAGAAAACCGTGACATTCTTAGTCGCTTGTTACAAGGTAAAGGTGAAGCCGCTCATGAAGCTGCTGTGGCCGCGAATGTCGCCATGTTAATGCGCTTGCACGGTGAAGAAGATTTAAAAGCCAATGCGCAAACCGTGATTAATGTACTGCGTAGCGGTGCGGCCTATGACCGTGTCACTGCACTGGCAGCAAGAGGGTAAATGATGCAAACCGTTTTAGCGAAAATTGTCGCAGACAAGGCGATTTGGGTAGAAGCCCGCAAACAGCAACAACCGCTGGCCAGCTTTCAAAATGATGTTCAACCCAGCTCTCGTGATTTCTACGATGCGCTGCAAGGTGCGCGCACCGCCTTTATTCTGGAATGCAAAAAAGCATCGCCATCAAAAGGCGTGATCCGTGATGACTTCGATCCGGCACAGATTGCGGGCGTATATAAACATTATGCTTCCGCGATTTCCGTGCTGACCGATGAGAAATATTTCCAGGGCAGCTTTGATTTCCTGCCTATCGTCAGCCGCATCGCGCCACAACCTATTCTGTGTAAGGACTTTATTATCGATCCTTACCAGATTTACCTGGCGCGTTTCAACCAGGCGGACGCCTGTCTGCTGATGTTGTCGGTACTTGATGATGAGCAATACCGTCAACTTGCCGCCGTCGCCCACAGTCTGAAAATGGGCGTACTAACCGAAGTCAGTAACGAAGAAGAGTTGGAGCGCGCTATCGCACTGGGCGCCAAAGTCGTCGGCATCAATAACCGTGATTTACGCGACTTGTCGATTGATCTGAATCGTACCCGCCAGTTGGCGCCGCGCCTGGGCCACGGCGTTACCGTCATCAGCGAGTCAGGCATCAATACCTATGGACAGGTGCGCGAACTCAGCCACTTCGCTAACGGTTTTCTGATTGGCTCCGCACTGATGTCGCATGATGATCTGCATGCCGCCGTGCGTCGCGTACTGCTCGGCGAGAATAAAGTCTGCGGTTTAACCCGGGCTCAGGATGCCAACGCGGCGTATAAATCCGGCGCGATTTATGGCGGACTGATTTTTGTACCCACATCGCCACGCGCGGTCAGCGTTGATCAGGCGCGAGAGGTCATGACCGGCGCGCCGCTGCAATACGTCGGGGTGTTTCGCAACACAGAAATTAGCGACGTGCGTGATACAGCGGCTGCTCTGGGACTCACTGCAGTGCAACTGCATGGTAGTGAAGACCAGGCCTACGTAGACGCGCTACGCAATGCGCTACCCGCACAGGTACAAATCTGGAAGGCGCTGAGCGTCAGCGAGACGTTGCCAGCCCGTGATTATCAGTATGTCGATAAATACGTATTCGACAACGGTCAGGGCGGCAGCGGACAACGCTTCGACTGGTCTCTCTTAGGCGGACAATCGCTGGATAACGTATTACTGGCTGGCGGACTTGGCGCAGATAACTGCGTTGACGCGGCAAAAGCCGGCTGTGCCGGTCTCGATTTCAATTCTGGCGTAGAGTCACAGCCGGGCATCAAGGATGCACGTCTTTTGGCTTCGGTATTTCAGACGCTGCGCGCATATTAAGGAAAAGGACATGACAACATTACTCAATCCGTACTTTGGTGAATTTGGCGGTATGTATGTGCCACAGATTCTGATGCCTGCCCTGCGCCAACTGGAAGAAGCTTTTGTTAGCGCACAAAAGGATCCTGAATTTCAGGCGCAGTTTACAGACCTGCTAAAAAACTATGCTGGCCGCCCAACGGCGCTGACCAAATGCCAGAACATTACTCAAGGCACCAACACCACGTTGTACCTTAAACGTGAAGATTTACTGCACGGCGGCGCGCACAAAACCAACCAGGTTCTGGGTCAGGCGTTGCTGGCGAAGCGTATGGGTAAAACTGAGATCATCGCCGAAACCGGTGCGGGTCAGCACGGCGTGGCGTCTGCCCTTGCCAGCGCCCTGTTGGGACTGAAATGCCGTATTTATATGGGTGCGAAAGACGTTGAACGTCAGTCGCCTAACGTTTTCCGTATGCGTCTGATGGGCGCTGAAGTGATCCCGGTTCACAGCGGTTCCGCAACGCTGAAAGATGCCTGTAATGAAGCGCTGCGCGACTGGTCTGGCAGCTACGATACTGCGCACTATATGCTCGGGACGGCGGCAGGTCCGCACCCCTTCCCGACCATTGTGCGTGAATTCCAGCGCATGATCGGTGAAGAAACCAAAGCACAAATCCTTGAAAAAGAGGGGCGCCTGCCGGATGCCGTTATCGCCTGCGTGGGCGGTGGTTCTAACGCTATCGGTATGTTCGCCGACTTTATTAATGAAACCAGCGTCGGGCTGATCGGCGTAGAGCCTGGCGGTCACGGGATTGAGTCTGGGGAACATGGCGCGCCGTTGAAACATGGTCGTGTTGGGATTTACTTCGGTATGAAGTCCCCGATGATGCAGACCGATGAAGGACAGATTGAAGAGTCTTACTCTATTTCCGCCGGGCTGGACTTCCCATCGGTCGGGCCACAGCATGCGTATCTGAACAGCATTGGTCGCGCCGATTATGTTTCGATCACCGACGATGAAGCGCTGGAAGCCTTCAAAACACTGTGTCTGCACGAGGGGATAATTCCGGCACTAGAGTCCTCTCACGCCCTGGCGCACGCGTTGAAAATGATGCGTGAAACCCCTGAAAAAGAGCAGCTACTGGTGGTTAATCTCTCCGGTCGCGGCGACAAAGACATTTTCACCGTACACGATATTCTGAAAGCGCGAGGGGAAATCTGATGGAACGTTACGAAAACCTGTTTGCACAGCTGAAGGACCGCAAGGAAGGTGCTTTTGTCCCCTTCGTCACCCTGGGCGATCCGTCTGTTGAACAGTCACTGAAAATCATAGATACGCTGATTGAAGCCGGTGCCGACGCACTTGAGCTCGGCATTCCATTCTCCGATCCGCTGGCTGATGGTCCAACCATTCAGGAGGCTACACTGCGTGCGTTTGCCGCAGGCGTTACGCCGTCACAATGCTTTGAAATGCTGGCCCTGATTCGCCAGAAGCACCCGACGATTCCCATTGGCTTGCTGATGTATGCCAACCTGGTGTTTAGCAAGGGCATTGACGAGTTTTACGCTCAGTGTGAAAAAGTGGGTGTAGATTCTGTATTAGTGGCCGATGTTCCCGTTGAGGAGTCCGCGCCATTCAGAGCGGCGGCACTACGTCATAGCATCGCACCCATTTTCATTTGCCCACCGAATGCCGATGAAGAGCTACTGCGTCAGATTGCCTCTTATGGCCGAGGTTATACCTACCTGCTTTCACGAGCAGGAGTGACCGGTGCAGAAAACCGTGCGGCACTACCCCTGCATCATTTAGTCGAAAAGCTGAAAGAATATAATGCTCCGCCTTCTTTACAAGGCTTCGGTATTTCTGCGCCTGAACAGGTAGCCGGTGCAATTGAAGCTGGCGCTGCTGGCGCGATTTCCGGCTCGGCGATTGTGAAAATCATTGAGAAGAATGTTGCGGCACCAGAACAGATGCTGGCTGAGCTGAAAGCGTTTGTCAGCGCGATGAAAGCCGCTACCCTACAGTAAGTTAATTAAACCGCCAGAGGCTTCTGGCGGTTTTACTCCCTGGCCTGCTTCATTTTGTACATGGCCGTATCCGCATTCTGGATTGCCGCATCCAGATCACCCTTCACCTCTGCAATCCCCCACGACACTGACAAGGGTATAGTATTGCCTTCCACCACAAATACATGGCTGGTCACCTGTCCACTTATACGCTCCGCAATTGCGACCGCATCACTGGCCTGAGAGCGAAACAGCAGGATCATAAATTCATCTCCGCCGGTGCGAATCACAAGATCGTGGCTGGTACGGGTGTTAGACAACATTCTGTTGGCGATAATTTGCAGCGCACGATCCCCTGCTGCGTGCCCCCAGGTATCATTGACGGCCTTAAACTTATTGCAATCCAGTAACACTACCGAGCAATGTGATAAATCCCGGCGTTTGATAATGTCGAGAATTCGGCGATTAAAACAGCCGGTCAGCGTATCAATATAAACTTTCAGGTCGCTTTCATTCAGCCATGATTTTAGCGAGAAAGTAATGATGATGAAAAAGAACGGCGCCAGCAGAATAACAATACCGGCTTGCGTATCGCGCGCCATGAAACGGCCTAATGATATCGAATAGTGCAGCGCATATTTTTCTGAAAAATTGCGCACCAAATAGCTGGATTGTCCCGCACATTTGCCGGATAAGCAGAGGCTCTCTTTGTTGGTCAGATTCACCAACTCAACGTTCAATCCGGGAAGAATTTGATTATCAAACGCCTCTGCCAACGCTTCCTCCAGCTCGGGTTTCGAATGATCATAGACCAGATAGGCCACGATTTGATCTGATATCTCTTTACCAGAAAGATCGTAAATATAGCTCACCACGCTGTAGGCTTTTTCACCAGTAATTTTATCGGTATAGAAGTTTGTTGAACTTAGGGCTTTATTTTTGACGTTTTTTTGCAACAACCGGGTATAGAAATCGACGGGAGGATAGAAAAAATGAGTAATATCCATCGCCATTTCGGAGTCAGAAAAACTAAAATTGCGCGAGTCGGAAGCCATAAACCAGTAAAAATAATCTGAATTGCTGGCGATAATGTAACGGTGCGCATCGAAGCTGCCTGGATTTAGCTCATTAACCATTCCACGAATGAACTCCGCTGCAGCATACATACACAGCGCATTATGGCTGGGTTGCTGAGCAATAATCGTCCCTGTTGCAGAATGAACCCGCTTTGGGTCGGCGTTAATTCCCCATTCATCTTTATTTCGTGGAACAAACTGTGCCATAACACCACACTGTTCGCCGGTTTTGATGTGGTAGTAACGCTCGCCAATCGCATCGGCAATCAGTTCATTATCGTTAAAAATATCCAACATGTGAGCTTGCAGGCGGCTAACGCCTTCACTGGCGGCCGCCATACGCTGTTCATAAATGATAAACAGAAACAACGAGGTAAAAACCAACGTAATGAGCCCAGATACCAGCAGAGCCTGCCTGTTTCGGAGCTTATCCTGCACAATCTTCACGAGTCCCCCCGATAGTTAACAGTATCACCAAACCGGTTACCCGTTTATGTTGTTGCATAACAGCGTTGTACTTGGATAAAAATGTTAACTATCCAGAGACTAATGAGTTGAAATAGTAAGCGCACTCGTGCACGAAAGTTACAGGTTTATACAATAAAAGAACATTTTTGTTAACATAAATGCAAACTAATCATCACCTTCAATCGGATACCCTGCACGACGAATGGCCTCACGACAGTCGCTCACGCCTGCGGCATAGCCCGCCTCAATCTCGCAAACCGGACTGGCGCTGCAGTAAGGCAGCGTGATCGTTACGGCAAGGCTCTTCTCCAGAATTTCAACCTTGTTCATGTATTTCAATAACTCGCGCGCAGCATACACGGCAAACTCTGCCGTATCATCGTTTATGGATGCTTCCAGAAGGGAAATTTTGTGTTGCAGCTGGTGACGGGTCAACCTCATCGTCAATCCCCTTAAAGCCAGTTTGCTTAAAGAGTAGCATCTCATCGAATTGAGGAAAGGCAGGGAGTGAAAACGGACAATAAAAAAGCTTACCAGGAAGCGATCAGCCTTTCAGCTTTTGAATCACTAACTTAGAAACGATAACCCGCAGAGAACATAAACCTCCGCTTTGGGCTGTAAGTTTTTCGTTTCATTGCAAATGTCTCCCTTGATTAAGGACAGCGTTGCATCTTTATAAGTGGGGAAGCTCTGGGGAAATAATGGGGAGAAACACCGCCCAAATACAGAATTTGCCAGACATGGTAGCTGCTGTGTGTAGTCGATGATGAAAAACCGGGTGCCTGCTGACATCCACAGACACCCGTAATCACACAGCAGTGCATATTGGATACGCTATATCCGTAGCGAGTGGGTAGATTTATAGTCATTTCGAAGCCGGTTGTCATTAAATCTTTGTGATTGATATCTAATATTTTTAACTAAAATAACAGGTGGGGCTGAGGGCGATTTCGGTATCGCTTGATCCTGAATTCCCCGACAAGCAATGTTCGTGGAACGGGTTTATGACAAAAAGAATTTTGATGGTCTGCCAGATGCAAAAGATATCATTCTGGGCGAGTTGACTGAGAGGATTCACCGGATCTTCCACGATGCTGATGTTCGGGTTACACCGCCTTTTAGCATTATCTGAAAGTGCAGGCAGCACCGTCATACATGGCTGAATTATTGATATTTATCATATATGTTCCCTCCTGCTCATGACATAAAGAATGGGCATCAGGAACAGTAGTGGTGCTAAGCCTGGTGAAACACGCCTTTCTTGATTGGATCATAATTGCTTTGACTCATATTCGGGCTGTGTGTGGCCCATTTTTTTAGTGTTATTTGTGGAGTTTACCTACCCGTAAATTCCCTGAATAACAATAAAAAGTTGAATAACATGCAAGCATTGGGGCGTCTTATCGCAGCCCCTTTTTTTTATAATGATTTGCGAAAGGTATCCAGAGTATCTTCAGGGAGCAAGATGTCGACACACAAATTTTGTTGGGCCATAGCAGTAAAGTTATGACCGATCGCTACAACGACACGCGTGTAAAAAAATGGAAAAAAACTGGTCATTTGATGACCAGTTTTGCAGAAGAACTTAAAAACGATAACCCGCAGAGAACATAAACACCCACGGATCGAGGCGTACACTGTCGCTATAACGGGCTTGCGGCAGAACAGCACCATTAGATTTGTACTTCGCAGTAGTATCGATATCCATGTACCAGACTGACATATTAATCAACCAGTCGCGGTTGATCAGATAATCCATACCAACTTGCCCTGCTGCACCCCAGGAATCTTTCAGGCTCAGATCCGATAAACCGATTTCTTTACCGTTATTGTTAAAACCTTCATCGAAGAAAGTGGTGTAGTTCACCCCGACACCAACATAAGGACGCAGTTTGCTGCTGGAATCACCGAAATACCACTGTGCCATTAAGGTTGGCGGTAAGTGGTGAACGGTCGCAATATCACCTGTTTTGGCAGTGCCAATCTTATGGCGAAACGGCGTAGCGGCCAGGAGTTCTACACCGATATTGTCGGTTGCCATATAGGTAAATGTCAGCCCCAACTGGGTGTTATTGCTGACATTGAAGCCACCCAGACTACCCAGCGTGCCACCTGCGCCTTCCGTCGGTCTGACGGTGGCAGAACCCGCACGAATAAAGAACTCTCCGGCTTCATGCGCAAATGCGTTACCAGAGAGAAGAGTTGTTAAAGCCAATGCTGCAACTGTTAATTTTTTCATGTCCGCTCCATCGTTATGGTTATAAAAGCGGAACGAATATACCCACATTGGAGTAATAAGTGATCAAACCTGGATCACATTGACTTTGATAATTTAACATTTATTGATCCAGATTAAGTTAGAACTTGCATTCAAAATCCAGGTTAAATTAATTCAGATCAATTTTGATATATTTTCACTTCGCAAACACCCCTCGCATTTTTGCCTTTCAGACGATGTTTTTTGGTCGCGATGCGCAAATAACACACAGCGCTCTGGCATGATGCTGAACGGATAGTCGAAAATTACCAGGGCTTTACAAAGATATGCTTTTCCATACATCGCGTGATGCTGCCACTGTAGAGTTATCCAGGGTACAATTGCCCGCAAATGAACACCTGCAAAACTCAAGGAGAGTGCATGTCTATCACGGCGAAATCCGTTTACCGTGACGCGGGAAACTTTTTCCGTAATCAATTCATTACCATCTTGCTGGTATCGTTGTTGTGCGCGTTTATCACAGTGGTGTTAGGGCATGCCTTTTCTCCCACTGACGCTCAAATTGCGCATCTCAGTGAAGGCGATCAGTTAACCAGCAGTGTGGGATTGTTCGATCTGGTGCAAAACATGACCCCGGAGCAACAGCAAATTTTGCTACGCGCTTCTGCTGCGTCGACGTTTTCCGGTCTGATTGGTAATGCCATCCTCGCGGGAGGTATCATCCTGATGATTCAGCTCATTTCAGCAGGGCATCGGGTCAGCGCATTACGTGCCATTGGTGCCAGCGCGCCAGTTTTGCCTAAGTTGTTTATTCTGATTTTTCTGACTACTCTGCTGGTGCAAATCGGTATTATGCTGGTCGTTGTACCCGGTATTTTGCTGGCCATCCTGCTGGCACTCGCGCCGGTGATGATGGTACAGGACAAAATGGGTGTCTTTGCTGCTATGCGCAACAGTATGCGTCTGGCGTGGTCAAATATGCGTCTGGTTGCGCCCGCGGTGATTGGCTGGCTGCTGGCAAAAACGTTGCTGTTGCTTTTTGCGCCAAGTTTTGCGGTACTTACGCCGAATGTAGGCGCGGTCTTGGCGAATACGCTGAGCAACATGATCTCCGCCGTGTTGCTGATCTATTTGTTTCGCCTATATATGCTGATTCGCCAATAAACCCTGAACGCATACCGGGCTTGTACCCGGTGCTTTTGATGACGGAATCGAAGAATGAAGCAGTTTCTTGATTTTTTACCGCTGGTTGTCTTTTTTGCTTTTTATAAGCTTTACGACATCTATGCGGCAACCTCGGCACTGATTGTCGCGACGGCTGTGGTTTTGATTTACAGCTGGGTTCGCTATCGTAAGGTCGAGAAGATGGCATTAATCACCTTTATTCTGGTAGCCGTGTTCGGTGGCCTGACTATCTTCTTCCACAATGATGAATTCATTAAATGGAAAGTGACGGTGATTTACGGGCTATTTGCCGGTGCGCTGCTGGTTAGCCAGTGGGTGATGAAAAAGCCGCTCATTCAGCGCATGTTAGGTAAAGAGCTTTCCCTGCCGCAGCCGGTATGGTCAAAGCTTAATTTAGCCTGGGCCGTTTTCTTCATCCTGTGCGGTCTGGCAAACATCTATATCGCGTTTTGGCTGCCGCAGAACATTTGGGTCAACTTCAAGGTATTCGGCCTGACCGCCCTGACCTTACTCTTTACGTTGCTGAGCGGAGTTTATATTTACCGCCACCTTCCGCAGGAAGATAAATCGTAATTAATGTTCGCCAGATCTACGGATCTGGCGAATTTTTATCCCCTCGCGTTCCTTGTTGCTATAAACCCGGCTCACATCCGCTGCGCACGCCGTATCCCCTCTGTTCTCAGCACGTAAATTCTAGTAGCATCGCGCCTGTAATCTTTCTCTATAGTCGGTTCTACAATGACAACAACGAATAACACTCCCCAGGGCGAACTGGTTTTACGCACTCTGGCTATGCCTGCCGATACCAACGCGAACGGCGATATTTTTGGTGGCTGGCTGATGTCACAAATGGATATAGGTGGCGCTATTCAGGCCAAAGAGATCGCACACGGTCGTGTGGTAACAGTGCGGGTTGAAGGAATGAGCTTTTTGCGCCCGGTTGCCGTAGGCGACGTAGTGTGTTGCTATGCGCGCTGCGTAAAACGCGGGACGACCTCGATCAGCATTAATATTGAAGTCTGGGTGAAGAAAGTTGCTTCTGAACCTATCGGTCAGCGCTATAAAGCTACCGAAGCCCTGTTTATCTACGTAGCTGTTGATAAAGACGGTAAACCGCGTCCGATCCCAACCTTGTCCTGACAGTACGCATTAGCAGCGCCATCCAGTAGTATTTCAATCTTTCGCTCATTGCCGGATGGCGGCGTACCACCAAATCCGGCATAATGCTTACTCGATCTGCGTTGTGCCGTTCAGGCGGAAAACGATATTCACCACCAGGCCAGAACCTGGCTTACCGGCCTCATAGCGCCATCTGCGCATCGCATTTTTCACTTCACGTTCAAACATATTTGCAGGCTGCGCGGACAGAACTTCCACATTTTCGACACGACCATCTGGGGTCACGTCAAATTTGACCTTAACACGACCTTCAATACGCAGCGCCTGGGCACGCGCAGGATACTGTGGCTGATTACGACTTAAGGCGCGCGGCCCGGAAGGCGCGCTTACCGCTGGCTTAGTGGTTGCCGGAGCAGCACTGGTCATTGGACGCGCAGGTGCCGTATTTTCAAACGGAGACGACGGACGCGGTTCTGCGGGCTTCACATCGCGTTTCGGTTGCTCTTCAACCTTTTTCACCGGTTTTGGCTTCGGCTTAGGTTTGGGCTTCGGTTTCTCAATCACTACCGGTGCTTCTTTTGGCTGCTCCGGGATCGGCTCTGGTTCCGGCTCTGGCTCGACGACGGGTTCAGGCGGTGGCTGAACCGCCTGAGGCGGTTCAAGATCGGCAGGCGCGACCATCGTAACGGAAATAGGCTGCGCTGGTGCAGGCAGTTCAATAACCTGATGTACCGAGGTATACAGCAAACCTGCCACTACAGCACCGTGAATGCCGACAGAAAGTAACGTTGGCCAGGGAAAGCGACGAGGTAAATCAAGGGTCATTGAAGTCATAATCGTTTCAGTAAAAAAACCAGGCCTCGATTTTAAATGCAAATAGCAATCATATTCAATAAGACCGTGAAGGTAACTCAGATTTAAAACGCGATTTTATGAAAAATAACCATTTTCGGAGTGTGGCCTTAACATATCAGCAATCTTTCCGTTGCAGTTACCGGGCCTTTCCAATAACGTAAATATGACTTTTACCGTTCAAGGAGCTCTACCCGTGCTGTACGTTATTTATGCTCAAGATATCGCAGATTCTCTCGAAAAACGTCTTTCCGTACGCCCTGCTCATCTGGCCCGTCTGCAACTTCTTCATGATGAAGGCCGTTTGCTCACGGCAGGTCCTATGCCAGCGGTTGACAGTAATGAGCCAGGCGCTGCGGGCTTTACCGGCTCGACGGTGATTGCTGAATTTGAATCTTTAGAAGCCGCACAGGCGTGGGCAGAAGCCGATCCGTATGTGGCGGCAGGCGTTTATGCACAGGTTTCAGTAAAACCGTATAAGAAAGTTTTTTAAAAACAGAACAAAAAGCTGAGACTTTGGGCACCGCCAGCGGTGCCCTTTTAGATCAGATATTGTGGATCGCAAACAGCAACGAGTTACGTTGATGGTTGAGGATGCACTTTCTGATGGTGTGGATGCGCATATTACGACGCGATTGCCCTTCAAGCCAACGTGCTTTACGACGGCTCGCCTGACGCAGCATCCGCCAGCGTCCCACTTCCGTTCTACTACGCTTCATGTTTACTACTCTTTCAGTCACTGAGCGGCCATTATAACGCCACACCGCATGCAGACCAGTGGTTTTCCCGTGTTTTTATTTGCCAGATGAATCCTGATGCGTAAACTCTTAACAATACGCTTTCAAAAGGATTTTTAAATTTATGACAACCTTCTACACCGTGGTGAGTTGGCTGGTCATTCTGGGTTACTGGGTACTCATTGCTGGCGTAACATTACGCATTCTAATGAAACGACGCGCAGTGCCCTCCGCAATGGCCTGGCTTTTGATCATCTATATTCTGCCATTAGTAGGGATCATTGCTTATCTGTCCTTCGGTGAGCTCCATCTGGGTAAACGTCGCGCCGAACGCGCCCGGGCAATGTGGCCGTCAACGGCCAAATGGCTGAACGATCTTAAAGCCTGTAAGCATATTTTTGCGCAAGAAAACAGCAGCGTCGCCTCATCCTTATTTAAGCTGTGCGAGCGTCGCCAGGGAATCGCTGGCGTTAAGGGAAATCAACTGCAACTGCTCACCAGCTCAGATGACGTAATGCAGGCATTGATCCGCGATATTCAACTGGCGCGCCACAACATTGAGATGGTGTTCTACATCTGGCAGCCGGGTGGTATGGCCGATCAGGTCGCTGAGTCATTAATGGCTGCCGCCAGACGCGGGATTCACTGCCGACTGATGCTGGACTCCGCGGGCAGTGTTGCGTTCTTCCGCAGTCCATGGGCGGCAATGATGCGTAACGCAGGTATTGAGGTTGTTGAAGCGCTGAAAGTGAACCTGATGCGTGTGTTTTTACGCCGTATGGATTTGCGCCAGCATCGCAAAATGATCATGATCGATAACTACATTGCATATACCGGCAGCATGAATATGGTCGATCCGCGCTTTTTCAAACAAGATGCTGGCGTCGGGCAATGGGTTGACTTAATGGCGAGAATGGAAGGCCCTGTAGCTACCGCGATGGGTATTGTCTATTCCTGCGACTGGGAAATTGAGACCGGCAAGCGCATTTTGCCCCCGCCGCCGGACGTTAATATCATGCCGTTTGAGCAAGCCAGCGGTCATACCATTCACACTATCGCCTCGGGTCCTGGTTTCCCTGAAGATTTGATTCATCAGGCGCTGTTAACTGCAGCTTATTCCGCACGTGAATATTTAATTATGACCACGCCCTACTTCGTTCCCAGCGACGATTTGTTGCATGCGATCTGTACGGCGGCGCAGCGCGGGGTCGACGTCAGTATCATTCTTCCGCGTAAGAATGACTCCCTGCTGGTTGGCTGGGCAAGCCGGGCTTTTTTCACTGAGTTGCTGGCGGCAGGCGTTAAAATTTATCAGTTCGAAGGCGGTTTGTTGCATACCAAAAGCGTACTGGTCGATGGCGAACTGAGCCTCGTCGGTACCGTTAATCTGGATATGCGTAGCCTTTGGCTGAATTTTGAAATTACGCTGGTGATTGACGATGCAGGATTCGGCGGCGATCTCGCCGCAGTGCAGGATGATTATATTTCGCGTTCTCGCCTGCTTGATGCCCGTTTGTGGTTAAAACGACCACTCTGGCAGCGGATTGCAGAGCGACTGTTTTACTTCTTTAGTCCGTTGCTGTAAAACGTGCCCATCAGACAGTAAACAGGTAGTCATTATGGATATGGATTTGAACAATCGCCTGACTGAAGACGAAACGCTTGAGCAGGCTTACGACATTTTTCTCGAACTGGCTGCGGACAACCTGGATCCAGCCGACATCATTCTGTTCAATTTGCAGTTTGAAGAACGCGGCGGTGCGGAGTTATTCGACCCGGCAGAAGACTGGCAGGATCACGTTGATTTTGATCTGAACCCTGATTTCTTTGCCGAAGTGGTGATTGGTCTTGCAGATACTGAAGACGGCGAGATTAACGATATTTTTGCGCGCGTTTTATTGTGTCGCGAAAAAGATCACAAGCTGTGCCATATTCTCTGGCGCGAATAATCAAACAAAAAAGCTGCTCTCGCAGCTTTTTTCATTTTTAACCCGGCAGTTTACTTCCACAGCGGTTACAAAACTGCGCACTATGTTCATGCTGGCCTTGCTGACACTGCGGACATTTACGTAAATTCTGGCGATTCTGAAACGCGCTGCTCATATGTGTGGTAATCAATCCAGTCGGTATCGCAATCACAGAGTAACCAATCAGGATAAGCAAAGACGCGACCATGCGCCCCAATGGCGTGTGTGGCGTGATATCGCCATAGCCAACAGTAGTGACCGTGACAATGGCCCAATACACCGACGCATTTAGCGTGGTAAAACCATATTTTGGTCCTTCGATCAGGTACATCAACGCACCGAAAACAATCATCAGAATGGCAATAAAGGAATAGAACAGTATGAGCTGATGGCGGGCGCTTTTGATGGCGTTCCAGAACACTCGCAGGGAAGGCATAAAGCGCAGCAACTTCAGAATACGCAGCACACGTAGAACGCGCATCGCGCGCCAGGCGAAGACATAACTCAGACTGATTTCAGGCCACAACCACATTACATACAGCGGCAAAATGGTGGCAAGATCGATTATTCCCCAGAAGCTAAACACATACTTTGCGGGATTGGCCCAGCAGCATAAACGTAGAAAGTATTCGAGGGTAAAGACCAGAGTAATAAAGACCTCCAGCCAAATAAAAATATGCCATTCATCATACGTTAAATGGTATTGCGTCCCTACTCCGGACTCAATGAAGATAACAATAACGCTAAGCAATGCGAACAGCGCGCACATACCTTCAAAGCGACGCCCCGAACGGGTGTTTAAATCGAATAATTTGCGATAGAGCCCACGGCGGACAGAAGAGACTAGACCTGGCACAAATACCTCACCAAAAAGAAGGGCTGACCTTTGTCAGCCCTCAGGATTATAGCGGGTCTACTTTCAGGCAGGAAACAGCGTGTCGGAAACTTCCTTCAAGAACCGGGCGCGTTTTTGCACATTCCGGCCCGGCAATCGGACAGCGCGTACGAAACACGCAGCCGGAAGGAGGATTAATAGGCGACGGCAATTCGCCTTCCAGTAGCTGGATAACCTTGTTCCTTTCCTGGTCAGGGTCGGGAATGGGTACCGCAGACATCAGGGCTTTGGTATAAGGGTGCAGCGGGTTATGGTACACCTCATCATAGGTCCCTAATTCCACCGCGTGTCCAAGATACATGACCAGCACGCGGTCGGAGATGTGTTTAACCACCGCCAGGTCGTGAGCAATGAAGATGAGCGATAATCCCATTTCACGCTGTAACTGTTGCAGCAGGTTCACCACCTGAGCCTGAATTGATACGTCCAACGCGGAAACCGGTTCATCGCAAATAATCAATTTAGGCTCAAGGATCAGCGCGCGGGCAATACCAATACGCTGACACTGACCACCGGAAAACTCATGGGGGTAGCGGTTAATCAGATTCGGTAGCAAGCCAACTTTCATCATCATCGCCTTCACACGGTCACGGACCTCCTGACCAGGCAGATTCGGATGATAAGTCCGCAGCGGTTCGGCAATAATTTCACCAATGGTCATGCGCGGGTTTAATGATGCCAGCGGATCCTGGAAAATCATCTGGATATCACTACGCACTTCCCGCCATTCATCGGGTTTCATGCCCAGCAAATCTTTACCCAACCAGGCAACCTTTCCATCGGTGGCTTTCACCAGGCCGATAATCGCACGGGCAAAGGTCGATTTACCACAACCTGATTCGCCGACCACGCCCAGGGTTTCGCCTTCATACAGCCGTAGGGTCACGCCATCAACTGCTTTCAGGGTTTTAGCCGGCTGCCAGAACCACTGCTTGCCGTCTTTAATGTCGAAATGGACTTTAAGATCGGCAATTTCAAGGAGCACTTTTCGTTGTTCGGTCACCGCAGTCATACCAGTTCCTCCACCGGTTTAAAGCAGGCGCGCAGGCGGCCCGGACTAAACTCCTCCAGTGGCGGAGCACTGCTACAGATTTCCATCGCATGCGGGCAACGCGGCTGGAATGGACAACCTTTTGGCAAACGCAGAAGGTTCGGCGGGTTGCCCGGGATAGTCAGCATCTCTTCCCCTTCGGCATCCAGACGAGGTACAGCGTTCAGCAACCCAATCGAATACGGATGAACGGGCTTATAAAACACATCCCGCGCACTACCATATTCCATGGTACGTCCGGCGTACATCACCAGAACTTTATCGCAAATACCAGCCACAACGCCAAGGTCGTGGGTGATCATGATAATCGCCGTGTTGAATTCGCTTTTCAGTTCATTCAGTAGCGTCATAATTTGCGCCTGTACCGTCACATCGAGCGCGGTAGTCGGCTCATCGGCTATCAGTAGTTTTGGCCTGCACAGCAGCGCCATGGCGATCATGACGCGCTGGCGCATCCCGCCTGAGAATTCATGCGGGTACATTTTCATACGCTTACGCGCTTCCGGCATCTTCACCGCATCCAGCATTCTGACCGATTCTTCAAAAGCTTCCGCTTTGCTCATGCCTTTATGCAGCATCAGAACTTCCATCAACTGCTCGCCGACCCGCATGTACGGATTAAGAGACGTCATCGGATCCTGGAAAATCATCGAAATTTGCTCGGCACGTAGTTTGTTCAGTTCGCGTTCCGGTAAATTCAGAATTTCACGCCCGTTGAAGGTTGCAGAGCCCCCGATACGGCCATTCGCCGCCAGCAGGCCCATCAGGGCAAAGGCTGTTTGCGATTTACCGGAACCGGATTCCCCAACAATACCCAGCGTTTCTCCTGCTCGAAGAGAAAAGTTTAAATCGTTAACCGCGGTCACATCGCCATCGGGGGTAGCAAACGTCACGCGCAGATCTTTTACATTCAGCAGTGCGTTAGCCTGTTGTTGCGCGAGCGGTGCGGTTGAGGTTTCAATTACGCTCATGACTGCACTCCTTAACGGTCTTTCGGGTCGAGGGCGTCACGCAGGCCATCGCCAATAAAGTTAAAACAGAATAAAGTTACCACCAGGAAACCTGCCGGGAACAGCAGCAGCCATGGCGAGACTTCCATCGAGTTGGCACCATCACTCAGCAGTGCACCCCAGCTACTTAATGGCTCCTGTGTACCTAATCCCAGGAAGCTCAGGAAGGATTCAAACAGGATCATGCTGGGCACCAGCAATGAAGCGTAGACCACCACCACGCCCAGTACGTTCGGCACGATATGGCGGATAACGATGCGCACGGTAGATACCCCTCCCACTTGCGCCGCTTCAATAAACTCTTTGCGCTTGAGACTCAGCGTTTGTCCACGCACGATACGCGCCATATCCAGCCAGGAGACCATCCCAATAGCAACAAAAATCAGCAGGATGTTTTGCCCAAAGAAGGTAACCAGCAGGATCACGAAGAACATGAACGGGAAGGAGTTGAGGATTTCCAGCAGACGCATCATTACCGAGTCGACTTTGCCGCCGAGATAGCCCGACAAAGAGCCGTATAGTGTACCGACGACTACCGCCACCAGCGCTGCGGCAATACCGACCATCAGCGAGATACGTCCGCCAATCGCCACGCGAACCAACAAGTCGCGACCCGACGAATCGGTGCCGAAATAGTGTCCTGATTCCGTGTCCGGCGCGCTGGACATCATGCCCCAGTCGGTATCGAAGTAGGTAAACTGCGACAGCATTGGTGCCAGCGTCACGAACAGCGCAATAATCACTAACACCACCAGGCTTGCGACCGCAGCGCGGTTATGCATGAAGCGTCGACGCGCATCCTGCCACAGACTGCGGCCTTCGACCTCCAGCTTTTCACTGAAATTCTCCAGCGCTTCGCTGTTTTTCTTACTTAACATCATAGCGAGCTCCAGTATCAGTAACGAATTTTTGGGTCGATAACGGCATACAGCACGTCGACAATCGCGTTAAACACAATGGTCAGCGTACCCACCAGAATGGTCAGGCTCAGAACCAGCGAATAGTCGCGGTTTAAGGCACCATTGACGAATAGCTGGCCAATGCCCGGCAAGCCGTAAATGGTCTCAATAACCATTGAACCGGTGATAATGCCGACAAATGCCGGTCCCATATAGGACAGGACGGGCAACAGCGCCGGCTTTAACGCATGGCGGAAAATAATCCGCCGCATCGGCAGCCCTTTTGCGCGCGCAGTGCGAATAAAGTTAGAGTGCAGCACTTCAATCATCGAACCACGAGTAATACGGGCGATACTGGCGATATAGGCCAGTGACAACGCCACCATCGGTAGGATCATAAATTTCAGCGCCCCGCCGTTCCAGCCCCCGCCAGGCAACCATTTCAAGGTTATGGCAAATATCATGACCAACAATGGAGCGACTACAAAGCTGGGGATAACGACCCCGGTCATTGCTACTCCCATCACCGTGTAGTCCCAGCGCGTATTTTGCTTGAGCGCGGCTATCACCCCAGCGCTTACACCGACGAGTACCGCCAGAATAAAGGCTGCCGCACCCAGCTTCGCTGAAACCGGAAAGCTCGAGGCAACGAGATCGTTGACAGTGTAGTCTTTGTATTTGAAGGAGGGCCCAAAATCGCCATGTGCCAGCTGCTTCAGATAGCTGAAGTACTGCGTTGAGATAGGATCGTTAAGATGATATTTCGCTTCAATATTTGCCAGTACCTCTGGCGGTAACGCGCGTTCCCCGGTAAATGGGCTTCCCGGCGCAAGGCGCATCATAAAGAATGAAATCGTAATAAGGATAAATAGCGTCGGAATCGCTTCCAGACAGCGACGTAGTATGAATTTTAACATTGCCCGTACCTTCTGGCGTGTGCCTTTATACCCCTTCTACCCCGACCTTCAGGTAAAGCGGTATTAATAGTTCGAAGAAAAAAGACACTGTGGGGCAATAAAAATGCCCCACGTCTTGCCATTAATGCTTGATAATATACAAGTCTTTGACGTGGATATTATCCATCGGGTCTTTACCAGAGTATCCGCCAACCCACGGTTTCACCAGACGGGCGTTAACATAGTAATAAACCGGTACAATCGCAGAATCTTTATCCAATTGCTGTTCCGCTTTTGAATACAGTTCGCTGCGCTGTGCTTCATCAGTCACTTTCAGGGTATCGGCAATCAGCTTATCAAACGCTGGGCTCTTATAGTGCACAGTGTTGTTGGAGCTGTCGGACAGCACCATGTTCAGGAAGGATGTTGGTTCGTTGTAATCCGCACACCAACCCGCACGCGAAACATCATAGTTACCCTGATGGCGCGTATCGAGGAATGTTTTCCACTCCTGATTTTCCAGCTTCACGTTGGCACCCAGATTTTTCTTCCAGATGGATGCCGCTGCGATGGCCAGCTTCTTATGCAGGTCTGAGGTGTTATACAGCAGGTCAAAGGTCAACGGCTTTTCAGCGGTGAAGCCTGCTTCAGCCAGCAGTTTTTTCGCTTCTTCATTACGTTTTTCCTGAGACCATTTGAACCACTCTGGTTCAACCAATTTTGCCCCATCGGTGTAAGGAGGAGTAAAGCTATATGCAGGCAGGTCGCCCTGGTTTTTCACTTTATTGACGATAATGTCACGATCCAACGCCAGTTTCAGGGCAGTACGAACGCGAACATCGTTGAACGGTGCTTTCTGATTGTTGATTTCGTAATAATAGGTGCACAGGTACGGGTCAACGTGAACTTCGTTCGGGATCTCTTTTTTCAGTTTCTGGAATAACTCGATCGGCATGTTGTTATAGGTCATGTCGATTTCACCGCTGCGATAGCGGTTCACGTCAGTCACTTCAGAAGCAATTGGCAAATAGGTAACCTGGTTTATAACGGTTTTCGCGTTGTCCCAGTAGTTAGTATTACGCTCAAGCACAATGCGCTCGTTGACAACCCAGTCTTTCAGTTTATAAGCACCGTTAGTGACGATGTTAGCTGGCTGGGTCCACTTCTCACCGTATTTTTCAACTGCGGCTTTAGGAACCGGTGAAACGGATGAGTGCACAAGCAGTTTGTAGAAATAAGGAACCGGCTCGCTCAGGGTGACTTCAAATGTATGATCGTCGAGAGCTTTAACGCCGAGATCGGTGACCGGCTTTTTACCGGCGATAATATCATCAATATTGACGATGTGGCCGTACTGCAAATAGCTGGCGTACGGTGACGCGGTATTTGGGTTAGCCAGCCGCTGCCAGCTATACACGAAATCTTGCGCGGTGACTGGCGTACCGTCAGACCACTTTGCATCTTTACGCAGATGGAATGTCCAGACTTTAAAGTCTTTATTTTCCCATTTTTCAGCTACGCCTGGTGATGGTTTGCCATCAACATCACTGATTAATAAACCTTCAAACAGGTCACGGTTGATGTTGGATTCAGGCACACCTTCGATTTTATGTGGATCGAGCGACTGAACTTCCGAACCGTTATTACGCACCAGAGTCTGCTTTTCAGCAAGCTGCACACCGGCTGGCACAACTGCTGCTGTGGCAGCATTTCCAGCGACTAGCGCAGTTAGGATCCCCGCAGCTACTAAACTTTTTTTAGTGATGTTAGTCATTGTGTTTGTACTCCCTCATTATTATGGCTGGCTTTTTAACCAGACTGTTAATCCTGTCAGGATCCCTGTACGGCATCGGAGATTTTCTGCCGTCAGGTGGTTTATTGTTTTACTGCTTGCTATCACCGACTCTATTTATTCTGGCGATTCGTACGACCGCCTTGCGTCGATTATCGATCGTGTTTCCCCTGCCGGAAACACGCTGTTACCCTGTTGAGAGAAATCAATTGAAAATGATTCTCATCAACGTGAAATCTTCTGCAAAATACCTGACCGGAAAGTATCAAATGCGTTTCTTAACCGCCAATACATTTTACAAATTTGTTAACCAATTCTCTTTTATTGAAAATAAATCTCAGTAGAAAAGTCTTTCGAATGAAGATTTATCACAAAAAATCATTAAAAATCATAACGTTGAACATCAAGCATTGTTAACTACCCTGTCCGGTATCAACACCGCGCTCAAATACACATTAATTTAACAATTGGTTATTAATTAGCACATTCATCTAAAAAAAACGCTGAAATAACTAATAACATTTCGATAATCCTACAGCAAGCCCCAGAGTATGATGTTACTAAAATAACAGCGACACTTAGCCACCACAGGCGGACTGTTGAGAGTTATATCTATAAATTCAATGAATAACAAAAGAGCTAAACATAAGTTTTTATTATTTTTGTTGTGCTACTTTTCAACTTTAGTGAGAAGTTTTACTGATAATGAAAGGAAACGGAGCCGATAGTGGCTCCGTTGATGCAAAAGAGGGATATCAGGCAAGCAAACCGGGGAAAATAGACTTGATTCCAGTAACAATGAACTCAATCCCCAGAGCCATTAACAGCAATCCCATAATACGCGTAATGACGTTGATGCCCGTTTGGCCCAGCAGGCGAACTAACCATGGCGCCATACGGAACAGCCCCCAACAGCACAGGGCAAACAGCGCAATTGCCACAAAAAAACCAAACAGGTTAATCGCACTATGATACCGCGTGCCCCAAACGATAGTTGAGCTTATCGCCCCCGGCCCTGCCATCAGAGGCAAGGCCAGTGGCACAACACCGATGCTTTCGCGAATAGCGGTTTCTGATTTTTCCTGTTTATTTTGCTTATCTTCGCCAAGTTTTCCGCTAATCATCGACATCGCAATAGTCACCACCAGGATGCCGCCGGCAATCCTGAACGAGTCTATCGAGATACCGAAAAGTTGCAGAATACCGTCACCAAGGAACAGCGAAGTCCACAGGATGATGGCAACCGAAAGGTTTGCCGTAAGGTTGGTTTTGTTGCGCGCTGCAGCCGTTTGGTAGCTGGTCATGCTGATAAAGACAGGGATAATCCCCACCGGGTTGACCAACGCAAATAACCCAATGAAAAATTTAAAATAGACAGGAAAATCAAATAGCGTTTGGATCACGGTTAGCTCCGAAGCGTTAGCCGGATAAAATGAGTCATAAAAAAATTGATAAAATCCGCGCTGAAGATACGCTTTTTGTCAGCATACTTCACCTTCTATCTGCGTTTATCTACGTAAATACGCTACCAATAGTGAGTGTTATTAATATGTATTGAATATGCTAATGTCATTGGAATTCATCACATCAATTCATTAACACTTACCGATAAACGCTAAAAGGGCCTGCTGAAAGGTGTCAGCTTTGCGAAATATTGATCCAGATCACGCAATTACTACTCAGAAGTGAGTAATCTTGCTTACGCCACCTGGAGGTAACGCGTTAGAGTTAACTGACGCTAACGCATAAGCTCTTTTAGTAAATCAAGGTAAAACGGACGTTAATTAACCGTTTGATTTTCAAAACGTTACACAAATTTTCGTCGATCTGTCTATACTCTCGTATCGAGCAGATGATTTACTAAAAAAGTTTAACATTATCAGGAGAGCATTATGGCTGTTACTAATGTCGCTGAACTTAACGCACTTGTAGAGCGCGTAAAAAAAGCCCAGCGTGAATATGCCAGTTTCACTCAAGAACAGGTTGACAAAATCTTCCGTGCCGCCGCTCTGGCTGCCGCAGACGCTCGAATCCCTCTCGCGAAAATGGCCGTTGCCGAATCCGGCATGGGCATCGTCGAAGATAAAGTGATTAAAAACCACTTCGCTTCAGAATACATCTATAACGCATATAAAGATGAAAAGACCTGTGGTGTGCTGTCTGAGGACGACACTTTCGGTACCATTACCATCGCTGAACCGATTGGTATTATCTGCGGTATCGTTCCAACCACTAACCCAACTTCTACTGCCATCTTCAAATCGCTGATCAGCCTGAAGACGCGTAACGCCATCATCTTCTCTCCGCATCCGCGTGCTAAAGATGCGACCAATAAAGCCGCTGATATCGTTCTGCAGGCAGCCATCGCTGCTGGCGCGCCGAAAGATCTGATCGGCTGGATCGATCAACCTTCCGTAGAACTGTCTAACGCGCTGATGCACCACCCGGACATCAACCTGATCCTTGCTACTGGTGGTCCAGGCATGGTGAAAGCTGCATACAGCTCCGGTAAACCAGCTATCGGCGTAGGCGCAGGTAACACCCCGGTTGTCATCGATGAAACCGCAGATATCAAGCGTGCTGTTGCCTCCGTTCTGATGTCTAAAACCTTCGATAACGGCGTAATCTGTGCTTCTGAACAGTCTGTTGTTGTTGTTGACTCTGTATATGACGCAGTACGTGAGCGTTTCGCGACTCACGGTGGCTACATGCTGCAGGGTAAAGAGCTGAAAGCTGTTCAGGACGTTATCCTGAAAAATGGCGCGCTGAACGCGGCCATCGTTGGTCAGCCGGCATACAAAATTGCTGAACTGGCAGGCTTCTCCGTACCAGAAACCACCAAGATTCTGATCGGCGAAGTGAAGGTTGTTGACGAAAGCGAACCGTTTGCTCACGAAAAACTGTCTCCGACGCTGGCGATGTACCGTGCGAAAGACTTTGAAGACGCCGTTAATAAAGCTGAAAAACTGGTTGCGATGGGCGGTATCGGTCATACCTCTTGCCTGTACACCGACCAGGACAACCAGCCAGAACGCGTTGCTTACTTCGGCCAGATGATGAAAACCGCACGTATCCTGATTAACACCCCTGCATCTCAGGGTGGTATCGGTGACCTGTACAACTTCAAACTCGCACCTTCCCTGACTCTGGGTTGTGGTTCATGGGGTGGTAACTCCATCTCTGAAAACGTTGGTCCTAAGCACCTGATCAACAAGAAAACCGTTGCTAAGCGAGCTGAAAACATGTTGTGGCACAAACTTCCGAAATCTATCTACTTCCGTCGTGGCTCTCTGCCAATCGCACTGGATGAAGTGATTACCGATGGTCACAAACGTGCGCTGATCGTGACCGACCGCTTCCTGTTTAACAACGGTTATGCTGATCAAATCACTTCCGTGCTGAAAGCTGCTGGCGTTGAAACTGAAGTGTTCTTTGAAGTCGAAGCTGACCCAACTCTGACCGTTGTACGCAAAGGTGCTGAGCTGGCTAACTCTTTCAAACCAGACGTGATCATTGCGCTGGGTGGTGGTTCCCCGATGGACGCCGCGAAAATTATGTGGGTTATGTACGAGCATCCGGAAACTCACTTTGAAGAACTGGCGCTGCGCTTTATGGACATCCGTAAACGTATCTACAAGTTCCCGAAAATGGGCGTCAAAGCGAAGATGGTTGCCGTTACTACCACTTCCGGTACCGGTTCTGAAGTGACTCCGTTTGCTGTTGTTACTGACGACGCAACCGGGCAGAAATACCCGCTGGCAGACTATGCGCTGACTCCGGATATGGCGATTGTTGATGCTAACCTGGTCATGGATATGCCGAAGTCCCTGTGTGCGTTCGGTGGTCTTGATGCCGTAACTCACGCTTTGGAAGCTTACGTTTCCGTACTGGCTTCTGAGTTCTCTGACGGTCAGGCACTGCAGGCGCTGAAACTGCTGAAAGAAAACCTGCCGGCGTCCTACCATGAAGGTTCTAAGAACCCGGTAGCTCGTGAACGTGTACACAGTGCAGCAACCATCGCCGGTATCGCGTTTGCTAACGCCTTCCTGGGTGTATGTCACTCAATGGCGCACAAGCTGGGTTCTCAGTTCCACATTCCTCACGGTCTGGCGAACGCCCTGCTGATCAGCAACGTTATTCGTTATAACGCCAACGACAACCCGACTAAACAGACTGCATTCAGCCAGTATGACCGCCCACAAGCTCGTCGTCGCTATGCTGAAATCGCAGATCATCTGGGTCTGAGCGCACCGGGCGACCGCACTGCTGCGAAAATCCAGAAACTGCTGGGCTGGCTTGAAGAAATCAAAGCTGAACTGGGTATTCCTAAGTCTATCCGTGAAGCTGGCGTTCAGGAAGCTGACTTCCTGGCACACGTGGACAAACTGTCTGAAGATGCGTTTGATGACCAGTGTACTGGTGCTAACCCGCGTTACCCGCTGATTTCTGAACTGAAACAGATCCTGCTGGATACCTACTACGGTCGTGAGTACAGCGAAGGCCAGGCCGCAGCTAAGACTGAAACAGTAGCAGCACCGAAAGCTGAGAAGAAAGCGAAGAAATCCGCTTAATTCGACCAGATAAGTTTTAGTTTCACTCTAAACGGCCCCACATTGGGGCCGTTTTTTTATGTCCTACTCTATCGGAACAGGCATATACGTAATTCAGAGGCGTATAGAGGATGGTTCTGTTGGAGTGGGGCCAGTACGGTGTAAGAATTGCGTCAGAGAGAACCTGACAGGGTAGAGAACATTGTCGAATGTCGCGGCCTACCCTGCGTGACTAAGCGCGCGTAAGCGCTAAGGGTTAATCGTGGCTGTGTCGCTCTTGTATCGCCGTCAGAGAGCCCTCAGACTGCGCTTGTTTATAATGTTTACGACAAACCGAGACATAACGTTCATTCCCGCCAATAACGACCTGCTCGCCCTCGTTATAGGGTCTTCCAGCCTGATCAAGACGTAAAACCATACTGGCCTTACGCCCACAGAAACAAATGGTTTTTAATTCAACCAGCTTATCAGACCATGCAAGCAGGTATTCGCTGCCGCCAAATAATTCACCACGGAAATCTGTGCGTAAACCATAGCACAACACGGGAATATCCAGCCGATCGACTACTTCAGATAATTCATAAACCTGTTGCCGAGTCAGAAACTGCGACTCATCAACCAGTACACAGTGAATTCTTTGCAGCTCGTTTTCAGCACGAATCTCTTCGAACAATGATGAATTTTGGTTAAACAATTTTGCAGGTGACGACAGACCTATACGTGAACTTACTTTTCCAGCGCCAAAACGGTCATCAATTTCCGCTGTATATACAACAGCACGCATCCCACGTTCCTGATAATTGTACGAAGATTGCAGCAATGCAGTCGACTTACCGGCATTCATTGCAGAATAGTAAAAATATAGCTGTGCCATTGACCGAAGGCCCTCACCTGGGGAAATAAATATGGGCGGGATTGTATCATATTTCACGAAAGTGTCGGCGTAGCGTTGCTCCCAAAGGCGTATAAATGCGCATACAGGCTCGCTCAGTGTCGCCTTAATAACCAGTTTTTTAAGTTACATGAGAGCATGAGTACACTCTGCCATAGCCCAGATAACCTGAAACTGGATGTGTATATACATACTCTTTCACAAATAGTGCTCATGAAATTTATCCATGCGGTTTTTCATCCTGTGGCAATAAAGAAACCCTTTCCTTATTGTTATTGAATCTACCCACAGTCGCCTTGTATTAGTGAATTCACGTAAGCAAAACTAATACAAAAGGTTGAAATCACTGCAAAGAGATACTATTTGTACACCATAAAATGTGACCTGAATCTTGAATTTTTACTCTCAACTGCTGAGAAGCCCCCTCACCAATAAGCCTTTTTTATGCCCAACAGCACGTGGAATTTATGACAGAAGAATTAATTCTGATACTAAATAAAGCGCAATTTTGAATTCCTTACATTCCTGGCTATTGCACAACTGAATTTATCGCTCTATTATTAGCTCAACAAACCACCCCCAATATAAGTTTGAGATTACTACAATGAGCGAAGCACTTAAAATTCTGAACAACATCCGTACTCTTCGTGCGCAGGCAAGAGAATGTACTCTGGAAACGCTTGAAGAAATGCTGGAAAAATTAGAAGTTGTAGTTAGCGAGCGCCGTGAAGAAGAAAGCGCTGCCGCTGCTGAAGTTGAAGAACGTACTCGTAAACTGCAACAATATCGTGAAATGCTGATCGCTGACGGCATTGATCCGAACGAACTGCTGAATAGCATGGCTGCTGTTAAATCTGGCACCAAAGCTAAACGTGCTGCGCGTCCGGCTAAATATAGCTATGTTGACGAAAACGGTGAAACTAAAACCTGGACTGGCCAGGGTCGTACACCGGCTGTGATCAAAAAAGCGATGGAAGAACAAGGTAAACAACTGGATGACTTCCTGATCAAGGAATAATTCAGAATTACGCTGTTCAAAATCCCGCCAATGGCGGGATTTTTTTTGCCGCTACTTCGCTCTATCCATACCTGGATTAGGTATAAAAAAACGGCGCTGGGTTAACAGCGCCGTTCTTACCTGGTAATACCTGGAGGTTACTTCTTAATACCCATCTCTTCTTCCAGCCAGGCTTTAAATTCAGCACCCAGTGTATTATGGCGAATACCATATTCTACGAACGCTTGCATATAACCCAGCTTATTACCACAGTCATGGCTTTTGCCCTTCATGTGATAAGCTTCAACCGTTTCTTTTTCAATCAGCATATCAATAGCATCAGTCAGCTGAATTTCATCACCCGCTCCCGGAGGGGTTTTAGCCAGCAGAGGCCAAATATCTGCGCTCAGCACGTAACGCCCCACAACGGCCAAATTAGATGGCGCTACATCGGCCTTCGGCTTTTCAACAACGCCAACCATCGGTACGCTTTCGCCAGGAGCTAATTCAACGCCCTTACAATCAACAACACCATAAGCGGTAACATCTTCTACCGGCTCAACCATAATCTGGCTACTGCCTGTTTCATCAAAACGATGAATCATTTCGGCAAGGTTGTCGCGTGATAAATCAGATTCGTATTCATCAAGAATTACGTCCGGCAGGATAACCGCAATTGGTTCATCACCCACTACCGGATGTGCGCACAATACCGCGTGACCCAGACCTTTGGCCAGCCCCTGACGCACCTGCATAATAGTGACATGCGGCGGACAAATAGACTGCACTTCTTCCAGAAGTTGACGTTTTACACGTTTTTCCAGCATAGCTTCAAGTTCAAAGCTGGTATCAAAGTGGTTCTCAATCGAATTTTTAGACGAGTGAGTAACAAGCACAATTTCAGTGATGCCCGCAGCAATACATTCGTTTACGACGTACTGAATTAATGGCTTATCAACCAACGGTAGCATCTCTTTCGGGATAGCTTTCGTAGCCGGTAACATCCTGGTTCCTAATCCCGCTACCGGGATAACAGCCTTTTTGACTTTCGAATTAAGGGCAGCCATTTAAAACTCTCCTGGACTGTTCATGTATTGAACGTGTTCATCAATCTGTATCGCATCCCAGTATATCAGTACAGCGACAAGCTTCTGGTCTGAAAAGGACGCGCGTCGGTATAATTAAGATAAATACGAATAAATCTGGCGCTGATAGTAGCACCCGCAGCATGAGAGAGGTGAACCAATTTGATTCCCACACCTGTCAATTGTTCATTCCGCAGACAACATCAGGCGCAAACGACCACCAGCCCCCCAAATTTGGCATTGCCAGGACTCGCAGCGTTGACTTAGTTGATTAAGATACGCATTACCTAAAGTGCCCAGCGGAACGCCATTACTGATTTGTACGTTGTGGGAACCCGTATTTAATGTCGCATTCAGCCCTGCAGATACCAAAATCAGGTTTTTTAATTCGCTGTGGTAATAGCCCACCAGCAAGGGAAACTGTCCAGGCAAATTAGCCTGGCGCAGTAAATGGTTTACCTGCTTCAATAACGCACCGAGCTCCGGTAACCGTTGATTTTGATGTGCCAACTGTTCCTGCAACAAACCGTTAAATAGCGCGCGCAGTAATAATGCTGCCAGGACACCGTTATCCCCTGCCCTTGTCACATCAAGGCAATAAAACGCAAGGTCATGGTCCGAGAGCGGCGCAATATCCAGTACCAGCCCCGGCTGATCGGCGGCCACTAACTGGCGATAATTGATTCGACAGTGTGAAATCACTTGTGACACCGGAGGCTGTAATTCTTGTAACAGCTTTGCCGCAGCAGCCGGATCGCCGACCATCGCATCCCAGTCGCGAAACAGCCGTTCTTCTTCTTCCACACGTGAATTAAACATATTGGGATACAAGCACGCAAAGACGGTTTCACGTAGGCGGTTAAGGTCCTTTACTGGTTTCAGTAGCACATCATCCACCCCCAAGCGCAGCGCCTTAGCGATGTCGGACATGTTTTCCGTTGCGGAGATCACCAGTATCGGGGTCTGATCGCCACGATTACGCAGATACTCCACCAGTTTGAGGCCGTTCATTCTTGGCATAGCCAGATCACAGATCATCAAGTCTGGGTTAAAGTGTCCGAGTAATTCCAGAGCTTCAAGCCCATCGCCAGCTACCGCTGTTGTCGCCCCCAAAGAGGAAAACCATGAGTCCATGAGTGAGCGAAATACCGGCTCATCCTCAACGATAAGAATCTGTTTTCCGACCAATGGCTGCGTCATATTCTCCCCCCTGACTGGCTTTAGTAAATAGTGGCATGCTATTGCTACTCACGCCTGTCAGAATTTGCTTAAGTGTTGATAAAAAATGCGTTAGACGTTGGTTTTCACCAAGGGTAGAAGTTCATCCATTTTCTTCTCGACCGCCAGTTGTCCGGCAGCAATTGCTGCGCTAGCGCGGTGGAAATCCAACGTGGATATTTGCGGACAAAACGGCTGAATCAGAATATCCGGCGGGTCGCCAGCCATGCGGTTACGTTTCAGACGGTTTTCCAGAACCTGAATAGAGGTCGTCATGATTTCCATCGCCGTCGGTGCGGTGACCGCACGCCTGGCCGTAATGTTGCTCAAACGCTCTTTCAGGCGGGCACGCCAGGAAAGCTCGTCAGTGTCACCACTCAATTCGCTATCACTGCTGACGTTGAAGGAGAGTAAATCTTGCTGCATAAGATGCGCATCGTGTTGCAGATCGACGGCAATAACGATGTCAGCACCCAGCGCGCGGGTCAGGGACACAGGTACGGGATTCACCACTGCACCATCGACCAACCAGTAACCATTATGCGCCACGGGAGACATCAGACCGGGAATACTGCAGGAGGCTCGGACAGCGAGATGCAAATCACCTTCGGTGAACCATAGCTCCCGACCCGTGCTCAGGTTTGTGGCAACCGTTGCGAAACGACGTGAGCATTGTTCAATAGCTTCTACCGGCATGACATTACGATACTGATTGAATACACGTTCACCGCGCAGCAATCCACCTCTACGCCACGAGAGATCCATCAGGCGTAAAACATCCCAATAGCTGAATGAGCAAACCCACTGCTCAAGGGCAGGTAATTTATTGCAGGCATAAGCGGCGCCCACCAACGAGCCGATAGAACAACCCGCAACGATATCAATATCAATGCCCATGTGTTTCAGGGCTTTAATCACACCAATATGCGACCAGCCTCGCGCTGCGCCGGAACCTAGCGCCAGCCCAATTTTTATTTTTCTCATTGTACCTACAGACTTCCCCTGGCTTGCAGACGTAGCAACATCACTACGGCTCAGTTAACATAGTGCCACCGTGGCGTTTTTACGCCGTTTTTTTATTCCAGGGAGTATTTTGTGTCTCAGGTTTGTCCCTGTGGTAGCGCTGTCGAGTATAGCCTATGTTGCTACCGTTATGTGTCTGGCGAACAAGTAGCACCTACGCCGTCACACCTCATGCGTTCTCGCTACTGCGCTTTTGTGATGAAGGACGCAGATTACCTGATCAAAACCTGGCATCCAGACTGTCATGCAACCGCGTTTCGCGACGACATTATCGCAGGATTTAGCCATACCGAATGGCTCGGACTGACCGTTTTTGAACAAGAGACGACAGACGCAGAAAATACCGGCTATGTCAGCTTTGTCGCACGGTTTACAGAACAAGGTAAAACAGGCGTAATTATCGAGCGCTCTCGTTTTCTAAAAGAAAACGGTCAGTGGTACTATATAGACGGTACACGCCCTCAAATTGGACGAAACGATACCTGCCCTTGTGGCTCCGGTAAAAAATTTAAAAAGTGCTGCGGCTAGTCAACGCCCGACAGTATCAATTTTGCAAACATTCTCAACAGGATCACCGCTGCAAATGCATTCATTACAACGAAAAGTACTGCGTACTATTTGCCCGGACCAAAAAGGTCTGATCGCACGCATTACGAATATCTGTTACAAACACGAGCTGAATATCGTGCAAAACAATGAGTTCGTGGACCACCGTACCGGGCGTTTTTTTATGCGTACCGAACTGGAGGGTATTTTTAACGACGTCACGCTGCTTGCCGATCTGGATAGCGCCTTACCCGAAGGCTCCATTCGTGAATTAACGCCAGCAGGCCGCCGTCGCATCGTCATTTTGGTCACTAAAGAAGCTCATTGTTTGGGCGATCTGTTAATGAAGGCCAATTATGGCGGACTGGATGTTGAAATCGCTGCGGTGATCGGCAACCACGAGACGCTGCGCTCCTTGGTTGAGCGATTCGATATTCCGTTTGAGCTGGTCAGCCATGAAGGTTTAACGCGTGACGAGCATGACCAGAAAATGGCCGACGCTATCGACGCGCACCAACCGGACTATGTCGTGCTGGCAAAATACATGCGCGTTCTGACACCTACATTTGTTTCCCGCTTCCCGAATAAGATTATCAATATCCACCATTCATTCCTGCCAGCGTTTATTGGTGCTCGCCCTTACCATCAAGCCTATGAGCGCGGCGTGAAGATCATCGGTGCGACGGCGCATTATGTGAATGATAATCTCGATGAAGGTCCAATTATTATGCAGGACGTGATTCATGTGGATCACACCTACAGTGCAGAAGATATGATGCGCGCAGGTCGTGACGTTGAGAAAAATGTATTAAGCCGCGCGCTGTATCAGGTTCTGGCTCAACGCGTCTTTGTTTACGGTAACCGAACGATTATTCTGTAATCACCAATAATATGAATTGATTAGCTTTACTGCGTTACGGATGAAAAGTACGCAAACAGTTCATGTTAAGCAAAGGAATGCTTTACAGCGGCGCATCATTTGATATGATGCGCCCCGCTTCCAACGGAAGCAGGCCAGTAAAAGCATTACCCCGTGGTGGGGTTCCCGAGCGGCCAAAGGGAGCAGACTGTAAATCTGCCGTCATCGACTTCGAAGGTTCGAATCCTTCCCCCACCACCATTATTCAGCTAGTTCACAAAATCAGTATACCCCAGGTGGGGTTCCCGAGCGGCCAAAGGGAGCAGACTGTAAATCTGCCGTCATCGACTTCGAAGGTTCGAATCCTTCCCCCACCACCATCATTTCATATAGCACCAACACCGAATTCATCTGTAGTGCCCCATGAACCGCCCAATAGGGAAGGATGAGAAGCTTCGACTAAGGTTCGATTCGAGCGTAGCGAGAAAGCGTTGCCGCAGGCAACGACCCGAAGGGCGAAGCGCGCAGCGCTGAGTAATCCTTCCCCCACCACCTACTTCTCCAGTAACACTTCAGCTAAATACATCTTCTTGCAAACAACCATAAAAAAACCCCGCCGAAGCAGGGTTTGTCTAATACAGATAACCGATTAGTGACGCGCTCGTACAATCTGGTATTTACGCGTCAGGTACTCGACCGGAACGCTCCAGATGTGCACCAGGCGCGAGAATGGGAACAACAGGAACAGCGTCATCCCCAACACCAGGTGCATACGGAAAATAAACGCAACACCATCCAGATATTGAGACGCTCCGCCGTGGAAAGTCACCACAGACTGTGCCCAGTTCACCAGCTTCATCATCTCGCTGCCGTCCATATGCTGGGCAGAGAACGGAATGGTCAACAGGCCCAGCGCACACTGAACCACCAGCAGGGAAAGAATCAAAATATCTGCTGCAGTCGTGGTTGCCCGCACACGTGGGCTGAACAGACGGCGTTTAAGCAGTAAAACGCCACCAACCAGGCACATCACGCCGGATGCCCCGCCCGCAAACATCGCCATCTTCTGCTTCACTTCGAGCGGCAGCCACGCTTCATACATCCAGTGCGGCGTTAACATACCAAGGAAGTGACCGGCAAAAATACCCAGAATCCCGATATGAAACAGGTTTGACGCCATGTTCATCCCTTTACGATCCAGCATCTGGCTGGACGCCGCACGCCAGGTGTACTGTCCGTAGTCATAACGCAGCCAGCTGCCGATCAGAAAGACTGAACCTGCAATGTACGGATAGATGTCAAAGAAGAACGTATTCAGGAAGTGCATTATTGCTGTCCTCCGGTGGTGATATTCAGATACTGCGGCGCAACGGCCCCGGCAAAACGACGCTGATAAGCGGTGATTTCCGACTCGCCACACCCCTGATCGGCGAAGAATTTCACTTGCTCTTCTTCCCAAACTGCATCCAGCGCTTGTGGGGTATCATCACGCGCTTCATCCGCAATCTTTTCAGCCACTTTATCGCTGTCGATAACGGTATTCGCCAGTTTTAACAGCAGATCAAACAGCATCGCATAACGGCTTTCACGCTGTTGCAAACGTGCGCTGAGCAGCGCCAGAATTGGTGCTATATCCTGTAATCCAGCTAACGCTTCGCTTTTCTGCAGTTGCGCAAGGTATTCCAGATACAGCGGAAGATGATCGGGAAGCTCGCGGCTGTCGAGCTGCAAACCGTGCTGCTCATACTGCGACATCAGATCGACCATCGCCTGACCACGATCGCGGGACTCGCCGTGTACATGTTCAAACAACAGCAGCGAGGTGGCGCGACCACGGTCAAACAGTTCGCTATAGCTTGCCTGCACATCCAGCATGTCCTGCGCAGTGAGATCGCGCAGGAAAACGCCCAGGGTCTGGGCATCCTCTTTATCCAGGTTTTCAGATGACGCGAGTGCATCGAAAAGTTCCTGCTGATGCTGCCATAAGGCAGCATCCGGGTACTCGAGCAGACGCGAAACAATGACGAGTTCAATCATTGGTGCGGCTCCGTTTTGCTGGTCACATCAACAGCGTCGATGCGGCGGCTGTTGAACAGATTGAATTTAGTATCAGAACCGTGGCAACCGTCACCGAAGGTAAAGCCGCAACCGCTTTTCTCCGGGAACGCCTCACGCGCCAGTTCACGATGACTGCTCGGTACCACGAAACGATCTTCGTAGTTAGCAATCGCCAGATAACGATACATTTCCTGTGCCTGCGCTTCGCTTAATCCCACCTCTTCCAGCGCACGGGTATCAACTTTACCGTCAACGGTTTCCGCACGTTTGTAGTGACGCATCGCCAGCATACGTTTCAGCGCCAACAGTACCGGCTGTGTGTCGCCTGCGGTGAGGAGGTTCGCCAGGTATTGAACCGGGATACGCAAACTCTCAACGTCCGGCAGAATACCGTTGCTACCAAGCGTACCCGCGTCCGCGGCAGACTGAATCGGTGACAAAGGCGGCACATACCAGACCATCGGTAGCGTGCGGTATTCCGGATGCAGCGGCAGCGCCAGCTTCCAGTCCATCGCCATTTTGTAAACCGGAGACTGTTGTGCAGCGTCAATGACGCTCAGCGGAATACCATCTTTCAGCGCCTGTTCAATAACCGCTGGATCGTTCGGATCGAGGAACACGTCCAGTTGACGCTGGTACAGATCCTTTTCGTGCTCGGTGCTGGCCGCGCTTTCGATCGCATCTGCGTCATACAGCAGTACGCCGAGATAACGGATACGACCAACACAGGTTTCGGAGCAAACGGTCGGTTGACCCGCTTCGATACGCGGATAGCAAAAGATGCACTTCTCGGACTTCCCGCTCTTCCAGTTGAAGTAAATCTTCTTGTACGGGCAGCCGGTGATGCACATACGCCAGCCACGGCACTTGTCCTGGTCGATCAGCACGATGCCATCTTCTTCACGCTTGTAGATAGCGCCACTCGGGCAGGTCGCCACACACGCCGGGTTAAGGCAGTGCTCACACAGGCGCGGCAAATACATCATGAAGGTGTTTTCGAACTGGCCGTACATTGCCTTCTGCATGTTTTCGAAGTTCTGGTCTTTGGCGCGTTTTTCGAACTCGCCGCCCAGAATTTCTTCCCAGTTAGGACCGCTGGTAATTTTGTCCATCCGCTGACCGGTGATCAGCGAGCGCGGACGGGCAATCGGCTGCGCTTTGCTGCCTTCCGGCGCGGTGTGCAGATTCTGATAGTCGAAATCAAACGGCTCGTAGTAGTCATCCATGCCCGGTAGATGCGGGTTAGCAAAGATTTTACCCAGCAGCAGCGCACGGTTACCCATGCGCGGTTGCAACTTACCGTTGATTTTACGGATCCAACCGCCCTTCCATTTTTCCTGATTTTCCCAGTCATTCGGGAAACCAACACCAGGCTTACTTTCGACGTTATTGAACCAGGCGTATTCCATACCTTCGCGGCTGGTCCAGACGTTTTTACAGGTCACTGAACAGGTGTGGCAGCCGATGCACTTATCGAGATTCAGCACCATGCCGACTTGTGAACGAATTTTCATTTTACGCTCTCCTGTACCTGGTCATTGCCTTCGCCATCCAACCAGTTAATGTTCTTCATCTTACGTACAACTACGAACTCATCGCGGTTTGAACCGACGGTACCGTAGTAGTTAAAACCGTATGCCAGTTGCGCATAGCCGCCGATCATGTGGGTCGGTTTCGGCGTAATACGGGTCACCGAGTTATGGATCCCGCCGCGCTGCTGGGTGATTTCTGAACCCGGCAGGTTAACGATGCGTTCCTGCGCGTGGTACATCATGGTCATCCCGGCCGGCACACGCTGGCTGACAACCGCACGTGCGGTCAGCGCACCGTTGCTGTTGAAAACTTCGATCCAGTCGTTATCTTCGATACCCAGTTCTTTCGCATCGACTTCACTCATCCACACGATCGGACCACCGCGTGACAATGTCAGCATCAGCAGGTTGTCGCTGTAGGTGGAGTGGATACCCCATTTCTGGTGCGGCGTCAGGAAGTTAAGCGCTTTTTCCGGGTTACCGTTAGACTTCTCACCCATCACCTCTTTCACTGAACGTGTGTCGATAGGTGGGCGGTAAACCAACAGGCTTTCACCGAAATCACGCATCCATTGATGATCCTGATACAACTGCTGGCGACCGGAAAGCGTACGCCATGGGATCAGTTCGTGAACGTTGGTATAACCGGCGTTATAAGACACATGTTCATCTTCCAGACCAGACCAGGTCGGGCTGGAAATAATTTTTCGCGGCTGCGCCTGAATGTCACGGAAGCGAATTTTTTCGTCTTCTTTATTCAACGCCAAATGTGCATGGTCACGTCCGGTAAATTCACTCAACGCTTTCCAGGCTTTCACGGCGACCTGACCATTGGTTTCAGGGGCCAGTGTCAGGATCATCTCAGCGGCATCAATAGCCGTGTTTAGACAAGGCTGTCCTTTCGCCGGGCCTTCCGCCTTGGTGTAGTTGAGCTTACGCAGCAGATCCATTTCGCTCTGGGTGTTCCAGGCAATACCTTTACCGCCGTTACCGATTTTTTCCATCAAAGGACCGATAGAAGTAAAGCGCTCATAGGTTGCCGGATAGTCACGCTCAACGGTCATGATGTGCGGCGCGGTAACACCCGGAATCAGGTCGCATTCGCCTTTTTTCCAGTCTTTTACATCCAGCGGTTGCGCCAGTTCGGCGGCAGAATCGTGCTGGATTGGCAGCGTAACGACGTCGGTTTCTTTCCCGAGGTGGCCTACGCAGACTTCAGAAAATGTCTTCGCGATGCCTTTGTAGATTTCCCAGTCGCTTTTCGACTCCCAGGCTGGGTCAACGGCGGCAGACAGCGGATGAATAAACGGATGCATATCCGAAGTATTCATATCATCTTTTTCATACCAGGTTGCGGTAGGCAGCACGATGTCGGAATACAGACAGGTGCTCGACAGACGGAAGTCCAGCGTCACCACCAGATCCAGTTTGCCGTCCAGTCCGTTGTCATGCCATTCCACTTCTTCTGGCTTCACGCCGTTCTGCTGGCCCAAATCCATCCCCTGAATACCGTGCTCGGTACCCAGCAGGTACTTCAGCATGTACTCATGTCCTTTACCTGAAGAACCGAGCAGGTTAGAACGCCAGATGAACAGGTTACGCGGATGGTTTTTACCGTTTTCAGGTTGTTCCGCCGCAAAGCGAATCGAGCCTTCTTTCAGGGATTTCACGGTGTAATCCACCGGTGTCATACCTGCATTCTGCGCTTCTTGCGCGATATACAGCGGGTTGGTACCCAACTGCGGCGCAGATGGTAGCCAGCCCATACGTTCAGCGCGAACGTTAAAATCAATCAGGTGGCCGCTATAGCGGGATTTATCTGCCAGCGGAGACAGCAGTTCCTGCGCGGTGACCGTCTCATACCGCCACTGACTGGAGTGATTATAGAAGTAGGAGGTGCTGTTCATGTGACGCGCCGGACGCTGCCAGTCAAGGGCAAACGCCAGCGGCTGCCAGCCGGTCTGAGGGCGCAGTTTCTCCTGGCCGACATAGTGTGCCCAGCCGCCACCACTCTGACCCACACAACCGCAGAAAATCAGCATATTGATTAGGCCGCGATAGTTCATATCGAGGTGGTACCAGTGGTTCAGGCCCGCACCGACGATAATCATCGAACGACCGTGCGTCTTGTCGGCATTATCCGCAAATTCACGGGCGATGCGCACAATCTGAGCACGTGATACGCCGGTAATTTTCTCTGCCCATGCTGGGGTATACGCTTTCACGTCATCGTAGCTGGTCGCGCAATTTTCATCGTTCAGACCACGTTCCAGACCGTAGTTGGCCATGGTCAGGTCGTAAACGGTGGTCACCAGTGCGGTAGAACCATCGGCCAGTTGCAGACGTTTAACCGGCAATTTATGCAGCAGAATGTTTTCCAGTTCTACTTTGCTGAAATGTTCAGTACCTTCACCGCCAAAGTATGGGAAACCTACTTCAGCGATGTCATCCTGACTCCCCAGCAGACTGAGCTGCAGTTCGGTTTCATCACCAGATGTGCCGTCACGCTGCTCAAGGTTCCATTTGCCTTTTTCGCCCCAACGGAAACCAATTGAACCGTTTGGCGCAACCATTTCGCCGTTGCTGTTGATAGCAACAGTTTTCCATTCTGGATTGTTTTCCTGGCCCAGAGCATCAACCAAATCCGCCGCACGCAGCATACGACCAGCAGCATAGTAGCCGTCGCGCTCTTCCAGCATCACCAGCATTGGCATGTCGGTATAGCGACGTACGTAGTCGGTGAAGTACTGGCTCGGATTATCGAGGTGGAACTCGCGCAGCATGACGTGGCCCATCGCCATCGCCATCGCCGCATCGGTCCCTTGTTTCGGTGCCAGCCACAGGTCGCACAGTTTGGCAATTTCTGCATAGTCCGGCGTAATTGCTACCGTTTTGGTGCCTTTATACCGAACTTCAGTGAAGAAGTGCGCATCCGGGGTACGGGTCTGAGGTACGTTGGATCCCCAGGCAATAATATAGCTGGAGTTGTACCAGTCGGCGGATTCAGGTACGTCTGTTTGCTCACCCCAGGTTTGCGGAGATGCTGGCGGTAAGTCGCAATACCAGTCGTAGAAGCTCAGGCAGGTACCGCCGATCAGCGACAGGTAGCGCGCGCCAGAAGCGTAAGAGACCATGGACATTGCCGGGATGGGCGAGAAGCCAGCGACGCGGTCAGGGCCATAGGTCTTGATGGTATACACGTTAGACGCAGCAATCAGTTCGTTCACTTCCTGCCAGGAAGAACGAACGAAACCACCACGACCGCGCGCTTGTTTGAAGCTCTTTGCTTTGTCGGCGTCTTCGATAATAGACGCCCAGGCATCTACCGGATCGCTGTGTAATCTTTTTGCTTCACGCCACATCTTCATCAGACGTTTACGCATCAGCGGGTACTTCAGACGGTTAGCGCTGTAGAGATACCAGGAGTAGCTTGCACCGCGCGGACAGCCGCGAGGCTCGTGGTTTGGCATATCCGGACGAGTGCGAGGATAGTCAGTTTGCTGGGTTTCCCAGGTTACCAGACCATTTTTGACGTAGATTTTCCAGCTGCATGAGCCGGTGCAGTTTACCCCGTGGGTTGAACGCACGATTTTGTCATGCTGCCAACGCTGGCGATATCCATCCTCCCAGTCCCTGTTAGTATTGAGAAGCTGGCCGTGCCCATCGGCAAAGGTTTCGCCCTTCTGCTTGAAGTAGCGAAACCGGTCCAGGAATTTACTCATCGGTTTTCTCCTGTAGGAGCCTGACGGCTCTCTGATAAATCGACATTGCTTGATTGAGAGCGAAGGTAACGCTCTGAAAGGACGTAAGAATTGATAACGATCAAGGCAGACAGGGATGAAAAATGAGGGACAATTTTCACATACCCCCTTAGTGGGATACCTATAAATCAGTCAACTAACTGAATTATAATAATTTTTTTTAAATACACTTATCATACAAATGTTAAATTCTTTATAAGTGGGTATTAAGGGGTATCCCCCCTGCCTGGCATCGTGAAAGCACCATACTCACAGGCAGTTGTTGTGCCCACATGATAAGTATGTTGTAACTAATGATAAGCAAAAAAAAGCGCGGTCTAACGCCGCGCAATGGATAATCAACAGTTACTGCTTTTTTACTTTTTAGAATGACGTCCGTATACCGCCCAGGTGATAACCACACAAGCGACATAGAAGATCAAAAAGACTTTCATCGCACCGACCGGAGAACCGGTTAATGCCAGGGATGTACCAAATGCTTTCGGAATAAAGAAGCCGCCGATCGCACCAATAGCAGAGATAAAGCCCAACGCCGCCGCCGTATCGGTTGCTGCTTCACGCATCGCTTTCTCTTCTGAACCGCCTTCAGCTTTTACTCTGTCCATCGTCAGTTTACGGAAGATAACGGAGATCATCTGGAAGGTTGAACCACTCCCCAGCCCGGCCGTCAGGAACAGCGCCAGGAACACTGCGAAGAAAGCAATGAAGTTGCCTCCGACACCATTTGATGGCAGCGTCAGGAACAATAAGGCACTGAAAATAGCCATCAGCATGAAGTTCACCAGTGTGACACGGGTTCCGCCCAGACGGTCAGAGATTGCGCCACCTGCAGAACGCGCCAAAGCACCAATGAACGGGCCAAAGAAGGCGTAATGCAGGATCTGCACCTCAGGGAATTGCGTTTTCGACAGCATCGCAAATCCAGCTGAGAAACCGATAAAGGAACCGAAGGTCGCCAGATACAGCAGGCTCATAATCCACAAATGCCCGCGTTTCAGCACTGGTAATTGCTCTTTCAGCGAGGCTTTGGAGGTTGCCAGTTCGTTCATACCGAACCATGCGGCCAGCGTGAAAATAGCGAGGAATGGCACCCAAATCCATGCGGCATTTGCCAGATACAACTGCGTGCCATCCGGTTGTGCAACGCCGTGGCTACCGAACGCGGCAAAGATTGACAGTGAAACCACCAGCGGAGCGACCAACTGCATCACGCTGACACCCATGTTGCCCAGGCCACCGTTCAGCCCCAGCGCGCCACCCTGTTTCTGTTTTGGAAAGAAGAAACTGATATTTGCCATGCTGGAAGCAAAGTTCGCGCCGGCAAAACCGCACAGCAGAGAGATAATTATAAAGGTACTAAATGGCGTGGAGGTATCCTGCACCGCAAAGCCTAACCATACACAAGGAATGATCAGGATACCGGTACTGAATGCCGTCCAGCGACGGCCACCAAACAGGGGAACCATGAAGGAGTACGGTACACGCAGCAACGCGCCGGACACCGAGGGTAATGCCGTCAACATGAACAGTTGTTCGGTAGTGAAATCAAATCCAACTTTCGGTAAATTCACCGCCACGGCGCTAAATAACATCCACACACAAAACGCCAGCAGCAAGCAAGGAACGGAAATCCACAGGTTACGGCTGGCGATTCGTTGACCACGCTGTTGCCAGAAGGCGGGATCTTCCGGCCGCCATTCGGTAATTACAGCTCCAGATGCCCTTTCCGGGGCAGATGAGTGACTCATAGACACCTCTGATACTTGTTTCGATGCCTGCAACATTAGGGTTTACAGCTGGAGGTAAGTTGATATAAATCAAAGGAAAAGGTGTCATTATTCAGGCCTAAAATTTGTCATTACCCTAAGTGAGTACATAACTTAGGTAAAAAATATGTGGTTTTTCACGCCTCTGCCGTCCCCTACTCCCCCTCGTCCATGAACACTCCCCCTGACGGCAATTAAGAGGTAGCCCGTTTGAGGTATGGGTATACTCCAGTGTATCGTCGAGAATAACGCCACTGCCTGCAGCATCGTCATTCAATAAGGTTTTCTGTTCTGCGAAATCCGAAGGAACAAGTCACCATGTTTAAACGTTGTCTCTCTCCGCTGACGCTGGTCAACCAGGTGGCGCTGATTGTTTTGTTGTCCACTGCCATCGGCGTGGCAGGTATGGCTGTCTCCGGCTGGCTGGTTCAGGGCGTTCAGGGTAGCGCGCATGCAATCAACAAAGCAGGCTCGCTACGTATGCAAAGCTATCGCCTGCTGGCAGCTATCCCGTTGGATGCTAATGATCAACCGCTACTGGATGAAATGGAGAAAACGGCGTTTAGTCCGGAATTGACGCGTGCTGCTGAGCGCGACGGACAGCAAATGCAGTTAAAAGCATTACAGGATTACTGGCATACCGAACTGGCACCGGGGCTTTTACATGCGCAGACACCTGATGCGGTCGCGCAGGATGTTACGCGCTTTGTGGTTGGACTGGATAAACTGGTTACCGCCTTTGATCATACTACCGAATTACGTATTGAACGCGTCGTCCTGCTGCATCGCCTGATGGCCATATTTATGGCATTGCTGCTGGTCTTCACTATTATCTGGCTGCGGGTGCGTCTGTTACAGCCCTGGAAACAGCTGCTGATAATGGCGCGAGCGGTCAGCCAGCGTGATTTTACCCAACGCGCGCATATTAGCGGGCGTAATGAGATGGCGGCTCTGGGTTCGGCACTGAATAACATGTCGGAAGAACTGGCTGAGAGTTATGCCGTGCTGGAACAACGCGTACAGGAGAAAACGGCGGGGCTGGAGCATAAAAATCAAATCCTCTCTTTCCTGTGGCAAGCCAACCGCCGTCTGCACTCACAGGTGCCGTTATGCGAACGCCTCTCCCCGGTATTGAACGGCCTGCAAAATTTAACCCTGCTGCATGATATAGAACTGCGGGTCTATGACCTGGAAGATGAAGATAACCACCAGGAATTTACCTGTCAGTCCGATGCCAGTTGTGATGAGAAAGGCTGTCATTTGTGTCCACGTGGGACGCTACCTGCCATTGACGGCGGTATCACACTGAAATGGCGTCTGACCGATACACATACACAATATGGTATTCTGCTCGCCACGTTGCCGTACGGACGCCATCTCAGCCACGATCAACAGCAGCTGGTCGATACGCTGGTTGAGCAACTGACCGCAACGCTTGCACTCGACAGGCATCAGGAGCGTCAGCAGCAGTTGATCGTGATGGAAGAGCGTGCCACCATTGCGCGCGAACTTCATGATTCTATTGCACAATCGCTCTCCTGTATGAAGATGCAGGTTAGCTGTTTGCAGATGCAGGGCGATGCGCTTTCAGATAACTGCCGCGAGCTGCTCAGCCAAATTCGTAATGAGCTGAATGCTTCGTGGGCGCAACTGCGTGAGCTGTTGACGACCTTCCGTTTACAGCTGACGGAACCTGGATTGCGACCCGCGCTGGAAGCCAGCTGTCAGGAATACAGCGCCCGTTTTGGATTTACGGTTAAGCTGGATTATCAGTTGCCGCCGCGTCTGGTCCCTTCACATCAGGCGATTCACCTGCTACAAATTGCCCGCGAAGCCCTGAGCAACGCTCTTAAACACTCGCAAGCCAATGAAGTGGTCGTGACGGTGGTGCAAAATGGCAAGCAGGTCAAACTGACAGTACAAGATAACGGCTGTGGCGTACCAGAAAACGCCGAACGCAGTAACCACTACGGTATGATAATCATGCGTGACCGCGCGCAGAGCTTGCGCGGCGATTGCCGTGTACGCCGTCGCGAGACAGGCGGTACTGAAGTTGCTGTCACTTTTATTCCCGAAACAAACTTCACAGAAGTCCAAGGAGATACCCATGAGTAATCAGGAACCGGCAACCATCCTGTTGATTGACGATCATCCGATGCTGCGAACCGGTGTAAAACAGCTTGTCAGCATGGCGCCCGATATCACCGTGGTCGGTGAAGCCAGCAATGGCGAGCAGGGTATTGAGTTGGCAGAATCCCTTGATCCCGATCTGATCCTTCTCGATCTCAACATGCCCGGCATGAACGGTCTGGAAACACTCGACAAGCTGCGTGAGAAATCGCTGTCGGGCCGTATCGTGGTGTTTAGCGTATCCAATCATGAAGAAGACGTGGTTACCGCACTGAAGCGTGGCGCCGACGGCTATCTGTTGAAAGATATGGAGCCGGAAGATTTGCTGAAAGCATTGCAGCAGGCAGCCGCTGGTGAAATGGTGCTAAGCGAAGCACTAACCCCGGTTCTGGCCGCCAGCCTGCGCGCCAATCGTGCAACGTCGGATCGTGATGTCACCCAACTGACACCGCGCGAACGCGATATTCTTAAGCTGATCGCCCAGGGCCTGCCGAACAAAATGATCGCCCGCCGTCTGGACATCACCGAAAGTACGGTAAAAGTTCATGTGAAACATATGCTGAAGAAAATGAAGCTCAAATCACGCGTTGAAGCGGCGGTATGGGTGCATCAGGAACGCATTTTCTGATAATGCATTAACGAGGATCATTTTCCGAAACGTTAATAAACGGTTCGGTCAGTGAGAGCGTGATCTCATTGGAAGAGACACGCTGGCCCAGCTCATCTTCTACCACCACGGACAACCGCCAGCGGTTCATCGCCCCTTCTCTGCTGTCCCATTTTGGCATAATAATTGTCCAGCCCTGCGCGCTTCTGCTATTACTGCCAGCCGTTAAGCTCAACGCCTGGGTATCGCCCTGCCACGTCAGGTGGCGAATCCCATACTGACTACGTACTTGCAATTTCAGCGCCACCGTCTCTCCCCCTTTGAGATCCCACGGTGGCGTGGCCAAAAATACCGACAGGGTTTTACGCTGGCGATATTCCAGCGTCGGCAGATTGTTACGCTGCGGATCGTCATAACGACTGCCGCGCAGCGAACGGCTGTTTGCCACCTCGCTGACCATCAGTTGTTTTTTTAGCGGCACGCCAAATCGGTAATTGAGCGTGAAGCCGAGGTTATTCTGGCTGATGCCGCTTTCACCTTGCTTGTGCTGCGCTGTCACTGTGATCAGCGGCACCGGCGTATAGCTCAGCCCGAGATTCATCGCCACCGGGTTGTGGTACCCGGTGCCCGAATGAAAAAGATCTACCTGGTCGCCAAAATACTGCTCCACACTGATGCTGGTATTGAGGTGTTGGTAAAATGGCATGCGCATTTGCGCGGTCAGATCATAGCCGCGGGCCATCCGTTGTTGCTGGGTCACAGAGCGCTCCTGCCAGGAGGAAAACGGCTGATAATAGTTAGCAGATAAGCGCAAATTTTTGCCCCATACCTCTGCACCGAGACCTCCCCGGGGCAGATTTTCATCCAGTAGGTTGTCATAAAAGGTGTTGTAACCCAGTAACCAACCGTCACGTACCCAGCGCTGCCCAATCCCCGCATTACTGACCAGTCCTTCATCCTGCTGCGTCAGTCCCAGCTGGCTCCAGGTGAGATAACGTTGATTGTCTTGCCACGGGATAAACCAGCTCCCCCGACTCCCGTTAAAACTGCCTTCGTTATCAACCTGCAACCCAACGCTGGCATTTCCCCACACAGAGAGCCAGGATTCCAGTTGCTGATTCACCTGCTCGCTAACCGTATCACGCACCTGACCAAACGCGAACTGCTTCGCCTGTTCACCCGTATCAAGCCCGTTATCGGTCATGCTGGCTTCACCGAACGCTTTGACCATTTCGGCAAAGTGCTTTTCGCCCGCCCGCGACTCCGGTGCCATGCCGAGATCGGGCAAGCCATCACTATTGTTATCGAAAGGGTTTTCCGCCTGATGAATGAAAGACGATTGCGCACTGGCAGTACCGCCTGCCAACGGCAAGAGTGAGAATACAGCGAGAGATAAATAAATATTATGGCTCAAATCGTTAGCGGTTTCTTACATCAATTAGCCACAGCGGCATACTTACCTTAAACCATAACGTCTTCAGCATTGATTTTCAGCCCTTCCCACCTTTTTCGGCATTATCCTGGCATCGAGAAAGAGGTGTAACATACGTGTCAGTTATTAACGCTCATATGCAGCAAAAGGAGTAAAAATGCAAAAGATAGTGATCGTCGCGAACGGTGCGGCCTACGGAAGCGAATCGTTATTCAACAGCCTGCGTCTGGCTATCGCCTTGCGCGAACAAGAAGGCTCTCTCGACCTGCGTCTGTTTTTAATGTCAGACGCGGTAACTGCGGGATTGCGTGGCCAGAAACCCGCTGAAGGATACAATATTCAGCAAATGCTGGAGATTCTGACGGCGCAAAATGTTCCGGTGAAACTGTGCAAAACCTGCACCGATGGCCGTGGGATCACGGCGCTACCGTTAATTGACGGAGTGGCCGTCGGCACGCTGGTTGAACTGGCGCAATGGACGCTGGATGCAGATAAGGTATTGACCTTCTGATACAACGTTTTCAGGCAAGCGCACTGAAAGTGTCGATAATTTCCGGATTTAATTGTAGATGGGCGCGGTTTCGTTGAACGTTAGCACGCCCTTTCAACCCTTTTGAGGGATTTTGTCACTTTTGTTTAATCGTTATGCCATTTTTTGATCAAAATCAGCATCCTGTTGCTCCCCCTTTGGTGTTATGCAATGAGTGAAATGTGAACAACATCACGCAGCACTTTCGACAGAAAGTACGTTGTTTTCAAGAACGGGGTGAAAAATGGCATTAGTGAAGGCGAGTTTAAAGTTATTTGGTGGCGATACGGTGGTTGTGCGCTGTTCTGAGCGCTGTCATATCCATTTGATGAGCGAGAAAAATCACGTCAAAGACACGCAGTCCGACATTTTAAGCGTGCAGGATCGTGATAACGCATGGCTGACCGTGCCCTATACGGGCATCTGGAATGTGCTGATCGACAGCCACAGCCAGTCGCTTGAGCATTCGATAAGTTATATTGCAGCCTAAGCGTTAAATGCCCGAAAAGCGTCTGGCTTTCGGGCATTCAGTTCCTGGCGGGGTTCAGGCATACCCTGGTCGCATAACGCCCTCCGGCAGATTCTCTCCCAACAATCGTTTGACCGTAATCACCAGATCGTTAAGACAGTCATCCTGCATCCCCAACTTAACCAGCTCTTGTTCCAGCGAGAACAAATACTGGGCGTTGGTGCCTAAAGGCCCGCTCGCCGCAGCAATAAGCGGAGCGATCACCTGCGCACGCGTGTCTGACTCAAACAGCGGATGGCGCGGATCCATAATGAAGACCAGCGCGTTCACCGTCCGACCATCATCCAGCGCCAACTGGCACCAGGTGGGCAGATAGCATCCGGTTATCATTTCACGCTTCCACAGTAAAGAAAGCTCTTGTTCCAACGACGCGTGCGGTAAGCGGTAGGCTACGCCGGTGGTGCGTCCGCCCTCTTTCAAGGCCAACATGCGTCCAGGCTGACCCGCCGTTCCTCTCCCCGCCGTCAGGCGTAGGCAAAAAGCACGGTGCCAGCCGACTAACGTCCCGGTACAGGACTCATCAAACTCTAAGGCCGGATTCCACATCAACGATCCATAACCGAAGATCCACACCGGTCCATCATCGGGTCGGCAAGCAAGCGTGGCGGCCAGTGAAGCTGCCCGTTGTTCCGCTGACCAGAGTAGTGATTCTTCAATAGCACCAAACGCCGTCTTACAGTCGGCATTCAATAAAAAATCACGCGTTAACACCTTACACCTCCGCCACTACTGCTTCCGTGCGACAACTTTTTTGACGCCTTCCAGGCTTTTTACTGCTCATTTTGAAACCAATAGCTGGACAATAGGCAATTCGCCGCTCGCTTGCAAGGCAACAAAGCGTCAACGGCACTTTATATCCTCTCGCGTTGCTAAACCCTGCACTATCATTTGTATCAGTACTATTAGCAATTCTTGTTGACGGTAAAATCTAATGCTTTGTTATTTAAATACTCTATAAACAAGATATGCAATTTTGTTCGCTTTGATGCAAAAAATGTTCCATGCCGTAAAATTACGTAAAATCAGATCGGAATTACCGAAAGATCTGTTATTTTTTACATTCTTTAATACTTTTATAATTATAAATACCTGCAGAGATGGAGAATTAGTTCAATGACACAAGTACATGAGGCGGTAAAAACCCGCCACAAGGAGACCTCTCTCGTCTTCCCGATTTTGGCGCTGGTAGTCCTGTTCTTCTGGGGGAGCAGTCAGTCACTACCAGTGGTCATCGGTATTAATGCGCTGGCCCTTATTGGTATATTAAGCAGCGCATTCAGCGTTGTCCGTCATGCGGATGTATTAGCGCATCGACTTGGCGAACCCTACGGGTCACTGATCCTCAGCCTGTCCGTTGTTATTCTTGAAGTCAGTTTGATCTCGGCATTAATGGCGACCGGTGATGCTGCGCCTACCCTCATGCGCGATACGCTGTATTCAATCATTATGATCGTCACCGGCGGTCTGGTCGGTTTTTCATTACTGTTGGGTGGACGTAAATTTGCTACACAGTATATGAACCTGTTTGGTATTAAACAGTATTTAATCGCCCTGTTCCCACTGGCCATTATTGTACTGGTGTTCCCAATGGCTTTACCGGGCGCGAATTTCACGACGGCGCAGGCGCTGTTGGTCGCATTAATTTCTGCGGCAATGTACGGTGTATTTTTGCTGATTCAAACCAAAACCCACCAAAGCCTGTTTATTTACGAGCATGAAGACGAAGGCGACGATGACGACCCGCATCACGGTAAGCCGTCAGCACACAGCAATATGTGGCACGCCGCCTGGCTTATCATTCATCTGATCGCCGTTATCGCCGTAACCAAGATGAACGCCAGCCCACTGGAGACATTGCTGACAGAACTGAATGCACCAGTAGCCTTTACCGGTTTCCTGGTCGCGTTACTCATCCTCTCTCCTGAAGGACTGGGCGCGCTAAAAGCGGTGCTGAGCAATCAGGTACAGCGGGCGATGAATTTGTTCTTCGGTTCGGTATTAGCCACTATTTCACTGACCGTACCGGTGGTGACGCTGATCGCATGGGCAACCGGAAATGATTTAGTGTTTGCGCTGGGCGCGCCAGAGATGATTGTGATGGTTTCATCACTGGTACTGTGCCATATCTCTTTCTCCACTGGACGCACCAATGTGCTTAACGGTGCGGCTCATCTGGCGCTGTTTATCGCCTATCTGATGACAATATTTGCCTGATGAAAAAAGCCGGACCCGACTCAACTTGTCGGGTCCGGCTTTTTATTTCCTTTCGTAGGCCTGATAAGCACAAGCTCTGTCAGGTATACAAAATGACTTAGTTCTCGGTATCCAGCTCGTCGAAGCTTTTCACCAGGTCATCAATGGCTTTAATCTGCGTCAGGAACTGTTCCAGTTTCGCCAGCGGCAGCGCGGATGGGCCATCGCATTTCGCATTGGCTGGATCCGGATGCGCTTCAATGAACAGGCCTGCCAGACCGACTGCCATACCTGCACGCGCCAGTTCGGTAACCTGCGCACGACGCCCACCGCTTGCTGCACCAAACGGATCGCGACACTGCAGCGCATGGGTCACGTCGAAAATCACCGGCGAGTTGCCGGAGACCTTTTTCATCACGCTAAAGCCCAGCATATCCACAACCAGGTTGTCATAACCAAAGTTCGCGCCACGGTCGCAGAGAATAACCTTATCGTTACCGCCTTCATGGAATTTATCCACGATATTACCCATCTGACCAGGGCTTACGAACTGCGGTTTCTTCACGTTAATAACGGCACCGGTTTTCGCCATCGCTTCCACCAGATCGGTCTGGCGAGCGAGGAATGCCGGCAACTGAATCACATCCACCACGTCAGCAACAGGTTGCGCCTGGCTGGCTTCGTGGACGTCGGTGATCACTTTTACGCCAAAAGTTTGCTTCAGTTCCTGGAAGATTTTCATCCCTTCTTCAAGACCCGGTCCACGGTAAGAGTGGATGGAAGAACGGTTGGCTTTATCAAAGGAGGCTTTGAACACGTAAGGGATACCCAGCTTTTGAGTAACGGTTACGTAGTGCTCACAAATGCGCATCGCCAGATCGCGGGATTCCAGCACGTTCATTCCGCCAAACAGCACGAACGGCAGGTCATTTGCCACGTTGATGTCGCCAATGCTAACCACTTTTTGTTTCATAGGATCGCCTTAAACGGTAGGTAAAGTGTCATTAATCAATGCAATACAATTTGTTTGTGCGAAATAGTATTAATCTGCGCACGAATCATTTCGCTGATCGGGTCTTCCGGACACTGTTCAACGAAATAGCTTAAATCGGTCAGCGCAACATGCTCACACTCCAGCTGCGCGTAGATTAATCCACGGTCGCGTATTTCATACGGGTCTTCAGGATTAAACTGTAATAATGCTTCGCTGGCACGCAGGGCCAGTTCCATTTGCCGCTCTTCCATCAGCGATGATTTCAGCGTGTCCAGCAGTTTGCGGATCACTTCCGCGTTATCCGCTTCATCCAGGTCCTCGTTAAATAACTCCGCAACCGGGCTGATATTCCCTTTCAACCAGACTTCCAGCGTGTGCTCATTTAACGTTTCGCCATTGAACGGATTGATTAGCCACATTTCGCCATCGAGCGATTCAATACGCAGGATGAGTTGTGTCGGAAAAATCACCGGCACCAACGGCAGTTCCAGTCGGTTGGCAATCCATAATAAGATCGCGCCCAGCGACACGGCGCTGCCCTGACGATTTTTCAGAACCTGGTCAAGCCATAGTGCATCAGAAAGACGATAGACGCCGTGGGTGTCCGTAAACCCCCATTCGCCATAAAAAAGTGCCAGCAGTTTTTCCAGTTGCTCATCCTGAGACAGGAGCTGGCTAATTTCTTCTTGCGCCAGACTAACCAGACGTTCCAGTTCGTCATAGACAGTTTGTGTTGGAAAATCCAGACGGATTGTCTCCGACGCCAGGATCATCCCATCACACAATGGCGCTTTATTAAATTCGAAATCAGCTAACGACCTCATGCTTACCCCAGTAACGGTATTTTTGTGGTGGCGAGTTTAATGATGATGTACAGCACCACCAGCGCCAGCGGAAATGCGACTAATCGCGCCTGCTGACTGCGCGCCCGACGATAATCGAGCGCAATAAAACCCAAAACGATGTAAATGATAACCCCAAACAGCTTTTCAGTCAGCCATGTCCCGTGCTCAGTGAATGGCAGGATGTGCGCTTTAAGCATTAACGCCACGCCGCTGAGTAATAAAACGGTATCCACAACTGGCGGCACAATGCGCGTCCAGCGTGCGCAGGCAAGACGTGAGTCGGTGTAACGCCACCAAAAACGCAGCGTCAACAGACCAACAGAAAGCGCAATGCTGATGAGATGGACGTTGAGTAACACTCTGAAGGAACTCATGATGGAAGGCGTCCAAGCGTAATTCGCTCGTTGCCGCCATAGTCACGGCAGGTTTCAACTGTCTGGTAACCGGCATGAGTATAGGCGTCGCGGACGGCCTGTCCCTGCTGCCAGCCGTGCTCCAGCAGCAGATAACCGCCGGGCGTTAGCATTTGTCGAGACTGGTCAATGATATGCACGATATCCGCCATTCCCTGCTCGCCCGCCACCAGTGCCGATAGCGGCTCAAAACGTACATCGCCCTGCTCGAGGTGCGGGTCTTGTTCGTCGATATACGGCGGATTGCTGACAATCATGTCAAACTGCTGCCCCTGCAAAGCACTGAACCAGTCGCTTTGCAGCACGCAAACATTGTCGATAGCCAGATGCTGTTTGTTGCGGGTTGCCAGTGCTACAGCATCGGGCATGCGGTCAACCGCGGTCACCGCGCAATCCGGACGCTCGGTTGCCAGCGCCAGCGCAATGGCGCCCGTACCGGTTCCCAAATCGAGAATACGACACGCAGAGGCAGGCAGACGAGCCAGCGCCTGCTCAACCAGACACTCGGTATCCGGACGTGGAATAAGCGTAGCCGGAGACACAAACAGCGGCAGCGACCAGAACTCGCGCACGCCGGTCAGATGTGCCACAGGCTCCCCCCGCTGACGGCGTTCCAGTAATGTATCGAGCCGCTGACGCTGCGCCTCGGTTAACACCGTTTCGCCAAACGCCAGAATAAAGGTGCGCCCCTTACCGGTCACAAACTCGAGTAAAATCTCGGCGTCACGGCGCGGGCTTTCGCTTGCCTGTAATTGGCTTATCGCTTCACGCAGCCAGTGCTGATAATCCATTAATCCTGCTCGGACAATGCCGCCAGTTGGTCGGCCTGATATTCCTGGACAATCGGCTCAATGAGCATATCCAGTTTACCTTCCATCGCTTCATCCAGACGGTAGAGCGTGAGATTAATGCGGTGATCGGTCACGCGCCCCTGCGGGAAGTTATAGGTACGATTGCGATCGCTGCGATCGCCGCTGCCTAACAGGTTACGACGTTCAGAGGCTTCCGTCTGCTGGCGTCTCGCCACTTCCGCAGCACGAATTCGCGCCCCCAGTACCGACATCGCTTTCGCTTTGTTTTTATGCTGTGAACGTTCGTCCTGGCACTCAACCACAATACCGGTCGGCAAGTGAGTAATACGGATAGCGGAGTCGGTGGTGTTAACGTGCTGACCCCCTGCGCCGGATGAGCGGAAGGTATCAATACGCAGATCGGCCGGGTTGATGTCCGGCAGTTCTGCATCCGGTAGTTCCGGCATGACCGCAACCGTACAGGCAGAGGTGTGAATACGGCCCTGTGATTCCGTCGCCGGAACACGCTGCACGCGATGACCGCCTGACTCAAATTTCAGTCGGCCGTAAACGCCTTCGCCGCTAATCTTGGCAATGACTTCTTTATAGCCGCCGTGCTCGCCTTCACTGGCGCTCATGATCTCTACCCGCCAGCGACGCGCTTCAGCATAGCGGCTGTACATGCGGAACAGATCCCCCGCAAACAGCGCCGCTTCATCACCACCGGTTCCCGCACGCACTTCGAGGAAGGCGTTACGTTCATCATCGGGATCTTTAGGTAACAGCAGTACCTGCAGATGCTGTTCCAACTGTTCGCATTTCTCTTTTGCTTCGCGCAGTTCATCCTGCGCCATTTCACGCATTTCAGGATCGTCGAGCATCATCTGAGCGGTCTCGATATCTTCCTGAACCTGTTGCCAGTCCGTAAAACAGCGGGATACATCGCTTAATTGGGCATATTCGCGCGACAGTGCACGAAAGCGTTCCTGGTCTGCGATAGTACCCGCATCACCGAGCAGCGCCTGAACTTCTTCATGGCGTTCATGCAGGGCTTCCAGTTTGGCAACGATAGAAGGCTTCATAGGCGTAAATGCACCCTGTAAAAAATAAGATTGGTGTGCTGCTACTCCAGCCCGAGGCTGTCGCGCAGAATATTCAGGCGTTCACTATCCCCGTCACGGGCGGCCTGTTGAAGTGATTTGGTTGGTGCATGAATCAGGCGGTTGGTCAGTTTCCAGGCCAAATCCTGCATAATGGCTTGCGCATCACCACCCTTTTGAAGAGCGGCCAACGCTTTGGCGGTCAGTTCATCACGGATCTGTTCTGACTGACTGCGGTACTCGCGGATTGTGTCACTTGCGCCCTGAGCGCGTAGCCAGGCCATAAACTCGCTGGTTTCCTGCGCCACAATCGTTTCGGCTTCCACGGCTGCCGCTTTGCGCTGCGCCAGGTTATGCGAAATGATGCTTTGCAGGTCATCAACGCTGTACAAATAGGCGTTGGACAACTTACCCACTTCCGGCTCGACATCGCGCGGTACGGCGATATCCACCAGCAGCATAGGTTGGTTACGACGATTTTTAAGCGCGCGCTCCACCATTCCTTTGCCGATAATCGGCAGCGGGCTGGCGGTGGAGCTGATAATAATATCGGCATCCTGTAAACGCGCGTCGATATCACTCAGCGAAATCACCTCTGCGCCGACTTCATCAGCCAGCACCTGCGCACGCTCGCGCGTACGGTTAGCGATGATCATCTTCTTCACTTTGTGCTCGCGCAGGTGTCGCGCCACCAGTTCGATGGTTTCGCCAGCGCCGACGAGCAACACGGTTACCGTAGAGAGCGATTCAAAGATCTGCCGCGCCAGTGTACAGGCGGCAAACGCGACGGACACGGCGCTGGCGCCGATGTCCGTTTCTGTGCGTACACGTTTAGCGACAGAGAATGATTTCTGGAACATGCGCTCCAGTGCGCTGGCGTTCAGATGGCCTTTTTGCGAGTCCGCAAAGGCTTTTTTCACCTGCCCCAAAATCTGCGGCTCACCGAGCACCAGCGAATCCAGGCCGCTGGCGACACGCATCAGATGACTGACGGCGTCGTTGTCCTGGTGCCAGTACAGGCTATTGCGCAGGTCTTCTTCATTGAGATTATGGTATTCGCACAGCCAGCGAACCAGCGCTTCTTGCAGGTTATCCTGCTCTTCAACGCTGAGATACAGCTCCGTGCGGTTACACGTCGACAATACCACCCCGCCCTGCACCATTGGCTGCGCAAGCAGGCTGTCCAGCGCCTGATCGAGCGTATCCGGCGAAAACGTTACGCGTTCTCGCAGCGATACAGGTGCCGTTTTATGGTTAATACCAAGCGCTAAAAGGGTCATGTCTGCGGGAATAGTACCAGCGTTGATAAGGTTAGACTAGGTGCATCATACAGGATGCGTGCGGTCAATAAAAGAGACTGACCCCTTTTGGAGTAATAGCTTAGTGCACAAATTTAAGCGAATTAAGATAACTTGAACGTAGACGATGTCTGATGGTGGCGCTAGCATTAAGCGTTATAACTGCAACGTATCTCAAGGATTTGTCATCATTATGACCCTGCCTGATTTTCGCCTGATTCGCCTGCTGCCGCTGGCGGCCCTGGTTCTTACTGCCTGTACGCTCAACGCGCCGAAAGGTCCTGGCAAAAGCCCCGACTCTCCACAGTGGCGACAGCACCAGCAGGAAGTACGCGCCCTGAACCAATATCAGACGCGCGGTGCGTTTGCCTATATTTCCGATCAACAGAAGGTGTATGCCCGCTTTTTCTGGCAGCAAACCGGACAGGATCGCTATCGCCTCTTGCTGACCAACCCGCTGGGCAGCACTGAACTGGAACTCAATGCGCAGCCGGGCAACGTCGAGCTTGTCGATAACAAAGGTAAGCATTACACCGCCGACGACGCCGAAGAGATGATTGGTAAACTGACCGGCATGCCTATTCCATTGAACAGCTTACGCCAGTGGATCCTGGGACTGCCGGGAGACGCCACCGATTATAAACTCGACGACCAATATCGTCTGAGTGAAGTGAACTACAGCAAAGACGGTAAAAACTGGAAAGTGGTCTATAGCGCCTACGACAGCAAAATCCAGCCGGCGATGCCGGCGAACATGGAACTGTCCGATGGCTCCCAGCGTATTAAGCTGAAAATGGACAACTGGATTGTGAAATGATGACCCGTTGGCCCTCTCCGGCAAAACTGAATTTGTTTTTATACATCACCGGGCAGCGTGCGGACGGTTACCATACGCTGCAGACGTTGTTCCAGTTTCTGGATTACGGCGACACGATAGATATTGCGCTGCGTAGCGACGATGAAATTCACCTTTTAACTCCGGTGGAAGGCGTTGCGCATGAAGACAACCTGATCGTCCGTGCGGCGCGTTTGCTAATGACGACGGCATCTGAAAGCAATCGCCTTCCCAAAGGAATCGGCGCGGACATCAGTATCGAAAAGCGCCTGCCGATGGGCGGTGGCCTCGGGGGTGGTTCATCAAATGCGGCGACCGTTCTGGTGGCGCTGAATCATCTCTGGCAGTGCGGACTTTCCGTGGATGAGCTAGCGGCGATCGGCCTGACGCTGGGGGCGGATGTTCCTGTGTTCGTACGCGGTCATGCGGCTTTTGCCGAAGGTGTGGGAGAAATTCTGACGCCGGTCGAGCCGAAGGAAAAGTGGTATCTGGTTGCTCATCCGGGAGTCAGCATTCCAACGCCGGTGATTTTTAAAGATCCCGACCTCCCGCGTAATACGCCAAAAAGGTCAATAGAAACGTTACTAAAATGTGAATTCGGCAATGATTGCGAGGTTATCGCAAGAAAACGTTTTCGCGAGGTTGATGCGGCGCTTTCCTGGCTGTTAGAATACGCGCCGTCGCGCCTGACTGGTACAGGGGCTTGTGTCTTTGCTGAATTTGACACTGAGTCTCGTGCTCGCCAGGTGCTTGAGCAAGCCCCGGAATGGCTCAAAGGCTTTGTGGCGAAAGGCGTCAACCTCTCCCCATTGCAAAGAGCGTTACTCTAAATCCTTCGGGTTTCAGGAAGATGGCGAAATGACGAGTCGCCAGGAGCATACAAACGTATGTCACTGGTGCGAGGAATTGATGCCAGCGCACATGAAACGTGAAGGATACCGAGTAAGCCGGGCAAGCTGAGTTGCGGTGACAACGTCACCCTGTTCCAGACGTTGCATCGCGCTCTTTAATACACCGCATGGAGAGGATTCTGCCCGGCCCGCACAGTTTTCGGCAGATTCTTTCCACCAATGGACGCATGCCTGAGGTTCTTCTCGTGCCTGATATGAAGCTTTTTGCTGGTAACGCCACCCCGGAACTAGCACAACGTATTGCCAACCGCCTGTACACTTCACTCGGCGACGCCGCTGTAGGTCGCTTTAGCGACGGCGAAGTCAGCGTACAAATCAATGAAAATGTACGCGGTGGTGATATTTTCATCATCCAGTCCACTTGTGCCCCTACTAACGACAACCTGATGGAATTGGTCGTTATGGTTGATGCGCTGCGCCGTGCTTCCGCAGGCCGTATCACCGCCGTTATTCCTTACTTCGGCTATGCACGTCAGGATCGTCGCGTACGTTCCGCTCGTGTTCCGATTACCGCTAAAGTCGTCGCTGATTTCCTGTCCAGCGTTGGCGTTGACCGCGTCCTCACCGTTGACCTGCATGCTGAACAGATCCAGGGCTTCTTCGACGTACCGGTTGATAACGTATTCGGTAGCCCGATCCTGTTAGAAGACATGCTGCAGCTGAATCTGGACAACCCGATTGTGGTTTCTCCGGATATCGGTGGCGTCGTGCGTGCCCGCGCTATCGCTAAACTGCTGAACGATACCGACATGGCTATCATCGACAAACGTCGCCCGCGTGCGAACGTTTCTCAGGTGATGCACATTATTGGTGACGTTGCAGGTCGTGACTGCGTACTGGTTGATGACATGATCGATACCGGCGGTACGCTGTGTAAAGCAGCAGAAGCACTGAAAGAACGTGGTGCAAAACGCGTATTTGCTTACGCAACCCACCCGATCTTCTCAGGTAATGCGGCAAACAACCTGCGCAACTCTGTGATTGATGAAGTCGTTGTCTGTGACACCATTCCACTGACTGACGAAATCAAAGCATTGCCAAACGTGCGTACATTGACCCTGTCGGGTATGCTGGCCGAAGCGATTCGTCGTATCAGCAACGAAGAATCCATCTCTGCTATGTTCGAGCATTAATCGAGCCCGGCTCAAAAACCCGCTGCGGCGGGTTTTTTTATCTGTAATATTTATTTGTATGACTTTTGCCTCCTTCACCTGCCATTCAGTTGACAGATGATGCGCCCATGGATGAAACATTATTGTGAACAGATTATTTTCCTCACATGTGATGCCTTTCCGCGCCCTCATCGACGCTTGTTGGAAAGAAAAATATACTGCTTCCCGCTTTACCCGCGACCTGATCGCCGGGATAACGGTTGGGATCATTGCCATTCCACTGGCGATGGCGCTGGCAATAGGCAGTGGCGTTGCTCCGCAGTACGGCCTGTATACCTCAGCCGTCGCTGGGATCGTTATCGCCCTTACCGGGGGCTCGCGCTTTAGCGTATCTGGCCCTACCGCCGCCTTCGTGGTGATTCTGTATCCGGTGTCGCAACAGTTTGGACTGGCAGGCCTGCTGGTTGCCACGTTAATGTCCGGGATATTCCTGATCCTTTTCGGCCTCGCCCGCTTTGGCCGCCTGATCGAATATATTCCGCTGTCTGTGACATTAGGTTTTACCTCGGGTATTGGTATCACCATCGGTACCATGCAGATTAAAGATTTTCTCGGCCTGCAAATGCCCCATGTTCCAGAGCACTATTTGCAGAAGGTTGGCGCGCTGTTTATGGCCTTGCCGACCATCAACGTGGGTGATGCCGCGATTGGCGTAGTAACACTGGGGATCCTGATTTTCTGGCCACGTCTGGGTATCCGATTACCGGGACACCTTCCTGCACTGCTGGCAGGCTGCGCAGTGATGGGGATCGTGAACCTGACCGGCGGCCATGTCGCCACCATCGGATCTCAGTTCCACTATATTCTGGCCGATGGCTCGCAAGGCAATGGTATCCCACAACTGCTGCCGCAGTTGGTTTTACCGTGGAATATGCCAGAATCAAACTTTACCCTTAGCTGGAGCTCGTTACAGGCGCTGTTACCGGCAGCCTTCTCGATGGCAATGCTCGGGGCAATCGAATCTCTGCTGTGCGCTGTCGTCCTCGATGGGATGACCGGCACCAAGCATAAAGCCAACAGCGAACTGATTGGCCAGGGTCTGGGCAATATCGTCGCCCCGTTCTTTGGCGGTATCACTGCCACGGCGGCAATTGCCCGTTCAGCGGCAAACGTCCGTGCCGGAGCGACCTCGCCAATTTCTGCGGTCATCCACGCAATTCTGGTGATCCTCGCCCTGCTGGTGCTTGCGCCACTGCTTTCCTGGTTACCGCTTTCCGCCATGGCCGCGCTGTTGCTAATGGTGGCATGGAACATGAGTGAAGCGCATAAAGTGGTGGATCTGCTGCGTCATGCGCCAAAAGACGACATCATTGTCATGCTGATGTGTATGTCGCTGACGGTGTTGTTCGATATGGTTATCGCCATCAGCGTCGGTATCGTTCTCGCTTCTCTGCTGTTTATGCGCCGTATTGCCCGCATGACGCGTCTGGCACCGGTCAACGTAGACGTACCGGATGATGTGCTGGTGCTGCGCGTCATTGGCCCACTGTTCTTTGCCGCTGCGGAGGGATTATTTACCGATCTCGAGTCGCGTATTGCAGGTAAACGCATTGTGGTGCTGAAATGGGACGCCGTCCCGGTACTGGATGCCGGTGGTCTGGACGCCTTCCAGCGCTTTGTCAAAAAGCTGCCTGAAGGCTGCGAACTGCGGGTATCTAACCTGGAATTCCAGCCGCTGCGTACCATGGCTCGCGCAGGTATTCAGCCGATCCCCGGGCGTCTGGCATTCTTCCCGAATAAAGACGCCGCGCTGGCGGACATCAACGGACGTCTATCCCGGCTAAGGGAAGCGCCGCAAGGCCATAAATGACAGACAAAAAAATGGCTCCCGTAGTGGGAGCCATTTTTATAACAAGCTTATTGCTTACGCTTTCAGCAACTTTTCAGCCGTTACCTTAACGCTGGCCAACAGGACTTTCACATCCTCCAGACACACCGTCGGGTTCAGCAGCGTCAGCTTCAGGCAGGTGATGCCATCCGCTTCAGTCACCCCGACGTTGGCGCTCCCCGAAGCCAGCAGAACGTCGCCAATACGTTGGTTCAGTAGTGCAACGAACGCCATATCGTCGCTTTCAGGACGGAAGCGGAACAACACGCTTGCCAGTTGCGGCTCCATCACCAGTTCCAGGTGCGGCTGAGTTTTGACAAACTCAGCTACATCGCGTGCCAGCGTTACGCCATTATCAATGATTTCGGCATACTGCTTTTTGCCCAGCGCTTCGAGCCCCATCCACAGCTTCAACGCATCAAAACGGCGCGTGGTCTGCAGCGACTTCGACACCAGATTCGGCACGCCAGCTTCTTCATCGAAATCAGAGTTCAGGTACGCCGCCTGATAGCGCATCAGTTCATAGTGGCGAGCATCTTTTAACAGGAACGCGCCGCAACTGATGGTCTGGAAGAACTGTTTGTGGAAATCCAGAGTGACAGAATCTGCCAGCTCAAGGCCGTTCAGGAAGTTGCGATACTTCTCAGACAGCAATAACGCCCCGCCCCAGGCTGCATCCACGTGCAACCAAATCTGATGCTCCGCCGACAACGCCGCGATATCCGCTAACGGATCGATGGCGCCTGCATCGGTGGTCCCTGCGGTGGCAACAATCGCCATCACCTGCTCGCCGTTCGCTTTCGCCTGGGCCAGCTTATCTTTCAGGTCAGCCACATCCATGCGGGAGAACGCATCGGTCTTCACCTGGGTCACTGAGCGGTAACCCAGCCCCATCAGCGCCATGTTCTTCTGCACGGAGAAGTGAGCGCTTTCTGAGCAAAACACTTTGATTTTGCTCAGATCGCCGATCAAACCATCCTGCTGAATGGAATGACCCTGGCGTGCAAAGAAAGCATCACGCGCCAGCATCAGGCCCATCAGGTTACTCTGAGTGCCGCCGCTGGTGAACACGCCGGCGTCGCCCGCCGCATAGCCCACCTGCTCGCGCAGCCATTCGATCAATTTGATCTCAATGATGGTGGCGGATGGGCTCTGGTCCCAGGAGTCCATGCTCTGGTTAGTGGCGTTGATCAGCACTTCCGCCGCCTGGCTAATCACCAGGCTCGGACAATGCAGGTGCGCCACGCACTGGGCATGGTGCACTAACAGGCTGTCTTTCAGAAAGTATTCAACCGCACGCTCAATAGCGGCCTGGTTGCCCAGGCCCTGAGACGTAAAATTCAGGTTGATGCGTTCGCGCAGCTGTTCAACGGTTTTGCCCTGATACATCTCAGGCTGCTTCAACCATTCAACCACCGCTCTCGTACTCTGCTCGATAGCATCCTGATAGGCTGCGATGCTTTGCGCCGAGCCGGACAGAATCGGGTTTAGGTCTGACATTCGATCCAACTCCGTTTAAACCGGCTTAATGCCAGCGCCCAGCAGGGCGTTTTCGAATTTATCGAGGAAAATTTCCAGCTCAGCGTTGGTGATCAGCAGTGACGGCAGCAGACGCAGCACGCAACCGTTGCGACCGCCGCGCTCCAGAATCAGGCCATTTTCGAAGCATTTTTTCTGCAGCAGCGCGGATAGCTCGCCATCGGCCGGGTAGCAGCCCATGTGATCCTGCGCTTCCTTCGGCTTAACGATTTCAATACCAATCATCAGACCCAGACCACGTACATGGCCAATCACCGGGTAGCGTTTCTGCAGGTCAGCCAGCTTGCCTTTCAGCCACTCGCCCTGGGCAGCCACTTTATCGGCAATCTTGTCGTCTTTGAGGATTTTCAACGTTGTCAGGCCGGTCGCCATCGCCAACTGGTTGCCGCGGAAAGTACCGGTGTGGTGCCCTGGTGCCCATGCATCGAATTGTTTTTTAATACCGAGAACCGCCAGTGGCAGACCACCGCCAACCGCTTTGGACATCACGATGATATCTGGTTCGATACCGGCGTGTTCGAAGGCGAACAGTTTACCGGTACGCGCGAAACCAGCCTGTACTTCATCAATGATCAGCAGAATGCCGTGTTCCTGGGTCACTTTACGAATACGCTGTAACCACTCGACCGGAGCCGGGTTCACGCCGCCTTCGCCCTGCACGGCTTCGAGGATCACGGCAGCCGGTTTACGCACGCCGCTTTCAACGTCGTTGATCAGGTTTTCGAAGTAATAGGTTAATGCTTTAACGCCAGCCTCGCCGCCGATACCCAGCGGGCAGCGGTATTGATGCGGATACGGCATGAACTGCACTTCCGCCATCATGTTGCTGACGGCTTCTTTCGGTGACAGGTTACCGGTCACAGACAGCGCGCCGTGAGTCATCCCGTGGTAGCCGCCGGAGAAGCTGATCACGCTGGAACGACCAGTCACTTTTTTCGCCAGCTTCAGGGCCGCTTCAACGGCATCTGCACCGGACGGTCCGGTGAACTGCAGGCAATATTCTTTGCCCTGGCCCGGTAATAAAGACAGTAAATAAGATGAAAATTCATCTTTTAACGGGGTAGTAAGATCGAGCGTATGTAACGGTAAGCCGCTTGTGATGACACTTTGAATGCTCTGCAGCACTTCAGGATGATTATGACCAAGCGCCAGGGTTCCGGCACCTGCCAGGCAATCAAGATATTGATTATTTTCTACGTCGGTAATCCAGACGCCCTGCGCTTTAGCAATCGCCAATGGCAGTTTACGTGGATAGCTGCGGACATTAGATTCAAACTCAGCCTGTCTTGCTAAAAAGGTATCATTGCTCTGTGGTAATGAATTAGCACTTAAAGTATCAATACGGACTTTATCCGTCATCATATCACTCCTACAACCAGGTGTAGATTAACGCCTGATTGAATAAATGGTTATAAGGATTACCTGTAAAAAAGCGCGGCTAATATATGTTGTTTTAGCTTAGGACTCAATCATTTATTTTTAGACGTCTCAAATAATCACTTTCCCCTTAAATTTCAATATGTAAACCTCTCCAACCATTACTAAATCCTAAACAAATATAGCTATTTAATTAACAATGCCGTAGCCAATTGCAACGCATACGATGTTATAAAAACCATGAGATTTTCATGTTTTTATTATTTTTTTACACGTTTTTACCATTAATGATGTACGCACTTTCTTGTTACGACATGATTTTTCACTTATTTGCCGATAAATCGAATAAAAAAGTCGATCCCTTAATATAAATCACTTAGTATGGCGCGCTTATTTACAGGCTATGTAAATAAAATTAATGCGCAGCACCCGGTAACGCGTACAGGCGACACGTGTTATCGACAACAGGAATTCCCTGGGTTGTCAGCAGAAATGTTCGCGGGCGGACATTTCGTAAGGTGAACATCGTTCCCTTATGCCGAGAATGAAAATTTTCTAGCCATACTTTTATGGCGCCCTGATATGAGATTGTTATGACTCGCATTTATCCACCATCCGTCGTTGCCAAATTTGGCGGCACAAGCGTCGCTGATTTTGATGCGATGAACCGCAGCGCCAGCATTGTCCTTGCTGATCAAGATGTCCGTTTAGTCGTACTGTCTGCTTCTGCAGGCGTCACAAACTTACTGGTCGAGCTTTCTGAAGGTCTGGAAACGCATCAGCAATTAGATAAACTTGAGACCTTACGCGCCATTCAATACAACATTATTTCCCGCCTGAAGCAGCCCTCCGTTATCAGCACGGAAATCGATAATCTTCTCAACAACATACGCCACCTTGCGCAAATGGCGACGGTCTCACCGTCCGATGCGCTAAGCGATGAATTGGTCAGCCACGGCGAGCTTATGTCCTCTTTGTTGTTTACTGAAGTTTTACGTGAACGATATGCCGAAGCTGGGTGGTTTGACGCTCGCAGCGTGATGTGTACCAACTCGAGTTTTGGCTGCGCCGAACCTGAACTTAGTACCCTGCACCACCAGGTCGAGGCCCATCTTCGCCCTCGTCTTGAACACGCAATCATAGTGACCCAGGGATTTATCGGGCGTGATGCCGCCGGACACACTACTACGCTTGGACGCGGTGGGAGTGATTACACGGCGACGCTTCTCGGTGAGGCGCTTCACGCCGCACGCGTGGACATTTGGACCGATGTGGCGGGGATATATACCACCGATCCGCGTATTGCGCCGCGGGCCAAACGCATTGATCACATCTCATTCTCCGAGGCCAGCGATATGGCCGCCTATGGTGCGAAAGTGCTCCATCCGGCAACACTGCTTCCGGCGATGCGTAAAAGCATTCCGGTCTTTGTTGGCTCAAGTAAGGATGCAGCTGCCGGCGGAACGCTGGTGCATAACACCACCGATAATCCGCCGCGTTATCGTGCGCTCGCCGTGCGCCGTAAGCAGACGCTGTTGCGATTACACAGTCTGGAATCACAACCGTCCTGTGCTTTCCTGGCGCAAGTATTTGCCATTTTAGCCCGCCACACGGTCGCGGTAGATTTAGTCACAACCTCGGAGAATTGTATTGCGCTGGCACTAGATGCCACTCATGCGACGTCAGGCGAAGACCATATATTAACCACGGCATTATTTACCGCATTGTCCTCCCACTGTCGCGTGGAAGTAGAAACCGGACTGGCACTCGTCACTTTGGTTGGGAATCAACTGACTCAGGCTGCGGGGGTTTGCAAAGACGTTTTTGCCTGGCTTGAAGAGCATACGGTACGAATGATTTGCCATGGAGCATCGAATGACAACCTGTGCATCCTGTTACCCGCTGACGATGCGGATAGCGCGGTTAGAGCATTACATTCTCGGTTATTCGAGTAATTCTTCTATTATTCCGTAACGCGCTATCAAGCAAGATTTATAAACCAGCAGAGCCCTGGTTTTACAACCAAGGCTTTGCATTCAGACCGCCGGACTCTTAACAGAGGGACGATTTAGTTATGACGGTGATTGGTGTCACCACGACGGCATCGTTTGTCATAATGACGTACCCACCAGTAACGGTCACTGATTTGTTCGTGCCCACCCACTCTGGCGCCTGCTAACCAGAGAATACCGCCAACAAAAATACTGAGCACTGCACCATGTGCGAAAAACTGTGGCAGATTAAATTGCGGCAGTTGGTTTAAAATTGAATAACCCACTCCCACAACCATCACCACCAACCCCAAAGCCATGAGCACGTTACCGAGTAGCGAAGCGTTTTTGCGTTTCATGTGTCACCTCCGGAACTTTTGGGTTGTTACAGGAAATACCCCTAATCCTTATGTGTAAAGTATAGACAACACTTCCATTCGCAAGTGCGCCAGCGATCACAATAACAAACACTCGCGCAACAAAACTTTACAAATAAACTACTGAACACACTAATTTTCCAATAGTCCACTCGTGCAATTATTCAGTTTTTAGTGATAAACACGCAGTTTTTTGTCAAGCGCACCTTCAGACAGTAAACTACACGTCGTTTATGGAAACACTCAGGATAAAACACGTGACGATTAAACTGATTGTCGGTCTGGCGAACCCCGGCGCAGAGTATGCGGCAACGCGACACAACGCAGGCGCATGGTATGTCGATCTACTGGCAGAGAGATTACGCGCTCCCCTGCGCGATGAGCCGAAATTCTTCGGCTACACCTCCCGAGTAACGCTTGAAGGTGAGGATGTCCGTCTGCTGGTACCGACCACATTTATGAATCTTAGCGGTAAGGCCGTCGGTGCAATGGCCAGTTTTTATCGTATTAATCCCGATGAAATTTTGGTCGCGCACGATGAATTAGACCTGCCACCTGGCGTTGCCAAATTTAAGCTTGGCGGCGGCCATGGCGGGCATAATGGCCTGAAAGATATTATTAGCAAGTTGGGCAATAACCCTAACTTTCACCGATTACGCGTTGGAATTGGTCATCCGGGTGATAAAAACAAAGTTGTCGGGTTCGTTTTAGGCAAACCACCTGTTTCAGAACAGAAGTTAATTGATGAAGCGATTGACGAAGCGGCACGTTGTACCGAGATTCTATTCAAAGATGGCCTGACCAAAGCAACGAGTCGGTTGCACACCTTTAAAGCGCAATAAGCAGCGATGTGCGGCATTTTTCTCGCGTGCTGTGTATAATGGGCAGAGTTATTTACTTTTCTACAATCTGTTTTCTATAACAGGTTGAATATCAAAAGATTAAGGTGATTTAAACATGGGATTCAAATGCGGTATCGTCGGTTTGCCAAACGTAGGCAAATCCACCCTGTTCAACGCGCTCACAAAAGCGGGTATTGAAGCGGCAAACTTCCCGTTCTGTACTATCGAGCCGAACACCGGTGTTGTCCCGATGCCCGATCCGCGTCTGGATCAGCTGGCCGAAATCGTCAAACCGCAGCGTATTCTGCCAACAACGATGGAATTCGTCGACATTGCCGGTCTGGTAAAAGGCGCGTCTAAAGGCGAAGGTCTGGGAAACCAGTTCCTGACTAACATCCGTGAAACCGAAGCGATCGGCCACGTTGTTCGCTGCTTTGAAAACGACAACATCATCCACGTTAATAACAAAGTGGATCCGGCTGACGACATTGAGGTTATCAATACCGAACTGGCGTTGTCTGATCTGGATACCTGTGAGCGCGCTATCCATCGCGTACAGAAGAAAGCCAAAGGCGGTGACAAAGACGCTAAAGCAGAATTGGCTGCACTGGAAAAATGCCTGCCGCAGTTGGAAAACGCCGGTATGCTGCGCGCGCTAAAAACGCTGACTGACGAAGACAAAGCGGCCATCAAATACCTGAGCTTCCTGACCCTGAAGCCAACCATGTATATCGCTAACGTCAACGAAGACGGTTTTGAGAACAACCCGTACCTCGACAAAGTACGCGAAATCGCGGCTGCCGAAGGTTCCGTTGTGGTTGCCGTTTGTGCTGCTGTTGAAGCTGACATTGCTGAACTCGATGATGCTGACCGCGAAGAATTCATGGCGGAAATGGGTCTGGAAGAACCAGGCCTGAACCGTGTTATCCGCGCAGGTTACGAATTGCTGAACCTGCAAACCTACTTCACCGCTGGCGTGAAAGAGGTTCGTGCATGGACCATCCCGGTCGGCGCCACGGCTCCACAGGCCGCCGGTAAAATTCACACAGACTTCGAGAAAGGCTTTATCCGCGCACAAACCATCGCGTTTGAAGATTTCATCACCTATAAAGGTGAACAAGGTGCGAAAGAAGCCGGCAAGATGCGTGCAGAAGGTAAAGATTACATCGTTAAAGATGGCGATGTAATGAACTTCCTGTTCAACGTCTAAATAGAACCTGCTGTCTCATGAGGTTTCATTGAACCTCGTCGGGACCGAAAAAACTTATGAAATCCACGCAATTGCGTGGATTTTTCATTTCACAATGTCTCAATTCATCTCGTAACAACGCTGTCAAAAATGAGTACATATTGAGGCTGACTCCTTCGTGAAGCACATAGCCCTACAGTTTCTCCAGAATTAAACACGCTTCACGATTAAGCGTAATGAACTCCTGCCAGCTATATTGCTGTTGATAGTTAAGCTGATACTGCTTCTCTACCTGGCAAATAAGCGGGCGTGTTTCATAAATCGCACACAACTTTGTCTCCATCTGATAGTGCTGACAAATGCCGTCACCGCGATCTAGAAATTGCGTTTCACTGGCGCGATCGACGTGGCGACAACAAGCGCCGCACTGGTTACAGGGAAACGCGGGTGTTAGCGTCATAGCTTACTTAACCAGCTACGCACAGAGCGGGTATTCCCTGCTTCAAAGGGTAGCGCAATATTACGGCGCTCAACCTCTGCACGCAGCAACAAACCGCGCTCAATTTCACTATTCACCGCGTTAAGATGCAGCGAGAAGCGCGATAACGCAGACGTATCAATAGCAAACTCTAACGCCGAAAGCTCCAGTAGATAACGATCGAGTGCAGCATTCACCTGCTGATAATACTCTAGTGCTTTCTGATACTTATCTTTAAACGTATCCAGAAACTCCCAGACCTTTTTCATCAATTTGCTGTGTTCCAGGAAGTAGTTCATTACCAGCGTCAGAATACCTGTCGCCAGCGCACCGCAGAAAGCGGCCAGTTCCGGGCCAAAAGGAAAGACGAGCATCTTGGCTAAAGCATCATTAACCACCACCCCAGCAGCCACGGACACACCCGCAGCCACCAGCTTGCTCACCGCTTTAGCTAGCTGCCCCGGCGCTAACCCCTCAGGATTAAAGACCATAACTTTAAAGGCCTGTACCAAATTGTTCCACATCTCACGAATCAGGCGCACCATCATCTTCTTAGTCGTAAAGAAGATATTGAAGAGCGTCGTCGTAATGCTGGAGAGCACGCCACCGATGGCACCGTCTTTAAAGGACGTCAGGAAAGTGTTGAATTTACCCTGCACTCGCTGCCAGACTGCGCGTAATGCCTCCGCCGCATCTTGCAGGAAGTCTCCGGCATCGAATGAACGACGATGCTTCTCAAAGATCACGGGAATACGCTCGCGGAACTCAAACCAGGTCTCTGCCAGAACCAACCCCAACATCTGCCGCGTTCCCATGCGAAACGCATTGTTCATTGTGGCAGTGGCGACATTCTTCGCAAACTTGCTGCTGGTGTAATATTCCCGATTGATCGTACTGTTGTATTTTGCCCGCGCCTTTTTGTCGGCCTCTTTCATCCGTTCAAAATCGGCGGCGGCTTTATTTTCCAGCTTATTAAGTTTTTTTTGCTCTTGCTCGGAAAGCGTTAGCTGGCTGCGTAAACGGGCAATTTCCTGCGTAGTCGCAGCATACTGTTCTTGTAGCGTTTGCACGAAGGCATCCATCGTTTTCGCCTTCTTCGCCTTATTCAGCGACTCATTCGTGAAGGTCAGATTTGATGAATCATTAGCCAGATCGGCACCATCGCATTCGGCAAGGATACGCCCTGGATCGTTGTGAATTTCATGGGCGGCAATAATATGGTCGAGGTTCTTTTTATCATTAGCAGCAAATCTCTCACCGGTGTAGGTATCAGTCAACGTACCAGCTTCGTGCGCCTTTTTTCCCGCCCGATTGGTGGCAATGTAGTTTTCGTGGCTATGATAATGATGAGAATCATACCCTTCACGTTGCTCGTATCGTTGACGCTCGGCATCGGTAGCATACACTCCCTCGCGAGCGTTATGGATGGTATTCACATCGCCGCCGTGTTTATCCTCCAGCAAGAGAAAATCCAACCCAAAAGAGGTGGTCAGACTCTTGACCACCGTCTGATGTAACTCTTCACCCCAGTCAAACCTGGCTGTGTTCATTGTGCTCACCCATAGCAATGCCGGGCAGAATCGCCCGGCAGGTCGATTAAATACGAGAAGAAAATGCGTCAAACTCAGAAGCAGAAGCCGACAGTTTTTCGTCCAGAATCTCTTTGTTCAGCAGGTTCATACCGTTGCTGTCGGTCTGCAGTTGGATCACCCCATCTTCGATAACGGCTTCTCCGTTTTCCTGCGTCACCGGCTTGAACAGCGGCGTGGTGATCACGTCGGTCATGATGGCGGCTAATTCATAACCATGGTCGATAATCGCCATGATCTCTTCCGACTCACTAATTTCGGTGGTGATATTCTTCTCATGACGTTCAACAATGATGGCATGCATTGCTTTCAGCGGTTCAAAGTAGTGTTGAACAAAGACGCTATGCATACGGGTAATTGATTCATAAATACTATTTACATACCGCTGCACCTTCGTCAGATGCGCTTCAGCCGCATTCATTTTTTCCACCGCCGCGGTCACTTCACGAGAGCTTTGATAAGCATTGTTAAGTGCTTTTTCGGCATGGCTATCGTAAGCCCAGCCCGCAATAGCAATCAGCGGAGCCACTACCGCACCGCCGAGCACCATCGCGCCGCCCGCCATCCCCCACCCACCTGCGGCCAGGGAACCACCACCAATAGCCGCCATTGTGGCGTTATACGCCGCCGCACCAGACAGGGCGGCGATCGGCGTACCGGTAGAAGCTGCGGCAAACGCCATAACACCGCTGTACACGGCAAAACCAGCGGCAGCACCAGAAACCCCGGCACCGACGACTGTCGTCAAGTATTCCGTGGCGGAAATCGCCAGACTTTGAATTTTATTGATATTGTGCTGCGGTACCTTCAGACGAAGATCTTTATGCCCATCCTTAGCCATACGCGCCAACAGATCGTCGGCAATCGTTTTAAATTCATTGAAATCTTTACCGATTTTCAGCTCTTTTTCACCCAGTTCGGCCAGTTTTTTCGACGTTGTTTCATTTGCCTGATCAAAACTCTCTTTATGCTTATCAAAGCGACGTTGCGCGCGATCTAATACATCATCAGCTTCCGATTTTTTCTGATAGCCATCATAAGCTTTTTTGCCGCCAAACGCCGTTGCCGCTGCCGCGACGCCCAGAATAATGAATGGTAATGCCATAGATAATAATCTCCTTTGCAATAAATCGTTGTTACCTGCTACGCATCACATTCCAGAACAGGAACGGGGTCGCGATCGCCAGTGATGTAGTTATGCAGTATATTGATGACCGTTTTTTTCAACCATTCTGGTTCCAGAATTTCTATATTTGGTAACCAGAATAGAATTAGTGGAATAATTTGATTCTGATGTGCTGCCTTGCAAAGCAAAGTCACGCCATCATTCTCTTCGCGAACCAATTCTTGCTGAGGCAGTAAATCTCGTCTTGCGAAGTAGCCAGCAATGCTGTGTTTAATACGCACCCGCACTTCAAACGTATCTTCACTCACCCAGGGATCGCGATGCTCGTCAATTAATGACAGTGTGGGTATATCAACCGCAAAATGCTCTTTCCGGATATCCAACCACCGAATTTTACTTAACGAAAAAGACTTAAGTTTTCCGTCCTCAGTCGCCTGCAGATACCAAATATTTTTCTGGTTAACTAATTTATAAGGGTGAACAGTGCGCGTTTTGTCTTTATATAAAATATGACAGACTCTGTTTTTCTGAATCGCTTTTTCTAATAAGTTAAAATACTTTCGCAAATCATTTCTGACTGAATGTTCAGGGCGACCAAACTGAACTCTAACGTGCTGTTCTTCAGCTCTTTTTTCTAAGTTAAGCCAAAAATCTTCATCTCTCTCAGGAAAAACCGCATCGGCGTCCAGCAGCTTTGCCAGTGGGCCATGAAGGGCATAGGCGCTATTATTCTGCGCTCGAACCGGTATCAATCGATACTCTCCGCCACCACTCCCCTCAATAAAAGAGGAAAGCATATTAAGATCACGATAGACCGTTCGTTCAGTGATATTAAATTTTTTCATCAACTGATAGCGATTCACAACGCCACAAGTTTGTAGCTCTATTAGGATATCGACTAAACGTTCTGCTGAGCAACTCCTTGCTGAATCAGCCATAAGCACCTACTTTTCTGTTTTCCTTACACAAATTATATATAAAATACTGACATATCCTGTCAGTGTATCGGCACGCTAATCATTTTTTTTAGAGAAATCGGCAATTTATTTAACCGTTAGTCACATTAGGCAATTTTTAGGGGCAAAAAGCTCTCCTCATCAAGAGTAAATGCCAGAGGTATGACAGCAGAAAGACCGCCTGCATACATCCTCAACAAACTGGCTAACGGCTATCTCTTCCACTAAGCCAAATTCAACGTTGAGTTTGCAAAGGTGGATTGTCAGGAGAATTTCTTAATGATGGCCAGCACCGTGATATGAACGCCGGTATTTGGCTTCTTCACGCTGAGTAAAAAAACATCATCCGCAGAAGGATGTGGATGCGCTGGCAGCAGAAGAGCTAAATGGGGGGTTTTACACTTCAACAACTCCCCATCTGTTTACGCGGTTGCAGCTGTTAGTGCTGCTGATTGAGGCGTTGAAACACAAGCTAATTCGTTGTAGAACCAGGCTTACCCATTGATTTCATAGTGACAAGGGGCTAATTTGTATCTCATTAAACATGATTATGACCCCCATCAAAGCCAGACTATGAACATCAGCGAAAAAACATATCATCAATTGAAGGCCAAAATCATCGCAAATGAGTTGGTAGGGGCTATCTCAGAAAATGAGCTATGTCAGGAACTTAATGTCAGTCGAACGCCGTTGCGTGAGGCTTTGTTTCGTCTGATGACGGAAGGCTGGATTGAGCCTTCCAAAAACAAAACGAAAACCATTAAGCCCATTACACTCAGTGAAATACGCGATATTTTTCAGATCCGAAAAGACATTGAAATTATGGTATTGAATTTGTCATGGGAGAACCAGGATCCGCAACGCTACCAGACAATTAAAGATAAAATTGAAGTCGGTTTTCATGATTCGAATGTGTCTTTATTACTCGAAGCTGATAACGAACTACATGAACAAATGCTATCCGATTGCCACAACGCTATCGTGACTAAAACACTGACCTTCATGTATGACCGGTTACGCATGCTGCGTTCAGACAAAATGAAAAATGATTCAATAATTGATTCATCCAAAGAACATTTGAAAATTTGCGCCGGTATTATTTCCCGTGATATAGAACAAACCCGTGAAGCCATTGCCCACCACGTCAACAACTCATACAACCGTCTGTTCTCCAGCTTTAAATAGGCATACATATAAAATGACCGGTATTTCTACCGGTCATTTGGAAAATTAAAAATTAGTAGAGCTGTCGGTACAACACTTTAATCTCTTCAATACAGGTATCTCGAGGATTTCCACCGGTACAGATGTCCGCCATTGCCGCAACGGCCAATGCATCGATATCTTCATATTTCATGCCGATATCACGCAGTCGGACAGGAATATTAACGTCTCGGTTAAGTTGTTCCACGGCTTCAACGGCCGCCTGACGCGCCTCTTCGATCGGCATCACCATGGCCTGAGTATTGCCCAGAGCCTGCGCAATCTGGCGATATTTGTCTCCTGTAAACTCAGCATTGTAAGCCATGATATGCGGCAGTAGCACCGCATTGGCAACGCCATGCGGTGTACCATAGAATGCCCCCAGAGGATGGGCCATACCATGTACCAGACCCAACCCGACATTAGAGAAACCCATCCCGGCAATATACTGCCCCACCGCCATGCCTTCAGCGTCCTGGTCTATTCCCTGTATCGAACCGCGTAGCGAACGCCCTATCATCTCAATTGCCTTTAAATGAAGCGTATCGGTTAATTCCCATGCCCCTTTCGTAATATAACCTTCAATTGCATGAGTCAATGCGTCAACCCCGGTTGCCGCCTTTAAACTGGGCGGCATGCTGGCCATCATGTCAGCATCAATAATAGCAACGACCGGAATAGCATGAGGATCGTAGCAAACGAACTTACGGCGGTTCTCTACATCGGTAATTACATAGTTAATAGTCACCTCTGCTGCCGTACCCGCGGTCGTTGGAATGGCAATCATCGGTACGGCGGCATTTTGAGTGTCAGCCCCACCTTCGAGGCTGCGGACATCGGCAAACTCAGGGTTGCTAATAATTATCCCTACCGCTTTGCACGTATCCTGCGGTGAACCACCACCAATGGCGACCAGGTAATCCGCGCCCGCCTGACGAAATGCTTCAACACCTTGCTGCACGATGTCAATCGTAGGGTTAGGTATGACCTTATCAAAAATTTGGTAAGGCAACCCTGCGCTATCAAGAATATCAAGGACCTTAGTCGCCACATTAAACTGGATAAGATCGTGGTCAGTAACTACCAGCGCTTTTTTAAAGCCTCGCTTTTTAACTTCATCAACGATAGCGTTAATTGAACCCACGCCAAAATATGAGGTTTCATTTAATATCATTCTATAAGACATATTCTATACCTTATAACAGAGATGTATAACAGCAATACTGTATTGCCGTAGCATAATGAATGCCGTTATTGATTTTTGATTATTTGATACTGAACATTATGTCGATCTGTTGCGATTCCTGACAGGTTAATTTCCCCGCAAAGCTTCTTGACCCCCCTCCAGAATACTGAAACTTATGAGCCACCGCGGTTTTAATTGTGGTAACAAAATCATTACCAATATTATAAATAGCAGAAAGTCGGCTTATCTCACGCTGTATACCAGTAAGCTGGGTAAGATCATTTTCATCCCAGGCTTTAATTGCCCGCACAAAAAGTTCGGGACAAATATTATTTAATCCTGAAATAACTCCCGCGCCACCCGCGAGTAGATTTGGGATGAGATATTCATCATAACCGGACAGAACAACAAAATCGTCTCTAACGGACGCGACTGACTGAATGATGGCGCGAGTATGAGAGAGGCAATCAACAGTATCTTTAACACCCACAAAATTGGGAAATTCTGCCGCTAATTGCGCCACCAGTAACGCGTCCAGATCGCATCCAGTTCGGGCAGGAAAGTTGTATGCGAACCATTTTCCATTCAGGCGTTGCCCCAGATCGCGGTAGTATGCCAATAGTTGGGCCGGCGTTTGTTGAAAATAGTAGTGAGGTAGAATCATCACTGCCTGATACTCGCAATGCGAGGCCTCTTCTGCCAGACGTATCATATCCGCCATACAGGTAGCTGAGATATTTGCCACCAGCGGCAGCGATGACATTTTCCGTGTCTCACGGATAAGCATCAGTCGTTCATCCAGCGTTAATGCAGTGAACTCCCCAATACTTCCCATTAGCAATACGACACGAGTCCCTGCCTCTTTCAATCGTCGCAAATGCTGTTGCAGTGCCGATAAATCAATATTTCCTTGTTGATCAAAAGGCGTAATTGATGGGCACCATGCACCGTGAAATTGAGCATGATTTTCAGACATAATATATTCCTGAGAAAATAAAAATTGTTTTATTCAATGACATGGTAAACAACAGTATCAGCCTGTATTTTCTGCCAGTCCCACTGAATACCCAAACCAGGTTCCTCTGGTGGAAAAGCATATCCCTCGCGAATGTTCACCTTATTCAGAGTAACACTATCGAGTTGTGGGATATATTCCAACCAACGGCTATTAGTAATGGCGCAACATAATGATATATGCAATTCCATCAAGAAATGCGGACAGACAATTTTGTTAAAGCATTCCGCCATATGTGCAACTTTAAGCCATGGTGTAATACCACCAATACGAGCCACATCAACTTGAATAATATCTGCGGCATTATTCTGTAAATACTCTTTGAAGTGCTGGATGGAATAAATGGACTCACCCACAGCAACAGGAATAGAGGTTGACTCACACAATTTCTGGTGAGAATCAACATCATGCGCAAGAAACGGCTCTTCAATCCATGAAAGATTAATATGTTCCAACAACGTTGCTCGCTGTTTGGCTTCCGAGAATTTAAACGCCTGGTTGCAATCAGTCATGATCACATACTCATCACCCACCGCTTCACGTACAGCAGTCAAGCGCTCGATATCACGCACCGGACTTTCAGAACCAATTTTGATTTTAGAACCGCAGAATCCCTGCGCCTTAACGGCTAGCGCATCATCAACTAATTCCTGAGTGCTTAAATGCAGCCAGCCCCCCTCGGTGGTGTATAATTTCATGCGCGATTTCGCGCCACCTGCGACTTTATACAACGGCAAATTCATGCGCTTACACTTCAAATCCCATAATGCGGTATCAATGGCTGCCAGTGCCAGAGACGTAATGGCGCCAACCGAGGTCGCATGAGTTGAGAATAGCAATGATTCCCAGATGCCCTCAATCATCGTCGCATCCTGACCAATCAATTTCGGTAACAGATGATCTCGTAACAGCGCAACCACAGATGAGCCTCCAGTGCCAATGGTGTAGGTGTAACCTTCACCTATTTCTCCACTCGATGTTGTTAAACGAATAATCGGCGTCTCTTGTGATACAAAAGACTGAATCGCATCGACACGTTTCACTTTAGGTTTCAAATCAACCATAAAGATTTCGGCTTTAACTATTTTCATTACATCCTCAATATCTGTTTATTTTTTTCGCAAAGTTACAAATGATGCTTACTGAATACCAATACTGACCAGTTCATCCCACAATCCCTGCGGAATATCCCAGTTAGCCCATGTAAAATTAGTCAACGCCTGCTCCACGGATTGAATGCCGCAGGTTACAGTGACCACATTTTGGTTTCTTAATGGGAATTGCAGCGCCGCGGCACCAATCGGCACGGCATATTTTGCACATAGCGCTTCTATCGCATTTACTTTTTCAATAACCTGCGCTGGCGCTGAACCGTATTCATACAACGCCTTAGATTTATCTTTGGCGACTAAAACTCCGGTAGCGAAAGGTGCAGCAACAGCCACCGAAACATTGTTGCTTTCACATTTAGCAAAGAACGCCTGGCGGTCTGTTTCCAGCAGGTTGTAGCGGTTGGCGAGCATTAAGATATCCGGGGCAGCGTTATCCATCACCTCCATAAGGATTGCCTCTTCATTCGCACCTGCGCCCCAGGCTTTGATATCGCCATTGCGCTTAAGCTCTTCTAGTGCTTTCTGCCCTGACTCACAGAAGGTTCTAAAATGTTGACGTTCCAGTTCCGTATTGCCGTAGGTATAGGTACCGAGATCGTGTACATAGAGAATGTCGATAAAACGGGTTCCCAGGCGCTGGATAGAGTTTTCGTATGAGCGCATGATGCCCTCATAGGAGTAATCAGCCAGTCGGTTAAACGGGTTCTCATCATAGAAGAACTCCCCCGCCTCAAGACCAGGCTCTTGTTTCCGCGATTGCAGCAGACGACCAACCTTGGTGGACAAAACATATTCGCTACGATCCAGTCCCCGTAATCCCAGACCTAAACGCAGTTCAGAAAGTCCGCTGCCATAATGTGGTGCAGTATCAAAGTAGCGCCAGCCAACCTGAATGGCCTTATCAACAATGTCCATGGCTTCGTTATTGCTCAGCGTTCTGAATAAATTAGCCAAGCTGGCTGCACCGAAGGTTAAAGAAGGTACACTAAGCCCTACACTTTTAATTGTATTCTGAGTAATCATAATATTCCCCTGATGTTTATCAGTATTCTTAGTCAACTTTTTTTTGCAGTTAATGAGGGTGCTGTAATTGATTTATTATTAATATTGAAAATCAACTTCAGCACATAAATAATAATCCCGGTCGCTACGATAGAAAAAATACACAAGAGTGCAGGATTCATTCCTTTTAACAATTCGAACATTTTGTAGAAAATATAGGATATAGCGTGTGAGCCGCCATCGATTGATGAGGCCATCATCTCTTTTGGCACATTCAATTGCGCCTTTTCGGCCAAAGCCTGCGACACAACAGCGAGATCCGAACCAAACCATAGGATCCCACACACGATGACAATGCCATTAATTAATCCACGGAACATGTTTCCGTTGCATGCAACCGTGCCAAAGACGACAAATATCGGCAGATAAGGAATATCGGCGAATGGCATCATGGTATTAAAAGGCAAAATAGTACTAATCAGGATAGTGAGTGGTACCATCAAAATACCTACAGACAATACCGCAGGATTTTTAAAAGCAATTTCACCACTAATACCAAAATAAAGTGACTTTGTTGGAAAACGTTTCTTTACCCATTCAGAGGCAATTTCAGTAATTGGTACCAGACCACTGACCAGTACCCCCGCCATCGTCGGCAATAACACCATTACCGCCGCAAAATTCATCCCACTCTTAATAATATCGCTGAACGGTAGCGCACCAAGCATACCGATAATTACCCCCAGAATGGCTCCCATGGCTAACGGGCTACCAAAAAAACCTAGTTTGGCTTCAATTTTGCTGAGATTAAGGTCAATTTTGTTAATCAACGGAATACGATCAATTACACGATCCATTAAAAATGCCAACGGAGCCCAGGCGACGATCTCCGCCTGAGTAATAGTCACGTTCGGCGTGTCACAGAATTTCTGCACATGTGGGGCAATGTAATCGGCGATTTTTAGCGTAATAATAAATGTGATCCAACTGGCGAAAATCCCCATCCAAAATGAACCCGTCACCTGTTCAACAATGATTCCGGCAAATACAAAGTGCCAATAATTCCAAAAATCAACGTTAAGGGTTTTAGTGGTGTTGGTTGAAATCATCAACAAATTAGTGACAAAACATAACGTATAAACTATCGGTAGAGAGAGTGCAGCCAGACTGAAGGCGCTAATTAGCGGCCACCCCAGATCCAACACTTCATAATGAAGATTGAGGTTTTTTACCATCGCTTCTGTCGAACTGCTGAGTGATGTCACCATAAAACCAATCAGCAACGAAAGACCGAGAAAACCAATACCTACCGTCATTGCATTTTTCGCCGCGTCGGCAAGTTTCGCGCCAAAAAGCACGGCAAATAAAAACATAATCATTGGAATGACCACTGCCGGGCCAAATCCGAGAATATATTGAACGACTTCCATAAGTGCCCCCCTGTTACTTTAATGAGTAAACCTTCTCTGCCACGCGATAAAAGAAGTTATCGCTGGAAAGAGCCTGGTGAGATTGCAGGTAGTTCTGGTAAAGCCCTAAAGTGCCGGCGTACGGTAATGCCAGTAGAGAAACTGGCCAGTCGGATCCATACATCACTCGCTCATGGCCAAATGCGGCAAAAACCGAGCTAAAATAAGGTTCAAGCTCCTGGCTCGCCTGCTCAGGTCCCGTCCAGCGGGCGTAATCTGCTTCCGTGACCAGGCCTGATAGTTTGCAAAAAACATTGCTGTAAGCCTCACCAATCAACATTAACTGTTCACGCCAGCGGATAATTTCCCTGTCGCGAACTGCGGGTTTTGCCGCATGTTCGATAACAAAGGTCACCTCTGGACAAGCAGAAATTAGCTGATTTGCCGCCTCAAGCTGTTGGTGCGTAACCAACATTTCATACACCAACCCTTGCTCCCCAACACTGCGAACCCCCTGAATAAATTGCGGGGTCACTAAATGACTCTCAGGCAAGCCTTGAGACATATAGCGGATCCCTTTCAGATAGCGGGATTTTCTCAGCAGTCTCTGCAAATCCTCTACGATCTCAGTCCCGTGGTTTATATCCACCCATCCAACAACACCTTTGACTTCATCGTGGTGCTCAGCTATATCCAGCAGCCATTCGGTCTCCTCAATTGAAGGGATGGCTTGTACTAAAATGGCGCCTTCGATACTGTTTTCAGCCAATACCGCCTGCAAATCGTCAATAAGAAAATCACGTCGAATTGCCGCCAGGTCGTCTGTAATCCAGGAAAAATGTTCCCCCCGGCACTGCCAAACATGGTTATGGGTATCAATCACTCTCATACTCACTCTCTGTATTTTTATTGTATACAATGAGAATACAATAAAAGTCTGTGATTAAAAGGCAACCACGGAATGCACTATCTGAGTACGGGATCACAATTTTCACGGTTTATCTGTAGGCTAAAAAAGGGGGACGTAAATGCCTATAACCGCCGTAAAATCCAATGTCACTAAGATGAACTATTGCATGTGGTTAATGTGGTGGACGCTTGTACGTCCCACTGAAGTTACAGAAGCAAAGAAGAGCGATGGATGGGTAAGAACGGAAAAAAATGTAAACGTTTCGTAAGTTACAATATATTGATACGTTAACATTAATAAATAATGGTTATTTTATTGAAACCCCTAAATTACGGCGAGAGTTTAATATACGACCCAACTTTGAGCCTTGCGCGCTCAACAGTGACTAAACAGTACCCCCAAGTTTCAGTTTTATAACATCCACCAGCAAATTAGCGATACCCTCAACAGAATGCACACATCCCTCCGGTTATTGAAACGAAGCAGTTAAGCTAATCATATTGACGACCGGGGAAGCCAGGGGCTGTCGACTCGCACAGTATCCCGGTGATCGAGTCCCTGGATAAGATGCAGTGCACTGAGACGGCCAATTTCATAATGCGGCAACTGTATCGTCGACAGCGGCGGTAAAAACAACTCACCGGTGCCCACCATATTGTCATAGCCCAGCACAGCGACGTCCTGCGGAATGCGCAGCCCACGGCCCAGCAATACCTGGTAGATAACAAAAGCCACGCGGTCATTCCCGCAAACCACAGCATCAAATATCGGTCGCGCGCCATGGATATAGCGGCCGACAATCTCCGCTGCATCAATATGGTGGCTTTCGCCGGGTGGGAGATAATGGTGGAGCATGGCATCAGGGTCAACCCCCACCTCACGACAGGCGCGCTCCATTCCCGCCCGGCGGCGATCGGTCGCCACAATCCCTTTCGGCAGGTGGATGCACAGCAGCCGACGATAGCCTGCGGCTAATAGCGCCTTCACGCCAAGGTATTGCCCTTGCTCATCATCAGGAATATAGGTGGGAAAAGGACCACTGATGCTTTCGCAGTTTGCCAGCACGCAGCGATACTTATGCAGCTTTTCCGGTACCGGAACCTGACGCAACCCCATCGCGGTATAGATAATGCCGTCAGGGCGATGCGCCAGCAGCAGATCCACCATTTTCTCTGGCTGGTCATTGCTGAACATATTCACCACAAAGCTATTCCAACCGTGCGCCCGCGCGGTCTCTTCGATAGAGAGCGTTATCTCCACGGAAAATGGCGTGGTCATGGTGTCCAGCGCTAACACCCCGATAGTGTTAGCCGTGGTTTTCGCGCCACGAATTTTTTTCGCGGAGAGATCGGAGACATACCCCAGCGCATCTACCGCTTCCATCACCTTTTTATAGGTTTCTGGCCGCAGTCTCTCGGGCTCGTTAATCGCTCGTGATACGGTCATTAACGAGACGTTAGCCCGTTGCGCCACATCCTTTAAAGATGCCATACCCTCTCCTTTAACGGCGTTCACCTTGCCGGGTCTGAAAATGCGATCTTGATAACACTCGCAAAATGTTAACGTTAACTTTTGTGATTAACATCGATATTACCATCAATTCTGCGAGAAAGCTGAGAATGTTAACGTTACCTTCTACTCAATTCACTGACAGGGACACGCAAATGACGTCATTACTCTTAACGGCCAATAAGGCCCTAAACCAGCAAAAAGATCGTATCAATCCGCGCTGGTATCCGTGCTATCACCTCGCCCCTCCGGCGGGCTGGATGAATGACCCTAACGGCCTCTCCTGGTTTGATGGTTACTACCATGCGTTCTATCAGCACTATCCGTGGCAACCGGTTTGGGGGCCGATGCACTGGGGCCATGCGCGCAGCCGCGATATGGTGAACTGGGAGCACCTACCCATCGCACTGGCCCCCGAAGGGCCAGAGGATAAAGACGGCTGTTTTTCCGGTTCAGCGGTGGTTGACGGCAATAAACTGGCCCTGATCTACACCGGGCACAAATTCGACGGCGAGGCAAAAGAGGAAAACCTGTATCAGGTGCAATGTCTGGCCACCAGCACCGATGGAGTTCTCTTTGAACGCCAGGGCATGATTCTGGATACCCCGCAGGGCGTTCACCATTTTCGCGATCCGAAAGTCTGGCGAGAGGGAGACAGTTGGTACATGGTTGTGGGCGCCCGGGTCGATGACGTGGGCGAAGTACAGCTCTATCGTTCGCAGGATCTGCAGCACTGGCAGTTTGCGAGCACGCTTGCCCAGGCCAATGACGGCATGGGCTACATGTGGGAGTGCCCGGACCTCTTCCCGCTGGACGATAAGCTCGTCTTCATGTTCTCGCCGCAGGGTATCGCCGCCGACGGCTACGATTACCGTAACCTGTTCCAGAGCGGCTATATGGTCGGCGAATGGCAGGATAACCATCAGTTCCACGTGACCCACCCCTTCCGGGAGATGGATCACGGGCATGATTTTTACGCCCCTCAGTCATTTTTCACACCGGACGGTCGCCGCGTGGTGATCGGTTGGCTATCGATGTGGGAGTCGCCGATGCCAGAACAGGCCGACGGCTGGGCGGGCATGCTTACTCTTCCCCGGGAAGTGACGCTCGATGCAGATTTGCGTCTGCGCATGAACCCGGTCAAAGAGCTGGAGTCATTACGCGGTCAGCTTCATGTCTGGCCGGTCAGCGACCTGAACAATCGCACCCTGATGGTAGAAGAACAGGCGCATGCTCTCGAAGTCGAACTGAGCCTCGATATCGCCCGCAGCCACGCTGAACAATACGGCATCGCGCTGGGTGACGGGCTGCGCGTCTTCGTCGATACCCAGGCTCAGCGTCTGGTGCTGGAACGCCGCTATCCGCAACACGGCCTGTTGGGCTGCCGTAGCGTACCGCTGCCCGCCAATGATGTGCTGGACCTGCGCCTGTTTATCGATAGTTCGTCGGTAGAAGTCTTTGTTAATCACGGCGAGTACACCCTCAGCAGCCGTATTTATCCTGAACCGGACGATCGCCAACTGACCTTATTTAGCCAGAACGGACACGCCATTTTTAATAACGGGCATGCCTGGCCGCTCGCCGCCAAATAACCACCCGTCTCACTGCTTTGGGGAAAAATAATGACAATCTGGACGCTCGGAGATGCCGTGGTGGATTTGCTACCGCGCGACAATATGCAGTTTGAAGCCTGTGCGGGAGGCGCGCCCTTCAATGTGGCCATCGGCGTCGCCCGCCTCGGCCATGACAGCGGCTTTATCGGCCGCGTAGGCAATGACGCCTTCGGCCGCTTTCTGCACCAAACGCTGGTGACAGCGCAGGTGGACACCAAAAGCCTGGAGTTTGATCCGAAGCGACACACCAGCACCGTACTGGTGTCGCTGGATCCTGACGGTGAGCGGCAATTTGATTTTCTGGTCAATCCATCTGCCGATCAGTTTCTCAGCCCGGCGAGCCTGCCCGACTTTGGCCGCGATATTCTGCACTTCTGCTCGCTGGCGCTGGTCGCCCCTGACTGCCGAGCCACGCTTACCCAGGCGATGGCTGCTATGCGCCAGGCCGGTGGCACGCTAAGCTTCGACATCAATCTGCGTCCGCAAATGTGGAGCAATGAGACGCAGATGTTTGACCAGGTGAGCGACTTCGCGCGGCAGAGCGACATACTGAAGATGTCGGAGGAAGAACTGCTTTGGCTAACACAGACCGATGATTTGAACACCGCCTGCGAGCGCCTGACTGGTTTTCCCGCACGCCTGAAAATCATCACCCGCGGTGCCGATGGCGCTATCGCTTTCTGGCAAAACCATAGGCTGATTTTAAGCGGCTATCACGTCGAAAGCATTGATACCACCGGAGCAGGTGATGCCTTTATGGCCGGGCTGCTGGCGGCGCTTGCTGGTGCAGGTTGGCCTGCGTCAACGGCGGCGTTGTCCTCCCTTCTCGAGCAGGCCAGCGCCTGCGGTGCTCTGGCAACTACCCAGCGTGGCGCGCTTAGCGCGTTCCCCAACAACCAACAGCTGAGCCGCTTTATTCAGTCACAACCTTCACTAAACAGAACGATAAACCCGTAATACCGAGCACGCGTTACGTCGCGGCAGCAAGACCTTACAATGACCTAATCTGGATTGGAAAAACATGAAAATAACGATGCCGTTCAGTAATGATAAATACCGGTATTCCTCCGGGTATCTGCTCTTTTTCTTTGCCGCCTGGTCGCTGTGGTGGTCTTTTTATGCCATATGGCTAAAAAGCAAATTAGGCCTGTCCGGAACGGAGCTGGGAATGTTGTATGCCGTAAACCAGTTTTTCAGCATGCTGTTTATGCTGGGCTACGGTTTTCTGCAGGATAAGCTCGGTACCCGCAAGCCCCTTATCTGGATGATGGGGACTGTCATCACGCTCAGCGGTCCGTTCCTGATTTATGTTTATGAACCGCTGCTGGTCTCCAACTTCAAGCTTGGCATGGTACTAGGCGCCATTTTCTTTGGTCTTGGCTATCTCGCCGGTTGCGGTCTGGTGGAAAGCTTCGTCGAGAAAGTGAGCCGCAAATTCAACTTTGAATTCGGCACCGCCCGCTTCTGGGGATCGCTTGGCTACGCCGCAGGGACGTTTGTGGGTGGCATCTTCTTCAGTATCAACCCGCACATTAACTTCTGGTGTGTGTCGGTCATGGGGGTGTTATTCCTGGTGATTAACGTGGTGTTCAAAACCAACGCACCGGCCCCGGCATCCGCGGATACACGTTCGCCCGAGCCAGACGCGCTGACCCGAAAGGATTTTCTCACCATCTTTAAAGATTCGCAGTTCTGGTTTTTCGTTATCTTTGTCGTCGGCACCTGGTCGTTCTATAGCATCTACGATCAGCAGATGTTCCCGGTGTTTTACGCCAGCTTATTTGACGACCCTGAACTGGCTCCGCGCGTCTACGGCTACCTCAACTCAGTACAGGTGTTTATGGAAGCCGTTGGCATGGCGATGATTCCATTCCTGATTAACCGCATTGGGCCTAAATCCGCATTGCTGCTGGGTGGCACAATCATGACCTGCCGAATCCTGGGCTCTGCGTTGTTCACTGATATCTATATTATTTCCTTAATCAAAATGCTGCACGCGCTGGAAGTCCCACTGTTTGTTATTTCAGTTTTTAAATTCAGCGTCGCAAATTTTGATAAGCGCCTATCGTCAACGATATACCTGATTGGCTTTAATATTGCCAGTTCCATTGGCATCATCGTGCTGTCGCTGCCTGTCGGTAAGCTGTTTGATATGGTGGGCTATCAGGAAATTTTCCTGATTATGGCCAGCATTGTGGTAATAACGCTGATATTTGGCTTCTTCTCGCTGAGTAAAAAGCATCATCAGCAGGAGGGCGGGAATGAACTCGTAATGGAATAGCAAAGTTTAGTTTATACCGCGACAGGGCCACTGGCCCTGTCGTACATCCCCAACATCAAGTACAAACTGTCGGTGAGCTCAGGCATGTTTCAGCCAGTTCCGGAAAATTTGCGCTTGCAGTATCCTCTGAAAATCAATCAGCCCAGAGCAACCCAGTTTCTTGATCAAATTCTGCCTGGCCTGATAAATCGTTTTTAAGTGTAGATTTAACAGGGCAGATATCTCAAAAATGGTTCTCCCCTCCCCTAACTGCGTTAAAATATATTTATCCCGCGCGGTCAATGAGATATTTAGCTCTGATTGATTTTCGTGATTACTAGCAAAACCAGTAATATCAATAATAAACTGTTTGAGTGTGGCAACGCTAATATCTATCGGCAATCTGTAAAATGAAATCTCATTGAGATACTGATACAGATGGCCATCGATCAGCAGCACCAACCGGTGCGTATTCAGATCGTAATTTTGCTTTTTTACCGCCTCAAAGTGATTAGCGGTGAAGAACACTAGCCGCGCCTTGTCATCTTCAAAAACGATATCGGCAATGATGTTCTTTAATCCTTGCCTGATAAAAATATCATCAACCCATAATTCCGCGTTTCCAGCATGTTCCTGAATTATGTTCATTTTTATGGCCCCAATGAAAAATCACCATTGACCTAACCGGGCTGCGCAGTTTTATCGGGCTGAAGATGGGCCAGAATCTGCGCATAGATATCGGTTAATATCACATTTTTCTCATTCTTCAACTGCGTACTAAATGCCTGAGCAAGAATATCGTTGTTTATATAACCCTGTTTTAACATTACTTTTCGCTCTACATCCTTATATAGCGCGCAGCGGAAAATATAATTCTCCGGAATTGAATTAGCCATATCCCCCCCATAGAAATGCATTTATAAAAAAGAGGCTGCTGTGCATAGTCTTAATCTAAAAAGCGAAGCAGTAGAGTTTGCTGCATATAACAAAGTTGATTATTATTTTAATATAATAACAAATTAAACGTCATCAGCTGTATAACGCAACACTATTTCCAGGGTTTTTCTTATAATATCAGCCTGGACAACATCAGTTGTCGATTCCAGAGAACCGATCAGGCTTAAAATAATGTTTTTATTGTTAACATTATCACCTGCTAAAATAACATTTGTCACCGCCTGACCCAGTACCACCGACTCATCGGCTAAAAGCTCACCGGCATTGTGGAAATAACTTGATAACGCTTTATCCGCCATAACACTGTGGACATTAATTTCATGAAGCATAGTAACCTCGCTTGTATAGTCTGGAAAATTATCTTTAATGTAATTTAGGTTTTTTGCTGGCACTGAAATCACTCTCATCAATAGTTCTGTCCGGTTTTATTTTTATTTTGTCCGGATTAAAATTTGTGAATTCATTGATAACGCTTTCAATTAGTTGTTTGCGTGTCCTGTCCATTTCACCGGCCTGCATAAGTCGCAATTGCTTAATCAGTACCATTAAAGAAACGTCTGTATGCATGCGTAAAATTTCTAGCACAGCCAAACCTGTAATTTCATGTTTCAAGCGTTCACTGTCAGGTTTCTTCATAACTCCTTCACTACTTACCCATTATCTTATTAGGGTTTTCATTTATTCAAAAAGCAGGCCGATCAACGCATTGTAATGTTTCTGTTCGTTCTCTCCTGATGCTTTTTCAAGACGATGAAGAAGTTTGGTGCACAGTGATTTGCGGCTGAGATTGCGCCCATCTTTTAGGATCTCAGTAACGATTTCGCCCAAGGTTTCCTGCTGGGTAGGAAGATGCGCTTTAGCAAAGTAACGAGAAATCGCGCCTGCGGAATCAGTAAGAACAGTATGCTGCTGCATGTACTTCTCCTGTAACAAAATGCTGGTGAATATTAAGTTTTATAACAGTAGCAAAGTTGTACCGAAAATGTGTACAACGTGATGAATTAATTTTTACCATAATATGCTAATTGTTTTAAATCAAATAGTTATAATAATTACAACTTACTTAAAACACTGAACGCATTGTACAAATCGATCCTCACCCAGGGTAGGCTTTATCTTCATAAGGTCTTTAAAATGTGAAATTAAAGTTAGAATAAAGTATTAAAATCACGACATAATCAGGTTTGTCTGATACTGTCCATACTTCTTCTTCCCGCTTATAGTCCCGGAATTTCCATGCTCACAACCATAATTTATCGTAGCCATCTACGTGATGACGCACCTCTTAAAGCGCTTGAAGATATGGTGACAGCCGCAAATATTAAAAACAGACTCTCAGATGTTACGGGGATCTTACTCTTTAATGGTCGCCACTTTTTCCAACTGCTTGAAGGCCCTGAGGAGCAGGTAAAAGAGATCTATCGTTGTATTTGTAATGATCCACGACACCACAATGTCGTTGAGCTGATGTGTGATTACGCTCCAGCGAGAAGATTTGGAAAAGTGGGGATGGAGTTATTTGATTTACAAAGACATGAGCGCAATGACGTCCTGCAAGCCGTGCTGAATAAGGGAACATCGAAGTTTCAGCTCACCTATGATGACAGGGCATTACAGTTTTTCCGCACATTTGTCCTTGCGACAGACAAGTCGAGCTATTTTGAAATACCCGCACCTGATTACTGGAGTTTTATTACCGACAATACTTGTACCCTCCTGGATGAAGACACATTTCCCTCCGATGCAGATTTCAGCTTTGCTTTTCAACCTATTATCGATCCTATGTCGCAGCGAGTCATCGCACTGGAAGCGCTTATCCGCGGTAAAGACGGTGATACCCCCACAACATATTTTGGCAGCTTAAAACCTGAGGATGTGTATTCTGCAGACCTGCAGAGTAAAAAGACAGCCTTTGCGATGGCAAGCGCGCTGGGACTTAATGGCAAAATGTTGTCAGTCAATCTGCTCCCCATGACCCTGGTAAACGAACCCGATGCAGTGAGTTTTCTTATAGACGAAATCACGGCGCATGGACTGGTACCTGAGCAAATCATTGTAGAGTTTACCGAAAGTGAAGTTATTTCGCGCTTTGATACGTTCTCGCAGGCCGTGAAGTCACTCAAGGCTGCGGGAATATGTGTAGCGATAGATCATTTTGGCGCAGGTTTTGCCGGGCTTCAGCTTCTGTCTCGTTTTCAACCCGACCGAATTAAGATCAGCCGCGAGCTCATCACTGATGTGCATAAAAGTGGACCACGGCAGGCCATCATTCAGGCAATTATCAAATGCTGCGCTTCACTGGAGATTATGATTTCCGCAGTCGGCGTTGAAAAACCTGAAGAGTGGATGTGGCTTGAATCCGCGGGCATTGAAATCTTCCAGGGCAACCTTTTTGCACAAGCCTGCCTGAATGGAACACCGTCTGTTGCATGGCCTGAGAAAAAATAATTCCCCATCGTTACTAAATTCAACTAACTGTTCTTTAACAAAAATATCCCCCACACGCCTTCATGTTGAATATAAATTTCAGCATTTGCGCCATACATGATAGTAAAGTAAATCTTAATTTTGCTAGAATCATATGTCAGTTTTGTACAATTTGATGCATGTTGTACAAACTGACAGGAATTGCATATCGGTGACGGAGAATCGGGAATGTTTGGGGGAGTTATGGCGTATTACAGTATTGGGGATGTCGCAGAACGTTGCGGGATAAATCCTGTCACTCTCCGGGCATGGCAGCGGCGTTACGGTTTACTCAAACCCCAGCGCAGCGAAGGTGGTCACCGACTCTTTGATGAAGAAGATATCCAACGTATAGAGGAAATAAAACGTTGGATTAACAATGGCACGCCTGTTGGCAAAGTTAAAGCATTGCTCGAAACCAGCACTCGTGAAACTGACGACGACTGGAATCAACTGCAAGAAGAGATGATGGGCATTCTTCGCATGGTGAACCCGCCGAAACTTCGAGCCAAAATTATCTCACTCGGTCGTGTCTACCCAGTTGAAGCATTAATTGATCACGTTTTTCTTCCCGTACGTCAACGGCTGATGCTTGACCATAATACATCCCGCATTATGAACAGTATGCTTGACGGTGCATTGATTGAATATGTTGCAACACTGCTGTCTGAGACGCGACGCAAATCAGGGAAAGATGCCATCCTGATGGCCTGGGATGTTGAAGACAGAACTCGTTTATGGCTCGAATCCTGGCGATTATCGCAATCAGGCTGGCATATTGCCGTGCTTGCTGAACCCATTGAAACACCAAGACCAGAACTTTTCCCAGGGCAAACGCTTTTTGTCTGGACCGGTATTACGCCAACCCGAAGACAAAATGAGCTGCTACAACACTGGAATGAGCAAGGTTACAAAGTCATTTTCCACTGTCCGTAACTATCGAGGGTGGCCATAACAGCATCATAATGTTGATGCCCCCAAAATAGGTGGGTTATCACTTGCTCATTTTTTCACACTGAAGAGAACAGATCTTACAAATTCTGATTTATGATGCTTATTTTGAGTGCCATCGAACGAATCAATTGTCCCTTTTCACCTGTCTTAACCCGCGCGTAGCACAGAAAAAAAACAAAATACTCACCCATTGGTATTATTGTTTTGTAGACGCCATCACCTTTTTCATAAGTAAACTTCATTAGTCCAACTGGCGTAGGCCTAATACTTATTCTAGGGTTAAATCATGTCTTCTTATGCCACATTGTTGTTTTTCTAAGGTAATAAATGTGGTTATTTGAAAAAGGTATAGGATATGGCCCTGGTCTTAAACAAACGCTTAATTCTTTGTTGCTGCGCCTTTTCCATTATTCCTGTGGCTCATGCAGCAACCGTTAATGGAACATTTCAGGTACTGATGACGATTCAAAAGGCCTGTACCGTGACCGCCGGTTCGGCTTCAAATATCACTCTTGGACCAGTGAATACCACGGCAACGAATACTAGCGCAAGCAACACGATTTCGGTTAATTGCTCAAAGACCACGCCTTATTTTATCGGTCTGGCGCCGTCAGCCGCTAATGGAGGGACGACGACAGGCTCAGGTGCCATGTCCTCCGTGGCTAATGCTGCCTCCAATACTGATAAAGTGCCCTATCAACTAAATCGTACATCAGCAACAGGTCCGGTGTGGGGGAACACAGCCACCGACACTGCGCCGGGAAACGGCGTAGCAGCTACGGGGACCGGCCTGGCGCAAATTTATACTGTTTATGCCACCGCACCGAGCGCCAACTTCACTCCTGACGACTATGCCGACACGGTAACAGTTAACGTTAACTACTAACTTCAGGAAACCACATGAAAGTAAAACTGCCTGTTGCGCAGTATGCCTGCGCATGCCTGTTAGGGATGGTTGCGAACGTCAACTTTGCCTCCGCCAGCGGATTGCAAATCGCACCGGTCACGTTGACGCTGCAAGCGACGCAAAATGCCGATGGTATCTGGCTGAGTAACGCAGGTGAAAATGTGCTTAATGCCCAGGTTCGGGTTTTTCGCTGGAGCCAAAGCGCTTACGACGACAAACTTTCGCCCTCTCAGGGGCTGGTCATTAGTCCGCCGATGCTGGCATTGGCCCCCGGAGAACGTCAATTGATTCGCGTTATTCGAACGGGGCCACCCTCGACACAGGCAGAAGACGCTTATCGGTTATCGATAGATGAGTTGCCGCCTGCAAAAGTTGAGAAAAACAAGCTTCAATTTGTACTGCGTTATTCCGTCCCCGTTTTCATCCAACCGGCATCATCTGCGCAAACGCAGGCAAAACTGCAATGGAAATTACAACAACTGGATGGCAAAAAATTTATTGAAGTCAGCAACCTGGGAAATGGTCATGCACAATTATCTGCGGCAACTTTTATAAGCCCTGGCGGGGCTAAAAAAGTCATTACACCCGGACTGTTAGGCTACGTTTTGCCCGGCTCAACAATGCGCTGGATAGTCTCTCCGTCAGCCAGTGATACGCATTATGGCGGGAAAGTCGAAGTAACAATCAATGGCCAAAAAACAGTACAAGACCTTTAACAGATCCTGGCTTCTGCTGAACTATTGCTTTCTCAATGGGGTATTAATTTCGGGAATGGTTTGCGCACAAACGCAGAACAATCACCAGAATGAAAACGGTGTTATTAATGGCGCATCGCGACTTGTGGGTATCGATCTGTATCTCGACGTCACCTTAAATGGAAATTCCGTTGGACTGGTGCATCTGGGTTACGATGATCGAAAGTTCTATGCAGGAGCAGACACCCTACGAAAAATGGGCTTTCGCTTTGCGCCAGACGCCACTCATGTCGTCTGCCTGAACGATATCCCTCAGCTTACCATAGACTACAACGCTCAGTTGCAAACGCTTTCGCTTACCGCCCCGCTGAGTTCACTCAATCTTGCGACCACGCAGCTTAGCTCGCCCACAGAAACCGCGCCGACGGCGACAACCTCACGCGGAGCGCTGCTCAATTACGATATCTATAGCCAACAGGGTGATGAAAGCGCAATCAATACCTTCAGCGAACTTCGCGCCTTCAGTGCCGCAGGCGTACTCAGCACGACCCAGTTGACACAGTATTCCACCGAGGAATATGCAAATAACAGCGTTGAGCGCCTTGATACCAGCTGGCGTACATCATTTCCCGAAACGATGTTGGCGATAACCGCTGGCGATACCCTGACCAGTTCACTTATCTGGTCTCGGCCGACGCGTATCGGCGGCATTCAGATTGGAACTGATTTTGGTCTGCAGCCCTATATGCCAACTACACCCCTCCCTGCTTATCTGGGCTCTGCAACATTGCCGTCAAACGTAGAGCTGTACGTCGATGGCGTCAGGTACTATAACGGAGAAGTCCCTGCCGGTAGCTTTCAGATCAATACCCTGCCTAACATCAGCGGCGCGGGAACGGGTCAGGTGATGATGACAGACGCGTTGGGCAGAACGAGCGTACAAAATTTCTCGTTCTACAACGATCAACAACTTCTGCGAGAAGGATTAACCGCCTGGTCGGCTGAGTTAGGCGCGGTACGCGAAAACTATGGTTACTCCTCTTTCGATTATGCCAGCGCACCGGTATTGAGTGGTACATGGCGTCGCGGGTTTAGCAATACGTTCACCGCCGGAACTCACGCGGAAACCAGCGATGGACTGATTAACGCAGGCTTTAGTAACGACTGGATCCCGGGAACCCGCAGCGGCACATTTTCGACGTCACTTGCCGCAAGCACCGATTCAGGGCAGAACGGATTTCTGTACAGTTTTGGTTATCGTTGGTCCGGCGAACGGTTTAATTTCAGTACCAGTACAACGGCAACTTCTGGTGATTATCGCGATGTCGCCACCCATTATGGTGAGCCGCCTCCAACGCTTAACAGCAACACGGTCATTGGCTATTCGCTGGAATCTGCCGGTAACGTCAGCCTGAGTTACCTGCAGTTTCGTTACCCGCACGAAAATGCGGTGCGCTATGCTAACGCCAGCTGGTTCAAATCAGTTACAGACAACATCTCACTGAACGCCGGACTCAATCAGAACATTGACGACAACCGCGATCGCAGTCTTTATTTGATGGTAACGATTACCACTGATCACAATCTGAGCGCCAGCAGCACGCTACAACGCACCAACGATGAAACCAGCTACCAGCTCAACGCCAGCAAGACGCCCCCTGCCGACGGCGGTTGGGGCTGGAATCTGGCCACCAGTCAGCAAGCTTCCCGGCAAAGCGGTCAGGGCGAAGTCGGATATCTGGGGCGTTATGGCAAAGCGTACGCGGGATTCAGCTGTTTACCGCATAACCATTATGGCTATGCTGGCGCAACCGGATCGCTGGTAACCATGGGGGGCGGCCTGTTTGCAGCACGGGAAATCAATAATGGTTTTGCCGTCGTATCCACTGACGGCGTTCCTGATGTTCCGATTAAATTGCAAAATAACCTGATTGGCCGCAGCAACGACCAGGGACTACTGCTGGTCTCGCCGCTGAATAGCTATCAAAAAAACCTGATCAGTATTGACCCGATGGATCTACCCGCCAATATGCGGATCGCACGCGTCGAGGCGAACGCTACGCCTGCCGATCGTTCCGGCGCGTTGGTCAGCTTTGGCATCACTGCCGTACGCGCCGCGCAGATCCTTCTTGTCGACAATCAGGGTAACCCCATTCCCGAAGGCAGCATGGCTTATTCCGTCAGCGGAACGGGACAATCATCTGTCGTTGGCTTTGATGGGATGACCTGGTTCGACGCGCTGGAGCAGCACAATACGCTACGCGTTGATACGGACACTGGCAGTTGTCGCGTGCAATTTGACTATCCTGCGTCAACGAAAGGGATTGCGCAAATAGGACCGCTGGCTTGCCGACCACAATAACAGGAGTGCGCTCATGAGATTAAGACATCTGCTACTCATCGCTACCGTACTCTTTTGTCCGGCAATTAGCCATGCGGTGACCTGTTCGGTGAGCAATGTGCAGCCCATAAATTTGGGTTCGGTGAATCCGCTGTCGGCAACGGGCGCAACGTCATCAATGACGTTCAATTACACCTGCGCCAAAGAGCTTGGCGACGCGCTGGCAGGGATCAATCTCTGTTTTAATATTGGTGCCTCAGCCGTCAGTGGTCAGGTAACACCCCGGAATATGTCATTAAATGGAACACCTGCCCAAACGCTGGCATATCAGCTTTACCAGGATCCCGGACACACTAAAATCTGGGGGAGCCAGTATCAGTCGGGAACGACTTTCCCAATGGTTCAGCTTAACCTGCTGAATCTGACGCCAGTGACAGGCTCACTCACGGTATCAGCACAGATCGCCACGCCACAAACCTCAGCCGTTCCCGGTAACTATCAGGATACTTATACGACGGCGACAGCCTTTGTCACCCTCAATCCTGGATTACTTCTCCCGCCAACCACCTGTGGTGATACCGTTGCTGCCAGGCTTCCTTTCACGGTATCGGCGACCGTCAGCAAACAGTGCAACATCACCTCTGCTACCGACATTAGCTTTGCACCAGCCAGGGCAACCGGACGTAATCTAACGGCGTCAAATACCGTGGGCGTAGCATGTTCCAATAACACGCCCTACACCATCGGGCTTCAGCCCTCCAACGGTAATACAACAGGCAACGGCGTGATGACGGGCACGGGGTCAAATACGGACAAAGTCCCCTACCAGCTTAGCTCGACGCCAGGACCTTCCGGTACGGTCTGGGGCAATACTTCACTCAATACCGTTACGGGGAACGGTACAGGGACAACCACCTCCTACCCGGTTTACGCCACCGTTCCCAGTGCGAACTACACGCCTGACAGCTATGCCGATACCGTCACCATCGCTGTAACCTACTGACTTCAGCTTAAACGCAATAAAGCAAATACATTTTGTTATCATATTGTTTACTTTTAGAGGTGCGTCATAAATCTGACAAATTACGATTTTTATATATTCTGCATATTAAATTATCAGTCACGCAAAACAACCCAAATACAAGCAAAAACAAAGAATAATTATTCAATCATAAGTTAAAGACCATACTAATCATGGTGATAATCCGTGTTGGTTGGACAGACCGCCCTATGAAAAAAATGTTAAATTTAAGTTTATATGGTGAGATTCACTGTATACCACGGCCAAATTAAGAACATATTACTTTTATAACTAAGGTTTATCATGGATAAGTTATCTTACGCTTCAGATAGCAGCACATCTGCCTGGAATACCTACCTGCAACAAATCGAGCGTGTGGCCCCTTACCTGGGCGAACTTTCCCATTGGGTGGATACCCTGCGCCACCCAAAACGCGCGCTGATTGTCGATATACCGGTGCAGATGGATGACGGTACTATCCGTCATTTTGAAGGGTATCGCGTGCAACATAACCTCTCCCGTGGTCCGGGCAAAGGCGGTGTGCGTTATCATCCTGATGTTGATCTTAATGAAGTGATGGCTCTGTCCGCATGGATGACCATCAAATGCGCAGCGTTGAACCTGCCTTACGGCGGTGCAAAAGGCGGCGTGCGCGTCGATCCGTTCTCGCTGTCCGAAGGCGAACTGGAACGCTTGACCCGCCGTTATACCAGCGAAATTGGCATTATCATTGGGCCACAGAAAGACATTCCTGCGCCGGATGTAGGGACTAACGGAAAAGTAATGGCCTGGATGATGGACACCTACTCCATGAACCACGGCACCACTGTGACCAGCGTGGTCACCGGTAAGCCAATTCACCTCGGCGGCTCGTTAGGCCGTGATAAAGCCACCGGTCGTGGCGTTTTCGTCAGCGGTCTGGAAGTGGCGCGTCGTGCCAATATCGACGTTGAAGGTGCCCGCGTCGCGGTGCAAGGTTTTGGTAACGTTGGCAGCGAAGCAGCCAGACTGTTCGCGGCAGCTGGCGCACGCGTCGTCGCGATTCAGGATCACACCGCTACGCTGTTTAACACCACTGGAATCGACATGGCCGCGTTGTCTGCCTGGCAATTGGAGCACAAACAGATTGCCGGTTTCCCGGGCGCTGAAACCATTGCCAGCGAAGCCTTCTGGAGTCTGGAGATGGATATTCTGATCCCGGCTGCACTCGAAGGGCAGATCACCCGCCAACGCGCGGAAACGCTGACCTGTAAACTGGTACTCGAAGGTGCCAACGGTCCAACCTATCCGGACGCCGACGACGTTCTGGCAAACCGCGGTATCATCGTTGTCCCTGACGTGGTATGTAACGCCGGCGGCGTAACCGTCAGCTACTTCGAATGGGTTCAGGATATGGCAAGCTTCTTCTGGAGCGAAGAAGAGATCAACAATCGCATGGACAAAATTATGACCGATGCGATGGTGCACGTGTGGGAAAAAGCCGCAGAGAAATCCTGCTCCCTGCGTACTGCAGCCTACATCGTTGCCTGCGAACGCATTCTGCTGGCACGTAAAGATCGCGGAATTTATCCGGGCTAACGCCGAAATCAACCATGCCTCCACACCACCCGCTCTGCAGGTGGTGTGTTTTCCATAAAAACCCGTTCAAATACTTTCCGCACAAATACCACCCGACCTCTCACTTTCGCTGTTTTATGCACCATGACGTTCCAATACGGAACATTATTATGCTGCTATGTTTCGTATTGAAACGCCATTTACAGCAATTTTCTTTTGCAAACCCGTGTGCAAAATTACTTTATCGGCAGCGAGCAGTCGCCGTGGCGATGTACAAACCGATACCCTACATCAGATGCCTGCCCGAATCCGGCAGCCATCCAGGACTGTCTGCGGAGCATAAATAATGAAAAAATTGATTAACCGTGTTGAAGACGTACTGAATGAACAACTCGCCGGACTGGCGAAAGCGTATCCTTCCCTGGCGCTGCATCAGGATCCGGTCTATGTCACCCGCGCTGATGCGCCGGTAATGGGCAAAGTGGCGCTGCTTTCCGGCGGCGGCAGCGGGCACGAGCCGATGCACTGCGGCTATATTGGTCAGGGTATGCTCTCTGGCGCCTGTCCGGGAGAGATTTTTACCTCACCTACCCCGGATAAAATGTTCGAATGCGCCATGCAAATTGATGGCGGCGAAGGCGTACTGCTGATCATCAAAAATTACACCGGTGACATTCTTAATTTCGAAACCGCCACCGAGCTGTTGCACGAAAGCGGCGTCAAGGTCACCACCATGGTAGTGGATGATGACGTAGCAGTGAAAGACAGTCTGTATACCGCCGGTCGGCGTGGCGTGGCGAATACCGTATTGATCGAAAAACTGGTCGGCGCGGCTGCCGAACGCGGTGACTCACTCGAAGTCTGCGCAGCGCTGGGTCGTAAACTGAATAACCTGGGCCACTCCATAGGGATAGCCATTGGTGCTTGTACCGTTCCGGCCGCCGGACAACCGTCGTTCACGTTGCAGGATAACGAAATGGAGTTTGGCGTGGGTATTCATGGGGAGCCGGGCATTGACCGCCGCACCTTCACCTCTCTTGATCAGACCGTAGATGAAATGTTCGATACCCTGCTGGCAAACGGCAACTACAGTCGTACACTCCGCCACTGGGACAACGTTCAGGGCGCGTGGCAGGAAGGTAAAGAAAGCAAACGTGCGTTACAAAGCGGCGACCGCGTCATTGCGCTGGTCAATAATCTCGGTGCAACGCCGCTGTCAGAACTCTTCGGCGTGTACAACCGCCTCGAAAGCCGTTGCCAGGATGCAGGTATTGTCATTGAGCGCAACCTGATCGGCTCTTACTGTACTTCTCTGGATATGACCGGCTTCTCAATCACCCTGTTACAGGTGGATGACGAAACGCTGAACTTATGGGATGCACCGGTTCACACCCCCGCCCTCAACTGGGGTAAATAAGGAGATTCATGATGTCCCTCAACAGAACGCAGATTGTTAACTGGCTCTATCGCTGCGGTGAAATTTTCACCACCGAAAGTGATTTTCTCACCGGTCTCGATCGGGAAATCGGCGATGCCGACCACGGTCTGAACATGCATCGTGGCTTTAGCAAAGTCGTCGAAAAGCTCCCGTCCATCGCCGATAAAGACATCGGTTTTATTTTGAAAAATACCGGCATGGTACTGCTCTCTAGCGTCGGGGGTGCCAGTGGTCCACTGTTTGGCACCTTTTTTATCCGCGCCGCCCAGGTAACGCAGGCCCATCAAAGCCTGACGCTTGAAGAGTTATATCAAATGATGCGAGATGGCGCAGAGGGTGTGATTAGCCGCGGTAAAGCTGAACCTGGCGACAAAACCATGTGTGATGTCTGGCTGCCGGTAGTGGAGTCTTTACGCCAGTCCTGCGAGCAGAAGCTGAGCGTCCAGGCGGCTCTGGAAGCAGCAAGCCAACAAGCGGAAGCCGCTGCACAAAGCACCATCACCATGCAGGCCCGCAAAGGTCGCGCCAGCTATCTTGGTGAGCGCAGCATTGGACATCAGGATCCCGGCGCAACCTCCGTTATGTTTATGATGCAAATGCTGGCTCAGGCGTCCAGAGAGTAAGGATAAAGCGATGGTAAACCTGGTTATTGTTTCTCACAGCGCCCAGTTGGGCGAAGGCGTCGGCACGCTAGCCCGGCAGATGTTAATGGGTGATGGTTGCAAAATCGCCATTGCCGCAGGCATTGACGATCCTGAGAATCCGATTGGCACCGATCCTATTAAGGTGATGGGAGCCATCGAGTCCGTAGCCGACACAGATCACGTGCTGGTGATGATGGATATTGGGAGTGCGCTACTGAGTGCGGAAACCGCGCTGGAACTGCTCGATCCTGCGATTGCCGCCAAAGTGCGTCTGTGTGCCGCGCCGCTGGTTGAAGGCACGCTGGCCGCAACGGTGAGTGCTGCCGCAGGGGCGAATATCGAACGGGTCATTTGTGATGCCATGAACGCCCTCGACGCCAAATGTGAGCAATTGGGTTTACCTTCGCCATCTGCAGCAAAGTCAACGTCTCCTGAATTAGTACCCGATGCAGATGCACGTTCAGTTGCCATTGTGGTGAAAAACCCTAACGGCATCCACGTTCGCCCAGCTTCACGGCTGGTTTCCGCGCTGTCCGGCTTTAACGCCGACATGTGGCTGGAGAAAAATGGCAAGTGCGTCGTGCCTGATAGCCTGAATCAGATAGCTCTGCTGCAGGTGCGCTGTAACGATATGCTGCGCCTGATTGCCAAGGGCGAACAGGCAGAAGATGCGCTGGCCGCATTCAAACGGCTGGCGGCAGAGAATTTTGGTGAATCGCTCGAGCCCGCGAATGCTGATAACGTAGCCACGCAGGTCCCCCCACAGGCAACGGGAACGGCATTCTGTTATACACCGTTCTCACCAGAGGTCAGCCAGCAGCCTACAGCATCACCTCAGGCAGACCAGCAGCGATTACGGGTCGCTATCCAAAACACGCTGAACGATTTAAGCGCACTAACCGCGCTTGCGGAAGAGCGATATTCCGCTGATATCGCCGCTATTTTCTCCGGTCATCACACGCTGTTGGACGATCCCGATCTGTTTGATATGGCCTGCGATTTAATGCAGGAGACACAGTGTAGCGCTGCCTGGGCCTGGCATCACGTGCTGAGCGATCTCAGCCAGCAGTATTTACAGCTCGACGATCCCTACCTGCAGGCCCGATACATTGATATAGAAGATTTATTATCGCGTTCGCTGCAGCATTTGACGGGGGAGATCGTGCAAATTCCCGCCTTCATTCGCCCCACTATTCTGGTCGCTGATGTCATCTATCCATCTACGATCCTGCAACTCGATCCGAAGGCAGTCCAGGGCGTCTGTCTGCGAGACGGGAGCGATGCCTCCCACCCGGCAATTATCGCCCGTGCCATGGGGTTGTGTTACGTATGTCAGCAGGGCAAGGCTGTTGATAGCATCAAAATGGGTGACGCCCTGACTCTTGACTGCGTGACGCAACGAATCACCCACGCGGATTGATGACGGTTGCACACCCTTCCCAACCAAGGGTGTGCATCCTGTTTGCCCACGTCGGGAAATGTCTGTTTATTCGCAAAATGGGGCGTCAATCACACGCAACAGTCGATCCTGAACTAAGGTTTTCTCATGGTAAATGCCGCTACTTTGGCACGCCGCTAAGGAGATTAACCGATGATAACACCTGCAACTCGCCATCCAGGCCTGCTTTCTGTTGCAATAAAACTGACACTCGCCAGTACCTTTTTTGCCCTTTCCTCTTTTGCCGTCAATGCAGAAGACGCACCAGCCGCTCCGCCGCAGCCGCCAGATATCCTGCTTGGACCTCTGTTTAACGATATACAAACGGCCAAACTGTTTCCTGACCAGAAAACCTTTGCTGATGCGGTTCCTAACAGCGATCCTCTCATGATCCTTGCCGATTACCGGATGCAGAAAAATCAATCCGGATTTGATTTACGCCATTTTGTGGAGGTGAATTTCACTTTGCCGAAAGACGGCGAGAAATACGTTCCCCCGGCCGGGCAATCATTACGCGAGCACATTGACGGACTGTGGCCGGTCCTCACCCGTTCGACAACCGACGCTGAAAAATGGGACTCTCTGTTGCCACTTCCGGAGCCGTATGTGGTGCCTGGCGGGCGATTTCGCGAAATATACTATTGGGACAGCTATTTCACCATGCTGGGGCTTGCCGAAAGCAATCACTGGGATAAGGTCTCGGACATGGTGGCAAACTTCGCTTACGAGATAGACGCCTGGGGACACATTCCTAACGGCAACCGCACCTACTATCTGAGCCGTTCCCAACCACCGTTCTTTGCCTTTATGGTTGAGCTGCTGGCACAGCACGACGGGGATGACGCGCTGAAAAAATACCTCCCGCAAATGCTCAAAGAGCACACATACTGGATGGAAGGCGTCGACACGCTCCAGCCCGGTCAGCAGAATAAGCGCGTGGTAAAACTGGATGACGGCACCATTTTGAACCGCTACTGGGATGACCGCGATACGCCAAGGCCAGAGTCCTGGGTGGAGGATATCGCCACCGCTAAAAGCAACCCGAACCGACCGGCCACAGAAATCTACCGCGATCTGCGTTCTGCCGCTGCTTCTGGCTGGGACTTTAGTTCCCGCTGGATGGATAACCCTAATCAATTAGGCACCCTGCGAACCACCAGCATTGTTCCGGTCGATCTCAATGCATTGATGTTCAAAATGGAAAAGATGATCGCCCTCGCCAGCAAAGCCGCAGGTGATGATGCTAAAGCGGCACAGTATGAAGGCTTCGCCAATGCCCGACAAAAAGGGATCGAAAAGTATCTGTGGAACGACAAAGAAGGCTGGTATGCCGACTACGATCTGAAGAGTCATAAAGTACGCAACCAACTCACTGCCGCTGCCCTGTTCCCGCTGTATGTCAATGCCGCGGCTAAAGATCGCGCCAGCAAAGTGGCCGCGGCAACCCAGGCGCATCTGCTACAACCCGGCGGCCTTGCTACCACATCGGTGAAAAGCGGTCAGCAGTGGGATGCCCCCAACGGTTGGGCCCCGCTGCAGTGGGTCGCAGCATCCGGGTTACAGAATTACGGCCAGGATGACGTTGCGATGGACGTGACCTGGCGATTCCTCACTAACGTGCAGCACACCTACGATCGTGAGCAAAAGCTGGTTGAAAAGTATGATGTGAGCACCACAGGTACCGGCGGTGGGGAATATCCGTTGCAGGATGGTTTTGGCTGGACCAACGGCGTAACGCTAAAAATGCTCGACCTGATCTGCGCCAAAGAAAAGCCTTGTGACAGCGTACCCGCATCGCGACCAACCCCGGCAAGTACAACACCAGCTGAGCCTAACAAACAGACTCAACCGACGCCTTGATCAACTTTCTATTATAGAGAAACGGCCCCTTGAGGGGCCGTTCGATTAATCTCGTCGTACAAGCCGGAAGACACCCAGCACAATAATCGCGCCGACCACGGCCACCAGGAAGCTGTGGAGATTAAATCCGCTGACATCACCGCCGATACCAAACATCGTTGCCAACCATCCACCGACCACAGCGCCGACAACACCGAGAATACAGGTCAGGATAAATCCACCGCCATCGCGCCCCGGCATAATCAGTTTGGCGATAACCCCCGCAATCAGACCAAAAATAATCCAGGCAATAATTCCCATTTTCAGGCCCTCTTTCCAGTGAACGCACGCGCAAGACATTCTTGCGCCAGCCTTTAAAGTATAGGCAAACCATCGTTATATGTTGTTTTCACGCAGACTGAATTCATTGGCGTGGGTAAAAAATTTCATTCATTTGTATTAAGTTCCGTTGATTGATGCCGATAATCCAACGATAAACCAGGCATCCAGGAGTCATTAGGTGTGAGTAACTACAATGAGCAGTTCCTGAAGCAAAATCCGTTAGCGGTGTTAGGCGTACTCCGGGACTTGAATTCGCAGCAGGTTCCGCTGCGTATATCCTGGTCAGGTGGCCAGTTCATCAGCAAAATACTGGCGGTCAGCCCGGACGAACTGATCATGGATTTTGGCAGTCAGGAATACGAAAACCAGGCTGTGCAGCGAGCCACTCAGATCTCGATTATCGCCGAAACGCAGGGCGCCAAAGTGGAATTCACCCTGCCGCAGCTTAAGAAAGGCGAATATCAGCGGCTGCCAGCATTTATCTCATCGTTGCCGCCTTCCCTGTGGTTCGTCCAGCGTCGGGAGTATTTCCGCATCGGTGCTCCACTGCATCCCCCCTATCGCTGCACGGTAAAAATGCCGGACAACAGTACGCTGTGTTTTCGCTTATTCGATTTGTCTCTCGGTGGTATGGGCGGGCTGTTAGAAACGGCAAAACCGGAAGGCCTGACAGAAGGCATGCGTTTCTCGCAGGTTGAGCTGAACATGGAGCAATGGGGGGTGTATCACGTTGACGCCCAGCTTATTTCCATTAGCGAACGCAAAGTTATCGACAGTAAAAACGAAACTATTACCACTCCCCGCCTGAGCTTTCGTTTTCTCAACGTCGGCCCGGCGGTGGAGCGGAACTTACAGCGGATTATTTTTTCCCTTGAGCGCGAAGCCCGGGAAAAGTCGAACAAGGTGCGCGGTTAGCATCCCCGGCTTTACATCGCATCCAGCGCTTGCTGAAGCTTCCAGATATAACGCGGAGCCTGCGGCGCCGGATGATTATCCGCAACATGTTCAATAAATTCATCCGGGCTGAGATCGTTGATCTTATTGATGGCTTTTTTCCTGTCGGATGAGAACGTCCGCAGCAGTGCGCCCGCGCCGTTGGCGTACGAGACCACCAGTGCATATTGCATCACCTGCGGATCTTCGATCCCGGCCAGCGGTCCGGTCTCCAGAATGCTCAGGTAGGCGGCCCCCATCGAGATATTGCGCTCTGGATTTTTCAACTCGCTGGTCGACGGCTCTCCGCTCCACCCCATACGACGATAAACATCGCGGCCTGAAGTCGAGGCTTTTAACTGCATCAGACCAATCGCATTAGACTTACTGACCGCATTCGGGTTACCGCCTGATTCAATGGCGATAATGGCGGTAATCAATTGTGGACTGACACCCCAGGCCGCTCCGGCTTTTTCACTGATCGGCATCCATTGCATTGCGCGTTTAACCGGAACTTCAGCATTCCATGGCGGATTTTTGTAATCCTGTTTTGAACTACAGCCCGCAAGTAATACAACCAAAAAAGCAAACCATCTCAATTTCACGTCATCTATCCTTATAGCCGGAACCTGTCGCTGAGGTGACAACGACATACCTACGCGGCATGATATACATTTGGTTTTAGTTGTAGCAAGGAAATGCCATGTCCCGGTTTCACTTAATTGCCCCGTCGGGCTACTGTATCAACCAGCAGGCTGCCTTACGTGGGCTTGCGCGTCTTACTGAGGCCGGTCATCAGGTCGATAATACAGCGGTCATTGCGCGCCGCTGTCAGCGTTTTGCAGGTACAGAAGCAGAGCGTTTGGCTGATTTAAACTCGCTCGTAAATCTGAAATCGCCTGATACCATTGTGATGGCGGTACGTGGCGGCTATGGCGCGAGCCGTTTGCTGGCAGATATTGACTGGCAGGCACTTGCGGCTCGCCAGCAACAAAACCCATTGCTGCTGTGTGGGCACAGCGATTTTACGGCGATCCAGTGTGGTCTACTGGCGCAGGGTAATGTGATTAGCTTCAGCGGCCCGATGCTGGCGGCTAATTTCGGCGCCGAAGAGATGAACCCCTTTACCGAGCTCCATTTCTGGCAAGCTTTACGCAATGCCCAATTTACCCTCGAATGGCAGGGTAACGGCCCCGAGTGTGCGACTGAAGGGACGCTATGGGGCGGAAATCTGGCGATGATCATTTCGCTGATGGGTACGCCGTGGATGCCGGCTATCGAAAACGGCATTTTGGTACTGGAAGACATTAACGAGCATCCGTTTCGCATCGAGCGCATGCTGCTGCAATTGTATCACGCAGGCATACTGGCCCGGCAAAACGCGATTATTCTCGGCAGTTTTAGCGGCAGCGCGCCTAATGATTACGACGCGGGTTACAATCTTGATTCAGTTTGTGATTTTCTGCGCGCCAGATTGTCCGTTCCATTAATCAGCGGCCTCGATTTTGGCCATGAACAACGTACCGTAACCCTACCGTTGGGGGCGAATGCGGTGCTGAAAAATGATAAAAACAGCACTCAGCTCACCTTAAGTGGGCATCCGATACTTAAATCGTAAAAAAAGCGGCTAACAGGGCTAAGTTAAACGCTGTTTCTGTCGTTATTATGTTAGGGTTTGTTAATACGAAACAGCGTAATTCAGGAGTAACCGAACGTTGGATGCCGCAGCAATTATTAGCCTTTTTATTTTGGGTTCCGTTCTCGTCACCTGCAGTATCTTACTCAGTTCATTTTCATCACGTCTTGGTATCCCTATTCTGGTGATATTTCTCGCTATCGGTATGTTGGCGGGCGTCGACGGCGTGGGCGGTATTCCTTTCGATAACTACCCTTTTGCCTACATGGTGAGTAACCTGGCGCTGGCGGTTATCCTGCTTGATGGCGGGATGCGCACCCAGGCCAGCTCTTTTCGCGTCGCTTTGGGCCCGGCATTATCGCTGGCGACCGTGGGTGTGCTGATCACCTCTGGTCTCACTGGCATTATGGCGGCATGGCTGTTTCATCTGGATCTCATTGAAGGGCTGCTGATTGGCGCGATTGTCGGCTCAACCGATGCCGCAGCGGTCTTCTCCCTGCTCGGCGGCAAAGGACTCAACGAACGTGTGGGCTCGACGCTGGAAATTGAATCCGGTAGTAACGACCCGATGGCGGTGTTTTTAACCATTACGCTTATCGCCATGATCCAAAATCACGAGACCGGTTTAAGCTGGATGTTTGCGGTACATATAATCCAGCAGTTTGGCTTAGGCATCATACTGGGTCTCGGCGGCGGCTACCTGCTTCAGCAAATGATTAACCGTATTTCACTGCCTGCCGGGCTTTATCCGCTGCTGGCATTAAGCGGCGGGATCCTGATTTTTGCCCTGACTACCGCGCTGGAAGGCAGCGGTATTCTGGCGGTTTATCTGTGTGGTTTTCTGCTGGGTAATCGCCCAATCCGCAACCGGTTTGGCATTCTGCAAAACTTCGACGGTTTGGCCTGGCTGGCGCAAATCGCCATGTTCCTGGTGCTTGGACTACTGGTTACGCCGTCGGACCTGCTACCTATCGCAATCCCTGCGCTGATTTTGTCTGCGTGGATGATATTCCTTGCCCGCCCGCTTTCGGTCTTTGCCGGACTGCTGCCGTTTCGTGGCTTTAATCTGCGCGAGCGCATTTTCATCAGTTGGGTGGGTTTGCGCGGCGCGGTGCCGATCATCCTCGCCGTCTTCCCAATGATGGCGGGCCTGGAAAACGCGCGCCTGTTTTTTAACGTCGCGTTCTTCGTGGTACTGATCTCGCTGCTGTTTCAGGGAACGTCGCTTTCGTGGGCGGCTAAAAAAGCCAAAGTGGTGGTTCCTCCCGTTGGCTGGCCCGTTTCGCGCATTGGTCTGGATATTCATCCGGACAATCCCTGGGAGCAGTTTGTTTACCAGCTCAGCGCGGATAAGTGGTGTGTAGGCGCCGCGCTGCGCGACTTGCATATGCCAGAAGAGACGCGAATTGCCGCCCTGTTTCGTGACAACGTGCTGTTTCACCCTTCAGGCAGTACCCGCCTGCGTGAAGGCGACGTTCTGTGTGTCATTGGCCGTGAACGCGATCTCCCTGCTCTCGGCAAGCTGTTCAGCCAGTCGCCGCCGGTGTCGTTAGATCAGCGTTTCTTCGGTGATTTCATTCTCGAAGCCAGCGCGAAATATGCCGATGTGGCGCTGATTTATGGCCTGGAAGATGGCACAGAGTATCGCGATAAGCAGCAAACACTCGGTGAAATTGTCCAGCATCTGCTTGGCGCCGCGCCAGTCGTTGGTGACCAGGTTGAATTTGCTGGCATGATCTGGACTGTAGCTGAGAAAGAAGACAATGCAGTGCTGAAAGTTGGTGTTCGCGTGGCTGAAGATGAAGATGAGTAACGTGGATGTTTTTTGCCGGGTGGCGGCGCCGCCTTACCCGGCCTATGAAATGCAATGACTCCATAGGCCTAATCAGTGCAGAGCCATCAGGCACACCGCAAACATTACACTGTCACAACCGGTACGCGCAGCGCCAGAGAACACATCAACTCATAGCCCACCGTTCCGGCAGAAGTGGCCACGTCGTCAATTTTAATCTCTTTGCCCCACAGCTCCACTGGGGTCCCTATCCCCGCCTGCGGGCACGGCGTCAGGTCTACCGCCAGCATATCCATTGAAACCGTTCCAACCGTACCGGTGCGAACGCCATCCACCAGCACCGGCGTTCCGCTTGGAGCATGGCGCGGATAACCGTCTGCATAGCCAGTCGCCACAATGCCAATACGCTGCTCGCCGCTGGCGGTATAGCGTCCACCGTAGCCCACCCGATCTCCGGCTTTCAACGTCTGTATGCCGATTATCTCGCTGCTCAGGGTCATTACCGGTTTGAGGCCGGTATTGGCAATGTCCCGCCATTGCCCCGACGGCGATGCACCGTACAAAATAATACCAGGGCGAACCCAATCGTAATGCGCTTCAGGGTGCCACAGCGTGGCGGCCGAATTGGACAGCGACCGTTTGCATTCCAGCCCTTCTGTCGCACGGGCAATGCGCGTCATGGCGTCCTGGATCCCCTCCGGGTGCTCCGCATCAGCAAAGTGCGACATTAATGTCATTTCGCCGACATTGGGCATTGCCCGCAGCTGTTGCCAGACTGTTGATACTCTCTCTGGTAAGAAACCCAGCCGGTTCATACCACTGTTCACCTTCAGGTAAACATCCAGCGGCGCGTTGAGGCGCGCATTCTGCAACGCTTTTAGCTGCCAGTTACTGTGCACGCAGGTGGTCAGACGATATTTGTCATACACGATCAGATCATCGGCGTGGAAAAAGCCCTCCAGCATAAGTATCGGGCCTTTCCATCCTCGTTCACGCAGGGTTATCGCTTCCTCAAGATTGAGCATGGCAAAACCGTCGGTGGTGCCCAGCGCATTCCAGACACGTTCAATGCCGTGTCCGTAGGCATTAGCTTTCACCACCGACCAGACGCGGGCGTCCGGCGCTGCCTGGCGGGTAATGGTCAGGTTTTGTTTCAACGCCTGCAGGTCAATGCTGGCCAGTATCGGGCGGGTCATCTCACGTCCTTATCAGTTATGTGCGCCATGTAAATGTCGTGGACGAGACGGAGTAAACCCCGGACTGTAACGCGCCACGCTCAGATCGTCGTAAGGAATAGCCGGCGTGCGACCGGAGAGAATGTCGCTGAGCAACTGACCCGAACCGCAGGCCATTGTCCAGCCCAGGGTGCCGTGCCCGGTGTTAAGCAGCAAATTCTTGAAACGGGTTCGCCCGACCACCGGTGTACCGTCCGGGGTCATCGGACGCAGCCCGGTCCAGAAGGTCGCCTGTTCCACATGCCCACCGCGTGGAAAGAGATCGCGTACAACCATCTCCAGCGTTTCACGACGGGGTTGTAGCAATTCAGTATTGAAGCCCACAATCTCCGCCATGCCGCCAACGCGAATACGGTTATCAAAGCGGGTAATGGCGATTTTGTAGGTTTCATCAAGGATAGTTGAAACCGGAGCACCGTCATCTTGCGCCACCGGAATGGTCAAAGAATAGCCCTTCAGCGGATAGACCGGAATGTCAACGATCCCTTTCAGCATCGCCGTGGAATAGGAGCCAAACGCCATCACATAGGCATCGGCTTTGACTATCTCTTCGCCACACTGAACGCCATAAATCTGCTCGCCATCGCTCAGTAGCTTATCGACCGGGGTGTTAAAACGAAACTTAACGCCCGCCTGCTCCGCCATCAGCGCCAGACGCTGGGTAAACAGCTGGCAGTCACCGGTTTCGTCATTCGGTAAACGCAGACCGCCGGTCAGCTTGTGCGCGACTTCCGCCAGCGCCGGTTCGACTTCCGCCAGGCGGCTTGCTTCCAGGAGCTGATAGGGTACGCCCGCATCTTCGAGCACGGCGATGTCGCGGGTGGCGTTCTCATACTGTTGAGCGGTACGGAACAGCTGTAACGTTCCGCCCTGACGTCCTTCGTACTCGATACCGGTAGAGGCACGCAGCGCTTTCAGGCAATCACGGCTGTATTCAGCCAGGCGCACCATCCGCCCCTTGTTTTCCATGTAGTGGCTGGTGTCGCAGTTGCGCAGCATTTGCCACATCCATTTCAACTGGAACTGCGTCCCGTCGAGGCGAACGGCCAGCGGAGCATGGCGCTGAAACATCCATTTAATTGCTTTAAGCGGTACGCCTGGCGCCGCCCATGGTGCTGCATAACCTGGAGAGATTTGCCCCGCGTTCGCCGCACTGGTTTCCAGTGCCGGACCGGGCTCACGATCAATGACGGTGACATCGTGTCCAGCCTGACTTAAGTACCAGGCGCTGGTCACGCCAACGACACCACTTCCCAGTATGACAACTCGCATAGCCACTCCGTTAACAGTAAAAGAACAATCATCTAATTACATCTTGATAACTCAGTTGAAAATATTATTCAACATATGGCTTTTTTATGGTGACTTATCTCACATATAGCGGTAACAGCGCGGAACTCTTTGCTTTGGCATCTCCTGCTGCGCGTTATTTTTATCCAGCATAAAATTTTGCAACCATGCCATTTTTCGACGCCTCGCTAACGTGAAATCGCAAAGAAAAAATTTCTGCCACAGCACGTTTTTTAACACCATGTTCTATGCTTGAAATGAGGTACTCCAGACAGAGAGTGCCGCCAACAATGAGGGTGCGCGAATGGCTACGATTGATTCCATGAACAAGGACAGCACACGGTTAAGCGATGGACCCGACTGGACGTTTGATCTGCTGGATGTCTATCTGGCGGAAATAGACCGCGTGGCGAAACTCTACAGACTGGATACCTACCCGCACCAAATCGAGGTGATCACCTCCGAACAGATGATGGACGCGTATTCCAGCGTTGGGATGCCGATCAACTATCCTCACTGGTCGTTTGGTAAAAAGTTTATTGAAACCGAACGCTTGTATAAGCATGGTCAGCAGGGGCTGGCCTATGAGATTGTTATTAACTCCAATCCGTGTATCGCGTATCTGATGGAGGAGAACACCATTACCATGCAGGCGCTGGTGATGGCGCATGCCTGCTATGGACATAACTCCTTTTTCAAAAACAACTACCTGTTCCGTAGCTGGACGGATGCCAGTTCCATCGTCGATTACCTGATCTTCGCGCGAAACTATATTACCCAGTGCGAAGAACGCTATGGCGTGGATGAAGTCGAAAAGCTCCTCGACTCCTGTCATGCGTTGATGAATTACGGCGTTGACCGTTACAAACGCCCGCAAAAAATCTCCCTACAGGAAGAAAAAGCCCGGCAAAAAAGCCGTGAAGAGTATCTGCAAAGCCAGGTGAATATGTTGTGGCGCACGCTGCCGAAGAAAGAGGAAGAGAAAAGCGTGGCGGAAGCCCGGCGTTATCCCTCTGAGCCACAGGAAAACCTGCTGTACTTCATGGAGAAGAACGCCCCGCTGCTGGAGTCCTGGCAACGCGAAGTGCTGCGCATTGTGCGCAAGGTCAGCCAATATTTTTATCCGCAGAAACAAACACAGGTGATGAACGAAGGTTGGGCTACTTTCTGGCATTACACCATCCTGAACCACCTTTATGATGAAGGTAAAGTCACGGAACGGTTTATGCTGGAGTTTCTGCATAGCCATACCAACGTAGTGTTCCAACCGCCATACAACAGTCCGTGGTATAGCGGAATAAATCCTTATGCCCTCGGTTTTGCCATGTTCCAGGATATCAAACGTATTTGCCAGTCGCCAACCGAAGAGGACAAATACTGGTTCCCAAATATAGCCGGATCCGACTGGCTGGAAACCCTGCATTTCGCGATGCGCGATTTCAAAGATGAAAGTTTTATCAGTCAGTTCCTGTCCCCGAAGGTGATGCGTGATTTCCGCCTGTTCACCGTACTGGATGACGATCGTCATAACTATCTGGAGATTTCCGCGATTCATAACGAGGAAGGGTATCGTGAAATTCGTAACCGGTTGTCGTCGCAATATAACCTGAGCAACCTGGAGCCGAATATTCAAATCTGGAATGTCGATCTACGCGGTGACCGCTCCCTCACCTTGCGCTATATTCCGCATAACCGTGCTCCGCTGGATAAAGGACGCAAAGAGGTGCTTAAGCATGTGCACCGGTTATGGGGTTTTGACGTGATGCTGGAGCAGCAGAATGAAGATGGCAGCGTGGAGCTGCTGGAGCGTTGCCCGCCGAGGATGAACGGTCTGTAATAATAAAACCCCTCAAATGAGGGGTTTCTAATTAGCGGCCCTGAATGGCTAAGTCGCCCGGCAAGTTCTTCTGCATACGATGCCAAATCTCGCCACTATCGTGACCATAGCGACGCACCGTATCATATACCTGCTCATGAGCACCTTGCTCACAAAGTTCTGACAGCTTACGGTAGAAGCTCAGCGCCAGCGCGCGCGCCTCCGGATTGGCGAAGTAATGACGGCCAATGCGGGTATACAATCCTTTCATGCCATTGAGAATCAAACCATAGATCGGGTTGCCGGAGGCAAATGCCAGTCCACGAAAGATGTTGTAATCCAGATCGGCAAAGGCGTCAGCGTGGTCGGCAACCTGATTTGCCGTTGCCAGGACCTCCTGCGCTTTATCAGGATGCTGGCGAAACGCGGTGCGAATAAAGATTGTCGAAATATTGGTACGCACAGACAGCAGATTATCGATCAGCTGCGGCACACTTTCATGATCGAGACGCGCCAACGTTTCAAGGATATTCAGCCCCGAAGTTTCCCAGAAGTTATTCACCTTCGTCGGTTTGCCGTGTTGAATGGTCAACCAACCGTCCCGCGCCAGACGCTGTAATACCTCGCGTAACGTGGTACGTGTCACTCCAATAAGTTCAGAGAGTTCACGTTCAGCGGGCAAAATAGTGCCAGGTGGGAAGCGGTTATTCCAGATACTTTCAATGATGTACTCTTCCGCGAACCCCGCCGGGCTTTGCGCCTTAATGACCATAGTGATAATTCCATTACACAGCAAAACATAGTTACAGTTATCATACCAGACGGGTCACATAGCTGATAGCTGACGCAATGAAGAAAAAGTGGATCAAGGCTTCATTTTCCAGATAACGCTGAAGTACAACCAGGCTTGCCCGTCACGTGAATAGCTTGCCTGTACTCCCTCCTCCCGCTAAGCTTTGCGGTCAAACATAAAAACATGATTTCATTTTTAAAGGTAGGGAAATCACCATGGAGCTATCATGGGGCCGCGCTATGTGGCGCAATTTTTTAGGTCAATCACCTGACTGGTACAAACTTGCACTACTCATCTTCTTAGTCGTTAACCCGATTATTTTCTTCATTAATCCCTTCATTGCGGGCTGGCTGTTGGTAGCCGAGTTCATTTTTACGCTGGCGATGGCGCTAAAATGCTACCCGCTGCTGCCGGGCGGGTTGTTAGCCATAGAAGCAGTCATGATTGGCATGACCAGCGCTACACATGTGCGTGAAGAGGTTGCCGCTAACCTTGAAGTGCTTTTGCTGCTGATGTTTATGGTGGCTGGCATCTACTTTATGAAGCAGCTTCTGCTGTTTATTTTCACCCGTTTGCTGCTCACTATTCGCTCTAAGGCGTTGCTGTCACTGGCATTTTGCGTTGCCGCCGCCTTTCTCTCGGCATTTCTTGATGCGCTGACCGTCGTGGCCGTGGTGATCAGCGTAGCGGTCGGTTTTTATGGTATCTACCATCGTGTCGCCTCTTCCCGCACGGAAGACAATAATATGCTTGATGACAGCCATATCGATCAGCACCATAAGGTCGTTCTTGAGCAGTTCCGTGGTTTTCTGCGCAGTTTGATGATGCATGCGGGTGTCGGTACGGCGTTAGGCGGCGTGATGACCATGGTCGGCGAACCGCAAAACCTGATTATCGCCAAAGCAGCTGGCTGGCATTTTGGTGACTTCTTCCTGCGCATGTCGCCGGTCACCGTCCCGGTGCTGATTTGCGGCCTGCTAACCTGTGTGCTGGTTGAGAAGTTGCGTTGGTTTGGCTATGGCGATACGTTGCCGGAGACCGTGCGTGACGTTCTGCAACAGTTTGACGATCAGAGCCGTAAGCAACGTACTCGCCAGGACAAAATCAAACTGATTATCCAGGCGATTATTGGTGTCTGGCTGGTGATTGCTCTGGCCCTGCATCTGGCGGAAGTCGGATTAATTGGTTTATCGGTGATTATTCTGGCAACCTCGTTGACTGGCGTTACTGACGAACATGCGATTGGTAAAGCGTTTACCGAATCGCTGCCTTTCACCGCCCTGTTGACTGTGTTCTTCTCAATTGTTGCGGTTATTATCGATCAACAGCTTTTCTCGCCAATCATTCAGTTTGTTTTACAATCCTCCGAACATGCCCAACTGACGCTGTTCTACCTCTTCAACGGCCTGCTGTCTTCTATTTCTGATAACGTATTTGTCGGCACAATTTACATTAACGAGGCCAAAGCCGCGCTGGAACAGGGAACTATCAGCCTCAATCAATATGAACTGTTAGCGGTGGCGATCAATACCGGGACCAACCTGCCTTCCGTGGCCACGCCAAACGGCCAGGCGGCATTCCTGTTCCTGCTGACCTCCGCGCTGGCACCGTTGATTCGCCTGTCTTATGGCCGCATGGTGTGGATGGCTCTCCCTTATACCCTTGTTCTGACACTCGTCGGTCTGCTTTGCGTAGAGTTCACACTTGTTCCGGTGACCGAGTGGATGGCCCAAACGGGCTGGTTAGCTACACTTTCATAACAATTAACCGGGCAAATCACTGCCCGGTTTGACTTTTTGCATGATAAATATCCGATTACGCAAATTTTCAATTACCGCTAGTGGCGCATAAGTTGAATTGGTTTAAACTGCGGTCTCTACGCATGTTGCAGGGAAATGATTATGTTGCGATTTTTAAACCAGTGCTCCCGAGGTCGTGGAGCATGGTTATTGTTGGCGTTAACCGCCTTTGCGCTGGAGCTCGTCGCGCTTTGGTTCCAGCACGTCATGCTGCTAAAACCGTGCGTGTTGTGTATCTACGAACGTAGTGCATTATTCGGTGTAATGGGAGCGGGACTGGTAGGGGCTATCGCGCCAAAAACGCCGCTGCGCTATGTGGCGATGGTTATCTGGATTTACAGCGCCTGGCGCGGGTTTCAGTTGGCGTATGAACACACCATGATTCAGCTTTATCCTTCACCGTTTATGACCTGTGATTTTGCCGCCCGCTTCCCGAGCTGGCTGCCGCTGGACAAATGGCTTCCGCAAGTGTTTTTAGCCTCCGGCGACTGTGCTGAACGCCAGTGGTCTTTTTTAACCCTGGAAATGCCGCAGTGGCTGTTGGGGATCTTCGCCGCCTACCTGGTGGTCGCCGTGCTGGTAGTCATAGCGCAGCCGTTTAAACCGAAAAAACGTGACCTCTTCGGTCGCTAACAGAGACGCGCATTCGGGAGCGTTAAACGTTGGTTTAACGCACTGTAATATAAAACATCCGTAAGACGTCCATCTTAGGTACAGAAAGCTCACAATGTCACCGTTGTGAGCTTTTTTTTACCGGTTAAGAGAATATGTCGTCGTAATGGCTTTCGTATGAGTTTGCTGCAATCAGTCAGCACGAGTTCAACAACGGCTTACAATCTGATTCAAGCGAAGAGCTTAAGCTCGGCATACTAATACGTCGTTGAGAGTAACTTTCCCCCGCAACGGCTAGCCCGGTAAAACTCGCGCTGCATCGAATGCCGATGATCAATTTTCTGTAACAATTCTCCGTTATAAGTGATCTACCCCTCAATTTGGAATCTTTCTACTAGTTTATCTACCCGAGTAGATCTATTAATCTGCAGTAAAAATGCAATATCTACCCGAGTAGAATAGATAAAGTTAAAGCGCGCGCAATTATTGGCAGATAACGTCAAGGAGTTCTTATGAACACGCATTCATCCTCTGTACCCGTAACTGACGGTCAGCAAGCCGCACAGCAACGGTTGGAAACACCTGAAGGACGCCGCGAATTCTGGCGAGCGGCATTATCTTGTTGGCTGGGCACAACAATGGAATATGCCGATTTCGCTCTGTATGGCCTCGCGGCTGGCATTATATTTGGCGACATCTTTTTTCCCGAAGCAACGCCTGTTATGGCGCTGTTATCCAGCTTCGCAGCCTATTCCGTTGGGTTTATCGCCCGTCCCATCGGCGCGCTGTTATTCGGCTGGATCGGCGATCGTCATGGCCGAAAAATTGTGATGGTTATCACTATCGGGCTAATGGGCGTATCAACCATGTTGATCGGTTTAATTCCCAGCTACGCGCAAATTGGCGTTTGGGCGCCGGTGTGTCTGGTTATTTTACGATTTTCCCAAGGGCTGGGCGCCGGTGCAGAATTGTCAGGCGGCACCGTCATGCTCGGTGAATATGCCCCTGTTAAACGCCGCGGTCTGGTCTCTTCGATTATCGCCCTGGGTTCAAATAGCGGTACGTTGTTGGCCTCATTAGTTTGGCTCATCGTGCTGCAAATGGATAAAGACACCTTATTAAGTTGGGGGTGGCGTATTCCTTTTCTTTGTAGTTTCCTTATCGCCGCCACCGCCCTCTTTATACGGCGTCATATGCGTGAAACGCCGGTATTTGAACGTCAAAAAGCACTCCTGCAGGCCGAACGAGAGAATGCGCTTCGTAAAGGTGAGGAGATGCAGCAGCACGACACACGTAGTTTCTGGCAACGCACCCGTGCGTTCTGGACTATGGTCGGATTGCGTATCGGCGAAAATGGTCCCTCCTACCTGGCACAAGGATTCATTATTGGCTATGTTGCCAAAGTGCTGATGGTTGATAAATCGGTCCCCACTTTGGCGGTTTTTATCGCTTCAATTCTGGGGTTTGCCATTATTCCACTGGCAGGTTGGCTTTCTGATCGGTTTGGGAGACGTATCACCTATCGTTGGTTTTGTCTGTTGCTTATCCTGTATGCATTCCCGGCATTCATGTTGCTGGATTCCCGCGAGCCGTGGATTGTTATCCCAACAATTATTACGGGAATGGGACTCGCTTCCCTGGGAATTTTTGGGGTTCAGGCGGCATGGGGAGTTGAACTGTTTGGTGTAACCAACCGTTATACCAAAATGGCTTTCGCAAAAGAGCTGGGATCCATTATGTCTGGCGGTACGGCCCCACTCGTCGCCTCAGCGTTACTCTCGTTTTACGGCCACTGGTGGCCTATTGCCCTCTATTTTTCGCTCATGGCTGCTATTGGACTAGTGACGACTTTCTTCGCTCCGGAAACGCGCGGTCGCGATCTCAACCTGCCGGAGGATGCGATTTGAGACCTGAGAGCGTGGGATGCGCGTTCTTTACCAAAGATTTTTGGGTCATAACACCTTATGCTGGCTGGCAAAACGAACACTCTGAACAAAATCAGGTTGGTGCCTTATGACTCAATCACATTCACAACGTGTAACCCGCTCCGATGTCGCGAAAGAAGCAGGAACGTCTGTCGCTGTAGTGAGCTACGTTATTAATAATGGTCCGCGTCCGGTGGCCGAAGCGACCCGACAACGCGTATTGCAGGCCATAAAAAAGACGGGATATCGACCCAATGGTATAGCGCGAGCCCTCGCTTCAGGCAGTACACATACTTACGGGCTCATTGCTCCTGACATATCGAACCCGTTTATTGCCTCAATGGCACACGCCCTGCAACATGAGGCATTTGCTGATGGCAAGGTGCTTCTGCTTGGTGATGCGGGTGATAATAGCGGACGTGAACGAGAATTGATTAATAATATGCTGAATCGTCAGGTTGATGGACTTATCTATACCAGTGTAGATCGGCATCCCTATATTGAGCTGATTCAGGATAGCGGTACGCCTTGTGTCATGTTGGATCGTGTAGATCCCAGTCTGAATGTGAGTGTGATTCAGGTAGATGAACAGCTAGCAGCCAGACAGGTCACACAACATCTTATTGATCACGGTTACCGTGACATTGGCATAATTTGTGGTCCACGTGAAATGTTGAACACGCAGGATCGTATCAAAGGATGGCAGTTAGCATTGGAGGAATCCTCGCTCTCTGTCAATCCCTCCTGGATCTTTTCGACTAACTATACCCGTGCCGGAGGCTACGAGGCGACGAAACGCATGTTACAAGGAGTGCCTCCACGCGCGCTGTTCGCTACCAATGAGCAGCAAGCGCTTGGGTGCTTACGGGCACTGGCAGAACAAGGGCTCCACGTTCCACAAGATGTGGCTTTGGTCTGCTTTAACGCAACACAGGAATCGGCTTACAACGTACCTTCCCTAACCGCCGTTCGACAACCGGTAGACAAAATGGCCCGGGCGGCAATCGATATGTTGAAAAACTGGAATGGAGAAGTTCGCCGCATTGAATTTGAGTTTTTTTTACAAGTGGGAGAGTCGTGTGGCTGCCAGGGACATGAAGTACAATCCGAAACCAGATAAACGTGAATCTATGCGTGTGATTATCGATTGCGATCCAGGTAATGGGATTCCCGGTGCCAATATCGATGATGGCCTCGCGCTGGCACTCGCCATTGCCGCACCGCAAATCTCTCTGGAAATGATCACCACCGTAGCCGGAAATACACCGGTTGAGGTTGGATATGCTGTAGCCAAAGACCTCGTAAAAAGACTGGATGTCCCAATCCCTGTCTATTGTGGCGCCTCACGTGCACTCAGAGAAGATCCTTTGCCATGGAGAGAAAAGCTCGATCATGGTGTGGAGCACTTTGGCTTACGCCAACTCTGGGAAGATGTTCCCACTCCTCAGGCATCTCGCCACGCCAAACCTATTGCGCCTGAAGCGATCGGTGAGCTGATATGTCACAACCCCGGCGAGATAACTCTGATTGCAACGGGTCCGCTTACTAATGTGGCTATTGCGCTGCAACTCTATCCGCAGCTTATTCATGCGGTAAAAAAGATTGTGATTATGGGCGGTGTGTTTAACGTTCCAGGGTATATGAAAGACACCAATTTTGGTTTGGATCCAGAAGCAGCCCATGCCGTGCTGACCAGCGGAGCGCCAGTAACATTAGTTCCTATGGATGTCACAACAAAAACGCAGATGCTCCATGCTGATTTAGATCGTCTGGCTTCGGCAGAAAACGTTCTGGGTCGTTATCTGGAGCAAACTATCCGTCCATGGATTACGTATTCTATGCGCACCCGAAATCTGCCCGGATGCTGGATACACGATGTGCTGACAGTCGCCTGGCTGCTTGACTCCTCTCTCGCTACAACCACAGAAGACTTTCTGGATGTCTCGCTTGAAGGACTGACCCGCGGTATGACCTGTCGCTATGGACGTAACACATTACGTCTCGACGTGGGAATACCTGAGCCCAAAGGAGTAATGATAGAAATTCTTCAGTCTGTTGATAACCAAAAACTTCTTTCACTGATTGAACACTATATCCATCGCTATCATGTGTAGCATGCCGAAACAGGAAAGAATGTATTAGCACAGTATATAAGCTCATATTGTTCCGGAGGAAAAATGAATGCGTTGGCACTCCTCTTATCTGCTGAAGGAGAATCCCTTGTAATTACGTTATGTAAAATATGTGCCGCTTTTTTTCTGGGAGGAGTCCTCGGACTTGAAAGAGAATCAAAAGGGAAGCCAGTCGGGTTTAAAACGTGCGTGATAATATCCGTCGCCAGCTGTGTGCTGACCATCGTTTCGATTCAGTCAGCCGAATATTACGCTGAGATATCGATGAATATACGTAGCGACCCTATGCGGCTTGCCGCTCAAGTCATCAGTGGTGTAGGCTTTCTGGGAGCAGGAGTTATCCTGCATCGCCATGATGATGCGATATCCGGATTGACGACAGCAGCAATCGTTTGGGCTTCTGCTGGTATAGGAATTACATGTGGGGCTGGCTTTTATCTCCATGCCATACTTGCAACAGGATTATTCCTTCTGGCAATAAAACTTAGCTATTTCGTCATCTTTTTACAAACCCGAAACCAGTCACCAGGTAAAGTTAAAATTCGAATTGTCCTGGATGATAAATCGGGGCTACAAACGCTGATTGACAGTATTCATCAGCAAAAAAATGTTATTGAGAACATCACTATTCGCGATCTAAAAAAGAGGAAAATCGAAGTTAATCTTAAGGTGATAATCAGGAAGAAAATAACTTTACCTGAACTTTACGGCAATCTGTCTGCCATTGATCATGTTTATGCTATCGCGCTGGAGCACTAATTATTTTGTACAGGGTCGAGAAACCAGATTAAAGTTAAAGGCGGTATCAAAAGTTACCCGGCTGGAAAACGAGTAAAATTACCCCCTGATTGACAGTAAACAACGCGACGAAGGGAAGCGCCCTGGCTTTTGTAGCAGATATTCACTCCTGAAAAAGCAAATCCATAAGATTCGCGTTGTCTGTTTTTTCACCATTCAATTTCCGCAACAGCATTTCTCTTGCAAGTGTTTGTAAAGAAAAAATAATATCAGGCTGAACTCGTTTCATTTTGCTGAGGTTCGCATCAGAATTCACCAGAGCAATTATTTTTGTTGTACTACCGACCAGTTCTTTAGCCGCCAGCACAATAAAAGCATTGTCTGAGTCATCATCGCGCAAAACCAGTATATAGCGTGCCTTATCGGCTTCAGCACTATTGAGCGCTTTATTATCAGATGGATCACCAACAATCACGTCAGCATTTTCTGGATAGTTATGAGGAATGCCCGGAGGCACTATTACGGTGACCTTCTCATTTTGTTCGCAAAGCCCATGATAAACACTGACAGCAAGCGGGGTAGTGCCAATAATAATGATATGGTTTTTACGCATCACGTGTGAAATTCTTCCTTTAATCATACGCCGGAGGTTCCCTCCGAGCATTGGACCGATTATAGCACTGATCGAAGTCGCGAAGACGGTGATGCCGAGAATAATGATCGATACTGTAAATAGTCGGGCAGTCGATGTTACCGGAACAATATCTCCATAACCCACAGTGGACATGCTTACTGTTGAAAAATACAGCGCATCAGATAACTCACTTATTACTGGCCTGAACTCCTCTCCTAAATAGAGTGACCCACAAAGTGCATAAAGCAGTAGCGAAACGAAGCTCACTAACGCGAACAGTGTTCCAGCAGCCAAGCTGGACTGGTTAAAAACACGCCAGAACCAAATTAGAAAAAGACAGTCCACTACCGACAGCAACCCAATATGATAAGAACTGTTCGGCATTAAAAAGCTGAAAAGACTTATGGCAATAAGAAGAATTATTGTAAACGTCCATGCCACTCTGGCACGCAAAAAAAGTCCGATACTCATGAGCACTATCGCAATGCCAAGCATCACCTGCGGTAGCGTTAATAACCCTAATGTGGAGATAATCTCTTTCCAGCCAGAAAACTGTCCGGTGGACTGCAACAAAAAATGCCAGACCTGAGTCAAGAGTGGCCTGAGAAATACGCTGCCAATAAACAGCGTCAGCGTCGCAAGCCACAAGTTGGGTGTAAGGAAAACAGACAAAAATTTGAGTCTGGTAGAAAGTGTTTTCATCGAAATCTCCAGAAAACCTCAAAAATGAGAATGGAGGGTATGCCAAGCAGACCTTCATCTCAAGCACAAGCTCCTTTTTCTAACCGCCTATGCAATGAAAAACAGCGCTTGGACATTGCTTGCTGGCATCTATAAGATGTATATTTAATGCATCTTATAGATGCCACATTAAGGAGATGTCTTATGTCCCATTTACGCATCCCGGCAACCTGGAAAGTAAAACGCTCTACTCCCTTCTTCACCAAAGATAACGTCCCGGCAGCACTGTTGTCTCACCACAACACCGCAGAGGGCGTCTTTGGACAGCTCTGCGTGATGGAAGGTACGGTAACGTATTATGGCTTTGCTAATGAAGACGCAAAAGTGCCTGAAGTGAAAGTGGTGATTAATGCCGGTCAATTTGCGACCAGTCCACCGCAGTACTGGCATCGCGTTGAATTAAGCGACGATGCGCAATTCAACATTAACTTCTGGGTGGAAGATGATAACCACTCCGATGAGATGTATCAGGCGAAAAAGTCTTAACCCTCAACGCCGGTTAGTCGATGGGCGGCTTAGTCCGCCCATGATGGTTTGTTCAGGATATGATCCTGCCAGTCACGCACTTCCGATTCTTTCACCGCTATATGACGGACTGAAATACGTTCACCGTGCATCGCCGCTTTTGAACCCGTCAGCAGCGGATGCCACTCCGGCAGCCCTTTCCCTTCAGCGAGCAGACGATAAGCGCAAGTCATCGGCAACCATTCAAAAGTGGGCAGATTATCACGCGTGAGTTTGATGCAATCAGGTTCATACTCGAAGCGACGCTCATAGTTACGGCACTGGCAAGTTTTGATATTGAGCTGCTTACAGGCAACGTTGGTGAAGTAAATTTCATCGGTGTCTTCATCCATCAACTTGTGCAGACAGCACTGTCCGCAGCCGTCGCACAACGACTCCCATTCGGCGTCGGTCATTTCATCAAGGGTTTTACTTTGCCAGAAAGGTAATTCGCTCATCGGGATGTCCACATCAAAAATCAGGTTGCACCTTATAACCAGTCTGGCACGCTGATGCAAGTTTTGCCGCCCGAAAAGGCGGCAATGAGGATTTACAGTACGCGGGTGGATAACGTATAACCGTTGAAGTTGACTTCCAGTTCGTCACCATTATGCAGCGGCCCGACGCCTGCTGGCGTTCCCGTAAGCACAACATCGCCCGCTTTGAGAGTAAAGAAACGGCTCATATAGGCAATCAAAGGAACGATGTGATGGATCATCTCCGCCGTGGAGCCATGCTGGCGCTGTTCGCCGTTTACCTTCAACCCGAGCATCGTATCCTGCGGATCGCCGTTAAACTCCGCCACCGGAATAAACCCCGACAGCGGACAAGAGTTATCAAAACCTTTCGCTTTTTCCCACGGCTGCCCCGCTTTCTTCATTTTCCCCTGAATATCGCGCAGAGTCAGATCCAGCGCTACGCCATAGCCAGCGATGGCTTTACGCACATGTTCTTCGGTCGCCTGACGCAAGGTCGCGCCAATCAGTACGGCCAGCTCAACCTCATGGTGAACCGCCCCCATATCGGATGGGATCACCAGCGGCTGGCGTAAATCACACAGCGCGGTTTCCGGTTTAATAAACAGAACCGGTTCTTCCGGCGTCGCACTGCCCATTTCCTGGATGTGTTTGGCATAGTTACTGCCCACGCAAACCACCTTACTCACCGGATAATCCAGCAGAGCACCATGCCAGTTGTGATGTTGATACATTACTTTCCCCTAACGTAGTCATAGATTTCAGGTACTGCATCGATGGAACGTGCTGCTGCCGGATGCAGTTTAGCCTTTAGCGTCTGGTATATTTTGTTTTGCCGTGGCCAGATGCTGTTTGAGTAAATCTTCTGGCGGCGGTGGTATTTGTAAATAATAGCCCTGCTCGGTTAAGGCCTGTTTTACTTTTTCAAGATCGGCATTAACCAGTTTTTTACGGCCATCAAGCGGCAACATCATTGCCAGCGTCGGTTGACCAAATCCTTTCATCAGTTCTTCAGGAACGCGTGAAAAATCGTCTTTTTTTTCGACATATAAATAGGTCTGGTCACGTTTGCTGCTTCGGTAGATCACACAAAACATATCTTTTACTCTGAATTCACGGAATGGTGGCTTGCCTCAATATAATACTGACTATAACATGCCTTATAGTCTTCGGAATATCACCCCGCGCTGGGGATGATAAATAGCAAATTGAGTAAGGCCAGGATGTCAAACACGCCAATCGAGCTTAAAGGCAGTAGCTTCACCTTATCAGTGGTTCATTTACATGAAGCAGAACCCGAGGTTATTCGTCAGGCGTTGGAAGACAAAATCGCGCAGGCACCGGCTTTTTTAAAACATGCTCCCGTCGTAGTTAACGTGAGTGGTCTTGAAAGCCCGGTAAACTGGCCAGCGCTGCAGAAAGTTGTCGCGTCTACCGGATTGCGCATTATCGGCGTTAGCGGATGCAAAGACGCCAGACTCAAAGCTGAAATCGACGAAATGGGTCTTCCTTTACTGACTGAAGGTAAAGAAAAAGCGATTCGTTCAGCTCCCATTGAGGCTTCGCCCCCCGTCGCAGCGCCGCAAAACGTTACTCCCATCACAAAAACACGATTAATAAATGTGCCGGTTCGTTCCGGTCAGCGCATTTATGCTCCACAATGTGATCTGATTGTTACAAGCCACGTCAGTGCGGGCGCAGAGCTTATCGCTGATGGCAATATTCATGTTTATGGCATGATGAGAGGCCGTGCGCTGGCAGGTGCAAGCGGCGATCGGGAAGCACAAATTTTTTGTACCCATCTGACGGCAGAACTGGTGTCTATCGCAGGTGTTTATTGGCTGAGTGATAAAATCCCAGCAGAATTTTATGGCAAAGCGGCACGTCTGCAATTAGCAGAAAACGCTTTGACAGTTCAACCGTTGAATTGATCCCTTTTTAACAAGGAATTTCTATGGCACGCATTATTGTTGTTACTTCGGGTAAAGGGGGCGTTGGCAAAACCACCTCCAGCGCGGCCATCGCTACAGGTTTGGCCCAGAAGGGAAAGAAAACTGTCGTTATTGATTTTGATATCGGCCTGCGTAACCTCGATCTGATTATGGGTTGTGAACGCCGCGTCGTTTACGACTTCGTCAACGTTATTCAGGGCGATGCGTCGTTAAATCAGGCGTTAATCAAAGATAAGCGTACCGAAAATCTCTTTATTCTTCCGGCCTCACAGACTCGTGATAAAGACGCGCTGACGCGTGAAGGCGTCGCGAAAGTTCTGGACGACCTGAAAACGATGGAATTTGACTTCATCGTCTGCGACTCCCCGGCGGGTATTGAAACCGGCGCGCTGATGGCCCTGTATTTTGCCGATGAAGCGATTATCACCACTAACCCGGAAGTCTCCTCTGTACGTGACTCTGACCGTATTCTGGGTATTCTGGCGTCGAAATCTCGTCGTGCGGAAAACGGTGAAGATCCGATTAAAGAGCATTTGTTGCTGACGCGCTACAACCCTGGGCGCGTAAATAAAGGTGACATGCTGAGCATGGAAGACGTACTGGAAATTCTGCGAATCAAGTTGGTTGGCGTGATTCCTGAAGATCAGTCAGTCCTGCGCGCGTCTAACCAGGGTGAGCCGGTTATTCTCGACATCAATGCTGATGCCGGTAAAGCCTATGCTGATACCGTAGACCGTCTGTTGGGAGAAGAACGTCCTTTCCGCTTCATTGAAGAAGAGAAGAAAGGTTTCCTCAAACGCCTGTTCGGAGGATAAGTTATGGCATTACTGGATTTTTTTCTCTCGCGGAAAAAGAGCACAGCGAACATCGCTAAAGAGCGACTGCAGATTATTGTTGCGGAACGTCGTCGTAGTGACGCCGAGCCACATTATTTACCGCAACTGAGGAAAGATATTCTCGAGGTTATCTGCAAGTATGTACAAATTGATCCTGAAATGGTCACGGTACAGCTTGAGCAAAAAGACGGCGATATTTCTATCCTCGAACTTAACGTGACATTACCTGAAGCCGAAGAGTCTAAATAACCGCTTTGCTCAGTACAGTCATGGTTGCAAAAAAGGCAGATTATTCTGCCTTTTTATTTTCAGTTTCTTGCCAACATGTTGCGCATTTATTCCAACGTAAACTTTGGGTAGTTTTCGGAAAAATAGCGGCGCAAATATTCAACGGTAATACGGATTTTTGCCGATGTCGCCAGCCGAGAAACATAAACTGCCCAAATATTGGCGGGTTGATAATACTCTGGCAATATATGCACCAGATGTCCGCTGGCTATATTGTCACAAACATCCCACCAGGAACGTAAAGCAATTCCCTGACCATCAAGACACCACTGATGTACCACTTCACCATGGTTAGACGACAGAGGCCCTGTCACCTTAATGGAGTGAGCGCCCTCTTTATTACGCATTTGCCAGATACCAAACGGATGGTCGCGCTCTTTAATGACCAGACAGGGAAAAGTGGCGAGATCGGTTAGTTGTTTCGGCGTCCCATGCTGTGCCACAAACTCTGGCGAGGCGCACAAAATACGGTAGTTAGTCGCCAGTTTGCGGGCAATCAGGTTAGGTGCGATATCATCACCGATACGAATATCAAGATCGACCCCCTCATTCACCATATCCACCAGGCGGTCTTCAACATCGAACCTCAGTTCTAACTGCGGGTACTCTTTTGCCAGCGCAGACAGCGCCGGAGCCACCACCCGGCGGCCAAAACCAAAGCTACTGATAATTCGTAACATTCCCTGTGGGATCTGCCTGGCATCAGACAGTTCATCCATCATCTGATCAACGTCCTGCAGGATCCGCTGAGCCCATTCGTAGATCCGCTCCCCCTCTTCCGTGATGGTTACGCGCCGAGTAGTCCGGTGCAGCAGCACTACATTCAGCGTCTGCTCCAATAGAGCAACTCGCTTACTGATAAAGGCAGGTGATACGCCCAGCTCTTCGGCAACGGCGGCAAATCCTGCTCGACGAGCAACCAGCATAAAGACGCGTAAATCATTTAGCAGCGGCAGATTATTCATGATCTGTGTTTTATGTTTCACCAGTTAGGGGGATTAACTATTAATCAGTCAATTATAGGATAAGGGGAAAGTCAATTTTGATGGCGTACAAGTGAGAGCTGCTATGAAGAAAACCTGTCGTATTGCCGCTATCCCCGGAGATGGCATTGGTAAAGAAGTCCTGCCTGAAGGCATTCATGTGTTACAAGCAGCCGCCGAGCGCTGGGGTTTGTCGCTCAGCTTTGAGCAAATGGAATGGGCCAGCTGCGAGTACTATACCCATCATGGAAAGATGATGCCCGATGACTGGCATGAGCAACTACAATCCTTTGATGCTATCTATTTTGGCGCCGTTGGCTGGCCGGACACTGTCCCGGATCACATCTCATTATGGGGATCGCTGCTTAAGTTTCGACGCGAATTCGACCAGTACGTCAACCTGCGTCCGGTGCGTCTGTTTCCGGGCGTCCCTTGCCCGCTGGCAGGTAAGCAGCCTGGCGACATTGATTTTTACGTGGTACGCGAGAACACCGAGGGAGAATACTCTTCGCTCGGCGGACGCGTGAGCGAAGGAACCGAACACGAGATGGTTATTCAGGAATCGGTCTTCACTCGTCGTGGCGTGGATCGTATATTGCGTTACGCTTTCGAGCTGGCGCAAAACCGCCCGCGTAAGACCCTGACCTCGGCGACCAAATCCAATGGCCTGGCTATCAGCATGCCATACTGGGACGAGCGCGTTGAAGCCATGGCGGCTAACTATCCCGAGATCCGCTGGGATAAACAGCATATCGATATACTGTGCGCTCGCTTTGTGATGCAGCCAGAGCGTTTTGATGTTGTGGTCGCCTCCAACCTGTTTGGCGATATCCTTTCCGATCTCGGTCCGGCCTGTACCGGAACGATTGGTATTGCGCCTTCTGCCAACTTAAACCCGGAGCGCACCTTCCCCTCCCTGTTCGAGCCGGTACACGGTTCAGCCCCCGATATTTACGGCAAAAACATTGCCAATCCTATTGCCACTATCTGGGCTGGTGCCATGATGCTGGACTTCCTTGGCAACGGTGATGCCAAATATAAAGCCGCCCACGACGGCATTCTGGCGGCGATTGAGCAGGTCATCGCCAGCGGCCCAAAAACGCCGGATATGAAAGGCAGCGCCACCACACAACAGGTTGCTGAGGCCATCTGTCGGGCACTGCGTTAGAGGTCAAACCACGAAATATGAGCCGCGTCACTGACGCGGTTTTTTTATGCTTTTTACGAAGCCAATAACCTGCGTCAATTCACCTTTTATTATTTCCATTCCGTGTTTTATTGCTTCACGCATTGGGCAATTGTTTAATTTATGTAAAGAACAAATAATTAAATTGTTAAATACAAGGTCGCTAATTCCCTACAGCATGATAACAACGACAGGCTAATGCCAAACGCGGGCAACCGTGCCCAGGAGATCCCATGTTGAGCAACGTAAAGAAAAAAGACGTGCCGCTGATAGCCATCAGCCTGGTGGCTATTCTTTTTATCGCCGCCACACTTAGTCTCTTCCCTCAGCAGTCTGCGCAAGTTGCAAATACCATTTTTAACGGCGTGACCCGAATGCTGGGTTCCGCCGTACAAATCCTCGTTCTCATGGCCATGGGGTTGGTGGTCTGGCTGGCCACCAGCAAATACGGCAATATTCGTCTCGGAGAAGGCAAAGCGGAATACAGCACGCTGTCCTGGCTGTTTATGTTTATTTGTGCTGGATTAGGCTCCTCCACGCTCTACTGGGGCGTAGCCGAGTGGGCCTATTATTACCAGACCCCAGGTCTCAATATTGCGCCACACTCGCAAAAAGCATTGGAATTCAGTCTGCCTTACTCCTTTTTTCATTGGGGGATCAGCGCCTGGGCGACCTACACGCTGGCCTCATTAACCATGGCCTACCACTTTCATGTGCGTAAAAACAAAGGGCTGAGCCTGTCGGGAATTATCGCCGCCATCACGGGTGTGCATCCGCAGGGCGTGTGGGGACGTGTGGTTGACCTGATGTTCCTGATCGCCACCGTTGGCGCATTAACCATCTCCCTTGTCGTCACCGCAGCCACCTTTACCCGCGGTTTGTCAGCCCTGACGGGTTTACCGGATAACTTCACGGTGCAGGCGTTTGTGATCCTGTTCTCTGGCGGCATTTTCTGCCTGAGCTCCTGGATTGGCATCAACAACGGTTTGCAACGTCTGAGCAAAATGGTCGGCTGGGGCGCGTTTTTACTGCCGCTGTTGGTGCTGATTGTTGGCCCGACCGAGTTCATCACCAACAACATCATCAACGCGATTGGACTGACGACACAAAACTTTTTGCAGATGAGCCTGTTCACCGACCCACTCGGCAACGGTGAGTTCACTCGTAACTGGACAGTATTTTACTGGCTGTGGTGGATCTCCTACACCCCGGGCGTCGCGATGTTTGTCACACGCGTGTCCCGCGGTCGCAAAATTAAAGAGGTTATCTGGGCATTAATCCTGGGGAGTACCGTCGGTTGCTGGTTCTTCTTTGGTGTGATGGAAAGCTACTCTATTCATCAGTTTGTAAACGGCGTAATAGACGTGCCGCAGGTAATGGCGACGTTGGGTGGTGAAACGGCCGTACAGCAAGTGTTGATGTCGTTGCCTGCCGGGAAATTGTTCCTGGTGGCGTATCTGGCGATTATGATTATCTTCCTCGCCTCGCACATGGATGCCGTCGCCTATACCATGGCAGCTACCAGCACGCGCAACCTGCAGGAGGGCGACGATCCAGACCGTAGCTTACGTTTGTTCTGGTGTGTGGTCATCACGCTGATTCCGTTATCGATTCTATTCACCGGCGCGTCCCTGGAAACCATGAAGACCACGGTGGTTCTGACTGCGCTTCCCTTCCTCGCCATCCTGTTGGTGAAAGTTGGCGGTTTTCTTCGCTGGGTACGGCAGGACTATGCCCATATTCCTGCGCATCAAATTGAAAGTCATCTTCCTGAAGTACCCGTTACCCTCCCCGTTGCGCCACCGGCCGGGACACTACTCAAAGGCGACAATTAAGCGCCAGTACAAAATCCTCTTACTCACAAATTAAAGGTATTCCAATGAGCAATCTGAACCCTGAGTTTATTCTGCCGCAAAATTTCTGTGCCAACCCACAGGACGCATGGACTATCCCGGCCCGGTTCTATACCGACCATCAGGCTTTCGAGCACGAACAAGAAAAGGTGTTTGCTAAAAGCTGGATTTGCGTCGCCCACAGTAGCGAACTGGCGAAACCTAATGACTATGTAACCCGCGAAGTCATTGGTGAGAACATCGTGCTGGTACGTGGGCGCGACAACGTACTGCGCGCATTCTACAACGTCTGCCCGCATCGTGGTCACCAGTTATTAAGCGGCGAAGGCAAAGCGAAAAATGTGATTACCTGCCCTTACCACGCCTGGGCGTTCAAACTTGACGGCAATCTGGCGCACGCGCGTAACTGCGAAAACGTCGCCAACTTCGACAGCGAGAAAGCGCACCTCACCCCGGTACGTCTGGAAGAATATGCCGGATTCGTATTTATCAATATGGACCCGAACGCGGGCAGCGTGGAAGAACAACTCCCAGGTCTTGCAGACAAAGTTATCGAAGCCTGCCCTGACGTACACGACCTGAAACTGGCTGCACGCTTTACGACCCGAACTCCGGCCAACTGGAAGAATATTGTCGATAACTATCTGGAGTGCTACCACTGCGGCCCTGCTCACCCTGGTTTTTCCGACTCGGTTCAGGTTGACCGTTACTGGCACACCATGCACGGCAACTGGACGCTGCAATATGGTTTCGCCAAACCTTCGGAGCAGTCATTCAAGTTCGAAGAAGGTGTTGATGCCGCCTTCCACGGTTTCTGGCTGTGGCCTTGCACTATGCTCAACGTCACGCCAATCAAAGGTATGATGACCGTGATCTACGAATTCCCGGTGGATGCGGAAACGACGCTGCAAAACTATGACATCTACTTCACCAACGAAGAGCTGACCGAGGAACAGAAACAACTGATCGAATGGTATCGCAATGTCTTTCGCCCGGAAGATTTGCGTCTGGTTGAAAGCGTACAAAAAGGGTTGAAATCGCGGGGTTATCGCGGTCAGGGACGCATTATGGCGGACACCAGCGGCAGCGGTATCTCCGAACATGGCATTGCCCATTTCCATAATCTGGTTGCCCAGGTGTTTCAGGAATAACCAGGGCTGTAACGACAGGTTCCGGCGCATCGTTGCTCCGCGCCGGACGGATTTTTTAGGGAGTGCCGCAATGTCAGAGTATCAAATGCGAGACGTCCGCGTTAGCCGGATTGAGACAATTACCGCGCAGGTAAAGCGCTTCACCTTAACGGCGACCTCAGATGAACCATTGCCTGCGTTTACGGGAGGCAGCCATATTATTGTGCAAATGCAAGATGGCGATAACCTGTACAGCAATGCGTACTCGTTGATAAGTTCGCCACGCGATACGCGCGCTTATCAAATCGCCGTAAGGCTGGAGGAGGCGTCCAAAGGCGGCTCACGCTATCTGCATCAAAACGTGAAACCCGGCGATACGCTCACGATCTCCACACCAAACAATCTCTTCGCCCTCGCCCCTCAGGCACAAAAACATCTGTTGATTGCCGGAGGCATTGGGATCACACCGTTTTTATCGCAGATCCCGGAGCTTGTGCATGCTCAGGCGCAATGGCAATTGCACTATTGTTCTCCTGGCCGGGATAACTGCGCGTTTCATGACGAACTCGTGCAGCACCCGAGTGCCGCTCGCATTCATCTGCACTTGTCAAGCGCAGGTACACGTCTTGATTTAGCGCGCCTGCTGGCCGATGTTGAACCCGGCACGCATATCTACACCTGTGGCCCTGCGGTTCTCAACGATGCCGTCAGAGAAGCCGCTTCCCGCTTCGGGGTGGACAACAATACGCTACATTTTGAACAATTCGCCGCGGAAGACAAAAGCGGTGACGCCTTCACCCTGGTTCTGGCGCGTTCCGGGCGCGAATTTGTGGTCCCGGAAGAGATGACCATTTTGCAGGTTATCGAACATAACAAAGCCGCACGCGTGGAGTGCCTGTGCCGGGAAGGCGTTTGCGGCACATGTGAAACAACGATTCTTGAAGGGGAAGCCGATCACCGCGATCAATATTTCAGCGACGACGAAAAAGCCAGCCAGCAAAGTATGCTCATCTGCTGTTCGCGCGCGAAAAGTAAACGCCTGGTGCTGGATTTGTAGCGTTATGCAGGCCGGGTCAACCATGGCGCGACCCGGCAAGTCTGGTGACTTACTGCGGATATTCCTGCAGCAGCGCGTTAAGACGATCGGACATCAGTTCGCCACGCCAACCGGAAATCAGTTCCGGAAGAGACTGCTGCGGCTTTAATTTCCAGTGCCAGTTGAGCAACTGGTTAATCTGGCGACGCGAAGCAAGCAGCTCGACGCTAAGATTATGTTCCGCACTCACTTCAGCAACCAGCGCCTTAATGGCTTTGAACGCCTTGCGATAGCCAGGCATATCCATCAAATTCAGCAGCGGCTCCGGCAGCGACTCTTCCGGTAAGGCCTGAGCTTTTTCGACCATGGAGATCAGCGTCTTGCCGTGGAAGCGAATTTCGCTCCCGGAAAGCCCCAGACTATCCAGTTCGCCCAGACTGCCCGGCATATAACGGGCCACCGCCCACAGATGCTCTTCACGCACCACGAAGTTTACCGCCAAATCGCGCTCGCGCGCTTTACGCAGCCGCCAGTCGGCAAGCAGTTGCAGACAGGCCAGCTGACGGGTGCGCAATTGCCACGCGTTGGTGATGTCGCGCCAGGCGTCTTCAGGCGCCAGAATCTCCTGGCGACGCTGCTGCATTAAGCGACATTCATCCAGCGCGGCTGGCAGCCAGCCGCTGGCTTCGGTTTCAGCCATCAGCGTGGTGGTGATCGGTAACAGATACCAGACGTCAGCTGCCGCGTATTCGCACTGACGCTCGGTCAATGGTCTGGCCAGCCAGTCGGTGCGGGATTCGCTTTTGTCGAGCGCCACGCCCGTAAACTCTTCCACCATTGAGGCGAAGCCCCACGACAGCGGACGACCGCAAAAAGCGGCGAGGATTTGTGTATCAATCAACGGCTGAGGAAGTTCGCCGAAAGCGTTGAGAAACACTTCCAGGTCTTCACTGCCGGCATGCAGGAATTTGGTGATGGCGGTATCACGCAGAATATCGCGCAGCGGCGACCAGTCGGTGATCCCCTGAGGGTCAATCAGAGCAACGTGTTTGCCATCAAACAGTTGGATCAGCCCCAACTGCGGATAATAGGTGCGTGTGCGAACAAATTCGGTATCCAGGGCTATCGCCGGAAATTCACGGACGGCTTCACACAGCGTGGCCAACGCGTCGTCCGTGGTGATCATTTGGTAATTCAAATCGTGCTCTCTTTGGTTTGCGGCAAAAAAAACGCCGGATTACCCGGCGTTTTCTGCTGGCTGACTTAACGCTCAGCCTTTATTGTCCACTTTGGCGCGCGCTTCGTCACGTAATTCTCGTCGCAAAATTTTACCGACGTTAGATTTCGGCAACTCATCTCGAAATTCCACCAGCTTCGGTACTTTATAGCCCGTCAAGTGACGACGGCAGAAAGTGACCAGCGCGTCATCGGTTAACGAGGCGTCTTTCTTCACCACAAAAATTTTCACCGCTTCACCGCTGCTGCCTGATGGAACGCCAACGGCAGCCACTTCCTGCACACCAGGATGTTGCATCACCACGTCTTCAATTTCGTTCGGATAGACATTAAAGCCGGACACCAGGATCATATCTTTCTTACGATCGACAATACGCAGGAAGCCTTCATCATCCATCACCGCAATATCGCCGGTATGCAGCCAGCCGTCTTTGACGATTTCGTCAGTGGCGTCTGGTCGCTGCCAGTACCCCAGCATCACCTGCGGACCTTTCACGCACAGTTCGCCAGGCTCTCCCGGCGGCACTTCGTTGTCATCGTCATCCACCAGTTTAACCTCGGTGGAAGGAACTGGTAACCCAATACTGCCGCTATGGTAATCGATATCGTGAGGGTTGACGCTCACCAGCGGAGCGCACTCCGTCAGGCCATAACCTTCCAGCAGATACTGCCCCGTCAGCTTAACCCAACGTTCAGCTACTGCCTGTTGAACTGGCATCCCGCCGCCTGCGGAAAGGTGCAGTGATGAGAAGTCCAGTTGCTGGAACTCTTTGTTATTCAGCAGTGCGTTAAACAGCGTGTTGACGCCGGTCATCGCAGTGAACGGATATTTCGCCAGCTCTTTTACCAGTCCGGGTATATCGCGCGGGTTGGTAATCAGCAGGTTTTGACCACCCAGCTCAATAAATAACAGGCAGTTCATCGTCAGCGCAAAAATGTGATACAGCGGTAGGGCTGTTACCACCAGCTCTTTGCCCGGATGCAGCAACGGACCATAGGTGGCATTAACCTGCTCAAGGTTAGCCAGCATGTTGCGATGCGTGAGCATCGCACCTTTCGCCACGCCAGTTGTCCCGCCAGTGTATTGTAGGAACGCCAGATCTTCCGCAACTACTTCGGGCTTCACATACTGCATGCGATAACCGTTTTGTAGCGCACTGCGAAACGAAATGGCATCCGGCAGGTGATATTTCGGCACCAGGCGCTTGATATACTTGACGACAAAGTTAACCAGCGTCCCTTTAGCGGTCGACAGCTGATCGCCCATGCGCGTCAGGATCACGTGTTGCACCGACGTTTTGTCGACCACCTTTTCCAGCGTGTGGGCAAAGTTAGAGACGATGACAATGGCCGCCGCGCCGCTGTCGTTAAGCTGATGTTCCAGCTCGCGAGGCGTGTACAGCGGGTTCACGTTCACGACAATCATGCCAGCACGTAAAATCCCAAACAGTGCGACCGGATATTGCAGCAGATTCGGCATCATCAGCGCGACGCGATCGCCCTTTTTCAGCCCGAGGCCTTGTTGCAAATAGGCTGCGAACGCCCGGCTACGCTCTTCAAGCTTGCGGAAGGTCATCACCTCCCCCATGTTTACAAACGCGGGCTGATCGGCATACCGTCTTACTGAGTGTTCAAAGAGTTCCACCAGGGATTGATAACGGTCAGGATTGATCTCCGCAGGAACACCAGCGGGATAACGGTTAAGCCAAACCTTTTTCAATACATCACCTCTAAAATGCGTATTCGTCGTCATCACAACCCCAGGCAATAAACAAACTGTTAACATAATATTAACTCAGCGTACCAGTTTGTTTATTACACAACGACAAGGTTGCGAAGCACGTCACTATTTATTTTTCTTATATCCACGTTAATGCAGAAACAGCGGACGAGCCGCTGTTTCTTTTACTAATAAAACAAAGAGTTACTCAGTTACTATGGTCTGAACCTGTGCCGGACCGGGATTGTACCATCCCCATCCGCCATAGCCACCGTAAGGCCAGCCACGCGCACCGTAGAACCACGGGTCGATCGGCTGAGGCGGCATCACAATTTGCTGAGTAATATGCCAGCGTTTATAGCCAGTTACCTGCATCAGCATGAATTTATACGGGGTATTGCCGATTTTTCCGTCCACTGTGCCGCTAATCGGACCCACGACGGTGACCAGTTGCCCGCGGAAATCCACCGGGTCGAGAAAGCCATTTACATCAGCATAAATCCGCCCGCGTGAGGCTTCACCCAGCACTGGGCGCGCCCCGCTATCAAGAGGAACCGTGGCAATTTCCAGACGGGATTTCCCCTGCTGGTTCAGAATATTGACCACTTTACCGCCGAAACGCGCTTCCTGTCCGACATACAGCTGCGGCGCATTCATCACCCGCACCAGATCCTGCTGCGGCGTAGGACTCGAACCTTTAATCGCGTCCGGGATGGTGACGCAGCCGCTTAGCATTAACGCTAACGCGCCCGCCAACACACCTTTCAATAACTGCTTTTGCACCGCCATATTACGACTCCCTTTTCTTAGCTTCTGCCCCGGCCTGTTCACAATGCTGTGCACTGACGTCGATGAAAATTAACCGGGGATGTACTACTAAGATTCATTCTTTACCGGGAAGTTTCTTCCACGCCACGGTGTTACGTAAATAAACCGGTTCAGCATGTTCAACCGCCACGGTCTTACCGGCAGCCAGCATTTGCGTGGCGACAGGCAGCATATCTTCAGCCGCAGGAAGCAATACGTCACCGTCGCTGAGTGTCAGACCACTGTCTTTACCGAGTTGAGGCCAGGCAGGCCAGCCCGTTCCGACCGTTACCCACTCGCCAGACAACTGCAATAAACGCTCATGTACCTGCTCAGGGGTTAACACCGCTTCGGTTTCTTCACCGTGCCAGTTACCGTTCTCATCACGCTGGTATTCGGCCCAGTAGACTTCGCCCATTCGCGCGTCGATCGCGGCCAGTACGCGGGTAGCTCCCGATTTACGCCAGGCTCCCTGCGCCATTGTCGCAAGAGTGGAGACGCCGATCATCGGTAAATTCGCGCCTAACGCCAGCCCCTGAGCAATGCCAATCCCAATACGGACGCCGGTGAAACTACCGGGACCGCGACCAAACGCCAGGGCGTCGATGTCGGTTAACGTGAGATCGCCAGCGGCCAGGATTTCCTCGACCATCGGTAAAATTCGTTGGGTGTGTTCTCGTGGGCAAAGCTCGAAATGAGCCTTGATAGTACCGTCATTCCACAGGGCAACAGAGCACGCCTCTGTGGCGGTATCGATAGCCAGAATTCGCATGAGTGTTTGTGATCAAATCAATAAATTTGGCGCGCATCTTACCACACTCCGTAACAAATTACTCAGTCGTTGGTACGGCAAGAAAGCGAACAGCGCGAGCAATATCACGTGTACGCGGTGCAGGCGGAAGGCTCGCCAGGAAAGTGGCACCGTAAGGCCGCATCACCAGACGATTGTCGCAAATCACCAGTACACCGCGATCGTCAGCGTCACGAATCAGACGCCCCACGCCCTGTTTCAGGGTGATGACCGCATCCGGCAACTGAACGTCTTCAAACGGATCGCCACCGCGCAATCGGCAGTCTTCCATTCGCGCCTTTAACAGCGGGTCATCCGGTGAGGTGAACGGCAGTTTATCGATAATCACCAGCGACAGCGTATCGCCACGCACGTCTACCCCTTCCCAGAAGCTGCTGGTGGCAACCAGTAACGCATTACCTGCGCTGACAAACTGCTGTAACAGTTGCCCTTTACTGGTTTCCCCCTGCAGCAACACGGGAAGCGTCATGGTGGCGCGGAATTGTTCCGCCAGATCGCGCATCATCGCGTGTGAAGTACACAGCATAAAACAGCGACCGTTGTTCGCCTCGATAATGGGACGCAGCATGGACGCCAACTGCCGCGCAGCCCCCGGCTGGTTAGTTTGCGGGAGATTACGCGGCACGCACAGCAGCGCCTGGCGGGTATAATCAAAAGGACTCGGCAACAGCATCGACTCGGCATCGTTAATACCCAGCCGCGCGGTGAAATGATGGAGATCATCGTTTACCGACAGCGTCGCGGAGGTAAAAATCCAGCACCCCGGTTTTTGCTCCATCACTTCTTTGAATTTATCCGCCACCGTGAGCGGCGTCAGCGCGAGAGTGAAATGACGGGAGGTACATTCATACCAGTAGCTGAAGCCCGGCTGGTTGATCTCTTTCAGACGCTTCAGCCGAGCACGGTAAAGCGTGGCACGTTCAAACGCGGCATCCAGCAAGGCCGAACGTCCGAGAGACAGTTTCGCCACGTCATAACACAGCTCAAGCGTGTCATCGAGCAACAGAAATGCGCGCTGCACGCGCTGGTCGGCCAGCAGTTCCCGCAGGTTTCCGCGATAGCCCGGTTCGCCCAACTGCAAGCGGAAGTCCTGAGCGCTTTGCGCCAGTCGGTCGGCGCATTTTTGCAACTGCTGAGTGTCTTTCAGCTCGGTGCGATAGGCAATGGTGATGTCTTTCGCCAGATCCAGCAGCTGGCGACTGGAAAGCGACTGACCAAAGTACTGACTGGCGATATCCGGTAACTGGTGCGCTTCATCGAAGATCATCACCTCTGCTTCCGGGATCAGTTCGCCAAACCCACTCTCTTTCACCACCATATCAGCGAGAAACAGATGATGGTTCACCACAACGACATCCGCTTCCATCGCCTTCTTGCGCGCTTTAACGACAAAGCACTCTTTATATAGCGGACAGTCGCTACCAAGACAATTATCGTTTGTGCTGGTCACCAGCGGCCAGGCCTGAGAATCTTCCGCCACGCTGACGCAGGTGCTGATGTCGCCATCAAGGGTTTGATTTGACCACGAGCGTAGCAAAATGACGTCACTTAAGGTTTGTACCGGCAGATCACCGCCTGCCAGCGCCTGTTGTTCGAGACGCTCAAGGCACAGATAGTTTGAACGCCCTTTCAGCAACGCCAGTTTTCCGGTGAACGCCAGGGCTTTTGCCACGGTGGGTAAATCGCGGCTGTATAGCTGATCCTGCAACGCTTTCGAGCCTGTGGAGACAATCACCTTCTTTCCGGCGCGTAGTGCAGGGGCAAGATAGGCATAGGTTTTACCCGTTCCGGTTCCGGCTTCGACAACCAGCGGCTGTGATTTTTCGATAGCATGACTGACGGCGAAGGCCATCTGCCGCTGTGGTTCACGCGGTTTAAAACCTGGTATCGCTTTAGCTAACTGACCGTCTGCTGCAAAATCGTCCGTCACACTGCCCCCTGTTCATTTGAACAGGGATTATGTCAGGCCAGCGGGTCTTTCGCCAGTTGAAGAGGTGACGTGGGCACAACATTATGGCAGTCTTGGCGCACCCCAAAGCCATTATGAAAAAACGTAAATGAGGAATGATTTATGACGATTGTGCGCATTGATGCCGAAGCGCGTTGGTCCGACGTGGTTATCCACAACAACACGCTGTATTACACTGGCGTGCCGGAGAATCTGGATGCAGACGCTTTTGAGCAAACGGCAAATACGCTGACGCAAATTGATGCGGTGCTGGAAAAACAGGGCAGCGACAAGTCACGTATCCTTGATGCCACTCTATTCCTGGCAGACAAAAGTGATTTTGCTGCCATGAACAAAGCCTGGGACGCGTGGGTTGTTGCGGGTCACGCGCCGGTACGTTGTACCGTTCAGGCCGGGTTAATGAACCCGAAATACAAAGTTGAGATCAAGATTATCGCTGCGGTATAAGCGGCGTTACTCATCTTCATCTTCAAAACGCGCCACGATCCGTTCGCCGGTGTGACTGGCGCGTAACTCTTCAGCGACCAGAGCAATAGCTTGTCCGCTGCTCATCCCTTGCGACATCAGTTCCTGAATGCGCTCTACTGCTTTTTGCTGCTGCTCATGACTGAGTGAAGGTAAACCTGCAAACATTGTTAACTCCTGCTAAATTGTCTGCGCTTATTATTTCATGCTACCGGGCAGTTAGCCAGTAGAGTAGCAACGAGTCAGGACTGATGAAGACGTTATCTCCCGCAATAATCACATTACCCTGGCGTCAGGACGCCGCTGAACGCTATTTTTCGACCTTAAGCCATCTGCCCTGGGCGATGCTGTTGCATTCTGGTCATGCCGACCATCCACATAACCGCTTTGATATTCTGGTGGCGGATCCCATCGCTACGTTGGTTACGCTGGCTGAGGAGACCGTTGTGCGGGACGGTCGCACCTTCGTGCGCACGCATGATGATCCGATGACGGTATTACACTCCGTGCTCAACACACGCAAGATTCATCCAGATTATCACCCGGACCTGCCGTTTCAGGGCGGGGCGTTAGGTCTGTTTGGCTACGATCTTGGCCGACGCTTTGAATCACTGCCCTCTATTGCCGAATGCGATATTGCGCTGCCGGATATGGCGATAGGCATTTACGACTGGGCACTGATTGTCGATCATCAGTTGCAGACTGTGTCTCTGCTTAGCCATACCGATGTCGATGCGCGGCTGAAATGGCTCGATGCACAACAACCGCCAACCAGCGAGTCATTTACATTGACCTCGGCATGGCAGTCCAATATGAGCCGCGCTCAGTACGGCGAGAAATTCCGCCAGGTGCAGGGATACCTTCACAGCGGCGACTGTTATCAAGTCAACCTTGCCCAGCGGTTTCAGGCGCATTATCAGGGCGATGAGTGGCAGGCATTCGTCAAACTCAATCACGCCAACCGCGCCCCGTTTAGCGCGTTTATTCGTCTTGAGGAAGGCGCAATCCTCAGCCTTTCACCAGAACGTTTTATTCTGCTGGAGAACCAGCACATCCAGACGCGTCCGATTAAAGGTACGCTGCCAAGGCTTGAAGATATCAACGCCGATCGTGAGCAGGCCCAGCGACTGGCAAATTCACCGAAAGATCGCGCGGAAAACCTGATGATCGTTGATTTGATGCGTAACGATATTGGTCGCGTTGCCACACCGGGTTCGGTACAGGTTCCGCAGCTGTTTGTGGTCGAACCTTTCCCTGCCGTTCATCATCTGGTCAGCACTATTACCGCGCGCTTGCCAGAGTCATTGCATGCCACCGACCTGCTTCGCGCCGCCTTCCCTGGCGGCTCCATCACCGGCGCGCCGAAAGTGCGGGCGATGGAAATTATCGACGAACTGGAGCCGCAAAGACGCAACGCCTGGTGCGGCAGCATTGGTTATCTGAGCTTTTGCGGCAATATGGATACCAGTATCACCATTCGCACGCTGACGGCCACAAACGGAAAAATTTATTGCTCCGCAGGCGGTGGTATTGTGGCAGACAGTCAGGAAGACGCGGAGTATCAGGAAACGTTTGATAAAGTGAATCGTATTTTGCACCAACTGGAGAACTGAGACGTGGAATACAGCAACCTGACGCTTGATGACTTTTTATCGCGCTTCCAACTCCTGCGCCCGCAGGTCAATCATGCCGCGTTAAACCAGCGCCAGGCTGCCGTACTGATCCCTGTCGTGCGTCGTGCACAACCGGGATTACTGTTAACCCAGCGATCCGTTCACCTGCGTAAGCACGCCGGACAAGTCGCCTTTCCCGGCGGTGCGGTGGATAGTAGCGATGCCTCATTGATTGCCGCCGCCCTTCGTGAAGCGCAGGAAGAAGTGGCGATCCCACCTTCTTGCGTTGAGGTGATTGGCGTGCTGCCACCGGTCGACAGCGTTACCGGATTCCAGGTCACGCCAGTGGTAGGTATTATCCCGCCAAATTTACCGTATCGCGCCAGTGAGGATGAAGTGTCTGCGGTGTTCGAAATGCCGCTGGCGCAGGCCCTGCATTTAGGACGTTATCACCCGTTGGATATCTACCGTCGCGGCGATTCACATCGTGTTTGGCTTTCCTGGTATGAACAATATTTTGTCTGGGGAATGACCGCCGGAATAATTCGTGAGCTGGCGCTGCAAATTGGCGTCAAGCCATGACTATACTTATCTTTACGCACTCCATAGACAACTTGAAACTCAGGTCACAACATTAGCAAAACCGCGGTTATCTATTAGTTTAATTCATGTGAATAGTTAAGCCGATCGCCGCGTTCCCTCTTACACTATGCGCAGTTATAACATCGTTACTGGAAACCCCAGTCGCCCTGTAGGAGTAATATCGTGATTAGTCTATTCGACATGTTTAAGGTGGGGATTGGTCCCTCATCTTCCCATACCGTAGGGCCTATGAAGGCGGGTAAACAGTTCGTCGATGACCTGGTCGAAAAAGGATTACTGGACAGCGTTACTCGTGTCGCCGTCGACGTGTATGGTTCACTGTCGCTCACGGGTAAAGGTCACCACACCGATATCGCCATTATTATGGGTCTGGCGGGCAATGAGCCTGCTACCGTGGATATTGACAGCATCCCCGGATTTATCCGCGACGTAGAAACGCGTGGACGTCTGCTGCTTGCGCAGGGTCAGCACGAAGTGGATTTCCCGCAGAATGACGGGATGCGTTTTCACAACGGTAACCTGCCGCTGCATGAAAACGGGATGCAGATCCATGCTTACAATGGCGAAACCGTCATTTACAGCAAAACTTACTACTCAATCGGCGGTGGATTCATCGTTGATGAAGAACATTTTGGTCAGGATGCCGCGGGCGAGGTCAGCGTGCCTTATCCGTTCAAATCCGCTACTGAAATGCTGGAATACTGCAACAGCACCGGCCTGTCTCTCTCTGGCATGGCGATGCAGAACGAACTCGCACTGCACAGTAAAAAAGAGATTGAAGAGTACTTTGGCCACGTCTGGCAGACCATGCAGGCTTGTATTGATCGCGGCATGAACACTGAAGGCGTGCTGCCGGGTCCGCTGCGCGTTCCACGCCGTGCTTCCGCCCTGCGTCGTATGCTGGTTTCCAGCGATAAGCTCTCCAACGATCCGATGAACGTGATCGACTGGGTGAACATGTTCGCGTTGGCGGTTAACGAAGAAAACGCCGCAGGTGGTCGCGTTGTAACTGCACCAACCAACGGTGCTTGCGGTATCGTGCCTGCAGTACTGGCCTATTACGATCATTTCATCGAGTCCGTCAGCCCGGATATCTATACCCGTTATTTCCTGGCTGCCGGCGCGATTGGCGCGTTGTACAAAATGAATGCGTCAATCTCCGGTGCTGAAGTGGGGTGCCAGGGGGAAGTTGGCGTAGCCTGCTCCATGGCTGCCGCGGGTCTGGCTGAACTGTTAGGTGCAAGCCCTGAGCAGGTCTGTGTAGCTGCCGAAATCGGCATGGAGCATAATCTCGGCTTAACCTGTGATCCAGTTGCCGGTCAGGTACAGGTTCCGTGCATTGAACGTAACGCCATTGCTTCCGTGAAGGCGATCAACGCTGCGCGTATGGCAATGCGCCGCACCAGCGCGCCGCGTGTCTCGCTGGATAAAGTCATTGAAACTATGTACGAAACAGGTAAAGACATGAACGCCAAATACCGCGAAACATCACGTGGAGGTCTGGCAATCAAAGTCCAATGTGACTAATACTTAATTTTCGCCCATCTGCGACGGATGGGCGAATTTCCCCCCTCACCCTCGTCTACTGTAATTTTCCCCACTACACTTGCTCTGTTGCTGTTGGCTTCTGTGACCAACGGCTTATCGGGCAGCCCGCATGCAAACAGCACAACGGATCATTAAAAACTATCGCCGGAATCGCTTAATCGTCTGCACTGTTTGTGCACTACTGACGCTCATCCTTACATTAGCTGTCCGATTTATTTCGGAGCGTAATTTAAATCATCGCAATATCCTTACCTTTGCCAACCACGCCGTTGAAGAATTGGATGACGTGCTTTTACCCTTACAGGCCGGACGCGATGTGCTGCTGCCGTTGATTGGACTTCCCTGCTCAGTAGCGCGTTTACCCCTGAGTAAGCACGCCGCCAGACTACAGACAGTGCGTTCTATTAATCTGATTCAACGCGGGATCCTCTATTGCTCCAGCATTTTTGGTTATCGCAATGTGCCAGTTCGTCAACTGGAGCCTGAATTACCCAGCCGGGAGCCACAACTGCTGCTGACTACCGACCATTCGTTGATTAAGGGCAGCCCGATTCTGACGCAGTGGTATCCCTCATCTGCCGATGGCGAAGATGGTGTGCTGGAAATCGTGAATATTGATTTATTGTCGTCCATGCTGCTTGAACCTCAACCGCCGTACATTACTAATGCCAGCTTAACCGTCGGTAATCGCCATTTGCTCTATGGACAAGGTGTTGTTGATACGCTCCCTGAACTGAATAATGAAAAACGCTACCAGCTCTCATCGCAACATTTCCCCTATACCATCAGCATCACCGGTCCAGGCGCCAGCGAACTGGCTATCAAACATCTGCCAACACAACTGCCGCTGGCGGTGATCCTGAGTTTATTAGTGGGGTACCTGGCATGGCTGGCGACCGCCAGCAGAATGAGCTTCTCCAGGGAGATAAATCTGGCCCTTGCCGCACGCGAATTCGAGCTGTTTTGCCAACCACTACTTAATGCCCAAACCCAGCAATGTACGGGAGTGGAAATCCTTTTACGCTGGAATAACCCGCGCCAGGGTTGGATTGCTCCCGAAGTATTCATTCCCATCGCTGAAGAGCACAATCTGATTGTGCCATTGACCCGTCATGTCATCGCAGAAACCATTCAGCAGCGGCACGTCTTCCCGATGAGCAGCCAGTTTCATGTTGGGATTAATGTCGCCGCCAGTCATTTTCGTCACGGTATGCTGCTAAAAGATCTCAACCAGTATTGGTTCAGCCAACACCCTATCCAACAGTTAGTTATCGAACTTACCGAACGCGATGCGTTACTTGATGTGGATTATCGGATCGTGCGTGAGTTAAATCGGCTTGGCGTAAAACTGGCGATTGATGATTTTGGCACCGGCAACAGCTCGCTCTCCTGGCTGGAAAAACTTCGGCCGGATGTGCTGAAGATTGATAAATCATTTACTTCGGCAATCGGAACAGACGCCGTGAACTCAACCGTCACAGACATCATTATCGCGTTGGGGAAAAAACTGAATATCGAACTGGTAGCGGAAGGCGTTGAAACACAGGCCCAGGCGCAGCATTTACGCCGACATGGCGTACAATTATTGCAAGGTTATTTGTATGCAAAGCCAATGCCGCTGCGCGATTTTCCTGAATGGCTGGCGGGCAGCACGCCGCCGCCCACCCGGCATAACGGGCGACACAGTATGCCCGTCATGCCGTTTCGCTAAACCCGATTACTCGTCTTCGTCGTGAACGGGTTGTTCTTTAACAATGCGAACTAAATCCACACGATAGTCATTCGCTTCGACAATCGTGATGCTCAACGGTGCAACCTCGATAACATCACCTACGCGTGGAATATGACCGTTAGCCGCAATGACTAAACCAGCCACCGTGGCAATGTCTTCATCTTCATTCACTAACGTATCCACGTCCAGCGCCTGTTGCAACGCATGCAGATCGGTTCCCCCTTTCACCAACCAACCGCCTGCATCAGCAATAATTTCAGGCGTTTCATCGGCATCCGGGAATTCACCGGCGATCGCTTCTAATACGTCCAGCGGCGTCACCAGACCCTGCACGACGCCAAACTCGTTAGTAACGATGACGAAACTACCGCGGGCGCGACGCAGAACGCCTAACAAATTAATCGGGTCCAGCGTTTCCGGGACGACGATAGCCGGGGATGCAGAGGCAATGGCCGCCACATCTACACCGTCTTCCAGCGCCACCAGCAGCTCTTTAGCACGCACGATCCCGATGATTTCATCCAGTTCGCCACGACATACCGGGAACAGACTGTGTGGTGAAGAGAGCAACTGCTCGCGAATTTCCGCCACGCTCAGGTCTGCATCAACCCAGCTAATTTCGCCACGCGGGGTCATAATGCCGCGTAATGAACGCGACGCCAAAGAAAGGACGCCGTTGATCATATAGCGTTCTTCTTCCACAAATGCGCCTTCCGGTACGGGAACCGGCACCGGATTGTCGGATTCCATCTGTGCGCTGGCCTGACGTTTACCGCCCATCAGACGCAGGATTGCATCGGCAGTGCGCGCGCGCAGCGGCAGCGCCGACTGGTGGCGAATAAAGTTACGACGGGCAATCTGGTTAAACAGCTCAATGATGATTGAGAAGCCAATCGCCGCATACAGATAGCCTTTCGGAATATGGAAGCCAAACCCTTCGGCAACCAGACTCAGACCGATCATTAACAGGAAGCTCAGACACAGCACCACCACCGTCGGGTGTTGGTTCACAAATCGTGTCAGCGGCTTGGAAGCGAGCAGCATCACGGCCATAGCAATCACTACCGCCGCCATCATCACTGGCAGATGGTTGACCATACCGACCGCCGTAATTACGGCATCCAGCGAGAACACCGCATCGAGGATGACAATCTGTGTTACAACAACCCAAAAACTCGCATATCCTTTTGTCTGGCCAGTATCATGTTCACGGTTTTCCAGCCGCTCATGCAGCTCTGTCGTAGCCTTGAACAAGAGGAATATACCCCCCAGCAGCATAATCAGATCGCGCCCCGAGAACGCATAGTCCATTACCGTGAACAGCGGCTTAGTTAGCGTCACCATCCACGAAATGACGGACAACAAGCCCAAACGCATAATCAGCGCCAGTGACAGACCGATTAATCGCGCTTTATCTCGCTGTTTTGGCGGCAGCTTATCAGCCAGGATCGCAATGAAGACCAGGTTATCAATACCCAGAACAATTTCGAGAACGACAAGCGTGAGCAAACCCACCCAAATCTGCGGGTCCATTAATAATTCCATGACAAGCTCCTGCTTAAGGAATGACCAAACTGCGCGCTGAGAATCTCAGGCGTTAAAGCGATATGCAGAGAAAATTTGTGGCAAAAAGTGCCAATTTGACAGGCGCAACGCGGCCTGATGGTGAAATGACGTCGGTGACGATCCATATGGTGGGCTACTGCCCTATACTCCTGAGTAATTAAACAGATGCTAAACATAACAGAGACAATCGGTTTTTAGCAAAGATTTACCTTCCTTTGCAATAAGTTGTTTCGGAGATATTTTGCCCTTCGAAATTTCTTTTCATCGGAAGTTAAATTACGGATCTTCATCACATAAAATATTTTTTTCGATATCTAAAATAATTCACGAAAATCATAAGCTTTTCTTTGTAACCCTTATCTGAATCGATTCGATTGCGGACGACGATTCAAATACATCTTCACGTTGATGTGTTAACGATAATAAAGGAGGTAGCAAGTGACCATTGCTATTGTTATAGGCACACATGGTTGGGCTGCAGAGCAGTTACTTAAAACAGCAGAAATGCTTTTAGGCGAGCAGGAAAACGTCGGCTGGATCGATTTCGTTCCAGGCGAAAATGCTGAAACGCTGATCGAAAAGTACAACGCTCAGTTGGCAAAACTCGATACCAGTAAAGGCGTGCTGTTTCTCGTTGACACATGGGGAGGCAGCCCGTTCAACGCTGCGAGCCGCATTGTCGTCGATAAAGAGCATTACGAAGTCATCGCCGGTGTGAACATTCCCATGCTGGTTGAGACCTTCATGGCGCGTGATGACAACCCCAGCTTCGATGAATTAGTGGCACTGGCCGTTGAAACCGGTAGCGAAGGCGTGAAAGCGTTGAAAGCAAAACCGGTGGAAAAAGCCGCTCCTGCTCCGGTCGCAGCGCCAAAAGCAGCAGCGCCTGCCAAACCGATGGGCCCGAACGATTATATGCAGATCGGCCTGGCGCGTATTGATGACCGTTTAATCCATGGTCAGGTGGCAACGCGCTGGACCAAAGAAACCAACGTTACACGCATTATCGTCGTCAGTGATGAAGTTGCTGCCGATACCGTGCGTAAAACGCTGCTGACTCAGGTAGCACCTCCGGGTGTAACAGCACATGTGGTTGATGTCGCAAAAATGATCCGCGTCTACAACAACCCCAAATATGCAGGCGAGCGTGTGATGTTGTTGTTCACCAACCCGACCGACGTAGAACGTATCGTTGAAGGTGGCGTGAAAATTACCTCCGTTAACATTGGTGGTATGGCTTTCCATCAGGGTAAAACCCAGGTAAACAACGCTATTTCTGTTGATGAAAAAGATATCGAAGCGTTTAAAAAATTAAACGCGCGTGGTATTGAGCTGGAAGCCCGTAAGGTCTCCACCGATCAGAAACTGAAAATGATGGATCTGATTGCCAAAGCGGAAAAATAAACGCTCTGGTTGAATCTTTAGCTCTCACACTTAAGTCTGTATAAGCAATAGGAGAAGTACAATGGAGATTACCACTCTTCAGATTGTGCTGGTGTTCATCGTCGCATGTATCGCGGGTATGGAGTCGGTACTCGATGAATTTCAGTTCCACCGTCCGTTGGTGGCCTGTACGCTGATTGGTGCCGTTCTCGGGGATATGAAAACCGGTATTATCATCGGTGGTACCCTGGAAATGATCGCCCTGGGCTGGATGAACATCGGTGCTGCGGTTGCACCTGATGCCGCACTGGCCTCAATTATCTCTACCGTTCTGGTCATCGCGGGTCATCAAAGCATTGGTGCGGGTATCGCACTGGCTATTCCTCTGGCAGCAGCAGGCCAGGTTCTGACCATTATCGTTCGTACCATCACCGTAGCGTTCCAGCACGCGGCGGATAAGGCGGCCGAAAGCGGCAACCTGACGGCGCTATCCTGGATACACGTCTCCTCCCTGTTCCTTCAGGCAATGCGCGTTGCAATCCCTGCGGTAATCGTGGCTATCTCCGTCGGTACCAGTGAAGTTCAGGGCATGTTGAACGCCATTCCGGAAGTTGTTACCGGTGGTCTGAACATCGCAGGCGGTATGATCGTAGTGGTTGGTTATGCAATGGTCATCAACATGATGCGCGCAGGCTACCTGATGCCGTTCTTCTACCTCGGCTTCGTCACCGCGGCATTTACTAACTTCAACCTGGTTGCTCTGGGTGTGATTGGCGCAGTAATGGCCATCCTCTACATTCAGTTGAGCCCGAAATATAACCGCGTAGCCGGTGCACCTGCGCAAGCAGCTGGCAATAACGATCTCGATAACGAACTGGACTAACAGGTGAGCGAAATGGTTGATATGACTAAAACTACCACCGAGAAAAAACTCACCCAGAGTGATATTCGTGGCGTGTTCCTTCGTTCTAACCTGTTTCAGGGTTCATGGAACTTCGAACGTATGCAGGCGCTGGGTTTTTGTTTCTCCATGATACCGGCGATCCGCCGTTTGTACCCGGAAAACAACGACGCGCGTAAGCAAGCTATTAAGCGTCATCTGGAATTCTTTAACACCCATCCGTACGTAGCGGCCCCGGTACTGGGCGTAACGTTGGCGATGGAGGAGCAGCGTGCAAACGGTGCAGAGATTGACGATGGTGCTATCAACGGTATCAAAGTTGGTCTGATGGGGCCGCTGGCAGGCGTGGGTGACCCGATCTTCTGGGGTACCGTACGTCCGGTCTTCGCCGCGCTCGGCGCAGGTATCGCGATGAGCGGCAGCCTGCTTGGACCATTGCTCTTCTTTGTTCTGTTTAACCTGGTACGTCTCGCGACCCTTTATTACGGAGTGGCGTACGGTTACCGTAAAGGTGTCGATATCGTTAAAGATATGGGCGGCGGCTTCCTGCAGAAACTGACTGAGGGGGCGTCAATTCTCGGCCTGTTTGTCATGGGGGCATTGGTTAACAAATGGACGCACGTCAACATCCCGCTGGTGGTTTCCACTATCACCGGTCAGGATGGCCAGACTCGCGTCACCACCGTGCAGACAATCCTTGACCAGCTGATGCCGGGCCTGGTTCCGTTGCTGCTGACGTTCGCCTGTATGTGGCTGCTGCGTAAGAAAGTGAACCCGCTGTGGATCATCATTGGCTTCTTCGTCATCGGTATCGCGGGCTACGCTGTCGGCCTGCTCGGCCTGTAAGACTGTTGTACATCACCGGGGGCTTGCCCCCGGTTTTTCTATTTAGAGGGTTGAGGATTCATGACTATCACGGACCTGGTGCTGGTTCTTTTTATCTTGTCGCTGCTGGCGTATGCCATTTACGATCAGTTCATCATGCCCCGACGCAATGGCCCCACTCTGCTTACTGTCGTCCTGCTTCCTCGCAGCAGAGTCGACGGCGTTATCTTCCTTGGCTTGGTAGCTATTCTTATCTATAACAACATCACCAGCCACGGCGCACAATTTACCACATGGTTATTATGCGCACTGATATTGATGGGGTTGTATCTGTTCTGGATCCGTACGCCAAAAATCATCTTTAAGCAAAAAGGCTTTTTCTTCGCCAATGTCTGGATTGAATATAATCGCATTAAAGAAATGAATTTATCTGAAGACGGTGTACTGGTGATGCAATTAGAACATCGAAGATTACTTATTCGCGTACGAAATATAGACGATCTCGAAAATATATATAAACTTTTAATTTCAAATCAATGAGTTATGAATATAGTCTGAACTATGTTTTTATATATCAATGCAAAAACAAACATAGCTAAGGCTATATTTCATCATCAGTAATGTTATTAATTTTAACGTTTTATCTATAAATAAATCTAAATGAAAATCGTTTTCAATTAGAGTCAAAATATTATTTCTGCATTTCTTGTTTTATATTCTAAAAATATGTTAAGGTTGCGCCCGTCGTTGGGGAGTAGCCGATTTCCAGATTCCGGAAATGTACGTGTCAACATACTCGTTGAAAAACGTGGCACGTACGGACTGAACTTACAGGTTCAGTCAGGCGAGACCATAGGCACATCAACTGCAATGCATATTTGAATGGCGCTGTATTTACAGTGATTCCAGCTTGTATGCATGGTTACTGGGGGCAGTGATGTGTTTTATGGATACCCCGGTCAGGACGCTGTTATGAATCTTACCGCTACCGTTCTTCTCGCTTTCGGCATGTCGATGGATGCTTTTGCTGCATCAATTGGCAAAGGTGCCTCCCTGCATAAACCCAAATTTTCTGAAGCACTGCGTACTGGCCTTATTTTCGGCGCAGTTGAAACGCTCACGCCATTGATTGGCTGGGGCATGGGGATGCTCGCCAGCAAATTTGTGCTGGAGTGGAACCACTGGATCGCCTTCATTCTGCTGATGTTTTTAGGTGGGCGAATGATAATCGAAGGTTTTCGCGATAACAGTGATGAAGATGAAGAGCCGCAACGCCGTCACGGTTTCTGGCTGCTGGTCACCACCGCCATCGCCACCAGTCTCGACGCAATGGCCGTCGGGGTGGGTCTGGCTTTCCTGCAGGTCAACATTATTGCCACAGCGCTGGCCATCGGCTGTGCCACGTTGATTATGTCCACACTCGGCATGATGATCGGTCGTTTCATTGGCCCGATGCTGGGCAAACGAGCTGAAATTTTGGGCGGGGTGGTACTGATTGGTATCGGTGCCCAGATCCTCTGGGCACACTTTCACGGTTAACTCAGTCGCTGCCAGACATGAATACTAAAGTCTGTCTGGCAATCAAACTGTGTTTTCCCCGTTAAGGCTTCCCACACCTCCGGCTTTGCCCGCCAGGCGAACGGCGTCATCTGCAGCAATGCCACAGCCTCACTGCCTTTGAGCTGCATTTGATATCCCAGTGCAATACTCTGTTGCAGGGCAAAACCATCAAGCTGCTCAGTGTGTGGCGCATGCAGCCGCACCTCATCATAAATCAGTCCTTTCAGCTCCATTAAATGACGCGGGCCCGGCGTGGCGGTAATTACCCAGCCACCCGGTTTAACCACTCGAGCCAGCTCCTGTGCTTTGCAGGGGGCGTAGATCCTGATGATGGCATCCATTGATTCGTCGGCAAATGGCAAACGGTGGCTGGAGGCAACACAAAAGGTCACCTGAGGATAACGTCGCGCCGCAGCTTTAATTGCTGCTTTGGAGACATCAAGACCAAAGGTTGTACAGCCCGCCAGCGCATCGGCAAACGCATGGGTGTAATACCCTTCCCCACAGCCAATATCCAGGATCACTGCATCTTCGGAATTCGACTTCTCTTTAAGCACATTCACAATCGCATCGCGCAGCGGCTGATAGTGGCCAGCATCAAGAAATGCCCGGCGCGCCTGCATCATTTCAGCGCTATCGCCTGGATCCCGCGACCGCTTATGCTGAACCGGCAGTAAGTTAACATACCCTTCTTTCGCCACGTCAAACTGGTGCCGCCCGGGACAGACAAAACTGTTATTCGCTTGAGTAAGAGGCTGGTGGCAAAGAGGACAGGAAAACGACATGACAACTCCGGCAGGTGACTTAAGGGCGCAAGTGTAACGCGAATTGCGCCCAGGGAAAATAACTTACAGCGACGGTGAGTTTACGTTGCTGGCGTGCATCACCACCAAATGATCGGAGTTGGCCGGCATGCCATCCGGCTTTACATTTTCCAGACGCAGGACATCGCCCATTATCTGACTGAACACTGGCGCGGAAACGGCTCCCCCGTAGTAAGCGCCGTTTTGCGGGTTATTAATCACCACTACCAGCGCAAATTTTGGATCGCTCGCTGGCGCAACGCCTGCCGTATAAGCCACGTATTTGTCGACATATTTACCGTCATCACCAATTTTCTTTGCCGTTCCGGTCTTAACCGCTACGCGATAATCTCTAACCGCAGCTTTGGTTCCCCCGCCGCCGGGTAGCGCGACGCTCTCCATCATATGTTCAACCTGGTGAACCAACGCCTCCGGCATCACCCGCGTACCTATTACTGGCGGATCGATACGCGTAATAGAAAGGGGGCGGTAAATACCAAAACTGCCGATGGTGGCATAAACATGCGCCAACTGGAGCGGCGTCACCATTAGCCCGTAGCCAAATGCAAAGGTGGCCCGATCCAAATCGCTCCAGTAGCGACGTTGCGGCATTAAACCGCTACTTTCCCCGGTTAACCCCAGTCCGGTAGGATCGCCAAAGCCAAAGCGTTTATAGGTATCCAGTAGTTTCTGGATCGGCATAGCCAGCGAGAGGTGTGATACACCGGTATCGCTCGATTTCTGCAAAATCCCGGTCAGCGATAACTCAGGGTAAAACCCGACATCGCGGATGCGATGTCCATCCAGATTAAAAGGATGTGTATCAATGACGCTATCAGGCTGCACAATCCCTTGCTGCAGTGCAGTCATGATCACCAGCGGTTTAACAGTTGAACCGGGTTCAAAAGTGTCGCTAATTGCACGGTTGCGAAAATCATCCAGCACCGCACCATCACGGTTATTGGGATTGAAGTCGGGAAAGCTTGCCATGGAGAGTATTTCGCCGGTGGCAATATTGACCAACACCGCAGCTCCAGATTCCGCTTTATTCCATGTTACGGCATTGTCCAGCGCATCTTCAGTAACTGTCTGCAAACGTTCATCAATACTGAGCTGTAATTCGTGCGCCGGCACCGGCATCACTTCGGTGATATTTTCGATGACATGGCCAAATTTATCTTTCCGTACCAGGCGGGAGCCAGGTTTGCCCATCAACTGGCTGTTAAAGCTTTTCTCCAGGCCTTCAATTCCCTGACCATCAATATTGGTAAAGCCAATCAAATTGGCCGCAACATGCCCGGCGGGATAGAATCGACGCGACTCTTCGCGCAAATTGATACCCGGGAGATTAAGATCATCGATCCACTGCGCCTGCTGAGGAGAGATCTGGCGCGCAAGATAGATAAAGCGGCCAGTTGGATTGCTGTTAACACGTTCAGCCAGCGTGGCGAGCGAAATATGCAGGGTCTTAGCTAATGCCTGCCAGCGTTCGTTATAGCCAACACCACCTTTGCTGACAATCGTCTTCGGATCGGCCCAGACAGCGTTAACCGGAACGCTTACCGCCAGCGGCCGCCCTTCTCTGTCGGTGATCATTCCGCGTGGAGAGGCAATCGACACTTCACGTAACGAACGCATGTCTTCCTGTTTTACCAGATTCGTCGGCGTGACTATTTGCAGCCACGCAACCCGACCGAGCAGCAATCCAAGACTCAATAATATTGCCACGCAAAGCAGGGCAAAACGTACGGGAGTAAAATTGCGCGCATCGCCGTCGTTTTTCTTTTTCACCCAATCTCCAGCAAGATAGTTTTTCAGGTGTCTGATTTAACGAGAAATGACGTAAGAATGCGGGGAAAACTATGCTACGAACATCACGCCTTTGCAACAAAGCGCTAATGGAAGGGCATTCAGTAATATTTTGACGTAATCTGAATTAAAAAGCCCCGCAGAAGCGAGGCTTTATATCTGAGATGGAGGCGCAAAAGCGCTTCAAATCAGTGGTGTCGATCAGATAGCTGTTACGTTAACAGCAGCCGGACCTTTCTGGCCGTCCTGAATTTCGAACTCAACGTTCTGGCCTTCAGCCAGAGTTTTGAAGCCGTTACCCTGGATAGCGGAGAAGTGTACAAACACGTCTTTGCTGCCATCAGCCGGAGTAATGAAACCAAAACCTTTAGACTCGTTGAACCACTTAACTTGACCTTTAATCTTTGCCATTTGCAAAATTCCTTAGAGTATTTTCTTCGCCCGCGGGCGTAACATAGATAAAACTGAGACATTACTGCTTGAGGCACTAATATAAGGTTCGGCAGAGAAGCGGTATTCAACGTCAACGTGTTTACTCAGGACTTCTTTACTGAAAATGCCACACATAAACAGAACTGTACCTCGTTTAACCCAAAACGTGTTATCACATACAACGTTAATAATGGCAAGCCATTTTTAAACGTGTCTCGATCGGTCGCACAAATCCTGTCTTTCATCAAACAGCAACTGCACAGTTATGCGCCAGGCCGAGTAGAGATATATTCACGTGCCTCTCCCCTTACCCCGCATGGTTGGCACCATTGCAGAGACATTTCTACCATAGCTCAATAGCTTCGGTTGTTCCAGGTTATCTGTAACGGGTTCTGCCCTATATCATTTTTTATGCTTAGTAATGCATAAAATATCACAAGCGTAGAAATGGGATCCGTCTTCTTGTTTTGCACCAAAATAATGAAAGAATGATGACAAGGCACAAAAAAAGTAAGAGAAACGTTTCGCTGCTAATAAAACGATCATTATCACAAAAATGACATAATCATATTTTTAACGTATGGGATATTATATTTAGATCAGGCCAGGGATAAGATATTAATTAGGCGGAGTCTCTGAAAATACTGGGAGTCCATGTCAGTCCGCCGCTAATTACACGTCGGAGACAGAAGAAAAAAATCTGACACGCTTAAGACAGGATGAAGTAACTGGAAGCAACATCCGCAGTACCTCACCCTGTCATACTTATTTACCGCTCGGCTACCAGGCGGATGATGTCATCGTCTTCTTGCCTGGCAGTCAGTGCAGCAGGCTCTGCTACTTTCTCGGGTTCGTTAGCTTCACAAAGTCGACGGAGTAAAGCGTTCTGTCTTTTTTGCTGATCTAACAATGCTTCAAGCAGCTCAATCTGCTCGTTGGTACGCGAACTTGCCCGATTGATGAAAAACCATAGAACAAGCCCGACAATCAAAACCACCACTGATACCGCTAAAGACGCAAAACTCAACGCGCCTGAATTCAAAACTTCGTTCATTTCACCACCTCAATGTAGACGGCATAGTTTACCACTGCCGCACAAGAAGGTAATCAACTGTTGCGAAAATGCGCTTACCAGGGAATAAACTTATTAATGGCACAAATACCGCTGAAAAATTGTACGTCCTGATCGCACATGATGTTGAGCACCTGCGCCCACATCAGTATGCATACCAGTACAACAACAATCAGCACTACCCAGCGAATCTTTTTCACTCCAGCTCCACTCTTCAATCCTACATCTTATGTCTATAAATTATCATGCGTTACCTAAACCCAGCGTTAACTGTATCGGCATTCAATCTTTTTAGGAATGATTGACTTGTTTCATACCGTGTACAGGCTAATCTAATAACAACGAAAAAAGATAAGAGGTTGTAATGCGTCTGATTATCCGCGCTATTGTGTTGTTAGCTCTGGTTTGGATCGGTTTATTACTGAGCGGCTACGGTATCTTGATTGGAAGTAAGGAGAATGCTGCGGGTCTGGGCCTGCAATGCCAATATCTGACCGCTCGCGGCACCAGCACCGCACAGTACGTCCACACTGATAGCGGTATCATTGGCCTGTCGGATTGTCCTCTGTTAAGGAAAAGCACGGTTATTATCGACAACGGCTAATATAGCAACAATTCGTTCACAACGTTATTTGTGCCAACTCACGTTATAATTTTTCATAAAAAACCCCTGGTACAAAATACCAGGGGTTTTGTCATTAGCGATGACGTCAGTTCAGAACGGATAGTCGTTATAGCCCATTTGTTCTGAAATCTTGCGCGCCGCCGTATGCAGCATTGCCACATACTCGTGTAAACGTTCTTCAGAGAAACGCAGCGTTGGGAATGAAATACTCAGGCCCGCAATAACCACGCCGAAACGGTCAAACACTGGTACGCCGATGCAACGCAGGCCTTCTTCCTGTTCTTCGTTATCTTCGCCATAACCTTGCTCACGTACTTTATCCAGCAGTACCAGTAATTCATCGGTATTCGTAATGGTACGATCGGTGCTGCGTTTGTACTCAATACCATCCAGAATCTGCTTCACTTCATCGCGGTCACGCCATGCCAGCAGAACTTTACCAATAGCTGTACTGTATAGCGGATTACGACGACCAACGCGAGAATACATGCGCAGATTGTACATGGAATCGATTTTATGAATGTAGACGATGCTGTCTTCATCCAGCGCACCGAGGTGAACTGTCTCTTTGGTCAGGCGTGAAAGTTCGCGCATCTGAATGTCAGCGCTACGGATAAGATCAACGTTTTGCAACGCGCGCGCGCCTAGCTCGAATAATTTCAGGGTCAGAGAGTATTTCTCAGACTCTCCTTCTTGTGCCACATAACCCAGCGTTTTCATGGTCTGCAAAAAGCGATAAACGGTGCTTTTCGACATCATGACGCGTTGCGACAACTCGGTAATACCAATCTCGCGCTCTTCACCCAGCGCCTGCAGAATGCCAAAAACTTTCAGCACGGAAGATACAGAATCGGGTTGCTTATCCAGATCTGCGATAGCCATTTACCACCTCATTGCGAGTGTTTTATAAAAATCAGAACCGGTTTTTATTATAATTTCACGTCCCCCCACTCGCAATCGCTCTTTGCTTACTTAGTTACAAATCTGCGACCTAACGCCTGAATATCAATGCTAAAATCATTATTCTCTTCATAAATACCGACAATATTGATTTTCTATGGAAAAAATTCAGGCCGATGGTCTGCCATTGCCCCAGCGATATGGCGCAATTTTAACCATTGTAATTGGGATTTCTATGGCAGTACTCGACGGCGCAATAGCAAACGTAGCCCTGCCAACTATCGCCGCCGATCTTCAGGCCTCACCAGCAAGCTCAATATGGATCGTGAACGCCTATCAAATTGCTATCGTCGTTTCGCTTCTGTCACTCTCTTTTTTAGGCGATATGTTTGGTTACCGACGCATTTATAAGTGTGGTCTGGTCGTGTTCTTGCTGGCATCGCTATTCTGTGCCTTGTCTGATTCGTTACACATGCTGACGCTGGCGCGCATCGCCCAGGGTTTTGGCGGCGCGGCGCTAATGAGCGTGAATACGGCATTGATCCGACTCATTTACCCACAGCATCAGCTTGGGCGTGGGATGGGTATTAACTCCTTTATTGTTGCAGTCTCCTCGGCAGCGGGTCCAACTATTGCCGCGGCAATTCTCTCTATCGCCTCGTGGAAATGGCTGTTTCTGATTAACGTCCCGTTGGGAATAATCGCACTGCTGCTGGCTATGCGCTTTTTACCCCCCAATGCGTCCCGCAGCAATAAACCACGCTTTGACCTGCCGAGTGCAGTGATGAATGCCTTAACGTTTGGTTTGCTGATCACCGCCCTCAGCGGTTTTGCACAAGGACAGTCGCTAAAACTGATTGGTGCTGAGATTGTGGCACTGATCGTTGTAGGTTTTTTCTTTATCCGCCGTCAGCTCGCCTTGCCAGTACCCTTATTGCCGGTTGATCTGCTACGCATTCCGCTGTTTTCACTCTCGATTTGTACCTCAATCTGTTCTTTCAGCGCGCAAATGCTGGCATTAGTTTCCTTGCCCTTTTTTATGCAAACGGTACTCGGGCGCAGCGAAGTCGAAACGGGTCTGCTGTTGACGCCATGGCCACTGGCAACCATGGTGATGGCTCCTCTCGCGGGATATCTGATTGAACGCGTTCACGCCGGACTATTGGGTGCGCTGGGCATGGCAGTGATGGCGAGCGGTTTGTTTTCGCTGGTACTGCTACCCACTTCGCCCTCTGATTTTAATATCATCTGGCCAATGATTTTGTGCGGCGCGGGCTTTGGCTTGTTTCAGTCACCGAACAACCACACTATCATCACCTCCGCGCCGCGTGAACGCAGCGGTGGGGCAAGCGGTATGCTGGGGACGGCGCGCTTACTAGGTCAAAGTACAGGGGCCGCGCTGGTCGCACTAATGCTCAACCAATTCGGTGACAGCGGAACGCACGTCTCGCTGATAACAGCTGGCATTCTGGCCTCGCTGGCAGCCATCGTGAGCGGCCTGCGTATTACGCAACCGCGAATTCAGGCATAAAAAAAGCGCGTCTGTCGACGCGCTCTTCAGTTAGTCTGCTGCAGATTATTTCAGATATTCTCCACTGCGCAGCGCTTCAATACGTTTATCCAACGGCGGGTGAGTCATAAACAGCTCACTCAACGACTTGGATTTGCCGTTGATGCAAAACGCCATCATGCTGGTCGCTTCCTGCGGCTCATAGCTGGTTTTCAGACGCTGCAGCGCGGCGATCATTTTCTCACGCCCTACCAATTTTGCAGAACCGGCATCCGCATGGAATTCACGATGACGTGAGAACCACATGGTAATGATGCTCGCCAGAATACCAAACACCAGTTCCAGCACCGTCGCCACCGCAAAGTAGATCAACGGGTTACCGTTGCTACCCTCACCCTCATCACGGTTTCCACCCATAAAGCCAGCGGCAATTTGCGCCAGAATACGTGAGATAAAGATAACGAAGGTGTTTACAACCCCCTGAATGAGCGTCATGGTCACCATATCACCATTGGCAATGTGGCTGATCTCATGCGCGATAACGGCTTCGGCTTCATCAGGGCTCATGTTTTGCAACAGGCCAGTACTCACAGCCACCAGCGAAGCATCCCGGCGCGCACCGGTAGCAAATGCGTTAATATCTGGCGCATGGTAGATTGCGACCTGCGGCATAGCGATCCCGGCCTGACGGGCCTGATTCGCTACCGTATTCATCAACCAGCGTTCTCTTTCATTGCGGGGCTGTTCGATCACTTCCCCACCGACGGATTTTAACGCCATCCATTTGGACATCAGCAGAGAAATGAAGGAACCACCAAAACCAAACAGCAGTGCCATGATCAACAAGCCTTGAACGCTGCTTGACTGAATCCCTGTCAGGCTCAATACCAGCCCGAAAACGACCATCACAGCCAGGTTCGTCAGCAGGAAGAGCGCGATTCGCATCATAATTTTCTTTTAACCTCAATTTAACAAAACGCACTATGCGATTACCCATATCGTATGGGTCTTACGGCTATTTTCAAGCATCCATCGGTGCTAAGTCACCAGAAAAACACAACTTTACATTTTATCGTATCAGACTGACGTCTTCATGCGTTTGTTAAAAAAAACAGGCACAATTTCTTGTGCCTGTTTGAGGTTATTGACGGGTTGCGGGCTGTTCCGCTGGCTTCTCTTTCTCAAGATGCGCCAGATCAAGCGCGATTTTTACCGTTTCATCCAGGTACGGATCCGGCTCCTGGTAATCCTTCGGCAGATCGTCCAGTTTCTTCAAAGGCGGTTTGCCTTCACGCTTAAACCGATCGTTGATACGCGCCAGACGCATTGCGTCATCTTCGTTATTCTCTTTTTCACGCTGAGCGTAATTCAGAGAAGCGATGTTGCGCTTATCCTTCATCGCATTGAAACGCGCAATATCCTTCATGATGTACTGGAACTCAGGATCGTTGGCGATACGCGCATTGTGCTCTTTCAACAATTCAGGTCCAAACGGCGTCAGATTCTCTGATTTGGTGTAGGTCGCAGCATCAATGCTATCCCACGGCAACGCGTTATCTTCGAACTTCTCACCGGTTTCTGTTTCTTCATTACCTGTCGGCATGATGATATCCGGCGTAACGCCCTTACGCTGCGTACTGCCACCGTTGACACGGTAGAATTTCTGGATCGTATACTGAACAGAGCCCAGCGCCGGCCATTCCGGACGCAGCATCTGATCGTAAATACGGTTCAGGGAGCGATATTGCTGGACGGTACCTTTCCCGAAGGTCGGTTCACCGACAATGAGCGCACGACCATAATCCTGCATTGCCGCAGCAAAAATTTCTGATGCCGAAGCACTGAAACGATCGACTAACACCACCAGCGGGCCTTTGTAATACACGACGCCGTCGGTATCGCTGTCCTCACGCACTTTACCGTTATTGTCACGAACCTGAACAACCGGACCGGATGGAATGAACAGACCGGAAAGCGAAACTGCTTCAGTCAGCGCGCCGCCACCATTGGTGCGCAGATCGATGATGACGCTGCTGACGTTCTGTTTTTCCAGCTTCTGCAGCTGAACTTTGACGTCATCCGTCAGGCCAACATAAAAGCCGGGAATATCCAGTACGCCGACCTTTTCTTTGCCAACGGTTTTCACGGACATTTTCACAGCGCGGTCTTCGAGACGAATACGTTCACGCGTTAACGTTACGATGCGCGTTTTGGTACCCTTACCAGCAGGCAGGATTTCAAGGCGCACTTTGCTGCCTTTCGGTCCTTTGATCAGCGCCACCACGTCATCCAGACGCCAGCCAATCACGTCGACCATGCCTTTACCGGTCTGACCCACGCCGACAATACGGTCACCAACGCTTATCGCTTTGCTCTTGGCTGCAGGGCCACCCGCCACCATGGAATTGATGACGGTGTAGTCATCATCCATTTGCAGAACCGCGCCAATACCTTCCAGAGACAGGCTCATTTCAGTATTGAACTGTTCAGTATTGCGTGGAGAGAGATAGTTAGTATGCGGGTCGATTTCACGGGCAAAAGCCGTCATCGCCAGAGAAAACACATCTTCGCTATTGGTCTGCGCCAGACGGCGAATCGCAGACTTGTAGCGGCGAGTCAGCGTTTCACGAATTTCCGCATCGGTTTTACCGGTCAGCTTCAGGCTGAGTTCGTCAAATTTAACCTTGCTGTCCCACAGCGCGTTAAGCTCTGCTTCGCTCTTTGGCCACGGAGCTTTGCTCCGGTCGAGGTTAAACGTGTCGGTACCGGTAAAATCCATTGGCCGTGCCAGCACGCTTAATGCGTACTGATAACGTTCAAATCGGCGTTTTTGCGCCAGATTATAGAGGTCGTAAAAGACATCCAGCTTGCCGCTACGCAATTCATCGCCAAGAACCGTTTTCTTCTTTGCAAACTGTTCGATATCGCTCGCCAACAGCACGTTGTGGCTGTAGTCGAGCAGATTCAAATAGCGGTCAAAAATTTTCGCCGAAAACGCCTGATCCAGATCGAACTGACGATAGTGTGAACGCGTAAAACGCGATGTAACACGCTCACTTACCGTCGCATGCTGGGTTTCTTCCTTTAAGACGGGGATTTGATCGGCACGCGTGATGTCTTCCACAGCAAGTGCCTGGCCTGCTAATGCAAGCAGACCAGCTAACGCAGTAAGCCTAAAAAAAGTGTTCATGCCAGGCCTGGCCTCCGTTTCAGAACACCAGGTGTTCTGCGCGTACAATCAAAGACATACCCGAATTCAGCTGTACACGGACGCCATCTTTGGTGATTTCTAATACGGTGGCATCCATCGCATTATTTCCTGCTTTCACCTTCAGAGACTGCCCTACCGTCAGCACTGAAATATCAGATACCGGGGTATGCTGTTCTTCACGAGGAGCACGCGGTGCTTTTGCTGCTGGTTTTTCAGCGCGAGGTTTACGCTCAGCACCTTCTTTACGACGCGGAGCAGGACGCGGCTTGCGCTCGCGACGCGGTGCGTCTTCTTTTTCCCCGGCAGCAGCGGCCGCTTCGCGTTTTTTCGCCTGTTGTTCAGCGCGTTGCGCCTGAACGCGGGCTTTAGCTTCTTCCAGCTGTTTGCGAGCATGTTCCACGTGCTGTTCATCCAGCTCACCACAAGGGTTGCCGTCGAGATCCACACGCGTTGCGCCCAATTTAACGCCATACAGATAGCGCCAGCTTGAAGTATAGAGACGTAAGGCTGAACGGAGCTGTGTCTTGCTGAGGTTCATTTCGCCCTCAACACGCTCTACCAGATCCTGAAAAATGCCAATTTTCAGTGGGCGCGCTTCGCCTTCCGCACTAAAGCACTGCGGGAAGCGTTCGGCCAGAAACGCGATGACTTCTTTACTGCTATTCAACTTAGGTTGATTTTCCATGAAATTTCCTGATTACAACGGACGTAGCCAACAAGCGCAGGCATGAACAGGCGACATTATAATGACGTCATCAGTAATTGCTACGTTATCCGTTGATTATCCTGCGACGCGCGCAAAGAATTTTTTGTAATCCGTCGTTGCAAGCACGGTTTCAAGCTGTGCCACCAGCGTCCGCAGCCCCTGTTCATCTTCCTCAGTAAAGCGGCCAAACGCCGTGCTATCAATATCCAGCACGCCGATGATCTGATTGTCGACGGTGATTGGCAGGACGATTTCAGCGTTGCTGGCGGCATCGCAGGCGATGTGCCCGTCAAAAGCATGTACGTCCTCAATACGCTGAACCTGGTTCTGCGCCACGGCGGTACCACATACTCCGCGCCCCACCGGAATCCGCACACAGGCGATTTTCCCCTGGAAAGGCCCCAGCACCAGCGTATCGTTTTCGAGCAGATAAAAACCGGCCCAATTTACTTCTGCAAGACGCTCGAACAACAACGCGCTGGTATTTGCCAGCGTTGCCAGAAAACTAGTCTCACCTGCCATTAATGCCTGAAAATCACGGTTCAGATCCGTGTATAGCTCTATTTTGTTCATTATGTAATCACTTAGTTGTCTTACCTAAAACTGCAGCCTACTAAAATAAACATTAAATGCGTTAATGCTCAAGATCATTCCCGTCATGAGTTAAGATAACATTACTTCAACAATTTGATTCGCGATACATGGCCTTAACGACACCACGCATCACGCCGACTAAAAAAATAGCCATCAGGTCCATTGGTGATGCACTTCCTCGTGCGAATTACCATCGCTGCCCTGAATGTGACCTGATCTTTAGTTTGCCTAAAATGCGTTCACACCAAAGTGCATTTTGCCCACGCTGTCAGGCAAGAATTCGTGACGGACGCGACTGGTCACTAACGCGGCTGGCGGCAATGGCTTTCGCCATGCTGCTGCTGATGCCCTTTGCCTGGGGAGAGCCGCTCCTGCACATCTATCTGTTAGGTGTACGCATTGACGCCAATGTGCTGCAGGGCATCTGGCAAATGACCCGTCAGGGCGATCCACTCACCGCATCCTTCGTGCTATTTTGCGTGGCTGGTGCGCCGCTAATTCTCGTGACCTCAATTGCTTATCTGTGGTTTGGCAATATTCTCGGGATGAACCTGCGCCCGGTACTGTTGATGCTGGAAAGGCTTAAAGAGTGGGTGATGCTCGATATCTATCTTGTGGGTATTGGCGTCGCATCAATCAAAGTTCAGGACTATGCTTTTTTGCAACCCGGTGTGGGGCTGTTTGCTTTTATCGCGCTGGTGATCCTCAGTATTTTGACGTTGTCGCACCTCAACGTAGAGCAGCTTTGGGACCGATTTTATCCGCAAAGACCGGCCCGTCGCCCTGATGAAAAGCTCCGCGTCTGCCTCGGTTGTCACTTTACAGGTTATTCGGACGCGCGAGGTCGCTGCCCTCGTTGCCATATCCCGTTGCGTTGGCGCAGGAACCAAAGTATTCAAAAGTGTTGGGCGGCTCTTCTGGCCTCGATTGTCCTGCTTTTGCCTGCTAATCTGCTGCCCATCTCGGTAATATATGTCAACGGTGGTCGACAGGAAGACACCATCCTGTCAGGCATAATGTCTTTGGCAAACAGTAACGTCGGCGTGGCGGCGATCGTTTTTATCGCCAGTATTCTGGTGCCATTCACCAAAGTGATTGTGATGTTTACGTTGCTCATCAGCATTCATTTTAACTGCGAGCAAGGATTGCGTACCCGCATCAAACTGCTGCGCATGGTGACCTGGATTGGTCGCTGGTCGATGTTGGACCTCTTTGTTATCGCGTTAACCATGTCACTGATTAATCGCGATCAGATTCTTGCTTTTACTATGGGACCGGCTGCGTTTTATTTCGGCGCGGCGGTAATATTGACTATTCTTGCTGTGGAATGGCTGGACAGCCGATTACTTTGGGATGCACATGAGTCAGGAAACGCCCGCTTCGCAGACTGAAGCGCAGATTAAAACAAAACGTCGTATCTCTCCGTTCTGGCTGCTGCCGTTGATCGCATTGATGATTGCAGGTTGGCTGATCTGGGGGAGCTATGAAGATCGCGGCAATACCGTGACCATTGACTTCATGTCTGCGGACGGCATTGTGCCAGGACGCACGCCCGTTCGTTATCAGGGCGTTGAAGTGGGCACAGTACAAGATATCAACCTCAGCAAAGATCTGCGTAAAATTGAAGTCCGCGTCAGCATCAAATCGAGCATGAAAGATGCACTGCGCAAAGATACTCAGTTCTGGCTTGTTACACCGAAAGCGTCGCTGGCTGGGGTTTCAGGTCTGGATGCGTTGGTTGGTGGTAACTATATCGGCATGATGCCCGGAACCGGCGAGGAAGAAGATCATTTCGTCGCCCTCGATACGCAGCCCAAATATCGTCTTGATAATGGCGATTTGATGCTGCATCTGCGGGCGCCTGACCTCGGTTCGCTCAATAGCGGTTCACTGGTTTATTTCCGTAAGATTCCGGTCGGTCGGGTGTATGACTACGCCATTAACCCCAATCATCAGGGGGTAACCATCGACGTGTTGATTGAACGTCGCTTTACCAACCTGGTGAAAAAAGGCAGCCGCTTCTGGAACGTATCCGGCGTGAATGCGGATGTCAGCCTCAGTGGCGCAAAGGTAAAACTGGAAAGTCTGGCCGCGCTGGTCAATGGTGCGATTGCTTTTGATTCGCCGGAAGACTCAAAACCCGCGGCTGCCGACGACACGTTTGGTTTATATCAGGATCTCGCGCACAGCCAGCGCGGGGTAATTGTCAAACTTGATTTACCCAGCGGAGACGGACTCAAGGCAGGCTCAACGTCACTGATGTATCAAGGATTAGAGGTCGGTCAGCTTACCAAACTGGATTTAAATCCGGGCGGGAAAGTCACCGGCGAAATGACGGTCGACCCCAGCGTCGTAACGCTGCTGCGCGACAACACGCGGATCGAATTACACAGTCCTAAATTATCGTTAAACGATGCCAATCTCAGCTCACTGCTGACGGGTAAAACGTTTGAACTGGTCCCCGGCGAAGGCGAGCCGCGTAGCCATTTTACTGTTATTCCCGCAGAGAAGTCGTTGTTACACGATCCAGGTGTCATGACATTTACGCTGACCGCACCGGAGAGTTACGGTATTGAAGCCGGCCAGCCGCTGATCCTCCACGGCGTACAGGTCGGTCAGGTTATTGAGCGTACGCTTTCCAGCAAAGGCGTCTCATTTATCGTTGCCATCGAACCGCAGCATCGCTCGCTGGTGCAAGGCGACAGTAAATTCGTGGTCAACAGCCGGGTGGATGTCAAAGTCGGGCTGGATGGTGTGGAATTCCTTGGTGCCAGCGCCAGTGAGTGGCTCAGCGGCGGCATTCGCATTTTGCCAGGCACCAAAGGCGAAATGCAAAAAAGCTACCCGCTGTATGCCAACCTGGAAAAAGCAATTGAAAACAGCCTGAGCGATCTGCCAACCACCACGGTCAGCCTGAGCGCCGAAACGCTGCCGGATGTGCAGGCCGGTTCGGTGGTGCTCTACCGCAAATTTGAGGTCGGTGAAGTGATTAGCGTTCGTCCGCGCGCCGATGCGTTTGATATCGATCTGCATATCAAACCGGAATATCGCAATTTGTTGACCAGCAACAGCGTGTTCTGGGCCGAAGGCGGTGCAAAGGTTCAGCTCAACGGCAGCGGTTTAACCGTACAAGCATCTCCCCTGTCGCGCGCACTCAAAGGGGCTATCAGCTTTGATAACTTAAGTGGCGCCAGCGCCAGTCAACGCAAAGGCGACAAGCGTATCTTGTATGCTTCCGAAACCGCCGCGCGTGCGGTGGGCGGTCAGATAACCCTGCACGCGTTCGATGCCGGTAAACTCGCGGCCGGCATGCCGATTCGCTATCTTGGGATCGATATTGGTCAGATCCAGACGCTTGAGCTCATCACCGCCCGTAACGAAGTTCAGGCAAAAGCGGTTCTGTATCCGGAATATGTGCAGACCTTTGCCCGAAGCGGTACGCGCTTCTCCGTGATCACGCCGCAAATTTCGGCGGCGGGCGTGGAGCATCTGGATACCATCCTGCAGCCGTATATCAACGTTGAACCAGGACGCGGCAACCCGCGCCGTGATTTTGAGCTACAGGAAGCCACGATTACCGACTCTCGTTACCTCGATGGTCTGAGTATTGTGGTGGAAGCGCCGGAAGCCGGTTCGCTGAATATCGGTACGCCAGTGCTGTTCAGAGGCATTGAAGTGGGGACCGTCACCGGGCTGACGCTGGGTTCTCTTTCTGACCGTGTGATGGTTGCCATGCGCATTAGCCAGCGCTATCAGCACCTGGTGCGCAACAATTCCGTGTTCTGGCTGGCATCCGGATACAATCTCGACTTCGGTTTGACCGGCGGCGTCGTGAAAACCGGTACGTTCAACCAGTTCATTCGCGGTGGTATCGCCTTCGCCACGCCACCGGGTACGCCACTCGCCCCGAAAGCGCAGTCGGGTAAACACTTCCTGCTGCTCGAAAGCGAACCGAAAGAGTGGCGTGACTGGGGAACCGCCCTGCCACGTTAATCTCTCCTCTGCTCCGGCGTAAATACTCGCGCCGGAGCACTTCTACACATCATACTTCAAGTTGCATATGCGTTAGGTACTCTCGTTTACCCCAGTCACTTACCAGATTCCTGCAACTCGAATTATTTAGGGTATATGCTACACTGCGCACCTGTTTTTTTGCCGGTGGTACCAAGTGGCTTATTTTCCCGACGCCTTTCTGACCCAAATGCGTGAAGCAATGCCTTCCACGCTGTCATTCGATGATTTTCTCGCTGCCTGCCAGCGCCCGCTGCGCCGTAGTATCCGCGTCAACACGCTGAAAATTTCCGTTGCCGATTTCCTCACGCTGACCGCGCCTTACAACTGGTCGCTCACTCCGGTTCCTTGGTGTGCTGAAGGTTTCTGGATTGAACGCGATGATGAAGAGTCACTGCCGCTCGGTAGCACCGCAGAGCATTTAAGCGGTCTGTTTTATATTCAGGAAGCCAGCTCAATGCTGCCGGTCGCCGCGCTGTTTGCCGAAGGCAACACCCCGGAACGAGTTATGGATGTTGCGGCAGCGCCAGGTTCTAAAACCACGCAAATTGCCGCAAAAATGAATAATCAGGGCGCGATTCTTGCGAATGAGTTTTCCGCCAGTCGCGTCAAAGTCCTGCATGCCAATATCAGCCGTTGTGGGATAGCCAATGTCGCGCTCACCCATTTTGACGGCCGCGTATTTGGCGCAGCGTTGCCTGAATCCTTTGATGCCATTTTGCTGGACGCCCCATGTTCCGGCGAAGGCGTGATGCGTAAAGACCCCGATGCGCTGAAAAACTGGTCGCCAGAAAGTAATCTGGAAATTGCCGCGACTCAGCGCGAACTGCTCGACAGCGCCTTTCACGCTCTGCGGCCCGGCGGCACGCTGGTTTATTCCACCTGTACGCTTAACCGTGACGAAAATGAAAACGTCATGCAGTGGTTGATTGAGACTTACCCGGATGCAGTCGAATTTTTGCCACTGGGCGATTTATTCCCGGAAGCCGAACGCGCCCTGACGCCGGAAGGCTTTCTGCACGTGTTCCCGCAAATCTACGATTGCGAAGGTTTCTTCGTTGCACGTTTGCGCAAAACAGCCGCCATCCCTCCATTACCGACGCCAAAGTACAAAGTGGGTAACTTCCCTTTCAGCCCACTTAAAGGACGTGAATCCGCGCTTGTTACTCAGGCCGCTAACGCCTGTGGATTGCAGTGGGGAGGCACTTTGCGTCTGTGGCAGCGTGATAAAGAGATTTGGCTGTTTCCAACAGACATTGAACCACTGATCGGCAAAGTTCGTTTTTCCCGACTCGGCGTCAAACTGGCTGAAACACACAATAAAGGTTACCGCTGGCAGCATGAAGCCGTCATCGCGCTCGCCAACCCAAATCATAGCCATGCGTTTGAACTGACCCTTACCGAAGCTGAAGAGTGGTACCGCGGCCGGGATGTCTACCCACAAACCGCACCAACGAGTGACGACGTACTGGTTACATTCCAGCACCAACCAATCGGTCTGGCAAAACGTATTGGTTCGCGATTAAAGAATAGCTATCCACGCGATCTTGTCCGGGATGGCAAACTCTTTACAAGGTAACGCACGTTTTTACTGGCGCTTTTGCTAACGTTGACTACGCTGAAAAATGGACGGCTTAACTGGTCGTACCACAACCAACAAATCAACGGAGAGCACGATGATGAAAACCAGTGTGCGCATTGGCGCTTTTGAAATCGACGACGCCGAGTTACATGGCGAGTCGCCAGGAGACCGAACGTTAACCATTCCGTGTAAATCTGATCCGGATTTATGTATGCAACTGGACGCCTGGGATGCCGACACCAGCGTCCCGGCTCTTCTGAACGGAGAACATTCGGTACTATTTCGCGAGCACTACGATCGTAAGTCAGATGCCTGGATCATGCGCCTTGCCTGATTCAAAAAGAACCCGTCGCCAGACGGGTTATTTCTTGCTTAATTTCCCTCATCTATCAACATCCTCTACACTACAGGTATGGCTTTACCATATGAGGATGGAATGTTCACGCTGGTTCTTTTTGTGTGCTACCTGGAGGGCGGTTGTGAAGATATCGTGGTGGATGTCTACAAAACTGAGCAGCAGTGCCTGATATCGATGGACGATCAGCGTATTCGTAACGGCGGATGTTTACCTGCGGATGACTATATTGACAGCTTCTGGCATCCGGCCCAGGAATACAGCGATTTTTGATTATTGCAGTTGCACCAGCGTTAATTCGCCGCCAAACACCGCACCGGTATCAATATAGTGCAGATTATCGCGATCCAGCCGTTGGCGCAGCGGCGTATGACCAAACCAAAAGTGATCCGCCCCGCGAATGCCGTTGCCTTTACTCATCAGCCTTGAGCGATCCCACAGCACCCGCCGTAAGTCGACCTCTTTTTGCCACTGATAATCTTCATCAGGGTAATCAGCGTGGGCAATAACATGTATGCCGTTCTGGCAACGCAGCTCCAGAATCCAGGGTAAATCCCGACACTCTTCAAGCGAGGATCTCGCCGCTGGCTGCTCTGCCTGTGCAAACCATGAACCACCATTCATAAACCAGTGGAAGGGCTCCCCCGTCGCCAGCGCGTCCAGCGCCATCTGTTCATGATTACCCCTGACCGCCACAATCCAGCTCTCACGTAGTAGTTTCAGGCAACGCAAACTATCAGGCCCACGGTCGATAACATCCCCCACCGAAACCAGCAGATCCTGCCACGGATCAAAACGGTGCTGGTGCAAGTGTGCCATCAACAATGAGAAACAGCCGTGAATATCTCCGACTACCCAGACGTGACGCCAGTGCGAACCTTCAATTCGTTGATAGATATTATCTGGTCGTCCCATGCCGCCTCCTGAGTTCAATGGTACCTGGTTATAATTTTAGCAATGGCGGCAAAAAAGCCTGGACGATCATGGGCTGGAGTATGGTATGGTTTACGAAGAATGTAACATGCGACACGCAGTGTTCAGCCCAGGATGGCAACGCATTGGATGGCAACGCATTCGCCACATAAAAAGAGACCGAATACGATTCCTGTATTCGGTCCAGGGAAATGGCTCTTGGGAGAGAGCCGTGCGCTAAAAGTTGGCATTAATGCAGGCTAACTTACCCTGCTATTTAAGAATAGATGACAGCGCCAGGTTTTCCAGTCCGCGACTAAAGTGGCCGGAAAAAAAGGGCGATCGTCACGCATCCAAACGCTAAAACCGCAAGTTCTCCTGCGAGATCCTTGCGGTTTTTTATTGGAAATCAGAGCGCTACATCTGGCAATTAACAGAGCTTTTCTGCACGCTCCACAAACGGCGCCAGGCTCATTTTTTCACCCGGTTTCGCCGGGTCATCAATCTGGATAATCTCGATCGGCTTCGCCGTGGTTTTCCCGCTTTCTACTTGCTGTCTGGCGACATCATTCAACGGGTATTGCACCAGCGTACTGGGGTTGATGACATACAGTGCGTTTCCTGGACGGCAGGTCAGCATCACCTCTTCCCGATTAAACGCCCACTTATCTTTGCCAACCTCAAAACGGCTGACGGTAATGACCTGTGGCGCAGCCAGCGCGGCCCCAGAGCTTGCCAGTAGTAATAACGAGATAATGATTTTTTTCATGCGTTTCGCCAGTCCATCAATCAGAAAGGTTCGAGAGTGGCAAACAGGCTGACTATCGCCAGCACAACCGCCCCAATTCCCCATTCCAGCTTAGTCATCCAAATAAAATAGAGAGTCATACTGCGGTTATCCTGCCGCATGCGTGGTACCAAAACATACCGATTCGCCAGCGCAATCGCCACCATTAGCATCACCAGAGCACCTTTTAACAAAAGCAGTTGCCCGTAAGCCATGTGCCAGGGAATGGAAAAACCGACAATAAACAGCGCATTCATGATACCAGTAAGTAAAACACCGATAACGAAAAGATGCCCAAAGCGGGAAAAGCGCATCATGGTACTGATGGCCTGTTCCCGCCAGCGGCTATGCGCCATTCGCATACAGTAAAGTACGGGCAGCAAACCGCCGAACCAGGCGGCAGCGCATACCAGATGCAGGGCGTGGTTAACCTGCTGGAATGCCCCAACGATACCGCTGTGCAGCGTTGCATGTCCGACGCCAGCTAGCAAAATAAACTGCGCAATCGTCAACATTAACAGCAGTCGCGGCATGTTGCGCGGGACCATAATTGTTATCACCAACGTAACCAGCGCGAGGATAATTTGCCATAGCCATACGCCACCAAACTGCGTTTGCAGCACGGCACCCCAAACGTCAGTAGAGGCAACATCCCGCCAGCCTGATCCCATTAACCCCCCCTGGATCGCCAGCATCAGCGTCGCGCTGATGAAGCTCCACGCTGCGGCATGCTGTTGCAGACGCAAAAAACGACGCATCATTAAACGACGAACCGAAACGGGAGCCAGCCATGCGCCGTAAAGCGCACAGCCAAACACCAGCATCAGCGTGGTAAAATGGATAAAACGCAGTGCAACCCAGGTAAATGCCAGCATTGGTTATTTCACGCTAAAGGTATATTGCCCCTTTGTCTTATGACCATCCACGGAGACGACGTGCCAGTCGACCGTGTATTTCCCGGCCTCAAGCGTTTGAGCAAGCGGAACAATCAATTGCGTTTTATCCTGTTCACTGCGAGACGCCTTGCCCGTTTTGATCTGTTCTTTATTTGGGCCTGTCAGCGTTGCTCCGCTAAATCCGGGTTCCACGCCTTCAGAAAAATTCAGCGTCAACGCCTGAGGAGATGTCGTAACCTCAGCATTCGCAGCCGGGTTTTGTTTTGTCAGATGAGCATGCGCCAGGGCGGCGGGCGTTGCCAGCACGCTGGCGAGTACGATGAGAGCGTTGCGAAGCAGAGATGCAGATGAAGCCATTTCAACTATTCCTTTTTGTTATGTCTAATCTATAGAGAATAACCTTCTACAATGATCGAGTCGAGAATCATCATTTCGGTCTTGCCATTAATGCACACTCTTAGTAACTTTGCGCGCAGAAAGACAGAGAAAAGGAGAAGCCCATGAACATCAATCTGGCCAAACTTGAGCAGGCGGAGATGGATAAGGTCAATGTTGACCTGGCCGCTGCGGGTGTTGCGTTTAAGGAGCGATACAACATGCCTGTTGTTGCTGAAGTTGTTGAACGTGAACAGCCCGAACATTTACGCGACTGGTTTCGCGAAAGGCTCATCGCGCACCGACTGGCATCCGTTTCCCTTTCCCGTTTACCTTACGAGCCTAAAGTTAAATAAAACTTATATTACGTTACGATTCCTTACATGATGGCTGCTACAGTATAAGCATATTCTTAATCTATACTTTAAGGATGATTGTAGACACTATGAAAAGGAAATCATTATGTCACACTGGAAAATCGCAGCAGCACAGTACGAACCTCTTCATACCTCAGTTACCGAGCATGTCGCACATCACCTGCAATTCATTCAGGCAGCCGCTCAATGCCAATGTGAATTGCTGGTATTCCCTTCCCTCTCCTTGTTAGGTTGTGTCGATGAACATGACGCGCTGCCTGCCCCACCCGATAAAGCGCTGTTAGAACCTCTCGCCCATGCCGCTGTGACTTATCGTATGACGATCATTGCAGGACTACCGGTGGAACATAACAACCGGTTCGTAAAAGGCATCGCGCTTTTCTCTCCCAGGATGACCTCGCCCTTAATGTTTCATCATAGTCACGGAGCCTGTATCGCCCGACAGCAAAATGCCATCAGCGTTGTGGATAGCCAGCCAGAAGGAAGCGATATCGACCCTGCTTACTCACTGTTCACCAGTTCTCAGTCCGTCAGTGAACCTGAGCTGCTCTCTTCCACATCTCGTCTACAGTGTTTCTCGCACAAGTTTGCCATTGCGGTATTAATGGCCAATGCGCGTGGCAGCAGCGCGTTATGGGATGAGCGCGGTCGATTGATTGTTCGCGCAGATAGCGGTTCTTTGCTCTTAACCGGTCAACGCACGCCACGGGGTTGGCAAGGTGATATCATTCCATTACGCTAGTCGTTTTGGGTCAGGAGCATGGTATGTTGCGCATAATAGATACAGAAACCTGTGGTCTGCAGGGAGGCATTGTTGAGATTGCTTCTGTCGACGTGGTTGACGGAAAAATAGTTAATCCAATGAGCCATCTGGTGCGTCCTGACCGCCCAATCAGCCCCCAGGCGATGGCTATCCATCGCATTACAGAAGCGATGGTGGCCGATAAACCGTGGATTGAAGATATCATCCCGCAGTATTACGGCAGCGAGTGGTACGTGGCGCACAATGCCAGCTTTGACCGCCGCGTATTACCCGACATGCCGGGAGAGTGGATTTGCACCATGAAACTCTCCCGGCGTTTGTGGCCGGGAATAAAATACAGCAATATGGCGCTGTATAAATCGCGCAAGCTGAGCGTCCAGACGCCAGCGGGCCTGCATCATCACCGCGCCCTGTACGATTGTTATATCACCGCCGCACTCCTGATCGACATTATGCAGACGTCAGGCTGGACAACAGAACAGATGGTGGATATTACCGGCCGCCCCGCATTACTGACCACTTTCACTTTTGGTAAGTACCGTGGAAAACCGGTGTCAGAAGTGGCTGAACGCGATCCAGGCTATCTGCGTTGGTTATTTAATAACCTCGACAGCATGAGCCCGGAGCTGCGCTTAACGCTGAAACACTATCTGGATAACGCCTGAGTTTAGGCTTATCCAGGCAGTGTTCCCTGCGCCAGCCCAATCAAAAAAGCGTATTCCAGGGCCACGCCTTCGTAAGATTTATAACGTCCGGATTTACCGCCGTGCCCGGAATCCATATCTGTGCAGAGTAACAGCAGATGGTCGTCCGTTTTCAGCTCACGCAGTTTTGCCACCCACTTTGCCGGTTCCCAGTATTGCACCTGAGAGTCGTGCAAGCCCGTCGTTACCAGCAGATGCGGATAAGCCTGCGCGGTAACATTGTCATACGGACTGTAGCCTTTCATGTAGGTGTAATACTCTTCCTCCTGCGGATTACCCCACTCTTCAAACTCACCGGTCGTCAATGGAATTGACTCATCCAGCATTGTGGTCAGCACATCGACAAATGGCACCTGTGCAATGACGCCATGAAACAGTTCGGGGCGCTCATTGATGGCGACACCCATTAACATTCCTCCGGCGCTTCCCCCCATGCCATAACATAGCGAAGGTGCGCCATAGCCCATTTTTAGCAGTGCATCGCAGACGTCGAGGTAATCATTGAAGGTATTCTTCTTCTGCAGAAACTTACCGTCTTCGTACCATTGTTGCCCTAACTCACCGCCGCCACGCACATGGGCAATGGCATACACAAAGCCGCGATCCAGTAGGCTCAAGCGACTGCTGCTGAAATCGGCGTCCATGCTGGCGCCATACGAGCCATAGCCATAAACCAGTAACGGATTTTTCCCTTTCAGGAAGTACTTTTGATGGTAAACCAGCGAAACCGGAACCTCTGTACCATCACGCACAGTGATCCATAGGTGTTCGCTGCGATAGTTCGCCGCATCAAATCCGGGGACCTCCGTCTGCTTGAGCACGCGACGTTCCCCGGTGTCCATATCCAGTTCAAACAGCGTGTCCGGGGTGGTCATGGAGGAATAGCCATAACGCAGGCGCGATGTCTCCGGCTCAGGGTTATAGGCAAGCCAGGTCACATAAGCCGGATCGTCAAAGGCGATACCGACCACTTCACGCGTTTTACGATTGATCTGGCGTAGGCTGGTTAAGCCCCGCTGGCGCTCTTCCACCACCAACCAGTCTGTGAACAGCGTAAAGCCCTCCAGCATAATATTGTCGCGCGGCGGGATCAGCGCCTCCCAGGCTTGTTCATCACGTACCCGGGTGCGATACAGGCCGAAATTTTTACCCTTGCGGTTGGAACGCAAATAAAACGTATGCTGATAGTGATCGAGGCTGTACTCGTGATCTTTACGCCGAGCTAAAAATACCAACGGTTCGGCATCCGCCAGCTCCGCGTCAAGCAGCAAAACCTCACTTGTGGTCGCGCTGGCGACATGAATAACGACATAGTGTAACGATGTGGTTTTATGCAGGCTGACATAAAACATGTCATCAGCCTCTTCATACACCAGCTCATCCAGGGATGATGGCGAGCCGACAGTATGCCGCCAGACCTGATACGGGAGCAGAGTGGTTGCATGTTTGCGCACATAATAGAAGGTCTGCGAGTCATTCGCCCAGATCAGGTCCGGTTCAACGTTTTCCAGAACTTCCGGATACCAGTTCCCGCTTTGCAGATTGCGAAACCGCACACCATATTGCCGACGAGAAAGATAATCTTCGGCCAGCGCCATGATGGTGTTATCCGGAGATATCGCCAGCCCGCCCAGCGTATAAAACTCACTGTGGGCCGCACGCTGATTACCATCCAACAGCGTGTCCCATTCATCCCACTCTTCACTCAAGGCAGACTGACGCTGATAAATGGCATATTCGCACCCCGGTTCATAAATATGCCGGTAGCGATAACCATTCTTCACATAGGGGGCGGAAGCGTCCTGAGGCGGGATTCGGTCGATAATCTCTTTCAGGACGCGATCCTGCAAGGCCTGCTGCGAGGCCATAATCTGGCGGCCATACGCATTTTCTTGTTGCAGATAATTCAGCACTTCTGGCTGCGAGCGGGTGTCATCTCGCAGCCAGTAATAATTATCAACGCGGGTGTCGCCATGCTGAGTCATGGCGTGGGGAATACGAGAAGCTGTTGGTAGCATGTCATTGTTCTTTTGCTTAATCATCCTATAAGGGTGGCAAAAGACAGCAATGATGCAAGCGAAACATGCACCTTAGCGGTAAGTATTTAACCCGGTAAAGCCTGTTTTTGTTCCTTGAGATCCTGTTCAATGCCCTCACGAACATCCTGCGGGATCTTCAACGCATCGCCCAGCGCATTCAGATAACTACGCTCCATAAAGTGGTCGATATCGATCGCCGCACAGCTCAGGAAGTAAATTTCCAGCGCTTCTTCTTCATTGCGGATACCTTGCGCCAGGCGCTGAGGATCTAACGGTTGTTCGATGGCGCGCTCAATCAAAACGCGGCCCTGCTCTTCCACGCCCGCTTCACGGAGCTGCTGCTCAATAGCGCTACGTTCTTTGGCATCAATATGGCCATCGCTTTTCGCCGCAAAAACCAGCGCCAGAATCAGACGTTCGGTTCGCTCATCCAGCGGAGAGCTTTGTGCACCAAACTGCGGCTCATCCTGATGCGCTGCGCGGACTTTATCCTTGTATTTGTTCCATAATACAGTCCCGGCAACCGCACCGCCCCCCACCAGAAGTGCGCTGGTGCCGTATTTACTCAGTAATTTACGTGAAGATTTGTTGGCAACCAGTAATCCAGCCAGACCGCCTAACGCGCCCGGAACCAGAAGTTTACTCAGCCCTTGCTCGCCAGAAGATGACGCGGAGGATCCTTTTTGCCCAAGAAGAGATTGTAGTTGATTCAGCCAATTAGCCATTTTGCCCCTCAAGTACAGACGAATAATCATCAAAGCGTACCCGAGGGGATGTCAGGAAGTGTCCTGGTCATCAAAAGATGTGCAAATACCTCCGTTACTGCGGCTGATATTCCGCCGTTCCGGCTTTGCAATCGACTTTTACCTGATAGTGAATATCCGCGCTTTTACCGCGAACCGTCAGAGGAACAGACCATTTACCGTCTTTGCCCGTAATATCGGGTGTGTTGACCCAGGCGACAGGATCGGCTTGCCCGACGCGTTTTTGATCGTCAGCCCAGCGCGCGATGCGATTTTGTTGATAATCACGTTTCACGCTCGCCGCAATACCCTTAGCGTCCAGTCCCTCACACTTAGGGAACTGGACATTTTTACTTTCCATATTTGCCGCAAATACAGATGCGCTGGCAGACAGCAGCAGCAGGCTCAACAACGCTCTTTTTTTATACATTCTTTTCTCCTTAAACTCCCCTTCGTCCTTCAGATTGCTTGTAGCAATGAGAAATGACGTCAGGGATTGCACAATGATTCAGGGAAAAGCATGGTACAAAACGTCAGGAGCGCAAGTCGTTTCAGGCAGCCTGAGTATCATCTTCACCGTGCGCGTCGTTTTCGACCGCCTGTGGCGATGGCAATTTGCCATTTTTCAGAATGGTGCTTAGTACATCTTTTTGCTCAGCCAGCCACAGGGAAAGCGCTTCGCGCTGCTCGTCTTCAAGCGCTACCGGCGATTGCTCCAGCCATGTGTCGAGCAAATCCGCTGTATCAAGCATTTTGTCATACGCATCGGCTTCCTTTTTGCTGGTAAACGACATTTTTTCCTCACCTTCCCGAATGACTACGTATTTAACTTCAACCGCCATTTTTGCAGCCTCTTAAATTACCTGTACTTATGTACAGTATATTCTTTTTGCACCTCGAAATCAACCTGGTAATAAAGACAGACGCAAACGTTTTCGTTTATACTGCGCCCAGATAAAACAGGGGATTAATTTATGACGTTATTAGGCACAGCGCTGCGTCCCGCAGCAACGCGAGTGATGTTATTAGGTTCGGGTGAACTAGGTAAAGAGGTGGCAATTGAATGTCAACGCCTGGGTGTGGAAGTCATTGCCGTGGATCGTTACCCCGACGCACCAGCCATGCACGTTGCCCACCGCTCGTACGTAATCAACATGCTGGACGGCGAAGCATTACGCCAACTCGTAGAGCGTGAAAAACCACATTATATCGTGCCGGAAATCGAGGCGATTGCTACGGATATGCTGGTCAAACTGGAACAGGAAGGCCAGCGTGTCGTGCCGTGCGCCAGGGCTACGCAACTGACCATGAACCGCGAAGGGATCCGTCGACTCGCCGCCGAAGAATTGTCTCTACCAACCTCTTCTTACCGCTTTGCTGACAGCGAGGCCCGCTTTCGCGAAGCCGCCACTGAAATCGGCTATCCCTGCATCGTGAAACCAGTAATGAGTTCATCTGGTAAAGGACAGAGTTTTATCCGTTCAGCCGATCAGCTCACTACAGCCTGGGATTATGCTCAACAGGGTGGCCGGGCTGGTGCCGGGCGCGTTATCGTCGAAGGCGTAGTGAATTTTGATTTTGAAATCACCCTGCTTACCGTCAGTGCCGTTGATGGCGTGCATTTCTGCGCGCCGGTTGGACATCGTCAGGAGGATGGCGATTATCGTGAATCCTGGCAGCCACAGCAAATGAGTGAACTGGCACTGGCACGCGCGCAGGAGATTGCCCGTAAGGTGGTGCTGGCGCTGGGCGGCTACGGACTGTTTGGGGTCGAACTGTTCGTCTGCGGTGATGAGGTAATTTTCAGCGAAGTTTCCCCTCGCCCTCACGATACGGGTATGGTGACCTTAATTTCGCAGGATCTGTCCGAGTTTGCCCTGCACGTTCGCGCATTCCTCGGTCTGCCCGTTGACGCAATCCGCCAGTATGGACCTTCAGCTTCCGCCGTTATTCTGCCGCAGCTTACCAGTCAGAATGTGACATTTGATAACGTTCAGGCCGCCGTGGGCGCAGGTATGCAAGTTAGATTCTTCGGCAAACCGGAAATCGACGGTAGCCGTCGTCTGGGCGTGGTGCTGACTACCGCGCAGAATATTGAGGACGCGGTGATTCGGGCAAAAAATGCGGCCGCACAGGTGAAGGTAAAAGGATAAAAAAACGGGCCGAATGGCCCGTTACAGACTCGCAGGCCCGGTAGTGATTACCGGGCATTTTGCGCAATTACTGCTTCGCGCCTTCAACAGCCTCACGAGCTAGTTTGGTTATGCGATCGTAATCACCCTCTTCCAGCGCATCTGCCGGAACCAGCCAGGAACCGCCGATGCACAGTACGCTTTTCAGTGCCAGATAATCACGGTAATTCGCCGGAGAGATACCACCGGTTGGGCAGAAACGGACCTGTGAGAACGGACCCGCAATCGCCTGCAGCGCTTTAGTACCGCCGTTCGCTTCCGCCGGGAAGAATTTGAACTCTTTCAAACCGTAATCCATACCCAGCATCAGTTCAGAAACGGTGCTGATACCCGGGATTAACGGAATAGTGCCTTCGGTTGCGGCTTTCAGCAGCGGTTCGGTCAGGCCAGGGCTAATAGCAAATTGCGCCCCCGCTTCGGTAACTTCAGCAAGCTGTTGTGGATTCAGTACGGTACCCGCACCAACGATAGCGTCCGGAACTTCTTTGGCGATCGCGCGAATGGCATCCATCGCACATGCGGTACGTAAGGTCACTTCCAGAACGCGCACGCCCCCTGCAACCAGCGCTTTTGCCATTGGCACCGCGTGCTCCAGTTTATTAACCACGATAACCGGTACAACCGGGCCAGTGGTCAGGATTGCTTCTGCACTTGTCTTCCAGTTTTTCATCAGAGTTTTCTCTCGCCTGATTACAAAATAAGTCTTAAAAAGTGATACAGGTTGCGCCCTGCTCCGCACCGGACAGCTTTTCACGCAACGCGCTGAACATTTCACGGCCAGTACCCACGCGCGATGCGCTGAGGTCAGGAATGTGAGGCTGACGAGAAGCAAGTTCCTCTTCATCAACCAGCAGCGTTAATTCACCTGTTTGTCCATTCACACGAATGATGTCGCCATCGCGTACTTTTGCCAGCAGCCCGCCATCATAGGCTTCCGGAGTTACATGGATTGCTGAAGGCACTTTACCTGAAGCACCTGAAAGTCGTCCATCAGTAACTAACGCTATTTTGAAACAACGGTCCAATAATACACCAAGTGGCGGCATGAGTTTATGTAATTCTGGCATTCCTTTCGCTTTTGGTCCCTGATGACGCACAACCACCACGCAATCCCGGTCAAGCAGACCCGCATCAAACGCCGGTAACACATCGTGCTGACTTTCAAAGACAACCGCCGGTGCTTCGATGATCTGGTTTTCTACCGGAACCGCCGATGTTTTCATCACCGCTCGGCCAAGGTTTCCGCTCAGCACTTTGGTGCCGCCATGATGAGAGAAAGGTTGGTCAAAGGTGGCAATCACGTTGCTGTCCAGCGACTTCGCCGCCCCTTCACGCCACTCCAGTTCACCATTGTTAAGCCACGGCTCCATGGTGTAGCGTGATAAACCGAATCCAGCGACGGTGTTCACATCTTCATGCAGCAGACCCGCGTTAAGCAGCTCACGCATTAATACCGGTACCCCACCCGCAGCCTGGAAGTGGTTAATGTCTGCCGGTCCATTCGGGTACAGACGCGCCATCAGCGGCACGATATCGGACAGATCGGAGAAGTCGTCCCAGTTAATGAGAATACCGGCTGCGCGCGCCATGGCCACCAGGTGCATCGTATGGTTGGTTGAGCCCCCGGTCGCCAGCAGCGCGACAATCCCGTTCACTACCACTTTTTCATCGATCATTTTACCGATCGGCATCCATTCATTGCCGTTGCCGGTCAGGCGCGTCACCTGACGGGCTGCTGCTGCGGTCAGCGCTTCACGCAGCGGCGCATCTGGGTGCACAAATGAGGAGCCTGGCAATTGCATCCCCATAAACTCCACCACCATCTGGTTGGTATTTGCTGTGCCGTAGAACGTACAGGTTCCCGGTGCGTGATAAGACGCCGCCTCGGATTCAAGAAGCGCCATACGATCGACTTTACCTTCAGCATACAGCTGACGGATACGCACTTTTTCTTTGTTCGCCAGACCGCTCGCCATAGGACCGGAAGGGATAAATATTGAAGGCAGATGCCCAAATGACAGTGCCGCCATCACCAGACCTGGAACAATTTTGTCGCACACGCCGAGGAACAACGCGCCGTCGAACATATTGTGGGAAAGGCCCACCGCAGCCGACATCGCAATCACTTCACGACTCAGCAGGGACAGTTCCATCCCATCCTGTCCCTGGGTCACACCATCACACATAGCCGGCACACCGCCTGCGACCTGGCCTACCGCATTGGCTTCATGCAGCGCTTTACGAATGATGGCCGGATAGTGTTCATACGGTTGATGCGCGGAAAGCATGTCGTTATAGGAGGTAATAATCGCGATATTGTTACGCAGCATGCTTTTCAGCGAAGCTTTGTCGTCCGGCTGACACGCGGCAAAACCATGGGCAAGGTTACCGCATGCCAGCTGTGAGCGATGAACGGTAGTTGATTTCGCTTGTTCAATACGGGCGAGGTAGGCGGAACGTGTGTCACGAGAACGTTCGACGATACGTTGTGTTACGCGTAACAAATTCGGATTCATAGAGGCTCCTGAAATTTATCTGTCAGAGCGTTGGATTAACAATGTGCTTCAGATGGGTTAAAAACAGCTGAATCGCTTGTTAGCCGTAGCTCAAGGGCAAAATCGTTTCAGGCAGTGTAATAAAAAAAGCCCCGCGGGTGAATCCACGCGGAGCTTAAAAGTGCAAAAATTATTCTACAATCTGTGTTAGATCATGTTACCGGTAAAATAACACCAATGGGCTAGATGACATTTTACTCGAATTCGTTCCAGGAACGACCATCACGGGTGATCATGGCCACAGAAGCAACCGGTCCCCAGGTACCTGCCTGATACGGCTTCGGCGCGTCGTTGTCCATCGCCCAGGCTTCAGTAATCGAGTCGACCCACTTCCATGCTTCTTCAACTTCATCACGACGCACAAACAGCGCCTGGATACCACGCATCGTCTCGAGCAGCAGGCGCTCATAGGCATCAGCAAGGTGCGTCTGATTGAAGGTTTCGGAATAGCTCAGATCAAGCTTGGTAATTTGCAGATTATGTTTATGATCCAGACCAGGCACTTTGTTAAGTACCTGGATATCAACACCTTCATCAGGCTGCAAACGAATGGTCAGCTTGTTCTGCGGCAGATCCTGCCAGGACTCTCTGAACAGATTCAGCCCAGGCGTTTTGAAGTAAACCACGACTTCTGAGCACTTCGTCGGTAAACGTTTACCGGTACGCAGATAGAACGGAACGCCCGCCCAGCGCCAGTTATCGATATCCACACGGATCGCCACAAACGTTTCCGTATTGCTGCTCTTGTTCGCGCCTTCTTCTTCCAGGTATCCCGGCACTTTTTTGCCCTGGGCAAAGCCTGCGGTGTACTGACCGCGAACCGTTTTTTCACGTACGTTCGAACGATCGATGCGACGCAGCGATTTCAGCACCTTCACTTTTTCGTCACGGATGCTGTCGGCGCTCAGATCGGACGGTGGAGACATCGCGATCATGCACAGAATTTGTAGCAGGTGGTTCTGAATCATGTCGCGCATTTGACCTGCCTGGTCAAAATAGCCCCAGCGACCTTCAATACCGACTTCTTCAGCCACGGTAATTTCTACGTGATCAATAGTGCGGTTATCCCAGTTGTTCACAAACAGGGAGTTAGCAAAACGCAGTGCCAGCAGGTTCAGAACCGTCTCTTTGCCGAGATAGTGGTCAATACGATAAACCTGACACTCTTCGAAGTACTCGCCAACCTGATCGTTGATCTCCCTGGATGTCGCCAGCGACGTGCCCAGCGGTTTTTCCATCACCACGCGGGCGGGTTTAGCATTCAGCTTTGCTTCACCCAGGCCTTTGCAGATCGCGCCAAAGGTGCTCGGCGGCATCGCAAAATAGTTAATGGTGGTACGCGATTTTTGATCCAGCATTTTGCCCAGACGTTTGAACGCGGCAGTGTCATTGACGTCCAGATTACAAAACTCCAGACGACCACTGAGGGTTTCCCATAAACCTTCATCGATCTTTTCTTTCATGAAGGTTTCGAGCGCTTCGCGCACAACCTTGGTATAGGCTGCTTTGTCCCAGTCGGCACGCCCTACCCCGATGATACGGGTTTCCGGGTTAATCTGACCGGCCTTTTCCAGTTGATACAGGGAAGGCAGCAATTTCCGCCGCGCCAGGTCGCCCTTCGCGCCGAAAATGACCAGGTCACATGCCTGGGCTGTTTGCGTTACCGCCATGTCATTCTCCTCAATTAAGTACCTGGTGCTTCTGCCAGACACTGGTTGTAATTTTATTACAGTGCACTGTACTGCTTTTACGTGAATCCGGAAACCGTAAACGCTTATCCAGCCGTGCTGTTACCGCGAACAGACGCTTAATTGTCGTTTACCGCAGCAAAATGGACAAAAAAGTCGCCTTTTTTCGTACCCATGACGAAGTAAGAAAACCAGACTCCGATCATGTAATGAAAAAAAACAACAACTATCCTGTCCATTTTGCCCCGTTGCCGCATCAGCAGGGGTAATATCTATACACTGAATTATGCCCCGATTTCCCCTTATTGCTGAAATCGTTTTGTCCATGACCCATGAGTCTACCTACATCATGAATATGCTGGAAAAAATCCAGTTAAAACTGGAACATTTGAGCAAGTCAGAGCGTAAAGTCGCCGATATCATTATTGCCTTTCCCGAGCGGGCAATCCATTCAAGCATCGCGGCGCTTGCCGCTGAGGCCGATGTCAGCGAGCCGACGGTTAACCGTTTCTGTCGCAGTATGGACACACGCGGCTTCCCTGATTTTAAACTGCATCTGGCGCAAAGTCTGGCCAATGGCACTCCTTATGTTAATCGCAATGTGGATGAGGATGACAGCGTAGAATGTTACACGGGGAAAATCTTCGAGTCAGCGATGGCAAGTCTCGACCACGTCCGCCAGTCGCTGGATAACGCGGCGGTAAACCGGGCGGTAGATTTGTTAACCCAGGCGAAAAAAATTGCCTTCTTTGGCCTGGGTTCTTCCGCTGCAGTCGCGCATGACGCGATGAATAAATTTTTCCGATTTAACGTACCGGTAATCTATTCCGACGATATTGTTCTGCAACGCATGAGCTGTATGAATTGTAGCGACGACGACGTCATTGTGCTTATTTCTCACACCGGAAGAACCAAAAGTCTGGTTGAGCTGGCGCAGTTGGCCAGGGAAAACGACGCGATGGTTATCGCCCTCACATCTCCCGGCACGCCGCTGGCGCGTGAAGCAACGCTGGCAATTACCCTCGATGTACCGGAAGATACTGACATTTATATGCCCATGGTCTCTCGACTTGCTCAACTGACCGTGATAGATGTGCTGGCTACAGGATTTACTTTGCGCCGTGGGGCAAAATTTAGAGATAACTTGAAGCGTGTCAAGGAAGCGCTCAAGGAATCGCGTTTTGATAAAGAATTACTCATCAAGAGTGATGACCGCTAAAAGCAATAACAATGTTCTACCCTTTTATCATCCGGGTTGTTCATTTTACCGTTAATGTTTGAGAACGGCCGGATTAATGTTCACGCAACACCAAGTTGTTTCAGTCAACGGAGTATTACATGTCCAGAAGGCTTCGCAGAACCAAAATCGTTACCACGTTAGGCCCGGCAACTGACCGCGATAACAACCTTGAAAAGATTATCGCCGCGGGTGCGAACGTTGTACGTATGAACTTTTCTCACGGCTCTCCAGAAGATCACAAATTGCGGGCGGATAAGGTCCGTGAAATTGCCGCAAAACTGGGACGTCATGTAGCTATATTGGGTGACCTGCAGGGACCTAAAATCCGCGTTTCTACCTTTAAAGAAGGTAAAGTATTCCTTAATGTTGGCGACAAGTTTCTGTTAGACGCCAACCTTGGCAAAGGCGAAGGCGACAAAGAAAAAGTCGGCATTGATTATAAAGGGCTGCCTGCTGACGTCGTGCCTGGTGATATCCTGCTGCTTGATGACGGTCGCGTTCAGCTCAAGGTGCTCGAAGTTCAGGGCATGAAAGTCTTCACCGAAGTGACCGTTGGTGGCCCGCTGTCTAATAACAAGGGCATCAACAAACTGGGCGGCGGCCTCTCTGCTGAAGCTCTGACCGAAAAAGACAAAGCCGACATTATCACCGCCGCGCAAATCAGCGTTGACTATCTGGCCGTCTCCTTCCCACGCTGCGGCGAGGATCTGAACTATGCCCGCCGTCTGGCGCGCGACGCTGGCTGCGATGCGAAAATCGTCGCCAAAGTAGAACGTGCAGAAGCCGTCTGCGACCAGAATGCGATGGATGACATCATTCTGGCTTCCGACGTAGTAATGGTGGCGCGTGGCGACCTGGGCGTTGAAATTGGCGATCCTGAGCTGGTAGGCATTCAGAAAGCATTAATTCGTCGCGCGCGTCAGCTGAATCGGGCAGTTATCACCGCTACCCAGATGATGGAGTCGATGATCACCAACCCAATGCCGACCCGTGCAGAAGTAATGGACGTGGCGAACGCCGTCCTTGATGGTACCGATGCCGTTATGCTCTCTGCAGAAACAGCAGCAGGTCAGTATCCGGCGGAAACCGTCGCGGCAATGGCCCGCGTTTGTCTGGGCGCGGAGAAAATCCCAAGCATCAATGTCTCTAAACACCGCCTTGACGTGCAGTTTGATAACGTTGAAGAAGCCATTGCTATGTCAGCGATGTACGCCGCTAACCACCTTAAAGGGGTTACCGCTATCATCGCGATGACGGAATCTGGTCGTACCGCTCTGATGACCTCTCGTATCAGCTCTGGTCTGCCGATTTTCGCGATGTCTCGTCATGAGCGTACGCTGAATCTGACCTCCCTGTACCGCGGCGTTACCCCGGTTCACTTCGACAGCGAAACAGACGGTGTCGTTGCTGCTAATGAAGCGGTGAACTTGCTGCGCGATAAAGGCTATCTGGTTTCGGGTGATCTGGTGATCGTGACCCAGGGCGATGTGATGAGCACTATAGGCTCAACCAATACCACACGTATTCTGACCGTAGAATAAGTGGCTCAAATATAAAAAAGCCTCTCGTTTGAGAGGCTTTTTTTTTATTTCTTCGGATAGAGATCTTTGCGCTTATAGGGCTCAATCTCGCCAGGTTTACGTGTCTTAAGCAGTTTCAAAATCCAGGTGTATTGTTCGACATGTGGCGTGACAAAAATCTCCACCTCTTCGTTCATTCGTCTGGCAATGGTGTGGTCATCCGCGGTCAGGATGTCATCCATCGGTGGACGAACATGAATCGTCAGCCGATGCGTTTTACCATCGTACACCGGAAACAGTGGCACGACGCGGGCGTGACAGACCTTCATCAGGCGACCAATCGCCGGCAACGTGGCTTTATAGGTAGCAAAAAAATCGACAAACTCGCTATGCTCAGGACCATGATCCTGATCCGGCAGATAGTAACCCCAATATCCCTGACGCACGGACTGGATAAATGGTTTGATGCCATCATTTCGCGCATGCAAACGACCACCAAAGCGTCGGCGCACCGTGTTCCAGACATAATCGAATACCGGATTTCCCTGGTTGTGAAACATCGCAGCCATTTTCTGACCCTGGGACGCCATCAACATCGCCGGGATATCTACGCCCCAACCATGAGGAACCAGAAAGATCACCTTTTCATCGTTGCGACGCATCTCTTCAATGATTTCCAGCCCCTGCCAGTCAACCCGATTCTGAATTTTCTCCGGGCCACGTATCGCCAGTTCTGCCATCATGACCATCGCCTGAGGCGCAGTTGCATACATCTCATCAACAATGGCTTGACGCTCAGCTTCGCTACGTTCAGGAAAGCAGAGAGATAAATTGATCAATGCTCTGCGACGCGAGCTTTTTCCCAGTCTTCCGGCAAGCCGTCCGAGCTTTGCCAGAATAGGATCACGAAATGATGCTGGCGTTAACGCAATGCCAGCTATCGCCGCCACACCCAGCCAGGCGCCCCAGTAGCGCGGATGGCGAAATGATTTGTGAAACTCAGGGATATACTCAATGTTCTTTTTTCTCGTTTCCATGCTCTTCCAGTGTCTGGTGCCGCGAAAAGTAAATCTGCTGATAGTGTAGCGGCGCACCGTGCGCCGTACAAAATAAAAAAGCCGGCACGCTATGCGTACCGGCTTTTTCAGTGTAGTAATTAATCGAAACGCAACTGAGGCACAACCTCTTTCACCTGTGCCAGGTAATCGGTACGATCTGAACCGGTCAGCCCTTCTGTACGCGGCAGTTTCGCCGTCAGCGGGTTAACAGCCTGTTGGTTAACCCAAACTTCGTAGTGCAGATGCGGACCCGTTGAACGCCCCGTATTGCCTGACAGTGCGATACGATCGCCACGTTTCACTTTTTGTCCTGGTTTGACCAACAGCTTACGTAAGTGCATATAGCGCGTGGTATAGGTGCGACCATGACGCACGGCAACATAATATCCGGCTGCACCACTGCGTTTGGCCACCACCACTTCGCCATCACCTACCGACAGCACCGGCGTCCCTTGCGGCATCGCAAAGTCGACGCCTTTGTGCGGCGCAACACGCCCTGTCACCGGGTTCAGGCGACGCGGGTTAAAGTTTGAGGAGATGCGGAACTGCTTCGCCGTAGGGAAACGCATGAAACCTTTCGCCAGACCGGTACCGTTGCGATCATAAAATTTACCGTCTTCCGCACGGATGGCGTAATAATCTTTGCCTTCAGAACGTAAACGCACGCCCAGCAGCTGGCTTTGCTCACGTTTACCGTCAAGCATTTCGCGCGACATCAGTACCGAGAACTCATCGCCTTTTTTCAGCTTGCGGAAATCCATCTGCCACTGCATGGCCTTAATGACTGCGCTGATTTCAGAGCTGGTCAGCCCGGCTTCTTTGGCGCTGGCGACAAAACTTCCGCCCACCGTGCCTTTGATTCGGCTGTTAACCCAATCGCCCTGCTGCATTTCACTGCTCATTTTGAAACCCGTCGCGGTGCGATCGTAAGTACGGGTTTCGCGGCGGGAAACTTCCCAGGTCAGACGCTGCAACTCACCTTCTGCGCTTAACGTCCAGGAAAGCTGCTGACCAATTTTCAGGTTTCGCAGTTCTTTGTCGGACGCTGCGAGCTGGCTGATGTCTCCCATATCGATGCCGTACTGATTCAGAATGCTGCTCAGCGTATCACCCGTGGAGACGACATACTCATGCACGCCAGCTTCACCAGACGTTTTGTCATCCAGTTCATCCTGTGGGATGGCTTCGTCTTCCTGAGCGGCCTGGTCGATAGGTTCACTGGCCTCAGGCAACAACGATCGAATCTCGCTTTTTTCCAGCTCGATTGTTTTGACGATGGGGGCTGAATCGGGATGGTAAACATAGGGTCGCCAGACGGCGACAGCCAATGTCAGTACGGTAAGCGACCCCAGCATAACGCGATGGGGTCGCGGCAGATTATTAAATGCCAGGGCGACAGAGCGGGCTATCTGTTGCACGTATTCACTTCCTCATTAATCTCCTTTCAGGCAGCTCGCATACTGGTTGGCTAATTGGTTCAAAAACGCTGAATAGCTTGTTTTACCCAGTTTGATATTCGTTCCGAGCGGATCCAACGTTCCCATTCGAACGGATGTCCCTCTCGCAACAGCTTCAACGACCGCTGGCCTGAACTGTGGCTCAGCAAAAACGCAGGTTGCTTTTTGCTCAACCAACTGTGTTCTTATTTCATGTAAACGCTGCGCACCAGGTTGAATCTCAGGGTTCACGGTAAAGTGACCAAGCGGTGTTAATCCGTAGTGTTTTTCGTAATAGCCATAGGCGTCATGAAAAACGAAGTAACCTTTCCCCTTGAGCGGCGCGAGCTCGTTACCTACCTGCTTATCGGTTGCGGCTAATTGTGCCTCAAAATCCTTCAGGTTGGCGTCAAGTTTGGCTCGACTTTGCGGCATAAGTTCCACTAATTTTTCATGGATTGCAACCGCTGAGGCCCGCGCTATCTCTGGGGAAAGCCAAAGATGCATGTTGTAATCGCCATGATGGTGATGCTCGTCACTTTTTTCGCCGCCAGCATCATTGTGTCCATGATCGTCATCGTCGTCATCGGCACCTTTCATGAGTAACGGTTTCACGTCATTGAGCTGCGCAATCGTTACCTGTTTTGCGTTAGGAATATTCTTGACTGATTTTTCCATAAACGCTTCCATCTCAGGCCCAATCCAAACGACTAAGTCCGCGCCCTGTAAGCGTTTTACGTCTGAAGGACGCAATGAATAATCGTGTTCGGACGCCCCGTCAGGTAGCAAAACCTGGGTGTCAGTAACCCCGTCTGCAATGGCTGAAGCGATAAACCCCAGCGGCTTAAGAGAAGCCACGACAGTGGCATTTGCTGCCTGTGTTGCACTACCCCAAAGAGCAGCAGATAATGCTGCGAAAAGAAGCGTATTTTTATGTAACATAATGCGACCAATCATCGTAATGAATGTAAGAAATGTGATATTATAACATTCTATAACTTCTGCAAGACTAAAATTGATATGACGACTTTGGTTTCACTGGAAAATGTCTCGGTCTCTTATGGTCAACGCCGCGTCCTTTCTGACGTTTCGCTTGAACTTCGACCCGGTAAAATTTTGACGCTTCTCGGCCCTAATGGAGCAGGGAAGTCTACGCTGGTGCGCGTTGTATTAGGGCTGGTAGCGGCTGATGAGGGAGTTATCAAGCGTAATGGACAACTGCGGATTGGCTATGTGCCGCAAAAACTGTACCTCGATACTACGCTTCCGCTGACGGTAAGTCGCTTTTTGCGCTTACGTCCCGGCACCAAAAAAGAGGATATTCTTCCGGCGCTGAAGCGCGTTCAGGCTGGGCATCTGATGAATGCGCCGATGCAAAAACTCTCTGGTGGAGAAACGCAACGCGTCCTGCTGGCTCGTGCTTTATTGAATAAGCCTCAGTTATTGGTGCTTGACGAGCCAACCCAGGGTGTGGATGTCAATGGGCAAGTCGCACTTTACGATCTTATCGACCAATTGCGACGTGAACTGGATTGCGCCGTACTGATGGTTTCCCATGATCTGCATTTGGTGATGGCAAAAACCGATGAGGTACTGTGCCTGAACCATCATATTTGTTGTTCCGGCGCGCCGGAAGTGGTTTCCATGCATCCGGAATTCATCTCAATGTTCGGACAACGCGGCGCCGAACAACTCGGAATATACCGTCATAATCATAATCACCGCCACGATTTACAGGGTCGTATTGTCTTACGCCGGGGAAATGGTCACTCATGATTGAATTGTTATTACCCGGTTGGTTAGCCGGGATCATGCTGGCCTGTGCCGCTGGCCCGCTTGGCTCGTTTGTGGTCTGGCGTCGAATGTCTTATTTCGGTGATACACTGGCCCACGCGTCGCTGCTGGGGGTCGCCTTTGGCCTGCTTTTGGATGTAAACCCTTTCTATGCGGTAATCGCCGTCACTTTGTTGTTGGCTGGCGGTCTGGTATGGCTGGAGAAACGCCCTCACCTCGCGATTGATACCTTACTGGGCATTATGGCCCACAGTGCGCTGTCATTAGGGCTGGTTGTCGTTAGCCTGATGTCCAACATCCGAGTGGATCTGATGGCCTACCTGTTTGGTGATTTGCTCGCCGTGACGCCAGAAGATCTCATCTCCATCGCCATTGGCGTGGTTATCGTTCTGGCGATTTTGTTCTGGCAGTGGCGTAACCTGTTGTCGATGACCATCAGCCCGGATCTGGCATTTGTCGATGGCGTGAAGCTGCAACGCGTAAAGCTACTGCTGATGCTGGTTACGGCGTTAACGATTGGCGTGGCGATGAAATTTGTTGGGGCGTTGATTATCACATCATTGCTGATTATCCCTGCGGCCACCGCACGCCGTTTTGCACGTACGCCAGAGCAGATGGCCGGCGTTGCCGTGGGCGTTGGAATGATAGCGGTTACAGGCGGTCTGACGTTCTCAGCGTTCTATGATACGCCAGCAGGGCCATCTGTGGTGCTGTGTGCTGCACTGCTGTTTATTTTCAGCATGATGAAAAAGCAGGCGAGCTGAATGTGTGCTGCCCGGTGGCGTTTCGCTTACCGGGCGTTGCATTGTTAAGGCATTGCCGGCGGCGTGATCCCGAAATGGTTCCAGGCACGCACAGTTGCCATACGTCCACGCGGCGTACGTTGCAGAAAACCTTGCTGAATCAGATACGGTTCCAGCACGTCCTCAATGGTTTCCCGCTCTTCCCCAATCGCCGCCGCCAGGTTATCCAGTCCTACCGGTCCACCGAAGAATTTATCGATAACCGCCAGCAGCAGCTTACGGTCCATATAATCGAATCCTTCCGCATCCACATTAAGCATATCCAGTGCCTGAGCGGCGATATCTGCCGAAATTGTGCCGTCATGCTTCACTTCGGCGAAATCGCGTACCCGGCGCAATAACCGGTTGGCGATACGCGGCGTACCGCGGGCGCGGCGAGCCACTTCCAGCGCGCCTTCTTCGCTCATTTCCAGCCCCATAAAGCGGGCGCTGCGCCCAACAATGTGCTGCAGGTCAGCCACCTGATAGAACTCCAGGCGCTGGACAATACCGAAGCGGTCACGTAACGGTGACGTTAACGACCCGGCGCGCGTTGTCGCCCCGATTAGCGTAAACGGCGGCAGATCAATCTTAATCGAACGTGCAGCCGGCCCTTCACCAATCATGATATCCAACTGATAATCTTCCATCGCCGGATACAATACCTCTTCCACCACCGGTGACAGACGATGGATTTCATCGATAAACAGCACATCGTGGGGTTCAAGGTTGGTAAGCATTGCCGCCAGGTCGCCCGCTTTTTCCAGTACCGGACCGGACGTGGTACGCAGATTAACACCCATTTCATTGGCAACAATATTGGCAAGCGTGGTTTTACCGAGGCCAGGAGGACCGAAAATCAGCAGATGGTCAAGCGCGTCACCGCGCAGCTTCGCCGCCTGGATAAAAATCTCCATTTGCGAACGCACCTGCGGCTGACCAATGTACTCTTCCAGCAATTTAGGGCGGATCGCCCGATCCACCAGATCTTCAGGGGTCGTGCTGACAGCCGAAATCAGACGGTCTGCTTCAATCATCCTCTACCTCACAGCGCAGCGCGAAGCGCTTCACGAATCAGGGTTTCACTGCTGGCATCAGGGCGGGCAATCTTGCTCACCATTCGGCTGGCTTCCTGTGGTTTATAGCCCAACGCCACCAGCGCAGCAACCGCTTCCTGCTCGGCGTCGTCCGTTACCGGACTTGCCGGCGAGGTCAGTACCAAATCCGCCGCCGGGGTGAAGAGGTCGCCATGCAGACCTTTAAAGCGGTCTTTCATTTCAACAATCAAACGCTCTGCGGTTTTCTTACCAATGCCTGGTAATTTCACCAGTGCGCCAAGCTCTTCGCGTTCAACGGCATTAACAAACTGTTGCGCAGACATACCGGAGAGGATAGCCAGCGCCAGCTTCGGTCCCACACCGTTAGTTTTGATTAACTCTTTAAACAGCGTGCGCTCCTGCTTGTTGTTAAAGCCATATAGCAACTGAGCATCTTCACGCACGACAAAATGGGTGAAGATGATGGCCTCTTGCCCGGCTTCCGGCAACTCGTAGAAACAGGTCATCGGCATATGAACTTCATAGCCTACCCCACCTGTCTCCAGAAGGACCAGCGGGGGTTGTTTTTCAAGAATGATGCCTCTGAGTCTGCCTATCACGTGACGCTCCTGCGTTAAGGGCTAAAAGGTAATGCGCTATCATAAAAAAAGGCTGGATAGATATCCAGCCTCATTTATCACTAACGTAACCGACCTCGCGCCAGATTCAGCCTCGATTCGCTCATTTGCATGGCGTTCTGACTGACGTGGCAGTGGGTTATGGCAATCGCCAGCGCATCCGCAGCATCCGCCTGCGGGTTCGCCGGGAGTTTTAGCAGCGTGCGTACCATATGCTGAACCTGACTTTTTTCCGCGCTACCGATCCCCACCACTGTCTGTTTTACCTGACGGGCCGCATATTCAAACACCGGAAGATCCTGGTTAACGGCAGCAACGATTGCCACGCCGCGCGCCTGCCCCAGCTTGAGCGCCGAATCGGCGTTTTTCGCCATAAAGACCTGTTCAATGGCAAAGTAGTCCGGCTGAAACTGGGTGATGATTTCTGATACGCCCGCATAAATCAGCTTCAGGCGCGATGGTAAATCATCCACTTTCGTTCGAATGCATCCACTTCCCAGATAGGTCAACTGTCGACCGACCTGACGGATTACGCCATAACCGGTGATGCGCGACCCCGGGTCAATGCCGAGAATGATAGACATCACGCATCTCCTGTTAATTTATGGCTTAACCACATCATTCCAGCGTTGCAGCAACCTCATCTGAGATTTCGCCGTTGTGGTAAACTTCCTGCACGTCGTCACAGTCTTCCAGCATATCGATCAGACGCATCAGCTTCGGTGCTGTTTCTGCATCCATATCCGCTTTGGTGGAGGGGATCATCGACACTTCAGCCGCGTCCGCTTTCAGACCAGCCGCTTCCAGCGCATCACGCACTTTGCCCATCTCTTCCCACGCGGTATAAACGTCAATCGCGCCGTCGTCGAAGGTCACAACGTCTTCAGCACCCGCTTCCAGCGCTGCTTCCATAATGGCGTCTTCATCACCTTGTTCAAAGGATATCACGCCTTTTTTGCTGAACAGGTAAGATACGGAACCGTCAGTACCGAGATTGCCGCCCGTTTTCGTGAATGCGTGACGCACTTCCGCAACGGTGCGGTTACGGTTGTCAGACAGACATTCGATCATCACGGCTGTGCCGCCAGGACCGTAACCTTCATAGATGATGGTTTCCATGTTCGCATCATCGTCGCCACCCACACCACGCGCGATTGCACGGTTCAGGGTGTCGCGGGTCATGTTGTTAGCCAGTGCTTTATCAATCGCGGCGCGCAGACGTGGGTTAGCGTCCGGATCGCCGCCACCCAGTTTGGCTGCCGTCACCAGCTCACGAATGATTTTGGTGAAAATTTTACCACGCTTAGCATCTTGCGCTGCTTTACGATGTCTGGTGTTGGCCCATTTACTATGACCTGCCATAAATAATCTCTCCAAAAAGCGCGCCTTCTCAGGCGACGTTAATTACAAACTCTTCAATCGCCTGCCGGTTACTCCACGACTTGGTTAACTGCGCGGCTTCGAACGCATTAACCCAACGGTAGGTCAGATGTTCGGTGAACACGATCTCTCGTTCAGAGGGAAGTGCCAGGCAAAACCAGGATTCAGTATTACGCTCAATTCCCGGCGCGTAGCGATGACGTAAATGGCTAAAAATCTCAAACTCCACCGTGCGCTGGCAGTCAATTAAGGTCAGTTGCTCAGTCGCAACATCAATGGCGACCTCTTCCTTTACTTCGCGCATGGCGGCTTGCGACGCGGTTTCTCCCTCTTCGAGGCTGCCGGTGACCGACTGCCAGAAATCAGGATCGTCGCGTCGCTGTAACATCAGCACTCTCCCGGTGTCCTTTGCATAAATCACGACTAACACCGAGACAGGCTGTTTATATGTCATATCAGTTATTCTCGGCCTTCTTAACAACCTGAATGCTCAGTTCCGCCAGTGCAGCTTCGTTGGCAAAGCTTGGCGCTTCAGTCATCAGACACGCTGCAGCCGTGGTTTTCGGGAACGCAATAACATCACGAATATTGTCGGTACCGGTCAGCAGCATCGTCAGGCGATCCAGACCAAACGCCAGGCCTGCATGCGGCGGTGTACCGTATTTTAGCGCATCCAGCAGGAAGCCGAACTTCTCGCGCTGCTCTTGCTCGTTAATGCCCAGAATACCGAATACGGTCTGCTGCATATCACCATTGTGGATACGCACGGAACCACCACCCACTTCATAGCCGTTGATGACCATATCATAGGCGTTGGCGACTGCATCTTCCGGCGCAGCTTTCAGCTCGGCGGCAGTCATATCTTTTGGTGCGGTGAACGGGTGGTGCATTGCGGTCAGACCACCTTCACCATCGTCTTCAAACATTGGGAAGTCGATAACCCACAGCGGCGCCCATTTGGATTCGTCGGTCAGGTTCAGGTCTTTACCCAGTTTCAGACGCAGTGCGCCCATCGCGTCGGCAACCACTTTCTTGTTGTCAGCACCGAAGAAGATCATGTCGCCGTCTTGCGCAGCGGTACGTTCCAGAATCGCTTCCACGATTTCTGCGTTCAGGAACTTGGCAACCGGGCTGGTGATACCTTCCAGGCCTTTCGCACGCTCGGTGACTTTGATGTAAGCCAGACCTTTCGCGCCGTAAATCTTAATAAAGTTACCGTAATCGTCGATCTGCTTACGGCTTAAGCTCGCGCCGCCCGGTACGCGCAGGGCAGCCACACGGCCTTTCGGATCGTTCGCCGGACCAGAGAATACGGCGAACTCAACGCCTTTCACCAGGTCGGCAACGTCAACCAGCTCCATCGGGTTACGCAAGTCTGGTTTATCAGAGCCGTAACGACGCTCAGCTTCGGCGAAGGTCATGATCGGGAAATCACCCAGATCCACACCTTTCACTTCCAGCCACAGATTACGTACCAGCGCTTCCATCACTTCACGCACCTGCGGTGCGGTCATGAAGGACGTCTCAACGTCGATCTGGGTAAATTCAGGCTGACGGTCAGCACGTAAGTCTTCATCACGGAAGCATTTTACGATCTGATAATAGCGGTCAAAACCAGACATCATCAGCAGCTGTTTAAACAGTTGAGGAGACTGCGGCAGCGCGTAGAACTTACCTTTGTGTACGCGAGAAGGAACCAGGTAATCACGCGCACCTTCCGGCGTCGCTTTGGTCAGCATTGGCGTTTCGATGTCGAGGAAACCGTGGTCGTCCATAAAACGACGTACCAGACTGGTGATTTTGGCGCGCGTTTTCAGGCGCTGCGCCATTTCAGGACGACGCAGATCCAGGTAGCGATACTTCAGCCGCGCTTCTTCGGTATTTACGTGGTTAGAGTCCAGCGGCAGCGAATCTGAACGGTTAATGATGGTCAGATCGGAAGCCAGCACTTCAATTTCGCCCGTCGCCATATCAGCGTTGACGTTTTTCGCATCACGCGCACGCACGGTGCCCGTAACCTGGATGCAGAACTCATTACGCAGTTCGGAGGCCAGCTTTAACGCGTCCGCACGGTCCGGATCGAAAAATACCTGCACGATACCTTCGCGGTCGCGCATATCGATAAAGATCAGGCTACCAAGATCACGACGACGGTTGACCCAACCACACAGAGTCACCTGCTGCCCCTCGTGGGACAGACGTAGCTGTCCGCAATATTCTGTACGCATGAGATATCCCTTAACTTTGCCGCAGGCAGATTGTCACCTGTCTCGCAGATGACGAAGTCGCAGCTTTAGCTGAATGTCACAACTGAATGAAAAAAGGCGGCTATTATACTGGAAATTCTGCCGCACGATAAGTCCGGTACTGACTGTACGCCTGTTTCCTGGACGGGCATTGCGTAATCTCACAAAAAATAACAAAAATTGTCGCCCCTTTCACACTGATTCGCGATTAAGGTGTAACGGAATTCTTTTTTACTGGAGTAAGCATGCTGGAACTGAACGCAAAAACAACCGCCCTTGTCGTTATCGATCTACAGGAAGGGATCCTACCTTTCGCTGGCGGCCCACACTCGGCAAATGATGTGGTTGCCCGCGCTGCGCAGTTGGCGGAAAAATTCCGTGCCCATGGTTCCCCGGTTGTGATGGTGCGCGTCGGCTGGTCTGACAATTATGCCGAAGCGCTGAAACAACCGGTTGATGCTCAGACTCCGGCCAAAGCATTACCTGAAAACTGGTGGGATTACCCGACTGCTCTGGGGAAATGTGCCAGCGACCTTGAAGTAACCAAACGCCAATGGGGTGCGTTCTATGGCACCGATCTGGAATTACAACTGCGTCGCCGGGGTATCGATACCATCGTCCTGTGCGGTATATCCACTAATATTGGCGTGGAGTCCACGGCGCGAAATGCATGGGAGCTGGGTTTTAATCTGATCGTTGCAGAAAACGCCTGTAGCGCCGCCAGCGCTGAGCAACATCAGGGCAGCATGACGCACATATTCCCGCGCATTGCCCGCGTACGCAGCGTGGACGAGATCCTGCACGCGCTATGATTTATATCGGTTTACCCCAATGGTCGCACCCAAAGTGGGTGCGTCTGGGGATCACCAGTCTGGAAGAATATGCCCGCCATTTTAACTGTGTGGAGGGCAACACCACGCTGTACGCACTGCCAAAAGCCGAGATTGTTGCGCGCTGGCATGCACAGACCACCGATGCGTTTCGATTTTGTTTTAAGTTTCCGGCCACCATTTCGCATCAGGCTGCGCTGCGTAATTGCGATAACCTGGTGCAGGAATTTTTCGCGCGCATGTCGCCGCTGGAATCACGCATTGGACAATACTGGCTGCAATTACCCGCGACTTTTGGCCCACGCGACTTGCCTGCCTTATGGCAGTTTCTCGATGTGCTCCCTAAATCATTTACCTACGGTGTAGAAGTTCGCCATCCTGAATTCTTTGCCAAAGGCGAAGCAGAGCAGCTATTCAATCGTGGTTTACACGAGCGCGGGGTAAACCGGGTGATTCTGGACAGCCGTCCGGTGCATGCCGCAATCCCGCATACTGAAGCGATACGTGACGCTCAGCGTAAGAAACCAAAGGTTCCGGTGCATGCGGTGGTGACGGCAAATCATCCGATGGTACGTTTTATCGGCAGCGATGATATGGCACAAAACAGCGCACTTTTCGCCGTCTGGCTGACCAAGCTGTCGCTATGGCAGCAAACCTCAACGCCGTATCTGTTTCTACATACGCCGGATATCGCACAGGCCCCGCAGCTTGTCGATACGCTATGGGCAGATTTACACAGCGCCCTGCCAGAGATCGGATCAGCACCTTCTATTCCACAGCAATCTTCTCTTTTCTGACAATGCCACCTATCATAGTCAAGGCCATCAGCCATTTTAAAAGGGAGTTTGTATGGTAAGCGCGCTTTATGCCGTATTGGGTGCGTTATTGTTAATAAAGTTCTCTTTTGACGTCGTTCGCCTGCGTATGCAATACCGCGTTGCTTACGGCGACGGAGGTTTTAGCGAACTACAAAGCGCTATCCGCATTCACGGTAATGCGGTGGAATATATTCCCATTGCACTGGTGCTGCTGTTATTTATGGAAATGAACGGCGCAGAAACGTGGATGGTGCATATTTGCGGGCTGATGTTGATTGCCGGACGACTGATGCATTATTACGGATTCCACCACCGGCTTTTCCGCTGGCGACGTTCAGGCATGAGCGCAACCTGGTGTTCGCTGTTGCTAATGGTGCTGGCGAATCTTTGGTATATGCCCTGGGAGTTGGTTTTCTCCCTGCATTAGCGCACAATACGCCACTTTATTTTTCCCGGATTTTTACGTTATGTCTCACCGCGACACGCTTTTTTCTGCGCCTATCGCCAGTCTGGGTGACTGGACCTTTGATGAACGGGTAGCTGAAGTCTTCCCGGATATGATCCAGCGTTCCGTTCCCGGCTACTCCAACATCATTTCTATGATTGGCATGCTGGCCGAACGTTTCGTGCAACCCAACACGCAGGTCTACGATCTTGGCTGCTCTCTGGGCGCGGCGACGCTCTCGGTGCGTCGCAATATTCATCACGAGAATTGCAAAATTATTGCTGTCGACAACTCTCCGGCTATGGTTGAACGCTGTCGTCGTCACATTGATGCTTATAAAGCACCGACTCCGGTTGAGGTTGTCGAAGGCGATATTCGCAACATTACTATCGAAAACGCCTCGATGGTGGTGCTGAATTTTACCCTGCAATTCCTTGAGCCACCCGAGCGCCAGGCATTGTTGGATAAGATTTATCAGGGGCTGAATCCCGGCGGCGCGCTGGTGCTATCTGAAAAATTCAGCTTCGAAGACGCGAACGTAGGCGAGTTGCTGTTCAACATGCACCACGACTTCAAACGAGCAAATGGCTATAGCGAACTGGAAATCAGCCAGAAGCGCAGCATGCTGGAGAACGTGATGCTGACCGACTCTGTCGAAACGCACAAAGCGCGTCTGCATCAGGCTGGTTTTGAACACAGTGAATTGTGGTTCCAGTGCTTTAACTTTGGTTCTCTGGTGGCATTGAAAGATGAGGCTAGCGCATGATCGACTTTGGTAACTTTTATCAGCTGATTGCCAAAAATCATCTTTCTCATTGGCTGGAAACGCTGCCAGCGCAAATCGCGACCTGGCAGCGCGATCAACACGGCTTGTTTAAGCAGTGGTCGAACGCGGTAGAGTTTCTGCCCGAGCTGAAGCCGTATCGTCTGGATTTACTGCATAGCGTCACCGCAGAAAGCGAAGAGCCGCTCAGCGACGGTCAGCTCAAACGTATCGACACCCTGATGCGTAACCTGATGCCATGGCGTAAAGGGCCGTACTCATTGTACGGCGTCAATATTGATACCGAGTGGCGCTCAGACTGGAAGTGGGATCGCGTTCTGCCGCACTTGTCTGACCTCACCGGACGCACCATTCTTGATGTCGGTTGCGGCAGTGGCTATCACATGTGGCGCATGATTGGCGCGGGCGCACATCTGGCGGTCGGTATCGATCCGACCCAGCTGTTCCTGTGCCAGTTTGAGGCAGTGCGTAAACTGCTGGGCAATGATCAGCGCGCGCATCTGCTGCCGCTGGGTATTGAACAGCTTCCGGCACTCAACGCCTTTGATACCGTATTCTCCATGGGAGTGCTTTACCACCGCCGTTCACCGTTGGAACATCTCTGGCAGTTGAAGGATCAATTGGTTAAAGATGGCGAACTGGTACTGGAAACGCTGGTGGTTGAAGGCGACGAAAATACCGTACTGGTGCCAGGCGATCGCTACGCCCAGATGCGTAACGTTTACTTTATTCCGTCTGCGCTGGCGCTAAAAAACTGGCTGGAGAAATGCGGGTTTGTTGATGTGCGTATTGCCGACGTATGTGTGACCACTACCGAAGAACAGCGCCGCACCGAATGGATGATAACCGAATCGCTGGCCGATTTCCTCGACCCGAACGACCACAGCAAAACGGTGGAAGGCTACCCTGCTCCACTGCGTGCGGTATTGATTGCACGTAAGCCGTAGTCACTTTTTGCCAGATGACCGTTACGTATAGCACCATTTATCCAAAATAGTTCAAGTTGCAGCAAGGCGGCCAACGCCGCTGCGGCTTGAAATATGAAGGAGAAAAAAAGGCCCCTGTTGAAATTGCAGGGGCCTGGTACGAGCAAGCATCATATTGGGCGACATGATGCAACGGTAAAAATCAGCTGGCCTGATGGTGTGCAATGATCGCTTTCATTTCCGCAACCGCCACCCCGTCTACCGCATAGCGAGAATACTCATCCGCCTGCGAATCCGAAGACATCGACAACCCCGTATTGCGATAACGCATGGGTGAAGCCTGCCATACTCCGGCAGAACTGTGGACTTCCTGCACTCCGGCATTAAGGAACAGGGACAAATTCGAGGCGCGAACCCCCGCTCCGGCCATAATGATTGGAGCACCTGCCTGCGCAATAAGTTCCATTATTTTTGTTAAACCTTGCGCCGCATCTGATTTTTGCCCAGAAGTCAGCACTCTGGCGACGCCCAAATCAGCTAATTTTTTTAGCGCATTGAGAGGGTTAGCACACATATCAAAGGCCCGATGAAAAGTGACGTACAACGGACCGGCAGCGATCATTATTTTCTCCATGCGCGGCATATCAACATCGCCATCCGCATCTAAAATGCCAGTTACCACCCCTGAGAACCCGAGTTCCCTCACCATCGCAATATCATCCAGCATTGCAGCAAATTCACCGTTGGTGTAACAAAAGTCGCCTCCACGCGGGCGAATAATGGGATTGACGGGAATCGAAATATGCTGGCGAACAGAACGCAAGACGCCCAGCGACGGCGTTAAGCCCCCCTCTTTCGGCGCTGAACAAAGCTCAATACGATCCGCGCCATTTTGTTGCGCCGTACGCGCGCACTCCATGCTGTAACAGCAGATTTCCAGTAAAGCCATACTCACTCCTGACGTTCGCTGGCCACAATCGCTTCAATCGACCACGGATGAAATTTTATCGTCACGCTGCCGTCGCTAACCGCCAGCGTAGGGTTTGGTAAACGCTCGCGCTCGCCTTTTGGTGAACTTGTTTTTACAAATATGCCCGGCTGGCTTAGTCCAGAATCTGAAAGCAGCGCCAGCGCTCGCGCATTCAACGTCTCCACGTCGCCCGGCAGAACTATTTCAACATGCTCCCAGCCTTCATGCGGATAGCGTTTTTCGCCCGGCCATGGCAGTTCTACGATGCTAAATTGCCAGTGTTGCACACAGACGGGCTCATTGAGTTTGAACAAACAAATCGGTCGGCCATTAATGATATTTTCTGACAATAGTTCGCCGCACTGCTCAAAACCACGACGCCAGCGCTCTGCGGTGGTATTTTGATGACAGCGCAGAGAAATGTGATCGGCTTCAAGCGATGAGACATCCAGCCCAAGGCGAGTGGAAAGATCCGTTAACGCCTGAATGAAATGCGGTAAATCTGCGGAAATATCATGCAGTTCTGCAACTGTTTGCCAGTTCGCCATAATTAAAGCTCATATCCATGTTCAAAGCGGCTAATTTACCCTGTTGCGCAGCCCCAACCAACTGCTGATTTTCTTAAGCACGATATGAATAATTATACGTAGTTTCAATGTTTATATTTCAGGCTGCTGGCGGTGCTCGCAATGCTGACGGCAACGGGCATTTGCAGTATACTCCCGCCCTTAATTCTTAAACTGGTGCGGTCAATTTTAAGCCGCTTCATAAATGTAAGGTATTCCGGTGAATATTCAGGCTCTTCTCTCAGAAAAAGTCAGTCAGGCCATGATTGCTGCAGGCGCGCCTGCAGATTGCGAACCACAGGTTCGTCAGTCAGCAAAAGTACAGTTCGGCGACTATCAGGCTAACGGCATGATGGCTGTCGCGAAAAAACTGGGTATGGCGCCGCGACAACTGGCTGAGCAGGTGCTGACTCATCTGGATCTCAACGGGATCGCCAGCAAAGTAGAAATTGCGGGCCCGGGCTTTATTAACATTTTTCTCGATCCGGCATTTCTGGCGCAGCACGTTCAGCAGGCGCTGACCTCCGATCGTCTGGGCGTCACCCAACCGGCTAAACAAACCGTTGTGGTTGACTACTCCGCACCTAACGTCGCGAAAGAAATGCACGTTGGTCACCTGCGTTCCACCATCATCGGTGACGCTGCCGTGCGTACGCTAGAGTTCCTTGGTCACAATGTTATCCGCGCTAACCACGTCGGCGACTGGGGCACTCAATTCGGTATGCTTATCGCGTGGCTGGAAAAACAGCAGCAGGAAAATGCCGGAGAGATGGCGCTGGCTGATCTGGAAGGTTTCTACCGTGATGCGAAAAAACATTACGACGAAGATGAAGCCTTCGCAGAACGCGCCCGTAGCTATGTTGTGAAGCTGCAAGGCGGCGACGAGTACTTCCGTGAAATGTGGCGCAAACTGGTCGACATTACCATGTCACAAAACCAGTTAACCTACGATCGCCTTAACGTTACCCTGACCCGTGACGACGTCATGGGTGAAAGTCTGTACAACCCGATGTTGCCTGGCATTGTGGCCGATCTCAAAGCGAAAGGTCTGGCTGTTGAAAGCGAAGGCGCTACCGTCGTATTCCTTGATGAGTATAAGAACAAAGAAGGCGAACCGATGGGCGTTATCATTCAAAAGAAAGATGGCGGCTATCTCTACACCACGACCGACATCGCCTGCGCCAAGTATCGTTATGAAACGCTGCATGCCGATCGCGTACTGTATTACATCGACTCCCGTCAGCATCAACACTTAATGCAGGCCTGGACCATCGTGCGTAAAGCAGGTTATGTGCCGGACTCCGTACCGCTGGAACACCACATGTTCGGTATGATGCTGGGTAAAGATGGTAAACCGTTCAAAACACGTGCGGGCGGCACGGTAAAACTGGCCGATCTGCTGGATGAAGCGCTGGAGCGCGCACGTCGTTTGGTGGCAGAGAAGAACCCGGACATGCCTGCCGACGAGCTGGAAAAACTGGCGAATGCGGTCGGTATCGGCGCGGTGAAATATGCGGATCTGTCGAAAAACCGTACCACCGACTACATCTTCGACTGGGACAACATGCTGGCATTCGAAGGCAATACCGCACCGTACATGCAGTATGCTTACACCCGCGTACTGTCCGTATTCCGTAAAGCGGATATCGACGAAAGCGCGCTGGCAAATGCGCAGGTGATTATCAACGAAGATCGCGAGGCTCAGTTGGCTGCGCGTCTGCTGCAGTTTGAAGAAACGCTGACCGTTGTTGCACGTGAAGGTACACCGCACGTGATGTGTGCTTACCTGTACGACGTTGCCGGTCTGTTCTCCGGTTTCTATGAGCACTGCCCTATCCTTAGCGCTGAAAACGAAGAAATTCGTAACAGCCGCCTGAAACTGGCACAGCTGACGGCGAAAACGCTGAAGCTGGGTCTGGATACACTGGGTATCGAAACCGTAGAACGTATGTAAGTGTGCTAAAAAAATCAGGCCTGAGTTCGGATGTCGGACTCAGGCCTTTTTTATTTCCGTAAAGGGCTATCTGTAACAACTCACAAGGAATGACACATTTCCGTAGAGAGATGGAACATTTTTTGCCTGTCATCCCGGTTATGCCTCCGTATTATTAGGCGGCGAATTAATCGGGTACGGTTCAATGACATTCAGAGATTTTGAGGCGGAAGAAAAACTCTTCCAGCGGCGTGTATTGGTAGCCTTTGGCCTGGTGGTCATCTGCTTTGGCATCCTGATTTACAATCTCTACAACTTACAAATCTGTCAGCATCAGTATTACACCACCCGGTCGAACGCAAACGACATCAAAATGCTCCCCGTGGCCCCAACGCGTGGCATGATTTACGATCGCAACGGCATCCCGCTGGTGCGTAACGTCACCTGGTATGACATTTCCGTTACACCTTACAAAATCAGCGATATGAATGCCTTGATTGAGCAACTCACGCCCATCGTTGATCTCACCCCTGACGATATTGACCAGTTTCGCCATGAATTGAAAACCAGCAGCCGCTATCGCCCGGTCGTGCTAAAAAATGCGCTGACCGATGTGGAAATCGCCCGTTTTTCGGTTAACCAGTTTCGTTTCAGCGGCGTCAATATCAACAGCTATGAAGACCGCCAGTACCCTTATGGCGCGGCGCTGGCACATGTCCTTGGCTATGTTTCAAAAATCAATGATAGCGATCTGAAAACGCTGGATAAAAAAGGTCTGGCAGAGAATTACGCCGCCGATCACAACATCGGGAAACAGGGTATCGAGCATTATTACGAAAATGAACTGCATGGGAAAACCGGTTATCAGGAGGTGGAAGTTGATAACCACGGACGCATCGTGCGTCTGATCAAAGATGTGCCACCCGTTGCCGGAAAAGATATCCATCTGACGCTGGACCTGCACTTGCAGCAATACATTGAGAGCCTGTTAGCGGGCCAGCGGGCCGCGGTTTTGGTTGAAGATCCGCACGACGGCTCCGTGCTGGCAATGGTCTCAAATCCCAGCTATGACCCCAACCCGTTTGTCAAAGGCATCAGTTATCAGGACTACAACAAGCTGCTTCAGGATAAAGACCTGCCATTGATCAACCGCGTCACCCAGGGATTGTATCCTCCCGCCTCCACGGTCAAACCGTATATGGCGATGTCAGCGTTACTGGACGGCGTGATTACGCCGCAGACCAGCTTCTTCGGTGCGCCCACCTGGACCCTCCCTGGCACCGATCGACATTACCGGGACTGGAAAAAAACCGGCCACGGTATGTTGGATGTCACCAAAGCGATTGAAGAGTCTGCCGACACGTTCTTTTACCAGGTGGCGTATATGATGGGAATTGACCGGATTAACAGCATGCTCAGCCAGTTTGGCTATGGCAAACCGACCGGCATCGATCTTGATGAGGAGTATAACGGCCTGCTCCCGAGTCGCGAATGGAAACAGAAAGTGCATAAAAAAGCCTGGTATCAGGGAGATACCATTTCGGTTGGTATCGGTCAGGGCTACTGGATTGCCACGCCTATCCAGATGGTAAAAGCCATGGTCGCACTGATTAACAACGGCAAGGTTATCGCCCCTCACCTGCTCCTTGATGAAGAAAGTGGAAAAGCCATCACGCCGTATCAGGCTCCCGAAGCACCCACACAAATTGCTTCTGCTTCATCACCCTATTGGGGATTGGTGCGTCAGGCGATGTTCGGCATGGCGAATGAACCAAACGGCACGGGGTATAAGTTCTTTCACACCGCGCCTTATGGCATTGCCGCAAAAAGCGGCACATCACAGGTCTTTAGCCTGAAAGAAAACCAGACCTACAATGCGAAAATGATCCCGATACGCCTGCGCGACCACGTGTTCTATACCGCGTTTGCGCCGTATAAGAACCCGAAAGTCGCTGTGGCGTTAATTCTCGAAAACGGCGGCAGCGATGGCGTCACCGCCGCGCCGGTCATGCGTCAAATAATGGATCATCTGTTTGATCAGCAGGACAACGTTGCACCAACAGAGACAACTGAACAAGCAGGTCCGATAGCAGCGGCACTATCGGACGCCGATATCAAAAATACTTACGCAAGTATTCGGTAAGGCACAGCATCGCCATCGCTTGTCCGTAAGGCATGGAGGTCCGCGGGATGTTGCGGTAGAAATCGAGATTGTGACCCATTCCGGTCCCAAACGAGGTATGCAGCAATTCACCTTCCGGTGAAATATGTTGCACAATGCCTCTGACGGCTTTTTCGGCTACTGCTGCATAGTCTTGTCCGACATAGCGTTTACGTACCGCCTTGAGGATCCCATAAGCAAATCCGGCGGTAGCCGATGCTTCCAGATACGACTGCGGGTCGTCCAGCAAGGTGTGCCACAGTCCGCTTTCATCCTGGCACTTCGCCAGCGCCGCGATTTGCGCATTCAGAACCTGCACCAGATAGCGATGCACGGCATTGTTTTCCGGCAAATCAAGTAACTCAAGGAAGTCCGGAATAACTATAGTTAACCAGCTGTTGCCACGCGCCCAACGCGCGTTGGCGAAGTTATGCTGCCCTTCATAGCTCCAGCCGTGGAACCACAACCCCGTTTCTTTATCCATCAGGTTTTGTACGTGCAGCAGGAACTGATAGGTTGCCTCTTCAATATACTCGGGACGGTTAAGCAACTTGCCAATCTTCGCCAGCGGTAAAACCGTCATCATCAACGTGTCATCCCACATCTGCTGATGATTTTCTTCCGCCAGCGTAATGTGTTGCATACCGCCGAAATCAGTGCGCGGCATATCATGCATTGCCCACTCAGCCCAACTGTCGAGCCACGGCAGATACACGGGATTACGCGTCTCTTCATAGCGATACGCCAGCGTTAAAAACGGCGCCATGGTGTTAACGTTTTTGGTTGTTGCGCCTTCAGCAAAGCGATCGGCAAACCAGCTGTCGATGATATCGCGCATCGTTGCATCGCCGGTTTGTTGATAATACTGATACATTCCGTACAAGCCGACGCCGTGCGTCCACTCCCATCCCGCCCAGCCCTTGGTATCGATAACACGCCCGTCATCCAGGCGTAACAAGAACTCGCCAGTCTCATCATGAATATTGACCAGGTTATGCGTCACCTTTTTGATCAACGCTTTTAATTCATCCCTGGCAATAAAATGTTCTGGCTGACGCAACAATGGGCTGTGTTTAACCGGGTAAACAATCATTTACTTAACCTCTGTCAATGTCGAATTCAATGCGGCACCCTTTTCCAGCTTCGGAGCCGCGGGTTTATTACGATTCAGGTAACCAATATTGTTGTTACCCCAAAGTGATTCATATGGCATGCCCGACAGCATCTCTACGGTGGCGCGTCCTTTCGTGGAAAGTCCTTCCAGCACAGGTCGCCCAGACTCACGCATTTTTGCCGTCTCTTCACGCAGGGTACTGTGTGTTTGCAGGTTCAGTTTAAAGCGCAGGGAAACCAGGAAGCCCAGTGCCAGAACAATCAGCGTGCCGCAGCTCAGAATTAACAGGATGGTATGGCTGACTGCCGCAGGCTGCATGCCCTGACCGGAGACAAAACCGGACAACTGCATAACAATCCCCACCAGCATCACAGCCCCCGCCTGCGACGCTTTACGTGTTAACGTCATAATGCCGGCGAAGATCCCTTCGCGACGCTGGCCGGTAATCACTTCGTCAACGTCGGCGATATAGGTGTAGATATTCCAGGGAACGTAATTGATGCCGCCACGTCCCAGACCCGCCACGGCGGATACCAGCAGTAACAGAGAATAAACATCGCTGAGCCCGGCGTAATACAGCCCCGCGTAGGAGAGTGAACTGAGGCCAAACAGGACCACCACCATGCGATAAGACGGCGCGGGTCCGAAACGGATGCACAATGGGATCATGGCGATAACGGCAATAAACTGGAAAATAGCCATCGTACCCAGCAGATTTGACGCCATCGATGCTTCCTGCATCAGCACAAACACCACATAATAAGTAAAGACGGCGTTGAAAACGTCCTGCGCAATATAGCCGCCAAGATACATACCTAAATGTTGGCGAAAGATACGGATACGTAGCGTTGAACTCAGTTCAACAAGCAAGCGGTTCATACTCTGGCTAAAGGTCAGGCTTTTCTTCTCTTCTTCAGCTTGCAGGGCCGCCTGGGTCCACTCTTCCCGCGGGCGTTCCCAGGTAAAGAACCAGACGAAAGTCAGCATCAGTGCGCACAGCACTGAGAACACCAGACTGGCGTAGAAAAAAGACATCGGATTGTCTTTGCCAAACAGCGTCAGCAGAACACCGGGTAAGAATGAGGCCAGAATGGCTGACATTTGCGCCATCGAAATACGCGCGCCGGAGAATTTGGTTTTCTGTTTAAAGTCATCGGTCATTTCAGGCACCAGAGTTTCGTATGGCACCAGAATCATGGTGTAAACCACGTCAAAAATCAGATAGGTGAGTAGGTAGTACCAGAATCCCATATCCCCCACCCACATTAGCGAGTAACTAAAGACACAAGGGATCCCCAACAGAATAAAAAACTTACGACGCCCAAAGCGTTTACCGAGCCAGGTTGAGCCAAAGTTATCGGTTAAAAAACCCATTAACGGACTCACGATGGCATCCAGCACCCTGGCGGTAGCGAAAATAAAGGTCGCTTCGATAGGCGTCAGACCACAGAACGTGGTGTAGAAATAGAGCAGCCAGGCCGCGGTTAATGCCGTGGTGCCTGCGCCTAAAAAATCGCCAGAACCGTAGGCAAAATAGTTAACCAGGCCAATTTTTCGTGTCTTCATTGCCGTTACCCCTGCACATTATTGGGAGGCCCCACAATCCTCGCTTTGACATAGGGCATCCTTACAGGGCCACAGTAAAAGCTAACAGCAAGTGAAACCTTTCTATTTCTGCCAGGGGGATTCGCAAAATGGCAACAGCACAAAGAGTCCGGCAACGTATGTCACCTATTTTATAAAACAGCGTTTCTATTTAATCAAAGAGGCGGGCTAAAATTGCGAAGCAGCCAGCAGTTTCTGCTGCTGGCATGAATAAAGGAAAGCGTTAACGATAGTTCACAATTACCTGATTGCGCTGAACTTGTAAGGCAGGGATCAGGCGACCACCACCTGGCACTTCCCAGACAAAGTGCATCGGTTCAATGGCGGGAACATTATTGAATCCGTTCGTGGTCCCGCTTTGCCCGTCCAGCTCAACACAGCGGGATTGAGAACATAAACGCACCCGTAAACCCGCGGGCGTTGGACCATTAAGCTCATAACGCCAGGCCACCAGCGTCATCAACCCCGAGACTGGCTGACTGGGAACCAGTGGCGCAGACGAGGCTGACTGACCACGGTAGTTTAACGTAATTCCCATTCCGCTGGCCTGCCAGGCCCCTTCTCCGGCAGCCTGCACCACCAGAGGAAAAAACAACAACCACAGTAAATTACGCATTATTTGCCTCCAATTGTCGCCGTCATGCGGATATGGCGGTTGTCGGAAAGCTCCATGTTAGATAACACCACCAGTTGCGGTATGCTGCGGCGTAAAAAGCGTGCCAGTAATGGACGCAAGGCATGATTAACCAACAAGACCGGCGGCGCACCCAACATTTCCTGACGGGCAAGCGCTTCCTGAGTCTGGGCCAGTAGTCGGTCTGCCAATCCTGGCTCCAGCCCACCACCGCCCTGCAGCGCCTGTAGTAACAAACGTTCGAGCGGGGTATCAAGACCGATAACCTGAACTTCTTCATTACCCGGGAACCACTGCTGAGTGATAGCGCGTCCTAACGCCACACGCACCACCGCAGTAAGCTCATGCGGATCGTTTTGCAGCGGCGCATGTTCAGCCAGCGTTTCGAGAATGGTACGCATGTCGCGAATCGGGACTTTCTCGTCCAGTAAGTTCTGCAGCACTTTATGCAGCGTAGTGAGCGTCACGACACCAGGGACCAAATCTTCCGTCAGTTTTGGCATTTCCTGCGAGACGCGATCGAGAAGCTGTTGCGCCTCCTGACGGCCAAATAGCTCAGCGGCGAACTGTCCAATCAGGTGATTCAAATGCGTGGCGACAACGGTACTGGCTTCAACTACCGTAAAGCCCTGAATTTGCGCCTGTTCCTTCAATGCGCTTTCAATCCAGATAGCGTCCAGACCGAAAGCCGGATCAACCGTTTTCTCCCCCGGCAGCGACCCGGCGGCGGTACCCGGGTTAATGGCCAGCCAACGCCCCGGATAGGCGTCACCGCTGCCAATTTCCACCCCTTTCATCAAAATACGATAGCGGGCCGGCTGCAGATCCATATTGTCACGGATGTGTACCACTGGCGGCAGGAAGCCCATATCCTGAGCAAATTTCTTACGAATACTGCGAATTCGCCCCAGTAACTCGCCATCCTGCTGAAAGTCCACCATCGGGATCAGGCGATAACCCACCTCCATACCCAGGGAATCCTCCAGCTGTACGTCGTTCCATGTGGCTTCAACCACGGAGTTATTTTCCGGCATTTTCACCGGCTGCGGTTCATCCGGGGCCTTTTGTTCACGACCTCGCATCCACCAGGCCAGAGCCAGTAACGCGGCGGTAAACATCAGAAACACCAGGTTCGGCATGCCCGGAACCAGACCCAAAAGTCCAAGCACCGCCGCGCTGAGCAGCATGACGCTGGGATTACTGAACAACTGGGTCACCATCTGTTCGCCGACGTCCTGGTCGGTACTCACGCGGGTCACGATAACCCCCGCCGCAGTGGAGATAACCAGTGCAGGAATTTGAGCCACCAGCCCGTCACCGATAGTCAGCAGGGTATAACTTTCCGCTGCGCTACCCATGCTCATGCCATGCTGCAATACCCCGACCAACAGTCCGCCGACCACGTTGATCACCATGATCAAAATACCGGCGATGGCATCACCACGTACGAATTTACTCGCACCGTCCATAGAGCCGTAGAAATCCGCTTCCTGGGTCACTTCTGCGCGTCGCTTTTTGGCTTCATCTTCACCAATCAGACCGGCATTCAAATCCGCATCAATCGCCATCTGCTTGCCGGGCATACCATCCAGCACGAAGCGTGCGCCAACCTCGGCGATACGCCCGGCACCTTTGGTGATTACCATAAAGTTAATGATGACGAGAATGACGAAGACCACGATACCGATCGCAAAGTTACCGCCCACCAGGAAGTGACCAAAAGCTTCAACCACCTTCCCCGCCGCCGCCGCACCGGTGTGTCCTTCCATCAAAATGATACGCGTAGACGCGACGTTCAGCGCGAGGCGTAATAAGGTGGTAAACAGCAAAATCGTCGGGAATGCGGCAAACTCCAGCGTACGCTGGGTGAACATGGCCACCAGCAGCACCATAATCGACAGCGCGATGTTAAACGTGAACAGCAAATCGAGGACGAAAGCCGGCAGCGGCAGCACCATCATCGACAGGATCAGCAGGATGAGGATCGGTCCGGCAAGGATTTGCCATTGCGTGGATTTCAGGTTGCTGGGCAGACGCAGCATCGCGACCAGATTAGCCATCAGTAGTCTTCTCGTTCATAAAATCCAGTGCTTCAGGCACCGAAAGGTTTTCAGGTTGTGGTGGACGCTTCCCGCCGGCGAGACGCCAACGTTTGAGCTGCCATACCCATGCCAGAACTTCGGCAACGGCGGCATATAATTGACCCGGTATTTGCTGACCAATCTCAGCATGACGATACAGCGCACGCGCCAGTGGCGGCGCTTCTAACGTAGGGACCCGATGCTCGGCGCCAATCTCACGAATGCGCAGCGCCACCAGACCCGCGCCTTTGGCAACAACTTTTGGTGCGCTCATTTTGTTCTCGTCATACTTCAAGGCCACCGAATAGTGCGTAGGGTTGGTAACAATAACGTCCGCTTTCGGCACATCCGCCATCATGCGACGTTGTGCCGCCGCACGCTGCATTTGGCGTATTTTGCCCTTAACGTGCGGGTCACCTTCGCTTTGCTTAAATTCGTCCCGGATATCCTGGCGCGACATGCGCAGCTTTTTCAGGTGGCTGTAAATCTGAAAAAAAACGTCAAATCCCACCATCGGAATGACGCCAAGCACCACTAACAGCGCGCACATGCCGACTAAATCGAGGGCATTGCCCATCGCCGTAATTGGTGATTCTGCCATTAACCGCATCATCTCCGGCCACTTGTGCCAGAGGTAAAATCCAGCCACGCTGCCTACCAGCGTAGACTTCAGTATCGCTTTGAGCAGTTCCGCCCCGGTTTGCGCTGAAAACATGCGTTTTATGCCCGGCAACGGATTCAGCTTTGAGAACTTAGGCTGCAGAGATTTACCGCTGAAAATTAAGCCGCCAAGCATCACCGGGGAGATTAATGCCACCAGAACAACGCCGGTAATCAAAGGTAACAGCGCAATCATCGCGTCTTTGATCAGCAGGATGATTTGGCTGAGGATCAGATTTGGGTCGTTGACCATACTGTGGTCAAAACGTAATCCGGCCGACAGCATGCCGGCCAGTCTGCGGGCAAGCGACTCCCCACCAATCCAGATAATGCACACGCCCACCAGCAAAATAAGCAGTGAGGTCAGCTCTTTGGATCGGGGGATCTGCCCTTCTTCCCGTGCTTTTTCAAGTCGGTGGGGTGTGGGGGCTTCTGTTTTGTCGTCGTCGCTTTCTTCTGCCACGCATCAGACCCTGGATAGAGATATAGGCGAGAATGATGCCAGAACAGCCATCCAGCAATGGGAAGAGTAAGCGGTAAAAAAGACGGGATTTATAGCTTTAAGCAGAATTGCGTAAGAACCGGATGAGAGGCCAGCGCCCCACATCCGGCAAATAGCCATCAGAATCCGAGGCTATCCAGCAGGTCATCAACCTGATCCTGGCTTGCCACCACGCCGGCTTTTGAGGTGTCAACCTGCGGGCCGTTCAGCAAGCTTTCGTTTTCACGTTTTGGACGAGCGCCCTGCTCCGGAATATTTTCCAGCAGAACCATCAGCAGCTGACGTTCAATCTCCTGAATAACATCCATCATACGCTTGATGACCTGACCGGTGAGGTCCTGGAAATCCTGCGCCATCATGATGTCCAGCAGTTGGGCGTTGGTAAAGCTGGTATGACCGGGGACATCGCCAAGAAACTGGCGGGTATCAGTGACCAGTTCACGGGCGTCAGACAGCTCGATCGGATTTTCGAACCACTCATCCCAGCGTTTGGTCAGGTCTTTGGCCCCTTTTTCCATCGCATCCTGGTGCGGCTGCGAAGCTTCCACGCTGTTCAGCGCCCGCTCTGCCGCCTGTGCGGTCATCTGCACAACGTAATCGAGACGATCGCGGGCATCGGGAATCGCTTCTGCCGCTTCGGCAATAGCCTGATCCAGCCCCAGTTCACGCAGGCTGTCGCGCAGCATTCGGGTCAAACTGCCGATGCGCGCGATGATGTCCCCTGCTGAGTGTTCGTCAGCAGGTTTAATTTGTGGTTGCATCATCATTATCACACCCTCACATGCCCAGTTTCTCAAAGATTTTATTGAGTTTCTCTTCCAGCGTCGCTGCCGTGAACGGTTTCACGACATACCCACTGGCACCTGCCTGTGCTGCCGCAATGATGTTCTCTTTTTTCGCTTCCGCCGTAACCATCAGCACCGGCAGGGATGACATTCCGCCATCGGCACGAATGGTTTTCAGTAGTTCCAGACCATCCATGTTCGGCATGTTCCAGTCGGAAATGACAAAACCAAATCCACCTGCCTGCAGCTTATTCAGCGCGTCCACGCCATCTTCAGCCTCTTCAACATTGTTGAATCCCAGCTCTTTGAGCAGGTTACGCACGATGCGACGCATGGTGGAAAAGTCATCCACAACTAAAAACTTAAGCTCTTTGTCCGCCATAAAAAAATAAACTCCTGATTCAAATACGTATTGCCTGTCCGGCACTGATTTTCGCCAGCATTTGCTGGCTTACCTGGCTAAGATCGACCACTTCGCTTACGCCACCCATATTGATGGCCTCGCGCGGCATGCCGAACACCACACAACTAGCTTCGTTTTGCGCAATGGTCCAGGCACCCGCCTGATTCATCGCTAACATTCCGGCGGCACCATCGTTGCCCATACCCGTCAGGATCACACCCACGGCATTACGCCCCGCATGTTTTGCCACCGAATGGAACAGCACATCCACTGAAGGTCGATGCCGGTTAACCGGCGGACCATCATGAATTTTGATCTGGTAGTTCGCCCCGCTGCGCGCCAGTTCCATATGCTTATCGCCAGGCGCGATATACGCATGCCCTGGCAGCACACGCTCCCCGTCCTCAGCCTCTTTCACGGTTATCTGACACAGTTTGTTCAGACGTTCGGCGAATGAACGGGTAAATCCTGGCGGCATATGCTGGGTAATAAGAATACCGGGACTTGAAAGCGGCAATGGCTGGAGTACATGCCGAATTGCCTCTGTTCCTCCGGTTGAGGCACCAATCACCAGCAGTTTTTCCGAACTGAGTAACGGTCCCGCTTTCAAGGTCGTCGGAGCCGCCATGGGTTTATGGGCCGCCAGTTTTGCCCGTGACGCGGTGCGGATCTTCTCAGCGATCATCTCGCTGTAGGCCAACATTCCTTCACGGATCCCCAGTTGTGGCTTGGTGACAAAATCAATCGCCCCCAGTTCCAGCGCCCGCAGCGTGACCTCGGAACCTTTACCGGTCAGCGAAGAGACCATAACCACCGGCATCGGGCGCAGGCGCATCAGTTTCTCAAGAAAGTCGAGTCCATCCATACGCGGCATTTCCACATCCAGCGTCAGGACGTCGGGATTGTATTTTTTGATTAAATCCCGGGCGACTAACGGATCTGGCGCCGTTGCCACCATTTCCATATCACTGTGGCTGTTAATTATTTCGGTCATGATCTGACGCATCAGCGCGGAATCATCGACAGACAACACCCTGATTTTACTCATGCTTTATCCTTACCTGGCGCATGCGCATACACGGTCTGTCCACGCAGGCTAAACTCGCGCACGAGGTTGCTAAAGTTTTCTGAATGACCTGCAAACAGCAGCCCATCGGGTTTAAGAAGTGGAACAAAACGGTGCAAAATGTCCTGCTGCGTCGTTTTATCGAAATAGATCATCACGTTGCGGCAGAATATGGCATCGAATGGCCCTGGCACGTTATACTGTTTATCCAGTAAATTCACGCTGGAAAATTCAACATGTCCCGCCAGTTCCTGCCGAACGCGTACCAGTCCCTCATGCGGGCCGGTGCCACGCATGAAATAGCGCTGCAACTGCTGGGGTGACAGCGTTTTTAGCTCATCGAGGCGGTAAATACCGGCTCTGGCTTTTTCCAGCACTTCGGTATCAATGTCGCTGGCAAAAACACGCCAGCGACCCGGGGCCATACCTAAGGTATCGGCGAGCGTAATCGCAATGCTGTACGGCTCTTCTCCGGTTGACGCCGCAGCGCTCCAGACGCGGTATTCACCGCTACGCCGACGCGCATGATCTGACAGCACCGGAAAATGGTGCCCTTCACGAAAAAACGCGGTCAGGTTGGTAGTCAGGGAGTTAATAAAGGCCTGCCACTCAGCACTGTTCTGGTTAGCTTCCAGCATGCTGAGATAGCGACCAAAGTCATCCAGCCCCAGGGTACGCAGACGACGAACAAGACGGTTATAAACCATGTCCCGCTTATGGTCGGCCAGTACGATCCCCGCACGCTGGTAGATTAATTGACATATCCGACGAAAATGCGCGTCAGACAGCGCGAGGCGCTGGGTCATCTGTAACAATAATGACGTTTGCCCGGAGGGCAGAGATGATGTCATAGCGCCTTCTCAATCACATTCAGGATACAACGGGCACAACCTGCGGCTGCGCCAATTCTTGTTTTGCTACGGTTTGCTCTTCAAGCTTAAAAAATGCGACACAGGCTGAAAGATTATCGGCCTGGGTGGCGAGTTGTCCGGTGGCGGACGCGGCTTCTTCCACCAGCCCGGCGTTTTGCTGCGTCACTGAGTCCATCTGGCTGACGGCCTGCGCCACCTGCTCAATGCCTTTACGCTGTTCATCAGAAGCTGAGGCAATCTCGCCCATAATGTCGTTAACCCGGGTAATCGAGCTGACGATTTCAGTCATGGTCCGCGCTGCCATATCAACCAACCGCGATCCCTGATGCACTCGGGTGACAGACTCCTCAATGAGCCCTTTTATTTCTTTCGCCGCCTGCGCGCTACGACTTGCCAGATTGCGTACCTCTCCGGCGACGACGGCAAAACCGCGCCCCTGCTCACCCGCGCGAGCGGCCTCGACCGCCGCATTCAGCGCGAGGATATTGGTCTGAAAGGCAATGCTGTCAATCACGCCGATAATGTCGCCAATTTTCTGCGAGCTGGCGGAAATCTCATGCATGGTGCTGGCGACCCGGGACGTCTGTTCGCCGCCTTTATGCGCGGTATCGGCCGCACTTTTGGCAATTCCTGACGCCTGGCGCGCGTTATCAGCATTCTGCCCGACGGTTGCGGTCAGTTGTTCCATGCTGGCCGCCGTTTGCGCCAGCGCCGCCGCCTGCTGTTCAGTCCGGGAGGACAAATCGTTGTTGCCCATCGCGATTTCTGAAATGCCGCGATGCATGGCTGAGCTGCCCTGGCGAACTTCGCTTACCGTTTCACGCAGTGCCTGCTGCATCTTCTTCAGGCTGGCAAAAATGGCCGAGATCTCATTGCGCCCATAAACCGCCACCGGGCGGGCCAGATTACCCGCGGCAATGCTGTCGAAATGACTGCCAATAATCGCCAGCGGCTGGACAATCATCTTGCGCGACCAGTACAACGCCGCACTGGTTAACAGCGCCGCCAGTATCACCATCGTGGCGAAAATCACCCCCGACATATGGTAATTTCTCTGGCTCTGCTCTCCTGCCGTTTGCAACACGCGGTCGATGTTGCTCTGCCATGCATTCACATTCGCATCAAAAGCATCTTGAGCCGCCTGCACCGGTGCGGTCAGAAAATCTGACAACTGATTGTTTTCAAGCCAGGTGGCCTGATGCGCGAGATCGCTGTGCCACTGATTGAAACTTTTCTCCGTCGCGCTAAACAGCGCCTTGCCTTGTTCCGTCGTATCCGACGTCGCCATAAAGCGTTTAAACATCAATTCAGACTGCGCCAGGCTATCGCGCGCGAGGGTCATCAGGGTTTTGATGTCCTCTGGCGGATAGCTCAGGGCGGTCAGCGTCCCTGCCTTATTAAGGGCCGTACTGGCCTGTAATAACACAGCGCGGGTTTGGGCCAGCGCAGCGCGTTGCTGATTACTCCGTTCGACCTGATTCAGGTTCTGAAAACCGTCCCGAAATGCCCAGAAGGACAAGCCATTACTGCCAATCTGCAAAACACCGCAGAGGATTAAAATCAAAAACAGCGTGGTCGAAATTCGAATACGATTAAACATCAACGCTCCCATCGGGCGGCACTGGCCGCGGTTTAACTATCAGTCAAAATGTTTCCCAATTCGTATCTTGTTCAATGTTCTGGCGTGGGTTAGAAGCGCTCACCGCCGCAGGTAATCGAGCATCACGCGGCTTAGACGGCGCAGGGCGTGACGCAAGACGGAAAGTCGACACCGACTGCGTCAGACGGCTGGCCTGTTCTTCAAGAGCAGCGGCCGCAGCGGCCGATTCCTGTACTAAAGAAGCATTCTGCTGCGTAACGCGATCCATCTCAGAGACTGCGAGCGCAACCTGATCAATCCCCCGGCTTTGCTCGTCGGAGGCCGAGGCAATCTCGCCCATAATGTCAGTCACCCGCGTCACGGCATTCACGATGTCGTTCATCGTTTCTCCTGCGCTTTCTACCAGTACGGAACCGGTATCCACGCGGGAAACAGAATCTTCAATCAACGCTTTGATCTCTTTCGCCGCCTGCGCACTGCGGCTTGCCAGATTACGCACTTCGCCCGCAACTACGGCAAAACCACGACCTTGCTCACCGGCACGTGCCGCTTCAACCGCCGCGTTCAGTGCGAGAATGTTGGTCTGAAAGGCAATCCCATCAATGACGCTGATGATGTCGGCAATTTTCTTCGAGCTATCGGCGATTTCGTGCATGGTGTTCACCACGCTATCAACCACTTTGCCGCCATGCTGCGCAGTATCGGAGGCGCTTTTCGCCAGTTGCGAGGCCTGACGCGCGTTGTCCGCATTTTGCTTCACGGTTGCGGTCAGTTGTTCCATGCTGGCGGCGGTTTCTTCCAGCGCAGATGCCTGCTGCTCAGTACGAGATGAAAGATCGGTGTTGCCGCTGGCAATTTCGCTGGTCCCGGAATAAATCGCATCAGAGCCTTCACGCACCAGGGTGACGGTTTCCGTCAGCGAACGCTGCATATGATCAACCGTACTGGCCAGCTCGCCGATTTCGTTACGACCGCTGACGGCCAGAGTCGCGGTCAGGTTACCGCTGGCGATTTCCCGAATATGGGCAATGACGCGAGCCAGAGGATTAAGCAAGGTATGACGAATGCCATACCACACCACCACCAGAATCAGTACCAACACGACGGCCAGCACGCCAAGCTGCCATTGGGCGAAGTGGTAATCCCGTGCGCTTTGATCAAATGCCTGAGCATAAAGCTTCTCGCTCACGCTGGCGTACTTGCCCAGCGCCTCGCCGAGCGCATTTTGCATTCCCTGAGTTGGTTGCGCGAAATAGGCATCCATATTGCCGTTCTCCAGAAACTGAATCAGTTCTGTCAAAGCCGCATGGTATTGCTGATATTTCTCCTCAACATTGCCGCTGGCTTCAGCCATCTCCGGTAACGGGGTGATGTTTTTAAAATTTGCGTAATGCGTATCCGCCTGCGCCAGAGAGGCTTTCGCATTCTTCAGCAGATCGTTTTTCGCGCTGCTCTGCTGGTTAGACGCATCCATCATCATGCGTGCAGAAGAACGGCTTAAATTGATTCGTGTTTGCAGCATCAGATCCCATGTTGAGGTGAGTTCACTTTGCTGCTGTCGTAAATCGTTAGAGATAACAAAACTTTGTTGATTCTGCTGCAATGAAGAAAACAACAGACCACCGGAAACAAGCTGTAGCAGTGCGAAAACCCCCAGCACCATCATCAGCATTGTGACAACGCGGATACGGTTAAACATAAGGCACCTTCCTGAAAACGAGTTATCAACGTTATCGGCAGTGGCTGAGATAACTTTACGTTTGCGAAAAGGAAATCCTGAGAGACGGGAAGCCTGGCGGAAGGACGGTAAGACAGGGTTTGGTAACCACAAATTATTCACATAAAAACATCATGATTATCATGTATATAACATGCTCATTCCTTTGTGAACATGCCCAGATTGGATGAAATAGCCACCCTTATGTGATTGAGATCACACATACACATCGTAAATACCACAACAAAATGAATAAAAAATTAAAAAAAGTTGTATCAGGTGGCGCTTTAATTCAATTTATATGATGAATATTTCGTTACCACTTAATAAGTATAAAAAATGAGTAACCGATCAATAAATGTTAAATCCTTACTGAGGGCTTTTTAGTGGCAAATGCAAACAAACTCACGTTGTTTATCGTGATCTTCATGCTGGCAGGGATCCTGTCAGGTGCGGTGATCCACTCTTATGCCTCTCCCGGCGTTGTGACCGCCTGGGCCGATAATATTACGCTTCTCACCGACATCTTTTTGCGCCTGATAAAAATGGTGATCGCACCTTTAGTATTCAGCACCCTGACCGTCGGCATTATGCGCCTGGGAGAAACATCCACCATCGGGCGCGTAGGTGGGAAAGCGATGATCTGGTTTATCAGCTCTTCCATACTGTCTATTCTGGTCGGTCTGTTTGTGGTTTCTCTTGAGCAACCCGGCAGCGGACTGAATCTGGCGATCCCGCAGGAAGCCACTGATACCGGCCTGGCCGTAGGCGGCATGAGCCTGAAAGGTTTTCTGACTCACACCATCCCAACCAGCATAGCTGAGGCGATGGCCAACAATGAGATCCTGCAAATTGTGGTGTTCTCAATGTTCTTCGGTATTGGAGGAGCATCGCTTGGTGAAAAATTCAACGCGCCACTGGTTGCCGCGCTGGATGTGGTCTCCCACATAATGCTGAAGGTGACGGGTTACGTGATGTACGTTGCGCCACTGGCCATTTTTGCCGCCATTTCCTCAGTTATCTCCACCCAGGGTCTGGGGATCCTGCTCAACTATGCGTCGTTCATCGGCGGCTACTATGTGGCTATTTTGCTGACCTGCCTGGTTCTACTGGCAGTGGGTTATATCATGCTGAAAAAAGAGGTTTTTCGCCTCGTGAGCATGCTGAAGGATCCAGTTCTGGTGGCATTCACGACCAGCAGCTCTGAAGCCGCTTATCCGAAAACGCTGGAGCAATTAACCAAATTTGGCTGTTCGCCCAACATCGTGTCATTCGTATTACCTATAGGTTATTCGTTTAACTTGGTCGGCTCGATGGTCTACTGTTCCTTCGCCTCTATGTTTATCGCGCAGGCCTATAATATTCACCTCTCCTTTGCCGAAATTACCGTCCTGATGCTGACGCTGATGCTGGCGTCTAAAGGAATTGCAGGTGTGCCGCGTTCAGCGCTGGTGGTACTGGCGGCGACCATCCCGAGCTTCAATATTCCGGTTGCCGGAATTCTGCTACTGATGGGGATTGACCACTTCCTGGATATGGGACGTTCAGCAATCAACGTATTAGGTAACGGGATTGCAACGGCAATGTTGGCACAAGATGAGGGTTTACTGGAAGAAGAACCGGAACTGGTCGAGCGGGAAGCGTAAAAGATAATAATGCCGGATGGCGCGATGCTTATCCGGCCTACAAAGTTCGTCGTTGTAGGCCGGAAGCGGTTACGCTACGTGACTCGCGGCAATATCCAGCAGCGCCATTTCTTCGCTGTTTAGCAATTTCTCAATATTGACCAGAATCAGCATCCGGTCACCCAACGCCCCCAGCCCCGTCAGGTATTCCGTCGACAACGTAACCGCGAATTCCGGTGCCGGACGAATTTGCTCCGTCGTCAGCGACAGTACATCCGAGACGCCATCCACCACAATTCCGACCACCCGCTGACCCAGGTTAAGCACAATCACTACGGTGTTTTCGTTGTAATCGACATCGCTCTGGCTAAACTTCACACGCAGGTCAACAATCGGCACAATCACACCGCGCAGATTGGTGACGCCTTTGATAAATGCAGGTGTGTTAGCAATACGCGTCACCTGATCATAGCCACGGATTTCCTGCACTTTCAGGATATCGATACCGTACTCTTCATCCCCCAGCGTAAACACGAGGAATTCCTGACCTGACGGTTCGCCGGCCAGTTTAGTTACATTACTCATACCGGTCATATTATTCCCTTCTCACTCAATCAGGCGGCTGTGATCGCCACACGTTGTTCGCGGTTTAACCCCTGCAATGCAGAGACATCGACAATCAGCGCAACGCTGCCGTCGCCGAGGATCGTCGCTGCAGAAATACCAGGCACCTTCCGGTAGTTGCTTTCCAGGTTTTTGACGACCACCTGGTGTTGGCCAATTAACTGATCGACCAGCAGTGCATAGCGACGACCCGCACTTTGTAAAATCACCACAATTCCTTGTGTTGCTTCGGTTTTTGCGCCTTCAACCTCGAAGACTTTCCACAACTCAACCAGCGGTAAATACTCGCCGCGCACTTCCAGAACGCGCTCTCCCCCGGCAAGCGGATGAAGATCTTCTTCGCGCGGTTGCAGTGACTCCATCACGGCATTCAGCGGCAGGATAAAGACTTCATCCGCCACGCGTACGGACATCCCGTCGAGGATCGCCAGCGTCAGCGGCAGCAAAATTCGAATGGTTGTTCCCTGTCCCTGTTTGGACTGGATTTCAACATGGCCCCCCATCTCCTGGATATTGCGCTTCACCACATCCATACCCACGCCGCGACCCGAGACATCCGTCACCTGTTCAGCGGTTGAGAAGCCAGGGGCGAAGATCAGCATGCCGACTTCATCATCGCTCATATTTTCGTGGATCGGCATGCCCTGAGAGACAGCTTTGGCGAGGATACGCTCGCGATTCAGACCAGCACCATCATCAGTGACTTCAATACAGATATTTCCGCCCTGATGCTCTGCGGAAAGCGTCAGATTACCAATTGGGCTTTTTCCGGCTTCAAGACGTTTTTCCGGCAGTTCGATACCGTGATCGAGGCTGTTACGTACCAGGTGCGTCAACGGATCGATAATGCGTTCAATCAGGCTCTTGTCGAGTTCGGTTGAGCTACCCACCTGCGTCAGTTCGACCTGTTTACCCAGCTTACCGGCCAGATCGCGCACCAGACGAGGGAAACGGCTGAACACATATTCCATCGGCATCATTCGAATCGACATCACCGACTCTTGCAAGTCGCGGGCGTTACGTTGTAACTGCCCCATACTGGTGATGAGATCGCCATGATTAACGGGATCCAGTTCATTAGAGCGCTGAGCCAGCATTGACTGGGTGATGACCAACTCGCCGACCAGGTTAATGAGCTGATCGACCTTCTCGACTGCTACGCGGATGCTGGTCGACTCGCTGGCGCGGGCTGGTTTGTCACGCTCCGCGCGGCCATGTGGCGCGTCACTGGCGGCGGCTTTTACCGCTGGCACAACGGCAACCGGCTGTGGCTTCGCGGCAACGGCTAGCGCTTCTACTTCTGCTTCTGCTTCAGTTTCAACGGCTGCAGGCGCAGCGCTGACGGTTTCAAATTCAATCTGATCAGCCTCAATCACAAAGCAGAGTACCGCGATGATGTCATCTTCCGCGAGGTTGCCATCAAGCGTAGCTGACAGCGTGTCGCTTCCTTTCACCACGTCGGTTAAGGTTGCCAGATTCCCTAGCTCTTCTTCCAGTAAATCCACTTCACTGGCTTTCAATCGCGAGAGAATAATGCGTTTCTTACTCTCTTCACAGACGGGTTCAGACTTTGCACCTGCCTCTTCCTGCATTGCTGTACTTTCAGCAACGCTCAGTTTAGCGGTATTGACCACCAACGGTGCGGTTTCACCTTTCGCTTCGAGCGCTAGCTGGCGTAACGCATTGCAAATGTACTCAAAGCTGGCGGCATCAGGCTCCTCTGAGCTTTTATAGGCGTCGAGCTGTTCCTGCATAATATCTTTCGTTTCCAAAAACAGGTTGATAATGTCGGCATTGAGCTGCATCTCGCCACGCCGCGCTTCATCCAGCAGGTTTTCCATCAGATGGGTCGTTTCCTGCAAAATGGTAAAGCCGAAGGTGCCCGCCCCGCCTTTTATCGAGTGCGCAGCACGAAAAATCGCATTCAGCTGTTCGGAATCCGGGGCTTCAGGAACCAAATCAAGCAGGTGTTGCTCCATGTCAGCCAACAGTTCGTCAGCTTCATCAAAAAATGTTTGATAAAAATCGCTTATATCCATGCTCACGCTATCACCTCGGATTGGCTGGTGGCGATGTGGGAACGCTTGCCGGCGGGAGTTCCGCAGGCTGTTGTAAGACACTTACCGGCTCATTCTGGCTTTCAGCGTTTTCATGCAAAATGGCCTCTTCCGCCTGCTTATTGAGAACCAGCAGGCTTATACGGCGGTTGATAGCGTCATCGGGACCGCGATCGCTCAGACGCATCGTGGCGGCCATACCTACCACACGTAATACTTTTCCATCATCCAGACCGCCGCTAACCAGCTCGCGTCGCGATGCGTTAGCACGATCGGCAGACAGCTCCCAGTTGCTATACCCTTTCTCACCATTGGCGTAAGGGTAATCATCCGTATGACCGGAAAGGCTGATTCTGTTTGGGATCCCGTTGAGCACTGGCGCGATGGACCGCAGGATGTCGCGCATATACGGTTCGACCTCCGCGCTACCGGTCTTAAACATCGGGCGGTTCTGGCTGTCGATAATCTGTATTCGCAACCCTTCCTGAACTAAATCAATTTTCAAATGCGGGCGTAGCGCGCGCAGTTTGGGGTCCGATTCAATCAGTTGATCAAGATCGCCGCGAAGTTTGCTCAACCGACTTTGTTCCATGCGTTTTCTTAAATCATCAATATTCGGCTGCTTATTCACCTCTCCCTGCTGCTGGGTGTAATCATCCCCGCCGCCTGGAATTGGGCTTTGGCTATTCGAAATGCGATTTCCCCCGGTTACCGCGGTGGCCAGCGGCGTACGGAAATATTCGGCAATCTGGATCAATTCTTTAGGGCTGGAGATGGAAATGAGCCACATCACCAGAAAGAAGGCCATCATCGCGGTCATAAAATCGGCGTAGGCGATTTTCCACGAACCATGCGCCCCACCACCGTGACCTTTATGCTTGCGTCGCTTTACAACGATAATGGGATGGGCCTGATTTTTCATGCGTCCTCGGTCGTCTGCTGCGCAGTTGGATTTCTCACCGCACGAACATGCTCTTCCAGTTCGATAAACGAAGGACGTTCGCTGGAATACAGAGTCTTACGACCAAATTCAACGGCAATTGGCGGCGCGTAACCATTCAGGTTAGAGAGCAGAGTTATCTTCACACACTGCATCATTTTGGTTGTTTCAGCACTTTTCTGGCGTAAAACGCTGGCGAGTGGAGAAATAAATCCATAGGCCAGTAAAATACCGAGGAATGTCCCTACCATCGCATGCGCAATCAGCGAACCCAGTTCCGCCGCCGGACGGTCAGCGGAAGCCAGAGCGTGAACAACCCCCATAACAGCTGCCACGATCCCGAACGCCGGTAATGAATCCCCCACCATCGCCAGGCTATTGGCAGGGACTTCGGCTTCACTTTCGTGAGTCTCAATTTCTTCGTCCATCAACGCTTCAATTTCAAACGTGTTCATGTTGCCGCTGATGATCAGACGCAGATAATCGACAATAAAATCAAGCATCACGGCATCTGCGAGAATACGTGGATAGCTGGCGAAGATTTCACTTTCTTTGGGGTTTTCGATATCGCGCTCAAGTGAGAACATGCCCTGCTGACGTGACTTGGCCATCAGGCGGTACAGCAGCGCCAGCAGATCCATATACATCGCTTTGGTGTATTTTGAACGACGGAAAAGCATCGGGATCGCTTTCATCGTCCCCTTGATGGCTTTCCCGTTATTGCCGACGATGAATGCCCCAATACCCGCGCCACCGATAATCACCAGCTCAGCCGGTTGATAGAGTGCCCCAAGGTGTCCGCCGGTCATCATGTAACCGCCGAAAACTGTACCAATAACAACCAGGTAACCTAATAAGATAAGCACGACATCATCCTTTCGCAATTGACTATGACAGGATGCGCAGTCGGGCAGTTAACTTGAGGTCAGGTCAAAAAAAAGCAGCGGTAATCGCTTACCGCTGCTGGAGTGTTTGTCCACACCGTATCAGTTAAACAGCTTGTTCGATCTGTTCATCCAGCAGTTGTGGAATAATATCGGCAGCATTCTGGGAAAGTTTACGTCTTTTTACGGCCCGTGACGGCGGTTGGCATAAACTGCAGGCGAAGCTGCCCGCGGGTTGGTGTGCGTGGGTGATAAAATTCCCGCCGCAACAATTGCATCTGGACAGTTCTAGCAACCCACTGTCGACAAAACGCACCAGCGTCCAGGCGCGAGTTAACGCCAGCAACGGGCCTTCTTCCGGTTGTGGACATTGCTCAAGATACAAACGATACGCCTTGATTACGGCATCAACACCGCTGCACAAACCGGTTTTGAGCAGGAATTGCCATGCGTTACAAAACATCGAAGCATGAATATTTTGTTCCCACGTCATAAACCAGTCGGTGGAAAAAGGTAACATCCCTTTTGGCGGAGGACTGCCGCGTAATTCTTTGTACAGCTTGATAAGTCGACCGCGGCTTAATTGCGTTTCGCTCTCCAGCATTTGCAAACGAGCGCCCAATGTGATTAATTCCATTGCCAGCTGAATATCACGCGCTTCCTGAACAATGCTTTTTTCGCTCATCATCAAGCCCTTTTCTTACGCGCTGCATCATCGATGTCGCTTAACAGGCGTGTTGAAAGCATGATACCGGTATGTATTTGCTGGAGATCATCAACGCGAGAGTCTTGCGTCAGGCGAGTAACAGTCTGGTGATCGTCGAAACGGAAATGGCATACCAGTTGGTTGGTTTCAGCCAGTTTGACCATTTGAGGAAGTGTTAATGTTGCCAACGTATCCGCCATCTCTTCGCTGATACCAAGGCGAAACATCGCAGATGCTTTGTCCTGAACGATCAAACGTTGTGCAAGCAATAAATATGACAAATTGATGTCATAAATGTGTTTCAGCAACTCGGATGTATGCATTATTTGCATCCATAATAACCAACATTATTTTTATGCGGTAAAACCGCACCCCGTGATGTCGCCGGGAAGGCCCGGTAAAAAAAAAGCAAAAGGTCAAATACATAGCAGCGTGACGGCACTTACGCGTTGTCTAAACAGTCCTTTTTCAGAAGGCCGTATTCCTTACAAGCTCACATCAATTCTTACAAATGTCTAAGATTTTTCCTAATTCGACGCAACTCTACCCGCCACCCGTTACACATACAACGGAGCCATGCCGCGAATTTGAAGAATATGTGACACAGATCACATAAACCAGCCAAACACTTAACATAAATCCATCAGCACAGCTTTTACTTTGCTTATTTTTTAATCCAACAATCTCCATTTCAATTCCTTTGGGACGAATATTCTTGCAATAAAAGCGAATAGTATTTTGTTCACAAACGTTAATATCACATTGTAAAATAGCGAGCTTGATCACATTATTTATGCAAAACACCGTTTCAATTAAACGCTTTATAAACAATAACTTAAATATTAAGAGTGATTAATTAATACCGGCTTGTGATAACCAGTAGAATGTTAAAATATGTTTATTTTTTATTAACACATTGTTTTCATTAGCAGTGAGTTTTACTTAAGTACCCTCAGTGTATTTACAAGTTAAATGGCTCAATTATTCTATTTATAAGAATAATTAATGAATAATCATGACGGTATTCACACTATCCAGGAAGGAATGGTTGCAGTATGGAGTAAGCTGAGTAATGCTAAAAAATCCTCTCATAATTCTTAAAAAAGGAGTGAGTTATGAGCTATACACACATTCTTGTTGCGGTTGCCGCCACACCTGAAAGCCAACAGTTGTTAGCCAAGGCAGTTTCAATCGCCCGTCCTGTCAATGCCCGTATTAGCCTGATAACTCTGGTCTCAGACCCTGAACTTTATAATCAGTTTGCAGCTCCCATGCTGGAAGACCTGCGCGAAGTGATGCAAGAGGAGACTCAGGATTTTATCAACAAGCTCGGCAAAGAAGCGCAGTACCCCATTGAACATACCTTTATCACCTATGGGGCACTGAATGACCATATTCTGGACGTATGCCGGAAACACGCGGTCGATCTGGTCATTTATGGCAACCATAACCACAGCTTCTTTTCGCGCGCGTCCTGCTCAGCGAAAAGCGTAGTTAGTGCCAGCCAGGTGGATGTTCTACTGGTTCCACTGGCTGGAGATTGAATTTCGTTTTTGGCGCGTCACGCCAGTTTTGAGCAGGAAGAAACTTGATCAGACAATGACTGTTTACTCTGGCGTGGGGAGACTTTTTCCAAATCGCAAATGAACCTCGCCTGCCAGTTGTCGATATCATTTTTAATGATAGTCTCAAGCATCTCAGCGTGGCGGGTAATACGCTCACCGAGCGGCATTGTCAGCGCCTGGTTTAATGCGCCAGCCACTTCATCCCGGTCATACGGGTTAACGATAAGCGCGGAAGTTAGCTCATTCGCGGCGCCGGCAAATTGTGATAACACCAGAACACCGGGGTTGGCTGGATCCTGTGCAGCCACGAACTCTTTCGCCACCAGGTTCATACCATCGCGAAGCGGTGTCACCAATCCGACATCGGAATAACGGAAGATCTTCATCAGCAATTTACGATCAAAGTACTGGTTCAGATAATAGAGCGGCGTCCAGCCCAACTGCCCATATCTGCCGTTAATCCGCCCCGCTTCGGTCTCCAGCTGATGGCGAATATCCTGGTAGGCCTGCACCTCTTCACGCGACGTTGGCGCGATCTGCGTATAGCGAATTTTGCCGTGATGCTGCGGATAATGTTCCAGCAGAGCTTCATAGGCCTGAAAGCGCTCCGGCAAACCTTTGGAGTAATCCAGACGCTCAACCGAAAAAATATTCTGCACGTTTTTAAGTTCTGCTTTTAACTGCGCCAGCTTCGGCGGCAGAGGCCCGGAAGCCTGTCGGGCAATCTCATCCGGCTCGATACCGATGGGATAAACCTGCGTGCAAAACGCTTTTCCCCATGCCCGGTGGTGTTTTTCGCCGTGTGTGGACACCTGAGTCTGAGCGGCCAGACAATCCAGAAAAGCCTGGCGATCGTTTTCGGTCTGGAAACCGAGTAAATCAAAATCACACATTTGTTCCAGCAGCGCCTGATGTGGGGGTAGCGCATTAAAAATTTCAGGCGTTGGGAAAGGAATATGCAGGAAAAAACCGATGCGGTTATTCACGCCGCGTTTACGCATTTCGCTGGCAAACGGCAACAGATGGTAATCATGAACCCAGATGATGTCGTCTTCGCTCAGCAGCGGCAGCAGTTTATCGACCAGCAAGGCATTCACCCGCTGGTAACCTTCCCATGCAGGACGCTGAAACTGAACCAGGTCCAGGCGATAGTGAAATGCGGGCCATAAAACAGCATTCGAAAACTGACAGTAATATTCTTCGTAATCCTGTTCGCTCAAATTAAACGAAGCCCAGGTAATATTGCCACGTGTGACTTTTTTTAATGGTTTGTCTTCATTACCTATGTCACCACTCCAGCCAAACCACAGGCCACCAGCAGCTTTCAGCGCGCCCAGCACACCAACGGCAAGTCCGCCTGCGCTCCCTTTATCATCGGGTGAGGCGATACGATTAGATACTACGACTAAACGACTCATAGCCACCTCTTCTGTTTTTCGTTACTTTCGATTTTTGCTGCGAAGAGTTAATTTGCTCCAGCCAGTGCCAGACATCCTTAACGCTATCCAGTCGCCACGCGGCCTGCGTCGCTCCGCTCCCTACTTTTACAGAAATACCCCCAGCGCGATTAATTACGCCAAACCCTGTCTCATCCGTCAGATCGTCACCGAAAAAAACGGGGATCCGTCCGGCAAAAGGCGCTTCCTGCATAAATGCGGCGATCGCATCGCCTTTATTGATGCCCTTCGGTTTTATCTCCACGACGCATTTCCCGTGCTGCACAGCCAGTTGCGGCCATCTGCGCACAATCTGTTCAGCCAGGTGAATTAGCGTCGCTTCATGCTCAGGCGACTGACGATAGTGCAGCGCGAAAGCCATACCTTTTGCTTCAAGGGTTGTGCCCGGCATCGCCGCCAATGCGGTGTGTAATAGCTCCCCTGCTTCACGCTCAGTATCCTCAGCCAGGCGCACGACATGGGTTTGACCATTGATGTCACGGCGTTCAGCCCCATGTACTCCGGCAAGCGGAAACCGAAAGGGGTCGGTCAGCACGTCGAGCTCAGCCATCGAGCGCCCTGAAATCAATGCCAGCGCCCCCGCATTATGCGTCGCCAGCTGATGTAATAATTGCAGGATTGTCTCAGGGACAACGACCTGGTCTGGATAGGGTTTGATCTCAGCCAATGTTCCATCAAGATCAAAAAAGTAAGCACAGTTTGCAGATTGTTCAGGGGGTAAGATCAGTGATGCTGTCACCCGGTTATCCTCCTCATCATGGTTTGTACGCCGCGCGGATCGCGCCGTATATATGATGTATGACGGATATAAGTATAGACAGTGTGACCATGCTCGCCATTTGGAAAAACAATCGCCAGCCGGGTAGCGGCTGGCGATGAGCTGAAGCTAGACTAAAAAGTTGGGGATAAAATAATCAAACGGTACGCTTCGCTTTTTGCTTGTAACGGTCGAAGATCACCGCCGCCAGCAGGATAAGACCACGAACGACATACTGCGCGAACGGAGAGATATTCAGCAGGTTCATCGCATTCTCAACCGTACCCAGGATCAACACCCCGGCCACCACATATGAGATTTTTCCGATGCCGCCTTTGAGCGAAACGCCCCCTAACACGCACGCAGAAATCACGATCAGCTCATAGCCTATTGAGGTCATTGGCTGACCACTGGTCATACGTGATGCAAGGATAATTCCGGCAATGGCGGAGACCAGCCCGGAAAGAATAAAGATAATAATCTTGGTACGAACAACCGGAACCCCAGCCAGGCGTGCCGCCTCTTCATTGCCCCCGATGGCCAGCGTATTACGACCAAATGTGGTTTTATTCAGTAGTAAGCCAAAGGCGATGAAACAAACGACTGTGATCCAGATTGGCGCCGGCAGACCAAACCAGTTAGCGTAACCGAGCGTGAAGAAGCGCTCGTCTTCAATCCCCACGGCCTTACCGTCGGAAATAATATAGGCCAGACCGCGTACAATCTGCATGGTCGCAAGGGTGGTGATCAGGGCGTTAATTTTTAAACGCGCAATCACGAACCCATTAACCAGACCGCATAGAATACCGAGCAGCAGCCCGGCAGCCACGCCAATCCACAGGCTTTCGGTCATGTTAATGACCACGGCAGTGGTGACCCCAGCGCAGGCAATCACGGACGCAACGGACAGGTCAAAGTCACCGGATGCCAGGCAAAATAGCATTCCGCACGCAACCATACCCGACATCGATACCGCCAGCCCCAGCCCCTTCATGTTGATGAAAGTTGCAAAGTTTGGCACAAACAGGGAACAAACGAGGAACAGCACGGCAAACACCACCAGCATCCCGTACTGATCCCAAATGCGGCCAAGATTTAGCGCCGACTTCGCAGCACCTGAACCCGACGTAGAAACGGAAGACATCATTCTCTCCTTATTCAGGCTACAGCCTGGCTGACTTTAGGCATAGCAAGGCTTAACGCCTGGCGCTCATCCGCCTGTTCATGAAGTAATTCTCCAGCGATTTCGCCTTCTCTCATCACCACAATACGGTCGGCGACACCGAGCACCTCTGGCAGGTCACTGGAAGCAAACAGCACGGCCACGCCGCGCGCCGCAAGGGCATAAATCACGTTATAAATTTCATGCTTAGCGCCCACATCAATGCCGCGTGTAGGTTCGTCCAGCAAGATCACCTTCATCTCTTCCGATAACCAACGACCAAGAATAGCCTTCTGCTGATTACCGCCAGAGAGGTTCATAATCAGTTGCTCCGCGCCCGGCGTTTTAATATTGAGTGAACGAATATGGTGATCGGCATTGGTCTCTTCCCAGCCGTTGTTAATCACGCATCCTCCCAGAACATGTTTACGACGCGCGCTAATGTTGATGTTGTTACGCACCGAATGGACCGGAATAATCCCTTCTGCTTTACGATCCTCCGGGCACAGCATCATCCCCGCTTCAATGGCATGGCTCGGTTTACGGATATCAATCGGTTGTTGATCAATAAACACCTGACCTGCCGTAATTCGTGTACCGCCAAACAGCCCTTTCATCAATTCACTACGTCCAGCCCCCACCAGACCAAACAATCCGACAATTTCACCGCTTCGCACCGATAAACTGATCGGCGTACGCACGCCAGGGGCTTTTACCTCATGCAAACGCAGGCGCTCTGCACCATACGGTCTGGATTTCCAGCCATAAATATCGCCAAGGTCGCGCCCAACCATCGCCTGTACCAGCGCATCGTGATCGACCTGCTGCATGTCCGTAAACGTTTTGACGTAATGACCATCTTTAAACACGGTAATGGCATCGCTGAGGGCAAAAATCTCCTCCATACGGTGCGAAACGTACAAGATGATGCGTCCTTCATTGCGCAACTCGCGGATAACGCGAAACAGATTCTCAATCTCACGTGCTGACAGGGAGCTGGTCGGTTCATCAAACGCAATAATTTTGGCGTTTCGCGCCAGCGCTTTCGCAATCTCCACCATCTGCCATTGACCGATGGAGAGGTATTTCAATGGTGTGTCGGGATCGATATCCATACCCAGATGCTTAAGCTGGATCCCCGCTTCATAGTTCAGCAGCGAGCGGTTCACAATTCCGCCTTTATGCGGCAACTGGCCTAGATAAATATTCTCGGCAACGGTCATTTCCGGGACGAGATGCAGCTCCTGATAAATAATGGCGACACCGGCATTAAGCGCAGCAGTGGTGTCCGCAAACGAAACCTCTTGTCCGCGGATCGTCAAAGATCCCGTTGTTGGCGCATAGTTACCGCTGAGAATCTTTAAGAGTGTTGACTTCCCGGCGCCATTTTCGCCCATCAGCGCATGCACCTGACCGGCATAGCAGTCGAAACTGATATCCGTAAGCGCTTTAACGCCGGGGAACGTTTTGCCAATGCCGCGAAATGAGAGATACGGGGTAGACTGTTGCATAACGTCTCCGTGAATCAGATCTTTATGCCGGATAGCGGCGTTGCCTCATCCGGCCTACTGAGTACGCAATTCGTACGCCGGACAAGACGCATTGACGTCGCATCCGGCGTTTATGTTACTTACCGCCTAAGCCTTTCTTCGCGAGCTCTTCTTTGAAGTTATCGCGGGTAATCAGCACTACATCCGTCACTTCGGTAAACGCCGGAGGCTCTGCACCTTTTGTCACCCAGTTGTAGAGCATTTCGCTTGATTTATAGCCGTGAACGTCCGGGCTTGGCAGCAATGAGCCGTAGAACCCGGTCGCTTCGCCTTTGGACAGTTCGCTTACTGCATCAACGCCGTTGATACCAATACCAATTACGTTTGGTGCTTTGAAGCCCTGCCCTTCGGTCGCACGTACGCCGCCCAGCACGGTGTTGTCGTTCATGCCGACAATCAGCCAGTGTTTGACTTCAGGATGCTGAACCAGCATAGAGTTAGCGGCATCGAATGCGCCGGGGATATCATTTGATTTAGTTGGGACCTGGTAGATCTGTTTTTCCGGGAAGCCAGCGGCTTTAAGCGCTTCCATTGAACCAGAAGTACGACGACGTGCGGTGTCGAGTTCGTTCGCAGTTATAGCCATCACGGCGGTGGATTTCACATCCCAGCCGCGTTTTTGCATCTCCTTGTACAGTTCCTGACCCTGGCGCTCACCAATTTTGGTTGCCGCCATCATCACTAACGGCACGGTCTCCATCGGCTTGCCTTTGGCGTTGGCAAACTGGTCATCAACGGCAATGACTTTCATATCGTAGCCACGTGCCTTCGCCATAATGGCAGGCCCGAGTTTAGGATCCGGGGTACAAATGACAAACCCTTTTGCGCCACTGGCAGCGAGGCTGTCGATGGCGTTAAGGGTTTTCTCACCATCCGGAACGGCAATTTTGATCACCTCAAAGCCAAGGTCTTTACCGGCTTTATCGGCAAATTTCCATTCTGTCTGGAACCAAGGTTCTTCCGGCTGTTTAACCAGGAAACCGAGCTTCATGGATTCAGCGATAGCGGATTGTGACATAATGGCAGCCAGACCGATGGCAGCCAGCGCTTTAGTGAATTTGTGCATGGTTAACTCCAGCTTTAACGTTCTTTTATGTAGGGTAAAATCAGACGATTTTTTGTAATTCGGACGTAAAACAAGGCATTACCTTTTATTGATAAGATCAATGCCAGTGCTGAGAGTATTTTTAGCGGGAAATTGATTCTCCATAAGAGAGCGGCATCACACCACAGAATTACAGTAATTGCGTACATAAATTCAGCGGGAAATGACATAAAAAAACGCGGTTTTGTCGACGGGAAAAAAGAGGAATAGCAGATTAGTCCATAACATCAGCCAACGAATCCTTGTTCCCGAATACCGAAGCATTCGGGAAAATGATTACCATTGGTAATAAATGTGGTCAGCGTGATCGCGAACCGGAGTGTCGTCGCCCAGCAGACGCGCCGAAAGCGTCAGCGCGAAATCGAAAATATGCCCTAACCCTTTGCCGCTAATCAGATTGCCATCTTCAACCACCGGCGCATCGATATATTCCCCATCGGTGACGTTTTGCCACAGCTCTCCAGAGCACACGTAGCGACGCCCCTTCAGCAGACCGTTGCCGCCCAACACCCGTGCAGCCGCAGAACACACCGGGCAGATGAGTTTCCCCTCATCATCATGACGAGCCACAAACCGGATAACCGCCTCACTGGCGGCAAGGTTAACGCTACCCTGCGGCCCGCCAGGCAACACGATGGCATCGTAGAGATACGACTGACGCGCGGCCAGCGTGCTGTCCGTTACCATCGGTACGTCATGGTAACTCACCACCGCGCGTGACTCCGCGCAGGCCAGCGTTTCAACCTCGATATTCAGTCGACGCAGAATATCAATGGTAACTATCGCCTCCGCCTCTTCAAAACCGGGTGCCAGCAGCACCGCGACTTTCTTCATATGTAACTCCTCGCTTTATCCACATAAACGAAACAATTAATGACGAATAGTTCTGGCCGTTAAATTTCTCAATTTGATTAAAACTGATCTGGCACAAAAAATTAGCTATCAGATCATTAATCCGATCGTGAAATTGCTTCGCAGCATGAACAGATAATCATCAGGAGCCAGACAATATCTTATTGTGGAAAATATTTTTGTGATTTAAAACACCATTTCATTATTGAAATGTGGATTTAATAACATAAATATCAACTCGTTGCATTCATGTCATCTATATGCAAAGAGAGCAGAAGCACAGATGGGGTGATGACAATATGTAAAAAAACATAAATACACAGATTTAAGGATTTTCTTATGTTGGAGCAAGCGTTATGCTGATTCATGATCGGGAGCGAATATAATTCGCGATCGCTAAAGGACCGGCGGAACGGATTTATTCTGCTAACAGTTATAATTGTACGTAGAGATGTAGTGCAGCGGCAGCCCGTTGTACTGGCGTTAGTAACGTACATCCCCCTTTCTGTAAATAAGGATATTGATATGGCTGCAGTTGGAATTGTTCATAAACTCAACACCCAAATGAACCTCGAGTTCTACGCATCGAATCTTTACCTGCATCTTAGTGAGTGGTGCTACGAACATAGCCTGACAGGTACCGCAACGTTTCTGCGCACTCAGGCGCAAGGTAATGTGACTCAAATGATGCGTATGTTCAATTACATGAAAAGTGCCGGGGCTAACCCCATCGTCAAGGCCATTGATGTTCCGGGTGATGAGCTGACTTCCCTTGAAGAATTGTTTCAGAAAACGTTGGATGAATATCAACAGCGCGCGAGTAAGCTCTCGCGCTTAACCAATGAAGCTGAAGCGTTAAACGATGCACCAACGATCGATTTTCTTCACGACCTGGAGAAAGAACAGCAGCAGGATGGTGTGCTGTTGCAGACGATTCTTGATGAAGTCCGCAGCGCCAAACGTGCAGGGCTGTGCATGGCGCAAACCGATAAGCACCTGCTTAACGTTGTTAACTATCAACAGCACTGATATCTGACGCCCCAACATCTGCGCCTCCCATTCTGCGAGGCGCAAAAAAACCTTTCTAAAACATGAAACAACGGTTTATTTTAGTGAGATTCATTCTGCGGCGTGAATTTCAACTCGATCAAGGCAACCGCTTTTTGTATTGCACGCATTGTGACCGGATCGGCACCTGCAGGATGGCTGGAAAAATCGATGTTTTTCAGCTGGCTGGACATTTTCTCCCGAACTTCTACCGGGGCAATAACATCAAGAACATCCAGAATTTGCTTGATAACCAGCTGACAGGCAACAACGTCCGAGAGCAGTTCCTGATCGGCATTCAGTGTTTGGGACATAGTGAGCTCCTTATAGAAAGGTCGTCATAGTACCCATTCAGCGCTCGAAACGATAGCCGCACACGCATTACGAATACGCTGAAACTAAAAATAGTTCCAGTCAGTTTCTTTTGAGATGGCAAGCACAGCATGAGTGAAAAGCTAGCGGTTGAGAACAAACGCGGTCTTTCCCCGGCAGCATTACTTGTTGCCGGAGCTTTCTTTATGGAGTTTATCGACGGTACGGTAATTGCCACCGCCCTGCCTGACATGGCCATTAGTTTTGGCGTGCAGGCGGTAGATCTGAACATTGGCATTAGCACCTACCTGATCACTCTCGCGGTACTGCGTACCACACCTAAACATCAATTGATCACTGCTATTGCGACCCTGACGTGGCCCGCATTAGTCGCGCCTATTATTGGTCCTCCTTTGGGAGGATTCATCATCAGCTACGCCAACTGGCGCTGGATTTTCTTTATTAATGTTCCGCTGGGAATACTGGCGATTGTGCTGGCGCTACGTTTTATCCCGGATATTCATGACGACGAGCGCCGCCCATTCGATATCGCGGGGTTTATCGCGACCTCTGTTGCGATGGTTAGCCTGGTGTATGCCATGGAGTTATTGGGAGCTCAGCAGCCGCAGGGCTGGCTGACCGCAGGGCTTCTGGCGCTAGGGGTAATGACCTTCCTGTTTGCTCTGCATCATTTTCGTCGCACCGCCCGGCCGATGATTCGTCTGGATGCCATGAGCGTTCCTACTTTTCGCATCACCATGTACGGTGGGTCGCTGTTTCGTGCTTCAATCAGCGCAGTACCATTTTTGCTGCCGTTAATGTTCCAGGTCGGTTTCGGCATGAACGCTTTTCACGCGGGTTCGCTGGTACTGGCGGTATTTGTGGGCAATCTGACGATTAAACCTGCTACCACGCCGTTGTTACGCCGGCTGGGCTTTAAGAAACTATTGCTGATCAACGGCGCACTGAACGTCCTGGCGTTGCTGGCCTGCGCATTGTTCACGCCACAGACCCCCACCTGGGTTATTTTACTGGTGTTGTATCTGGGCGGCGTGTTCCGCTCTATTCAGTTTACCGGCGTCAGCACGCTCGCTTTTGCGGACGTCCCCGCTTCACAAATGAGCTACGCCAATACGCTGTTCAGTACGGCAACACAATTAGCGGTAGGTTTAGGTATTTCATTAGCCGCTATTGGGATCCGCATCGGCGATGAAATCAGTGAATGGCTGGCATTAGGCAATATTCCAGGGAGCAGTTTCCGGTTGGCCTTTGTCATGATTGCCATTATTTGTCTTGTCGGTATGGTGGATACGCTGCGACTCGCCCCGGATGCTGGAAGCGCAGTATCAAACAAGAACAGATAGCCCGGCAGGTGCCCCCCCGGGCCAACAGAATTTAGCCAATTATCTCACGGACAAATGATTCAATCGCTTTGTCCTGGCAGTTCTCAAAGAAGCACTGCTGGAAGCGCGGGCCAGACACGGCGGTTTTCACCAGCTCAGGATCGATAGCGCGCAACGTGTCCAAATAGTTTTCTTTTACCACCGCCGCTTTCACTTGATTCAGTATACCAGCGTTACGCACCTGGGGCTCTTTACGCTCAGGTGGGTAACCTTCGCCGTTACGACCAGTGAACGCTTTCTCAAACATATAGCGCACATTCAACTCAGCACCCCAGCCAAAACCCTTGGCGAATGCCAGAGATAGCGCATTGCCGTTGTTGATCTGAGAGAACAAGAATGCGTCTGCCGGATCGAGGCAGTAACCACATACCACGCCCGGATGTATATTCAAAGACATCATTGCCCCCTGGCCCGTACCGCACCCCGTGACAACAAAATCCACCGCTTTAGAATTAAGCAGGATGCTGGCCATGATACCTAAATGGATGTAGGTCAGATGATGGTCATTTTCGTCGTTCATCCCGACGTTATACACGGGAAAACCTTTCTCATCCGCGACGGCCTTAAGCTCGTTATGAATGATGGCATTTTTGCTTGCCTGGCTGTTTTCCATCATCAATGCAATTTTCATTCTTTAATCTCCTGAATGCGCTGCGGTGGTCCGCTGAAAGTCATAACATTCAGGCCACATTACTATTTTGCAAACTCACTTTCAAATTTAATGAAATTTAGTTTTATAAAATAATGAAGTGCTCACATTTTTCCCTCGGCAGATCAGAATGGCCTCAATAAAATGACGTCGTTGCGATTAATCGCAGGTGATCTTCAGGCTATTCAAGCCATTGCTGAGGCAGCACGTATGCCATGATGTCGTATCTCCGTACTTTCAGAGCGATCACATGAAGACCTTTATCCTTGCCCTTTTGCCGCTCGTGCTGACAGGATGCACTATTACTAAACAGGCGCAGGTCAGTGAAGCCAGCGCCATCACCGGCGTGGTTCGCCTGACCTACAACCAGGCCATACTGCAAACGGCCCGTACTGATGACTACGTTACCCAAGGAACCGCGACCAAAGAGTGTCAGCGCCTGGGTTATGCCAACGCAATGGCGTTTGGTCAACCGGTTTCAACCTGTAGCGTATATGCCGGTTCTCTGTGCTTAAATACCAAAATTACGCTCGCCTGGCAGTGTCACGGTGTCGCAATCCGCCAATCACCTTCCTTCAATTATTAATATTTCCGACCAGCATATTCTTGCTGGTCTTCTGCCTTTTCATTATTTGTGTCCTGAGTTTAATAGCGTTAATGCGTTTTATTCCCATTCGTATTTTTGATAAATAATTATACTATTTTACCTTTTGCAAATAATTAAATAACAAATTATAGTGACGCCACGTCAATATATTAACGTTTGTGGAGCAGAACCATGCTAAAAACAGAAATGATCGACCAACTGAATGAGCAGATGAACCTTGAATTGTATTCATCGCTGCTCTACCAACAGATGAGCGCGTGGTGCAGCTATCACAGCTTTGAAGGTGCCGCCGCGTTTTTGCGCCGTCACGCCCAGGAAGAGATGACGCATATGCAGCGTCTGTTTGATTACCTCACCGACACCGGCAGTTTGCCGCGTATTAACACGGTCTCTTCCCCTTTTGCTGAATATGCGTCTTTAGACGAACTGTTCCGTGCGACTTACGAACACGAGCAGTTAATCACTCAGAAAATTAATGAGCTGGCACACGCGGCAATGACTCACCAGGATTATCCAACATTTAATTTCCTGCAATGGTATGTTGCCGAGCAGCATGAGGAAGAGAAATTATTTAAATCTGTCATCGATAAGTTATCGCTGGCAGGGAAAAGTGGTGAAGGTCTTTATTTCATCGATAAAGAACTGGCTACGCTTGATACACAGAATTAATGTTGTGAGGTAATAAGGGCAACACGCCATCATTACCTATTAATATCAGTGGCGGCAGATCTTGCTTTCGTGCGTAGAGAAGCCGTCTTCTTTTGCAATAAATTTTCCCTTCGCTGCTAAAAAAGCCACCAGTTCAGCTGCTGTCATATCCGTCGCAGAGCAAGTGTGAAAACGCGCCTGATCGCCAAACCGTGCCGTGATCGCCGCTTCAAGGCTGGCATTTGAATACTGCTCGCCAGATTCAATCATCATGTTGAGCACTTCGTGACCGTGAATAGATTCCATACTACCTCCTCAATAAAAGCCGTAGCCTAATGTGAACTGCATGGCGTTGCATTGCGCTAACGCAGGTTTATTCGCAGATAAATGTCATTTGGTACACATCTTAAAGCATAAAATATCGTAAACTTAAGTTTACAATCATTGTAACGGTGATTTGACGAAAATAGCGTTTTGCCTTAACCTGCGCCGCAGATATAACCATTGATTATCTCTGGGACAGAGGAAAGCGTGAAAAACAGAACCCTGGGTAGTATTTTTATCGTGGCGGGAACCACGATCGGCGCCGGTATGTTGGCAATGCCGTTGGCTGCAGCAGGCGTGGGATTTAGCGTCACGCTGGTATTGTTAGTGAGTCTTTGGGCGTTAATGTGCTACACCGCGCTGTTGCTGCTTGAAGTGTATCAACATGTACCGGCCGACACCGGGCTGGGTACGCTGGCAAAACGTTATCTTGGTCGTTACGGACAATGGGTAACGGGCTTTAGCATGATGTTCTTAATGTACGCCCTGACGGCGGCGTATATCAGTGGCGCGGGTGAACTGCTGGCTTCCAGTATCAGCGACTGGACCGGAACCACTCTTTCTCCGACCACAGGCGTGCTGCTGTTCACCTTTGTTGCCGGTGGTGTAGTTTGCGTGGGGACTTCGCTGGTCGATCTGTTCAACCGTTTGTTGTTCAGCGCCAAGATAATCTTCCTGGTGGCGATGCTGGCCCTGTTAATGCCGCATATCCATAAAGTAAACCTGCTTACGCTGCCGCTACAGCAGGGGCTGGCGCTGTCCGCCATTCCGGTTATCTTTACTTCGTTCGGTTTTCACGGCAGCGTCCCCAGTATCGTCAGCTATATGAACGGTAACATCCGTAAACTGCGTTGGGTGTTTATCACCGGTAGCGCCATTCCGCTGATCGCCTATATTTTCTGGCAACTGGCTACGCTCGGCAGTATTAACTCGTCCACGTTCATGGGGCTGTTAGCCAACCACGCTGGCTTAAACGGTTTATTGCAGGCATTGCGTGAAGTCGTAGCGTCGCCACACGTCGAACTGGCGGTGCATCTGTTTGCCGATCTTGCGCTGGCGACCTCTTTCCTCGGCGTCGCGCTGGGATTATTTGACTACCTGGCCGACCTCTTCCAGCGCCGTAATACCGTAGCGGGAAGAATGCAAACTGGCGTGGTGACCTTCGTGCCGCCGCTGGCATTCGCGCTATTCTATCCACGTGGCTTCGTTATGGCGCTAGGTTATGCGGGCGTTGCCCTGGCAGTGCTGGCGCTGCTGATCCCCTCGATGCTGGCATGGCAGAGCAGAAAACAGAATCCGCAGGCTACCTACCGCGTGGCGGGCGGTGCTCCGGTGCTGGCGCTGGTATTCTTGTGCGGCATTGTGGTGATCGCAGTACAGTTCTCTATTGCAGCAGGATTACTACCAGAAGTGGGTTAAAACAAAAGGGGCTTTCGCCCCTTTTATTAATGCAAACAGCACTGCTTATATTTCTTGCCGCTGCCGCACGGGCATGGGTCATTACGCCCTACTTTGGCATCCACTTTTACCGGTACCTTGACCGGCGTTTCCTGGGGATGCGCCATCCACCAGGCATGCAGATCCAGCGCTGCCAGTCGAATGGCATCCACGCTCTCTTCAAACGCTTCTGGCGTCAGTTTCTCAACCACCGCAAAGTTCTCTTCCGTGCCATGCAACGCGATAGCCTCGAGCGCTGGTTTTAACGTGTCTGGTAACGTAGACCAGTCCGACAACGCAACGCCGCGCATATAACCGAAGCACCACTCTTCAACGATGGTCAGTTCATGCTCGTCAATTTCACGCAAACCAAACAGCGGCTCAAACTGATCAGGATATTCATCCAGACGATCGGCCGTATCCGCCATATGTTGAAACGCCAGGTTCATGAAACGCGTCATTTCTTTTTCGGAGGACCAGCGAGGAACATACTGCGCGCCGCCCCAAATAGCGACCAGCCACTGCTCCGGTTCAATTTCATACGGTGAACTCAGCACCGCCGTCAGTAAACCATCCAGTTCGGATACATCCAGAATAGCCTTGTCCGTGTTGTACTTTGTCAGTACATCATCCAGCCATTCCAGTTCGCTCTCGTTTAATGGTCCCGTTTTCATAACGCTTTTCCTTAGTCAAAAAATCTTGCCTGTGATCATCCTACATGGCTGGAGGGATAACAGATACAAATGGGCATATGCGGCTTACAGCTGCCGCTTGTTCAGGTTAACAGGAAAAGTGGAGAATTCCGGAAGTTAACGCACAAAAGAGAACACGAAGCCGCCGGGCATCATACCGGGAAAACACAATAAAACCACCCGCAGGTGGTTTACTGTTGCTCAATACGGTTGAGCGTTGCGGTATAACCCGTTTTCGCTACTGCGTTAAGTAGAATATCGGTTGAAAAACCTTCAGGCACGATCGCTTCTGCCTGCCGGGTCTTGAGGGAGGATTTTGCTTTAATCACGCCGTCAGTGTCACGTAGCGCCTGATTGACCGAAATAACGCACAACGAGCAGGTCATGTTTTGTATATCCAGCACCACTTTTTGGTTGGCCGCCTGAGCCCACAGCGGTAACAGCAAGCATGCAACTAACGTGAAGATCTTCATTCAACTACCTCATAAAACCAGGCTACAAGCGTTGGGTAAAATAGGACAGGTAAAATCAACGCCAGCGCGCACCAGTAAAAAATGCGCGCTTGCTTCAGCGTTAACCACCCGGAGCACCACAGCCGTTTGGAAAAATAGAGCCGCCAGAAGACATGCAGTAATAATCCCAGGGATAGCAGCACCAGAGGCGTACGCAAAAACTCAAACCGGGTAAAGATGGCAAAGCTCGCCGCCGAAATACCAAACAGCAGGTATAACAGCGGCCCAACGCAGCATAAACCCGCGGTGACTGCCGCCGCAGCGGCTGTCAATATAGTGAGACCCGCCCCTTTAGCGTTGTTCTGTAGCGACATAGCTGTAGGAGAACGCTTTAGGATCATAGAAATTAATCGGGTCGCCATCGACTTCAGTATAAGGATAACCAAAGTTGTTCATCGCGCCCTGCTCCGTTGCCGGATACAGCTCGAAATCACGCCCGTAGTTGAATCCAACCCAGTTCATTTCCCAGTTGCCAAACAGGTAGGTATTCACGGCCTGGACATCGGCGTCCTGATGCGATTTTTTCTCTGCCAGACGCATTTTGGTCACATCAGCGGGATCGCAAGGTAACCAGCCGTAACCTGCCAGATAGAATTCGGCGCGGCAGTGTTGTCCACCGCTCACGTCGGCGACTCCCGCGCTGTCGGCTTTGCCAAAAGCGCTTTTCGAATAACGTTCAAGCTTATTGGCTTTGCCCAGACGGATGCCAAACAGTTCACGCGCCGGAATGCCGCTGGCGCGCGCGAGAGCCACAAAAACGGAGCTCATGTCGGTACATTTGCCTTTGAGCATACCGCTTTTCAAGATCTCGGCCACATCACCCGTGCCACAGCCAATAACGTCGTTATCGCGTTCCATATGACTGCTGACCCATTCGTAAATCAGACGTGCTTTTTTCAGCGGGTCCGTCTCATTACCGGTGATTTTACGCGCGGTTTCCAGAACCAGCCCATCAACAGGGGTGTGTGCCGTTGGCAACAGGTACGGTTTTACATCCAGCGGATAAATAATCTGCTCGGGCGCTTGCCAGGTTTTCAGCGCGTCGTGCTTCAGCGGTTCCCAGTCGGCGGTTTCAATATCAATATTAACGTCAATCAACAATTCGCCCTGCGAATCAGGCCAGGTGGCAAACAGCGTTTTCGCACCATAGGTATTATTGGTGGTGACGTACGCCTGCTTATAGTTCCCACTAAAGGCAAGCGCTGTAATTTGCTGAAACGCGGTATCCACCGGTAGCGGGATCCACAGTTTCACCACGCCGCTCGATCCCTTTGGAGGGGTGAGTTTATACGTTTGTGATAAGACAAAGCGTCGACGCGTCACTGGCGCGCCTGAAGGCTCTGCGGCGCTTACCGTCTGGCTTAAAACCGCTGGGCCGACTAAACCGGCGGCGGAAAGGAGAACGCTATTTTTGAGAAATTGTCGACGTTGCATTAGTGTCTGTCCATGTTGTAAGAGTTGTGCTACGGAAACCGTATACGATCATCACAGCAGACAGACGCTGATAATAAAGGTGAGTCGATGGAGGCTATTCATCAATAACAGACCTGTTAACTGTGAATGAAATGAAAAACTACGTGGCCGCTATTAAGCCATTTACAGGCAAAAAAGTACAGTAACGAGGACGAGTTCAGTATACATACACATTCGTTGCCAGTTTGCGGGCTAACCCTCTTGCTCCCTCGCGCATGACCGTATCGTGATTCCACCGAAAAGCGGGGGCTGCCAGCAGTGCAAGATAATTCATCCAGCGGATCGTGGTGCGGACGTTCCAGTCATATCTGACGAAAGTCTCTGCGCCATTGGCGGAAAAAGACCACACGCCTCGCCCTTCCACCGCGCCGCTGGCTTGTCCTTCAAGCAGAGTGCAGGGCTGAATATTCAAGACGTTGATATCAAAGGTTAAGCGATAAGGGAGCACGCCTTTCCAGGTATAACGGTGCAGCGCACCAATACCCTGCATGTCCCCTTTCTTTATCTCAACGATACGTTCCAGACTTCCCCACCATTCCGGCCACTGGTCCGGATGAGAAAAAACATCCCATACATCCTGAATTGAAGCCTCAACCCGCCAGAGCGTGGAAAACTGATAGTCAGCCATAGTCAAGATTCCCTCAAGGCGTGAAGAAATTGGCGGGGAAACGGATGTTGATAATCATAGCATCCAGCAGAACGGTTTCTGATCGCTGACCATCAGGCGCATAGCTGATCACTTTGGCAGGGAGTCCGTGATAATTATCCAGCCAGATGTCGTAGCGGTGAACACCATCAACAACCATGGTTCCCGGCCCAACCACGGACACGCGGGTTGTCGTCCGTCCTGCAATGCTCTCCTGACCAGCGATGGTCGTTGTACCCGAGCGCTGCAAATGGCGAATATTACCCAGCAACACGCCAATATCAGAGCGATCCACCCGATGACCGCGCTCATCCTGGATCAATGAATTGGTGGGCGATAGGTGGAAAATGGGCAATGTACCCACACCGAATGGCCATAATGTCACTTTACCGCTGACAGGATTAAAGATAACCACTGCACCTGAATGCGGCTGGGTAAAATCCATTCGCACGTAGCCGGGTTTTTGATAGCTGTAGCGAATGATTTTGCTTTCACCCAACGGCGACGAGGAGCGCAGCATAACCTGATAAGAAGTCATGTTAGTGAATGAACGTTGTGAAACCGCAATCGGATCGATGATCCTGCCAGTCTGCGAAAATGCTGAGCAACTCAAGACAAGTAATGCCGCGAACACGACTAGCGGAGAAAATGAGACGCTCATGACCGCCCCTGTATCAGCACTCTCTGCCAACAGGCGTCATCACCTGTCGATACTTTTATTATAGTTCTTAAATTGCGAGCCATTCCCCACTCGCGCCGATTCGCAAATAGAAAGATTGGCAACAATGGGGGTTTTGAGGTCGGTTAACGCATCAGGCAGATTTACCTGCCGCAAGTTATCCAGAATAACAGGCACAAAAAAACCACCCGTAGGTGGTTTCACGACACTGCTTATTGCTTTGATTATTCTGTTCTTTCCCATGGTACCCGGAGTGGGACTTGAACCCACACAGCGCGAACGCCGAGGGATTTTAAATCCCTTGTGTCTACCGATTCCACCATCCGGGCTCGGGAAGAAATTGGAGGCGCGTTCCGGAGTCGAACCGGACTAGACGGATTTGCAATCCGCTACATAACCGCTTTGCTAACGCGCCGAAATCTTCTGGCTTTTCAGCCGACATCCGCAATTGCCGATGTCTTTAATCTGGAGCGGGAAACGAGACTCGAACTCGCGACCCCGACCTTGGCAAGGTCGTGCTCTACCAACTGAGCTATTCCCGCATCACCAAGTAACTTTGTTAATCACTTGATTTTGTTATCGTCTGGCAATCAGTGCTGCCGTTCGATGCGTTGCATTCTACTTACCTGACGCAATGAGTCAACGATATTTTTCACCACTGACGATCGTTTGCTGAAATTTGCGTCGAAACGATCACTGTTCAAGCAAATCTCCCCATGCAGCCCTCAAATACTGGAACATTGACCACAAAGTCAGTATCGCGGCAACGAAGAAAAGTGCGATCCCTGCGTACTCAACCCAGATATTTGGACGCCAAAGCAGCCATGCCAACGCGGCCATTTGGGAAGTAGTTTTCACTTTTCCGATCCAGGACACTGCCACACTGCTGCGTTTACCCAGTTCAGCCATCCATTCACGCAGCGCAGAGATAATTATTTCACGCGCGATCATCGTGGCGGCAGGCAGCGTCACCCACCAGCTGTGATAGTGTTCGGTCACCAGCACCATCGCGATAGCCACCAGCACTTTATCAGCGACCGGATCGAGGAAGGCGCCAAAACGCGTGCTTTGGTTCCAGCGACGCGCCAGAAAACCGTCAAACCAGTCGGTGACCGCCGCGATACAGAAGATCAGCGCGCAAACGAAGGGAGCCCAGGTGAATGGCAGATAAAACGCCAATACAAAGAATGGGATCAGGATGACGCGAAACAGCGTGAGCAACGTAGGGATATTAAATTGCATATGACGGATAACTATCTGTTGTCAGTGAAATTACCCCTATGTTGCTACAGAGGGCTTAATGTTTCAACGAGTAGAAGATCTTTTCTGCCAGAGCTTGCGAAATACCCGGCACTTTTGCAATTTCTTCAATGCTCGCGTTACGAAGACCTTGCAAACCGCCCATATATTTCAATAACATCTGCCGACGTTTTGGTCCAACGCCCTCAATGGTTTCCAGCGTGCTGGTACTTTTCACCTTCGCCCGTTTTTTACGGTGTCCGCTAATCGCATGATCGTGAGATTCATCGCGGATATGCTGGATAACGTGCAACGCAGGCGAATCCGGTGGCAGGCTAAAGCCCTCTCCTTCCGGCTCAAAGAACAGCGTTTCCAGACCGGCTTTACGATCGGCCCCTTTTGCCACCCCCAGCAATAGCGGATGTTGTTTGTCCCAGGGAACGTCCAGCTCAGCAAAAACGGCTTTCGCCTGCCCCAGTTGACCTTTACCACCGTCGATCAAGATAACGTCCGGAATCTTACTTTCTTCAATCGCCTTACCGTAACGCCGACGCAGAACCTGATTCATGGCCGCATAATCATCACCCGGCGTAATGCCAGTGATGTTATAGCGACGATACTCCGCACGCAGCGGTCCATTGGCATCAAATACCACGCAGGAGGCAACCGTCTGCTCGCCCATCGTATGACTGATATCAAAGCACTCCATGCGTTTTACTTCCGGAAGCTTCAGTACCGATGCCAGCGCCGTCAGACGTTGTGTAATCGTCGACTGCTGGGAAAGCTTCGTGGTTAACGCCACTGCCGCATTAGTTCGCGCCAGCTTCAGATAACGGGCGCGATCGCCTCGTGGTTTCGTCTGAACATTAATCTTCCGCCCAGCCAACTCAGACAAAGAATCCGCCAACAAGGTTTTATCGCTAAGCTTAAAATCGAGCAGGATCTCACCGGGTAAGGTGCGCATCTGACTCCCCTGCAGATAAAACTGTCCGACGAAGGTTTCTACGACCTCGCCGAGCTCTGTTCCACCAGGCACTTTCGGGAAATAGCTGCGACTGCCTAACACTTTACCCTGGCGAATAAACAGAACGTGCACACAGGCCATGCCTGCATCAAACGCCACGCCGATGACGTCCAGATCGTCTCCAGTATTAGAAACAAACTGTTTTTCGGTCACGCGGCGTACGGCCTGAATTTGGTCACGAATGCGCGCAGCCTCTTCAAATTCGAGACTCTGGCTGGCCTTTTCCATCCGGGCGATCAGTTGGGTCAATACCTGATCGTCTTTCCCGGACAGGAACAGACGAACGTAATCAACCTGCTGCGCATACTCTTCCTCACTTACCAGGCCCGCCACACACGGACCGAGGCAGCGGCCAATCTGATATTGCAGACATGGACGCGAGCGGTTGCGATAAACACTATTTTCGCACTGACGAATAGGGAATATTTTCTGCAACAGCGCCAGCGTTTCACGTACCGCATAGCCGTTAGGGAACGGGCCAAAGTACTCGCCTTTGGCGTGCTTTGCGCCACGATGCATCGCCAGGCGAGGATGGGTATCGCCGCTGAGGAAAATAAAAGGATAGGATTTATCGTCACGCAGCAAAACGTTATAGCGCGGCTGATACAGCTTAATGTAGTTGTGCTCAAGCAGTAACGCTTCGGTTTCGGTATGCGTTACCGTGACATCAATCTGCTGTATTTGCGCGACCAGCGCTTCGGTTTTACGCGACGCGAGGTTGCTACGAAAGTAGCTGGAAAGCCTTTTTTTCAGGTCTTTCGCTTTCCCGACATAGATGACCGTCCCGGCGGCATCATACATGCGATAAACGCCGGGCTGACTGGTCACGGTTTTCAGGAAAGCTTTAGCATCAAACTGATCGGTCACTGGCTTGTTAATGTCTCCGCATTACACAAGCCATGGCGAATTGCCAGGTGAGTCAGTTCAACATCGCCGTGAATGTTTAATTTACTGAACATTCGATAACGATAACTGTTCACCGTCTTAGGACTAAGATTCAGCTGTTCTGAGATCTCATTGACCTTCTGACCTTTGGTGATCATCAGCATAATCTGCAACTCACGTTCAGACAAACTGGCAAACGGGGTTTCCGTTTTCTCAGGCTCAATCTGGCTGAGCGCCATCTGCTGAGCGATGTCGGAGGCTATATAACGTTGGCCGGAAAAAACCGAACGAATCGCACTTACGACCTCCTGGGGCGCAGCCCCTTTGCTGAGATAGCCCGCGGCTCCTGCCTGCATGACTTTTGCAGGCAACGGATTTTCGGTATGGACAGTCAGCATGATCACTTTAATGTCAGCCGTTGAACGCGCAATTTTACGCGTTGCCTCAAGGCCACCAATACCGGGCATATTCATGTCCATCAGCACAACGTCAACGGCGTTTGAGCGGCACCATTTTACCGCATCCTCGCCGCAGCACGCCTCGCCGACAACTTTAATGCCTTTTATATCTTCAAGAATGCGTCGTATCCCTGCGCGCACCAGTTCGTGGTCATCAACAAGAAAAACGTTGATCAAAGGAATATCTCCAGAATAGGGATAACGCTACCGATAGTTAATCGGTCCTATGTTAACGGGTTTTATCTCAACTTTGAAATGTAAAAAACACCTGTCTTTCGATTTTGCTCTCGTTTTTGGAAATTAGTTTGTACGAAGAGTGGAAACATTCAGTACTGATAACCTTTTGCCACGGTTATATCTGTGTAGCTGTTTCATAATGGTGACAAAAAGATCATATTCCTTCGCTGAATGCAAACCAAGCAGTCAAAGTTGTAACAATAATTAACGAGTAAAATACTCGAAATAAACAACAAGTGGAGAAAATATATGCGCTGCAACAAGTTGTTTATTTTAATGTCCGCACCTCTCAATTGCACAAAAAACAACCACTGATATTTTTAGCCTCGCTTATGGTATACTCCGCCGCCTTAAGATTTGACATCGCACTTTTTCATTGAAACATAACGAGGAAAATAAATGAGTACGCCTGACTTTTCCACTGCTGAGAATAACCAGGAACTGGCCAATGAAGTCACCTGCCTGAAAGCCATGTTAACGCTGATGCTGCAGGCAATGGGTCAAGCCGATGCAGGACGCGTGATTCTTAAAATGGAAAAACAGATCGCACTGATTGAAGATCAATCACAGGCTGCGGTATTTTCCAGCACTGTTAAGCAAATTAAACAGGCTTACCGCCAGTAATAAGAAACCGGCTGAGAGCATCGCTATCAGCCGGTTTTGCGTCTGAAACTCAGAACGATAATTTACTCAGATAAGCCCGGTTGCAGCGGCATAACAGGCGATCTGCGTTTTGTTTGGTGCATTAAATTTCTTTTGCATATTTTTCTGGTGAAAGTTAACGGTATTTTCAGAAATCGACAGAATTATCGCTATCTCTGAAGAGGTTTTCCCCTCCGCCGTCCATTTCAATATTTCTTTTTCCCGCTTACTAAAGCGCATCTCTGGCGCCATGACCATGTCATCTTCCAGCCGCGTCAGTACCGACAAACTTTCCCGCACCAGTAGTTGCATCCTGAGCTCTACCTCATCGCTGGCAAAACAACTATTACGGACACTCGCACGCGATACCGATAAAAAACCCAACGCCCGATTAGGCAACATTAAGCATTGCGTCATTCCTTTCCGTAAACCGTGATTGCGCGCAGCATCCCACAGGGGCTGTGCATCGCGAAATAAGGAATCGTTCCAGGGTAAATGCCCCTGACTGAAGTTTTCAGGTTTCAGTACCGGGTCAATCGCAAAATAATTCTCGGACTGATAATGCGCCACCCAGGCTTTGGGATACGTCGTGTGAAGCGACGTTTTAGGCCGGGTAAAAGGTACGGGATGACGAACACAGAGCGCGTAAAAGTCGAACTCTAAATGCTGCGTCTGTTGTTGTAATTCGTTATAGACATCCTCTGCCGTCGCCATTTCCTGAAAGCGTAACAGCATGCTCCGTCGCCAGGTGAAGAAATCATGACCCTGCATACTAAGTGGTAATACCCCTGAGATTGATAATCATCCAAACATATGAAACAAGCTAACACATAAATGTATTTTATATATGTAAATTATCGGACAACTGAGCAATTACTTGAGCATTACTCAATGGCGGAAGAAAGTAACAGCATTAAACGTTAATAATAAAGCAATAATTATAAATAGTTATGCGAACAGCACTCGCTAAAAACAATTTAGACGAGTGCTGCATGCACTATTTATTGCATCAGAAACTTTTCAAGAAACTGACGGGTTCGTGGCTGCTGCGGATGCGTGAATAAGGATTTCGCTGGCCCTTGTTCTACTATCCGTCCTTGATCCATAAATATCGCCCGATCGGCCACGTCACGCGCAAAGCTCATTTCGTGCGTCACAATCACCATCGTTCGCTTTTCCTGCGCCAGTTGACGGATGGTATTAAGTACCTCGCCAACCAGTTCAGGGTCGAGCGCAGAGGTCGGCTCATCAAAAAGAATCACCTCAGGGCGCATCGCCAGCGCTCGGGCAATAGCCACACGCTGCTGTTGTCCACCGGACAAGCGACGTGGATAGCTGGTTTCTTTACCTGCCAGCCCGACTTTTGCCAGCAGTTCGCGCGCACGCGCTATGGCTTCGGCTTTCGGCTCGCCTTTAACAATCACCGGACCTTCAATAATGTTTTCCAGTACCGTACGATGCGGGAACAAATTAAAGTTCTGGAACACAAAACCCACATGCTGGCGCAACTGACGAATCAGGCCTTTTTGCTGAGTTAACGAACGCGCGGTATCGATCGTAATCTCACCGACTTTAATGGTGCCCGCCTCCGGTTGCTCCAGCAAATTAATGCTTCTCAGCAGCGTGGTTTTGCCCGAACCGCTCGGCCCGATAATTGCCACCACTTCACCGGGTTTGACGTCAAGATCGATCCCATGAAGCACCGTTTGTCCATGAAATTTTTTGACCAGGTTTCTGACTTCGATAGCACTCATTTCGGCTCTCTCTCCTGGCGGTTCAGTTGCTCTTCAAAATAGTTTTGCAGTGCAGAAAGCACCGTTGCCATCACCCAATAAATCAACGAGGCCGCCAGATACATCGTGAACACTTCCAGCGTACGCGAGGTAATCAATTGCGCCTGACGGAACAGTTCCGGTACCTGAATAGTCGCGGCCAGAGAGGTGTCTTTCACCAGGCTGATAAAGCTGTTGCTCAGCGGTGGAAGTGCAACCCGCGCAGCCTGCGGCAGGATCGCCCGACGCATGGTTTGCCAGCGCGTCATACCAATACTGGCCCCCGCCTCCCACTGCCCCTTATCGATGGAAGAGATTGCCGCACGCAGCGTTTCCGCAGCGTAAGCGGCTGTATTAAGCGACAAGCCAATCATTGCTGCCGGGATGGGGTCCAGCTCAATACCAAACTGCGGCAGACCGTAATAAATCATAAACAGCTGGGCAATCAACGGTGTTCCGCGAAAGACAGAGATATAAAAGCGCGCCAGCCAGCGCACAGGCAGCAGTGGCGACAGACGCATCAGTGCCAGAATAAACCCCAGCACAAGGCCAAAGAACATCCCGCCGATACTCAGTTGCAGCGTAAAAACCGCGCCTTTGAGCAGATACGGCAGAGAATCAATCACCAGTTGGATACTTTCTTGCATTAGCGTTTTTCTACCTGGTCGTTACACGTGAGGATGGTAGGCAAACAGCGCAGGCGCCCCACCAGTATGGATAAAGAGAATTGGCCCTTCATCTTTGAAGCGTTTCTGGCTGATGCCGTCAATAAGACCCGCCATTGCCTTGCCGGTATAAACCGGATCCAACAAGATGCCTTCGAGGCGCGCCAGCAGTTTTACCGCCTCCATGCCCTCTTCGTTTGGCGTACCGTAGCCCGGCGCAAAATAATCATCCCATAGCAGGATATCCGCAGTGGCCGTCAGCTCCAGTTCACGGGCAATATCCTGCTGCAGCGTAACAACTTTGGGTTTTTGATCCGCCACGCTGCGCGAGACGGTCACACCGATAAGTTCAACGTCTGGCATCAGTTGCTCCAGCCCCACCGCCAGTCCGGCATGCGTTCCAGCGCTACCCGACGCGACCACCACGGAAGAGAGCGAAACGGCCCCTTCACACTGCTGGGCAATTTCCAGCGCGCTTTCCACGTAGCCCAGCGCGCCCAAAGCATTAGACCCCCCAACCGTGATCACATAAGGCCGAAACCCTTGCGCTTCAATCCGCGTCGCGAGCTCCTGCAACTGCGCATTCGGATCGGTTAGCGCATCGCACATTTCGATCTGCGTATTAAACAGGTCCAGCAGCAGACGGTTGCCATTGCTAAGATAGTTTTCAGCCGTGGTGCCAATCGGATTTTCCAGCAGCGCCACGCAGTGCAGACCAAGTTTAGCCGCAACCGCCGCTGTCTGGCGAACGTGGTTAGACTGAATCGCACCTGCGGTTATCAGCGTATCCGCGCCTTCACGCAGCGCGTCTGCGGCCAGAAACTCCAGCTTACGCAGCTTATTGCCGCCCATGGCCATCGGCGTGACGTCATCGCGTTTAATGAAAATATCGCGCCCGAGATAGTCTGAGAAGCGCGGAAGATATTCGAGCGGCGTTGGCGCGCCAATAAATTCCAGACGTGGAAAGCGCGTTAAGTTATGCAGTGGCATATAGCCTCCGGTATTCGTTGTTGTGATGTTCTTTTTATTATGCACGTTCAGGCGCAATGAAATAAAAAAAGGCGCTGTTAAAGGCGCCTTTTTTCATCGGGTGACGATTATTTCGTCACATCCGCTCCAAACCATTTTTCAGACAGAGCCTTCAGCGTACCGTCTTTTTGCATTTCAGCAATGGCTGCATCAACCGCTTTCAGCAGATCTTCATTGCCTTTACGCAGCGCCACGCCGGATTCCTGGCGGGAGAACGCTTCGCCAGTGACGGCCAGCGTATCTTTGGTTTTCTTGACCAGATCAAGCGCGGCCAGACGATCAACAAGAATGGCGTCAATACGGCCTACGCGCAGATCCTGATATTTGGTCGGGTCATCGTCATAGGTACGAATATCCACGCCCTGTACGTTCTGGCGCAGCCACTCTTCATAGTTGGTGCCCAGACCAACGCCGACTTTTTTACCTTTCAGATCGGCGGCGGTCTTAATAACGCCTTCATTGCCTTTCTTCACCAGTGCCTGAATGCCGGAGACCGTATACGGGGTGGAGAAATCGTATTTTTTCTTACGTTCGTCAGAGATGGTCACCTGGTTGATCACCACGTCAATGCGTTTGGAATCAAGAGAAGCCAGCATACCGTCCCATTTGGTCGGTTTCAGCGTGGCTTTCACGCCAAGGTGCTTTGCCAGTTCCTCGGCGAATTCCACTTCGAAACCGGTCAGTTTGCCGTCATCGCCCTGAAAACTAAACGGGGGATAGGTCCCTTCCAGGCCCACCAGCAGCGTGCCGCGCTCTTTAACTTTATTTAACAGACCTTCATCTGCATAAGTCTTCACGCTCATTCCGGCGACAAGTGCAACAGCCATTACACCCATCAGAGCCTGACGTCCCAGAAGTGCTAATTTCATAGTTACCCCGAATATTGTCATTAGTGACTATCATTTATGACTAGAGTGTAAAGCGTTTGCGGTGATCCACAAACACGACTCTGTTACACCTTATTCGTTTTTAATATATATCAGAACTGGCTGTCCAGGAGGATTTCTGCATATGTCCCATATGGGTATGGGCTTTGAACTGCTCATACTTACGTAAGGCGATACGGTAATTGTTGGTGCTGGTTTCCGGCAGCCACGGGGCAAGGTTTTCGTCGAGGAAGCCTTCCTGCAGCAGGTCATGAGAGATGTTTTGTTCGGTGAGATGATTCCCGAGGCGGCGCAGGCGGACAACGTATTCGCGGACTGTACCGTGGCTCATTTCAGTCTGCTCAAATAAAAATTGTTTGAAACCGATAATGTCAAAAAAGTCGCTCTGCTTCTTGCAGTGTAAATCACCGCAAAAACGACATAGCGCCACCCACTCTTTTTTCTCCTGTTCCCACTCGGCTTCGTTCAGCAACGTGTCCAGGCGAGCGATGGCGATTTTATTGACAATTTTCCCGCGGCGAACCAGCGTGATCCGGTCGAGCAACTTGAGGCAATGGGCGCAATGCGTCTGGCTGTGTTTGAAATCTTTGAGATAGCGGCTTAGAGGCCGTCTTTTTGATTGCTGCACCGTCATGAGAACTCCTGGTAGTCAATTCGTAATGCGGCATTGTTCAGGGGTAATGATGTACCCCTATAGCTTACCCAGCTTGGTGCGTAGACGTTTGATGGCCTGACTGTGCAACTGGCTGACCCGTGACTCCCCGACTTCCAGTACCGCGCCAATCTCTTTCAGATTCAGCTCTTCCTGGTAGTACAGCGTTAACACCAGCTTTTCGCGCTCCGGCAACGCCTCGATCGCGTCCATCACGCGCTGGCGGAGGTTACCCTCAAGAAGCTGCTGTAACGGGTTTTCCTGCTGATGTTCTTCCGTCACCAGCTCAATACTATCGCCATGCTCTTCCCGCCACTCGTCGTAGGAGAAGAGTTGGCTGTTATTGGTATCAAGCAACATCTGACGATACTCTTGCACAGGAATAGCCAGACGCTCCGCCACCTCGGTTTCCGTCGCGTTACGCCCTAATTCCTGCTCCAGTTGTCCCATCGCCTGGGCCACTTCGCGAGCATTGCGCCGAACGCTACGCGGCACCCAATCCCGGCTACGTAGTTCGTCCAGCATCGCTCCACGAATACGCTGCACTGCGTAAGTGGTAAATGCCGTTCCTTGCAAAGCGTCATATCGGTCCACGGCATTCAATAACCCGATGCCGCCCGCTTGTAGCAGGTCATCCAGTTCTACGCTCGCCGGCAAACGCACCTGAAGGCGCAATGCTTCGTGACGCACCAACGGTACATAACGCTGCCACAGCGAGTGTTTATCCATTACACCTTCAGCGGTATACAGTGAATTCACGATAAACAGCCCTGCGTTAAATGAGTTATCGGCATGATTATCCGTTTCTGCAGGGGTTTTAATCGGGTGAATAGTGGGTGAAATGGGGGGTTATTTAGGGGTTACGGGTAAAGCCGAATGTAAAAAACCCCGCCGGAGCGGGGTTTGCGCGATAAGCGTAAATTAACGCAGCAGAGACAGAACGTTCTGCGGAACCTGGTTGGCCTGTGCCAGTACAGAGGTACCTGCCTGCTGCAGGATCTGTGCTTTAGACATGTTGGACACTTCGGTCGCGTAGTCGGCATCTTCGATACGGCTACGAGCAGAAGTCAGGTTGTTAACGGTGTTACCCAGGTTGGTGATGGTAGAATCGAAACGGTTCTGCACCGCACCGAGGTCAGAACGCAGTGCATCAACCTGTGCCAGAGCTTTATCAAGTACAGCCAGCGGATCTGCAGTGCTGGTGCTTGCTTTAGCAACGTCTTCGTTAACCAGTTTAGGGCTACCGTTTTTATCGGTAGTAACATACATGGTTTTAGCGCCAGTGGTCACGTTACCATCAATATCAACGTTATAAGTTGCACCACTCGCTTTCAGCGTGCTGCCAGTTTTGGTTGCGTTAGCATTTTGCAAATCAGTAACCGTAGCGGCTTTGTTTGCGGTTGTTGCGCTAGTCGTCAATGTTCCGTTTTGAGAAGCATACAGCGCTACGTCAGTCTTAACAGTGGCCTTAGTACCCGTTGCATCCTCAGCAGCAACAGTAAAGGTAACCGTTTTGCCATCAACTTTAGCACTGTAGGTACCATTACCAAATGCGTCAGCATCAGCCTTAGCTGTAAATTCCATACCATCATAAGTGAATTTATCACCAGCTTTAGCATTAGCACCTAATTTTGCCATGCTCACGGCGCTACTGTTTTGTGTGTCAGTGGTCGTATAAATAGTAGAAGCTGTATTCGCCTGAGTCGCACTATCTGTTAAGCCACCATCTTTGGCACTAACATACATGTCTTTGCCGCCAACCTGTACACCCTGAGTTTTAACATCAACAGTAACAGTATTGACTACCGCGGCAGCCGCACCACCAACACTTACGGAAGCACTGTAGTTATCAGTACCAGTCGCACCAAACTTGGAGATCAGATCGCTGGCAGTGGCTTTCTGCGCACCGTTCACGCGGAAATCAGATACACCCAGGCTCTGAGTATCGATTTTTTTCAGGTCGATGGAGATAGTTTCGCCGTCGTTAGCGCCAACCTGAATTTTCAGGGTGTTGTCCTGAGCCAGCACTTTCACGCCGTTGAACTGAGTCTGACCGGATACGCGGTCAATTTCGCCCAGACGCTGAGTGATTTCGTTCTGGATGGAAGTCAGGTCGCTATCGGAGTTGGAGCCGTTAGTTGCCTGAACAGTCAGTTCACGTACACGCTGCAGGTTGTTGTTGATTTCGTTCAGCGCACCTTCAGTAGTCTGCGCGATGGAGATACCGTCGTTGGCGTTACGGGAAGCCTGAGTCAGACCTTTGATGTTTGCGGTAAAGCGGTTAGCGATCGCCTGACCAGCAGCATCGTCTTTCGCGCTGTTGATACGCAGACCAGAGGACAGACGCTCGATAGCGGAGCTCAGAGTAGACTGAGATTTGTTCAGGTTGTTTTGGGTCAACAGCGACAGGCTGTTTGTATTGATGACTTGTGCCATGATCTTTTCCTTATCAATTACAACTTGATGTTATTGGGCTGTTGCCCACGGTTTCTCACCGTAACCCATGTATCGGCACGTTAATTTCGAACTTTAGAAAATTTTTACTTTCCGCCCTCTTTTTTCTTAGCCCCTGAAATACCCTCTTTATATGCCATTATTCTGCGCATTATTTTTGCAAAACTATCATTAAACTTTGCGCGCAGATTGCCGATAACCCGCTTAACTACTGTTTGCAATCACAAGGAATTAGGCATGCCTTCATTTACATCATTGGGCGTCGGCTCAAACTTACCGCTGGATACATTGCTGACAAATCTGACGACTGCTGAAAAAAAACGTTTAACTCCAATTACTCAGCAGCAGAGTTCAAACACTGCGAGACTGACGGCCTACGGGACGCTAAAAAGCGCGCTGGAAAAATTCCAGACGGCAAATACCACATTAAATAGCGCTGATCTGTTTAAAAGCACCACCGTCACCAGCAGTACAGAAGATCTTACGGCATCGACCTCTGCCGGCGCAGCGGCTGGAACCTATATGATTAGCGTGACGCAACTGGCGCAGGCGCAATCATTAACGACGAAAAGCGGTATCAGTTCAGTGAAAGAGGCGTTAGGTGACACTTCCTCTGACACCCGCACGATTAAAATCGAGCAAAAAGGTCGTAAAGAACCTCTGGAAATTAAGTTAGGCAAAAACCAGACGTCACTTGAAGGAATTAGAGATGCCATTAACGACGCTGACAGCGGTATTTCCGCCAGTATCGTGAAAGTTAAGGAAAATGATTATCAGCTGGTATTAACGGCCGACAGCGGTGTCGATAATAAGATGACCATTTCGGTTAGCGGCGACAGTAAGCTCAATGATTTACTGGCCTACGACAGCACCGCTGGCAGCGGAAATATGAAACAGCTGGTGGAAGCCAAAAATGCGTTGTTAAAGGTTAATGGTATTGATATTGAACGCCCAAGCAACACCATTACCGATGCTCCGCAGGGCGTAACGCTGAATCTGACCAAAGTGGTCACCGACGCGCGCCTCACCGTCACCAAGAGCAATGATAAAGCAACGGAAGCGATCAAAGGGTGGGTTGATGCCTACAACTCGCTGCTGGATACCTTCTCAACGCTGACCAAATACACCGAAGTAGATCCAGGGGCCGAAACTCAGGACACCAATAACGGTGCTCTGCTCGGTGACAGCGCAGTACGTACTATCCAGACAGGGATCCGCGCCCAATTTTCCAACGGTGCTGGCGACGGTGCATTTAAAACGTTAGGCGAAATCGGGATTACCACAGACGGAACGTCCGGCAAACTGAAAATTGATGACACCAAGCTGAAAAAAGCACTGGAAGATAATACCGCGGCTACACGTCAGTTGCTGGTTGGTGATGGCAAAGAAACCGGGATTACCACAAAAATTGCCACTGAAGTAAAAGGTTACCTTGCCGATGACGGCATTATTGACGTAGCCCAGGACAATATTAACGCCACACTAAAAAAACTGACCAAACAATATCTGGCCGTCAGCAATAGTATCGACGATACCGTCGCGCGCTATAAAGCACAGTTTACTCAGCTTGATAGCATGATGAGCAAGCTGAACAGCACCAGTACTTATCTGGGTCAACAATTTTCAGCCATGAGCAATTCCTGATAACACGAGGTAAGCATGTATACCGCGAGCGGTACCAAAGCCTATGCACAAGTCAGCATAGAGAGTGGCGTGATGAGCGCCAGTCCGCATCAGTTGATCGAAATGTTGTTTGATGGCGCGAACAGTGCCCTGGTGCGCGCTCGCCTGTTTATGCAACAGGGCGATATCGTCGCTAAAGGCGAGGCTCTAAGTAAAGCCATTAACATTATCGACAATGGTCTGAAAGCGGGGCTGGATCAAGAGAATGGCGGCGAAATCGCCACCAACCTGTCCTCACTGTACGACTATATGATCCGCCGTTTACTGCAAGCTAACTTGCGTAATGATTGTCAGGCTATTGAAGAAGTCGAAGGGTTGCTCGGCAACATTGCGGAAGCCTGGAAACAGATCTCACCGAAAGCGACGTCCCAGGAGTCTCGTTAATGACCTCAGCCGTGGAGTTTATCAACCGTTGGCAGCGCATCGCGCTGCTCAGTCACTCACTGCTGGAACTGGCGCAGCGCGGTGAATGGGACCTTTTACTGGAACAGGAAGTTACCTATCTGCAAAGTATTGAAGTGGTCATGGAAGAGCAAACTCCACCAGGCATTACGCGAAGTATTCAGGATTTAGCCGCCGGGTACATTAAACAGACGCTGGATAACGAACAGTTACTCAAAACATTGTTGCAGCAGCGCCTGGATGAGCTCAGCAATCTCATCGGTCAATCGACCCGCCAGAAGACGCTAAATAACGCCTATGGCCGTCTTTCCGGCATGCTGTTAGTCCCCGACGCCCCCACTACCCCACAATAATTTCCCGTCTCGTCTGAATAATCTTCCATACTCCAGAGGTCGGCCAAACGACTTCTGGAGCACGGAAGATGAAAAATCCCACGTTATTGCAGTTTTTTCACTGGTATTACCCCGATGGCGGTCAACTGTGGCCCGAGCTTGCCGAACGCGCAGGCGGGCTCAATGACATCGGCATCAATATGGTATGGTTGCCCCCCGCTTATAAAGGCGCTTCTGGCGGTTATTCGGTGGGTTACGACTCTTATGATCTGTTTGATCTGGGTGAGTTTGACCAAAAGGGAACCGTCGCCACCAAATACGGCGATAAGAATCAACTGCTGGCAGCGATAGACGCGCTGAAACACAATGATATTGCCGTCCTGCTGGACGTAGTGGTTAACCACAAAATGGGCGCGGATGAGAAAGAGAATATCCGCGTCCAACGGGTTAACGCCGACGATCGCACACAAATAGACGATGAGATCGTTGAATGCGAAGGCTGGACGCGCTACACCTTCCCTGCCCGCGCAGGCCAGTACTCGCAATTCATTTGGGACTTTAAATGCTTCAGCGGCATTGACCATATCGAGAACCCAACCGAAGACGGTATTTTTAAAATCGTTAACGATTACACCGGCGAAGGCTGGAACGATCAGGTTGATGATGAATTGGGTAACTTTGATTACCTGATGGGCGAAAACATCGATTTCCGTAATCACGCCGTGACCGAGGAGATCAAATATTGGGCACGCTGGGTAATGGAACAAACCCAGTGCGACGGCTTTCGCTTAGATGCCGTGAAACACATCCCGGCATGGTTTTATAAAGAGTGGATTGAGCACGTGCAGGAGGTGGCACCCAAGCCGCTGTTTATCGTCGCCGAATACTGGTCCCACGAAGTCGATAAGCTACAAACCTACATCAATCAGGTGGAGGGAAAAACCATGCTGTTCGACGCCCCTTTGCAGATGAAATTCCACGAAGCCTCCCGTCAGGGTCGCGATTACGACATGAGTCAGATTTTCACCGACACCCTGGTGGAAGCCGATCCGTTTCATGCCGTCACGCTGGTTGCCAACCACGACACCCAACCCTTGCAGGCGCTGGAAGCCCCCGTCGAGCCGTGGTTTAAGCCACTGGCTTATGCGCTGATCCTGTTGCGCGAAAACGGCGTGCCATCAGTCTTCTATCCTGACCTCTACGGCGCACATTACGAAGACACCGGCGGCGATGGCGAAACCTATCCTATCGATATGCCGATCATTGAACAGCTTGATGAACTGATCCTCGCGCGCCAGCGCTTCGCGCATGGGGTACAGACGCTCTTTTTCGATCATCCTAACTGTATCGCTTTTAGTCGCAGCGGAACGGACGACGATCCAGGCTGTGTGGTTGTTATGTCTAACGGCGATGACGGAGAAAAGACCATCAATCTCGGCGCGAATTACGGCAATAAAACCTGGCGTGATTATCTGGGTAATCGCGAGGAAAGCGTGGTTACCGATGATAACGGCGAAGTAACATTTTATTGTAACGGCGGGAGCGTCAGCGTGTGGGTCATTGAAGAAGTGATTTAAAACTCAACCCCGGTGGCCATGGGCTACCGGGGCGTACGGCTTATGGCAGTGGCGTAGCCAGCGGCGTTTTCTTTAACGCGTCAGCGCACTCCTGCGTTGGGCGATCGACCCGTTGCAGCGTCATACCGTCATATTCCAGCGTATTGCCTTCACGCTCAATCTCATACAGCTCGCGTTTCACCGTCACGTTGGTGAGATCGCCAGAGAGCATCGTTAGCTTGCCCGGCAGCGCGATCACTCGCTGCCACTGGCGACAGTCCAGCGTATCGCCCTCTTTTGTTACCACCAGACTGGCGATCGCTTCCGGACTCACCAGGCTGCGTTGCGGACCTTTTGACTGCCAGTACCCTTCCAGACCCGCTGGCGCTGGCGTCTTCACCACGTCGTTATAATTTTCTACTTCGGCGCATCCGGTTAGCGCCAGAAATACACCAACGATTGCTAATTTTTTCATCATTCATCCTGCATGCGAAGAAAATGGGATTGTGGCATTAAAGGCCTGATGTCGCCAGCCTTTCAGCGGTGTTGATAAAGATTGATCCAGGCGGTATTACCTCTTATTACTCATAGTCAAAAATTCTGATCGGTGTAGTATCCACACTTCTTGTTACATACCTTCTGAGTTCAGAGGCAAAACGCATGTCATGGCAACACTTCAAACAGGCCTGGTTAATTAAATTTTGGGCCCCCGCCCCTGCGGTCATCGCAGCGGGTATTCTCTCCACTTATTATTTCGGCATTACGGGAACCTTCTGGGCCGTTACCGGTGAATTCACTCGCTGGGGTGGTCAAATCCTGCAGTTGTTTGGCGTTCACGCCGAAGAGTGGGGATATTACAAGCTGATTCATCTCGAAGGTTCTCCCCTGACCCGCATTGACGGCATGATGATCCTCGGTATGTTCGGGGGCTGTTTTGCCGCCGCGCTGTGGGCCAACAACGTCAAATTGCGCATGCCACGCAGCCGGGTGCGCATTATGCAGGCCGTTGTCGGCGGGATGATCGCCGGATTCGGCGCCCGGCTGGCGATGGGCTGCAACCTGGCCGCATTCTTCACCGGCATTCCGCAGTTCTCGCTACACGCCTGGTTTTTCGCGCTGGCAACGGCAATTGGCTCTTGGTTTGGCGCACGCTTTACCCTGCTGCCGATGTTTCGTATTCCGGTCAAAATGCAGAAAGTTTCCGCCGCTTCTCCGCTAACCCAAAAACCGGAGCAGGCCCGTCGCCGTTTCCGCCTCGGCATGCTGGTGTTTATCGGCATGATCGGCTGGGCATTACTGACTGCGATGGATAAACCCAAGCTCGGTCTGGCGATGCTATTTGGCGTTGGGTTCGGTCTGCTGATTGAACGGGCGCAAATCTGCTTCACCTCCGCCTTCCGCGACCTGTGGATTTCCGGTCGCACTCATATGGCAAAAGCGATCATCTTCGGGATGGCGGTCAGCGCCATCGGTATCTTTAGCTACGTGCAACTGGGCGTCGAGCCTAAAATCATGTGGGCGGGTCCAAATGCAGTGATCGGCGGCTTGCTGTTCGGCTTCGGTATTGTGCTGGCGGGCGGGTGTGAAACCGGCTGGATGTACCGCGCCGTTGAAGGTCAGGTACATTACTGGTGGGTTGGTCTGGGCAACGTTATTGGCTCGACCATTCTGGCTTACTACTGGGATGATTTTGCTCCCGCGCTTGCCACCAACTGGGACAAAGTGAATCTGCTCAACACCTTCGGTCCGCTCGGCGGTCTGCTGGTAACCTATCTGCTGTTGTTTGCCGCGCTGATGCTGATTATCGGCTGGGAAAAACGCTTCTTCCGTCGCGCAGGGCTGACGCCTGCCAAGGAGTCTGTATGAAAAACATCGTGCCTGATTATCGCCTCGATATGGTCGGCGAGCCGTGTCCGTACCCGGCTGTTGCCACGCTGGAAGCGATGCCGCAATTGAAGAAAGGTGAAATTCTGGAAGTGGTAAGCGATTGCCCGCAGTCAATCAACAATATTCCACTGGATGCGCGCAATCACGGCTATACGGTGCTGGATATTCAGCAGGATGGCCCAACGATTCGCTATTTGATTCAGAAGTAACTGGTTGCCGGATGGCCGCTGCGCTTATCCGGCAAACAATCTCTGCACGTTAAACCTACACCTGCATCGACATCACTTCCTGATACGCCGACACCAGTTTGTTACGCACCTGAATCCCCATTTGCATTGAAACTGACGCTTTTTGCATATCGGTCATCACATCATTCAGCGCAATACCCGGTTCACCGAGGGTAAATTTCTCAGCCTGCACACGGGACGCGGTTTGCACATCGCTGATCCTGTCTAACGCCGCATGCAGTTGACCGGCAAAGCTGACGGTCGGTTGTGGCTGCATATCCTGCATTTTTGCTGACATCGCCGTAGCCTGTAGCTGGCTGATAACCCCTTCAATCCCCTGTATTGCCGACATTCTGATCCCCTGGATGATTTTTTACGTAGTTGAGATTACCAGTTAGTCAATAAGATAAAGGCGTTAAATAACGATAAAAAACCACGGTTTTTAACGCATAGAAAAATTCGAAACCGCAAATAATGAGACCGTCAATTTTTCGAGTTTGCTGACCCGGGAGTGAGTCTTGTTCCACTTTGCAAAAAACGCCGTCCACGATAAGCCACGAGGTGCGAGATGAGTGCGACAGCATCGACTGCAACCCAGCTTAAACCTCTCGAGTGGTTAAATCGCCTGCGCGCGAATCCCAGAATTCCTCTGATTGTGGCGGGAGCCGCTGCCGTCGCTATCATCGTGGCGATGGTTCTGTGGGCCAAAGCGCCTGACTACCGTACGCTGTTCAGCAATCTTTCCGATCAGGACGGTGGCGCAATTGTTACCCAACTGACGCAGATGAACGTTCCCTATCGTTTCACTGAGGGAAGCGGCGCGATTGAAGTTCCTGCCGACAAAGTCCATGAACTGCGTTTACGTCTGGCGCAGCAAGGCCTGCCCAAAGGCGGCGCGGTGGGTTTTGAGCTGCTGGATCAGGAAAAGTTTGGTATCAGCCAGTTTAGCGAGCAGGTCAACTACCAGCGCGCACTGGAAGGTGAATTAGCCCGTACCATCGAAACACTGGGACCGGTAAAACGCGCCCGCGTGCATCTGGCAATGCCAAAACCGTCGCTGTTTGTACGTGAGCAAAAAGCGCCTTCTGCCTCCGTCACCGTCAATCTCGAGCCGGGTCGTGCACTGGATGAAGGTCAGATCAGTGCGGTCACGCATCTGGTATCCAGCGCTGTTGCAGGGTTACCGCCCGGCAACGTTACGCTGGTCGACCAGGCGGGGCATTTATTAACCCAGTCGAACACCAGCAGCCGCGACCTTAACGATGCGCAGCTGAAATACGCCAGCGACGTCGAGGGCCGCGTTCAGCGTCGTATCGAATCGATTCTGTCGCCAATTGTCGGCAACGGTAATGTTCATGCGCAAGTCACCGCGCAGCTTGATTTTGCCAATAAAGAGCAAACCGAAGAACAGTACCGTCCAAACGGTGATGAGTCTCAGGCCGTGCTGCGTTCTCGTCAGTTGAACGTCAGTGAGCAGATCGGTAGTGGAGCACCAGGCGGCGTGCCGGGCGCATTGTCTAATCAGCCAGCACCCGCCAATACTGCGCCAATCGCCAACCCACCGGCGAATCAGCAAAACGCGCAAAATACGCAAAACGCGCAAGCGACGAATAACAGTAATAATGCGGGCCCGCGCAGTACTCAGCGCAATGAAACCAGCAACTATGAAGTCGACCGTACTATTCGCCACACCAAAATGAACGTTGGCGATGTGCAGCGTCTCTCGGTGGCAGTAGTCGTCAACTATAAAACCTTGCCAGACGGCAAACCGCTGCCGTTGACCGCCGAGCAGATGAAGCAGATTGAGGATCTGACACGCGAGGCGATGGGTTTCTCCGACAAGCGTGGTGACACCCTGAACGTGGTGAACTCTCCCTTCACGGCGACTGATGACTCAGCTGGCGAACTTCCGTTCTGGAAACAGCAGTCCTTTATCGACCAGTTAATGTCCGCTGGCCGTTGGTTGCTGGTTCTGTTGGTGGCCTGGATCCTGTGGCGTAAGGCTGTTCGCCCACAGTTGGTCCGTCGCAGCGAAGAAGCGAAAGCGATACAAGAACAAACACGTATCCGTCAGGAAACCGAAGAAGCGGTAGAAGTTCGCCTCAGCAAAGACGAGCAGACCCAGCAACGTCGTACGAACCAGCGTCTGGGCGCAGAAGTCATGAGCCAACGTATTCGTGAAATGTCAGATAACGATCCGCGCGTCGTGGCGCTGGTCATTCGCCAGTGGATGAGTAACGATCATGAGTAATGCCCTTACCGGTACCGACAAAAGCGTCATTCTGTTGATGACCATTGGCGAAGATCGCGCGGCGGAGGTGTTTAAGCACCTCTCCACGCGCGAAGTTCAGGCGCTCAGTACAGCGATGGCGAACGTACGCCAGATCTCCAACAAGCAGTTGACGGAAGTACTGGCCGAGTTTGAACAAGAAGCCGAGCAGTTTGCCGCGCTCAATATCAACGCTAACGAATATCTGCGCTCCGTACTGGTGAAAGCGTTGGGCGAAGAACGCGCCTCCAGCCTGCTGGAAGACATTCTGGAAACCCGCGATACCACCAGCGGTATTGAAACGCTCAACTTTATGGAGCCGCAAAGCGCCGCCGACCTTATCCGCGACGAGCATCCGCAGATTATCGCCACCATTCTGGTACACCTCAAGCGGGGCCAGGCGGCTGATATTCTGGCGCTGTTCGACGAACGTTTACGTCACGACGTGATGCTGCGTATCGCTACTTTCGGCGGCGTCCAGCCTGCCGCGCTGGCAGAACTGACCGAGGTACTAAACGGCCTGCTCGATGGCCAGAATCTCAAACGCAGCAAAATGGGCGGCGTGAGAACGGCGGCAGAAATTATCAACCTGATGAAAACTCAGCAAGAAGAAGCGGTTATTACCGCCGTACGCGAATTCGACGGCGAACTGGCGCAGAAAATTATCGACGAGATGTTCCTGTTCGAGAACCTGGTGGACGTCGACGATCGCAGTATTCAGCGCCTGCTGCAGGAAGTGGATTCCGAATCACTGCTGATTGCTCTGAAAGGTGCCGAACAGCCGCTACGCGAGAAGTTCCTGCGCAACATGTCGCAACGTGCTGCCGATATTCTGCGCGACGATCTCGCCAACCGCGGTCCGGTGCGTTTGTCGCAGGTGGAAAACGAACAGAAAGCAATCCTGCTTATTGTGCGTCGTCTGGCAGAAACCGGCGAGATGGTGATAGGCAGCGGCGAGGATACCTATGTCTAACGAATTGCCGTGGAAAGTCTGGACCCCGGACGACCTCGCCCCACCGATGGCGGAGTTCGTACTGGCCGACCACAGCGAAACGCCGCTGTCAGAAGAGACAGAAGAGCCAGAGCTTTCCCCTGAGCAACAGCTTGAACAGCAGCTCGCACAGTTGCAAATGCAAGCCCATGAGCAAGGTTATAACGCGGGTTTGGCAGAAGGTCGCCAAAAGGGTCACGAACAAGGTTATCAGGAGGGGCTGAGTCAGGGGCTGGAACAAGGCCAGGCCCAGGCACGCGCGCAGCATGCCCCCATCCATGCCCGCATGCAGCAGTTGGTGAGCGAGTTTCAGAATACCCTGGATGCGCTGGACAGCGTCATTGCCTCACGCCTGATGCAAATGGCGCTGGAAGCGGCGCGTCAGGTTATTGGTCAGACGCCAATCGTGGACAACACTGCGCTGATTAAGCAAATCCAACAGCTGTTGCAACAGGAACCGCTGTTTAGCGGTAAGCCGCAGCTACGCGTACATCCCGACGATCTCCAGCGTGTGGAAGAAATGCTCGGTGCCACACTCAGTCTGCACGGCTGGCGACTTCGCGGCGACCCGACGCTGCATCACGGCGGCTGTAAAGTCTCCGCCGACGAGGGCGACCTGGATGCCAGCGTCGCCACGCGCTGGCAAGAACTCTGCCGTCTGGCAGCGCCAGGAGTCGTGTAATGACCACACGCCTGACTCGCTGGCTCAATACGCTGGACAACTTCGAAGAGAAAATGTCGCTGCTGCCTGCGGTACGCCGTTATGGTCGCCTGACTCGTGCCACCGGGCTGGTACTGGAAGCCACAGGTCTACAGTTGCCGCTGGGCGCCACCTGCGTCATTGAACGTCAGGACGGCAACGAAACACAGGAAGTCGAAAGTGAAGTCGTGGGCTTTAACGGCCAACGTCTGTTTCTGATGCCGCTCGAAGAGGTCGAAGGCGTTCTGCCTGGCGCACGCGTGTATGCAAAGAACATTGCCGGAGAAGGTCTGCAAAGCGGGAAGCAATTACCGCTTGGCCCTGCTCTGCTCGGGCGTGTGCTTGACGGCAGCGGAAAACCACTCGACGGCCTGCCCGCCCCGGACACCACCGAAACGGGGGCATTGATTACACCGCCGTTTAACCCCCTGCAACGCACCGCGATTGAACACGTTCTGGATACTGGCGTACGCCCTATCAACGCATTGTTAACCGTCGGACGCGGTCAACGTATGGGTCTTTTCGCAGGTTCCGGCGTCGGTAAAAGCGTCCTGCTCGGCATGATGGCGCGCTATACCCAGGCCGATGTTATCGTCGTCGGTCTGATTGGCGAGCGCGGTCGCGAAGTTAAAGATTTTATTGAAAATATTCTCGGCGCTGACGGTCGCGCACGCTCGGTGGTGATTGCCGCTCCGGCAGACGTTTCGCCGCTGTTACGTATGCAAGGCGCGGCTTATGCCACGCGTATCGCCGAAGATTTTCGCGATCGCGGACAGCACGTATTGCTGATTATGGATTCCCTCACCCGTTATGCGATGGCGCAACGTGAGATCGCGTTGGCGATCGGCGAACCACCGGCAACGAAAGGTTATCCACCCTCGGTATTCGCTAAATTACCGGCGCTGGTCGAACGTGCCGGGAACGGCATTCACGGCGGCGGCTCAGTCACCGCATTTTATACGGTACTGACTGAAGGCGACGACCAGCAGGATCCGATTGCCGATTCCGCGCGCGCGATTCTGGACGGCCACATCGTCTTGTCCCGTCATCTGGCTGAGGCGGGCCACTATCCGGCTATTGATATTGAGGCTTCTATTAGTCGCGCAATGACCGCGCTCATTAGTGAACAACACTATGCGCGGGTGCGTAACTTTAAACAGCTGTTATCCAGCTTCCAACGCAACCGCGATCTGGTCAGCGTGGGCGCGTATGCCAAAGGCAGCGATCCGATGTTGGATAAAGCCATCGCCTTATGGCCACAACTGGAAGCATTCTTACAGCAAGGTATTTTTGAAAGAGCTGACTGGGAAGATTCTCTGCAGGCTTTAGAACTGATTTTCCCTGGTGTGTGATTAAGCAGGAGAGCATAGGTCATGGCACAACATGGTGCATTAGCAACATTGAAAGACCTGGCTGAAAAAGAGGTAGATGACGCCGCTGTCTTATTGGGAGAGATGCGTCGTGGCTGTCAGCAGGCGGAAGAGCAGTTGAAAATGCTGATCGATTATCAGCATGAGTATCGCAACAATCTGAACAGCGACATGGGCCAGGGTATTACCAGCAATCGCTGGATCAATTACCAACAATTTATTCAGACGCTGGAAAAAGCGATTGAGCAACATCGCCAACAGCTCAATCAATGGACGCAGAAAGTAGACCAGGCATTGAACAGTTGGCGCGACAAAAAACAACGTTTACAGGCGTGGCAGACACTGCAGGACAGACAAACTTCTGCGGCATTACTGGCCGAAAACCGCCTGGATCAGAAAAAGATGGATGAATTTGCTCAGCGCGCAGCTATGAGGAAACCCGAATGATTACTTTACCCCAACTGATTACTACCGACACCGATGTAGCCGCAGGTCTTCAGTCAGGCAAAGCGGTAGATTCACCCGAGGATTTTTTAGCGCTACTGGCTGGCGCATTAGGTGCGGGCGACGCACAAGGTAAAGCCGCCCCGCTGTCGCTGGCCGATTTACAGGCGGCAGGCAGCAAACTGCAAAAAGGGTTGTTGCAAAAAAATGGTGACCCAACACCGTCGCTCAAGTTAAGTGAACTGCTGGCGCAAAAAGAGATACATAGCGATGCATCCCTTGCCGACATGACTGACGCCCAGCAACTGTTGTCAGCCCTCACGCCATCGCTGAAAGCGAATGCTATGACAACATTGGGTAAAGTGAATCAGCAGGATGAAAAAAACACCTCGCTGAGCGATGACGATCTCGCCAACCTGAGCGCGCTGTTCGCTATGCTGCCAGGCCAACCGCTGACCACACCAGCCGTTGATAGCACGCCTGTACCTGTTGATGCGACGCTTTCAACGTTAACACGCGGCACGGCACATGGCGCTATCGCTGATAACGCGGGCGATTTGCTGCCCGGTGATGCCAAAAAAGGCAAAGCGAATAATGCGGCACCTGGTGGTAGCGTAGATCAGACCAACACTCCGACGCTAACCCCGCTGACGGCAGCGGCGGCGACCCGAGCAGAAATTGAAAGCTCCCCTTCACCGACCAGCATTGGCGTGACGGCGGCGCCGTTAAGCGGCCCGCAGCCCCATGCACAACCGTTACCTACAGCCGCACCGGTGCTTAGCGCGCCATTGGGAAGCCACGAATGGCAGCAAGCACTAAGTCAGCACGTTACGCTGTTCACGCGCCAGGGTCAGCAAAGCGCAGAACTGCGCTTGCATCCGCAGGACCTGGGCCAGGTGCATATTTCCCTCAAACTGGATGATAACCTCGCTCAGCTGCAAATGGTTTCGCCGCACAGTCACGTGCGCGCAGCGCTGGAAGCTGCGTTACCAATGCTGCGAACTCAACTGGCTGAAAGCGGGATCCAGCTTGGACAAAGCAATATCAGCAGCGAAAGTTTTGCTGGCAATCAGCAATCTTCCGGGCAGCAACAGCAGGCGGGTCGCGCCCAGGGACAAGATATTTTTGCCGCTGAAGATGACGCCGTACTGGCAACGCCTGCCTCACTGCAAGCCGCAGCACGTGGTGATGGAGCTGTAGACATCTTCGCCTAACGCCAGAGGTAGCATGATTATCCGCGTCTTTTCCACGCTTTGTCGTGGACAGGACACGGGATAATCAGCCCATAAGCTGTACCGAAACAGGAAGCCCGTATCTGATGACTGACTCCGCGATTAACAAAAAAAGTAAACGCGCTATTTGGATCCCTCTGCTGGTATTAATTACCCTCGCCGCCTGCGCAACTGCGGGGTATAGCTACTGGCGCATGCAGCAGCAGCCGTCCGCCAGCGTCAAAGCGGAACCGGCTCCACCGCCTGCCCCGGTGTTCTTCGCGCTGGACACTTTTACCGTCAATTTGGGTGATGCAGACCGAGTGTTGTATATCGGTATCACGTTGCGCATGAAAGACGAAGCAACGCGTTCACGTCTGAACGAATATCTGCCAGAAGTACGCAGCCGCTTGCTGCTGCTGTTCTCTCGTCAGAACGCAGCCACGCTTGCCACTGAAGAAGGTAAGCAACAGTTGATTGCCGCCATCAAAGAGACGCTCGCGACTCCGCTCGTTGTTGGACAACCCAAACAGGTTGTCACCGACGTTCTTTATACAGCTTTTATTCTGCGGTAAAGACATGGGCGACAGTATTCTTTCTCAGGCTGAAATCGACGCATTGCTTAACGGCGATAGCGAGACTAAAGACGAACCCATTTCCGGTATCGCAAAAGAAAGCGATATTCGTCCTTATGATCCCAACACCCAGCGCCGCGTGGTACGTGAGCGTTTACAGGCGCTGGAGATCATTAACGAACGCTTCGCGCGCCAGTTCCGTATGGGATTATTTAACCTGTTACGCCGTAGCCCGGATATTACCGTGGGTGCGATCCGTATCCAGCCCTACCACGAATTTGCGCGTAATTTACCCGTTCCGACCAACCTGAACTTAATCCACCTGAAGCCACTGCGCGGTACGGGTCTGGTGGTGTTCTCTCCGAGTCTGGTATTTATCGCTGTAGACAACCTGTTTGGCGGCGATGGCCGCTTCCCGACGAAAGTGGAAGGTCGTGAATTTACCCATACCGAACAGCGCGTCATCAACCGCATGTTGAAGCTGGCGTTGGAAGGCTACAGCGATGCCTGGAAGGCCATCAATCCGCTGGAAGTGGAATACGTTCGTTCGGAGATGCAGGTGAAATTTACCAATATCACCACCTCACCAAATGACATTGTGGTGAATACGCCATTCCACGTTGAGATTGGTAACCTGACCGGTGAATTTAACATCTGTCTGCCATTCAGCATGATTGAACCGTTGCGCGAGCTGCTGGTGAACCCACCGCTGGAAAACTCGCGAAATGAAGATCAGAACTGGCGCAATAATCTGGTGCGTCAGGTTCAGCATTCTGAGCTGGAGCTGGTGGCAAACTTTGCCGACATTCCGCTGCGGCTATCCCAGATTTTAAAACTAAAACCCGGCGATGTACTGCCGATTGAAAAACCCGACCGCATTATTGCTCATGTGGACGGCGTGCCTGTACTGACCAGCCAGTATGGCACTGTGAACGGTCAGTATGCGTTACGCGTAGAACATCTGATAAACCCGATTTTGAATTCGCTGAATGAGGAACAGCCCAAATGAGTGATATGAATAATCCGTCCGATGAGAACACTGGCGCATTGGACGATCTGTGGGCTGACGCATTAAACGAGCAAAAAACCACGCCTACCAAAAGTGCGGCTGATGCGGTATTCCAGCAGTTAGGTGGCGGCGACGTCAGCGGTGCCTTGCAGGACATCGACCTGATCATGGACATTCCGGTCAAACTAACCGTCGAATTAGGCCGTACCCGTATGACCATCAAAGAGCTGCTGCGCCTGACGCAGGGTTCGGTCGTCGCATTGGATGGTCTGGCTGGCGAACCATTGGATATTCTGATCAACGGCTATCTGATTGCTCAGGGTGAAGTGGTAGTCGTCGCAGATAAATACGGCGTACGTATCACCGACATTATTACCCCCTCTGAACGTATGCGCCGTCTGAGCCGTTAATCATGAATACCCAGGCGACAGTTTCTCAGCCGGCCGCCGTCCCCGGCTCACCGCTGGTGCAGGTCAGCGGTGCGCTGCTCGGGATTATCGTATTTATCCTGGCTGCGGCCTGGGCCATTAAACGTCTGGGATTTGCTCCCAAAAGCGCCGGTACGCGCGGACTGAAAGTTGCGGCGAGTACCTCACTGGGCCCGCGTGAGCGCGTGGTGATTGTTGAGGTTGAAGATGCACGGCTGGTGCTGGGCGTAACCGCCTCGCAAATTAACGTCCTGCACACCCTGCCCCCGGTCCTTGCCGATGCAGAAGAAAAAACGGCCTCCCCCGCGGATTTCCAGGCCATGATGAAAAGTTTGCTCAAGCGTCCCGGGAGACCCTGATGCGCCGTTTGTTATTCCTCACGCTGGCAGGCTTATGGCTTTTCAGCCCCGTTGCCCTCGCCGAGCTCCCAGGCCTGGTTAGCCAGCCGCTGCCAGGCGGCGGACAAAGCTGGTCTTTGCCAGTGCAAACGCTGGTGTTTATCACCTCGCTGACGTTCTTACCCGCCATTTTGCTGATGATGACCAGCTTCACTCGCATCATCATTGTTTTCGGCCTGCTACGAAATGCGCTTGGAACACCCTCTGCGCCGCCAAACCAGGTGCTACTCGGGCTGGCGCTATTTTTGACCTTTTTCATCATGTCGCCGGTAATCGACAAAATCTACGTCGATGCATATCAGCCCTTCAGCGAAGAGAAGATCTCCATGCAGGAAGCCATGGAGAAAGGCGCGCAACCGCTGCGTGAGTTTATGCTGCGCCAAACCCGTGAAGCAGACCTGGCGCTGTTCGCCCGTCTGGCAAACAGCGGTCCACTACAGGGACCAGAAGCCGTACCGATGCGGATTTTGCTTCCGGCCTATGTCACCAGCGAGCTGAAAACGGCATTCCAGATAGGCTTTACCATTTTTATTCCGTTTCTGATTATCGACCTGGTTATCGCCAGCGTGCTGATGGCGCTCGGGATGATGATGGTTCCACCCGCCACGATCGCGCTGCCGTTCAAGCTAATGTTGTTTGTACTGGTGGACGGCTGGCAGCTGCTTGTCGGCTCGCTGGCACAAAGCTTTTACAGTTAGAGGCGCGAAATGACTCCTGAATCGGTCATGATGATGGGCACAGAGGCGATGAAAGTCGCCCTGGCCCTTGCCGCACCTTTACTGTTGGTCGCCCTCGTCACGGGTCTAATCATTAGTATTCTGCAGGCTGCGACCCAGATTAACGAAATGACGCTGTCCTTCATTCCCAAAATTGTCGCGGTTTTTATTGCCATCATCGTTGCCGGCCCGTGGATGCTTAACCTGCTGCTCGACTACGTGCGTACGCTGTTCAGCAATATCCCTTATATCATCGGGTAGATGACATTATGTTGCAGGTGACCAGCGTTGAGTGGCTCCACTGGCTGAATCTTTACTTCTGGCCTTTGCTGCGCATCCTGGCACTCATCTCGACGGCTCCTATTCTCAGCGAGCGCGCCATCCCCAAACGGGTAAAACTGGGGCTGGGATTGATGATAACCGTCGTTATCGCCCCGTCGATTCCCCCGGTAGATGTCCCTATCTTTTCTGTTGAAGCGTTATGGCAAGCAATGCAACAGATCCTCATCGGTATCGCCTTAGGCTTTACCATGCAGTTTGCGTTTGCTGCAGTGCGCACCGCCGGGGAATTAATTGGTCTGCAAATGGGCCTCTCATTTGCAACATTCTTCGACCCTGGTAGCCGTCTGAATATGCCGGTCCTGGCGCGACTGATCGATATGCTCGCGATGCTGTTGTTCCTGACCTTTAACGGCCATTTGTGGCTGATTTCGCTGTTGGTCGATACCTTTCATACGTTGCCCATCGGCGGTAATCCGGTGAACAGTAATGCCTTTCTCGCGCTGGCGCGTGCGGGTAGCCTGATTTTCCTCAACGGACTCATGTTGGCACTGCCGATAATGACGCTGCTACTCACACTCAACCTTGCACTCGGCTTGTTGAATCGCATGGCGCCGCAGCTGTCGATTTTCGTCATCGGTTTTCCACTCACCCTTGCCGTGGGTATTTCATTAATGGCGGCCCTGATGCCATTAATTGCGCCGTTCTGCGAGCGATTATTCAGCGAGATTTTTAATTTGTTGGCTGATATTGTCAGCGAAATGCCCGGGAAATAATAACCCTTAATTTTTATCCTGCTTTACTAAGGATTATCCTAAATTTAAAAAGCAACAACATCCACCAGGATATACCTGTCGCGGCTTATTTGTTTTTGTCTCACTCACATAAAGCAACATTTACTTTACTTTAAGATGTTTCCTGGCAAATTATACGCAACTTTACGGGATAGTAATTTCGCCTGAAAAACAGCGAAAGCGTCATCTTAGGTCGTTATTATTCCGTTTAGTTGTGATGAAATAATCAGGTAAGGGGAATTATCGTTACGCATTGAGTGAGGGTATGCCATGTCAACGATTATTATGGATTTATGCAGTTACACCCGGCTAGGGTTGACCGGATATCTGGTGAGTCGGGGGGTGAAAAAAAGGGAAATCAACAACATTTCCAGCGTTGATGAGCTCAGTCTCGCCTGTGTCTCTCAGCAACCCGCTGTGGTGTTTATTAATGAGGACTGCTTTATCCACGATCCTGCTAACAGCCAGCAAATAAAGCAAATCATTAATCAGCATCCCGGCACATTATTTATTGTGTTTATGGCAATTGCCAATGTGCATTTTGATGAATATTTATTAGTAAGAAAAAACTTATTGATCAGTTCTAAGTCGATTAAACCAGATTCACTGGATGAACTCCTTGGCGATATTCTGAAAAAGGAAGTGGATATTGTCATTGATGTAAATCTGCCGACCTTGTCATTAAGCCGCACCGAATCCAGTATGCTACGCATGTGGATGGAGGGCCAGGGAACAATACAGATATCAGATCAAATGAATATCAAAGCCAAAACCGTGTCATCCCATAAGGGGAATATAAAACGAAAGATAAAGACGCATAATAAGCAAGTGATCTATCACGTTGTGAGACTCACAGATAACGTTACCAATGGTATCTTTGTGAATATGCGCTAAGACGTTCTGACTGGTGGCGACTCCACCAGTCAGAATCAAAAAGCTGAACTCACCTCACTCCACTTTTTCCACAAAGATACCATCCTGATGACCTGACTCATTAAAGAACCAGATACCGAGCGGGTAGTCTTCCAGCGAAACGAGGTACATGGTGCCTTCACTAAATTCTTCAATAGCCAGTACCACGCCCGGTCGACGAGGACCGCCGTCCGTTTTGACTGTAACCCGATCATTCACCTTCATCGTTTTCCTCCTGTGGCTTTGTGCCAGTGTAGAACAATTTCCTTTTTCTGGCAGCGCCCGGCTCGTGCGATTGCGGGTTTTATCGACGGTCTATACTTAAGTTGTGCGTATCTGATGTTGGGATACGCTCCCCCGGTATCCTTAACGGTTGAGAGGTATGAGGATGAAAACCGCGAAAGAGTACAGCGATACGGCCAAACGTGAAGTCAGCGTCGATGTGGACGCGCTGCTGAAGGCAATCAACGAAATCTGCGAGAGTGAGATTCATCGTAGTCAGGATGACCCGGAACGCGTCAGCGTCGATGGGCGTGATTACCATACATGGCATGAACTTGCCGACGCGTTCGAGCTTGATATCCATGATTTTAGCGTGTCGGAGATCAATCGCTGACTGAGGGCGAAAAAAATCCCGGCCCTTATCGGGTCGGGATCAAGCTTGCTTATGCAAGAAGCACTTGAAAATTCGTTACACCAGGAAATCTGATGTGAAACAAACCTTATCTGCAATTTTTTTGCCTGACAAGTAAATAATTCTCACCAAAATGATAAATATAACTAATGGTTGAGAGTTCACCAGGTTATCTTCAAGCCAGGTGTTCAGACATCCTGGCAGAGCGATCTTCGCTCACCCGACACCAGTTCATCTTCACGGAATGCTTCCCGTTTGACGCCAAAGCCGTCGTACCAGCGACATTCCACCATTCCGCTGGCATACCCGGTAACGATCATGCGTGGGCCCCCCTCTTTGGAGGTGACTTCCTCACTGACAGAAAAGACCATACCTGCCTCCTGTATCAAGAGAAACCTTTACACCTTAGACGACAAATAGGCGTTTTGCGTAATCATCTCTGCGACAATTAGTGCGAAACTCCGCGTAGTCTGGCGACGGCTTTCACCAGCAGCACCACGACCCCGCCAATGATAAAACCGAGCACCAGATTCAGCAGGGTCGGAAGCATTAGCGCAATCAATGCACTTTGCTGTTGGGAAAAATGTTCAATCGCATGATGCAACGGTGATATCCCGTGTACCACGATTCCACCACCGACCAAAAACATCGCCAGCGTACCCACCACAGAGAGGGTTTTCATCAGCCAGGGAGCGACCACCAGCAATCCTTTCCCCAGCAAGTGGGCAAGCGCGCTACGTTTTTCTGCCAGCCAGTAGCCAATATCATCGAGCTTAACGATAATCCCAACCAGGCCGTATACCCCCACAGTTACGACTAACGCGATGCCTGATAACACCAACACCTGATTCAGCAGTGGCGCATCCGCGACGATACCCAGCGTAATCGCGACAATCTCGGCAGATAAGATAAAATCGGTACGTATCGCCCCTTTGATTTTATCTTTTTCAAAGGTGAGAGGATCCTGCGCCGCCAACGTTGTCAGACGCTGCTGGCGCTCCTCTGGAGTCTCTTTGTGCTTACGCGCTTGCAAGGTATGGAGAATTTTTTCTGCCCCTTCAAAACAGAGAAACGCCCCGCCAACCATTAATAAAGGGGTGATCGCCCACGGAATGAAGGCGCTTATCAATAGCGCCAATGGCACAAGGATAACTTTGTTAATAAATGATCCTTTTGCCACGCTCCAGACTACCGGGAGTTCACGGTTCGCCCGCACGCCTGAGACCTGCTGCGCGTTAAGCGACAGGTCATCCCCCAATACACCCGCCGTTTTTTTCGCGGCCAGTTTTCCCATGACTGAAATATCATCCAGCAGCGTGGCGATATCATCGAGTAAGGTCAGTAAGCTACTTCCTGCCAAAGTTTTAATCCTCAATATTATTTTTTTGCAGCCATAAGTATGAAGTAAAACACGCAATGCTGAAACTGACCTTTCTGGTCAACATTTTTTTAACATCAGTACGTAATTATAAATCTCGCCAGCACGATAGTTTTGACGTTTACTATGTTGCACCTTTTTATTTCCACCGTGAGGGATTATGCGTTTCAGGCAATTGTTACCGCTTTTCAGTGCGCTATTCGCGCTGTACATCATTTGGGGTTCCACGTACTTCGTTATTCGTATTGGCGTTGAAAGCTGGCCGCCGTTGATGATGGCCGGCGTGCGTTTTCTCTCTGCCGGAGTGTTATTAACACTTTTTTTACTTCTTCGCGGACACAAGCTACCGCCTCTGCGCCAGCTCCTGAACGCCGCGTTAATTGGTATCCTGCTGTTGGCCGTGGGTAATGGGCTGGTTACCGTTGCAGAACATCAAAATGTTCCTTCCGGTATTGCCGCCGTAGTGGTCGCCACCGTCCCGCTGTTTACACTGTGCTTTAGTCACTTTTTTGGCATCAAAACACGCAAACTGGAATGGATAGGGATAGCTATTGGTCTCGCCGGGATCATCATGCTGAACAGCGGCGGCAATTTGAGCGGTAATCCATGGGGCGCTGTTTTAATCCTGATTGGCTCAATGAGTTGGGCGTTTGGTTCAGTGTACGGCTCACGCATAACCCTGCCCGTTGGCATGATGGCAGGAGCCATAGAAATGCTCGCCGCCGGTCTCGTGTTGATGTGCGCCTCACTACTTTCCGGGGAAAAATTGACCACTATGCCGACATTTTCAGGCTTTATAGCGGTAGCCTATCTGGCCTTGTTTGGCTCTATTATTGCCATTAACGCCTATATGTACCTGATCCGCAACGTCAGTCCGGCACTCGCCACCAGCTATGCCTACGTGAATCCGGTGGTCGCCGTACTGTTAGGTACCGGTCTGGGAGGAGAAAATCTGGCGCTCATCGAATGGCTGGCGCTTGGGGTGATCGTGTTTGCGGTGGTACTGGTCACACTCGGTAAATACCTGTTCCCTGCTAAAGCGGACGCCATTGTGACTCCATCGGAGAAGACGTTACAGTAAATGAATACCAAGCGTGTCGATCTGCGCGCTGGCGCCACCGCCGCAGATCCACTCGACGACACGTTCGGACAATGCTTCATCCCCCAGCTTTTCGCGCCCGCGCAGGGCGCACTCCCAGACAATCAGTACTCGCCAGCCCAGAGCCTGCAGCTTTTCGCAATCCCGCGCGTCACGCTGGACATTTTTGCCTATTTTTTCCAGCCAGAACGTCGTTCGTGTAGCGGGGACTTTGAATAAATAGCAGTGGTGATGATGCCAGAAACAGCCGTGGGTAAAGAGAACACAACGATACTCATCCACCACGAAATCAGGGCGACCGGGTAACGTCGCATCTTGCACGCGAAACGTTACCCCCTGCTCTGTCAGCACACTGGCAAGGCGTTTTTCAATTGCGGTATCACGGGTGGCAATCGCCCGCATATTTTTACTGCGTGTTGCCTTATCGTGAACGTCTGCCATGCAGGTTCTCTTTCTCGCGAAGGGTAACCGCTTGTTTGATTTTTGGCTCCAGCAGCCTGGCAACTGCCGCAAATGCCGGGACGACCACCGAATTACCAAACTGGCGATAAGCCTGGGTATCCGACACAGGGATCCTGAACTGATAGCCCTGGGGGGATTCAAATCCCATCAGGCGCGCGCACTCTCTGGGCGTGAGCCTGCGCGGGCGGTGTTGCTGATTCTGCGGGTCATCAAAATCCTTTTCCCCCAGCGCCATGTCCCAACCGCGGTCAATAAGGATCTCGGCGCCATCCTTATAATAACGCGCCGATAATGTGCGCGTTACACTATGGGGATTGCCAGGATACACCATACCATAGCCGAATCCATTCCCCCGCGCCTGATGCTTTTTCGCATAGCGATAGAGATATTTCCACAGCACCGGCGTCAGCACATATTTCGCCTCGACGGTTGGCTCAAGCAGCTCCGCCAGCGTAGTACGCCGCTGTGGATAACGGGAGACAATATCGCGCAGCGTGAAGTCTGATTTCAAATTCAGTTCGCGGCGAAAACCGACGAGCACAATCCGTTCACGGTGCTGTGGCAAAAAATGTTGCCCATCGATAATCTTCGGATCATCCGGACCGTTATCGTGCGCATCCGCCACGTCATAACCCAGTTCATCCAGGGTTTGCATAATGATACGAAACGTTTTTCCCTGGTCGTGACTCTTCAGGTTTTTGACGTTTTCGAGCACAAATATCGCTGGTCGACGCGCATCAATGATACGTACCACATCAAAAAATAGTGTACCTTGCGTATCGCAGGCGAAGCCATGAGCTCGTCCTAACGCGTTTTTCTTGGATACACCAGCGAGAGAGAATGGCTGACAAGGGAAACCCGCCAGCAACACGTCATGCTGCGGAACATGCTGACGAATATGCTCCGCCGCCTGTTGGTCGCTCACCCCATCATGATGGCTGAGCGTAATATCACGAATATCTTCATTAAAGTGGTGCTGTTGAGGATCACAGTAGTGATTCGCTTTATAGGTGCGCACCGCATGCTTGTTCCACTCGCTGGTAAAGACGCACTGCCCGCCAATCGCTTCAAAACCGCGACGAATTCCGCCAATACCAGCAAAAAGATCGATAAAGCGAAAAGCATAATGGGGATGATGCGCGGGCGGTGTCGGCAGCATAGCGTTCAGATGAGCCAGCTCAGCGTCGCTCAACCGATGCCACGTTTCATTGGCAACAACGCGCTTAAAGATGGCCGGACTCCAGCGATTCTCACCAACACCATTCAGATGAGCAACCAGCGTTTTCACGTCATATATTTCAAGCAACTTCGCCAAAATCACCTGTGCGGCGGCCTCGTTATCATCTGTCATTGGGTTCATGGAGCCTGCTACTGAAAAATTATCCTGCATACATTTAACCGACCGAAATAGATAACTGACAGATTAACATAAAATAGCGCGGTTGACGTGGCGGCTGTACTGATGACTAACGCGCGGTAAAGGGTTGAATCGCGTCAAGATCCAGCTTTTCATATTCTCCTTTTAACTCCGCACTCAGCTTCGCCATGTATGTCAGCAAGAAGTCAGCATTATGCTGCGCCAAACGCCGCCCCTTTTCGGTTTGCATCGTCAGCGGCAACGTTAATAATTTGGTCTGGAAGTGATCGAGCGCGTACTGTTTATCATCGAGGCCACGTTGCCGGGCCAGTGGATCTTCCGCATCAAATAACGCCACGCCTAATGCGCCGGACACGGCAAATACCCGCGCTAAACCAATCGCGCCTAGCGCCTCCAGCCGGTCTGCATCCTGCACAATTTTGGCTTCAGGGGTTTCTGGTACGATTTTGGCGCTGAAACTGTGTGCCTCAATAGCATGACACACGGCAAATAGCCGTTGTTGTGGAAAATCAGGGAAATCGCGCATCAAAACCCCACGCGTTTCCTGAGCTGCCAGTACCGACGAACGATGACGATCGGGATGGTTCTTAGGCAAACTGACGAGATCATGGAAGTAGCACGCCGTCAGCACCACCAGCCAGTCAACGGCCGTATCTGTGTTCAGCTTTTGTGCCGTCGTCCACACGCGGCGAAAGTGAAAGATGTCGTGGGCAGCGTCGTGCTCTGAATGGTTTTCACGTAGCCAGGTTTCAAATCGCGACTGCCAGTCGTGGAGTTCCATGCTCTCTCCCTTTACATAAAGAAAACCACCTTAGCAACAATTTTTACTCCGAACCACTGTCCGCCCTCTTTTATAGCAAAATTCAATTATTAAATAATATTTATAACGAATATCAATTTATAACTTCTGCATGTAGCATTGATAATAAATCATCAAGAAACTACGATCAGCAATAATAAAAACACATACAATACACATAGCAAATACTAAAACTAAAAAGCATAAACCAGTTGATAAATATACATTTATACGTTGAATGAAAACGATAAGTATATATAGAAATGATTTAAGAAACCCAAATGGAAACATTCTGAAATATCTAAAATACAATTGTTACATGTTATATTTTAAATTAAATGAACTTCATGGATAGTATCGAAATGTAGTTTTCAGGACATCACTACATATTCATTTTAATTATTAAATAAAGGGAATACATAATGAAAAGAAAAGTACTGGCACTGCTTCTCCCTGCTTTATTAGCTGCAGGCGCAGCAAATGCGGCTGAAATCTATAATAAAAACGGCAATAAACTGGATCTGTACGGAAAAGTCGATGGTCTGCGTTATTTCTCTGACGATGCAGGCAGCGACGGTGACATGACCTATGCGCGTGTGGGTTTTAAGGGCGAAACACAGATCAACGATATGCTGACTGGCTACGGTCAGTGGGAATATAACATTCAGGCTAACGGCACCGAAGGTGACAAAGGCGACTCCTGGACTCGTCTGGCTTTCGCAGGCTTAGGCTTTGCTGAAAACGGCACCTTCGATTACGGTCGTAACTATGGCGTCGTTTACGACGTTGAAGCCTGGACCGATATGCTGCCAGAATTCGGCGGTGATACTTACACTCAGACCGACGTGTATATGCTGGGTCGTACCAACGGCGTGGCTACCTATCGTAACAAAGGTTTCTTTGGTCAGGTTGATGGCCTAAACTTTGCTTTGCAGTATCAGGGTAATAATGAAGGTAGCAGCGTAGGTCAGGAAGGTTCTGGTAATAGCGAAAACCGCAAACTGGCGAAAGAAAACGGCGACGGTTTCGGTATGTCTACCTCCTATGACTTTGACTTCGGTTTAAGCCTCGGCGCAGCGTACTCGAGTTCTGATCGTACTAACGAGCAAGTTTCTGCTGGCCGTGGCGATCGTAGCTATGCCAATAAATACGCAGGCGGAGATACAGCGGATGCCTGGACTGTTGGCGCGAAATATGACGCAAACAACGTGTACCTGGCTGCAATGTATGCCGAAACCCGCAATATGACCGCTTATGGTGATGACAAAGGCGGTATCGCCAACAAAACGCAGAACTTCGAAGTTGTTGCACAATACCAGTTTGACTTTGGTCTGCGTCCATCCGTTGCATTCCTGCAATCTAAAGGTGTCGACTTAGGTGGCTGGGATCACCATAGCAATGGCACCCCACGCTACACCGATAAAGACCTGGTCAAATATGTTGATGTGGGTATGACTTACTACTTCAACAAAAACATGTCCACCTACGTTGATTACAAAATCAACCTGCTGGACGAAGACGACAGCTTCTATGAAAGCAATGGTATCGCGACTGACGACATCGTTGCCGTTGGTTTAGTCTACCAGTTCTAATTGCTGCACAAACAAGCAAGCCCGTTTCTTCTGAAGCGGGCTTTTTACATTTTTAGAGTGGGACAGAAGCCTTAAGATATAGCTGGGAGCCTTCAGGTCGGTTACGCACATCCATTTCTTTCTGCCATTTCAACGTCATCAGCCAGCCCTTGTCATTGGCATAACGAATAGAAGGACCAAGAGAAAAGGCCCGCGCTTTAGCCGGCGCTGAATTCGGTCCGTTGTCATTGGTAGTCTGTATAAATGTGTACCCACCAATGCCAAACACCCAACCATTTCCCACTGCCCATCCTAATGCATAATCGGCATGAAAAGCCTGGCCTGACTTCGTATGACTCTCCTGATTACGTCGATTAACGTCATACATCATTTTGATATCGGCATTAACACCTTGTTGCGGAATATAGCTAATTGCCCATACAGGTTGCACAGCCCAGTAGTTTCGCCCCAGGCTGGCGGGATCAGACTGGCTGTAATTACCTGTTGGTGCAAATACATCAACGCCCAGCACATAATGAAGGTCACGCAAGGGATGAAAACCTAATGCTGGCCCCAGTGTGATGTCTCCCAAACCCTGGCGGGTATATTTCCGCCCATATGATTTAGCCGTGATATCGAGCAATGGCAGGATGGAATGAAACGCCAACTGTCCCCCCAGAAGGCGCTGTTCCGTAACCCAAATAATACGCGGCGCTAGGATATTGACGTTCATACTGAAGCCCGGCCCTGAAATATCATGACCTCTGCTGTCACGCACGTGGTCATACCGTGCGCTGCCTCCGTACAACAGGGTATGTATTCCTTCGGCAGGAAGAAACCCTGACATATAGTTTTCCAGACCATCGGGATAAATACCCGGTCCGTTTCCCTCGGAGGCTACCACTGAAGGCGCTGCGAGCAGAAAAGCCACGCCTGGCAAAATCCTTTTCATCCTCTTTATCATTTTGCTATCCATTGATACTGTTTACCTGAAGGAAATACGGATCAATATTGATGCCCGAGGGCAAAACTGCGCAGTTTCACTAAAAATTAAGATTCTTGTCCGTTATCACTCACACCAGTTTTGGTAAAATATTCAGTACATTACCAAACCAACAGAAGATCACGACGATACCAAAAATAATAACTACGGCGGGGATAATCCGCCCTCCCCATACAGTAAACATCTGATTCGGAAACTTTTGCCTTGATTTCAAGGCCAGCACGGCCGGAATAATAACAGCCCAGATCGTTGCACATAATCCTGCCCCACCGATCCCATAGATAAATCCGTTAGGGAATAACAGGTAAAGCACCGTTGGCGGCAAAAACGTCAGCATTACTGTTTTAAATCGTCCAGAATGGGAATTGTCGAATTTGAACAGATCGGCAAGAAAGTCAAATAGTCCTAATGTAACGCCGAAGAAAGAACTGGCCACGGCCAAATTAGAGAAAACGAGTAAACAGAACTCAATCACGCCACTCTGATTAGTTCCCAAAAAGGACCCCACCAAAGCATCGACATTACCGCCAGAAGCAATTATACCTTTAAAACTCTCACGAGGGATGTTACCCATCGTACAATATAGCCAAAACAAATAAACAACCAATGCCAGAAAAGATCCCAGCACAACACTTTTTATCAATTTATCTTTTTTCTTTCCGTAGCAGATGATTAGGCTGGGGATATTACCATGAAAACCGAAGGATGCCAGGCATACCGGAATGGCCATAAATATATAAGGAAAAAACGAGCGGCTTTCTTCGTTTACTCCACTTACCCCACTTAAAATTGAGTAATCGACCTGAAAGAAAAGCGAACCAAAAACAATCACGAAAGCAAGAATTTTAATCCCAAGAAATAATGATGTAATCCGACTTGCAGCCAATGAGCTAAACCATAATACAGTTGCTACAAACAGCGCGGTACAAACACCAATGATTCGTGGGTTAACATGACCATCAGAATGCATAGATATCGTTTCACTAATAATAGCTCCATTTGCTGAAATATATGCATAAGTCAATATATATAAAACAAAGGCAACTGTCGCACCGCTAATCACATTCCATTTATTACCAATTAAATCTTTTGTAATTGTGTTAAAACTGGAACCGACAGGATAATTTAAATTGGCTTCCAGAAGTAGCAATCCTGAGTGCAACATTGAAAACCAGGATATTATTAATATAAATGCCCCCCAGAAAAACCAAGCGCCGGCGAGATCAACGGGTAATGCAAACATCCCTCCACCTATTACGGTGCCAGCAATCACCATAATCCCCCAAAAGGATGAATGCTTTGAATTGGAATTTTCTTCCATACGAGCCTCTTTTCATCAGTTGTATTTATTCACTATCATATTAATTTTATAAAAATGTGAACCATGAATAGCTATGAGATATAGCCATTCATGGTCAATTATTGACTATCAGATTTCTTTCAATCGTGCAGTAAAGTGACGTAGAACTTTAGGTTCATATGTAAAAGTTAATCCTTTAATATTTTTGGCATTTTCTTTCACATGACTAAAGGCTTCAATAATGAAATCCATATGCGATTGCGTATATGTCGCACGCGGAATGGTTAAACGTAACAACTCAGCCGGACACGGTAACTGAACTCCCGTTTTAGGATCCCTGCCGAGTAAAAATGAACCAATCTCTACAGCGCGAATGCCAGCGACTTTATAAAGTTCGCATGCCAGCGCCTGTGCCGGGAATTGTTCAGCAGGAATATGCGGTAATAATTTTCCAGCATCCACGAATGCCGCATGTCCACCAGCTTGCTGACAGGTCACACCAATAGCTTCAAGACCATCAACCAGATACTGAATCTGTGCAATACGATAGGCCAGCCAATCCTGGTTCATGCCATCAGTTAGACCGACGGCCAGACGTTCCATTGCTCCGCCTTCCAAACCACCATAGGTAGGGAATCCCTCCTGCACCACACAAAGCGTCCGGCATTCGGTATAGACATCAAAATAGCTGTCATCTTTAATACAGAGCAGCCCCCCCATTGGCACCATCGCATCTTTCTTCGCTGACATAGCCAGCATATCCGCATATTTATAGGTTTCGCGTGTAATCTCCTCGATGCTCCAGTCCTTATAAGCTGTTTCCCTTTGCTGAATGAAATATGCGTTCTCTGCAAATCGAGCGGAATCCATCACCACTGGAATATCGTATTTTTTCGCCAGCTGATATGTTGCTTTCAGGTTTGCCAGTGAAACCGGCTGACCACCGGCAGAGTTACACGTTATCGTAGCCACAATATAAGGAACATTATTTGGGCCTACCTCCTGGATACCTTCTTCTAGTTTATCCAGGTCGAAATCCCCTTTGAAATCACAACGGACTGCAGTATCAAATGCTTCTTTGATATAAACATTTCGGACAGTACAGCCATTAATTTGACTGTGTCCCTGAGTTGTATCGAAGAAGTAGTTTGAGAACACAACCATTTTACTTCTGTCCAATCCCTTTTCTTGCTCACGCTTACGGATTAATACAGGGATATAAATCTGCTCAGCACCACGGCCCTGGTGAGTCGGAATAGTATATTGATATCCAAAAATATTCTTAACCGCATCTGCAAGCGCATAATAACTGCGGCTTCCGCTGTATGCTTCATCTCCCCTTAGCATTGCTGCTTGCATATTTTGGGTAACAGCGCCAGTACCGCTATCTGTCAATAAATCAATAAAAACATCTTCACTATCAAGCAGGAATGGGTTCATTCCGGAATTAATAATCGCATTTTCACGGTGCTCCCGCGTTGTACGTTTTACGGGTTCAATAACACGAATACGGAATGGTTCTGGTAAATGTTTAAAGTTATTCATGGAATATTTCCTGTATTAGATATACACATACCACGCCTGCAGTAACTCATAGGCCTGAATTACTGAAGCATTTTAAATATTGATGAACAACCCATATAAATTTTATCCACACATCTCCACACCCGTTATCTACGCCTAAACCCACACGTAAACCAGGTATAACAAGATTATGCAGCAAATAAATTATGAATTATTCAAGGCATACAAAAAACAGAAAAAAGTTTCTGTTCACATTGTATGAATAGGAAGGAGTAAAACTTAAGGGCGATGATTGACAATCATCGTGTCGATGTTGAACCACTTAGAAGTCAGATATGTATTAAATAAGCTAATCATTAGATATCAACTCTTATTAAACATGACAACATCATTATAGTATGGCGATTTTTTGTCTATTAGCAGTTAAAGTTATTGTGATTAAAATCACGATAAATTAGACATGTGCGATATATCCATTACTCAACAGCATTGCATTCACATCAATGTAACATCACGCTAGTGCGCCAATATAGTAATTAGGATATCCCTAACCACCTAATCAAGAAAGCATTAAATGAACCATCGTTTTCATTTGGCATGTATACTGGAGAGAATTTTCAATTCAGATCACAAATTTCATTCCAGAGGATTATTGAGTTCCGAGGATACATTCGTATCTGTTGCCTCACCCGACTAAGGCAAACTGGACATTTCCTGGGCGAACAAATACCGATTGTTCCCACGCACTACCACGAAAAATGATTCAATACTTAATAAGAAGGATTTTATGAATATCAGTACGATTATCTCCTCCACAGATCGCATAAAACTCGTCGCTGGCGAGGACAAAATCCCCTGGAATGAACCGGCCTTTAGCCAGCGTATGCTGGAAAACCATTTATCCCAGGATCACGACTGGGCCAGCCGCCGACAGACTGTGATTCACCAGCAAGTAACCTGGATTTCCGACCAATTGGCTGCGGGAGCACGAGTGCTGGACCTGGGTTGCGGTCCAGGCTTATATACCAATCAGTTAGCTCAACTTGGCTTCATATGCACAGGGGTCGATTTCTCGCCAGCATCAGTCAACTGGGCCAAAAAACAGGCGCAGAACGCTGGTTTGAAAATTAACTACGTCCAGCAAGATATCCGTCATTACTCACCGGAAGAACCATTCGATTTCATCATGATGACATTTGGAGAACTCAATGTGTTCAGTGCTGCAGATGCCAGAAAGCTAATCGCAAACTGCGCTCGCTGGCTCGTACCTGGCGGAAAACTGCTGGTTGAAGTACATACCTTTGCTGAAGTGAAACGTCAGGGGATGGCAAGCCCTGACTGGCAACGCTGCCCAGAAGGATTATTTATTTCCAGCCCCCATCTTCTTTTAACAGAGTATGACTGGGATGAAGAGACACAAACCAGTTCTACCCGATTCTGGGCTATAGATGAAAACGGTAATACAGCCCGCTTCGGAAGCCAAATGACAGCCTGGCATGATGAAGAATATCTCCATCTTCTGAGTGACAACGGTTTCACTGTACTACAGCACCCTGATGGTCACGTTTGGCCGGTTAGCGATACATTCGAAGGAAAACTGAACGTTTGGCTGGCAGAAAAGAAATAATCATGTAACTCCATGAGAAAGTATCGACCCAGTCATCCCCAGGGCTGGTACTAATAAGTCGAGCCGACGTACTTCAATGTCATACGACTTAGCTCACAAAATGAAGGACATAGTGGTAATTTCCTACCGGGAACGCTGGGTAAGTGATAACGTATTCGACGGTCAGTTTGTTCAAAATATACCAACAAGATATGGCAGATAGTTATTCGGAAGGGTATATCGAGTGAAAGACTGAGGAAGAAAATTTTAGATAGAAACCATTAAAAACAGCCAGTTACTGGTAAGTAGTGGCGGAGAGAGGGTCTAATTTTTTAGTGTCCGCCAACGCCCGTCACAGTCCACTTTTTCTTTTAAAAACAAAATATTGTCATTATTTTTTTGTTCGGTAACGTATTGCTACTGTGCAAACAATCAACTATTTTATGCAGTACCGTATGCATGGCGGGTTGTATGACAGGATTTTACTATGCCAAAGAAAGCCAAGGAACTCTCAGGACTTGCCGTTTCAAGATTAAAAAATGAAGGAATGTATGCCGTCGGTGGCGTGGATGGTTTATACCTTCGAATCAGAGGGCAGTCTCGTGCATGGGTTCTTTGTGTGGCTATGGGAACCCGAATAAACAATCTCGGTAGAACAGTTCCCCGGCGTTTGAATATGGGTCTTGGCCCTTATCCAGAAGTTTCCTTAGCCGAAGCGCGTGACAAAGCGCGTGAGCTACGTAAACAAGTACGCAGTGGTATTAATCCCCTTCAAGAAAAATACGAGCAAAAAGCCCGGCAGGAAATACTGGCTCGTAAGAAAAAGACGTTTGCTGAATGCTGTGAAGAAGTTCTGGAGGTCAAAGATAGTGAGATGAAAAACAAAAAACATCTCGCCCAATGGCGTTCCACGCTGGAAACCTATGCCTACCCTTTCATTGGCACAAAAGCAGTAAGTGAAATCAGCAAAGTTGATCTTCTGGCAATACTGGAACCTATTTGGTTAACCAAGAACGAAACTGCCAGTCGTCTTCGTGGACGAATTGAAACGGTGATAGATTACGCAAAGGCCAAAGAATACTTTGAAGGTGATAACCCTGCTGCATGGAAAGGTATGTTGAAACCTCTCCTGCCTCAGCCAAGTAAGGTTCAGATCCCCAAACACCATGCAGCCCTCCCCTATAACCAAATTGGCACTTTTATGAAAGAGCTGCGTGAACGAAGCGGCGTCTCACCTCGTGCGCTTGAGTTTGCCATATTGACCGCTGCACGTTCAGGAGAAATTCGTGGTGCAGAGTGGTCAGAAATCGATCTCGAAGGAAAAACATGGACTATACCCGCCAGCCGCATGAAAGCAGCAAAAGAGCATCGAGTTCCTCTGTCTGAGGCTGCTGTAGCCCTGTTAAAGACTTTACCACGCTTTAAGGACAATAACTTTGTGTTCCCTGCTAGTCGTAAGGGACAACTTTCTGATACCGCTTTGTTGGCAGTGCTGAAGCGAATGGGATATACCGAGTTAACCCAGCATGGGTTCAGGTCAACTTTCCGTGATTGGGCTGGTGAAACAACCAACTACCCACGTGAGGTTATTGAACATGCGTTAGCTCACCAGTTAGCTGATAAGGCTGAGGCTGCGTATCAACGGGGGACGTTATGGCCTAAGCGTGTGGCGTTGATGGATGATTGGGCGGGGTACTGCTTTGCCAATGTTGACTGTTCTGTTTGAAGACACCATCAAAAAATATATATGATGGCTACGATAAAGCCCTGTGAGGCTGGTTCGTACCCTTTGGTCCGATATTGATGAGGAGAGCGGATTCTGGAATAACCTGCGGAATTCATGAAAATGAAACGCCTACATAAGGTTTCACTGAGTAAAGAAGTTCTCCGTATTCCAGAAAACATACGCCCTATCAGCGCCCACAGAGAATGCATTTTTCCAAGTATCAAAGCTGCACTCAATCATATGCATGAGCAAACTGTAAACGCCGCCATAATCAGAATGGGATTCAGTGGTGAACTGATAGCTCATGGTATGCGGTCTATCGCCAGAACAGTAGCAGAGGAATCAAGTAAGTTCAGAACGGAAGTCCTTGAGTCCACTCCTACCCACTCAAAGAAAGATGAAATCATCGAAGCTTACAACCGTGCAGAATACTTAGCAGAGAGAGAAACTCTCATACAGTGGTAGGTTGATTACGTTCAAACACAAAAATATAAAATTATTGCTATTTGACAAATAATTAGCCGCTTAGTTAACTTCATATTAAAAGGCTAAATAAAAACATTCCTTGTAGCGGTGATTAAACAAAAACGTGAATAGCTCTTATTAATTTGAGATGAGAAGAAGCCCCCCCCCATCATCTCAATACTATCTTATAGATATAGCGAGAATTAAAACATCTCAAGCCGCGAAATGGCCTGAGATATTAGAAGTCGCATTAAAGAATTTATTTTGGTATATTAATATCATACTTGCTCTCGATAAAATCATCAAGCTTGACCTGATCGCTTTCAGATATAATATAGTCAATCTCATTTTCAGAAAATGGATAAATACCGAAATTATTAATATAATTTCCATTAAGTGAGAAATAATTAGAAGAATAGGGTTTGCTTGTTTTCGATATATAATACCAAAACAATCGCGAGCCGATTATTTTTTGAATGAACAATAACTCCTTGTATGAATGCCCTACTATAGCTATCCCATTATAAAACATTAAATTTTCATCTGAAGATATAATACTATATGGAGATGAATTTGTAATTTTTGGCAGGAAGAGTTTATTTTTAATCGGTTGTAACGATTGTGTGCGTCCATAAGCATACCAAGATGGATATGTTTTATTACCTTTGTCCCTTGTACTTAAATTAATTTTATTAGCCAAAAGGTATTTGTACGTAAATGGGTATAATTTTCTAAATGTTCTTTCCGCGATTATTTTTGGGTTTATCTCATTTGTATAAGGGAATATTATTTTTTCAACAAGTTCATCAAGAGAGTAATTGCTACTTAATTTATTTGAGTTAATTATATCTCTACAAATATCTTTTTCAATCTTAAATGTCATTCCATTTTGTTCGATGTAATAATATTTACTATCCTGATGAACAGGCTTGAATATATAAATATTGTTTTTTAAAGTGGCTATGCCATGCCGTGTTTTAAATACTTCGCCAAATGGCTTGCCAGTAGATTCGATACTTTGCATTATATCATTGTTTTGTAGATTCCAACCTTTTTGATGATTTAAAGCAGCATAATCAACTCTCTCAAAACTTATTGTTTTTGAATCTAATAATGAGCTATCTATATGAGAGTATTCAATATGACCAGAATCAACTTTATTTATAAAACATAAGCATGTATAAGTATTTTTAGAACTAAATATTTGCTCAGAACCAAAATCAAGGATTTTAAGGAGTATATTGTTGTCATGGAAATATCTCCTTAAGGCTCTGCCGTTTAGACTCTTAAAAAAACTATTCATTGTTATATAACTGAGAATACCATGGGTTGATAAGTTCTCAATACCAATCTGGAAAAAAGGGATATACAAATCAGGATGACCTGAAGAACATACAGACCAATTTTCTAATAATCCTTTTGTCTCAGGAGATAAATTTCGAGAACATACATAAGGGGGATTTCCTAAAATGACATCGAAGCCTTTAAAAAGGGGGGTGACTGTATTCCATTTGAATGATAAAGAATCACCAATGTGAATATTGAAAGTAAATTCTACCTCATCTTCACCATTACTTAATGCAAGCAATGTGAGCAGAAGTTTAGTACGATTAACAGAATAGCTCTGAATATCAATGCCATAAATGTGATCTTTGAATATAGAATTATATGTTTTTTTGGTTTTTTCTTTTAAGATATTACAAGCAGTAAAAAGGAACCCTCCACATCCGCAAGATATATCGGCTATGGTAATAGTATTGTTTACTTTATAGTAATTCAAAGAAGTTCTAGCAATGTAATCCCGAATATAACATGGCGTATAAATCGCGCCATTTATAACCCTATCGGAAGGAGAGATAACGAATTCAAATAACTTTATTAATTCTTCAAATCCAAATTTTTCAAATCCGTGCTCAATTATTAATAGTAATTCAGATAATAGACTATATTCATTAGAGCCAGTAGGTGTAATAAAATGTTCTAATACAAGAAGATTTTTGTTTACTTTTATTCTGTTAATAAGGATAAAGGATGAGATTAACAACCTGTCTACTTGTTTAGGTTCAGTAATATTATTTTTTTTTAGATAAGCAATAAGTTTATTTTTCATCAGATTATTGGTTTTCGGAAAGATATTTTTTATACTCAAGCATAAGACAGGCTAGATCTGACATTACGCATTTAAGCTCATCTTTCTGTTGCCCTTCAGGAGAACTATCAAGAGCATTTTTAATTAACTCCATTTTAATAAAAATATTTTCTAACATCCATATGACTTGATAACGCTTGAGATAGAGTTTCAATCTATCATACATATACATAGCTTGGGCCGATGACTTGTTTGGTTTGATATTTCCGAGAGTATCACGGCTAAAATGGTCATTATAATCGACATTGCAGGGATCGAGGTATGCAGTTTCGTCATCTGACTTAAGTATATTTACATAAGAACAGCAGTATACCAGATTACTGTAGTCTGTTTTAAGATTAGGTTTTGAGGGATGTTTTTTCCACGGAATGAAATGATCAATATGAAAATTGCCACTGCCCCCAAACCAAAAATCAGGGCAATCGGTATAACCACATCTGTTGGAAAAATCTTTCGCTAAAAATGATTTATATCTTCCGTAAACTTGATAAGATTTAACACAAGTTCTAACTGGAGATTTTATTCTAAATTTATTAGTCATTTTTCTCTATTTTAGAAAGTAAATTGTCAACTTTTGATAAAATTTCTTGTAATCGCTGTGTATTAGATAGTTCCTTGAATTCTTTGGGAACAGAGCTTTGCCTATCAACTGATTGTTCTAAAAAATGATCTAATTCAATAATTCTATTTTCATCGACTATTGTCGCCTTCCCCAATTTCCGAAGTTCAATGAGCTGTTTTAATTCTTTTTCAGAATGATCAATTCTCGCACGATAATGAGTTATTTGACTGACTACTTTTTCAAGAAAGCTTGCTTTTACATTACTATTTTTTTCAGAGTGCAATATGTCTTTTATGTATACTATATTTACATCATCGCTTTCTTTAACTGCATCGTCATCGAAAGACGTCATGACAAAGCATGGAAAATGATCTCTAATCGAAGTGAATTTTTTAACCAACTCAATGCCATTATACTCAACACCATATTTGATTGAAGTTTTCTTTTCATTTAACATAAAATCTGTAATCACTGCATCAGGATTTATCTTTATAATGGCTTCAATCATTTCATCCAAACTTGGCAGAGGAAACTCATCGAGAATTTGAATTTGTTTAGATGTTGTTGTTTCATCAGCATAATCCTTAAACTCATCTATTGCATCAGTTTCTTCGTCAATAAATAATATTCTATACATGGCTTTTATCTTTTATATTTAACAGGGAAAGTTATACGAATACTGAATCCTTGCTCTGGATAAAGCAATTTAGTATTTCCGTCATTCTCTTCAACAATTGATTTAACTAGCCACATTCCTAATCCTGTCCCTTCCTCTTCTCCAGAATGAGGATTTCGCTTAGTGGTAAATAACGGCTCGAAGATTTTTTCAGGTTTATCAATATCTTTTGATAAACCCGGACCATTGTCAGAATAATCTATTACTATTTCTTTTGGTGTGCTTGATACAGCAATAGTGATAAACCTCTGGTCATTACCAGAGGAATTAAACGCATCAATTGTGTTAACGAGTAAGTTATTAAAGATGCTATCAAAATCAATTTCAAATACTCTCATATCTAAATCTTCAATATTGCTAATATCGAGGTCCACCCCTCTATCATTTAATACAGAAGACCAATCAACTTTGAAATCTGAAAAATATTTCTTCAAAAATAGTTGTTTTCTTTTTCTTTTATCTTTTCTGGCTGCGCCAAGTGAGAATGCAAGCCATGATTTAAGCTTAACATCTTGTTCCCTCATGTTTTGCATTAGATAAAATGGATTTTTCCTGTTTTCCATATCTTTATAATCATTTTCATTTATACGTTCAGATATGAGTTTTTTTAGTTTTTCTAGTCGAGATTCTAACCTACTATTCAGTTTGCTAAGATCGTGGCTAAACGAAGCTAAAACAATGCCGCTGCTTGCTAGACCTCGTAAAACTTTTTGCTCCTCCTTTAGCCTCTCAATTTCTTCATCTTTTTTCTCATTTAATTCTGCTATTATGGCAAGCTGTTTATCTTTTAAATCATCTGTAGTGTTGGAAGCTGAGTTTGTATTTGTTGTTTTAGAATTCAGTGATAATATTTTTTTCTCTCTGCTTTGTTCTAAAATCCTTTTCGCTATCTGCTCGGCTTCTTGTCTGGATCTAATATCAGAAAATCTCACATCGTCATAATCACTCATTTCACGAGCAATGTAAGAACGGTCAGACTCAAATATATTGATAATAGCCGCAATTAATTCTTTAAAAATTTGAAAGGTCTTATTTTCTTGTAAACCTTCTCGGCTAGATTTATCTTCAAAATTTACGTTCGTTAAGCGAGAGATCTTAATTGCACCTGCGACGTTTTCCGGTTCAACTCTATAACGGCCATCTTTTTTAGCGACCCCAGCAGGGCTTGCTGCTTTCCTATTACCTAATCCTAACCAATCAAATGCAACATCTTTTATTTCACCGTAAGGACGAACCCGGAAGTTATCCCGAAATAGTTTTATTCCACCAAACTTCTGGAGCCAATCTTTTCGTGCGTTAGCAGAAATTGATTTATAGAAAAAACGTTCGGCATCAGGTGTAGTGTAAGTTTTCTTCATATAGTAGAACGTGAACTCAAATAATCCTATATCATTAAATGTACGATCACGATCAACCTCTTTATAACCCGGTAAAAGCTGAGAAAATGTCTTTGTTGTTTTCCAAGCTCCTTTTAAAAAATCAGCCCTTGTATATGGTTCTTTTTGCATGGCATCCCGTGAAAAGAACTCGATAGGAATTGAAGCCACATCATATTCATTCCTGATGACTTTTATTGATACATTTTGCTTGTCATCAGCTTTTGCAATGATTTTATAATCAAAATCATCACAAAGTGAACCTAAAACCTCACCATAGCTATCTGGTGTAAGAGAACTATAAAGATAAATTGAGAACTCGTTAGACTCTCTTGGAGGCACAAGAACTTCTAAATCAGAGTAAACTTGTTCTACATAATAGTTTTCCCAATAATCTCTGAGATCAGTTATTTTAAGTATAGTTCCGTATTTAAAGGTAGTAATATCAGGTATTTTGCTAAAGATATATGATGGTAGAATATTTTCTAAATAACCAGATAATGAAGAATTTTGTATACCGGTTAGCTGTGCACCGACCTTCTCAATTGTTTTAAACTCCCCTTCAAAATCCTCCCAGTTAACCTCCCATCGATAACCAATATATGAGGTGGGTATATTATCTTCATCAACATCAATTTCGTGATTCTCTGGATTAAAGAAAGTAAGCATTTCTGCTTTACTCCCAAGCTTATCCAAAGCAAATCGTCCAATTCCTTTGGCTCCAGCTTTAACCCTACCCGTTTTAGTAAAAAAGTTATGGGCTTTATTATCAGTACCGATAGTCATCCAATTATCTCGGATAATATCTTGGGTCATCCCTTCCCCTGCATCAATAATATATAGTGAAGCTAACTGAGATAGCCGATGCTTTAATTTCTTGATAAGATTATCATCAAGTGTATTTTTTAGTTTATAACGCTCTGAATCATGCTCATAAACATCTGAAAGGAGATCTTTATCAATGCCTTTAACTTGTAGTTCTTCGAAGAAATTTTCTGAAATTTCATTTTGCAAGTTAGAATAATAGTTATCGAAGAATACTATACTTATAGGACTGTCGGCATCATACCCATTTTTAACAAGCTCAATGATAGCACCTTTAGCAGTCGCTATATTTTCTCTACCAATCAGACGCGCTGTACGTGCAGACACTTTAAAAGGTATTTTTTTTATACCTGTCATAACACTTCTTCCTGTACAGAATGGTTATATTAGAATTTTTTTTATAACAAAATGGAATAAGTAATTTTTTGCTACCGCATTTGCTTACGTCAGGCCAGAGGGAAAACTTCCATCAGGACCGCAGAAGCTCGATGTATATAGTGTATCCTATTGAGAATCTATCACCATTATATAATGTTGTACACGCTGTGAAACGATCAAAATGACATTCTATCGATAATAATTAGTGATTTGAGAAAGATGTCATGAAGTGATTCACCTTAAATAAATTCAATCTACTGTAAAAATTATCTTGAGGCCTAAACCAAGCTCCTAAGCCTTAATTCTTTTCTATTTCAATCTATTTTTTTGGATATAATTTTCTCCAAGAGATTACAAAAAACTAGGATCATCTAATCAATCATGATCATTGATAGCTAACGACACTAAAATTTCCGGGACCACACCCATATCCACGCATTCCATTAGATACAATAGACCACGATGCTCCTGCTGGTACATCAAATACAATGCTACCACTTTTATTCCACTCAGAATTACCACTGACCGCATTAGCAACCATAACCCCGTTGACCATTCCTGTTAAGGCGTAGGTATTCACGCAGTTGTCGGCATTGCCAGAAGAAATTTTTGATGGAGGTGGATTACCACCAAACACATAAAGTTTGAATGATTTGCCTGTATTATTTGAGCCTGAATAAGAGCCATTATGTGTTCCCGCTGAAATATAACGTCCATTAACAACTGCACCTGTCCAAACTCCGTTAACACAGGACAAAATCGCCCCTTCTGATGTTCTTCCCTGAAGTCCATTAGGCGAACATCCCCCGCCGGTTTGAGCCTGCCCATTTATTTGTAGAAATTCACCAGTTGTCGTTCTTCCACTCGAAACAACATTACCGCCAGAAATCTTACCAACAGCCTCTATGTTCCCGCTTGAATGAATAGAAGCTCCGTAGACACCAGCCTGTGTGGAGATGTTTTTACCACCGTATGCGGTAATTGTGGCGGTATCAGCCATATACCAACCACCACCATATTTCTGAAAATAGATACCACCATCCCCTAACGTTCTGAACCAGTTTTGCGTATTCGTTTCCCCTCTGGAAGTGACCGTATTGCCAGATACCGTGTTGTTAGAATTAAGATTTCCAATAACTTGCGTATTACCCGATACTGACAGGTCTGAGCCAACTGAAACAGTACCCGTTGTTTTTAATGAGTTCGCAGAAACAAGACCTGATGCATTGATGTTAAGAGCATTATTAATGCTTTTCCCTCCCATGTTGAGATCACCCGTCATCGGAAGTGTTCCGTCGCGACGCAGATAAACTGAATACATTGAAGAATCGTATCCTACACGGTAGGCCAACAAGCCTGAGCTATTGATAGACGGGAAATCAGAGGACTTTTCTGACCATAGTCCATTGTAGCCGGAAGCTGACGTTGCAGATTGAGTCATGCCACTGTCAATACCTGCTGCCTGCATAGCTTTGCCCAAGAGATCGTATCTTGTCTTATTGCCTTCTATCCAAGGGACCGTTGTTGTTAACAGGCCATTGATAACGTAGTTTGGTGAAGTCCCTGAACGCTTCAACAATATCTTATAGGATGATTTTTGCATGTTCATGCCGGAGTATGTGGACGGTAACAAGCCTTCATTAATCAGCGTCTGGTAAGTTATTTCACAACCATTTGCAGAACATGTCCTTGGTCCCGGATCGCTTGACTGACTACTGCTCGACGTTAGCATAGACAGCTTGTCATATCGGATACTGATGTAGTCATTGACCGCCTCCCCTATTTGCTTCATTTGTTGACCAACAGCATTAGCAAGCAGTTCTTCATGCTCACTTTTCATATCCTGAAACTTCATGAAAGCCATAACTGAACCGACACCAAGAGCCAAAATTAGCTCTAACAGAGAAAACCCACGTTTATTTTTCATTTATGTTCACCCGTTATATTTATAATAATTACTAATTAACAAAAATAAAAAAATGATCAATACATTAAGGAATTAAAAAAGAAACAATTAAACATAATAATCACACACATAAAACACATGAGATACAAAACTAAAGAGTGATAGTTTATATCGATCGTTTTAGTGAAGTGTTATCGATTTTGACTATTGATCGAATTTAATTGATCGGTAATATCGATCGATATTACAATGCAAATAAGCAGACTGATTTCTGAAAAGTGCTTGTCACAACTAAGGTCTTTATTGCTTTTCTTCTTATAAAGAGCCGTATCTTTATGAGATGAAACAAAAGAGCAACATACACAAAACACCGTAATAACAAACAACATTAATGATGACAAGTAATCATGTTCACATTTAAAGAAACAATTCTCGCCTTACTCAAAAGTATGAAGATCCCATTAATTCCCGGAGTAGTATTTTTTTTCTTGTTTTTTTTAGCCACTATACTGGCAGGCAAGATAGAGTTCGCAGGCACATCAATACAATTATACGATCTGACCCTACCATTAATTTCAGCTTTACTCGTGTTATACAGAATTAAAGCACTTCCTATACTTGCCGTTCTTTTTCTTTATTCCCTTTTATTTGAACCAATGCAATCAACACTGCTACTGACATCACAGTTGCTGTGCTCCATAATTAGTCAGCTACTTTACAGTTTGAATACCGGTAAGCGAAGTTCAGTTAGCTTTGGTCGTAGCAAATTAACACCAAAACGTATTATCTGGCTTGTTTGCTGTAACGCAGTTCTTTTCTTACTGTTTAACCACATTCTGGAAAGTCAGTTTACTCCTGCATTAGCCACAGAAACGTTCACGTCAGTTAAGTTGATAAGCCTACAATGGATGATGAACTCATGTATAACAGGCATTCCATTTTGTTATGTTTTACTCAGATTTTGCCATAAACCAAAATGGGGAATATTATATATACATAAAATTAAGGTAAGTATAAAAAGCGGATCAATAGCCTCATATCAGATCATTTGGGCATTATCAATTATTGTAATTGCAAGTCTATTAATTTATCAAAAGCAAAACACTTTAATATTTAGTGATTACTCATTATTATGGTTGTTGCCAGTATTTGTCTGGGGAGCGCTTTATATTAGTCATGCTTTAATTAGCAGCTTTTGGGTAGTCACACTTACAATATTAAGTAACTTTGTTGATGGCTATATCCCACTCAAGAATCTATCTATAACTGATGACAACCTTCATAGTTTAATTACATCTTCGACAATAATGCTAATTTACTCATTAATGATTGTTGTTATAGGTGTTTTGGCTGAACGCCAACGAAATAATATCAGACAACTTGCAAGGCTTTCTCGTTCCGAACCGAATACTGGCTTACAAAATTATTATGCACTCATCCAAGACTTGAAAGAGCGCACAACAAAATTACTGTGCATGGTTAGAGCCACTGAACTTAATGAATTAGAAAAAATTTATGGTCCTGATTTCCGATTCAAATATGTAAAAGAATTAAGCCTTAATATAATACAACACTTGAGTTGTAAAAGTGAGAACCAAATATATTACACTCCCGGACAAGGTATCGTCATTCGGCTAAATAAAAAAATAAATATCATTGGGCTTTATAAAATCATTAACAATTATCGATTCAAATGGGAATGTGTGTCCTTGGGGATCAACTGTGGTCTCGCATATACTACTGATGATGAAATAATTTATAATTATCCTGAAGCAATAAAACTATTGAATATTAACAGCCTTGTATCGTTGTCGAATGGTAAGCCGATTGAAATAGATATCGATAAATCAGACATAGTGGTTCCGGGGGATAATATCATTAAACCGGGCACCATACGGAATACCCTACAACAAGCGATAGATAATAAAACATTTTTATTAGTGGCACAGCCTATTGTGGCTACTATACTAACTGCACAACCTATTATATCTATAGATGGGAAGACTCACTACCATGAGATTCTAACCCGTTTAAAAACAGCAGATAACAAATTAATTTTTCCAGATACTTTTATACCTCTAGCCCGAAATGCTGGTTTACTTCCTGCACTAGACCTAACAGTTATAGAGCAAACATTTCAATTTATGAAATCCCGTGAAGGGACGGATCCTAATTGTTCTTTCTCCATAAACCTTACACCTGAATCGTTAGTTCAGCTAAGTTTTTTGGATAATGTTTTATTAATTTTTAAAAAATATAGTATTTCACCAAATCGAATAATTTTTGAAGTGATCGAATCTGAAATAATGGACGATGAGAATGTATCTTATACATTAAAAGGATTACGTGACATTGGCAGTAAAATCGCTATTGATGACTTTGGTACAGGTTCATCTAGTTATGAACGATTACGAAACCTGAATGCTGACATATTAAAGATTGATGGTTCTTTTATAAAGAACATTATTACAGATCCATTTAGCCATCATGCAGTTAAATCATTTTGTGATATAGCGAAACTAAAAAATATGGAAATTGTAGCTGAATTTGTAGAGAACAAAGAAATAGCTAATATGCTTACAGGTATGGGTGTTGACTGGCTGCAAGGTTACTATATAGGAAAACCAGTACCTGTAGATGTTGCGAAGTTATAATATTACTTTCTTGTTAGCATCCTTTAAAGGGTGCTAACAATCTTAACTGTAGGTACCTACTCCTCTATTATAACGAAAATATTAAGATGCAAATAGATAATCACGAAACAATTTGTCTGATACACTCACCTGATTTTACAACGTTAGACTATCCTGATGAATTGTTAATTCGCGCTGAATTTAATAGCAAATTATCCAATCATTTAAAACCATTTGTTAGAATAAATGAAAAAATATATTCACTAACCGGATATGGACTGCTTGTTAAATTAACATGTTCAAATAAAATAAGGCTTACTTCACTTTATAAAATTGTGAATTCTTATGTGTTCACATGGAATAGCTCCCAAATTCATTTTCATTGTGGTATTTCATACACCAATGGAAAAATAGACTCAATAGCAGCTAGTGATTTGTTCATTATCCTTTAAGAAAAAATTAATATTTCATTGAAAAATAACCGTCCTGAGAACGAAATTTTAGCTAATATAACAAATTGAACCATCTCACACTCAATGAATATATGCCATGCGTGAGATAAAGAAGACAGGAACTAAGTTATCTGGCTCAACAGCTTACCAACCTAAAACAAATCTCAGGTCGGTTCACCGTTTAGACGTAAAAAGAAATTTACTGCGTTGACCTGTTTATAACAGTATCGATATAGGCTTGCCCCTATACGCGACATAATTGAATATCACCTTCATCAAGTTTAGGGAGTTCAAGCAAAATCCCAAAGACCACAGCCTTATCTACCTCACTAATATCACATCCTAATACTTTGGCAACCTCCACGCCGAAAATAATCTTCTGGCGGGCATTCTCTTTTTTAGTTTGTTGTTTCGTTTTAGCTTCCAAGAAGTATAAACGTTCCTTAGCTGAAGCAATTTGTTGTTTGATGTTTTTACTGTCATAACTTTTCTCCCTAATATTTATTTCTTTTGGAATAAGGGATATCAGCATAATCATAACCACTGCTCAGTTGTTTCTTAATTGACTTAATACGAAATTTAAACTGTTGCTTAATCTGGTGTTGCTCTGCTTGCTCCCTAATCTGGCTCACTATTTTTTCTGCTGCTAAATAGGCTTGTTCTGTATCAGTATAGATACCTTCATCGAGAAGTCTTTAAACTTCCCAGTCGATAGCTTCGTCATTATTTTTATACATAACACCTCCTTTATTGCGATCAATTACTCCTTAACATATTTTTGAACAATAACAATAGGTATTTCGATTTTATTTTATAATCCACAAACTCATTAACCCAATGTTTATACCCCACATTATTGCATTAACTCCCAGTAAAGTTAATGCAACTTCATCTAGCGTTCCAAGTCTCATACAATCTCCTTTTACGTTTTATTTTATTTAACCTATATCAGATAAAATGGCAAATTCTCTCATTCTTTTTGAATAGTGGAATATGAATCACAGTTTTATAAATTAACTTAAATAGAATTAGACCTTAACAAGATTCATCTCACAATCATCATTAATTATTCTAACTTTATCATGTTTAATATTCAGTCTTTAATTAAAGGATTTCTATAAATGAAAATTACCGATGATAGCGATTTAATAAAATCCAGACTCAAACGTTATAATCCCGCGTTGGTTGGTTCTAAAATGACAGGGCCAATAGATTATGATATCAACGTGTTTAATGAATTGGTTGAAAAATTCACATCGAGCAAAAAAAACAGTGAAAGAACGCAGCTTTTACTTGATCTTTCAGATGAGATTCGCATACAAGAAGGGATTCCCACATACTCAGTCTGCCAACAAGGTTGTGCCCATTGCTGCAAAATCCCAGTATCCGTAACAGCAGTTGAAGCAATATTAATCGGAGAATATACAGGCAAGAAAGTAAAAGAAATATTTGAAATAAAACCAGCACTGGATAAATATGATTACTGCCCTTTTTTGAATAAATCTTCTGCAAGCTGTTCAATTTACAAAGTCAGACCTCTCCATTGTAGAAACTTTCATTCTCTAGACCATTATGATTATTGTGAAACACTGGAAGTTGACCATTTGATATTCATGACAACATCAAATGAGAGATTAACTGATCTTCTTGATATGCTAATCACCGCTAGTCATGGTTATTCAGCTGACATCCGCGAATGGTTTTAATAATTATAGGTATCATGTTGAAGTAATACCTATAGTCGACTATAGGTTCGATTTTTCATCAATTACCTTACAAATCATATTAATATGTTTATTCTTTTCCTGCTCATTTTGAGCAAACCCTAAGATATATGTAGTCATTAGTTTTTTGATCTCCATACCAGAAAACCCTGATGAGAAGTCATCTTCATTCTGAAGTTTTATAAATTCTTTACTCATTATTAAGTTTAAAAACCTAATGGCTACATTTATATTATTATACCCTATTTCATCTAACTCTACTTTTTTCACTATCATCTTACTCTCCATTTGTTAATGTTTATTTGTTATATCATTATCGCTTGTATAGTCAAATTTATATACGTTAGCTATTAAAATAAAATCTAACAATACTATATGATAGCCATCAGTAGCTATTTTAGCTGATATCCCCGCAGCCAGAATAATTTGAAACCCAGATACTTCGCTTAGGATTGTGCCCATATTACATGGGTAGAATCAGATCTACCTAACGAGTAGTTTAAACGCCCAGCATCCTAACTAAAGAGACCCAACGTTCTGTTAGTCACAAGAACAAAGTTCTATATCGAACTCTTCAACATGAAAATTATTCAGTTTCAAAGCATCAAAATTTCTTGTAATAACTATATCAACCATATGGTTATTGACGAGATTCTCCAATGGATAAATTCATAAAAACTTGTAGATCAGCACCACGAATCACTTCTATGGCTGAATTTTTCAAACAAACGGCAACCGGTGAAAACAATGTTCCATGCCGGGATATTACAGCAGATACTCGGATGTTTACGAGCACTTCCCAGACTGAATTTAGCAAACTACTGTTGCGTAATAGTGGTTCATTTGTTAAACATTATTTTGCAAGTATTCCATATAGTCTTGAGGAAGAATGTAGATTAGGAACAACTGTTTTAAATATCGCCAAGCGATACCCTGCCCCTCTAAATGTATACTGTTTAGGTATGGCAGAAGGTGCAATGGCGCGGACCATATCCCAGCTATCAAATGGCAAGATAAACACCCTGACAACAAGTCCTACAGCGGCAAACGAGAAAACTTTCTATGAGAATGGCACCTTATCTAATGCTTATTTCATATGCACACCATTCTTTGAACTACCTAATTACTTAAAAAATAAAGAGTATGAAATTTTTTCAGGTGGGTTTGATATCATCATTGAAGACACAACATTCCAAATGTATTCACCTGATAGAGACTCCCAAATAGGTTTTGTGAAACGTTTATTAAAAAAAGACGGTTTATTTGTCCTTACCGAAAAATTTCGGTGCGAAAATAGAGAAGAATATGAAGCCCGAGAAGAGCAAAAGGATAAATCTTATAAGCGTCGTTTTTTCAATGACAATCAATTGAACATTAAACGTGAAGTTATTTTGAACAAAATGGCTGATAATGAAGTTACGCTAGCGGAAATGCAAAAGGCGTTAGACAATTATTTTACCTACAAGGCCATTTACTGGAATTCAGGAAATTTTTATTCTGTTGTCGCTTCTTCATCAAAAGAAAAGTTTGAATGTTTTTTGAAACTACTCGGCAAAGAGTGTATCCCTTTTGAATACGTTTACCAAGACCTCCCTGTTTATCTATGACTTATCATACCTTACTTACATTTAGCTTAATCACATTAACACAGACTTTATCCATAGGGCCTGCGGTTAGCTTATTGCTGACGAACTATTTCAATGCTGGATTCAAAAAAACGTTGCCCATTAGCTTTGCTTTTCGTGGTGGCGAGTCTGTATCTCTACTAATCGCATTCCTTATAACCACTATTCTACACTTTTCAGCAGTTTTATTTATCGTGTTAAAAATCACCGGGGGCTTATATCTTGTATTCTTAGGTGCTAAAGGATTTTTCACTTATTCCACCCAAAAAAATAGTATATTTAAGACTCAATATGATAAAACAATAGGCTTATTCCCGGCATTTCTTGTGCCTATAATTAATCCTAAAGCGCTGATTTACTTCTCCAGCTTCATCCCATCATTTATTGACACCAATACAGGTGTTATTTATGGTGTTCAGTTCTTAATCCTTAGTTGCGCATTTTTGTTGGTTTCACTTTTTTCTGACATGTGTTTTTTAGGAATAGCTGCAAGTGCTAAAAAACTCATCGGTGACAGGTTCATCACGGTAATGTCGCTAACCAGTTCAATATTTTTATTAATAACTGGAATGGTTTTTATCGGCAAAGAAATAATTTAATTGCTTTTAGATTTTTTTTCATAAAACGGAACGCAAATCGAATGCTAAAATAATTTGTGGCAATACTGATTTTAGCTCTCTCAAAGAGCAGATAATTAGTCCTGCAGGATATATGTACTCTACTATTTTAATAAAGCTTTAAACAGTAGGTACAAAAATGAAAGAGCCAGAAGGCCCTTTCATTTTCCCTAAAAGGGAACTCTCCATTGGAGAGAATACATATCCCCACATTGGGGCAACTCAATCAGCCCATCAGGCTGTAAACTACTCCCCATATACGGGGCAGTCAGACACTTCGTTGAAGTGAATATTCTCAAGGAACACATACTTAATATAATATTACATATCGACTGTCAAATATTTTTATCTATTTAAATAAAAGATTATCATAGTCGCATGGAAATCTGAGGGATACAACCAAGTCCCTGACGCCATATATCTTTTATAGCTTATATTTCTGAAGGTCAGCATAAAGTATATAATGAATTTTTACTATTATGATAAATCACCAACTCATTTAAAACCCCATAAAATATCATTCCATTTCGCTGTTATAAGAATATTATTCCTGCCTTCCCACCATATTCTCAAGAAATTTTTTTCCTCTAAGTTTTAACCTTGCTTTATCTTCAATGCTAATATTCGATGATTGTAGTACCAGCCCCAATATAAATTCCTTATCAACATCATCCACTTTACAACCAACAGCCTTAGCTACTTCCGCACCAAGGATGATCTTCAAGCGTGTCTCAGCGCTCTTGGATAAGGATTTCTCTTTGGTCTTGAGACGATTCAGACGCATCTGTGCTGAAGCTATTTTTTGCTTAATAGTTTTTTCTGTTCTTTGTTTTCTGTCAGCCCTAAATTACTCTGCTTTCACTATATAACTAAATGCTATGTTTTTAGGTCTGACTTCTGCGCCGTTTTTATAATAATGATCCATTCCGCTATGGTGTCCTTGTAGATGTCCTCCTGAATTGTATGTCATATCGCTCTGATCTTTCTGATAACTTAGTAAAGTTCTCCCGTTATCAAACCCACGTCCATTATCCCAACCTCGGATAAATACTCCTCTTAAATCAGGTAAGTATCCAGTAGGGTAAGCCTGAGCCAACACTGGATATGAACTCTTATTAAAAGCCTGCCCATTACAAGCCAGCCATCCTTGAGGTGGTGTCGCTGAAGGCCAAGAATCGGACTTCCCACGGGTAAGTCAGTACCTTTACGCCATAATCCATTAATACAAGATAAAATGAATCCATTACTGTCTCTGACGTAAGTTCCTACACCTTCATTTACTCCGGTACAACTACTTCCTGCCGTCTTTACATTTTTTATATGGAGTTTATTTCCATATAAGTCTCCATTTACTGACTTTATATCTCCTGATGCCTGAATCCAGCCAGCTTGGTCATTTGCGACAGTAAAATTACCGACCATTAAAGATGATCCCATCGTCGCTCCATACACCAACGCTAAATTCTGTCCTTCAAGATTAGCATTTGCATGTATCTTATTACCCACAACATCACCAGATACATATAATGGTGCACTAATATTTGTATTACCTTGTATATTTACTGTTCCTTTTAGATTAGATTTTCCTGCTACTGAAAAATCACCACCTACAGAAACTGAACCTGCGGTTTGTAATGTATTTGTTGAAACAAGACCTGACGCATCGATGTTAAGAGCATTATTAATGCTTTTTCCCCCCATATTGAGATCACCCGTCATCGGAAGCGTTCCGTCGCGACGCAGATAAACTGAATACATTGAGGAATCATACCCTACGCGGTAGGCCAATAAGCCTGCACTATTGATAGACGGGAAATCAGATAACTTTTCTGACCATAGTCCATTGTAGCCGGAAGCTGACGTTGCAGATTGAGTCATACCACTGTCAATACCTGCCACCTGCATAGCTTTACCCAAGAGATCGTATCTCGTGTTATTGCCTTCTATCCAAGGGGCCGTTGTTGTTAACAGGCCATTGATTACATAGTTTGGCGAGGCCCCAGAGCGCTTTAATAAAATTTTATAAGAAGATTTCTGAGCGTTAATACCTGTATAGGTTGAGGGTAATAAACCTTCATTAATCAGCGTCTGGTAAGTTATTTCACAACCATTTGCGGAGCATGTCCTTGGTCCCGGATCACTTGACTGACTGCTACTTGAAGAAAGTGTTGATAGCTTGTCATAGTGGATACTGATATAGCGATTTGCCGCCTCTCCTATTTGCTTTATCTGATTACTAACAGAATCAGCCATCATGTTTTCTTGATTAGTTTTCATGTCTTGAAATTTTATAAATGCCATCATACTACCTACACTCAACACTAAAATGAGTTCCAGTAATGAGAAGCCTTTTTTATTGTGTTTTTTTTATTTTCATCGTCCTTTTTTATTTCATGTACATATCAATTAACAAAAATAAAAAAGAGGTCAAGATTGGTTAAGATGTAATCCATAAAAAACCGTTAACAATAAAATTTAGGAGAGATAATTTTATCCATTATCGTCTTTTGTATGTTATCCTGATTATGATCTTAATCATTCAGGATAAAAGATAATGACTGACGCTATTAAAACACTTAATAACATCCGTACCCTTCGCGCACAGGCACGAGAAACTGATCTGGCTACTCTGGAAGAGATGCTGGAAAAATTAACTGCTATTGTTGAAGACCGACGCCAAGAAGAATCACTTGCACTGCAACAAAATGCTGAACGTCAGGCCAAAATTGAAGCGCTGCGTGCACAACTGCTTGAAGATGGTATTGACCCATCAGAGCTGCTGGCTAATCCTAAATCTTCCCGTCCGGCTGCTGTTCGTGCTCCTCGTCCTGCTAAATACAAATACATTGATGAAAATGGCGATGAAAAGACGTGGACAGGTCAGGGTCGTACACCAAAAGCGATTGCTGCTGCACTGGAAGGTGGTAAGGTTTTAGAAGATTTTGCTATCTAAACACATTCCATACATTCTTTAATCCGGGCATCGTGAATACTCTTATAAAGGAAACAATATGCCATCACCAAGAGAAGTGAATCCGCATAATTTCAAAGTATTGGAAATTATTTATGATTTAAACGGATTCTCCGTTGCATGGGGGATCTGGGAGGATGGGACTAAGCGCCTCGCTATGAGATGGAATGGTGAAGGTGAGGACAAGGGTTATCCAAAAACATTTGGTAATCCTGTATGGTTCATGCTCCCAAATGAGCTTAGTCTACCGATACTTCAATCACTGGATGCATATAACCCTTTACATCGCGGTGTAGAAAAAAGTTAATCGTTCCGGGCGTTCCGGGCGTTCCGGGCGTTCCGGGAATTATTTAATAAAGTATGTCATGCATTATATGACATCAATTGTTAAATTGACTACCGCGCCCTCTGGGGCTTGGTCAACAGCTCCCCAGCCTAAAACAAGTTTTAAGCCGGAGAGCTGTTCGGACGTGAATTGATTTTATGGTCTGAATTTTTTGAGGACTCTTTCGATGTAGATTTTCCCATTTATTTTATACCGTTCAATATCATGTGTATGTAAGGATGGAACCTCTAACAACAAACCAAAGAGTAATTGTTTATCTACCTCATTTATATCACAGTTTAAAACCTTGGCAACCTCTGCACCGAGAATTATTTTTTGTCGTGTATTTTCTTTTTTGCTATCTCTTTTTTCTTTCGCTTTTAGATAATTGAGCTTATTTTGTGCTCCCGCAATTTTTTGGTCAAGTGTTTTCTTTATTTCGGCCCTGCTTCTATCCCCCAGAAAGGCTTTACCTGTTAGATAGGTATTTTTTATTTCATCATCGTTCATTATTTACTCCATTGATTTCTATGATTATAAGGAACATTATTCCTGAACTCATCATCTGAAAGTGCTCGTTTGATTGATTTAATACGGGAACGGAATTGTTTCTTTTCCTGTTTCTTTTTAAATTCAACTCTTATTTCTGTGATTATCTTTTCTGCTTCACTATACGCTTTTTCCAGATCGGTATAGATTCCATTATCAAGTAATCGCTTTGCCTCAAGATCGATGGCTTCATCGTTATTTTTATACATAAAACCTCCCTGTATTGATTTCCTGATTATGTACTAACACAATTTACAGATAAATCAATAAGTAAGGTGTAATATTTTATCTGACAACCCAAATGCTTATAAAGCCAATGTTAATAGTCCATAATGCAGCATTGACACAGATCAGTATTATTTCTGACTCACATAATTCACCTATATTCATATTCACCCCGTTAATGTTATGTTCTTATATTCTTTTATAGTAAATAATTTACTTTGGCAAATTATGCTTAAATTAACACCATATAACTTAAGATGATAACTAAAGTTTTCATATCGGATGGCAAAACCAACAACCTTCCTCACAGGGCGTAGGAGTAGGTTTATGATAATCTTGATATCACTATGACACAGAAAATGCTCAATGAGAAAGCCTCAAAAATAAAGTCTGTTTTTTTATATAGTTAGCTGATACCCAAATTTTATAGTCTTGACTTAGAAAATAATCTTGTTAACGTTGAACTTGACTGATACAACGTTGTTTCGTTCTAAATCTTATAAATGAGGCTCCTATGGCTGAGATTGATGAGTTTTGCAAACCATACAACAACCCCAGAACGAAGAAAGTGTCTTCGGGTGGTGCTGCACGTAACGGTAGAATCAAAACGTTAGGTGGGCCACGCGGCCTTACAGCAATTATAGAAAAAGTAGTCAAATCAACAACACAATCAGTAACAAAGGAGTTGTTGAACGAAGCGAATGGTAAATCTCGTCGTCGTGGTAGCAAATGAGTAAGGTAATCAGTTTTCCCTCAAGAACTCCATCGTTTGAGGATGTATTGGGGGAAAGTTTAGCCGCAGATATGATCGATCAGCTCATGAGTGAGGCTGATAGTTATCCCTGCACTGTTATTGAGATTACAAGTTATTCATCGAAGCTGCCTGTTATCTATAAAGCATTCTCCCATCTACCACAGGTAAAAATAAAATTGTTTACGCTCACTCAGCTAGATGCTAATCGAAAAGCACTGTCGAATAGTTTAAAAGCTTGAACGTTCCATCTGCGGCTTTTTAATACATTTTTATTTATTCTCACCTACATTATTCATTTAAATACAATCTTCAAGTCTGCTTCGGATTCCCATCCTGTGAGAGTCAGCCCCTCTATGGTTTGATCATTTTTTGGTAATTGCATTACCCGCCCTCTCGAGATGCTTCAGTATAAATAACATCTGAAATATTAAATCAAGCAATCCTATGCGATATTAATCACTAACCATTTTGTCTAATACTCTCCGCGTTACTTATTTTTGTTTAACAGTGATTTTCATTTCACCTTCCGATTTTTTACTCTAATTTAATATCGTAACCTGTGAATTGTGCAACAGGGAAAACTATCAATAAACTAATCTATTTCATGTGGTTTAGTCTTTTCCCGCCTTCGGCGGGATAAATTAACACTCTTTTTGTCCTTCGGACGCCATCAAAACCCCATTTATGTAATATCGTGGAATACTTCGCCCTTTCATCCATATTGCGCCGCTTAATTCGGCGGTTTGTTTTACAGACATTCATATATTTAGTATTAATTAATAAAGGCAGGCCTTCTACATTGCCGTTATTTTTGAGCCATTTATGGCGATAAAAAATAAAGCAATGCCCACTTACGCATTATCGCTTCGCTCTAATGCCGTGGGGTCTACCGACGGTTGCCTGCGGCAGGCTAAAACCGTTTCCTTTGGAAACAAAATCAAGGTCAACGTCAACCTCGACGTTTTCCTTACGTAAAACGAAAAGCAGCATTTGTCATTGAGGAATATTTGGATGGCGATATACAGTTTTAAAATGGAGAACATCAGCAGAGGCGAAGGTCAGTCTTCGGTTAACTCTGCTGCATATCGTCATCGTAAAGTTTTCTTCGATAACAGAACAGGTGAAGTGTGTGGTCGCAAAACAGCACATAAAAAGGACCTTGCCTTTGCGCAGATTTTTGCACCTGAAAATACTCCACCTGACCTGATTGTTGACAGTGAAACACTCTGGAATGCTGTTGAAGCCTCAGAGAAGAGAAAAGATGCCCGTCTTGCCAAAGAGTTTAAAATTGCTCTCCCCGCAGAGCTAGCACCAGAACAGAACATTGAACTCACCGCAGTTTTTGTTCTTGAGCACTTTACCAAGCAAGGCATCATAGCCGATGTTGTTATCCACGATATTAATGGTCATAACCCGCATATCCATATCATGGGAACAACCCGTGAGGTTCTCTCTACCGGCTTTGGTAAAAAGATCCGTGAGTGGGATAAGCCTGAAACCCTTGATATCTGGCGTAAAGGCTGGCAGAACATCTGTAATGGGTTCCTTGAGCTGTATGGTCATGATGAACACGTTGATCACCGTTCTATCAGAGTTCAGTATGAAGAAGCCCTTGAACAGGCTACTGTTGCCGCTACCAATGAAGAGAAAGCGATCTGGCTGGCTAAAGCTATTGAAACGAACCGCGATCCAATACTTCATATCCCTCGTGATCGCTGGGGCACTGCAGCCGCTCAGGAACAACGTGCTGCAGAGCAAGCCATACGTGATGAGCTGAAAAAAGAAGCTGTTGAAGCCTACTTTGCCTTTAAAGATCTACCATTAGACATCGTTGTTGATGTTGCCAGCTTTAGGTTTCATGCACTGGCTGAACCGGAAGAAATTGTTATCCCTGATAACACAGGTAGAGCTTCATCTACAGGCTCGCAGAAACCTATGCTGGTGGCTCCTGCACCTCATACACGCACTACGCTGAAAACCACATCCTCTTCAGCAGCCAGAGCACTTAAACGCGCTCCAGTCAAAGTTAAGAGGAAGAAAGTTGAACCTTGTCAGAGCGGTGTGTTCAAGCGCTTCACCTTACTGGTAGTAGATTTTATCAGAGAGAAATTCATCTGGGTCAAGAATAAGCCAGCTCCTGTTTCAGTAGATACTGAACACGATAAGCGTATAGCTGAAAACTATGTCTTCGATGAGGTTCAGGGTATCTATGTATTACGCGCTGAGCATGATAGACGTACCAGATTGAACAGTGATGACTACAAGCCAACAAAGGATGAGATCAGACGTTTCCCAAGTCGACCGCTTAAGCCTGAACAAACAGATAACGATTTTGATTTCATACCAACACTGACGGCAGACAGAAAAAAGCCAGTACCTAAAATGAAGCCACCGGATTTTTATAATCATTGAATATAAACCATACCCAGTGGGGGGATAATAATTTGACTCGTAAAATCCCTATGAAATGTTTACCATGTTTAGATTTCATATAATTTGATGAGCACCATTAACAGGCTAAAATACTCGCAAAATTCAACAATGATGATTACAAGCCTTCCAAAGAAAGCTCATTCTCTTTCCAATTCATTCAAAGCAGATAATTTTTTATTTCGATAACAACACAAGTCTGACTCTATCGAGTTGAGCAACGTAAACTAAAGGATCACCATCTAAAATAAATCCATTCTAAAAATATTCAATTATAATTCATGCGTGCACTAGCTAAATCACAGAGATATTTATTTTTATATTCGTTATGCTCTAAAACCATATATGCAGGACAATTCCTACATGTAGAGTTTAAAACACATTTACCACACTTACTGTCATAATATATCTTATGCAATTGTTCACTGATAGAATTTAACTCTGCCCATACATCATTAATGTTTCCGTCTATAATATTACATTGTTTTTTTCTGTATACGGCACAAATAGATGCGCGACCGAACTGGTCAATAAACAGACTCGAATATCCTCCTGAACACTTCTTAAAATAGTCTAAATTATCCATTGCTAGATTATCACTTTTAATTATCCTTTTCATTGCAAGTTCATTTTCAATCCTAACAATATCATTCGGTTCCAATCTCTCATTTAGATTATTTTGATAATTCAATGATGGAATAAGATATGTGTTTATCTCAATTTTGTTTTCCGAAAAGAAAGCTAGATCCGTCGAAGATACAGATATTGATTTACATAGGGTTAACCCTTTGTACATTGTAATACCTAATTGTTCTAACCTGACTATATTAGTCATTATCCTATCAAGGTTAGCTCTTTTATTTTTAGCAAAGCCAATAAGTTCTCTATTATTTTTCCCGTATATAGATACAGAAACAGAACTTGGTGGATATTTACCGAACAGTTCAAAATGTTTTTCAGTCATTAAACTTGCATTAGTAAATAGTGAAATCTCAAGTCCCTGCTGGTGAATGAAGGTATATAATGAAATAAAGTCTTTATAAAGAAGAGGCTCACCTCCAGTAATAATTAATTTCCTGCATCCTTTTAACATTAATTTATTTATCACGATTTTCCATTCGTTCACACCTAGTCCTGCTGAGGTTTTATTATCAAGATAACAGTGCGGACATTTAAAATTACATGATGTTATAATTTCAATTGTAGCCGATGTTAAGTTTTTCATTGCTCCTCCGTAACCCCAGAAATTCTACGTTGTGCTAACTCACACATAAAATCTATTGGTTCAGATGAATTCCCATGTTCTAAATTGGCATATGCAGCACACCATCTGCAAATGGATTTTTTCTCGCATGTAGAGCATTTGCTATTGATATAATAACTTTGCATTTTATTATGTGAATCTCTCAGATATTTTATTATAGTTTTCTCATCATTACTCAAAAAACTAATTTTATCTTCCACATATAAAGAACATATAGATGCGTATCCTTCAGCATCTATTGAAAGGCTATTAATTCCACCTCCACATTTAATACATGCTTGAGAAGTCATATTAGATATCGATTTCCTCCAAAAAGTTATAGTTTCTGGATCACTATGTTCGAAACTAATAATATCATCAATACTAGCTCTTTGAGATAGTTTACCTCTCATTAAATCTTTTTGCGGGAAAATTATTGCATCATACATAATTTCTTTTTTATAAATTCTCGCAATATCATCAAACCTACCTTTCAAAGCTGCGGGTATGGTTTCTTTGCTAAGAATTGATTTTAGCATGAAATCAATATTATTAGAAAGTAAAAAACTCAGATTATCAATAACTTTTCTAAACGCGGTTTTATTTATAGTGAACTTTTCGTATTCGTCAGTACTAGTTCCATATAACGTAACCATAATAACTTTGGGTGGATATTTAATAAGAAGATTCTTAGTTATATCCGTTATGTAAGATAAATTTGACATAACCGAGATGATAAATCCTTTATTTTTTGCATACAAATATATTTCATTAAATCTTTTATATAGAAAAGCCTCTCCACCTGTAAATGTTAAGTATAAAACTCCCATATTGTATAATTTATCGATACATGCAATAACATCATTATAATCCATATGAACTTTATTCGATGGGCAATAACAATGTAGACATTTAAAATTACAATGCTGAGTTAACTCAATACTTGCGGTTATCAAACATTCTCTTTGTAATGCTTTTTCTTTCAAGGAATCATGATTCATTTAGCTTGCCATATATTTTATCTAATACGTTTTGAATTTGAATATCATCAAATCCGTATTTCTTTTCCAACTTGTGGCTGTTTATTTCAGTTGAATACATTAAAACATCAAACACTAGCTCATTAACATTATAGCACTTATTATTAGATTGATTGATGACAATATATTCATCCATTATCCTTCTAGGTACATATACGCTTTTCATCTTAATTCATAATCATCCAATATAAAATAAGAGCAACAGTCGCATTGCTCTTATTAGATTTATTTTATTTCAACATTGGTTATATCCATCATCTGGGCTAGGGCCCCAACATCCGAGAGTCTTTCTTTTGGATACTGGGTCAATATCCTTTACTTCCTCAAACTCACAGATCTCAATCTCGTAGTTATCTATAGTTTGTTGCTCATTAATATCCATCTTGCTCCCTCTTCACATGATACATTGACTAAATGTATATCTCTTGCATAAGAACACATTGACATTAGTCAAAAAAAAATGATTCTGAAGGAAATAGAAAGATTTGTTGTAAAAATTTCATTTTATCCTATGAACAGAGAAATATAATTACGTGATCTACATCTCAAAAACACTATCGAAAAATGAAATGCTGAGAATATCGATCAACTTTGATGTAACCAGCAAATATCATTTACTATTACCTAAACAAATAGAGAATGTATAAAAAATGAACAATGATGATACGTATGAAAAAAAATATCGGATATTGCGCCAGCAAAATCTTGATGCTTGGACAGGTGAAGGATACGCAAGAGCGTGGGAGCAACTGAATCATATTTTTGATATGCTCAACAAAGAAAATCTTTTCCCGGCACCACCTGCAAAATTTCTTGAACTTGGTTGTGGCAATGCAGCGATGTCTTCGCAACTGATGGCGCAAAAAAGTTATGATGTTTACGGCATCGATATATCTCCAACAGCAATAACATGGGCTAATGAGCGATTTTCATCATTAAACCTGAAAGGTAGTTTTTATGTTGATAATGTTTGCAATATTTCTCATTTCCCCTCCGAAAGCTTTGATATTATTTATGACGGAAGTTGCTTGCATTGCATCATTGGCGAAGACAGATTAACTTGCTTCGCAGAAATGAAACGTCTGATTAAACCAGATGGTATTTTAATAATATCTACAATGTGTGGTCTACCTAAGCAGCAAGAAGATATTAACAACTATGACCTTGAGAGTTATCAACTCTATCATGAAGGTCAACCATGGCGTACACTAAAACCTTTTGACTGTCTCAAGGAAGAAATAACTAAATCAGGATTTTCTATCAATTATATTCATGTTAATGAGAATCCTTGGTGGGATCATGCTACGATTGCCTGTAAAAAAAATAAATGATAATTTGTTTGACATCTGTATTATGTATATAGATCTCTAAAATGACATTAATATAATTTCTTTTTATATTTGTTAGCAGGATAGTACATATGAACAAACCATTAACCTTACTGGCTTTAGTCGTTTCTGTCACTGGCTGCGCCCCACTTCATCCAGCTGATTGCCATAAAACAACAGCTCTCGGCAGTTGTAGCTCCGGTCGTTTCACCGATAATGATGAATATGGAAAACAGGCCAGAGCGATTAAAGATGCTATCGAATCACAACTTGCTCAAAGATATGCTTGGTCTGGTAAAAAGTGCAAATTGCATTTGGATTTTGCTTATGATGGAAAACTTAAAAACATTGAAGTAAGGGATGGCAATAAGCAATATTGTGCTGCATTAAAAGTTGCGGCTGAGCAGGCAACATTTCCACCATTCCCGAACAAGAGCATATACAATGCTTTCGCGGAATCCCGATTTAATCTCCAAGGAGAATAATCAATTTAAACGTTAACCTCACAGCATCAATTTACAACAGAGGATTTTCATTTAAAATAAAACAAAATAAACCTAAGTCATAATATGAAGTATTAAACATCAATAGCCGATGCATATAAAACCACATATAACTCAAAAAAGGGCCATGAGAAGAACATAGCCCTTTCCATTTTAAAAGCTACATTCTTCGTCTGAAAATAACATTATCAGAGAAAATTGCCTTACCTGCGACAAACCCAACAGCCCCAATGACTGGTAGGCTGATAGTAGCTCCCGCCATGCCTGTAGACATTCCGATCAGTATAGACAGGCCGAAGGTCAATAATATAACTACGAAAGCATACCAGCCGGGGTAGGCTCCATATAAAACAGTCGCCATGCAGCCAGTGCAAACGTGGACACCTCTCTGACTTTCTTTCAGGCAAAACGGACACTGGATAGTTCGGTTTTCCATGATAGCCCCCTTAGAGCGCTTTCCAGCCATTGCTGGTTTTAACAAGATTCATAGCACCATCAGCAGATTCATTCATCCCTTTCACACCAGAAAACGCGCTTTTGTCCACCCATGATGGAACATCGGTTAATTTCCATGTATAGGTGACGCGGACAACTTTCTGATTCCCATTACCCGGCTCAGTCCATTCCTTAACTTCATCAACAACGCGGCGACCAATACAAACACCTTCCTTGGCATCCCAGATTTTGGCTTGTTTACCTTCATCTGTTATCCCAAGCGTATTGTTATCCAAGCCTTTAACAAAGGCCATTAAGCCCTGTTCTACGAGGCCGTCGAGGATCACGGATCCTGTTCCAGTGCCTGTTTCGTCAAATCGCGGTTTGGAGAGTTGAACAGGGAATGTGACGTCATTGTTTCGCAGTGAGAAACAGGTTTGCGAATCACCAATCTTGGCGTTGATCGCCTTCTCAAAATCGCCTTTTTCACCACACCCGGCTAACAGCGAAACAAGGCCAACAACGAATAAAATTTTGCGCATTATTTTTCCTTTAATTAATGACTGATGGTGCCGTTTCTCAATACAACCAGACGAACTGGCATATCGGCGTTGTTGACGGTAGCAAATCCACGAACTTCGAAGTTGCTGACTGTTCCGGTGACGCTGACTTTCTGGCCTTTCTTATAGGTAAGAATTGCATCATCAATACCAGAGTAGTAATCCAGCCAGACCATCCCGCCGCAGTAGCTTGTATCTGCTGTTTTGAAGAGCAGATAATAGTTAGGGGCTGATTTAGGCATTCCCGTCATCATGTCGCTGGCACTTCTGCCCTTCGTAACTTCCAGAACAGTGGCATTGGTGATAGTGATCCTTTTGCCTGTCCATTTCTTTTCTGCTGCCATTGCATTTTCTTCATAGTCTTTGCAGACAGCACCAAGGCCAGATACAGACGATACCGGGTCAAGGCTTTGAGTGGTGGCGGTTCCCCCCAGCGCTTTACCTACTGAAGACAACGAAGAACTGATTGCTCCATTAACTGTATTCACGCCATCGTTGAGTTGCTGGCATCCTGTCAGTGCGGCAGCAGACAGTACCAGTGGCATCACTATCCGTAATTTCATATCTATCCCCAATGTGTGGAAACTTTATGTCAAAGACAGCCCTACCCATAGGTTGGTCTCTCTGGGCTGTAAAAAAGCATTAATCAATTGATAGGATTCAATTTATTTTTCTGTTCGTCATATCGTTTGTATCGATCGAATTCAAATCATTTGATAGATATAAACTATCATAAAGAAACAATCGATCGGTTTAATCAATTAAAACACCGATCAATCAACCTCAATTTGATAGTCATGGACTATCAAAAATAAACTATCGATCTTCAATAACGATCAATTGAAGATGCCTATCGTAAGATATGAATCAGGAGAGGCGGCGTAATGCGTCGCTCATTCGAAGGTTGATGCAGGCAGGGTGAAGAGGATAGTTTCATCCCTGCGGAAAGCACAGGGCACTGACACTGCTTGCTGGGAAATTGATTGTCATATGATTCGGTATCTTCGGGACTAATGACTCTATTGTTTCTTCGCTAACTTGGCTCAGTTCTGAAATCAATCTTCTGTATGTATTAATCATTCGTTCCTGATCAAACTCATTTGCTGATTCTGATAAGAAGAAATAGTCATAATCTTTGACATGGATATTATCACCATTTTCCAAAGTGAGTTTTATTCCTTGTTCATTCTCTTCAACATTTTTAACTATACAAGTTATAAATGGTATTTTTTCATTTGCATGAAATAGTGTAATAATCTTAATGTTGTTCATCATTTATTTCCCTTCTTTTTATTATTTAATACCATATAAGATTGGAGAAGATCAAATTTAACTTTTGTTAATTAACGCTTTACCTGTTTTCTTCTTATTCTTTTGAAAAGATATTTATCTTATGAGCTAAAGCTCATGTGCTGACGCACGGCTACAGCTCTAACGCTGTAAAATACATTTAACGTTTTAACAATGGTATTTGCTATGTTTGAGGGAAAAGCCAAAAGGATCAATCTCTGTTCTTTTAATTATAAAAAAATATATATGATCCTATATATCATAATAATATTAGTACTAAAACATATAGCATTTGCTCTTAAACGCATAGGAAAACTATATTCATTGAAGCAGCACTTAGTGATTGTTCAAAACAATCACATTGCTGAAACAGGGTTCATCCCTGTTAATGATGGATTTATCCATAAAGAATTTCGGCGACAGCCACCAATAAAATAAAGGTAAAACAATTGCAGTATTCCTGAAACATCAGCAGCGCTGCGTGATTGTATGAAGCAATCACTTCGCTGAAAATAACTCTCCAGAGAACCACATATTTTTACGTAAAACTCTCTGCACATACGGTAAAAGAAAAGCTAGACTCTCTTAACTTCTTACTAATTATTTAATTATAAGCACTGTCCCAGCCCAATAAAACCAAGGCTTCTCACCTTTTTATCCTATGTTTAAACATAGCAGGATCTATGTTTAAACATAGATTTTTTAACATATAGCAATATCATAATAATAAAAGTTCTATTTTATTTATAGTTTTACTATTGACTTTCATTTTTCTGCATAGTATTAAAATAGGCATAATAAAAACTATAAGAGAGAATAATATGAATACTAATGATACTGAACTACTTCGCTTATTTGAAACATTAACCACAGAGCAAAAGATTGATATCGCAAGACACTTGCTACAAAACAAAGATATAAAATCAACCACCGTTATTGCAACAGAAGAAGATAAAGCAATCTCATTTGCACAGCCTTATGTATTTGCTTTTACTTCTAATTTTCGTGTTTTTTCTGATCTGGACATATCGAAGAATGAATTCCGTGTATTAACTTATGTTTTAGAATATATGGAGTTTGGAAACCTTATCAATCTGTCTCAATCATCACTCTGCAAGGCATTGAATATTGCATCCGGTAATATGTCAAATATATTCAAAAAGCTAAAACAAAAAGGTATCCTTGTTGAACATCATGGACACTTGTATATCAACTCTAATATTTTCGCCAAGGGAATGAGTCATCAACTTGATGAGAAGCGTAAAGAGCATTTGAGTAATGCTAAAAGCCTTAATGCTGATATTGAACAATATCCAGAGCATTATGCAGATCTTTCACAAAAAGAACGCCGAAACTTATCTTTGGAAACTGAAAACAAAGAGATCTACACAGATGCCTTTGTTTTTAGTAAGAAGAAGAAAAATAATGCTGTTCCTAGTGCTAAAAACAGTGTCAAGATCGATAAACCTCGCAAGGTATATAAAAGAACAAAAGAAAATGAGGCGGCAAGAAAAGACGTGGCTGATATCGACACCTATTTAAAAGTTGCATCCTAAAACAGGACAATAAGGAAAAAACATCCTTAATACTTTTATGCAACGAAGGCAGGAATAAAATATTTAACCCCTCATTAATTTGACACTTTCTCTATATACCTTAACATATAAATATATCCACTATTTATTAACGAGGTATTCTCATGAGAAACGTAAAAACAGATAACAATGATTTAATACAATATTTAGAGACAGTCGAAGAACTAAAAAATCACATTTCTATTGAAGAATACAAAAAAGAATATCGCAAACTTCGTGCTGATGGTATTCCTTTCATTAAAGCGCAAAAATTCAAATCAGCACATACCGAACTACGTCGTTTGAACAGAAAAAAGGAATCTCTTCTTGATAAATTTCTTGATGAGCTTAACCCTGTTAACCAAGCCTCCGCTTTTACTTCTAAAAACATTGATAAGCTCGAAACGTATAGTCTCTACAGGAGAAATCTCCTTGAGAAAAGCGATGAAGAAATAATTGCCTTAGTCATAAAGCAGCGTACAGAAGCCGCTATGGAGTTCCAACGCTCCGTTGAACAAAGTCTTCAGCAACTCTCTCAAATCTCGTCAAAGTTTGAATCATCTAGCCAAAAGTACAGGAAAATCAAACTTTAAAAAAACGTGTTATTCGTATAAAACGGGAATCCTTAGATTGCTTAAACGAGAGTGATTGCTATATTATTTAGCGGATGATATTTTTATTTTCAAGTGCAGTAGCATACATTAATTTTATAAGCGACCTTATTTTTTAACACAGGATAACATACTATGAGTGAGACCATTAAAGCACTTAACAATATTCGTACACTCCGCGTACAGACTCGTGAGACAGACCTTACAACGCTTGAAGAGATGTTGCAAAAACTTACCGCTATAGTTGAAGATCGCCGTGAGGAAGCAAATGCAGTCCGTAAAGAACAAGAAGAACGTCAGGCTAAGCTTGAAGCCTTCCGTCAGAAACTGTTAGAAGATGGCATTGATCCTACAGAACTACTCGCTACAGTTGGCTCATCCCAACTAAAAGTAAAATCTACGCGTGCTCCACGCCCTGCAAAATACAAATATATCGATGAAAACGGCAATGAGCAAACTTGGACTGGTCAGGGACGTACCCCTAAAACAATCGCTAAATCACTTGAAGCAGGTAAAACACTGGAAGACTTTGCGATCTAACCTGAATACAGATAAAACCGTCAATTATTGGCGGTTTTTATCATGATGTGTATTGTCAAATAGCAAATCCCTATAATATATCCGCAGTTGCTTACGGCATGAATATCCGACAATCCGCAGCAATCGTTCCTGCATACTACATGGTATCGCAAATCCCCCCCCGCAAGAAATGTACATTATTGCACACTTTTCGTAGTTTTTATCCTATCCTTCATCTGTTATAGTTATTTTGTTTCTCTCATAACTATAATAAAGTTATCATCTTTTATCAGGATCCCCGTGGGTCCTTTTTTTTCATTAATACGCTAAGACTAAGTGATCATGGCAGTTGACCAATTTTCGGCAGAAGAAAGCGTACCTGTACTGAACATGATGATCACGGCTACGCGGTTGTAGCTCTTCAAGTGTTGTTTTCTGTTATATTGTCAGTTCAATTTTCATCAGGCTAGCATGGTCGTCATTTTCCCACAAACTTACGCATTTACAATAGTCACGGATTATGAACGTAGACCCTAAATATTTTTCTAGCGCTTTCAGCTAACGTCCTGTTGGATGTAGCCTGTTTTACTCAAGACTATTCCAATCTGGAAGATTATTAGCTACTCTTCTCCACCAGTGGTACAACGCCATAGAAATCCCCATCCAAACGTCAAATAGCAAACTTCTAGCAATAGCATCAGTTGGATCCATCCCCGATCCCTTCCATGTAAAAAACCACATCAGTATTCCCCAGACAGAGCCAATCGGTATTCCCATTAACAAAGCAACTTGCCAGAATCGAGCGAAAGGCAACGGAGGTATCTTGATACCCATTTTCCATGCAAGGCGTAACAGAGGGGGAGCATAGTTACTGCTCCACATTTTCTTGCTTTTCATAATGGAAATGGCTCGTTCTTTTTTCTCTTCAAAATCCATATAAGTCCTCTCTATTTTCATCTGAACCCTTATCAACATGAAGAGCCTGCTAAGCAATGGAACGTTCTGCCCAAAACCTCCCTCAGTTCTCTCTACTGAGGAAGTAGAAAGGCTATCAGGCACTACTTTGCCAGATGGCAACTACCATATCAGTTCAACCCCGTGTAAGCTTTAGACAAACTAGCAATACCTTCAACAGTTGAGTTATTACAATTTTTGTTATCAGTTTACCCGGTATGTTCGTCCACATTTCGTGTCCGGGATATCATTATTTGAATAAGCTTTCCGGCGATACGCGGTCACGCACCATTTTCTCAAGCAACTGTTGTAATCTCTTGGCCCTCAATTTTTGTGCCTTTTTCTCACCAATCTCCAGATAGTATTCTTCCCGGCGCTCCGCAACGACTTGGCGGAACTTCTTCAAAAGTTGTTCCAGTGCTTTGATATCGGTAGTAGCAGCTTCTGCTTGGATTTTTTTATACATATACATAACATGGAGTTCATCAATCATATTGGTTATCTCCGTTTCATTACAGGATTATTTCCCTCAGCACGAGGGAATATTGCCATTTTTCAATACTGATTCACAGTCATTTTTAACTTCCAGTAAATACGCTCATCAGCATGCTCCGGTTTTATATTTTTCAATACAAGTTCAATGATATGCTCTTTATGCCAGTATAAAATCGTTTCCTTTAACTTATCCATGTTGATCTCAGATACATCTTTGCCTCTTCCACTTTTAACATAGTCTTCAACTTCACAGGTAATCAACACATCATAAAGTATCTCTGATAACACCTCCCCTGTTAAAATATTCATGGCTGTTTCAGGTTGCTTTTCAGATATGCTATAGATCGTTTCGCAATATCCTTGTAATACATTTGTGATAAGATTTACGACCATTTCATTACTTTCATTTAAAACAATCTCTTTCATAGTGATTCCTTTTATTAAGTTAAATATTAGATAAATGTCGAAAAGGTATTAATACTATTTATTAGATACTATTTTGATGATTACAGAACCATATTTCAGATCCATCTCATCATACAGTGTCTCATTTACATAACGATTTAAATCATCTAGCAAGGTTTTATCATTCATGATTTCTTCGACAGAGCCACCTCTTAATGCGATAAATATATCCAAGCTCTCTTGGATAAGACTCATCACTTTAGGTGTTTTCTCACATAACATACTCACGATTACTGACATATCATTATTCATCTGTTTTCCTTTTGTTTATAGTTAGCCCCTTGCGGGGCAAGATTAGTTCTTACTTTCTAAAGTTTTCTGAATACCCTACCAGCAGGGCTGCCACTTGTTCAAAGTTGACATGATTAATATCACCGCAGTTTCCTTCTTGTGTGGTGAATCTTTCGAAGTTGTTCTGAATATGGTCAATCACATAAATAATAAATGGACTCATAAAATCCGGGTCATCCAGATAGTCATTGGCATCTCCATCACCATTGACTTCCATAAACATATTCCAGCTTGCGGAAAACGATCTACATGCGAGATCATAAAAAAGTTCGGTTGATTTATTTTCAATAATATTTTCTTTAGTCATGTTTATATCCTCATAATTAAATGCTTATTTTATTCATTTCGTTTTGTATTAGCCCCTTCCGGGGCCGAATAGATGATGCTATGGATTATGTATATAAAATACAGTGACTCATCACATGATGTATCTGCCTAAGATTGACAAGCACTTCATCAAAACATACGTTTTTAATCGATGCTTTATATTTATGTTTTTTCAAGAACTCATTGAAATCTTTCTTACCGTTCTCTATTATTGATTTTAAAACACCTTCCATATAACCATCGTCTTCAAGGTTATGATAGAATCTTTCGCCCATATACTCATGCATACATCGCAAATAGTAGTCATAGTCTTCGCCACTTTTCAGAACAAAATATTTTGTATCATCATTGCTAACATGTATTTCTATCTTTTTCACTTTCATTTCTCCATCCTCTTTTATGTTATTTATTATTTTTGCGTGAATCGGAAATAGTATTTTCAATCCAAGCATCAATATCACTTTCCACAAAGGCTACAGATCTTGCCCCTATGATTACCTTATTCGGGAACCGTCCCTCTTTGATAAGCTCATACATTGTGGTTCGACTAAATCCGACTCTTCTCAGAACTTCAGGAACACGGATTAATCTTTTACCTGCGATTTCATTTCTCATAGAACTTTGTTCGTTGTTGTTTCTCATTTGTCTTTTCCTCTGTTGTTTCGACGAGGACAATAATAGCGAATTCGCTTATGGCGTTTTAGGCATGTTGGCAGAAGAGTTTTTCGAAAAAACTGGGGGAGAGTGAACAGGAAAAAAATGGTTGAGGATGAATGTGATCACGTTCGCTCAGGGCGAACGTAACCCTTTTTTACTTGTCTTCTTTCTTCTTTTCGTCTTTGACGTGATCTACAATCTTCGTGTCTTTTAAGTAATTGTTTTCCATCATGTAATCTTCAAACGATTTCAGATAGTTTTCGTCTGTCAGCAACGCCATTGCAAGCGGATAGTCAGTCACCTTAAGCATTCCCTCATCCCTATCCTTCTCGCTGTTCTCATGAAGCAGCGATGACATCAGCGACAGTGAGATTTTGGTATCATTATTATCTGCCCCCCAAAAAATGAGATCCATCATAGGGATGAGTCGATAGTCGATGATTTTTCTCAGCGTGCTTTTGCCAAAACGATACTTCCGAACAGCCGGAGCGTTCATTTTTAACTGTTTTTTCCATTGAGGAATAAGCACCTTCAGGTGTTCGATGATGTCTTCAGTTGAAGCCTCTTGCAGGAAGATATCGACGGTAATTGAAGACAGACTTTTAATACCGGATTCTTTCAGATACTCCGACATGTATTCGGACTGACTTCTTTGGGATGTTTCAGGATGGGTTCCAATCAGAGTTAAACTTTTCGCATATAATTGTGCGTTGCTCCGGGTAACGGGGACCACTGCATAGGTTCTGGAAAGCCCATGTCCCTGCGTGGATGTGTCGCCGCTAAACAAAATTTCTCCTCTGAGGATCTTATAGCGGTAATCATCCAATAAAAGTCTGTTCAGAGGCGGTAACGAATCCCGTTTCAGCAACATCTTGTAGGCCAAGATACGCCGCTCAACCTCAACATAAAATTGCTGTAGGGTGAGTTTTTCTATCGCCTCATACCTTTCAACATCAAACCACTCTTCAAGCGCTTTTCTGAGTTCACTTCGTTTCATCCATCCTCCGAACACAGTTCGTTTTAAATATCCTTACAGAATCGGTTTCAAACAATTACTGTTCAACTATTTTTTCATCAGAGAGGCAAGGTGAACTAAGTCGTTGTAAAGAGTGTGATCTAAAGACGATAAAAGTGGATGCCCAGCAAGAAGCAACATGGTAAAAATGGCAATCTAGATATGAGAAATCAGAGCGAGATAAGGAAATTTTAATGCAGGGATTTATGCATGACAAAATCAAAAACTCTTTGTAAGTGATTGATTTTGTTGGATGATTGGCGGAGAGAGGGGGATTTGAACCCCCGGTAGAGTTGCCCCTACTCCGGTTTTCGAGACCGGTCCATTCAGCCGCTCTGGCATCTCTCCGTTTTAGCGGTTGCCATGATGCCAGGTAATTTGGCATTTTAACAGACCCAGTTCCGTCAATTTCGTTCAAGTGACGAGTTTGCGAGCAAAACGATGATTAAGTGGCCCTGGAAAGAACAAGAAACAACCCGGAGTGATGACTGGCCGTGGGATGACGCCCTGGCCATTCCCCTTCTTGTAAATCTCACCGAGCAAGAACAAGCCAGACTTATCGCCCTTGGCGAGCGCTTTTTGCAACAAAAAAGACTGGTCGCACTGCAGGGGTTTGAGCTGGACCCGCTGAAAAGTGCTCGTATCGCTCTGCTTTTCTGTTTACCTGTTCTGGAATTAGGGATCGAGTGGCTCGACGGGTTTCACGAAGTGCTCATCTACCCAGCCCCCTTCGTCGTGGACGATGAGTGGGAAGACGATATTGGGTTGGTGCATAATCAACGCGTTGTACAATCCGGACAGAGCTGGCAGCAAGGCCCGATAATCCTCAATTGGCTTGATATTCAGGATTCCTTTGATGCCTCCGGCTTTAATCTGATCATCCATGAAGTGGCGCATAAGCTTGATATGCGTAACGGCGATCGCGCCAGCGGTGTTCCGGCGATCCCCCTGCGCGATATTGCCGGTTGGGAACACGATCTGCATGCCGCAATGAACAACATTCAGGATGAAATCGATCTGGTTGGGGAAACCGCATGTAGCATAGATGCCTACGCAGCAACGGATCCGGCCGAATGCTTTGCCGTGTTATCCGAGTATTTTTTCAGCGCGCCTGAATTATTTGCTCCGCGTTTTCCTGCCTTATGGCAACGTTTCAACCAATTTTATCGCCAGAACCCTATGGAGCGGTTACGCGATACCCGAGAAGACGACGATTATCGCTCACCAAATGTGCATTAACACTGAATTTGAAGATTAATTAACCAATTGAAATGACGTACTAATTTTACTGTTGACACCTCATGATGAGGTCAGTAATATGCGCCTCGTTCACACGATTCCTCTGTAGTTCAGTCGGTAGAACGGCGGACTGTTAATCCGTATGTCACTGGTTCGAGTCCAGTCAGAGGAGCCAAATTTAAGAAGCCTGCTCAGGAAACTAAGCAGGCTTTTTGCATTTAAATCCGCCTTAAAACATCCCCTTTAAGCGGCCTGCCTGTCATAACATCCCCATTCCACGCCATATCACATCGTTGATTAAAGTTATGTAAATGTAAATTATTTACACTTTGCAATGATTGTAAGTGTTAGTGATTATCATTTATTGTACGCAAGCCATAAGAACGAGCCCCTGCTCGGTTCACTGTATGTTCCAATTACTCTGGGATAAAAACGATGAATGCTCTACCTCGCACCGGACTGCGCCGAATCACGCTTGCCTCTGCCCTGATTTTCTCTGTTAGCCTGCCGGCTTTCGCTCAGGAAACATTAACGCTATACACCACCCGCGAACCGGGCCTGATCCAACCTTTACTTGATAGCTGGACTAACACCAGCGGTATCAAAGTGAGTACGGTCTACATCAAGGACGGTATGCTTGAGCGTGTTAAAGCTGAAGGCAAAAACTCCCCTGCCGACCTGCTGATGACCGTCGATGCCGGTAATCTCATTGACTTAGTGGAAGCGGGTGTTACCCAACCGGTAGAATCCGAAGCGCTAAAAACCGCCATACCTGCCAACCTGCGCGGTGCGGATAATCAGTGGTTTGCGCTTTCTATGCGCGCCCGCGTTCTGTATGCCGAGAAGTCGCTGCCAATCGATAACTGGCACTACGAACAGCTCGCCAGCCCCGAGTACAAAGGTAAGGTTTGTATTCGTTCCGGTCAGCATCCGTACAATACGGCGCTGATCGCCGCGATGATTGCCCATCACGGTGAAGCCAAAACGGAAGAATGGCTGCGCGGCGTGAAGGCCAATCTGGCACGTAAAGCGACCGGCGGCGACCGTGACGTTGCTCGCGATATCCTCGGTGGAATATGTGATATTGGTCTGGCTAACTCCTATTACGTCGGCCATATGAAAAACGCCAAAGAAGGCAGCGATGCTCGTCAGTGGGGCGATGCCATTAAAGTTGTAAAACCTACCTTTGAAAATGGCGGAACGCACGTTAACATCAGCGGCGCTGCCGTAGCCCGCTATGCGCCAAATAAAGCCGATGCGGTTAAACTCTTGGAGTACCTGGTTTCCGCACCAGCTCAACAACAATATGCGAAAGCGAATTTTGAATATCCGGTACTGAAAGGCGTGACGCTTGACCCGGTTATCAGCGCCACAATTGGTGAAATCGACGTTGATAAAACGCCGCTAATCGAAATCGTGAAGTATCGTAAACAGGCTAGTCTGCTGGTAGATAAAGTTGGATTCGATCAATAAACCTCTGCAGGTTCTGACGTTACGCGGCCTGGTTTCCGGGCCGCAGTCATTATTAACGCCACTGCATCTTGGCGCGCTGTGCATAGCACTTGGCGTCCTGACCCCTATCGTTGCACTGATCTGGCAAGCCACTCAGGCCGATTTATCCCACTGGGATAATCTCATGACATATGTACTGCCTTCAGCGCTAAAAAACACAGTGCTGTTGCTGGCAGGTGTCGCGGTAATGGTCGGCGTCATTGGCGTAGGCAGCGCATGGGCGGTAACGGCATGGGATTTTCCTGGGCGCAAAATTCTCAGTTGGGCGCTGCTGTTGCCGCTGGCGATGCCGACCTACATCGTTGCCTTTGCCTGGCTCGATCTGCTGCACCCAATTGGCCCTCTGCAAACCTTTATTCGTTTCTTATTGGGCTTTGACAGCCCGAGACAGTTTCGCTTGCCCGATTTACGTTCCCTTTCCGGCGCAATCCTTCTGCTCGGCTTAGTACTTTATCCTTACGTCTATCTGACAACCCGTGCCATGTTTATCAGCCAGCCGGCCCATTTACTGGAAGCCGCACGTACGTTGGGATGTAGCGCTACCGGAACCTTTTTTCGCGTTGTTCTTCCCATGGCACGTCCGGCACTGGCCGTTGGGATCAGTCTGGCGCTGCTGGAAACGCTTAACGATATCGGCGCATCGGAATTCCTCGGAGTTCAAACGTTGACCGTTACCGTGTACACCACGTGGATCTCTCGCTCAGATTTATCAGCCGCTGCACAAATCGCCTGTATGATGCTGATGTTTATATTCTTGATTCTGACGCTGGAATTTTACGGCCGTAGAAAGCAGGGATTCAGCAGCAGGAGCCTGCGGGAAATTCAACCCACTCGCGTGCAGGGCTGGCGGGGCTGGCTACTTGGTATCGTTATTTCGCTGCCGGTTGTGCTGGGCTTTTTGGCCCCGGTCCTGTTTTTAATCTGGGAAAGCGCTAAACGCATAGGCGACGAGAACCCTGTTTCCTCCTCGTTACTGTCTGCATTACAAAATACGTTATCACTGGCAGCGGGAACCACGCTGGTGGTGGTTTGCGTCAGTATGTTAGTGGCCTGGAGCGCGCGTCATAGCGCCGCAGACAACACCATGCCAGGATTTCGTCGCGGCGTGATGCGTCTGGCCTCTTTAGGCTATGCGGTTCCCGGTACAATTCTGGCGATTGGGTTTTTAACCCCCGCCATGGCCGTCGACCGTTGGTTAGCAGATTTACTGGATGTTCGCGGCCTGCCGCTGATGTCTGCCGGGATCCTGCTGGTAATTTGCTGTGCCATGCGTTTTCAAGCGATTGCCATCGGCGCTCTGGACTCCGGCCTGGGACGTATTCCGCCATCCCTGGAACAGGCTTCGCGACTGTTGGGTGAGAATGGTATAGGGACATTTGCACGGGTTCATTTTCCATTGCTGCGCCCGGCGTTAGTGAGTAGCGCCCTGCTGGTTTTTGCCGATGCCATGAAAGAGCTGCCCACAACGCTGCTTTTACGACCAGTAAATTTCGAAACGCTGGCAACGTTGCTGTATGCAGAAGCTGCGCGTGGAACCTATGAAGAAGGTGCTATCGCCGCGCTAATGATTGTTTTAGCAGGTACGCTACCGGTTATTTTGTTGGTGCGTCACCAGATGACTCGCCGTGGTTAAGAGATCAACAATGTCAGAAATTGCATTACAACTCCGGGATGTGCATGTTGCCTACGGCAACAGCCAGCAATCGGTGCTGCACGGATTTTCAATGTCGGTACGTAAAGGGGAAATCGCCTGTCTGCTGGGCGCTTCAGGCTGCGGAAAAACCACGGTGTTACGCGCAGTTGCCGGATTTGAACGACTGCGCAGCGGAGAGATCTTTGTGTCGCAGCGCCGCGTGGCTGGCCACGGTGTTCATCTGCCGCCGGAAAAACGGCATGTCGGCATGGTCTTTCAGGAGTACGCCTTATTCCCTCATTTGACGGCGCAGCAAAATGTGGCCTTTGGGTTGCGACGCATGCCGCGTGAAGAGCAAAAGTTCCGTGTGGAGGAGCTGTTAAAAATGGTGGAACTACACAGCCATGCCAGCCGGTATCCGCATGAACTTTCCGGCGGTCAGCAGCAGCGTATCGCGCTGGCACGGGCGCTGGCCCCGCATCCAGAAATCCTGTTGCTCGACGAACCTTTTTCCAGCCTTGATAAGCGTACACGTGAGCGTCTTGGCAACGAGGTGCGGGATATTTTGCGCGCGGCCGGGCAAACGGCACTGCTGGTTACCCACAGCGAACACGAAGCGCAGCTGATGGCAGACCATATTGGCGTGGTAAAAATGGGGCAGTATCAAATAAAAAAGCGCCCCATCCGACCTGAACGTCACCAGGGTCGCCCTGAAAATTAATAATGTTTCTGTACCAGGCTGATGTTCACCGGCATACCGGAGCGTCTTTCCAGCGCCTGATTGCCGCGACTCACATCCACGTCATTCCCGCTAATGAAAGTGCGCAGCGCGGGAGTGACCGGCAAGGGAACCTTTCTGTCAGACTCGTATTCCGAACGGTTTCTTGACAAGGGTTCGTGCACTTCCACCCAGCGACTCCCGTCCGGCTCTACGCTGTATTTCACCGGTCGGTCTATCAGTTGCACACGCGTCCCTACCGGTACGGTATCAAACAGATATTTAATGTCGTCGTTACGCAAACGGATGCAACCCTGGCTTACCCGCAGACCAATACCGAAATTCGCATTTGTGCCATGAATGGCATAAAGCCTGCCGATATAAATCGCATACAACCCCATCGGGTTATCTGGCCCTGCAGGAACAAATACCGGCAAACTTTCCCCGCGAGCCGCGTATTCACGTCGGGTATTAGGCGTCGGCGTCCAGCTCGGCGCTTCCTGCTTACGTTCTACCGCCGTCACCCAATTGCGCGGCGTTTCTCTGCCCGCCTGACCAATACCGATGGGCAAAACTTCAACCGTATTGCCGCCAGCGGGATAATAGTAAAGACGCATTTCTGCGACATTGATGACAATCCCCTCGCGTACGGTATCGGGTAATATCAATTGCTGTGGCACAACCAACGTTGAACCAGACTTAGGCAGAAAAACATCCACGCCGGGATTGGCTTCAAGCATGTTACTCAACCCCTGCCCGTACTGCGCGGCAAAGGCTTCCAGCGGTTGAGTATTGCCATCTGGAATAGTGATTGTCAGAGGGGTGCCCACCAGGCGACTGCCTTCTGGCGGCAGCGGATAACTCACTGCTTGTGATCCCTGACTCACAAGCAGTGCAAAAAGCGCAAAAATCAGTTTTACCCGACGCATTTTTTCCTTTCCTTCGTCGCAGCCGATATCCGTTAAGTATAGCTTTTTTATCTGTTTTAGGGAGTTACATCGAGTTGGCTGATGAAAACCCCGCACTCAAACGGGGTTACAGCTGGCTATGCTTCCTTCCCATCCGGAAGCACAATGTTGCTGGCGGCTAGCTGCCCCATGTTACTGTACATGGCACAGGCGGCTTCAATAATTGGCATCGCCAGAGCGGCCCCGCTGCCTTCCCCCAAACGCATCCCCATATTGAGATACGGATCCAGTTCAAGATGCGCCAGCGCGGTGCGGGCGCCCTTCTCAGCGGAGAAATGTGACGGTATCAGATAGGGTTTAATCTGCGGCGCAATCTGGCAGGCTGCCAGCGCAGCAGAGTAAGAGAGAAAACCATCCAGCACAACTGGAAGGCCACAGGTGGCTGCCCCCAACATCACACCCGCCATGCCGACAAGATCAAACCCACCAACTTTAGCCAGTACATCAATACCGTCATTGCGATCCGGTTGATTGACGGCAATGGCTCGCCGCACAACGTCTACTTTATTGCCTACTCTTGAAAGCGGCAGGTTAGCGCCGATACCGACCACATTCTCGGCATCGCTTCCAGTCAGCACGCTGACGATTGCCGCCGCGGGTGTCGTGTTGGCCATACCAAGTTCACCAACCCCAAACAGCGTTACGCCGTCCCTGGCCAGTCCATGAGTATAACGGATAACTTCCAGCAGTAGCTCCTCGGCCTGTGAACGGCTCATTGCCGGGCCCTGGGCAATATTGCCGCAGCCGCGCGCCACGCGCATATTTACTACGCCAGGAATAGGTTCAGCATCAATACCGACATCAATCACATGTACCTTTGCCCCCGCCTGAGCAGCCAGCACGCAAACGCCGGTCGTCCCACGCGTCATATTAGCAGCCTGAATAGCCGTGACGATTTTAGGCGAAACGGCAACCCCTTCATCCCACACGCCGTGATCGGCGCACATCACCAGCATCGCTTTGCCATTCACATGCGGAACGCCCTTCAGGCCGGGCATTCCGGCCAATTGCACAGCGAGTGACTCGAGCCGACCAAGACTTCCCGGTGGCTTAAGCAAGCCATCGATATGCTGCTGTGCACGCAGCATCGCGGCACTATCAGGTGAAGGTATGGTGTGGAGTAAAGAGGTTAAAGTCTGCATAGGGGTTCCAGTATGTTGGCTGACTCAGAGCAGAGCCAGCAGGAAAATCAACTCGCCAAGTTCAATGGCTGCGCCCAGCGTATCGCCGGTTTGCCCACCCAACGTGCGTTTTAATAACTGCCCAAGAATGAAAATCGCCACTATCGTGACAACCAGTGCTGCTACGCCGTGCATACCGGGAAGCAGTACGGCGGCAAGGACTGCCGCAAATCCCAACGTAACGCAGGTTTGACGCCCGGAGACTTTGCCGATAAAGACATTGCCCAGCCCTTCTTCGCGAGCGTAACGATGTCGATACATCAGCAAAACAGCGGTACCCCGCCCGGCAACACAAGCCGCAGCAAGCGCCGCCAGCATCGGTGTGCCACGCAAAGCCAGTTCGCTCACCACCAGCACTTTCGCCAACAAGACGAAAATCAACGCCAGTCCGCCGTGGGTTCCCAGGCGGCTGTCGCGCATGATTTCCAGCATCCGTTCGCGTCGACGGGCAGAGAAAATACCGTCACAGGTATCCGCCAGACCATCGAGATGAAAACCACCGGTCAGCAGCGCGAGGGTCAACACTGCAAACAGCGCCGCCAGGGGGATACCGCACCAGGCCTGCAGCGCCATAAAGACCAGTCCCGTTATCCCGCCCAGCACCACGCCAATCAGCGGAAACATCACAATGCCACGTGAATAGTGCTCGAAATCCAGTCCTTGCGACCAGCGAGCAGGAACGGGCAAGCGACTGATAAAAGAGAGCATTGCCCAGAACAACTTACTCATTTAATTTTGACTCCAATTCCTGATACCACCAGCCAGACCTCATCGGCTGCTGCTGCCAGTCGCTGATTCACACGTCCTGCAATATCGCGAAAATGCCGTGCCAGACGGTTCTCCGGAACAATCCCCATTCCTACCTCATTCGTGACCAGCACAACCTTTGCCGGGCATCGCTGACAGGCGGCAATCAGCGAACGGATCTCATCCTCGATCGACTGTTCCATCGCCGCGTAATCCCAGTTATCCGGATTGCTGTCACCGCCCAGCGCAAACAGCAGGTTGGTCACCATCGTGGTGATGCACTCCAGCAGAATGGATTCTTGCGGATCGTTTGCAGCCGTTATCAGTTCATCGAGATGTTGCCAGCATTCGGCTGTACGCCAGTGCGCAGGGCGTCCATCGCGATGATGCTGAATTCGTGCCGCCATCTCCTCATCAAAGATCTGCGAAGTCGCGATATACAAAACGTTTGGAGAATCCGCGATCAGCGCTTCCGCATGTCGACTTTTACCGCTTCGCGCGCCGCCGGTAACCAGAATCATCATACTGGCTCCCGGTGTTGCTGCATGATGGTATAAATTTTATCAATATCGATGTGTTGCCGCATCGCATCCGCCAGCAGATCAAACTGCTGCGATTTATATTGCGCGTAATGGAAGGTGGAATCCAGCGGTGCTAACCCTTTACGTACGCGCAGGCCATTAACCAGCCCCCGGGTAAATTCATCGCTGTCAAATAGACCGTGAAGATAAGTACCAAACGCTAGGCCATCCGGCGTAACCGCGCCGTCAGCCACGTTGCCACCGTCCTTGCACAGCGTCATCACCGCCCGGCATTCTTCAGTTAAGGTCGTTTCGCCCATGTGAATTTCATAACCACGAACGGATAACCCCGCCGCGCCCGCCAGCCAGTCAGGCAGCGAGGAGGACATTTTTCCCTCAACCAAAGTGGTAGTTTTGTGCTGGGCAAAATGCGTTACAGTATTGAGCAAGCCCAGCCCCGGCAGCGTGCCGAGTCCTGACTCCACTTCATCGATGATCGTATCGCCGAGCATTTGATAGCCACCGCAAATCCCCACCACCGGCACGTTGTTACTATGCAATTGCACGACACCGTGCGCCATCCCGCTCTCACGCAGCCACACCAGATCGCCCAGCGTATTTTTACTGCCCGGCAGAATCACCAGATCGGCCCCCGCCAGTTCTTCAGGCTGACGCACATAGCGCACACGTACATCCGGCTGTGCGGCAAGCGCATTGAAATCAGTAAAATTCGAAATGTGCGGTATTTGCACAACGGCGATGTCGATGTCGCGCTTATCAGTGCGCAAATATTTACCCTTTTGCAGCGCTACGCCATCTTCATCTTCCAGATCCACATCCAGCCATGGCATGACGCCCAGAACCGGCACTCCGGTCAGCGCTTCAATTTGCTCAATACCGGAATACAGCAACGCCACATCACCGCGAAATTTATTGATGATCACCCCTTTGACCCTGGCGCGTTCATGATCGTGCAATAGCGCCAGTGTGCCGTAAATGGAGGCAAACACCCCGCCACGGTCGATATCCGCCACCAAAATGACAGGACATCGCGCCATTTCAGCCATACCCATATTGACGATATCGCGATCGCGCAGGTTAATCTCTGCCGGGCTTCCCGCCCCCTCCAGCACCAGCACATCGAACTCTTGCGCCAGACTGTTATAAACTGACAGGATTTGATCCCGCAGACGCGGTTTATACTCGTGGTAGCTCACCGCATCCATGTCGGTCGCGACTTTGCCCATCAGCACAACCTGCGCTTTACGGTCGCTGGTTGGTTTAAGCAGCACCGGATTCATACGCACATCTGGCGTAATCCCTGCAGCTTCGGCCTGAAAAATTTGTGCGCGCCCCATCTCTTTGCCTTCTGGCGTAATGCCAGAGTTCAGCGCCATGTTTTGCGATTTGAACGGCGCAGTACGCAGTCCATCCTGATAAAATATTCGACACAGCCCGGCGACCAACACGCTTTTACCCACATCAGATGCCGTTCCCTGCAACATTATCGCCTGCGTCATGACGCCTCCTTCAGTGCGTTCTCTCGCATACAACTAAAAAATTCAGCCTCTGTTTTACACAGCGGGAAGCCCAGCTCTGTATGCAGCTTCACCAGCCAGGGCTGAGTTAATCCCGCTTGTTCAATCAGTTCCGTACGGGCGAAAACGTCCCCCGGCGTGCCGTGTGTTAGCACCTCGCCCCGGCGTAAAACGTAAACTGCATCACTGACTTCATAGATAAGATCGATATCATGGCTGGAGATAACCACGTGGTTGCCTTGCGCTACGATGCGTTTGATTATCTCAATCATCTGCGTACGGCCTGATGGGTCAAGCCCTGCTGTAGGCTCATCCAGCAACAGGTATTGCGCCTGCAACACCAACGCCCCGGCAATTGCCACACGTTTTTTTTGCCCGTGACTTAAACACTGAATCGGTTGATGGCGAAAATGCTGAGCATCGACCAGCGTCAGCGCATCTTCCACCCGGCGGGCGATTTCAGCTTCATCCACGCCAAGGTTGCGCAGGCTGAAAGCAATGTCACTGTCGATATCGGTGTAAAAGATTTGCTGATCGGGATCCTGAAATACAGTAGCCACCTGCTGACGCAGTGCCAGTAGGCCACGCTTGCTGTAATCCAACGGTTTGCCTTGCCACATCACTGCCCCTTGCTGCGGGCGCAGTAAGCCACTCAGATTCATAAATAGCGTGGATTTTCCGCAGCCATTGGCACCAACCAACCCCGTAACGGCATGCGTAGAAAAGTCCAGCGTTAGCCCCTTGAGGATCGGGTCATCCTGATAGCGAAACCAAAGCGCTGAGGTGGCAAGCATACTTTTCCTTACAGGTGAAAATCACCCTGATAAAGTTTGATATCCAGTGTGGTAGTCATTTGCTGGTAGCGGATCAACACGCGGGTAAACAGCAGTCCCACCAGCATCGCCAGCGAGCGATAGCCCAACGGCAAGCTACGATACCCAAAACGCAGCGTTTGTGCGCGATGAATAGCCAGCGCCTCGTCTAACAGGATAAAAATAAAGCGCCAGGTTAACAGGATCTGCTCAGTAAGCAGGCGAGGAACGTGCGCGCGTTTGAGTAAAATAATCAGCTGCGGAAACGGTAGATTCAGCACCAGCCAGAGCGTTGCCGCCAACGCAGCCAGGCTGCGCCAGAAGGTTTCATTGGCGGTGAAAAGTCCTGAGGCACTAACGCCCAACCAGTAGCTGCCAACGGGAATGCTGGCCAGCAGAGTCTGCGGATCGCGACTAAAACTAAACAGGATGGTCACTACCCCTATCGTCAGAAAACCAAACGGTAATGCCATCCAGCGGCACCAGCGCCAGAACGAAATGCGTAGCAGCCAGCAGCTCAGCGCGGCAATCAGTAACAGCTCGATACCCTGCCCCAACGGGGGCAGAGTAAACGCCAGAATCATCATCATTAGCCAGAGCAGAAATTTCCGCACCGGTGAGACATGAAACCAGCGGCTTTGATAGCTAAGCCTGTCAAGCCCGGTCATCACGACGTTGCCTGCCTTTGGTGTAACCCAGTATGTAGAAAATTACGGCTGCACCCAGCGATCCCTGGAGCGTAAACAACAGGCTTTCAATCTCACCGCTTGCCGGTTCATACAACGGCTGGAACCATGGCTCATAATGCGGGGCAATAGCCTGAATCTGACTCTCTGCTTCACCGTCTGAACCGCCGTATTCTCCACCGTGGTTGATAAAGAACGGCAGGATCACCAGCGCCACTACCATGCCCAATATAATCAGCGTCTTTTTCATCGTTAATGTCCTTGTGCGGTTATTAACTGGCGTTTGGTTAGCTGATCGTAAATCAGCACGGTGAGTAACCCTTCCGCAATCGCGATGGGGATTTGTGTCAGACAGAAAATCCCCATGAATTTAATGATTGAACCGGTAGCGCCAGCAGACGGGTCCGGGAACGCCACGCCCAGTTGCACTGAGGTGACGAAATAGGTGACAAGATCCGCCAACATCGCGCACAAGAAGACGCAAACATCACGACGCAGCCCCGCACGGCAGGCCATTTTCCACACCATGTAACCCACTACCGGGCCAATCACCGCCATCGACATGCCGTTAGCGCCGAGCGTCGTCAAACCACCGTGCGCCAGCAGCAGTGCCTGGAACAGCAAAACGATCGCCCCGAGGATAGCTACTACACCTGGCCCGAACAGAATAACCGCCAGGCCTACGCCGGTAGGGTGTGAACAACTTCCGGTAACGGAAGGAATTTTCAGCGCCGACAGCACAAAAATAAAGGCGCCGCACAGTGCCAGTAAAACTTTCTGGTGGTTATCTTCCTGCACGATTTGGCGCAGGCGCACCAGCCCGTACCACAGGCAGGGTAAAAACAGCAGCCACCATGCCAGCGCCCACATCGGCGGCAGGAAACCTTCCATAATGTGCATCGCGAACGCTTGCTCAGGAACAATCATCAGTAATAGCGCCGCAGCCAACCCGCTGAAAGACAGCTGTTTTAGCTGTTGTTCAAGCTTCATTGTGCATACTCCCACTGTTTGTTGACCAGAATGGTCGAGAAATAAGGCAGCGGCTGATCGTCGCTCACCTCGTCGAGATGGCGCCAGCACTGCTCGCCCGGCAGCGTGGCTTCAGACATCATCAGCGCGTAGTCCAACAACCCCTCTTGCTGCAGCAACGCTTTGATGCGCGCAAAGCGACCGTAAACTTTCATCAGCACCAGGCTGTCATGCTGCTTTAACGCCTGCTGAATTTCAGCTTCCGGCGCGGTACAGGAGACCACTGCCAGCGATTGTTGCTCCATGGCGAGCGGAGTTTTCGCACGCGCGGCAATCGCAGCGAAAGAGGTCACGCCCGGGACAATTTCTAACCAGTCAGGCGAACCAATGCGCTGCAGTAAAAAGACCCAGGTGCTGAACAGCATGGCGTCACCGAGCGTAATAAAGCCTACCCTCTTCCCGGCTTCAACTTCCTGAACCAGCGCGCTTGCCACCTCATCCCAGACGGCCTCTTTTTCCGCGCTGTCGGCACTCATGGGAAAATGGCAGCAGCGAACCTCGGTCTGCTCGCCGATATACTCCCGTACAATCGACAGCGCCAGGCTATCGCCGCCTTTGCGTCCGGCGGGCGCATAGAGAATATCCAGCATCCCCAACGTGCGTGCAGCACGTACGGTGATCAGATCGGAAGCGCCAGGTCCGGTGCTTAATGCGTACAGTTTTCCGCTCATGCTGCTTCCTCCAGCGCCACATTAAGCGCCTGCTGTAAATGCGCCACAAACATCGCGCGAACCGCCGGGTTTTCCCCCAGTCCGCTGAGCCACGGCGTAGCCGGTATCCCTGCTGCGTTGAACAACGTTTTCCACGAATCGTCTTCGTCGGAGGCCATATCGTTAATCGCATGGTCACCGGCGACTAACATCAGCGGCATCAGATGTACCGCCGTGACGCCTTCCTGAGATAAACTTTCAATCAGCACATCCACTTCCGGGTAGCTTTCCACCGCCCCGACTCGCGCCGGGAAGCACTGCGCCGTCATCATGTGGTCAAGACAGGCATAGGCAGCAAAAGCGTGATGGCTTGCCCCGTGTCCCATAAACACCACTTTTTCTTTTTCACCCAGCGCCGGCATCTGCTGTTGCAACGCCAGCATCAACTGTGCGTAATCTTCAACGCTGCTCAAAAGCGGTACACCCAGCGTCAGGCGAGAAAACAGCGGGCGCATACTTTGTACTTCGCGGACAATTTTTTCGTATTCGTCGCCGTTGATGATGTGCAGCGACTGAATCGCGACATCCTGATACCCCTGCTCCGCCAGCTTTTGCAGCGCCTGCAGCGGTGTGTCGATTTCAATGCCGTCACGCTGTTTGAGCTTGCGGATTATCATCCCTGAGGTAAACGCCCGGAACAGGTCACGGTCAGGGCAACTGGCTGCGAGATCGCGCTCACAGGCCACAATATTTTTCTCACAGGTGTCGTGATAGCTGGTGCCAAAGCTGACCACCAGAAGCGCCTTTTTCATCTCTAACTCCTTAAGCAGCGGCCAGCCAGCGCGTTAAACGCGCCGCAAAGGCGGCCTGACTTTCCAGTAACTCTTCTCCCGTCACCAACGGTGCCGGACGTGTAATCACGATGCAGGGGATACCGGCATCCAGACAGGGTTGCACTTTTTCCTGATACCCCCCTTCCGCGCCTGATGCCTTAGTAATCACCACATCAGCCTGACACTGTTGATAAAACGCAGCGTTGAACTCGGCGCTAAACGGCCCACACAGAGCAAAGATCTCACCGACGCCAAATCCCAGGTCCGCGCATTGCTGAATGACCTCAGGTACAGGCAGGACGCGCGCCAGCAGCGTTTTCTCTGGCAACTCTTTGCGCCAGATCGCCAGATCTTTACTGCCGGTCGTCAGCAGCACTCGTTCACCGAAACGCCGCGCAACCTCGCTGGCTTGCTGAATACTCTGTACGGTATACAGGTGCGAGTGGGTTAAACCGCTTAACTGTTCGGGGCGCTGATAGCGGCTCAGCAGTACGCCCGCCGCTTCGCAGGCATTCATGATGTTGCGACTCACCACCTCGGCGTAAGGATGCGAAGCATCAATCACCCAGCGCGTCCGATTTTCCTGCAGCCAGGCAATCATTTGCTCACGTTCCAGACGCCCGCAGCGCACCTGACCTTTGATGTCTCCCGCCAGTTGCTTTCCCGTCGGGGTCGCAACTGACAGGGTGTAGGCCACGTTTGCCGCATCCAGTTGCTGGCACAGCATGCGCGCATCGCTGGTGCCGCCCATGACCAGCACATCACCATAATTCACAGCACATAACCTCGGGGTGTGATCATCAGCCCGTCCTGAACATAGGTGGTTTTGTTGCCCACGATCACAAGACTGGTCATATCAACCGGCTCAAAATCCATTTCACCCAGCGTGGTCAGCCATTTTTCCTGCTTTTTACGTCCGGCCGACTTCACAATACCGACCGGCGTTTGTGCACTCTTGCTGGCAGATAACAGCTCAAATGCGCGCGCCAGATGTCCTTCGCGACCCCGACTGCGTGGGTTGTAGAAACAGATAACAAAATCGGCCTCACCGGCGGCAACGATGCGTTTTTCGATAACCGGCCACGGCGTTAACAGATCGCTTAAGCTGATGTGGCAGAAGTCGTGCATCAACGGCGCGCCCAGCAAAGAGGCGGCGGCAATACTGGCGGTCATACCTGGTATCAACCTGACCTCAACGTCCAGCTTTTGCTTGCTGACCAGTTCGAGTACCAGTCCGGCCATACCGTAAATCCCCGCGTCACCGCTGCTGATCAACGCCACATTGTGACCCGCCTGCGCCAGTTCGATCGCCGCCTGACAGCGTTCAATCTCTTTGCACATTCCGGTTTTGATCACCTGCTTGTCGCCTGTGAACGCTTTTACCAGGTGGGTGTAGGTTTTATAGCCAACGATGATTTCCGCTGCCTGCAATGCTTCAACAGCTTCCATGGTCATCATTGCCTGCGAGCCAGGGCCAATTCCAATTACGCTTAACATCAGTGTGAAACTCCCAAAGTGATAGTGACGCCCTGTTCTCGCAGGGTCTCGCCTAACAGTTGTCCGTGGCTAAGCAGCCAGGCTGCAGGACCGGAAACGCTTCCTGTGCCCACCGTTTTGCGCACAAACGATGAAGCCGGAAAACGGTGTTCATGCTCACGCAGCGCGTCAGCAGTAAAGGTTTCGAAAGGAACCCGACAGCACGAAGCTAATTGGATAAGTCCCTGTTCATTTTTTTTCAGCGTGATGCTGCCAATTGCTTTTAACGCCAGCGGATCGAGCTGCTGGGCTTCGAGTTGTCTGGCCAGCAGCGCAGCCAGCAGCGGAAACGGCGTATCGCGACGACAGCCAATTCCGGCGACAACCCGCTGCGGCACCAGCTTCCAGTGAGGAACCGGCAGGTCGGGTAAATTAGTGCGTAAGGTGATGCACACCAGCGCATCCAGTTCAGGAAGCGAGTTGAGATCGGATACCGTGATAAAACCGCGTCGATCGCAATGGCTGACATCCTGCGTCAGTTCGTCATCCCACCACAGGCCTACGCGCTTGTTACTAACCAGCATCTGATTGACGATCTTCACCGCCGAGCGGAAATCGCTCATCCGGGCATTCAACTGAAATGCCAGCGTATCCAGTGCCGCCATATCATTGACATCTGTCGCCGTGGTGATCACCGGGTCAGCGCCCAACATACCCGCCAGATAACGAGCCAGCGCATTCGCGCCCCCGGCGTGACCGGAGAGCAGGCTGATAACGTGCTGGGCACGTTCATCAATGACCACCACCGCCGGATCGCAAAATTTGTCGTTGACCAGCGGGGCCAGCACGCGCACCGCGATACCGGTCGCGCCGATAAAAATCAGCGCCGAATAATTTGCAAACGCTTCGCGGGCGGTATTGGCAAAGCCGTTTTCGAAGGGAATAAACCCCTCCTCCAGCAGCTTTTCACTGGTAAAACAGGTCACCGGCAGCATGGCCGCCAGACGCTTCGCCAGCACGACACCACCGGGCGTCAGGCAAAAAAGCGCAATGGATTCAGGCTTTACGGTATTCATGGCTAAAGTCCGCCGCATAGAGTTTGGAGTAGTGATACTCCGAGCCCAGGAAATTACCGACCAGAATGAGGGCCGTTTTGCGGATACCCGCATCGCGTACCTTGTCGCCAATATCCGCCAGCGTACCGCGCACAGTCTGGCTTTCCGGCCAGGTTGCTTTGTAGATCACCGCCACGGGCGTGGTCGCAGGATAACCGCCTTCAACAAGGCGTTCAGCCACCCGATGAATACGCTGGACGGACAGATAAATCGCCATTGACGTCTGGTGGCTGGCAAATGACTCCAGCTGTTCGCGCTCCGGTACCGGCGTGCGCCCTTCCAGACGTGTGATGATCAGGCTTTGTGAGACCTCTGGCACGGTATACTCAACGCCCAACTCCGCCGCCGCGCCGAGAAATGCGCTGACGCCAGGCACCACCTGCCAGTCAATCCCACGCTTGGTCAGTTCCTCGCCCTGCTCGCGCACGGAACCGTATAGCGAAACATCGCCGGTTTGCAGACGCACGACGGTCTTCCCTGCTTTCACGCCGGCCTCCATCAGGTCGAGGATCTGCTCCAGATGCAGTTCGGCGCTGTCGTGACATTCTGCGCCGGCAGGGCAATATTCCAGCAGTTCGGTGTTAATCAGCGATCCAGCGTAGATAACAACCTGCGCCTGCTGTAGCAACCGGTAACCTTTGAGGGTAATCAGCTCGCGATCGCCAGGACCTGCGCCGACAAACCACACGCTACGGGGATCAAAAATCTCAGACATGGTTTCCTTCCTTCTGACAGGCGATAACAAATACGGGGTTATTCGGTTTGAAATAATGACCATTGCCAAGCGAGGTAAGCGAGGAAACCTGTAGCTGCAGGCAATCCACGCCCTGTACGCCAAGATGGTCCAGATGTGCCAGCGCGGTGTTGAGGTTTTCCTGGAGGATAAACGTCATCACCAGCCGCCCTGCGGGATGCAATTGACGCATTGACCAGTCAATCAGTTCGGTCAAATGGCCGCCGCTGCCACCCATAAAAATGGCATCGGCTTTTTCTGCGATAGTCATCGGTGCAACGCCGGGAAAAATATCGATGTTTGCGCAGGCAAAATGCTGACGGTTCTCATCCAGCAGCCTGAGCGCTGCCGGGTTACGCTCAATTGCTGTCACGCGTAATCCAGGGTATTGCAGCGCGGCTTCTATCGACACGCTGCCGGTTCCGGCACCAATATCAATCAGGTGACTGGCGCGGTATAATTCAAGTTTTGAGAGGGCAAGTGCGCGTACCGCTTCTTTGGTCATCGGCACTTTCTCTCCACGCAGAAACAGCTCATCTTTCATCAAGGATCACCACTGCATTCATGTCATAGTCGGCGTTAACTTCACTTACGGGCAGGAAATGGATCCGTTCGTTTTCCATCGCCAGGTTTTCGCCAATCACCATCCAGCGATGTCCCTTGCCTCGCGCTATCAGCTGTTGCGCAATTTCACGCGGGCCGCACAGCCCATCTGTCACAATCGCCACCTTGTTATGCCGCGCCAGTTCATCGAAACAGACGCTGCGACCATGGCTACTGGTCAGCCACATATCGTTCATATCAATACCGGACTGCGCACACAGATACTGCACCGCACTAATGCCGGGAATAATGCGCACATTTTCAATACCAAAATGCGCCACCATGCGCGTTCCGATCCCATAGAACAGCGGATCGCCAGACGCCAGCACCACAACCTGTTGCGCCCGGTTCGTATTAATCCAGTCCAGTAGTTCCGGGATATTGGCACCGAGAACAAACTGTTCGCCGGTAAAATCCGCGAACTGCTGCAAATGCCGCTTACCGCCGACCAGAACATCAGCCGTTGCAACCGCTTCGCGTGCCGCAGGCGTCATCAAATGCAAACCGGCAGGTCCCATCCCCACAACGGTTAACATTGCATCTCCTCAGCAATATCTGCGATTGGACGATTACAACCCAGCACCTGGTTATCAAAGGAGAACATGATGGCGTCGCAGGTCGGGGGATTTTTGGTAAAACGCAACGTTTGCAGGACGCGCATACAAATGCGCTTAGCCAGATGGTCATAAATGCGCTGAAAACCATACGCTTCTATGTGTTCCATCGCCGCCTCGGTGGTATCGCAGTCGCTGACCAGCGTCAGCAGTTCCAGCGGCGCGCCAAGTAACGCGAGATGGGCCACCAGAGTTTCCATACGCGCGTCGGCAATATGGCTATGGGTATGGAAAATGCCCGCCGCGATTTTGACAAGCTTGCCCGGATGTCCCACCAGCACGATTTGTCGGAACCCCAGACGTACCGCTTCTTCAATCATGTAGCCGACAAAGTTGCTCATGGTGACAACCACCTGGGTGTCAATCCCCATCTGCTCGCGCACAAAACGTTCGCCATGGTTTCCCGGTACCAGTACGACGCGTTCCAGTCCCGCCGCTCGCTTAATTTCCAGCTCCAGCGACAGCGAACGTTTCCAGCTCTCTTCCGACATCGGCGTGACGATTCCGGTGGTGCCAATAATCGAAATGCCACCCAGAATACCCAGGCGCGAGTTGTAGGTTTTTTGCGCCCGCTCTTCGCCTTCCGGCGCGAAAATCTCAATCTGTGCCCCTCGATTCGGGCCAATCGCCTCACGCACCGCTGACTCAATGGTCTGGCGAGGTGTGCGGTTAATCGCTGAACTGCCCACTGGCAGGCCGATCCCTTTGCGGGTTACCGTACCAACGCCTTCCCCGCCTTGAAGGGTTATCTCTTTACTCTCGTTTAACGTCACGCGCGCAAAAATCAGCATGCCGTGAGTGGCGTCCACATCATCGCCACCGTCTTTGCGAATAGCGGCTATCGCCTGCTGCCCTTCGATATGCGGCGACTCCACGTTCAGACACAGCGTCACCCCGGAAGGCGTCACAATAGAAACCTGATGGATCAAGTGTTGGCGTAATACCATCAGCGCCGCCACTTTTGCCGCCGCCGTCGCGCAGGATCCGGTGGTATATCCTTTACGCAGTGCTTTACCGTTGTGCCACACCGGCGTATCGAAAGCCTCGCTCATCGCGCCCCCTGCATGTGATAAAGCATGGCATTGACGATAGCGGCAGCGACATTACTTCCCCCTTTACGGCCTAACGCGGCAATGGCGGGCAGACTGCTTTGGGTGAGCGCATCTTTCGACTCTTCGGCACCGACGAACCCTACCGGTACGCCAACCACACCGCTGACGGCAACATCATGCTCAAGCAGGCGAAACAACGCTGTCGGCGCGTTACCAAACACAAACAGCTTTTCACCTTCTTCCTTCACTGCGATATCGACGGTCGCCATCGAGCGAGTAATGCCCTGCTCTTTGGCCGTCCGCACAACCCGTGGGTCGCTGATGTAGCAGCGGCATTCACCGCCAAATTTTGCCAGCAACGTTTTATTAATCCCGGACAGAGCCATCGTGGTATCGGTATAAATCACGCTTGAGCGGCTAAGCGCCGCACAAAACTGTTCCAGCACATCACTGGAAAACCACAGAATGTCCAGCCAGTCGAAATCCGCGGTTGTGTGAATGACCCGCTTGATAATGGCTTCATGTAACGGGCTGGCAAACTGATAGTCCGGGCGTGTTTCACGAATAATCTCGCCAATAATGTCGAAACTTTTGGCCTCAATCGCCTGGGGTTGCTGGATATATTGCATGGTGTTGTCCTCAGGCCACACCGACCAGCAGCCACCGCAGCGCAATAAACAGCGCCAGTGCCAGCGTCGATGCCACCCACATCAATCGAATCGTATGGGAAATGTCGTCTACCGAAATGTCGCGCTGCGCATCACCGATCCACGGTTTCTCAACGCGCTCGCCAAAGTAGTCATTAGGACCACCCAGACGAATGCCTAATGCCCCGGCCACGGATGCCTCCGACCACGCACAGTTTGGGCTGCTGTGGTTATAGCGATCGCGCCAGCCAATCTGCAAAGCTCGTGCGCCGTTCTGGCGGCATAAAAATGCTGCAGCGCTCAGCAGCAACCAGCTCAGTCTCGCGGGAATATAATTTGCGATATCATCCAGACGGGCGCTGACCATACCGATGGCTCGGTATTTTTCATGTTTGTAGCCCACCATGGAGTCAAGGGTGTTTACCGCTTTATAGGCCATCGCCAGGGGTGCACCACCGAGAAGCAGGAAGAACAGCGGCGCGATAATGCCGTCAACGGTATTCTCCGCTACGGTTTCCACTACACCGCGATTAATCTGCGGCGGTTGTAGTTGCGAGGTATCACGTCCCACAATCCATGACAGCTTTTCCCGACTGGCGGCCAGGTTACCGGCACGTAGCGGACGTTCTACATCCTGCGCGGCGTTTGCCAGGCAGCGCCCGGCCAGCACGGTGAAAATCATCCAGACCTCAACAACCCAACCAAACCAGGGATGAATTGATTGCGCCAGCGCCAGTATTCCCCAGGACACAGCCCAGGTCAGTCCAACCACTACAATCCACATCAGCGCGCCACCGATGCGTAACGCGCGGTCGCTATGGCAGTAACGCCGAACAACACGTTGCACGGCAGAAATCAGATTGCCAATCCAGCGCACCGGATGCGGCCAGTTCTGCGGATCGCCAATGATAAAATCGAGTAGCCAGGCAACACACCACGCGAGGATCGTCATAGCGCACTCCTCGCGGCTGCCAGCCAATGGTTAAGCATCTGCGGGCGTTGAGCAAAATGAACGTGTAGATAGCTGGCGAAGGTATTTCCTGACTGCCAGCCACCAGACCAGGCTTGCAGCGTTTTGCCATCGCGAACTTTGCGACAGTTCATCACTGCTGACGTTTCAGGGGTAAAATCGGAGTAGTGGAATTCATGACCGCGCAGCACTTCGCCTTTGGCAGCTAATAATGTTTGCTGCGCGGCCTGCGCTTCACAGTAACCAAATCGGGTCAAACGTTTACCCATTTTGCTGTGGCCGGGAATAATATCCGCCATCAACCAGGTCTCGCCCTGACTGTCCTCAAGTGAACTACCGAGATACATCAGTCCCCCACACTCCGCGTAAATCGCGACGCCTCGTTGGTGCGCCGCCCGCAACTGTTCAAGCATCGGGACATTTCCGGCCAGCGCTGCAGCATGTAACTCAGGATATCCGCCTCCTAGCCAGATCATCTGACAGTCGGGTAAGCAGTTGTCGTGCAAGGGGCTAAAACGGACAATCTTAAGCCCCGTGCGCTCCAGCAGCGTAATATTGTCCGGATAGTAAAAGTTGAATGCTTCGTCATCGGCGATGGCAAGCGTTAGCCCTGCCCCTGCGTCTGCTGCCGGTAGCGCGGGCCATTCGCCAACAGGAAGGGTGTTTAACTGGCTTAATGCCAACAACGCGTCGATATCAAGGGTTTGCTCCAGCGTCGCGGCGAATGCCTGCCACGGTTGCTGGCTGATAACCGACTCGCGCGCGGTAACTAAACCCAGATGACGTTCAGGAAGCGCAATGCCGTCCACACGGGGAACGTAGCCTAAGACGGGTACGGCGCAGTAACGTTCGATCGCCACCTTCAGCAGTTGGTAATGTGTTTCGCTGTTGACCCGATTAACAATGACGCCTGCGATGTTCAGGGTTGGATCAAAATGCTGAAAGCCCATTACCGTTGCGGCGATCGAGGTGGAAACGGCTTTGCCATCAACCAATAAGATAACCGGACAGCCTAACTGTTTGGCCATCGCGGCAGTGCTGCAATAGTTTGGGTCGGTACCATAGCCGTCATACAGTCCCATGACACCTTCGATAACGGCGATATCCGCATGTTGCATCTGCTCGCGAAATAATGCGTTCAGCGTGGGAACGGGAAGCATGAAGCTATCAAGATTGCGGGAAGCGGTACCGCACACCGCGGTATGCCAGCCGGTATCAAGGTAATCAGGACCGACCTTGCAAGGCTGGACGCGTAATCCGCGCTTTTTCAACAAGCTCAACAAGCCCAGCGTCACCGTGGTTTTACCACAGCCGCTTCCGGTACCTGCAAGAACAAATGCGTGAAAATTGGCCGCCATACCCTGATCCTGTTCAGGGTGGTAGGGGTGTAGAGATACCCAGTCTCTCGACTGTATGCATCTGAACCACCCACTTCCCACCGAAGTTGTTGGTAGTCACTGACAGGCAGGTCTTCTGGCTTAGCGTCATCCTCACCCGCCCTTCCCAATCTTGCGATCAGTGGTCAATACGGGGTCGTCAGCATCACAGCAGCGGGGGCTGCGGGGGATTCTCACCCCCTTCCCTGCCACAAACGTGGCAAACCTGTCAGTTCAAGAGCCTGATTAATTAAGCTCTATGTTATGAGGTAAATTCACGACCTCATGACAATAATTCAATTTAATATCTTTCCGGGTTCATTCAGCCAATATTCTGGCCTTAACCCATTGACTTCATAAGTTCGTATTCTGAATGAAAATGTCGTTAAAGAATAAAGAAAGTCCTTCACACAGACACTGTATCTCATCACAAAAATAAAAACTGGTGCAGTTTATCCCTCTAATACTATTATTTTGTTGCGCTATGACAATTTATTGGCAGCTGTCATTATTATTCATTTTATAATGATTGGCATAGCACCACATATCAAAAATCGGCAATAGCAAAATATTGCTATTTACGCAGACTCTCCGCGTGAAATGACATTTATTTGCTGGCGAAATGCCTGCGGCGTAACCTGATACGTTTGACGGAACACCTTGCAAAAATAGCTGGTTTGCGAAAAGCCTAAATTACGCGCAATGCTGGCTATACTCCAGTCACTGTGGCAAAGCAACTCTTTGGCACTTGCCATTCTCTGTTGGTTTACCCATGCGTTAAAACCGATACCCTGATATTTTTTGAACAATTTACTGAAATAGTAAGGGCTAAGGAAAACATGTGAGGCGACATCTTCCAGACGCAATTCGTCTGATAAATGCGCATCAATATAGCGCAGGGCTTTTTTCATCTTACTGTCATGCGGATTGGTACTGCGGTTAGTGCGTACCGGCTCTGACTGCTGTGGATTGTCTTTGATAACGACAAAATTAAGTTGTTTCTTAAGACAGTTTTCTACAATGAGTTTCAGCAGATCTGCTGAGGCGATGACTCGTGAATAGTCCATTTCCGGTACATTTCGAAATTCATTGACCAGTTCGGGATCAGCTTGCCAGCGGTCATCGACGTTGAGAATATCAACCAGACCAACGTCGTTACTTAAGCGTACCTGACCACAGAGCACAAACCCAACCAGGTGGCCGGCGATGACCAGAGGAATGGAAAAATCGGTAAGTCCGGCATGACAACGATAGATGCAGGGTTGATCGGATTTAGACGCTTCCAGCCCTCCGCAGCGGTCGCTCATACGACAACGGGTGCTGTGCTGAGGATGCTGGCGCATCAACTGGCAAAAAGGAGTGAAATTAAAGAGCTCAGAAATTTCATCACCGTGAATATTGACAACCACAACGGCCAGACTGGTGGCCTGTGCAAAATCCTGTGCGATTTTATTAATGAGTTCTGAGTTCAGGGCACTCGCAGAAATCATGATAAAACCTCTCAGTTAATTTATTGTTATAAAGAAACATATTATTCACACTCATTTTCATCCTGCCATTCTGAGCAATGATGAAAGTCATCAGCGAACATAACAAAAGTCTCCCATTGTTGGGAGACTTTTTCAGCGGTTCAGGAAACCGGATCACGAAAACAGTTTTTACCTTTCAAAAATAAGCTTTTTCCGTGAAGCTAGCTCTCATTTTCCTCCAGCTTACACGCATTACACGGTAAATTTTTGCCAATAAAATAACGATAAATTGCAGCACCCGCGCAGGCGCCGATGATGGGAGCCACAATCGGAACAATGAAGTATGGGATATCACGTCCGCCGGTCATCGCGACATCTCCCCATCCGGCCATCCAGGCAAACAATTTAGGACCAAAATCACGCGCCGGATTCATTGCAAATCCGGTAAGCGGGCCGGTGGATGCGCCGATAACAGCAACGAGAATACCAATCAGCAACGGCGCTAACGGCCCCCTGGGAACACCGTTACCGTCGTCGGTCAGCGCCATGATCATCCCCATCAGAATCGAGGTAATCACCACTTCAACCAGCGCGGCCTGCCAGACACTGAGCGCTGCGGCAGGATAAGTACTAAATATGCTGGCAAGCTGCAAGCTTTCAAGACTTCCGCGTATCATCTGGTGGGCTGATTCATACTCGGTAAACAGACTGCCATAGAGCAAATAAGCCAGCAGAGCGCCACCGAAGGCCCCCGCGACCTGAGCCACGGTATAAGGCAAAACCTTCCGCCCCGGAAAGCAGGCAAATAACCACAGAGCGATAGTAATAGCAGGATTGAGATGTGCACCAGAAATTCCGGCCGTCAGGTAAACTGCAAGCGAGATCCCCAGACCCCATATGATGCAGATCTCCCACAATCCCAGGCTGGCACCTGCGACTTTCAGGGCGCTCAGGCATCCAATTCCAAAAAACAAAAACAGCCCGGTACCCAAAAACTCAGCAATGCATTGCGCTTTTAGTGAATCGTTCATTGTGACACCTTCTAAGCAGAGTTCGTGTCTTTACCAGCGGACTCCTTGCTGGCAAGTAGAATACTTCGAGGCTTACTATAAAAAGCCATGTCGGCAAATTGTTGGCAATCTGCGGGCGATATGACTTTCAAAATCGTGTTGCGATAGCAAATTCTTGCGATCACTTTTATTAAACAAAGCCAGATGACGTGGAATTCCTCTATTACATGTACATTTTAAAAATAATAAAATATTGCCAATAGCATAATCTTGTTTTCAGATAACCGTCACAAATTCATTCCCCCCGCATAGCAAATGATATTTCACCTGTCACGTTAAAAAGTGTAAATATGGAATTAACATAGCCAAATAATCACATCGGCATTTCATAATATATTCAATAAAAACAACACCATAAAATAAATAACAGCAATTTTATATCACCAGAACCTCACTATTTTTTCACTCATAGTTTCAAGTCAGCCATTCTTTTTCCTCGCTTCTTTTTATAGTCATGAACATCGGGACAACCCAGGCGAGGTCTTTATGCAACAAGAAGCGTTAGGAATGGTAGAAACCAAAGGCTTAACTGCAGCCATAGAGGCCGCAGATGCAATGGTGAAATCAGCCAATGTAATGCTGGTCGGATACGAAAAAATTGGTTCGGGGCTGGTAACAGTCATTGTCCGCGGCGATGTCGGCGCTGTCAAAGCAGCAACAGATGCTGGTGCCGCCGCAGCCCGAAACGTGGGAGAAGTGAAAGCCGTACACGTCATTCCACGCCCTCATACCGATGTAGAAAAAATCTTACCGAAGGGAATTAGCTAATGAGCAGCAATGAGCTGGTTGAACAGATCATGGCGCAGGTGATTGCTCGCGTGGCGACGCCAGAACAGCAGGCTATCCCTGAAAATAATCCTCCAACACGAGAAACGGCTATGACAGAGAAAAGCTGCAGTTTAACGGAGTTTGTCGGTACCGCGATTGGCGACACAGTCGGTCTGGTAATCGCCAACGTAGATAGCGCCTTACTGGACGCGATGAAACTTGAAAAACGTTATCGATCCATTGGCATCCTTGGCGCACGTACAGGTGCGGGCCCGCACATCATGGCCGCCGATGAAGCGGTAAAAGCCACAAATACTGAAGTCGTCAGCATCGAGTTGCCACGTGATACCAAAGGTGGTGCAGGTCATGGGTCACTGATTATTCTCGGCGGCAACGATGTTTCCGACGTGAAACGCGGCATTGAGGTTGCACTGAAAGAGTTGGATCGCACCTTTGGCGACGTTTATGCCAACGAAGCCGGTCATATCGAGATGCAATACACCGCGCGCGCCAGCTATGCGCTGGAAAAAGCCTTTGGCGCACCGATTGGTCGAGCCTGCGGCATCATTGTCGGCGCACCAGCATCCGTGGGTGTCCTGATGGCTGATACGGCGCTGAAATCTGCCAACGTGGAAGTTGTGGCCTACAGCTCCCCAGCCCACGGCACCAGCTTCAGTAACGAAGCTATCCTGGTCATTTCAGGCGATTCCGGCGCGGTTCGCCAGGCCGTTATCTCCGCCCGCGAAATCGGTAAAACCGTACTCGGGACTCTCGGCTCAGAGCCGAAAAACGATCGTCCGTCCTACATCTGATATCAGTGAGGCTGATTCATGAGATCGAAAAGATTTGAAGCACTGGCGAAGCGCCCTGTGAATCAGGATGGCTTCGTTAAGGAGTGGATCGAGGAAGGCTTCATTGCGATGGAAAGCCCGAACGACCCCAAACCGTCGATTAAAATCGTCAACGGTACAGTCACTGAACTGGACGGCAAATCCGCCAGTGAATTTGACCTAATTGACCATTTTATTGCCCGCTATGGCATTAACCTGGCCCGCGCGGAAGAAGTTATGGCGATGGATTCGGTCAAACTGGCCAATATGCTTTGCGATCCTAACGTGAAGCGCAAAGATATTGTGCCGCTAACCACCGCAATGACACCGGCAAAAATTGTCGAAGTAGTGTCACATATGAACGTCGTTGAGATGATGATGGCCATGCAGAAAATGCGCGCTCGTCGTACCCCGTCTCAACAGGCACACGTCACTAACGTTAAAGATAACCCGGTGCAGATTGCCGCTGATGCCGCTGAAGGCGCATGGCGCGGGTTTGACGAACAGGAAACCACCGTTGCTGTTGCGCGTTATGCGCCATTTAACGCCATTGCACTGTTAGTCGGCTCACAGGTTGGGCGTCCTGGCGTGTTAACCCAGTGTTCACTGGAAGAAGCGACTGAACTGAAACTCGGCATGCTAGGCCACACCTGCTATGCAGAAACAATCTCCGTCTATGGTACAGAACCCGTCTTTACTGACGGCGACGACACGCCATGGTCGAAAGGCTTCCTCGCCTCTTCCTACGCCTCCCGCGGTCTGAAAATGCGCTTTACTTCCGGTTCTGGCTCAGAAGTTCAAATGGGTTATGCCGAAGGCAAATCGATGCTTTATCTGGAAGCCCGCTGTATTTACATCACCAAAGCTGCTGGCGTACAGGGTTTACAAAACGGTTCCGTAAGCTGCATCGGTGTGCCTTCCGCTGTACCGTCGGGTATCCGCGCCGTGCTGGCAGAAAACCTGATCTGTTCTTCTCTGGATCTGGAATGCGCCTCCAGTAACGACCAGACCTTTACCCACTCGGATATGCGCCGTACTGCGCGCCTGCTGATGCAGTTCCTGCCCGGGACTGACTTCATCTCTTCCGGGTATTCCGCAGTGCCCAACTACGACAACATGTTTGCGGGTTCTAACGAGGATGCCGAGGATTTTGACGACTACAACGTTCTTCAGCGCGATCTGAAGGTAGACGGTGGGTTGCGTCCTGTTCGTGAAGAAGACGTTATCGCCATTCGCAACAAAGCAGCGCGCGCGCTACAGGCCGTCTTTGCCGGAATGGGATTACCGCCTATTACCGATGAAGAAGTGGAAGCTGCAACCTACGCTCACGGTTCGAAAGATATGCCGGAGCGAAACATTGTTGAAGACATTAAGTTTGCGCAAGAGATCATCAATAAAAACCGTAACGGTCTGGAAGTGGTGAAAGCCCTTGCTCAGGGCGGGTTTACCGATGTCGCTCAGGACATGCTCAACATCCAGAAAGCCAAGTTAACCGGGGATTATCTGCATACCTCCGCCATTATCGTTGGCGACGGACAGGTGCTGTCCGCAGTAAATGACGTCAATGATTATGCCGGTCCGGCAACAGGTTATCGCTTGCAAGGCGAACGCTGGGAAGAGATCAAAAACATCCCTGGCGCACTTGATCCCAACGAACTTGGCTAAGGGGTGAAAAATGGAAATCAATGAAAAGCTGCTACGCCAGATAATTGAAGACGTACTGTCGGAAATGCAGACCAGCGACAAACCCGTCTCCTTCCGCTCAGCGACAGCGGCCAGCACACCACAGGCTGCTGCGGTACAAGGTGACAGTTTTCTGACTGAGATTGGCGAAGCCAAACAGGGCCAGCAGCAGGACGAAGTGATTATCGCCGTAGGGCCAGCGTTTGGTCTGTCACAAACCGTCAATATCGTGGGAATACCGCACAAAAATATCTTGCGCGAAGTGATTGCCGGTATTGAAGAAGAAGGCATTAAAGCGCGCGTTATCCGCTGCTTTAAATCCTCTGATGTGGCGTTTGTTGCCGTGGAGGGTAATCGTCTGAGTGGTTCTGGGATCTCTATCGGCATCCAGTCAAAAGGCACCACGGTTATTCACCAACAGGGATTACCACCGCTTTCTAACCTGGAGCTGTTCCCTCAGGCACCGCTTTTGACGCTGGAAACCTATCGTCAGATCGGTAAAAACGCCGCACGTTATGCCAAGCGTGAATCTCCGCAACCGGTCCCTACGCTGAATGATCAGATGGCCCGTCCTAAGTACCAGGCGAAATCAGCCATTCTGCACATTAAAGAGACCAAATACGTCGTGACGGGCAAGAACCCGCAGGAACTGCGCGTGGCGCTTTGATAAAGGATAACTCCATGAATACCGACGCAATTGAATCGATGGTTCGGGATGTACTGAGCCGGATGAACAGCCTGCAGGGAGAGTCCACGACTCCGGCCACGGCGAGTTCATCAGCACATACTGCGAAAGTCTCGGACTACCCTCTCGCGAATAAACATCCTGAGTGGGTAAAAACCGCGACCAACAAAACCCTGGATGAGTTCACGCTCGAAAATGTTCTGAGCAACAAAGTAACAGCGCAGGACATGCGCATTACCCCTGAAACGCTGCGCCTTCAGGCGGAAATCGCTAAAGATGCCGGACGTGACAGGCTGGCGATGAACTTCGAACGCGCCGCTGAGCTAACCGCCGTACCTGACGACCGCATTCTGGAGATCTACAACGCGCTGCGTCCGTACCGCTCAACGAAAGACGAGCTGATGGCCATCGCCGACGATCTCGAAAACCGTTATCAGGCAAAGATCTGCGCAGCTTTCGTTCGTGAAGCGGCAGCGCTGTACGTTGAGCGTAAAAAACTCAAAGGCGACGACTAACTCAGGGACAGGATCATGCGATATATAGCTGGCATTGACATAGGCAACTCATCCACGGAAGTCGCTCTGGCTACCCTGGATGATTCTGGCGCACTGAGCATCACTGCCAGCGCGCTGGCGAAAACCACCGGGATTAAGGGCACATTGCGTAATGTGTTTGGCATTCAGGAGGCACTTACGCTGGCGGCTAAAAACGCTGGAATCAATGTCAGCGATATTTCGCTTATCCGCATTAACGAGGCCACCCCGGTCATTGGCGACGTGGCGATGGAAACGATCACCGAAACCATCATCACTGAATCCACCATGATCGGCCATAACCCTAAAACGCCGGGCGGCGTCGGGCTAGGCGTGGGCATTACGATTACGCCGGAGGACCTGCTCAGTCGTCCGGCGGATACGCCCTATATTCTGGTAGTGTCATCAGCATTTGATTTCGCCGATGTTGCCACGATGATTAATGCCTCCGTCCGCGCCGGATACCAGTTAACTGGCGTTATTTTACAGCAGGACGATGGCGTGTTGGTCAGTAATCGTCTGACTCATCCCATGCCCATCGTAGATGAAGTACTTCATATCGACCGCATTCCGTTGGGGATGCTGGCCGCCATTGAGGTCGCGGTTCCGGGAAAGGTCATTGAAACCCTTTCTAATCCCTACGGGATTGCAACCGTCTTTGGCCTCAATGCCGACGAGACTAAAAACATTGTCCCGATGGCACGGGCACTGATCGGCAACCGTTCTGCCGTAGTCGTGAAAACACCGTCAGGTGATGTGAAAGCACGCGCCATTCCCGCTGGAAATCTGGAACTGCAATCGCAGGGACGTACCGTGCGCGTCGACGTGGCTGCAGGCGCTGAAGCGATTATGAAAGCGGTTGGCGAATGCCCGAAACTGGATAACGTCACCGGTGAAGCCGGTACCAATATTGGCGGCATGCTGGAGCATGTGCGCCAGACAATGGCTGAATTAACCAACAAACCCAGCCACGAAATTTTTATTCAGGATCTGCTGGCCGTTGATACCTCAGTACCCGTCAGCGTGACGGGGGGGCTTGCCGGTGAGTTCTCGCTGGAACAGGCTGTCGGCATTGCCTCCATGGTGAAATCAGACCGTTTGCAAATGGCGATGATTGCGCAGGAAATCACGCAGAAGCTCAACATTAACGTCCAGGTAGGCGGCGCCGAAGCCGAGGCAGCCATTTTGGGAGCCTTAACCACTCCGGGCACAACGCGACCACTGGCTATTCTGGACCTCGGTGCGGGTTCGACAGATGCCTCCATCATCAACCAGAAAGGCGAAATTATTGCCACGCATCTGGCAGGGGCAGGCGATATGGTCACGATGATCATTGCCCGTGAACTAGGGCTGGATGATCGTTATCTTGCAGAAGAGATTAAAAAGCACCCGCTGGCGAAAGTCGAAAGCTTGTTCCATCTTCGCCACGAAGATGGCAGCGTCCAGTTCTTTTCCACCCCGCTTCCGCCAACTGTTTTTGCCCGCGTGTGCGTTGTGAAACCCGATGAACTAGTGCCATTACCAGGGGATCTGGCACTAGAAAAAGTTCGCGCCATTCGCCGTAGCGCCAAGGAGCGCGTTTTCGTTACCAACGCGCTCAGAGCGCTGCGTCAGGTAAGTCCGACCGGGAACATTCGGGATATTCCCTTTGTCGTGCTGGTTGGCGGTTCATCCCTGGACTTCGAAGTTCCACAACTGGTCACCGATGCGCTGGCACATTACCGTCTGGTTGCCGGGCGCGGCAACATTCGTGGCACCGAAGGTCCGCGCAACGCGGTTGCGACAGGGTTGATTCTCTCCTGGTACAAGGCATTCGCTCATGGAAAGTAATCTGACCACGCCAGCCATCGTTATCTTCACTACTGCCGACTGCGCAGGCGTCTGGAATGACGTGTTGCTGGGTATTGAAGAAGAAGGGATCCCCTTTGTGATTCAGGAGAGCCATTCGACTGACGTTATCCACAACGCTTGGCTGGCTGCCTGCCAATCGCCATTGCTGGTTGGTATTGGCTGCAGTCACGAAAAGCTGGTTGTGCACTACAAAAACTTACCTACATCAGCGCCACTTTTTACGCTGACGTATCAACAAAATAGCCACGATCGCCGCAGCATTGGTAATAACGCTGCGCGGCTGGTTAAAGGCATTCCTTTCCGCGAATGCCACTCATAACCCACAGGAGAAAAGCAGTATGAATAACGCACTGGGACTGGTTGAAACAAAAGGGCTTGTCGGCGCTATTGAAGCCGCTGATGCCATGGTGAAATCCGCAAACGTGCAGTTGGTTGGTTACGAAAAAATAGGCTCAGGCCTTATCACCGTTATGGTTCGCGGCGATGTCGGCGCAGTGAAAGCTGCCGTAGATGCAGGAAGCGCAGCAGCAAGCGCCGTTGGCGAGGTGAAATCCTGCCACGTTATCCCGCGTCCGCATAGCGACGTTGAAGCCATTTTACCTAAATCTGCATAAGTCGTAGCAACCAAGGAGCACAGCGTGAAGCAATCACTGGGATTACTTGAAGTTAGTGGTCTGGCATTAGCCATCAGTTGCGCGGACGTCATGGCGAAAGCCGCCTCCATCACGCTGGTGGGCCTCGAAAAAACCAACGGCTCAGGCTGGACGGTGATCAAGATAATCGGGGATGTGGCCTCCGTTCAGGCGGCCATTTCCACCGGGGTCAGTTTCGCTGAGCAACGTGACGGGCTGGTGGCTCACAAAGTCATATCCAGACCCGGGGAAGGTATTCTGCCACATAGCGTCACTCCGCAATCTGAACCAGCGCCGGAGCCCACACCAGTTGTACCGCAGGAAGAGATGTTTGTGGATCATGCAGAGCCTGAAACGCCGCAAGAAGCAGAGTTGATTAGCTGCAATCTGTGTCTTGACCCTGCCTGCCATCGTCAAAAGGGCGAGCCGCGCACTCTTTGTCTGCACTCAGGTAAACGAGGTGAAGCGTAATGGATAAACAGCAACTGGAGACAACGGTCACTAAAGTCCTGGATGAAATGCGCGAGCGCCCTATTCCGCTGGGGATCTCTAATCGTCACATTCATCTTTGCGCTGAAGATTATGGCCGCTTGTTTCCTAATCAGCCCATTAGCGAGAAAAAGGGGCTGTTGCAACCAGGACAATATGCGGCAGAGCAGACTGTCACGTTAGTTGGACCAAAAGGTCAGTTAAAAAATGTGCGCTTACTCGGCCCACTGCGCAGCAAAAGTCAGGTCGAAATTTCTCGTACCGACGCTCGCACGTTGGGAATTGCTGCCCCACTGCGAATGTCGGGCAATATCGAAGGCACGCCAGGCATTCGCCTTGTTAGTCCATTTGCTGAGCTGGATATCGCATCCGGGGTGATCGTCGCCCAACGGCATATCCATATGTCGCCGCTCGATGCCCTGATACTGCGAGTTACCCATGGAGATAAAGTTTCTGTTGCCATTAATGGCGACGAACGTCGACTGATTTTCGATAACGTCGCCGTACGTGTTTCGCCGGATATGCGCCTTGAGATGCATATCGATACAGACGAAGCCAATGCCGCAGGCGCTGATAATCCACAGGCATTTGCCACACTGGTGACCTCACGATGAACAACGAACTGCTGCAACGCATTATCGAGGAGGTTGTTTCCCGATTAAAAAAACGCGCGGAAAGCACGATCTCCCTTAGCGTCGCGCAGTTACGGGAAATCGATCCACGGACATTATGCTGCCAATACTCGTCGCTCCATCTCCTGCAGGCCGACCTGCCCTTACTGGAGCAAATTGCCGATGGCTGCCCAGCCAACATGTCGGTGGTAACGATCCACGAAGCACTGGCATGCGGAGTCCGCGTGAAAATTTCGTTGCAACACCGGTTGTTACCCGCAATCCCCGTGAAAAAGCTCGCGCGTCTGCCACTGGAGTTCAGTGACGAGCTGGGGCGAATCATCGTGTTGCATCCTGAAAAGCTTCTCAGCTACGCCGACGTCGCCCAATTGAAGGGTGGCGTACTGGTACTACGCCGTCGATGTGTCGTGACGGCTCTGGCTCAGGAAGCGGTCGGTACGCGAAAAGTCCAATTAATTAAGCAGGAGTGAGCTATGCATCTGGCCCGGGTTACAGGCGTTGTGGTTTCCACGCAAAAATCTCCATCACTGGTGGGAAAAAAACTGTTGCTGGTACGTCGGGTGAGTGCTGACGGAGAGCTTCCCGCATCCCCTGTGAGTGGAGATGAAGTCGCCGTTGATTCTGTCGGCGCAGGAACTGGAGAACTGGTGTTACTCAGCAGCGGCTCCAGCGCCAGACACGTTTTTACCGGCCCTAATGAGGCCATCGATCTGGCTATCGTCGGCATTGTCGACACGCTTTCTCGTTAGGAGGAACTATGGCGATTTATACCCGCACTGGCGATGCCGGCACAACAGCTCTCTTTACCGGACAACGCGTGAGTAAAACGCATCCGCGCGTCGAGGCTTACGGTACGCTGGATGAACTTAATGCGGCACTCAGCCTGTGCGTTTGCGCGGCGAAAAACCCGCAGCACCGCCAGTTACTTGAAAATATTCAACTGCAGCTTTTCTGGTTTAGCGCCGAACTGGCAAGCGAGAGCGAACAGCCAACGCCAGAACAGCGCTACATCAGCTCAGAAGAAATTGCGGCGCTGGAAACCGCCATTGATACCGCAATGGGGAGAGTACCGCCCCTACGCAGCTTTATTTTACCTGGCCGTAGTGAGGCCGCCAGCCGTCTGCACTTTGCCCGCACGCTGGCTCGTCGCGCAGAGCGGAGACTGGTCGAACTCTCCACTGGGATCTCCGTCAGACACGTGCTGATGCGTTATATCAATCGCCTGTCTGACTGCTTATATGCGCTCGCACGAGCAGAAGATCACGACGCCCATCAAAACGACATTATTCAGAAAGTGTCGGAGCGCTATCTTGCAGCCATCCGTCGTTCAGACAACAGGGAGCCGACTATGTCACTGTCTTTTCAGGAGCTCCACCAACTGACTCGCGCTGCGGTGGCGAGAGCAGAAGAAATTCAGGTTCCTGTCGTCATTTGCATTGTTGATGCGAACGGAACTCAAACGGTGACCTGGCGCATGCCTGACGCATTGCTCGTCAGTAGCGAACTGGCACCGAAAAAAGCCTGGACCGCCGTGGCGATGAAAACCGCCACGCACGAGCTGACATCAGCAGTGCAGCCGGGCGCTGCGCTTTACGGTCTGGAAAGCCATATGCAGGGAAAAGTCGTCACTTTCGGTGGCGGGTACGCGTTATGGCGCGAGGGTTTACTCCTTGGGGGTCTTGGCATCAGCGGGGGAAGCGTTGAGCAGGATATGGATATTGCAGAAACGGCCATTGCGGCGATTAACGTGAGAACACATCAATGAATACTTCAGAACTTGAAACGCTTATTCGTAACATTTTGAGTGAACAACTCGCCCCGGCAAAAGCAGAAGTTAAGGGTAATGGAATTTTCCCTTCCGTTGACGAAGCGATTGATGCCGCGCATCAGGCTTTTCTGCGTTATCAGCAATGTCCATTGAAAACCCGCAGCGCCATCATTAATGCCCTGCGAGAAGAACTGACGCCTCACCTGGCTTCACTGGCTGCCGAGAGTGCTGCCGAAACCGGAATGGGTAACAAAGAGGATAAATTCCTCAAAAACAAAGCTGCGCTGGACAACACCCCGGGTATCGAAGATCTCACTACCACGGCGCTAACTGGCGACGGCGGCATGGTGTTATTTGAGTATTCACCGTTTGGCGTGATTGGCTCCGTTGCCCCAAGTACTAACCCGACAGAAACCATTATTAACAACAGCATCAGTATGCTGGCTGCGGGAAACAGCGTTTATTTTAGCCCGCATCCGGGTGCTAAAGCGGTTTCACTGAAGCTAATTGCCATGATTGAAGATATTGCCTTCCGCTGCTGTGGGATCCGGAATCTTGTCGTCACGGTCACAGAACCCACTTTTGAAGCTACCCAGCAAATGATGGCGCACCCTAAAATCGCAGTTCTGGCGATTACCGGTGGCCCTGGCATTGTTGCTATGGGCATGAAAAGCGGGAAAAAAGTCATTGGCGCAGGCGCAGGCAATCCGCCCTGCATTGTTGATGAAACAGCCGACCTGGTTAAGGCGGCGGAAGATATCATCAACGGCGCATCCTTTGATTACAATCTCCCCTGCATTGCTGAGAAGAGCCTGATCGTTGTTGATGCCGTTGCCGAACGCCTGGTTCAACAAATGCAGTCATTTGGCGCGATGCTTCTCAATAGCGAAGAGGTAGACAAACTGCGCACAGCTTGTCTGCCAGAAGGCATGGCCAATAAAAAACTGGTCGGGAAAAGCCCAGCAAGTTTACTGGAAGCCGCTGGAATACCGGTTCCTGCAAAAGCACCGCGATTATTGATAGGTATCGTCAAGGCTGACGACCCGTGGGTTACCAGCGAGCAACTGATGCCAATGCTCCCCGTCGTTACGGTGAGCGATTTTGACAGTGCGTTAACGTTGGCCCTGAAGGTTGAAGAGGGACTGCATCACACCGCCATTATGCACTCACAAAATGTGTCCCGTTTGAATCTTGCCGCGCGCACGCTTCAGACCTCCATTTTTGTGAAAAATGGTCCTTCTTACGCCGGGATTGGCGTGGGTGGAGAAGGCTTTACCACCTTCACCATCGCGACCCCAACCGGTGAAGGAACGACATCTGCGCGCACCTTCGCACGCTCTCGTCGTTGCGTGCTAACAAACGGTTTTTCTATTCGCTAATGGAGCCGTTATGAAACGCTTTTCACTGCAAACTCGATTGTACAGCGGCCAGGGAAGTCTGGATGTGCTCAAGCGCTTTACAAATAAGCATATCTGGATTATTTGCGATGGTTTTCTCGCGCGTTCTCCCCTGATTGAAAAGCTGCGCGACGCTCTGCCAGCGGATAACCGCATCAGCATTTTCAGCGATATCACTCCCGATCCCACCATTAGCACGGTAGTGCAAGGGATTGCGCAAATGCAGTCCCTGCGACCGGACGTGGTGATTGGTTTTGGTGGAGGCTCAGCTCTTGATGCCGCAAAAGCCATCGTCTGGTTCAGCCGACAGTTCGGTATCGAAATTGAAACCTGTGTCGCAATCCCTACCACCAGCGGCACGGGATCGGAGGTGACCAGCGCCTGCGTGATTAGCGATCCGGACAAAGGCATTAAGTATCCATTATTCAATAATGCGCTTTACCCGGACATGGCCATCCTCGATCCGACGCTGGTCGTCAGCGTACCGCCAGCCATCACCGCGAATACCGGCATGGACGTGTTAACACACGCGCTGGAAGCTTACGTATCCACGAAGGCCAGCGACTTTACCGACGCGCTGGCTGAGAAAGCGGCACAAATCGTCTTCCAGTACCTGCCTGTCGCCGTCAGCAAAGGTGACTGCCTGGCAACCAGAGGAAAAATGCATAACGCGTCAACACTCGCGGGAATGGCATTTAGTCAGGCTGGACTGGGTATCAATCATGCGATTGCCCATCAGTTGGGCGGCCAGTTTCATCTGCCCCACGGACTCGCCAATGCGCTGCTGCTGACCCATGTCATTCATTTTAATGCACGCGATCCCCGGGCCGCAAAGCGCTATGCCCGTTTCGCTAAAGCCTGCCACTTATGCCCGAATAACGCGAACGATACGGCGGCACTGAACGCACTGATTCATCATATCGAGCTACTCAAAAAACAGTGTGCGTTACCTTCATTGAATGACGCGCTTAAAGACGGAAAGCAAATCTGGTCACAACGTATACCGTCGATGGTTCAGGCCGCGCTGGCTGACGTCACGCTGCAAACCAATCCTCGTGTTGCTGACGCTAATGCCATGCAGGAACTGCTTGAGGAATTATTATGAAGACAGCCATGACGGCAGAGTCCACGCTTTATGATGCACAGACAATTCGCGAACGAGTTCGCGCAGCGGGTGTTGTCGGGGCTGGAGGCGCGGGCTTTCCTGCTCACGTAAAATTACAGGCGCAGGTCGATACTTTTCTGGTCAATGCAGCAGAATGTGAGCCGATGCTGAAAGTTGACCAGCAATTGATGGCCGTCCAGGCTGAGCGGCTTATCCGCGGCGTTCAATATGCCATGACGGCTACCGGCGCCAGTGGCGGTATTATTGCGCTCAAAGAGAAATACCAGAAGGCTATCAATGCGTTAACGCCCCTTCTGCCTGCCAGCATCCGCTTACATATTTTGCCTGATGTCTACCCGGCAGGTGACGAGGTTCTGACCATCTGGATGGCAACAGGTCGGAGAGTTCCACCTGCCGCGTTGCCGGTCAGCGTCGGCGTGGTGGTCAATAACGTCCAGACCGTGCTCAACATCGCCAGAGCGGTGGAGCAGCAATACCCCGTTACCCGTCGTACTCTGACCGTTAACGGCGCGGTCGCCAGACCAATCACTCTCACCGTCCCAGTCGGCATGTCTTTACGTGACGTTCTGGCACTGGCCGGTGGTTCAACCGTCGACGACCCCGGCTTTATTAACGGTGGTCCGATGATGGGCGGCCTGATTACCTCTCTGGATACCCCTGTCAGCAAGACCACCGGGGGCCTGCTGGTTTTGCCAAAATCTCATGCGTTGATTCAGCGGCGGATGCAGGATGAACGTACCGTGCTTTCCGTCGCAAAAACCGTTTGCGAACAGTGCCGTTTGTGTACGGATTTGTGCCCAAGGCACTTGATTGGCCATGAGTTGTCACCTCACCTGCTGGTTCGCGCAGTTAATTATCAGCAGGCAGCCACACCGCAGTTGCTGCTCACGGCGCTGACCTGCTCAGAATGCAATGTATGTGAAAGCGTCGCCTGTCCGGTTGGAATTTCGCCGATGCGAATCAACCGCATGCTTAAACGCGAGCTACGGGCGCTCAACCATCGTTATGAAGGACCGCTAAATCCTGAGGATGAAATGGCGAAGTACCGGCTGATCCCGGTTAAACGCCTTGTGGCTAAGTTGGGCCTTAGCGACTGGTATCAGGATGCACCACTGGCTGAAACTGATTTTCCCACAGATAAAACGACGCTGTTGCTGCGCCAGCATATTGGTGCCAGCGCCATTCCATGTGTACAGCAAGGCGAACGCGTTGTTCGCGGTCAATGCGTGGCCGATGTGCCGTCCGGTGCATTAGGCGCGCCTGTCCACGCCAGTATTGACGGTATTGTCAGCGAAATTACTGAACAATCCATCACGGTCATAAGAGGTTAATCATGTCTCAGGCTATAGGGATTTTAGAACTCACCAGCATTGCCAAAGGAATGGAAGCTGGTGATGCCATGTTAAAAAGCGCGAATGTGAATTTGCTGGTAAGCAAAACCATCTGTCCGGGAAAATTTCTGCTCATGCTCGGGGGTGACGTAGGTGCAGTTCAGCAGGCGATAGCCACTGGCACTTCTCTTGCTGGTGATATGCTCGTTGACAGTCTGGTACTGCCTAACATTCACCCCAGCGTACTTCCTGCGATTAGTGGATTAAACAGCGTGGATAAGCGCCAGGCCGTAGGCATTGTTGAAACATGGAGCGTTGCGGCCTGCATCTGCGCCGCCGACCGTGCGGTTAAAGCCTCCAACGTCACGCTGGTACGTGTTCATATGGCATTTGGTATTGGCGGCAAGTGCTACATGGTTGTCGCAGGCGACGTGTCTGATGTGAATAACGCAGTGACGGTTGCCAGTGAAAGCGCGGGTGAAAAAGGTCTGCTGGTTTACCGCTCGGTCATCCCTCGCCCACATGAAAGCATGTGGCGACAAATGGTGGAAGGATAATGGAAAGACAACCCACCACGGATCGTATGATTCAGGAATATGTTCCTGGCAAGCAGGTCACGTTGGCGCATCTCATCGCCAATCCTGGTAAGGATTTGTTCAAGAAACTGGGACTACAGGATTCAGTCTCCGCCATCGGTATTCTGACGATTACCCCTAGCGAAGCCTCCATTATCGCCTGTGATATCGCCACAAAGTCCGGGGCGGTAGAGATTGGTTTTCTCGACCGTTTTACTGGCGCAGTGGTACTGACGGGCGATGTTTCCGCCGTTGAGTATGCGCTGAAGCAGGTAACCCGCACGCTGGGTGAAATGATGCGTTTTACCGCGTGTCCCATCACCCGGACGTAACTCATGAAACGCATAATGCTAATTGGTCCCAGTCAATGCGGTAAAACATCACTCACGCAGTGCATGCGGGGAGAGGTGCTTCACTATCAGAAGACCCAGGCCATAGTCTGGTCTCCCACAACAATAGACACACCAGGTGAATATCTCGAAAACCGCTGCCTGTATAGCGCGCTGCTGGCCAGCGCCTGTGAAGCAGACATCATCGCGCTTGTTCTCAATGCTGACGCGCCGTGGTCACCTTTTTCTCCAGGTTTTACGGGGCCAATGAACCGACCCGTTATCGGCCTCGTCACCAAAGCCGATTTAGCCAGCCCACAGCGTATTTCTCTCGTGGAGAGTTGGCTGGTTCAGGCTGGCGCGCAAAAAGTTTTCGTCACCAGCGCACTGGAGAACACCGGGGTCAATGAGATGTTCATTTTTCTGAATGCAAAGGAACCGTCATGTCTCACAAAATAATGGCCATTAACGCGGGCAGCTCCTCACTTAAGTTTCAGTTACTGGCGATGCCGCAGGGTGAAATGATCTGCCAGGGGCTTATTGAGCGAATTGGGATGTCAGATGCGCAGATCACCTTAAAAACACCAGCGCAAAAATGGCAGGAGACATTGCCCGTTGCCGATCATCGTGAAGCTGTAATGCTGCTACTGGAAAACCTTATCAGCCACAATATAATCAGCAGCCTCGATGAGATCGACGGCGTTGGTCATCGCGTTGCGCACGGCGGAGAATCTTTTAAAGATTCGGCGCGGGTAACCGATGAAACGCTGAAGGAAATCGAACGCCTTGCGGAACTGGCACCACTGCATAATCCGGTGAATGCGTTGGGGATTGCAGTATTTCGCCAGCTACTGCCAAACACACCGGCCGTTGCCGTTTTTGACACCGCTTTTCATCAGACTCTTGATGAACCCTCTTTCATCTATCCCCTGCCCTGGCGCTACTACGCTGAGTTGGGTATTCGACGTTATGGTTTTCATGGTACCAGTCACAAATACGTCAGCGCTCAGCTTGCTGAAAAGCTGGGGGTACCGCTCAGCGCCTTGCGCGTTGTTTGTTGTCATCTTGGCAACGGCAGCAGCATCTGCGCTATTAAAGGCGGGCAATCGGTTAATACCTCAATGGGCTTTACGCCGCAGTCTGGTGTCATGATGGGCACGCGAAGTGGTGATATTGATCCATCCATTTTGCCGTGGATTGCCCTGCGTGAAGGTAAAACACCGCAGCAGCTCAACCAATTGCTTAACAATGAGTCTGGATTGCTCGGCGTTTCTGGTGTTTCACCCGACTACCGTGACGTTGAACATGCCGCAGATACGGGCAATCACCAGGCAGCACTGGCGTTAACACTTTTTGCCGAGCGGATTCGCGCCACTATCGGCAGCTATATTATGCAGATGGGCGGGCTGGATGCGTTGGTCTTCACCGGAGGAATTGGCGAGAACTCAGCGCGGGCGCGCGCTGCAATTTGTCACAACCTGAATTTCTTAGGTCTGGCCGTTGATGAAGAAAAAAATCAGCGTAACGCCACCTTTATTCAAACGGAAAATGCGCTGGTTAAAGTGGCGGTAATTAATACCAACGAAGAGCTGATGATAGCGCAAGACGTGATGCGTTTAGCGATTTCAGAAACTGTGACCTTGGGCATTCCCGCTTAATATTGCGACGCGGCAAATTGCGGCAAATCATGGTAATAGCACGATCGCCATGACACTATGCGCCGAGGATTACCGATCATAAAGGTGAAGACGTGGCTGTTGCGCAATGTCCCGCATCGTGCGGAGAACTAATCCAGGGCTGGATTCTGGGCAGTGAGAAACTGGTCTCCTGCCCGGTCGAATGGTATAGCACCGTTGAGGTCAGTTCAGGTTCACCGCTGACAGATGAACGCCCACTTTCCCGGGCGATGGTTGACAGGTTGTTGCAGTACTGGCAATACCCGGCGCATATGAGTCAGGATATCCGTATTGATGTTCAGTCAACCATTCCTGTCGCTAAAGGGATGGCCAGCAGTACTGCGGATATTGCCGCCACGGCTATCGCCACGGCGCATTATCTGGGCCATCAGCTAAACGAACAAACACTGGCGCAGCTGTGCGTTTCGCTGGAGCCAACCGACAGCACCGTTTTTCGTAAGCTAACCCTTTTCGACCATAACGACGCTTCCACGCAAATTGGCTGTGAATCACAGCCTCAGCTTGATCTGCTGGTTCTCGAAAGTCCGGAAACATTACGTACCGCGGATTATCACCGTATTCCGCGGCATTCCGGCTTGCAGGCGGGAGCAGCGGCCCTCAGGCGGGCATGGGATAAAGTACAGGAAGCCTGTGTCAGTCAAAATCCTTACCGGTTGGGTGAAGCCGCTACCCTTAGCGCAATCGCCAGCCAGTTGCTGTTGCCGAAACCGGATTTTGATTCACTATTAGCGCTGGTTGAAGAATGTGATTTATACGGTGTCAACGTCGCGCACAGCGGCAGTGTGGTCGGGCTGATGCTGGACAGAACGCGCCATGACGTGGATTACATTAAGTGGATGCTGGCGCAGAAAAAGCTAACGGTTCACTGGCCGCAACAGCATTTGTTGCGAATGGTAACTGGCGGGGTCGAACTGCAATAAGGGTCGCCGCACCGCAGCGACCCGGACAAGCTTAAAATCGTTACTCGGCTTTCGCTTCGGTGTTTTTCACTTCACCCATAGCTTTCAGCTTTTTAGAGATATCGCGACGCTCTTTAGAGATCTCGGCATTTTTGATGATGTAGTCATCAACACGATCTTCATAATCGCTTTTCATACTGGCGATAATGCCCTGAATAGCTTCCACGCTCATACCAGGCTTGATGTAGTCGCTCAGGTTGTCCAACAGCAGGACGCGTTTCTGGTTGTCACGGATCTTTTTCTCAACGTCCTGGATTTCACGTTGCAGTTTGTTTTTACGACGGAACAGACGAACAAATTCCAGCACGTCCTGGAAAGAAGGCTTGGTAGTTTCCATTTTTACACCCCTGATAATGTGAGATTCGGATTCGTTAAAACAACGGCTAAAGTGGGTCAACATTACTTTCATGCCCGCCATACTTCAAGTTGCATCTGCATCGACAATGCCTGGTTGAAACCTGAATTATCGAGGGTAACGCCATTACAGTTACCAATGGTTTTAGCCTTTTCAGTATCATACCTCTTATCTTTGCTGAATCGAAGCAGCAGTAGAACCGATCCCCTCATCTGCTCTTTATTTGCGCAACGCGCGGCAAATTAAATGAGAGAGTAACTCCAGTTGTCGCGCCATTTCCATGTTCAACCAAACGTAGCCGTGGATGGGCGTTTCTGCGACATTATCGCCTTTATGCTCGGCAATCAGCTGGCGCAGTTCAGCCACGGTGTCATTGAGCTTTTCTGTGTTAGCAAGCACCGGTTGCGGATTACCTTCATACAAAGCGTGAGTTATCGTCAGTAGCGCCTGTTGCGTCCTGAGCTGAGTTTCTCGCAGAGTATGCGCGTTTAACATGACAAAGTGGCTGGTTCGACTGGCCCAAAGCGCATTGATTTGCAACTCAAGCATGCAAACGAGGTTGCGATTAACGGTCTGAATAGCCTCAAAGATGGATTTTTGAATGCGGGTTTCTTTACTGGCAGGAACGATGAGCCCACGCATTTTGACCACGTCGGTCAATAGCTGCTGTAAATGCTTCTCCAGCCTTGGCTGCTCAAGCAGATTAGGGGAGAGCGCGGCCTGATACACCCGATTGTACCCCGTTACACAATGTGCCAGTTGGATACGCCAGTGGATAAATGCCCTTTGCGGCCAGATACCGGTAAACAGCATCGCCAGAAACGATCCCAGAATCACGTCGCCACCGCGCCAGAACGCCGTATTCATATCCCCGGCGGGCGCGCCTACTACGACAGCAAGCGTTATGCCAATCAGCAGCGCCTGATACGGCCTTTTACCCAGTGCCAGCCAGCCGCAGAGAAACATCGCCACCGCGCACCATATCAACATAAGCGGAAGCGAGAAGAGTTCCAGACGCAGAGCCACCAACCCAAGCACCGACCCGAGGATCGTTCCGCCTATACGCTCAAAAGCCCTGGGAACGACGTTACCCCAAAAAGAAATTGGCCCCATAATCACCACCAGCGTGATCAGAGGCCATGTACCTTCAGGAATGTTCAACAGGCGAACCAACAGAAAAGTAAGGAGAAACGCCAACGCAATGCGAATACCGTGCACCACACGATAATGACGATACAAACGAATTTCAAAAGGACTCAGTGACTTATCTGCACGCACTCATGCACTCCGTCAGGGAATAGCAAAGAAGCGAATTGTACCTGTTTTTTTAGTAATAACATCATCCTGATTTACACTAAATACAGCTATTTCGACTGGACTGGGACGTACATTTCAATATCCCAGTAACCGTCCTCCATACCATTGTTCAAATAAACTTCAAAACAAGGTTTAGCGGCTATCAAATAAGTCGTATCCTGCATTAAACGCTCAAAGAACTGGTACCACGGCGTCGCAAAATCGTGATTTTGGACGCGCGCTACGGCAACAGCGTAGTCGCCCCCAGCCAGTTCGGTGAGGATCACGCCTTCGCTGTTTTCTGGAATTACAAAACCTTCAGGTACAGAAACGACGGTATCGCAGCGCAGTTTTTCAGCTGGAACAACATCAGGGTTGTCGTAATACACGGCAATCCACTCCAACGGAACAATCTGTTTACCCTCGACCCACTTCATTAACTGCTCAAAGCCTTGTTTAACTGTTTGTTCCCACGGTCCAACCATATGAAAACCGGCAATCATGCGTTTTTCGACCTGCTTTATCTCGTACTCCATACAACCTCCACCGTTACACTGTGTTTATATACAGTATATTTTTTAGGTATGTCGGCCACAAGCAAATAGTGATTATTATGTGAGCAGATTCGCACTCTTGCCAGTCTGACGCATCAGGAAAAACTACGCCTTATGATGGAAATAATCGCTCAGACGCGAGAAAACGCCGCCTTCGTTAACGGACTCCAGCGTCACCAGAGGCCAATGCGCCACCAGCTTATCCCGATCGTAGAGTTCAATTTCACCCACACGTTGATGCGCAGCGATTGGAGCGACCAGTTCTTTCTTATCAAGAACATATTTTGCTTTGATATTAGGGACTTCTGCTTTGGGTAGGGCCATCCAGAAATCCTGCTCGGTACCAAGGCTGATCTTTTCTTTATCGCCATACCAGATCCGCTCAGTACCAACCTGCTTACCACTGCGTAATACCTGTACCGTATCGAAGTTGTGTTGCCCCCATTGCAGCAGTCTACGCGCCTGGTCTTCGCGCCCTTTTGCACTTTCCGCGCCCATCACTACCGCAATCAAGCGGCGCTGCCCATCAACGGCGGAAGCAATCAGATTAAATCCGGCGCCGGACGTATGCCCTGTCTTCAGTCCATCAACGTTCATGGTTTTATCCCACAACAAGCCGTTACGGTTTTGCTGCGTGATTCCATTCCAGGTAAGGCTTTTCTCACTGTACATATGGTAGAAATCTGGTTCCCCGTGGATGATGGCGCGTGACAGCACGGCCAGGTCGTACGCCGAGCTATGCTGACCCGGTGCATCCAGACCATGTACCGTTTCAAAATGGGTGTCCTGCAGGTTAAGCTTTTGCGCATAATTGTTCATCATCGCGACAAACTGTGGCTGTCCCCCGGCGATGTAATCCGCCAGTGCTACACAGGCATCATTTCCAGAATCTACAATTAACCCCCGGCTAAGGTCACGTACCGAAACGCGATCCCCCGCTTTCAGGAACATCAAAGATGAACCCACAAATACCGGATTATCCTTTGCCCAGGCATCGCGCCCGACGGTCACAATATCTGTCGGACTAATACGCTTGCTGTCGATGGCGCGATCAACAACATAGCCGGTCATCAGCTTAGTCAGACTGGCAGGATTTCGCTGCTGGTGTTCATTACCGGCTGTCAGAATTTGGCCCGTGGTGTAATCCATTAATACCCACGCTCCGGCATTAATTGCAGGAGGCTGTGGTGAAAAGCTCACGGCCCCGGTCGCGTACGCGGGCGAAAAACTCATCGCAAAGAGTGAAGCGGCAACAAACAAACGGCGTTTCAACAGCATGTCCTCAGGAAATGGAAAAATAGCCGTTCTTTTTACGGAAGTTCTGTCGAACAAACTTGGATAAATTGCAAGAAAATGTGACATAAGGCACATTTTCTTGCTATCAGGAAAGGATTTCAGAGATATATATCAGTTAGAACGAGCCTTTACGCGGCGCGGTCTCTGCGTGATGACTGCGATGACGATGATAGCCATCGATCATACTGCGGAAAATTTGCCCTGGCGTGTCACCCAACGTACACAGATAAATATGCGCGCAGATGAACAATAAGCCCACAATTGCTAACGCCATATGCAGCACCAGCATCACCGGCCCCGCCCCGATCACCTGCGGGTAGAGGCATAACAACCCGGTAATAATCAGCAGCGGAACCAGCGCGTACATGATGGCCAGGTAGGCCAACTGCTGCAGCGGGTTGAATTTATCCTCTGCCGTTGCGGCAAACGGATGCGGTTCACCTTTCATGATGCCATACAGATAAAAGCGTGTTTGCAACAGGCAGCGTGATATCAACCCGTTAAACTTCACGCGATAATGACAACCGTTGCCGCTGGTTGCGTTTATTAACACAAAGCCAATCCAGAATGCCAGCAATGCAAAGCCACACCAGGTATGTACCTGCACCATCAATGCCACCGGTCCGACAGAGAAGTGGCCAAACATACCGCTCAGCAGAAGCAGGATAAAGAGCAGCGCGTTGCCCCAGTGCCAACGGCGGACCGCCAGCGAATAGAGATAGTCCCGATGTTCTTCTCCAGTTGCCGTTTTGGGTGCCAACATTCGACGTAACAGCGCGTGCGTGACCAGACCTGCAATCATCAACACAATAACTACGCCTGCGTAAATAAGCCACAGCGGCCAGTAGTCCGGCGTATAGTGAAGCTCTGCTCCCCAGATAGAATTCATACATTACCCTCCTGATGGATCTCTTTACGCCGATAGACACTTACCGGGCCACTACGCGTATCCTGCTGGCGATAAACCTCTTTTTGATTTATCCAGTGCTGAATTTCCGGGTCATCGCGACGGCCAAACTTCAGCGCATCCGTCGGACAAACAGAAACGCAGGCAGGTGACTGACCACTTTCCAGGCGAGTATCTGCGCAGAAGTTACATTTGTCGGCAATCCCTGTTTGCGGGTTAAGGTAACGAACATGGAACGGACAAGCGGCAACACAGTAGTCGCAGCCAATACAGCGAGACTTATCCACTTGCACTATGCCATTTTCATCACGAAATGAAGCTCCGGTCGGACAGACGCTGACGCACGGAGCATCTTCACAATGCTGGCAAGAAACACGAACAAACTGGAAGTGGGACAGGACCTCAGGTTCATGTTCGGGTGAACGGATCTGCACCTGTAAGCGGCTATATCCTTCCGGTACGTCATTGAGTACTTTGCAAGCGACCGTACACGCCTGACAACCAATACAGCGTTTCTCGTCATGCAGCATGACATAAGGGTTTGTTGCTTGATTCATGATGTTCTCCTTTCTCATGCCCGACGAAGCGTAACGCCAGCGGTGTGCACCACCGTACCGGAAACCGGACTGGTAACATGTGGCAGCAAATTACCGCAGTGTATACCGTGCGTCGTCGCCGCTGTTTTGGCTCCCGCCTTGGCGCCAAATCCCATATAAACAAACAGTGTATCGGGCCGAATTCCGGCGGTGACCAGCGCTTTACCTTTTTCTTTACCGGTCGCATTCTCCAGCCAAATCTCATCACCGCTTTTAATGCCTTTTTCACGAGCTGTTTGCGGGTGGATCCACACTGCGTTGTCCCACATCAACTCGCTAAGCAGTGGCACATATTGCGTCGCGCCGTTGGTGTGAACCGCCACTTTCCCTTGAATGAAATAGAGTTCATTGTCGCCTTTGAGCGCAAAATCGCGGACTCGCGGAATGCCGTAGCCAGGCAGAAGCGCTTCCAGCTCTTCAGAGTAGAGTTCAATTTTGCCAGATGGGGATTTAAAGCGCAGTTGCTCACCATAGGTCCCGTCGCTGTCAACCGCCACCGCCCCCGGATAACGCGCCACAAACTGACGCACCGCTTCAGGTTCACGTAGCAGCAGCGGAACACCCCACTCCCGATATCCTTTCTCACGCAGTTCAGCAGACAGCGCATGGTCGCCATTAAGCTGGTACAACTGCCGTGTCTGCATGTCCTGCCAGGGGTAGAACTGCCCAAGGCCTAATTGCACAGCCAGTTCTTTCCAGATTTGCCAACTCGGACGCGCATCACCTATAGGCTCTACAACCTGCTGACGCAGGGCATACGCTGGATTCAGGCCCGACATGTCAGAGATTTCTTCATCGCGTTCAAGGTAGGTGCATTCGGGTAACAGATAGTCAGCATATGCCGCGCTTTCGCTTAAATAGACATCGCAGCTTACCACCAGATCGAGTTGTTCAACGGTTTTGACCAGATCAGGTCGGCAGGTCACGGTCTGGAAAGGATTATGGCGGGACATGATCCAGCCTTTCACCGGATAAGGAGTCTGGTTTAACACGGCGTCGATAATGCTTTGCACCACGCCACCGCCCGCCGCGATGTACTTGAATTGCGGAGCAACCAGATCGATGCGCTGGGCCGTGGGTTTGGGTAATTTGGCATCGGGTTTTGCCAGCACTGGAGCAACCTTCTCACCGGCAAGTTTATTGTAGGTCGCCGCGGCTTTTTTCTGGTACAAGCCCCCCTCACGCTCAACATTTCCCAGCAACGCATTAAGGCTGAAAATCATACGTCGCATATCAATTTCTTCTTGTGAAAACGTCGCACGATGGCCCGGGCTAACGATAGCATGCGGCGCGCAGGCAGCCATTTCCCGGGTGACCCGAACAATGACATCAGCAGGAACATCAGCTTGCTTTTGCGCCCATTCCGGCGTGGTCTCTTGTACTGCTTCTGCCAGTTGGTCAAACCCTGTGGTGTAGCGCGTAACGAAGTCCGCGTCATACAGTTTTTCATTGATCATGACGTGACACATGGCCATCAGCACCGGCAAGTCGCCGCCCGGTTTGAGCGCATGCCATTCATCCGCCTTGCTGGAGAAGACGGACAGTCGGGGATCGAAGCTGACCATTTTTGCGCCCTTTTCCTGCGCGGCCATCAATTCATGCGTTTCGGCAACCTCAATCCCTTCATAGAGGTTGTGACCAAAAGAGACCATATAACGAGTATTGGCGATATCCATGGCCAAATCGCCGCCCATCATCACTTTGGCGGCAATCGATTTCCCGGCCGGGCATGTCGACGCGTGCGTAAAGGTATTTGGCGATCCGAAAGCCGTCGCCAGGTGAAATAAATGCCCTGAAAGCGAACCGGATTTAGAAGAAAACACGACGCCCTGAGGACCATGCTGTGTTTTTATTGCCGTCATTTTTTCGGCAATTTCTTTGTAAGCCTGTTGCCAGCTAATAACCTGCCATTCTCCGCTCCCGCGAGGTCCTGTGCGTTTCATGGGTTTAACAATACGGTGCGGGTCGTTGACCAGACTAACACCGCTGCCTCCGCGCGCGCAGACACGCGTGCCTTGTTGAGGCGCATTAGGATTCCCTTGAATAAAAACCGTTTTGTTATTAATCACCTGTGCCTGTATCGGGCAACGATAAGAACACATTTCACACAAACTTGGCGTCAGGGATGTTTTCCCCTTAATGCGCTCCGGAGAATTTCGCGCCAGTGCGCCTGGCGGAAAACTTCCTATCGCGCAGGCAGAGCAACCTATACCTACTCCTCGCAAAAAATTACGCCGACTAATGCTCATATAACCTCCTGTTATTAGATATATCCAATGATTATATGGCGTTTAAATTATTAATTTTTAACCTCACTCACATTTTATTACAATGTTGGTCAGCTAATCGGACAAAATAAAACCCCTTGTTTACAAAAGAATTTTAAAATCCCCAGAATCCAACAAATCAGCGAAAAATAACAATAACGGTTCTCATTTATATTATTTAGCAGCTAGTAACTTTCAGAAAATTTATTCCAGTAATTTCCTTTAATAGTGCAAAACTTATTAATCAATTTTATAAAAATCCTGTTCACCTCAATTTTATTGCGTACACCATTCAGCATCGATAATCGCATTGCTGATTACCTTGCTCTTTTTTGGTATTCTTAGATGAGCGCTAAATTGATCCCGGACATAACCAAACAATGAATGACGGCAAGCAGCACCCGACTTTTCTCTTCCACGATTACGAGACCTTTGGTACTCATCCGGCACTGGACAGACCCGCGCAATTTGCGGCTATCCGCACAGATAGCGATTTCAACATTATCGGCGAACCTGAAGTCTTTTATTGCAAATCCGCAGACGACTATCTGCCGCAGCCTGAGGCGGTGTTGATTACCGGCATTACGCCGCAGGAAGCACGGGAAAAGGGAGAGAATGAAGCCGCTTTTGCAGCGCGCATACACACTCTGTTCACCGTGCCGAAAACTTGTATTCTCGGCTATAACAACGTGCGCTTCGACGATGAGGTGACGCGTAACATCCTGTATCGCAATTTCTACGATCCCTATGCCTGGAGCTGGCAGAACGACAATTCGCGCTGGGATCTCCTGGACGTGATGCGCGCCTGCTATGCCCTGCGTCCTGAAGGCATTAACTGGCCGGAAAACGACGATGGCTTACCCAGCTTTCGCCTGGAGCATTTGACCAAAGCTAATGGTATCGAGCATGCGAATGCTCACGATGCGATGGCCGACGTGTATGCCACGATTGCAATGGCGCAATTAGTTAAATCACGTCAGCCGCGTTTGTTTGAATATCTCTTCAGCCATCGCAATAAGCACAAGCTGGCCGCACTGATTGATGTCCCGCAAATGAAGCCGCTGGTTCATGTTTCAGGAATGCTCGGCGCGTGGCGCGGCAATACCAGTTGGGTAGCGCCATTGGCCTGGCACCCGGAGAATCGCAACGCGGTGATTATGGTTGACCTGGCCGGTGATATTTCACCGCTACTTGACCTGGACAGCGACGCGCTGCGTGAACGGCTCTACACGGCGAAGGCAGATCTGGGTGATAACCCAGCCGTACCGGTTAAACTGGTGCACATCAACAAGTGCCCAGTACTGGCCCAGGCGAATACGCTGCGCCCGGAAGATGCCGATCGACTGGGCATTAACCGCCAGCATTGTCTTGATAATCTCAAAGTTCTGCGCGAAAACCCGCAGGTACGCGACAAAGTAGTGGCTATCTTTGCCGAGGCGGAACCCTTTGCGCCATCCGATAACGTAGACGCCCAGCTGTATAACGGTTTTTTCAGCGATGCCGACCGCGCAGCGATGAAAATCGTTCTGGAAACAGAACCGCGTAATTTACCGGCTCTGGATATCTCTTTTGTCGATAAACGCATTGAAAAGTTGCTGTTTAACTACCGTGCCCGTAACTTCCCCGGAACACTGGATGAAGCCGAGCAGCAGCGCTGGCTGGACCATCGTCGTCAGGTGTTCACGCCGGAGTTTTTACAAAATTACGCCAATGAATTGCAGTTGCTGAGCCAGCAATATGCCGATAACAAAGAAAAACTGATGCTACTGAAATCACTCTGGCAGTATGCGCAAGAGATTGTGTAAATCCCACGTATAAAAAAACGGAGAACATGTCTCCGTTTTTTTTCAGATAAACGCCGTGATTACGCGATATCTTCGTCGTACTGCGGTACCGGGTTGCGGAAGCTTTTGGTCACGCAGGCCAGATAGATCAGACCAATAGCGGCCCAAATCAGGCCCAGAACCATTGAACTCTCTTCCAGGTTTACCCACAGCGCGCCAACGGTCAGCGCACCGCACATTGGCAGGAACAGATACTGGAAGTGGTCTTTCAGCGTCTTGTTACGCTTCTCACGGATCCAGAACTGGGAGATCACCGACAGGTTAACGAAGGTAAACGCCACCAACGCACCAAAGTTAATCAGCGCAGTCGCCATCACCAGGTCGAAGTTGATTGCCAACAGAGCAATCGCACCAACCAGAATGATGTTCATGGACGGAGTACGCCATTTCGGGTGTACGTAACCGAAGAAACTTTTCGGGAATACACCGTCACGACCCATCACGTACATCAGACGCGCTACGCCTGCATGTGCCGCCATACCGGACGCCAGTACGGTAATGGTAGAGAAAATCAGCGCACCAACCTGGAAGAACTTACCAGCAACGTACAGCATGATTTCCGGCTGCGAAGCGTCTGGATCCTTGAAGCGCGAGATGTCCGGGAAGTACAGCTGCAACAGATAAGTGGAGACGATAAAGATCAGGCCACCAATCAGCGCGGTCAGGAAAATCGCACGCGGGATCACGCGTTCAGCGTCTTTGGTTTCTTCTGACAGGTTGCTGATACCGTCAAAACCGGTGAACGAGAAGCACAGAATAGTCGCCCCCGTGATCATCGGGATCACATGCGCATCACCTGACCAGAACGGACGGCTGCTCGCCAGCGTACCAGCACCTTCACCTTCGAACACGCCATAAATGACCATGCCGAGGATCACCGCAATTAGCACCACCTGCAACAACACGATGACGGTGTTGAAATTAGCAACGGATTTAAGGCTGCGCAGGTTAAAGGCGGTCATAAAGGCCACCAGCGCCACCACGAATATCCATGACGGTATCGACGGCACCAGAGCTTCAAAATAGATTTTCGCCAACAGAATGTTGATCATCGGTGCGAACAGGTAGTCCAGCAGTGATGACCATCCCACCATAAAGCCAACGGTCGGGCTAATGGATTTCTGGGCGTAAGTGTAGGCAGAGCCTGCAGACGGATAGCGACGCACCAGTTTACCGTAGCTCAGAGCGGTAAAGAGGATGGCTATCAGTGCAAAGGCGTAAGCTGTCGGGACGTGACCATCGGTCATTCCTGATACGATACCGAATGTATCGAACAGCGTCATCGGCTGCATATAGGCAAGGCCCATCATGACAACCGGAACCAGCGTAAGCGTTTTACGTAATTCCACGCGAGAGGTGTTTGGAGTAGCGTTATGCGACATGGTTATCCCCCATTACGGCGAAAACCGTCGCGTAAGCAAAAAATTGCCCCATTTTTTGTTAATCCTCAGCGACAACAACTGTCGATTTTTAAGTAAGTATCTATCCGGTACGAAGCCCGGCCTCTTTTATGAATGATTGGTTTGATGCAAAAAAATAACCGACGCGTATGAAAACGTCGGTTAATGTCATTTTTTGCAAGCGGCGTATTTTGCACTAATTTGGAGAGAAATAACAAGAGATTGAAGCCACTACAAAAGAATATTTTTTCTTAACCGCTTGATTTATCAGCAGCCGCTTTAACGTACACCCCAGCGATCGCACTATTTGCTAAAATCTCATCCCGCCACCAGGCACTAGCCAACCCGGCGGTCTGTTCATTCCAACCGATCCACACGGGCTCAAAGATATTTTGCGCGACCACTTTTTTCTCAATCAGCGCGCCACTCTCCAAAAAACGCTGCGCCAGATAGCGCGGAATATAGCCACATCCCAGGCCGCTGATTTGCAGTTCCAGCTTGGTTTTAAAGTCAAAAACGGTAATGGCTTCCTGATCGTCCAGCACCTGCGAGCCCGAGGCGTTGGCATGTTGCGTATTGTCGCCCACCACAATGGCGCGAAAACGCCGAATGGTGCGACGATTTAACGGCTCCTGCTCCTGCGCCAGCGGATGATGCGGCGCAACCACGAACACCTGTTCCAGAATCCCTAGTCGCGCAAAACCAAACTCGCTCGCGGAAGGCGGTTCATGCATGGCACCGACAATAATATCCGCCCGCCCCTGTGTGAGGGCTTCCCATGAGCCACCCAGCACGCCGTTGATAAATTTCAGGCGCGTCACACTGTGGTGTTGATAGAAAGATTCGATGAGCGGGGCCAGAAGTGAAAAGGGAAACGTATCATCTACGCCAATGACCAGTTCATTCTCCCAACCTTCGTGCAGTTTAATCGCCTGCTTTTCAAGTTCACGGACGGTGTGCAACACCTCCCGTCCCTTTTCCAGTAGCATCTGCCCTGTGCGGGTGAACCTGGCCCGATGTCCGCTGCGATCGAGTAGCTGAATATTAAGATCACTTTCCAGCTTATGGACGGTATAGCTAAGCGCTGACGGCGTCTTGAACAATTTTGCCGACGCCGCTGCGAAGCTGCCCTCTTTTTCTAACGCATCGAGGATGATAAGAACGTCCAGCAGTGGTTTCATACTCGCCCCCTTGCGGTATCAGCGGCACTCTGCTGGTCTGTCACTCCATCGGCATCACCAGCGGGTCGGGATACTGGTACTCAAACCCAAGCTCATTACAAATCCGGTTGCCATCAATGACTTTACCTTTACCGTTATCCTCACTGCCGCGAAATTCCGGCGGCTCCATCCCCAACTGACGAGCCATCTGCGGATAGAACACGTTACGCGCCGGATGCATAGGCGCACATATATTATAGATGTGTCCCCCTTTAGGCGCTTGCAGCAGTAATGTGATAGCAGAAACCACATCATCCAGATGCACCAGATTGACCCCATGGTGCCCATCTGGCGCAGTCTTGCCAGCAAAAAAACGACCGGGATGTCTCCCCGGGCCGACAAGCCCGGCCAGGCGCAAGATATCCACCGACGTGCCAGGTAAATTGTGCAGCCAGTCTTCAAGTTCTTTCAGAACACGACCGCTCGCCGTGACCGGGTTACGCGACGTCCCTTCTTTCACGGTACCCTGCACATCGCCATAGACCGATGTCGAACTGGTAAAAATAATCCTCGGGATACGGTACGCCAGCGCACTGTCGACCAGCTCCTGCATAGCCTGAAGGTAAAAGGCCTCGCCAGGACCGCTACGACGCGCAGGCAGCGTAATCACCAGCGCATCAACGTCCATCAGTGCGTCGAGATCGTCTGCCTCGCAGACCAGTTCAGGCTCAAGGCGCAGCAAATAGCTCTCGATACCGCTCATGCGGGCCGCCTCCACCCCATCTAATGTGGTTTTGCTGCCGGTAACCTGCCAGCCTCTCGCCGCCAGCGACATGGCTAACGGCATGCCTAACCAACCTAAACCGACAATTGCGACCTTTTTCATGCCTTCTCTCCTGACTTTTGGCCTATAACGCAAGGCTACGCTAGCCCACGACGACTGACAATTCATAGTATCAATATGAAATGAATTAATGATCAAAAAAAAGCCCTTGCTTTCCGTAGCTAAAGTGGTTTAGGTTAAAAGACATCAAATGAATAAACATTCATCGAGAAAATTTATGACACGCGCTCAATTTAAACACCATCATCACCATCATCCTGACTAGTCTTTCAGGCGATGTGTGCTGGGAGACATTTAAATCTTCCAGCGGTGCATGAGCGTATGAGAAAGCCCCCGGAAGATTTCTTCCGGGGGCTTTTTTTTGTGCGTGACCCAACTGATTCAGACAGGATAACGAGGAATAAAGAATGTTAGACAACACCCGTTTACGCATAGCTATGCAGAAATCTGGCCGCTTAAGCGATGATTCACGCGAATTACTGGCCCGTTGCGGCATTAAAATTAATCTTCACACCCAGCGCCTGATTGCGATGGCGGAGAACATGCCGATTGATATTCTGCGCGTACGTGATGACGATATCCCGGGTCTGGTGATGGATGGCGTTGTTGACCTCGGCATCATCGGGGAAAACGTTCTCGAAGAGGAATTGCTCAACCGCCGGGCACAAGGTGAAGATCCTCGCTATTTTACCCTGCGTCGTCTGGACTTCGGCGGCTGCCGTCTTTCGCTGGCAACCCCGGTTGATGAAGCCTGGGATGGCCCAGCTGCGCTGAACGGTAAACGTATCGCGACCTCTTACCCACACCTGCTCAAACGTTATCTCGATCAAAAAGGGGTGTCGTTTAAATCCTGTCTGCTAAACGGTTCAGTCGAAGTCGCCCCCCGCGCAGGCCTGGCTGATGCGATTTGCGATCTGGTGTCAACCGGCGCGACGCTTGAGGCCAACGGTCTGCGTGAAGTGGAAGTCATTTACCGCTCTAAAGCCTGCCTGATTCAGCGTGATGGCGAAATGGCCGACGCCAAGCAACAGCTAATCGACAAATTGCTGACCCGTATTCAGGGCGTTATTCAGGCTCGTGAATCGAAATACATCATGATGCACGCGCCGAGCGAGCGTCTGGATGAAGTTATCGCTCTGCTGCCTGGCGCTGAGCGCCCAACCATTCTGCCACTGGCCGGTGATCAGCAGCGCGTTGCCATGCACATGGTCAGCAGCGAAACTCTGTTCTGGGAAACGATGGAAAAACTGAAAGCGCTCGGTGCCAGCTCAATTCTGGTGCTGCCAATTGAGAAGATGATGGAGTGATAGCCATGAGCTTCAATACCCTGATTGACTGGAATAGCTGTAGCCCCGAGCAGCAACGAGAGCTGCTGATGCGTCCGGCGATTTCCGCCTCTGACAGCATCAGCCGCACGGTGGCCGAGATCCTTGAAAACGTCAAAAACAACGGCGACCAGGCACTGCGAGAATACAGCGCGAAGTTTGATAAAACCGAGGTCGGCGCGCTACGCGTCACCGAGGAAGAAATTCAGCAGGCCAGCAATCGCCTGAGCGACGAACTGAAGCAAGCCATGCAAGCGGCGGTGCGTAATATTGATGCCTTCCACACCGCGCAGATCCTGCCGCCGGTGGATATCGAAACTCAGCCTGGCGTTCGCTGCCAGCAGGTGACTCGTCCCATCGCCTCCGTGGGTCTGTATATTCCCGGCGGTTCTGCGCCGCTGTTTTCTACGGTGCTGATGCTGGCAACCCCGGCGCGCATCGCGGGCTGCAAAAAAGTAGTGCTGTGCTCGCCGCCGCCGATTGCCGATGAAATCCTTTATGCCGCGCAGCTGTGTGGCGTAAAAGAGGTATTTAACGTCGGCGGTGCGCAGGCCGTTGCCGCGCTGGCGCTGGGTACCGAATCCATTCCTAAGGTCGATAAAATCTTTGGGCCGGGCAATGCGTATGTGACCGAAGCCAAACGCCAGGTCAGCCAACGTCTTGACGGCGCGGCCATCGACATGCCTGCTGGCCCGTCCGAAGTGCTGGTTATCGCTGACAGCGGCGCGACGCCGGATTTTGTCGCCTCCGACCTGCTTTCTCAGGCTGAACACGGCCCCGACTCACAAGTGATCTTGCTGACGCCCGACGCGACGCTTGCCGAAGGTGTTGCCGAAGCCGTTGAACGCCAGCTGGCTGAGCTTTCCCGCGCCGACACCGCACGTCAGGCGCTCGCCGCCAGCCGACTGATTATCGCCAAAGATCTTGAACAGTGCGTGGCCATTTCTAACGCCTACGGTCCGGAGCACCTGATTATTCAGACCCGTAACGCGCGTGAACTGGTTGATGATATCACCAGCGCCGGTTCGGTGTTCCTCGGCGACTGGTCGCCAGAATCTGCAGGCGACTATGCTTCCGGCACCAACCACGTTTTACCGACCTACGGCTATACCGCAACCTGCTCAAGCCTGGGGCTGGCAGATTTCCAGAAACGGATGACCGTGCAGGAATTAACCCCTCAAGGTTTCTCTGCCCTGGCCTCAACTATTGAAACACTGGCCGCTGCTGAGCGCCTGACAGCCCACAAAAATGCCGTTACCCTGCGCGTTAACGCCCTGAAGGAGCAAGCATGAGTACTGACAACTTTCTCAGCGTCACTGATTTAGCCCGAAAGAATGTTCGCGAGTTAACGCCCTATCAGTCTGCCCGTCGTCTTGGCGGTAACGGCGACGTCTGGCTCAACGCCAATGAATACCCAACCGCCGTTGAGTTCCGGCTCACTCAGCAGACACTAAACCGATATCCGGAATGTCAACCGAAAGCTGTAATTGAGAATTACGCGCAGTATGCCGGCGTCAAACCGGAACAGGTGTTGGTCAGCCGCGGTGCAGATGAAGGGATCGAACTGTTGGTACGCGCGTTTTGCGAACCCGGTAAAGATGCCATTCTCTACTGTCCGCCGACTTACGGCATGTACAGCGTCAGCGCTGAAACGATTGGTGTTGAATGCCGCACCGTTCCGACCCTTGATAACTGGCAACTGGATTTGCAAGGCATCGCGGACAAGCTTGATGGCGTGAAGGTGGTCTACGTATGCAGCCCCAATAACCCAACGGGTCAGCTGATTAACCCACAGGATCTGCGTTCACTGCTCGAAATGGCGCAGGGAAAAGCCATTGTGGTCGCTGATGAAGCCTATATTGAATTTTGTCCGCAGGCCACGCTGGCAGGATGGCTGGCTGAGTATCCACATCTGGTGGTACTGCGAACCCTGTCCAAAGCGTTTGCGCTCGCCGGTTTACGCTGTGGGTTTACGCTGGCGAATGAAGAGGTTATCAATCTGTTGTTAAAGGTGATTGCCCCCTACCCGCTCTCTACGCCAGTAGCGGATATCGCCGCCCAGGCACTGACGCCGCAGGGGATTTCCGCCATGCGCCAACGCGTAGAACAGATCCTGGAAGAACGTCAGTACCTGGTGGAAAACCTGAAAACAATTCGCTGTGTAGAGCAGGTTTTCGAGTCTGAAACCAACTATGTTCTGGCGCGCTTCACTGCCTCAAGCAGCGTATTTAAATCTTTGTGGGATCAGGGCATTATCTTACGAGATCAGAATAAACAACCTTCGTTAAGCGGCTGCCTGCGAATAACTGTCGGAACCCGTGAAGAGAGCCAGCGCGTCATTGACGCTTTACGTGCGGAGCAAGTATGAGCCAGAAGTATCTTTTTATTGACCGTGATGGAACCCTGATTTCCGAACCGCCAAGTGACTTTCAGGTCGATCGCTTTGACAAGCTCGCCTTCGAGCCTGGCGTCGTTCCCGTTTTACTCAAGCTGCAAAAAGCCGGCTTTAAGCTGGTAATGATTACGAACCAGGATGGGCTTGGCACGCAAAGTTTCCCGCAGGCCGATTTTGACGGTCCGCATAACCTGATGATGCAAATATTCACCTCTCAGGGCGTCGCATTTGATGAGGTGCTTATCTGTCCGCACCTGCCAGCGGACGAGTGCGATTGCCGTAAGCCAAAAGTGAAGCTGGTCGAGCAGTATCTGGTTGAGCAAGCTATGGACGTCGCAAACAGCTATGTGATTGGCGACCGGGCGACCGATATTCAGCTCGCCGAAAACATGGGCATTCGCGGATTACGCTATCACCCCGATACCCTGAACTGGGCGATGATCGGCGAGCAGTTGACCAAACGTGACCGCTACGCGCACGTTGAGCGTAATACCAAAGAAACGCAGATTGACGTCAAAGTCTGGCTGGACCGCGAAGGTCAAAGCAAAATCAACACAGGCGTGGGATTCTTTGACCATATGCTGGATCAAATCGCCACCCACGGCGGTTTTCGCATGGAGATAGCCGTTAAGGGCGATCTGTATATTGACGATCACCACACCGTAGAAGATACCGGTCTGGCGCTGGGTGAAGCCTTAAAACTGGCATTAGGCGATAAACGCGGTATCAACCGTTTTGGTTTTGTGCTGCCGATGGACGAGTGCCTGGCACGTTGCGCACTGGATATCTCCGGGCGTCCGCACCTGGAATATCGCGCAGAGTTTACCTATCAGCGCGTTGGCGATCTGAGTACAGAGATGATCGACCACTTCTTCCGTTCACTCTCTTACACCATGGGCGTCACCTTGCACCTGAAAACCAAAGGGAAAAATGACCACCACAGAGTGGAAAGTCTGTTTAAAGCCTTTGGTCGTACGTTGCGTCAGGCGATTCGCGTCGAAGGCGACACACTGCCCTCCTCAAAAGGAGTGCTGTAATGGACGTAGTGATCCTTGATACCGGCTGCGCCAACCTGCACTCAGTAAAATCCGCCGTCGCGCGCCATGGATACGACCCGGTTGTCAGCCGCGACCCTGACGTGGTGCTGCGAGCCGATAAGCTGTTTCTGCCAGGCGTCGGTACCGCCCAGGCGGCGATGGACCAGTTGCACGAGCGTGAACTGATTGAGCTGATCAAAGCCTGTACGCAACCGGTGCTGGGGATCTGCTTAGGCATGCAACTGCTTGGCCGTCGCAGCGAAGAGAGTAACGGCGTATCCCTGCTGGGCATTATTGAGGAGGACGTCCCGAAGATGACCGATTTCGGTCTGCCGCTGCCGCATATGGGCTGGAATCGCGTCTATCCTCAGGCGGGAAATCGTCTGTTCCAGGGCATTGAAGATGGTGCGTATTTCTACTTTGTACACAGCTATGCTATGCCGGTGAACCCGTGGACCATCGCCCAGTGTCATTACGGCGAGCCGTTTACCGCGGCAGTACAAAAGGACAATTTCTTTGGCGTGCAGTTCCACCCTGAACGTTCGGGCGCGGCTGGAGCGCAGTTGCTGAAAAACTTTCTGGAGATGTAATGATTATTCCGGCATTAGATTTAATCGACGGCACGGTAGTGCGTCTTCATCAGGGCGATTACTCAACGCAACGTGATTACGGCAACGATCCTCTCCCCCGTTTGCAGGATTACGCCGCCCAGGGTGCTGAGGTACTGCATCTTGTTGATTTAACCGGTGCAAAAGACCCTGCGCAGCGCCAGATCCCGCTGATTAAAACGCTGGTCGCTGGTGTCAACGTTCCGGTGCAGGTTGGCGGCGGCGTACGTACCGAAGCGGATGTTGAAGCGCTGCTTGACGCTGGCGTCGCGCGCGTAGTGGTGGGTTCGACGGCGGTAAAATCTCCCGAAGTCGTCAAGAGCTGGTTTTCCCGTTTTGGCGCCGACGCGCTGGTGCTGGCGCTGGACGTTCGAATTGACGAGCGCGGTAATAAACAGGTAGCAGTCAGCGGCTGGCAGGAGGATTCCGGGATTTCTCTGGAAGAACTGGTTGAGACCTATTTACCCGTCGGCCTGAAACACGTGCTGTGCACCGATATTTCCCGTGACGGTACGCTGGCTGGCTCAAACGTCGCGCTTTATGAAGAAGTGTGTGCCAAATATCCACAGGTGGCGTTTCAGTCATCTGGCGGTATTGGTGGCATTGATGACGTAGCCGCCCTGCGCGGAACCGGCGTACGCGGCGTGATCGTCGGACGCGCGCTGCTGGAAGGTAAGTTCACCGTTGAGGAGGCCATCCAATGCTGGCAAAACGCATAATTCCTTGCCTGGACGTCCGTGATGGGCAGGTCGTAAAAGGCGTACAGTTCCGCAATCATGAGATTATTGGCGACATTGTCCCGCTGGCAAAACGCTATGCGGATGAAGGTGCTGATGAACTGGTGTTTTACGATATCACCGCCTCCAGCGATGGTCGTGTAGTGGATAAAAGCTGGGTATCACGCGTGGCGGAAGTGATCGATATTCCGTTCTGCGTTGCCGGCGGGATTAAGTCCATCGACGATGCGGCGCGCATCCTCTCCTTCGGGGCGGATAAAATCTCCATCAACTCCCCGGCGCTGGCCGAACCGGAGCTTATCACTCGTCTGGCTGACCGCTTTGGCGTGCAGTGTATCGTGGTAGGCATTGATACGTGGTATGACGCCGAAACCGGCAAATATCACGTTAATCAGTATACCGGAGATGAAAGCCGTACCCGCGTCACGCAATGGGAAACGCTGGACTGGGTGCAGGAAGTACAGAAGCGCGGCGCGGGTGAAATCGTCCTGAACATGATGAATCAGGACGGCGTACGCAACGGCTACGACCTGGAGCAACTGAAAAAAGTGCGCAATGTGTGCCACGTACCGTTGATTGCCTCTGGCGGCGCGGGCACCATGGAACACTTCCTTGAAGCTTTCCGGGATGCCGACGTTGACGGCGCGCTTGCCGCCTCCGTCTTCCACAAACAAATTATCAATATTGGCGAATTAAAAGCGTACCTGGCAACACAGGGCGTGGAGATCAGGATATGTTAACGAAGCAACAATGCCGCGAGCTGGACTGGGAAAAAACCGACGGGCTGATGCCGGTAGTAGTGCAGCATGCGGTTTCCGGCGAAGTGCTGATGCTGGGTTATATGAACCCGGAAGCGCTGGAAAAAACGCTCGAAAGTGGCAAAGTGACCTTTTTCTCGCGGACCAAGCAGCGCCTGTGGACCAAAGGAGAGACCTCAGGTCACTTCCTGAATGTGGTGAGCATTGCGCCTGACTGCGACAATGACACTCTGCTCGTCCTGGTTAATCCGATTGGCCCGACCTGCCATAAAGGGACGTCAAGTTGCTTTGGCGATGCCAGCCACCAGTGGCTGTTCCTGTATCAACTGGAGCAACTGCTTGCCGAACGTAAAACCGCAGATCCGGCAAGTTCTTACACTGCGAAGTTGTATGCCAGCGGTACCAAACGCATTGCGCAGAAAGTCGGCGAAGAAGGCGTAGAAACCGCACTGGCAGCGACCGTAAACGACCGCTTCGAGCTGACAAATGAAGCCTCTGATCTGATGTATCACCTGCTGGTGCTGCTGCAGGATCAGGACCTTGACCTGACAACGGTGATTGAGAATTTACGCAAAAGACATCAGTAATTTGTGGATGTAAAAAAACCGGGCAAGCCCGGTTTTTTTATGGAGATGAGCGCTTACTCTGCTTTGCCTTTGTAGCTGCGCAGCGCATTTCGCCCCAGCACCACGCCAGCCCCAATCATCCCGCCGAGCAGAACCGCCAGCACCAGGGTAATCGCTTTTTTCGGACTGTCACGACGAACCGGTAACGTTGGTTTCATCACGTAGCGGTAGGCGTGTAACTCAGCCCCATCAAGCTTAAGGCTTTCAATATCCAACAGTTTTTGTTTTGTCTGGAAATAATTGTCAGATAATATCAACGGACGTGTAGATTCGTGGTCAATCATTGATTTCAGAGCATCACTCCCCAACAGAAACATACTATCCTGCGTCACATCCTGAGTTTGCTGAATTTGCGGCTTAGTCACACCCGCCTGCAGTGCATACCGCAGCGCTTCCTGGATTTGCTTGATACGCAAATCTTTTTGCTCCTGAGCAACCACTTCCTGAGTTTTCAAGGAATCCTGAAGCGTAGTTGTTTGCAATTTGATGTTATCAACCAGGTCAAGTTCTAGTTCTTTGGCAACCTTTTCATCTGTTTGTTGAATGTATTCAGCCAGCTGGCGCTGAGCTTCTTCTGGGGAAGCGCCAACATAAGAGACAGCCAACGGCAATGGTTGCCCTTTGACGGACTGCTCAATCGACAGTTTTTCAGGCTTTTCCTGATTATCCAGCGTTTCCGCCAATGCAGAAAATGACGTGCTAAAACGGCCAATCACATTTGACTGTAACTCAGTAACCTTAGGGGCGCTGACACCATACAACACGTTGAGTGCGTTGTTATACGTGGCAATCTGTCCAACATCCGGTTGAGTGATAATTGCTGTAGAGGTCCATTTCTCCTTAGCAACCGCTAAATAACCGACAGCACAGGCAATAGCAATAACGATAGCAACAATAATCGTCAATTTCCCACGCCACAGCTGTATCAATAAATCAATCAGATCAATCTGTTCCGGATCGTTACTGCGCCCGGATACGTTGTTATCACTCACAGACATAGATATCCTAAATGAGGAAAGCTAAAACTGGGATTAGTTTAGTCATAATTAGGCGTAATGCCATAGGATTATTGATTAAAAAGACAGATTATTTAAGTGATTTTAATTGGTATTTTAATCATTACTGAAAAAGAAGAAGTAATTTATTAAGAGTGTCAATACTCCGGGTTCCCACTCTGAACAAAAAACCGTTCAACGGGCTAAATATTGGTCAGGACTATGTCCAACGCTTTCGCACATAAAATTCACGACATGAATACATAATAGCTAACCCGTTAAATTGGCAAGCGTGAAAAAAGATAACGATTAGCTTTTTTGCCATCTAACGGTATCATTTCACTCCTGGTAGCACCTGCTGGTGCCTGGCTACCCTTTAGCCGATAAGAGGAACGAACATGAAATACCTGGTTACGGGTGCCGCTGGTTTCATCGGCTTCCACGTTAGCAAGCGCCTCCTTGAGGCAGGCCATCAAGTAGTCGGGATTGATAATCTGAACGATTACTACGACGTCAACCTTAAGCAGGCTCGTCTGGCGTTACTGGTACATCCCGGTTTCCATTTTCATAAGATTGATTTAGTCGACCGGGACAGCATGGCTGCACTCTTCGCCTCAGAGCATTTTGAACGTGTGATTCATCTTGCTGCCCAGGCGGGCGTGCGCTATTCACTCGAAAACCCGCATGCATACGCTGACGCAAATCTCACAGGCTTTCTCAACATACTGGAAGGCTGTCGTCATAATAAAATTCAACATTTACTCTATGCATCCTCCAGTTCGGTATACGGCCTGAATCGGAAAATGCCTTTCTCAACGGAGGATTCCGTTGATCACCCCGTATCCCTGTATGCGGCAACCAAAAAAGCCAACGAACTGATGGCTCATACTTACTCCCACCTGTACGGATTGCCTACAACCGGGCTGCGCTTCTTTACCGTGTACGGCCCTTGGGGGCGTCCGGATATGGCGTTATTCAAATTCACCAAAGCGATGCTGGAAGGGAAAAGTATTGACGTCTATAACTACGGCAAAATGAAGCGCGATTTCACCTATATTGATGATATCGCAGAAGCAATCATTCGCCTGCAGGATGTTATTCCTGAGCCCAATGGGAAGTGGACTGTCGAAAGCGGTTCCCCGGCAACCAGCTCCGCGCCGTATCGCGTCTACAATATCGGCAATAGTTCACCGGTTGAGCTAATGGACTATATCCAGGCTTTGGAAGATGCTCTGGGTATTGAAGCGAAGAAAAACATGCTACCGCTTCAGCCTGGAGATGTACTGGAAACCAGCGCAGATACTAAAGCACTGTATGATGTTATTGGTTTTAAACCTGAAACGTCAGTCAAAGATGGGGTGAGGAACTTTGTTGACTGGTACCGTGATTTCTACAAAGTTTAATTACGGACCAATTTAGAATAAAAAGGCCTTTAATAAGGCCTTTTATATGAAGAGTGAGATTAATCGCTACCAAAAAGATCGCGTGTATACACTTTTTCGGCAACATCAGATAATTCTGACGTCATGCGGTTAGAAATAATAATATCTGCCTCATTTTTGAACGTATGAAGATCACGAACGACCCGAGAGTGGAAAAACTCATCTTCCTCCATCACAGGTTCATAAATAATAACGGGCACACCCTTGGCTTTAATACGCTTCATGATTCCCTGAATAGAGGATGCCCGGAAATTATCGGAACCACTTTTCATGATCAAACGATACACGCCAACCACTTTAGGTTTGCGCGCAAGGATAGAATCGGCAATAAAATCTTTGCGCGTGCGGTTAGCATCAACGATCGCGCCAATAATGTTGTTCGGCACAGACGCATAGTTAGCCAGCAACTGCTTCGTATCTTTCGGCAGGCAATAGCCACCGTAGCCAAATGACGGGTTGTTGTAATGATTACCAATTCGCGGATCCAGACACACACCTTCAATGATCTGTCGGGAGTTCAGACCAAGACTTTCAGCATAGCTATCCAATTCGTTAAAGTAGGCCACGCGTAACGCCAGATAAGTATTAGCGAAAAGCTTGATGGCTTCGGCTTCAGTTGAGTCGGTGAACAGCGTCGGAATGTCCTTTTTCACCGCCCCCTCCTGCAGCAATGCTGCAAAACGCTCCGCGCGCTCGGAACGTTCACCAATGACGATACGGGACGGATGCAAATTGTCGTACAGCGCGCGGCCTTCACGCAGAAACTCCGGCGAGAAGAAGATATTGTCGATGCCCAACTGTTCTTTAATCGAATTTGTAAAACCGACCGGGATGGTAGACTTGATGACCATTACCGCATTTGGGTTGATTTCGACCACATCGCGGATCACTGACTCGACGCTCGAGGTGTTAAAATAGTTAGTCTTAGGATCGTAATCAGTAGGTGTCGCGATGATAACGTAATCCGCATCGCGGTAGGCATCATGCTTATCTGTCGTGGCGCGGAAATTCAGTTGCTTCGTCGCCAGATACTCTTCAATCTCTTTGTCAACAATCGGTGATTTCTTCTGATTCAGCATCTCAACTTTCGCCGGAACAATATCCAGCGCGACCACTTCGTGGTGCTGGGCAATCAGAATACCGTTCGACAAACCTACGTAACCTGTTCCTGAGATAGTTATCTTCATTCGCTCTGTAACTTCTTCCGGTTAAACATTTGAGGGTAAACAGACCGCCAGCATTGTGGCGTATCGGCTCAGCATGTCGTCAGTATATCGTGATTTGCCACAACACCGGCTATCAGACCTGGCTGAATCCCATTTTTTGGCAATAAAAAAGCCCGGAGGAACGCTCCGGGCCTGGATTTACAGCAGGGATAAATCAGATTAATCCAGCCATTCGGTGTGGAACACACCTTCTTTATCGGTACGTTTATACGTATGCGCGCCGAAGTAGTCACGCTGTGCCTGGATCAGGTTAGCTGGCAGCACCGCAGAACGGTAGCTGTCGTAGTACGCCACTGCAGCGGAGAAGGTCGGCACCGGAATACCGTTCTGCACAGCGTAAGCCACAACGTCACGCAGCGCTTGCTGATACTCATCAGCGATATTTTTGAAGTACGGTGCCAGCAGCAGGTTGGCGATACCTTTGTTTTCAGCATAGGCGTCGGTGATTTTCTGCAGGAACTGCGCACGAATGATGCAACCCGCGCGGAAGATCTTCGCGATTTCACCGTAGTTCAGATCCCAGTTGTATTCGTCAGATGCAGCACGCAGCTGAGAGAAGCCCTGCGCGTAGGAGACGATTTTACCCAGATACAGTGCGCGACGGACTTTCTCAACGAACTCTGCTTTATCACCAGCCAGTTTAGCCTGCGGGCCCGAGAGAACTTTAGATGCCGCCACGCGCTGGTCTTTCAGAGAAGAGATGTAGCGCGCGAAGACGGACTCGGTGATCAGCGACAGCGGTTCGCCCAGATCCAGAGAGCTCTGGCTGGTCCATTTACCGGTGCCTTTGTTCGCCGCTTCGTCCAAGATCACATCAACAAGGTATTTACCGTCTTCATCTTTTTTGGTGAAGATATCTTTGGTGATGTCGATCAGGTAGCTGCTCAGCTCACCTTCGTTCCACTCGGTGAAGGTGGTTGCCAGCTCTTCGTTAGACAGGTTCAGGCCGCCTTTCAGCAGAGAATAGGCTTCAGCAATCAGTTGCATATCGCCGTATTCGATACCGTTGTGCACCATCTTCACATAGTGACCTGCACCATCCGCACCGATATAGGTCACGCACGGTTCGCCATCTTCAGCAACCGCAGCAATCTTAGTCAGGATAGGTGCAACCAGTTCGTAGGCTTCTTTCTGGCCACCAGGCATGATGGATGGGCCTTTCAGGGCGCCCTCTTCACCGCCGGAAACACCGGTACCGATGAAGTTGAAGCCTTCAGCAGACAGTTCGCGGTTACGACGAATGGTATCCTGGAAGAAGGTATTACCGCCATCAATGATGATGTCGCCTTTATCCAGATACGGTTTCAGGGAATCGATGGCAGCATCGGTGCCAGCGCCCGCTTTCACCATTAACAGGATACGACGTGGGGTTTCAAGAGACTCGACGAACTCTTTTACCGTGTAATAAGGTACCAGTTTCTTACCCGGGTTCTCGGCAACAACTTCTTCAGTTTTTTCGCGTGAGCGGTTGAAGATGGAGACGGTATAACCACGGCTTTCGATGTTGAGCGCCAGGTTGCGCCCCATCACTGCCATACCGACGACGCCGATCTGTTGCTTGGACATTACATACTCCTGTCAGGTGTGGTCACCGCGCAAGGCATGCGCGGCTTGAAATATGGTATGGATGTTAACTCAGGAATAGATGAGATGAATAGCATTTGCTGCGCTATGTCACACTGATTGGAAAATTAGGCAGTCAAAAGAATCTTTCCTGAACAGTAACCCATAGATTTCTATTTTCGCAACAGTTCAAGTATTTCTTGGGTGCGAGCTTCCATCAGCGCCGGGTTACCGCGTGATTCCACGTTCAGGCGCACCACCGGCTCGGTATTCGACGAACGCAGGTTAAAGCGCCAGTCGGCCCAGGCCATGCTGATACCATCGGTGTTGTCGACCTCCAGCGCGTGGCTGGCAAAGTGTTCTGCCACCCGGGCGATGGCCGTCTCGGGTTCGGCAAGCTTGCTGTTGATTTCGCCGCTCGCCGGGAAGGCTGCCATGCGGTCACACACCAGTTCCCCCAGCGTTTTACCGCGCAGGCACAGCAGTTCGGTCACCAGCAGCCACGGAATCATCCCGCTGTCGCAGTAAGCAAAATCGCGGAAGTAGTGATGGGCGCTCATCTCGCCACCGTAAATTGCATCTTCCTGACGCATGCGCTCCTTGATGAAGGCATGACCGGTTTTCGACATCACCGGCGTGCCGCCTGCGGCGCTCACCACGTCCACGGTGTTCCACGATAAACGCGGGTCATGAATAATTTTCGCCCCCGGGTTGCGCTTTAGGAACGCCTCCGCCAGCAGGCCGACGATGTAGTAGCCCTCGATGAACTGCCCGGTTTCATCGAACAGGAAGCAGCGGTCGAAATCACCGTCGAAGGCAATCCCCATGTCGGCATCGTGTTCAATGACCGCATTGCGAGTGTCGGCCCTGCACTCCGGCAGCAATGGGTTTGGAATACCGTTGGGAAAATTACCGTCGGGTGTGTTGTGCACTTTGATGAAGGTTATCGGTATGTTCAACGCCTTAAAGCGCGCTTCCAGCGCATCCACCACCGGGCCCGCCGCACCGTTACCGGAATTGATAACCAACTTCAGCGGTCTGAGGTTTTTCACGTCGATATAGCCAAGCAGATGGTCGAGATACGCCTCGCGCAGGTCGATTTTCTGATAACCGCCGCGCTGCGACGCTTCCACCAAAGGGAAGTCATTGGTTTCCGCCAGACGCTGAACATCACGCAGCCCAGTATCGCCGCTTATCGGGCGAGCACCTTGGCGCACGAGCTTCATGCCGTTGTAATCCATTGGGTTGTGACTGGCAGTCACTTCAATACCGCCGTCTACGCCGAGGTGGAAGGTGGCGAAATAAATCTCTTCCGTACCGGAGAGTCCGATATCCAACACATCAACGCCCGCGTCGCGCAGGCCCTTCGCCAGTGCCATCTTCAGCGCTTCACTGGTAAGACGCACGTCGCCGCCAAGGACGATGGTTTTCGGTTTCAGGTATTCGCCATAGGCCCGGCCAATACGCCAGGCGATGTCTTCGTTAAGCTCATCGCCCAAACGGCCGCGAATATCGTAGGCTTTAAAACAGGTTAACTTTTCCATAATGACCTTATGCTACCCTCAAGCTCGACCATACCGGTCTGCCAAACGCACAATATCGTCCTCTCCAAGATAGGAGCCTGAGCGAACTTCAATCAATTCAAGCGGGATCTTTCCAGGATTTTCAAGACAGTGTTTCGCACCGACGGGAATATAAACGGACTCATTTTCGCCCAACAAGCGAATCTGGTCATTAATCGTAACCTGTGCAGTTCCCGCAACGATTATCCAATGCTCAGCGCGGTGATGATGCATCTGCAAAGAGATCCCTTCGCCAGGTTTAACCGTCAGCCGTTTCACTTGGTAACGTTCACCGGTATCGATGGAATCGTACTTCCCCCAAGGACGATATACTTCGCGGTGGGTATGATGTTCATGCCGGCCATCAGTTTTAATGGATTCGACAATTTTTTTGACATCCTGAACAGAGTTACGATCGGCAATCAGCACCGCATCTTTAGTATGAACCACAACTAAATCCTTCACGCCGACTGTAGCCAACAAGCCTGATTCGGAATACAGAAAACTGTTTTCAGTGTTATGAGAAAGTACATCACCAGTAATCACATTTCCTTCCGGCGACTTGGGACTGATATCCCACAAAGAGGACCAAGAACCTACATCGCTCCAGCCAGCATCCATAGGTACAACCACAGCGTCAGAAGTCTGTTCCATAACTGCATAATCAATTGATTCATCAGGACAAGCCAGAAATGCTTCTTCATCAACCCGAATAAAATCAAGATCTGGATCGACTACGCTCATAGCATTTTCGCACGCGGCTAAGATATCGGGACGGAACTTCTGTAATTCTTCTATATAGCGATCGGCGCGGAATAAGAACATACCGCTGTTCCAGTAGTATTCGCCACTAGCCACGTATGTTTCAGCCTTTTCCATATTTGGCTTCTCAACAAACTGAGCTACCTTGAATGCACCAGTAGTATCAACACTGCTACTGGCATCTCCTCGGCGAATGTAGCCATAACCCGTTTCAGGTTTATTTGGAACAATGCCGAAGGTTACAAGCTTTCCATTCTGCGCATGAGGTAAAGCTTTGCGCACTGCAGCACGAAAGGCTTCTTCGTCCTGAATAACATGGTCGGCAGCTAAAACCAGCATCAGGGAGTGATCGTCAGGCCCAGTCCGAGCTGCAGCTAACGCCGCCAACGCAATCGCCGGAGCAGTGTTGCGACCAACCGGCTCCAGAATAATATTTTTCGTCAGTTTATCCATCTGACGCAATTGTTCAGCGACTATGAAGCGGTGTTGTTCATTGCAAATCACTACAGGATTATCACAGTCAATCCCTTTCAGGCGATGAATTGTCGCCTGTAACATCGTCAACTCTCCATCCAGGCAAAGGAACTGCTTTGGAAAGAGTACACGAGAGAGTGGCCATAAACGGCTACCGGTTCCACCGGCCATAATGATTGGTAAAATCATATTATTTTTCCGCATAAAACTCGTCTTCTTTAGCGTTCATAAATGTTGATTGTCGTAATTTCCAGGAGAAACTCGACATAACAAACTCACATGTATGGTTAGCGAAAACAGAGTAATAATCTTGATCGTTAACCAATCTATTAACCGTCCTTCACAGCCATATATGGTGGTTACAATTATTATCTGTATGCCTTCTTTGATCTCATGCCCTCGAAACCGATGCTTGAATTAGTGCAGGTTTTACTGAAGCCATTCACTCAGTAATATTATATTAAACACTCTCAACATGTCTCACATGATATATACTAACATAACTCTTTAGAAATTTCATTAACATCATTCACTATAGACATATGGGTATATTACTGTAACAATCAACTGTATTTACAACTATCGATAAATATTTTCTTGATGTTGAGTATCAAATTAAACTCTTTTGTTAATTCAGAGGAATTTTTCAAGTACAACTAGATGCTGAATCAGTCAGTTTTCATCAATTCACGCAGCTAGTAAATACGCGACAAATCGATTTTCCGCTCGATAAAAAGTTGGCAACATGTATCAGAACCTTTGCTGATTTATATATTGCTAATAGTAATATATAAATCAGCAAGCGATTGTAATCCCCTACAGTAACGTGCATACCAGTAGCTCTTTTAAATTATTTTACCGGAGTTTCTCTTAAAAATAAATTCAACAATATCCTTGTTGGAATTATGATTTTTATATGTGCTTGCTATCTAGTCGAAATTCCTATTGGGATAGACTCTTATAAATGTAAACCATTCACTGTACAAATGAAACCAAAAATTAAGAGGGAAACATATTTTCATTACATCAATAAAACACTGTGGGATAAATCATACATCTTCAAATCCGTATGGGAACTTTTGTTTCCAATCCCATGAGTCATGTAACATTGTGGGGAGATCTTTTTCAGCCTTCCAATTTAATAGCTTATTTGCTTGTTCTGCATCAGCCCAGTATGAAGCAATATCACCTTGTCGCCTGTCTGAAAAAACTTTATTAATTATTATCCCAGTTTGTTTTCAAAGGCAGTAATGAGATCCAGCACTGAATATCCTATCCCTGTACCTAAATTGAAAAAATGATATCCAGGATTCGTGGACAAGTAATCAATAGCAGCTAAATGACCTTTGGCAAGATCTACTACATGTATATAATCTCTGACGCCAGTTCCATCATGTGTAGGATAATCATAGCCAAATATATGTAGATCCTGGAGGACGCCGCTCGCAACATCCAGTAAAAATAGGACCAGATTGTTTGGAACACCTACTGGGCATTCACCAATCAACCCGCGAGAATGAGCGTAGACTGAATTAAAAAAACGTAGGCAAACTATGTCAAAGTATTTAGTATGATTTAAGTCTTCTAAAATTTTCTCCACAAATAATTTTGAGGTTCCGTAGGGATTTGTTGTACCACCAATTTTGGAGTTTTCCGATAATGGCACACTTTCAAGTTGGCCATGAACGGTTGCGGAAGAACTAAATATAAACTTACGCACGTCGAATTGCTTCATTTTTTCTAACAAAGTTAGATTAGCACAGACATTATTTTTATAATATTTGATTGGCTGATGTTGTGATTCTGAAACTTATTTAAATCCAGCAAAATGGATTACAGCATCAAATTTTCATTTTTAAATACAGTATCAAATATTGGCCCGCTACCAACGTCACCAACAACATGCGAAAATTCTTTATTAGTAATGTTTTTAATTTTCTTCAAGCACTTCGGAGAAGAATTGCTAAAATCATCCAAAACAATAACTGAGTGGCCAGTATTTAATACTTCAACAACTGTATGTGATCCAATCTAACCTGCACCACTGATAACTAAAATATTCATGTGGCCTCTTTGTGAAAAATATAAATGTGCTACGCAGATAAAATTTTTAATTCATTTCCAGAAAATCGCTCGGAAGAGTAATATTTTTCGTGTATTAATTGAATGACTGCCTTATCAAAAACATTATTAGTGACATTATTTGGTAAAGGCTCAGCAACATCGTTAATTAACGATACACACTCTTTATTATCTATTATATCTTCATATCCGATCATCGTGTGCCTGCTGCCATAAATATGTAACCCGTAAGATATAGCCTCAGCAACCTTTGTCTTCATTCCACTCCCCAAGGTCAAAGGAGAATAAAAAATGTCACAAGAAGATAAAAGTGATGACATTTCCGCGCTAGTTAAATCTTCAAACATATAAATATTATCAGGCACTTTAAGTCCCAATGAAGACAATTTTCGCCCAGCAAGCACAAAAATGAAGTCCTTGTTATTTGTGGCTGTATCCAATACTACTTTTGCAGCTTGTACATTAGGGAAAAAGTCAAATGATGCAGTAAAAATGAACTTACGTCTAGGGTCACATTTTAATAATTCAAGTTTAACTAAGAATTCCACCGACTTGAAACCATTATTTTCTTGTTTTTCAAAAACCACAGGTATAATTAAGCTCTTTACATTTTTCAGCCGATAAAAGCGTTCAATCTCTTTTTTGTCATGTTGAGTAATATATGTTACTAGATCCGCAAACTGTAGGCCAAGTTTTTCATTTAGCTTTACAAGAATTCTTTCGAAAGCTGTGCTTATGGTTGTCTTTTTCTGCTGTAAGAGATGATATTCAAAATTATCAGTAAACAAAATGAATTTCTTTTTTGGGAAAAGAAACTTTAATAAACAGCAGATTATACCAAGCCGTGAGTTATGCAAGCCTATAATATCATTTAGACGGCATATGCGAATAATGGAAAAGAGATGAACCATATAAAAGGATGGCAGAAGAAAAAATCTTGAGATTACATCTTGCATACGACCTTTAGAACAAGAAAAATGCTCCTTAAAGGTAGGCGTAAAGTTTTTCACTGCATTTTTTTTATCGATGAGTGTAAGCTCTAACTTTTGTTTTTTAAGAAAGGCAACCAGCGTACGCAAGTATAATCCACCACCTGTTAATTCATTGTAAGAATTTATTGATATCAGACAGAATTTTTCAACAGCCATTTTCAAAAGCCTTTTTCATTATATCTTCGTAGTGATTTTCAGAGAAAACATTTCGTTGCTCGTAAATATCTCGCCTTAATTTAAAATAATTAACATCCGACTGATTCATTATATGGCCAATCTTAGAAATAAGTTCGTCTTTGTTTTCAACCATGAAAACACCTGGATGCCTGTCTGAATACAGTTCACTTATAGCCCCGACATCGTATCCTACTACAGGTGTGCCACAACATAGTGCTTCAACTGTAACAAGCTCAAAACCCTCATACATTGAAGGTAAAATTAATAATTTAGCCTCTTTAAAAACTTGTGGCATCGACTCATAAGGAACACCAATACTAAATGTAACGTTATTTAAGACAGTTAACTCTTCTGGCGGAGGTATACTCGACACCAGATTAAACTGAAATTCAGGATGTGCACTGCAGATATCAATGAGTTCGGCAACGCCCTTTCCTTTTTCAAGCCGTCCTACAAAGGTAATGTACCGCTGAATAGTCACTTCATCTTCGGTAAATTTATTTAAATTGATATAGTTTCTAACTACATCAATTTTACTAGTATCTACGCCATAATATTCCTTCCATTCTCTTTTTACTCTTCTGGATACCGCCCAAATTTTTTTCGAAAATCTTCCGGCACATCTTTCATAGAAAGCTATGACCCCGCTGCCAGATAATAACCGAAGATTTCTTTTCATTATTGTCTGTGAGTAACATTTCATATTACCATGTGCTATTAACAGATCATTGCTGTAAAATGGCGATGAATATCCATGCGATATTACGGTAAATTTATGGCCGAAGATCTTTTTAAAAAAGAAATAAAATGATGTTAAGAGAGGATACAGTAGGACCAGAATTTTTTTATTAATCACAACCCTTGTCAAACGAAAATAATTTTTATCAGCAAGAATTACTGTATGATTTAACTTCTGCAGCACTCTTTTTTGTTGTGAAACTACTCGCTCCACACCTCCCTGACCACCATCACCATTAAATGCAGCTATATAAATAATCATTAAAGAAACTTCCTTGAGAATGAGGATAACTTTGAGTAAATAAAATAAAGCTGGCGATACAATATCGTGTGGTTATCGTTGGTAACTTCATTAATTTGTTGATTAAATTTTTTTAAGAACCGATAATTATTTATTACACTCTCATAATGATATTTAAGTTTGTTAGCTGTTCTTGCACCTCCAGTAGCCTGTTGTGGAGGTAAATTAATTAATAGTGCCTGGGAATCATAAACAAATTTATATTTCTGCAAATACAAACTTAACATGAAATCTGTTTCTTCCCGATAACAATTTCCGGTATAAATTTCGCTAAAACGTGAATTGCCAATAAGTTCGCGTCTGACAAGTATGAGTGCTTGCGCATAAAAACACTCCACCGGGCTCTCTAATTCAGCAGTAAAGCTAAATTCCATTTTACTTAGGTCACTTACAAATCTGCCTTCGCGTTTATGCCGCGCAATACATTGTGTAAACTCAGTCTCATTATTATTCATGTAAAGAATTCTGGCACCAACAATATCTGCGTTCGTTTTTTTCTTTGTGTCTAACATTCTTGCAATTGTTCCCTCCTGCAAAAATGAGTCATCATCACCAAAGAAAATATATTCCCCTTTCGCAATATCTAATCCGCGGTTCTTTGAAAAAGTTTGTTTCTTATTTGTGTCGTTTTCAAGCACAATCAAATTTGGGAATTTATATTGCATTTCCAATAGCACTTCACGAGTATTATCAGTCGAGCAATCATTGATAACAATGACTTCCTGTACTTCTTCCTGAAAGTACCCTGGTAAAATTTTACACAATAAATGTGCACGATTATAACTAGGTATTATCACACTAACATTTTTTTTGATCATATCCTGACACTCTAGTTTTGTAATTTGAGTATAAAACTATAAAGAATGCAACAAATATACTTTTCAGCAAATAAGGGAAGAAGTATAACAATGTTTCTCTGGGAATAAAGAATATTGGTGGTAAAATACTAAAATAAACAAAGTATATCAGTGGGTTTTCTTTTGTAAACTTTTCAGAACTATTCAATAGCAGCAGTACAAGTAAGGGCATTATTAGACATCCAATAAGCCCCATTGCCAACAATGATTCAGAAAGATAGCTCCCACCTAACCCATATCCTTCACTATATAGTTCTGGATTAGCTGTGGCAGATGCCAGATTGCTATAACTAATTGAGGGCAGCTCCACTCCAATACCAAGAATAGATGTCACCGTTATGATAATCTGACTAAATAAATATGAAATATTGGATATGCCATCAACCATGTGAAGTTTTACACTCTGGAAAACTGTGATGTAAGACACTCCCATTCCATATAAAAAATCCACTATTGGGTTATTTCCCTCCAGCAAGGCGATAAAACTACCACCAGACCGCCACATAGAAATGAACTCACTCAAAGCGAAAACTATCAAGAAGACAATCAGCATCTTTGCAATGAGCTTTTTATTTCTAATTTGAATATCGTTGTAATAAATGCAGATTACTGTCAGCAAAAATGTTATAAATTCCCCCCTACTTCCCTTTAGTGAACTAAAGGCAGCTATAATAACTGCCACCAGAAGAAAAGTTTTCCTGACTCTGAATTTCTTAAAGAAGGCACAGATCAGGAAAAAAGAGTAGTAGAACAGGCTAGAAAGAAAATTATAACCAAGCGGTACACTTATATTATTCTGATAGATACCAACATAACTATTTGATTCTATATAGTAGAAGAAATAAAGCCCCTTCAAGACCATTCCTACTGAACCCAGAATGAAAAGTATAAACAGGAACTTTAAAGAAGGTGCAGAATATCGCCCTCCACACTCAGAGACATGACAGGCCCGAGTGTTCTTACTAATAACTAATGCTATAATATATCCGAAATACATTAGTGAGATGGCATAATTAGCATATGCAACATTATCGTCCATGTAACCAGTGATAAACCAATCCGCAATACGAAAATCATAGTTGGTAAAAACTGACAGGAATGGCCTACATCCTAAAAAAACAAACGAAGATATAATCAGGAGACTGGCAGGGGAAGTAACTTTATTACATAAAAAGGATACAATGAAGACTGTTATAGTAGCAACAACCAAAATATAAGTCGATCTAGCCACATTATCGTCAACTAAAAATGAAACTACAAGTATTACCAGAAGGCTAACATACACAACCAAGAGTGGTGTTCGCTTAAATTGCACTGTTGCTATCTCCTTTCCATTTTCGTTTCGCAACGCAGGCTAAAAATATAAACACCAATAACTCACCCAGAAGATTCAATGCGACTCCACCGAGCACATTGTAATTATTAATCATAAACCATGATATTGAGACAACAACAATACCGGACATAATGTTAGCGGTTCTAAGCAATCTAACGTTATCTGTTGGTATTAAAAACTGTACGCCAAGTACATTATTAAGAGATGAGAATATCGTTATTACGGAAGATATCGCAATTATTGTAAAAGAAACATTCACATTACCAATGATCCGGGCTGTAACCTGTCCAAATAGAAGATAACAAACACAGGCTATTGAACTTATTGTTAAATGAATCACCAGGCTTTGCTTAATTTTTGAAGTGAATTCAGTTTCGCTTGTTGTATGTTGCTTCGAAACCTCTGAGAGCATGTACTGAGAGACAGGAACAATTAAGCTTTGGCAAGCAGCAGTAAGCTTTTGTACTATCGAATAAATACCTAAACTGACATGTCCACAATAATTCCCAATTAATATAGGTATTAAGCTACCATAGCTAATTGTTCCTAACACACCAACGAAAACGTTTCCTGCTAGCTTAATTTCTGAAAGGCATTGTTTATGTTCAAGCTGTCTAATATTGATCGGAAAAGTTCTTTTCCTGACATAAAAATAACAAAGGAGCAAACTCCCATTCTGCAACAGGCTAATAATGAATAAATTCTTTCCGTCACATATTAAATAAATTAAAAGCGAGAAAAATAATAATACACGTGTAATTATTTGGCATGATGATAGGAATTTAAAGTCTCCTAACCCCTGAAATAGCCATAAAGGAGTAAATACGTTCCCTATCGCACATAAAAATACTGATGCAATATAAATAGGTGAAGATTGTATAAAATTCAACAACGATAACAAACTTACTGTAACCAAAGCAAAAATAAACAATATGCTTTTCAGAAATATTATTGTCGTATGGTATATATGTAATTCTTCTTTATTATTGCGATATCGAGCTGCAGCCACTGGCGATGTATAGGTAAATCCAAAATCAACGAATAATGAAACCACTTGATATATAGCTGTAATGTATATTAGCTCACCATATTTATCCAACCCAATGTGGCTAATAATTATAGGGATAATGATCACAGGAGCAACATAGTTAAACAATTGTAAAATATATAGACCCAAGAATACATCTTTGATCATTTTCTTTTTATTGGCAAAACTAGACAATTTTTTATCCTGCGTTTTTAATTCCAGAAAAGAATTAATGATAAACCTAGCAATTTTTTTACTTCTAAATACATTAAAGCAAATTTATGCCCTAGGCGAATAATCAATGCAATGGCATTTGGGCCTCAAAACTCATCGCTGATGTACTACTGCTTGTAGCCTGTTATACATTTTTCTACAAAACAGCGTAACACATCCTGCAATAAAAATCTTAGGATAGTTTATTATTAAAACTATTAATTTAAAAATTTCTTTAACAGACCCCGAAAGGCATATTGAGAGAAAAAATATAACGCAGGGAATATTGATAATTTTAATTCCCTCCTATAGATATTCCACGTCCATCGAGCAGCAACCAACTTATTAGCTGATAATGATTCCCTTGAAACCCTATATTGTGCAAGACATTCTTGTATGCATTGGGCATAATTAGTTGCTCTTAATATTTCCAACCACATTAAGTAGTCCTCATGCCCAATACTCTTTTGATAAAACTTCCCTAGTTTCTTTGCATTATAAATACCAGTTAAATTCGCGATGTAGTTTTTGCCTAGCATCATTTTATAAGTAATGAATTGTGGAGCGTTGACTTCAGCCATCTTTTCACCTTTCATATTAATAGTGCTATAATTGGAACAAACAACATCAATATCACCTGTATCGAGTATATTTAATTGTTTCTCTAGTTTCGTCTCACTCCATAAATCATCTGAATCGCAAAATGCAATATACTCCCCCTGCGATTTTTCAATTCCAACATTCCGTGTTTTTGCAACTCCCAAATTTTTGTTATTCCTAAAAATTACAACCTTGCTATTTGTAGAATAAAGACTCTCTAATAGATTTAGAGTCCCATCAGTACTACAATCATCAATGACATATAGCCTTATATTTTTGTAAGTCTGATTCATTATAGAATCAATCGATTGTACAACTGTAGATTTCCCATTGTAAACGGGCATGATAACCGAGACTTTTTCACTTTCCATATCATTGAATTCTTTTTTGTTTCAAGATCGATTTTACACAAACTGGCAAGTAACATTAGCATTTGTAACTTGCACTAATATCGTACTTTATTTGTGATGAATTGGACCAAATGGAGCTTTGTGAATATAAAAATCACAGCTGCACTGGCTCTTTAACGTGGATTATACAGAACATGGCGACGTATTCGCTTGTACGTTTAGCCCACGTTTTGAAAAAAACTACCGGAAGCGAGTAACAACAATTAGAAATTGAGATAATTACCCGAAAAACGATTTGCTTTCCTTGTTCTGGTGAACAGCATGCATAGAAGCCAGTACTTTCTTTGAGGAATACACGTTCAATTAATGTAAGTCACTACCGCATTTGCTGGTCTTCGTCGGAAAACGTGTAGCATATATTCGAAATAATATCAGTATCTAAAGCAGAACGATGCCAACATTTTGCGCAAGTCTACTCAACCATGTTTATCACGTAATCCATTATATTATTTATAATATTCAGAAAAGCGGATAAAACCTTTACCACAATGACGCTAATATACCCCCTTAAGGTCAATAGTAATTGCCCCTCGTAAAATCGGCTTTATTGTTTTTTATGCATCCAGCCAGATCTTCTTCAAGCTCGATTCGTTACTTAACTAATCCTTTCATTCCAGAGCAAATCACAGATACCATCGGTTGGATTGAACGCCGCAGGTGCCCGCAACAGTATTTCACGTACGCACTCATAGTCGAACTCCCGGCAGGCGGTATCCAGTTCAGCAAGAAGTTTACTCATTTCACTCCACGGCAGCATAACCTCATTTGCAGTCTTTATGCGAGGATGCTGCGTAGTAGAAACGTTGTCGCCAATGAGCAATTCTTCATAAAGTTTCTCACCCGGACGCAAGCCCGTTGTCTGTACCGCTATATCGCCGTAAGGATGTTTATCATCGCGAACAGATAGCCCCTGCAGCGCAATCATACGGTGCGCAAGGTCAATAATTTTCACCGGCTCACCCATGTCGAGAACAAAAACATCGCCGCCGGTTCCCATCGCTCCCGCCTGAATCACTAACTGAGCCGCCTCAGGGATAGTCATGAAGTAACGCGTGATATCTTTATGAGTCAACGTTACCGGACCACCAGAAGCAATCTGTTTTTCAAACAGCGGCACAACCGAGCCCGAAGACCCTAGCACGTTGCCAAAACGAACCATGCTGAAGCAGGTTTTGCTGTGTTCCTTCGCTAGTGCCTGCAACACCAGCTCAGCGATACGTTTGGTCGCACCCATCGTATTTGTAGGCCGTACTGCTTTATCAGTGGAAATTAAAACAAAGTTTTCCACTCCGCAGTTCGCCGCCGCCTGGGCACAGTACAAAGTACCGAAGATGTTATTGCGAACACCATCAAGGACGTTGAACTCAACAAGAGGCACATGCTTATAAGCAGCTGCGTGATAAATCGTATTAACCTTGAATGCATTAATTAATCTTTCGAGATGCTCTTTATCCTGCACGTTACCAAGAATTGGATAAATCTTCACCTGCAAATCCTGGCTGAGATTCAGATTACGCAGTTCAGAATCAATAGAGTACAGTGAGAACTCTGACAGCTCGAACAGAATGATCTGATTGGGCTTATTTTTGATTATCTGCCGACACAGTTCGGAGCCAATAGAACCACCGGCACCGGTCACCATAACCGTTTTCCCGTTGATATTACGAGACACTAATTCTGGAATTGGAGAAACCGGATCTCGCCCCAGCAGGTCGGTGATGACCACTTTGCGTAACGCATCGATCCGCGCTTTACCTTCTACCAGGTCGACCATCCCAGGAATAGAAAGCACTTCGCAGGGTAAACCTTCCAGTGTCTTAATCACTTCATTCTTTCTGGAACGACTAGCACTTGGCATCGCAAGCAAAATTTTCTTCGCTTCGTATTTCTCAATCAACCAGGCCAGTTTTTCTGGTGCAAAGACGCTGACTCCGTGAATAACCTGCCCCTGCAGGGCACGGTTGTCATCGACAAAAGCGACCGGATAATATTCATCCATCTGGCTCAGCGCTGGCAGCAACTGACGACCCGACGCCCCAGCACCGTAAATGACGACTCGGGTGCCCCGCTTCATGCCGCGGTTTACCAGCATTCGCATTCCGAGTCTTGAACCGGCAATAAGCAATAATCCAAATGAGAAGTAAATGAATGGAATCGTTCTCGGCAGATAAAGATTGGTATAGAACGCCGCAATAATCAGCAATATCGACGATATAAACATACCAACTGCTACGACCAGCAGAATCTTAGCCGTAATATAGCGAATAACTGCACGGTACAGCCCCAATCTGACAAATATTGCCAAAGTGACGACGATTATTGAAAATATCAATAGCCAATGCGACGTACTATATAATGGTGTCAGTGAATCTATACGTACCCAAAACGCAAACCAGAATGCGCATAAGAGCAGTACCACATCGATAGATAACGTAATGATTCGTTTTATTGGTCTTGGTAAAGATATTAAATAAATTAGCATACTAAAAACTAGTCGCCTCGTTAAAGCTTGCCTTCAGTTTATAAAACAGTACCAGCAGGACACACTGAGTAATCGTCCACTTTTGCATTATAACCACCCACTGTACCAGCTTGCAGAAAAGCTGATTTCCCAATTTTAGCACTTCCTGCAAGATGAACACCGACACCTAAATGAGCAAAATCGCCGAGAATAGAATCGTGATCTACCGTCGAATGACTATTTACAATTGAAGCCACACCTAATTTTGCATTAGCCCCCACCACTGCTCCCGCTAATATCACTGAACCATCAGCTATCGTTGCCGATGGGCTGACAAATGCAGACGGATGTATAAGAGTGGCAGGTTGGATACCCAGGCTGATAACCTGCAGATAGAGTTGTTCCCTGACTTTATTATTTCCAATGCCAATAACGACGTTATTAGCATTGTTGATGTGTAATGGTAGCTCTGAAATTTTACCAATGATATATTTGTTGGTCTCATGGCAAAGGGAGGCATTATCATCGAGAAACACAATATCCGCATAGCCCAGTAGTCTGGCCAATTCGCATAGTGTGCGTCCATGGCCACCAGCTCCCAAAATCATCAGGTCATGCATTGACGTTGCTCTCTTTATCTTTCACGCCAGCACCACATTTAAATGCAACAAAGAATAGTGGTAACCAGGCGATAATCAGTCCCACAAAGCCATCAATTTTGGCATCTGCTATTAGATAGGCAATTGGCAAGAGCCAGAGCAGGTTAACGGCGATCGCCATCATCGTCACCGGAACATGACTGCCATATTTCCGGGCCAAGATCTGATAACCATGGCTCGCATGCGCCTCGTAGACTTTCTTCCCAGCCACCACTCTGCGCAGCAGTGTGGTAGTCGCGTCGACGATGAAGACCCCCAGCAAACATAACTCTGCAATAAAGAAGTTTGAATCGACTTTCGCGATATGGAGGATCATCAGCCCGATGGTTATACCGAGGAAACCGCTCCCGGCATCCCCCATAAAGATTTTGGCAACCGGGAAGTTCCAGACAATAAAACCTGCAGCAGCGCCAGCAAGGGCAAGCGTCAGCGGATATATGCTACCAGGAGCAAACGTATACTGGTTGACGACCATTAACAACGCACTGCTTGCCGCAAAGGTGATCGCTTCCGAACTGGCTAAACCGTTAATTCCATCCATGAAATTGTATAAATTCAACATCCAGACTAAATAGAAGCAGCCCAGAATCATCCCAATCCATGATAATGAGAGATCGTAACCAAACAGAGTAATAATCGGGAAAGATCCCAAGAAATATAGGCCAATTGCCGCAGCCAGAAAATGCATCATCAGACGCCAGCGTGCCGCAATATGACCGTGGTCATCCAGGAACCCGATTACTGCAACAATTAACCCCGGAATGAACAAACCTAAGAAGCCATCTAACGTCAGCGCGTTGCTGAAATAAAACCACACCAGCGCGGCTAAAAGCGTCAGGACAATAGCCACCCCCCCCCCACGCGGAGTCGGCACAGAATGCGAACTTCTCTGGTTTGGTAGGTCAATCACGTTATGTTTAATCGCATAACCGCGTAATCCCCAAGTCAGTGCACATGACACTAAAAATGCGAATATTACGATCCCTAAATTCAACATTATTTATTACCTTCGATATAATACTTCGCCGTTTTTTTCATAGTTTCATGCAGTGTGATCGGTGGTGCCCAGTGCAGTTGCTCTCTCGATTTACTGGCATCAACTTCAAGATCACCGAATAACTGATCGTAAATTCCACCTTTACCCACGGCCGAAAGTATTAATTTCAGGACGCTCTTCGGGAAATAGATAATTTTTGCGTGAATACCCATTCCAGTCGCAAAGGCGTTAATCATATCCTCGGTTGAAGGTCGCTCTGCATCGGCGAGCAAGTAGAGTTGATTTTTCGACTTCTCATTTACGACGCATTCTTTAATAAAGCTGACAACGTTGTCCAACGACACCAGCGCACGTTTGTTTTTGACGTTTTTAAACGGTAATGGCAGATTTTTCGACACCAGTTTTAACAGTCGCTGAATATTACCTGGCGCATTTTCACCACAAATCAACGCAGGACGGACAATAGTTAACGCCATTTCGCTTTTGGCAAAGGTTTGCCGCAGACTTTGCTCAGCCTCAAGTTTAGAAATGGCGTAGTCAGAAATTGGCCAAGGCTCTGACATTTCAGTGAAGGGGGTGCCTGAGGTGGCATTGCCGTTCACCCCAATCGAACTGACAAAAATGAAATGCTTAACGCCGCAGATGGCGGAGTCTTTAGCCAACTTCAAGGTCGCGTCGTGGTTAACACGACGAAATTCCGCTAACGCATTCTGAGCATTATCATTCAGGATATGTGCCCTTCCCGCTGTATGAATGACGGTATCACATCCTTGCAAAAGGTTTACCCAGTTGGTTTCAGCTGAAATATCACCCAGGTTGTAAATTCCCTGTTCAATATCTTCCTGCTGACGCGTTGTTAATATCACCTGATGCCCCGCTGATTTCAACGCCTGGACTAAAGCAGTACCAAGAAACCCGGTCCCACCAGTCACTAATACCTTCATTGCCGTCCCCTATCTGCTCGATCTGATAGTTTTTAACCACGATATGTTTTATCAGCCATCAAACAATGTTTTACGTTCATTCGCAAATGCGAGATATGCTACCGCCCCTGGCTCAAGAGCTACCAGTGCACTAAACACATAGAAAGTCTGCTGCCCTGCTGCGTTTTTACGCGGTCAGAACATGTTAAAATTTGATGATGTATTGTGGTCCTAATCGCACTTTATGACAAGGACAATTCCTGTGTACAATCATCGAATATAAATACAACTGTTTTTTTAGTGGTTGATTTAAATGACAAAACGGCAGCGGCATTTTAAAAACCCGTTTGGTTTTTAAATACCCAACTGCCGTTTATAGTTATACATTTAATAAATTCATAGCATCGCTACAGAGCCCTACTCAGCCAGTAACTTCTCAATGCTCTTACGGAACTTCGCTCCTTCTTTCAGGTTGCGCAGCCCGTACTTCACAAACGCCTGCATATAACCCATCTTTTTACCGCAGTCGTAGCTGTCACCCGTCATCAACATGGCATCAACAGACTGTTTTTTCGCCAGTTCTGCAATGGCATCTGTTAACTGAATACGTCCCCAGGCACCTGGTTCAGTTTTTTCCAGCTCTGCCCAGATATCAGCAGAAAGCACATAGCGTCCTACGGCCATGAGATCGGAATCCAGCGTTTGCGGCTGATCCGGTTTTTCGATGAACTCAACGATACGGCTGACTTTTCCTTCGTTGTCCAAAGGCTCTTTGGTCTGAATAACCGAATACTCAGACAGATCGCCCTCCATGCGCTTAGCCAGCACCTGACTGCGCCCGGTTTCGTTAAAACGAGCAACCATGGCAGCAAGGTTGTAGCGCAGGGGATCTGCACTCGCATTATCAAGAACAACATCAGGAAGCACCACGACGAACGGGTTGTCCCCAACAATTGGGCGAGCACAAAGAATGGAATGACCCAGACCGAGCAGCTGTGCCTGACGAACGTTCATAATAGTCACACCGGGAGGACAAATAGACTGTACCTCGGCTAATAGCTGACGCTTAACACGCTGCTCAAGCAGCGATTCGAGTTCGTAAGAGGTGTCGAAGTGGTTCTCAACCGCGTTCTTAGACGCATGAGTCACCAGAACGATTTCTTTGATACCTGCAGCTACAATTTCGTCGACAATGTATTGAATCATCGGCTTGTCTACGATCGGCAGCATCTCTTTAGGGATTGCCTTCGTGGCTGGCAACATGTGCATCCCCAGACCCGCTACCGGAATAACTGCTTTCAAATTAATCATTAAGTCATTCACCTATTCATTAGTTGCTGAATTATAGCTTTTTAGCTTGTTTTAGCCAGTATGAATTACATTGTACAGTTGCCGCGTATGTTACGCCGCTTATCTGTAGAATGCAGTAATCTTAAGCTCAAGTATGTGCAACTTAAGCCAGGAATGGTCGCAAAGTTACCTCCCCTCCCCCGGCAGTCGAAAATTCACCGCTTCGACATTCACCACCTGATGGTTTACCCGGTCAATGTCAACTGAACTTTTCCCTGCTTCGTTTACTGCATGAACATTGGCCAGCGAGAGCAGTGTGTCCTGTTTAGCCATAAACTTACCGCGCACATCCTGGCGTAGGTCGAAGTGCATCTTAAGCGCGGGACCCGTAGCTGATTGCTGCATCACCTTGATATTTCGTAAAAAAAGGTGCTGCGGTTGGTTGTGCAACTCAAGCGTGGCATGTTTCATCTCCACATTGGTGATGGCCACGAATGACGTTGCATTACCTGAGGAGATCTGAATGCCGCGTAATTTGTATTCACGTTTGGTGTTATCGAGATGAATATTATTCAGCTTAAAGTTTTGTGGAATGGATAAATATCGCCCTTTGATAACGCCGTATCCAATAAGCATACCTGCGCTATTCTCCATATTTACATTATCAATGACGAAATTATCGCATCCATAAATCGCGACCGTCGCATTGTCAATGCCCGCTTTCTTACTATAATCCGGAGTGATATTTCGCGCGGTTATATTACGAATGATAAAATGCTTGCCGTTCTCCACATGGACTAACTGTCGACAGTCGGTACCAGTGATGTTCGCCACAACAAAGTTTTTTACCGCCAGTTCATCGGGGTAGGTATTGTCATAGGTACTACCCGCCAGCCCGATGCCGATGCCCCAGTTCACGTTGCCGTTGGTACAATTGATACGTTCGATGACATGGTCAGAAATGAGGATGTTGCTGTCGTTGATCGCCACATTCCACTCAATGGCATCGCCTTGCAGATCGCTAAAACGGCTGTTCGTGATCTTTACGCCGTCCATTCGGTTATGAAAACCCTGACGCAAAATCCCATAGTTAGCGCGCGAGACAGTAATATCATCGATAATCAGATTACGCATCAGCCTTGAGGTTTTACCGCCGATATAGATTTGCGTCACCGGACCGAAACCACTCATGGCTATTCCTTTTATTACACAGTCCGAACCGCGTACATCCAGGGTAACGTTCCTCAGGCTCCCGTCCTGCTCGCCCACAACTTTGCATCCATCTTGCAGAACAAAGCGCCCACGGCCATTGCCACTTATTCTCCCTTGTAAGAATAGCGTTTTGCCAGGGGGAATAACGACAGCAGTATTGTGATCCTTACATTCCAGGCCTTTTGGTACGACAACCGTTTGTCCATCTTTGAACGCCTGCCTGAAAGAGGCCACCCAATCCTTCGGGTTGTAATCCTGAATGTTGACGCTGCCCGGTGATTCAAGCGCCCGGACAACGGGAGTATGCAGCACGACAAGCGCAGAGCCTACCGTCAACAAAGTACGGCGTGAGAGTTTTTTCTCTGACATACAACCTCGATTTACATCGTTTGCAGCAGACTGGCCAACTGTTTGTTGATTGCTACCTGATTAAATTCAGTTTCAATTTTTTCTCGCGCGCACTGCACAATCGGCTGCATCTGCTCACTGTCGAGCAGACTGAATGCCGCTAAACGCTCTGCCAGTGCCTGCGCGTCGTTTTCCGGTGCCAGCCAGCCTGACTTACCTGACTCAACCAGCTCAGGGATCCCGCTGTGAACGGTGGAAATCACCGGAATGCCCACGGCCATCGCCTCCATCAGCGCCACCGGGATCCCCTCCATATCGCCATCCCTTCCGGTGATTGAGGGCAGCAAAAAGACATCCGCCTGTTCAAGCATTTCCTTCACCTGATGACTGGGTTTAAAGCCAGACATCTCTACCACATCATCGAGCTGATATTGCTCGATCAGCGTCCGCAACCGACGCTCCCACGGGCCAATCCCCAGAATGCGATAGCGAAATGAGATGCCCTGCTCTTTCAACTGACGGCAGGCTTCAATGGCGACGTGCAGCCCTTTTTTCTCGGTTAACCGGGCGACAGAGATAATCTCCAGCGGTGCAGTTGGCGATTTCAACTGACGTGGCGTAAAGCGTGTCATATCAATTCCCATACGCGAGACGGCAATTTTTTGTGGCGGACATCCCATGTTTTTTAACCGTCCGGCCCAGAGATTGCTGATGGGCAACATCAAATCACCGCGTTGAAACAGCTGCTGATATTCGGGGGTATAGCGGGCAAGCACCTCCCGATGAGAGATATCAATGCCATGAAACACCGTGGCGATTTTGCCGCTTATCACGCCAAGCTCACGCAATTTCGCCGCCGTTACGCCTGCAGGTCCAAAATGCGCGATAAAGACATCCGCCGCAAACGCTTGCGGGTTCCCGCCGCATATGGCGGCCAAAATCAGGTTGCGCGCCTCATCGCCATAGCGTGAAACATTGAGCGCTTTCCAGGTGGCTATGCGGGTAATACCATGCAGGGCTGTCGCCGCCCTGGATTTAAGCTTCGCCAGCTTGCTTTGTGGTTCATTCAGTAACCAGTGTGTTTTTTCAGCCAAACGATAGGTAGTAAATGAGGCATGGGTATTTTCAAGATCGCCCTTGTGCAAGGCGACAATCTCCACGTCGTAGCCCATATCAATAAATGCGGTAATCTGATTGAGGACAAAGGTCTCAGAGGAGAGCGGAAATTTAAGCAAGAAAAAGCCAATCTTCATTTCTCCTCCTCAATACGCGTTAAAACCGACTGCACCATACGCCCCCCGCGTTCGCGTTCACGCGTCACAGCATCGCCGAGTCGTAGGTTCAGTTCAGGTAACTGTCCAAGAGTATCGGCTACTTTCCCTTCAAGACTGCCATCAAGCAGATGGCGAATATCAACAGCCATCTCTGGTAACCCAAGCTGTTGCATGATCCCGGCCGATTTATGCTCGTAGTTAATGGCGATGGCTGGCGTCATAAAATTCATTGAGATGATGGCAGAGTGCAAACGGGTCCCCACTGTCAGATCGCATGCCCCGAGAATTCTCCCCATTTCAAGGTCGTTAAGTTCATCCATCACCACGTGATAACGGGCCGGGTCTTTCACATACTGACGCAGGTTTAACGCCACCATGCGGTCATCTTTGTTGTAACTATCAATCCCGGTGCAGGTTGACAGTGCTATCACCTGGTAACCTTCATCGAGGATCCGATTCACGACACCGGCAAAAGCTTGTTCATAAGCCTGTTGTGTGGTTCCCAGACGCTTATCAAATGGCGCCAGCTCACGCAGAGTAATGGCAACGGTCTTCTGTTTTGCCGCCATCTGTAACCAGTGCTGGACGGCATAGCCTGGCTCAAAATCCTCATGATGGTTGTCGACCAGCCATGCCGTATCCACGCCGGATTCGACTTTATCTGTGGTTATTGCGCTGCGCTTCATCAGATCAAGACTGACGGATTCACGCAAAATCAGCGCATTACAGTGACCAAAAACGTAGTTCGCTAGCTGATTAAACTGCTCATCCTGGAATGGCCCCACGCTGTGACCAATCATGTACAGCGGTTTTTTCGCCATAAACGAACACAACGCATGTTCAAACTGCGGCACGCCATACAGATCGACAAAAAACGATCCGCCGACCTGGATAATGGCGTCGTAGCGCGACAGCAGGCGAACAAAATCGGTAAACCCCTGAGCGATAGCAATATTGCGCAGATTACCGGAGTCGGTGACACGCGAGAGCAGCACCTGATGCTGATAGCGACGACGCAGCACTTTCTTCACGCGTCCCATGACGCCCGCAGCGCTATTGTGCTGCTTCATCTGCGAATACAGCGGGTCACCCATCACCGGGCGGTTCAGCAACCATGAGGAGCTCACCGGGTAACGGCTCATCACATCCACTTCAGTCTCGGGACGCAACGTGTTAATGGCATCCAGCAAACCGCGCAGAATCGCGCTATCCCCTCGGTTACCGCAGGTATGGTTGCCTAAAATTAGTAATTTCATTATGACCTCTTAAAACGTTGTTCTTATCCCGCACGGAGCAAGGTTTTCATTTTTTCATTGCGACAGAGCAGACGTTTTATCTCCACCACCAGCGGATGGCGCGACAACACAATCATTAGCGTAAACGCCAGCGCTCCTGCCGCTATCTGGATCCCCAGCAGCGCGCTTAATGGCACCTGGTTACGCAGCGTTAAGCCCAACGCATAGCTCACCACAACGGTTGGTAAGGAGAGATACAACGGCAGCCACAGGCTGAGCATGTATTGACGGTAGCTGGAGCCAAGAACAGGTTTGATCATCACGAAGTAGCTGAGGATCGTATTAATCACCTGGACCAGCAAAAAGCCCAGCGTCACGCCAATAGCCCCCGCCAGATGACCGCCAATGAAAATGGCCGGAATAAACAGAAAGGTTTTGAATACATTGAATTTGAAGCTGATATCGACCCGGGCTTTTGCCATTAAGAGCGATCCTATTGGATTCCCTACCGAACGCAGCAACCCCACAATGCACAACAGTTGCAGGACCGGAATAATACCGTTCCACTTCTCGCCAAATATCAACGGCACGACATTGTTCGATACCACCATTAATCCCAGCAGTACCGGGAAATTGATAATCCCCACCACCGACAACAGCTTGTAAAAATTCACCCGCAGCTTTTCGCTATCGTCCTGAATTTTGGCAAACGCCGGAAACAGGACGCGGGTAATAATCGGATTCAGTTTGATCGGCGGGACAACCGCCACGTTCCACGCAAGATTGAATCCCCCCGCAATACCTGCGCCCAACGTTCTGGCTAGCACCAGCGTGGAAAGGTTGGTATTGATATAATTAATGATGCTGTCTGCCGTCAGCCACGCGCCAAAACGCAGATTTGACGAAACGGAAGCCAGCGAAAAATGCAGCCCAGGGCGGTAAATCTTACGGCCAAAATAGCCGAACAACAGCGTACGTAGCGCACTGTTCACCAGATACCCGAGAATGGCCGTCAGCGCGAGCGGCCAGAAATGAGCGCTCACCACGGTAAAGGTAAAACCGGCCAGCACCGAACTGGTTTCAATCATGCCAATTTTGTTGAAGGCCAGCTCTTTTTGCATCAGCGCGCGAAACTGCTGCCCGTGGGGTATCACCACAAACGCCAGTGATAACGCTTTGATGAGCGGCGCCAGTTCGGGATTATTGAGCACGCTGGCAATCGTCTCGCTAAGCAGAAACATCGCCGCACATACCACAATACCCAGCCCAACGTTAAGCCAGTACAGCGTCGTCAGCTCAAGATAGCCGATTTCTTTGCGCTGAATAATTGAGTTGGCGATGCCAAAATCCGACAGCGTATCGGCCAGCGCTATGATCACCAGCGACACGGTTAACAACCCGAACTGGTGGTTATCAATAATTCGCGCCAGGACGGTCATCTGAATAAGTCCGAGCCCAATAATGATCACCGTGGCAATCGCCGACCACTTTGCGCCATTAAGCGTTTTTTCTCGTAAGCTCATGTTAATACGCCGCTTTGTTAACAAAGCCTTTGAATATCGTCAGAAAAACAATTTTGATATCGAACCACACGCTCCACTCGCGAATATATTCGAGGTCAAACTCCACACGTTTTTCCATTTTTTCCAGCGTATCGGTTTCACCGCGCCAGCCGTTGATTTGCGCCCAGCCGGTAATACCCGGCTTCACCTTATGACGTAACATGTAACCCTCAATCAGTTGGCGGTACTGTTCGTTATGCGCCACCGCGTGCGGGCGTGGCCCGACGATAGACATCCCCCCGGTGAGCACATTAATAAACTGCGGTAACTCATCCAGCGACGTCCGGCGCAGAAAATTCCCCACCGGCGTCACGCGTGGATCGTTTTGCGTCGCCTGCGTTACCACCGCGTCGTTCTCCATCACTTTCATCGAGCGAAACTTCCAGACGTTGATCGGCTTCCCGTCCATGCCATAGCGGGTCTGGCGGAAAATCACCGGTCCTTTGGAGGTCAGTTTTACCAGTAGCGCGATGCCACAAAGTACCGGGGAAATAAGCAGCAGGATCAGCGAGGCCAGCACGATATCTTCCGCGCGCTTCAACAGACGATTAATTCCCGAAAGCGGCGTGTCATACAGTGGCACTACCGGAATGCCGCTCATCTCTTCAATCCGTGAATGCAAAATGTTGAAAGTAAAGACATCAGGAATGAGGATCACCGAGCAGGTGGTGTCGGCCAGCTCCCGCACCAGTTTTTTTACCCTGGCCCCCTCGCTCATCGACATAGCGATATAAACGTTATGAATGCGTGAGGCTTTGGCGTCATCCACCAGTTGTTGCAGATTACCGGCCCAGTCGCGGGAGTTTTTCCCAGGGATTGGATCGTGATAGACACCCGCTACTTCAAATCCCAACCAGGGTTCATGACGAAAGCTGTCCAGCAGCATTTGTCCGGCGGGCAGCTCGCCTGCTACCGCCACCCGGCGAGTGTTGTAACCGCGATTACGTAGCCATCCTGCACCGTAGCGAATAAATGACCGGCTTAACACCAGGCCAACGCTTGAAAGCAGATACCATGCCAGCCAGACGGCGAAGCGGTTATCGAAATCGTTATTGAAGGCGATCAGACCTGCGCAAAAAATCAGGCTCAGCGTCCAGTTTTGCAGCAACAGTACCAGCTCAGTGGATATTTTGACGCCGCGCCAGGAGCGGTAAAAATCTGTTATCCCCCCGAGCATCTGAAAAACCACCAGCGTGATCAACGCCACCAGCAGGTGCATGTACAGGAAAGGCAAACCGCTTAATTCGCAGATTATCCACAACCCGCCAAACATGATGGTGATATCTGAAAAGCGTTGCACCATCGAAATTAACGACGCATTGGTTTTGGCGCGTTCGCGCTTTTTTAGATGTGTCATCGTGGTTCCTGTTAGTCACCCTTTGCCCACATCGGGCAAAGGAAGCACCGGCATTACTGATTCAGCAACGCCAGAAGAGTGCGCGTTCGCGCTTCCATCAACGGAATATCTCCGCGCGATTCCACGTTCAGGCGCACTACCGGTTCAGTATTGGAAGAACGTAAGTTGAAGCGCCAGTCGACAAACGCCATGCTGATACCGTCCGTTCTGTCCACCGTCAGCGCCTCACGGGAAAAGTGTTGCTCCACGCGTGCAATCGCTGCCGCCGGCTCTGCCAGTGTACTGTTTATCTCTCCGCTCGCCGGGTAGGCCACCATACGGTCGCGGACCAGTTCGCCGAGCGAAAGTCCCCTCAGACACAGTAGTTCAGCCACCAGCAGCCACGGGATCATGCCGCTGTCGCAGTAGGCAAAATCGCGGAAATAGTGATGCGCGCTCATTTCGCCGCCATAAATGGCATCTTCGTGACGCATCCGCTCTTTGATAAACGCGTGCCCGGTTTTTGACATCACCGGTTTACCGCCTGCCGCCGTTACCACGTCCACGGTGTTCCAGGAAAGACGCGGGTCGTGGATAATTTTCGCCCCCGGATTCTTCTCCAGGAACGCTTCCGCCAGCAGGCCGACAATGTAGTACCCTTCAATAAACTGACCGTTTTCATCGAACAGGAAGCAGCGGTCAAAATCACCGTCGAAGGCAATCCCCATATCCGCGCCGTGTTCGATCACCGCATTGCGCGTATCTGCCCGGCACTCCGGCAGCAGAGGATTGGGAATACCGTTGGGAAAGTTGCCATCCGGCGTATTGTGAATTTTGATGAACTCGACCGGCACGCCCAGCGCCTTAAAACGGGCCTCAATGGCGTCAACTACCGGACCTGCCGCGCCGTTGCCGGAATTGAGCACCAGCCTCATCGGTTTCAGGTTGCCGGGATTGATGTAACCCAGCAGATGGTCAATGTAGGCATCGCGGGTAGTAATGCGCTGATAGCGGCCACGTTTCGCCTCATCAACCGCCGGGAAGTCATTTAATTCCGCCAGACGCTGCACGTCACGCAGACCGGTATCACCGCTGATGGGCCGAGCCCCTTCCCGCACCAGCTTCATCCCGTTGTAATCCATCGGATTATGGCTGGCGGTCACTTCAATACCGCCGTCAATGCCCAGGTGGAAGGTGGCGAAATAAATCTCTTCGGTGCCCGACATGCCGATATCCAGCACATCCACCCCCGCATCCTGGAGGCCTTTCGCCAGCGCCAGCTTTAGCGCCTCGCTGGTCAGGCGCACATCGCCGCCCAGAACAATCGTTTTTGGCTTCAGGAATTCGCCGTAAGCGCGACCAATACGCCACGCAATCTCTTCATTTAACTCTTCGCCCAGTTGGCCGCGGATGTCATACGCTTTAAAACAGGTCAGTTTTGTCATGATTTACCCTTTTTCAGGCAACAGGAGGCCCTGACTCTTAATGAGCCTTTTTAATGAGTGTTAAACGCATTGCCCGGTGCGCATCAGCGCATCAGACATCAGGCATCAGGCATCAGGCATTAGGCGCGCCCGTATCTGTCCGCAAACCGCACCACGTCATCCTCATCGAGGTAAGATCCGGAGCGTACTTCAATCAGATCGAGCGGGATTTTCCCGGGGTTCTCCAGACAGTGGGTCGCCCCCAGCGGAATATAGACAGACTCGTTTTCAGCGAGCAGCTTGATGTCATCATTAATTGTCACTTTCGCGGTACCTGCCACCACCACCCAGTGTTCAGCCCGGTGATGATGCATCTGCACGGACAATCCCTCGCCAGGCTTAACGGTAATTCGCTTCACCTGGTAACGGTCTCCGGCATCAATAGAGTCGTACTTGCCCCATGGACGATAAACTTCACGGTGAATATGGTGCTCATGGCGTCCGTCAGCTTTAATTTGCTCCACCACTTTTTTGACGTCCTGTACCGCGTAGCGATCGGCTATCAGCACCGCATCTTTGGTCTGCACCACCACCAGATCTTTCACTCCGACGGTGGTTACCAGGCCGGATTCGGCATACACGTAACTGTTTTCCGTTTTGTGACTAATGACGTCACCATGATGCACATTGCCTTCAGCAGTATGGGCACTGATTTCCCACAGAGATGACCAGGAGCCAACATCGCTCCAGCCTGCGTTCATGGGCATCACCACCGCATCCGCCGTACGTTCCATTACCGCATAGTCCACAGACTCTACCGGACAGGCGAGAAACGCCTGTTCATCAACGCGGATAAAATCGAGATCGGGGTCGACCGTACTCATGGCATTCACACAAGCCTCAAGAATGTCGGGGCGGTACTTTTCCAGTTCTTCCAGGTAACGTCCGGCGCGGAACAAGAACATACCGCTGTTCCAGTAGTAATCACCGCTCGCCACGTAAGCCTGCGCGGTTTCCAGATTGGGCTTTTCAACAAACTGCGCCACTTCGAACGCCACGGCGTCGGTATTCGTTGGCGAAACCTCGCCACGGCGGATATAGCCATAGCCCGTTTCTGGCTGGTCCGGCACGATACCAAACGTCACCAGCTTACCCGCACTGGCATAGGGCATCGCATTGCGAACCGCCTCGCGAAATGCCTCTTCGTCGGCAATCATGTGATCGGCCGCCAATACCAGCAGCAGCGGATCGTCCCCCGGACTTTGACGTTTTGCCGCCAGTGCGGCCAGCGCTATCGCCGGTGCCGTGTTACGTCCGGCGGGTTCGAGAATAATATTCTCAGTCAGCTTGTGCAGTTGCCGTAGCTGTTCCGCGACGATGAAACGGTGTTGTTCATTACAGATAACCACCGGGCTTTCACACTCCACGCCGTTCAGACGACAGATCGTTGTCTGCAACATGGTGAGATCGCCTTTCAGACACAGGAACTGCTTTGGATACAGCACGCGGGACAGCGGCCATAAACGGCTACCCGAGCCACCGGCCATCACCACTGGAAAGAGTTTGCTTTGACTCATCATGAACCCCGAATATCAGCAATAAATTGGCTTAGCACGTTATCTTTATCCAGCGTGCGTTCGGCATAGTCACGTGCCACCGTATTGACTTTTGGCATCATCAACGCCTGTTGAATACCGCAAACCAGCGCGTTTACCGATTCCGGCTCCACGCATACTGCGATGCCTGGAACAATGTTACAGAGCTGCCCCAGCTCGGTTTCTGGCTCGGCGGTAATCACCGCGTTACCACCAACAGCGAGGATATTGGTCAGTTTGGAGGGCAATACGGCATCTGCCGCACCGCGCTTTTGCACGACAAGATGGCAATCCGCAATCTTGAGCAACGCTGGCAGCGCGTCATAAGATTGCAGCGGAAAAAACAGCACATTGTTCAGGCCACGTTCACGGACCATACTCTCCAGTCGCGCTTTACCCCCGCCCTGCCCAACAATCACAAATAGCCAGGGGTGCTCGCTCAGCTCCACTGCGGCGTCAATCACGCTCTCCAGCCCCTGCTTTTCACCAATATTGCCTGAATAAAGAACAATCTTTTGGGAGACTGGTAATCCCAGCTTCTGGCGCAATGCCAGGGCCTCGGCGTCGCTCACATCGCGAAAACGCGCCACTTCCGACCAGTTCGGGAAGAAAATAACCTTGTGCGGCGCAACGCCTTTTTCCATCGCTTTACGCATCATGGAACGAGAGATGGTCGAAATATGGTCCATATTCAACAGCCCACTGCGCTCAAAGGCGCTGGCCAGTTTTGCTACTACGCCGCGCTTGCCGTTGCCCGCCATACCAAGCCCCAACATGGCATCGACTTCGTAATCCTGAACGTGCAACAACGTGCGCGCGCCGCTGAGTTTTGCCAGCAAGCGCATCCCCGGCGTACAAAACAGCGTCGGCACCACGCCGATGATGCGATCCGGCTTCCAGCGACGTTGCGCCAGCAGCGGGAAGAAACTGCTCAGGGCGAAACTGCCCAAATGCAGCAGGCGCTTGAGCGTTGAGGGTTGCTCAGGCACATACAGCGGACAACGCCAGACGAGGGCGTCGCCCTCTTCACGACGATAGCGCCAGGATGAATAGCGACCATTAACTTTCCATTGCGGATAATAAGGTGGTGCGGTGATCACCCGCACGTCATGACCTTGTTGCGCCATCCACTGCACCATTTCACCGGTGTACTTGCCGATGCCGGTCAGCTCTGGTGAATAGTTGATGCCATACACGAGGATCCTCATAGCCCGGGTACTCCGGCCTGACTCTTCTCACAGAAGTAAGCCCGGCTATTGTCGTGCACATCCTCATTGACCAGAATCTCTGTCGCCGCCAGCCAGCGGTAGGCATCATGTTGTGCATCAGGCAGTTGCAGGTCGTTTTCTGATACGCGCAGACGAAATCCCAGCACGATGTAATGCGTTGAGAAATCATCCCCGGAAAAGTTGTCGTCATAGAAGTGCTGCCAGACACCATAAAACTCAGCGGCGGACAGCGGTAGACGCAACCCCAACTCAGCTTCAGTCAGCCGTTCAAAAGCCGCATGTAGCGATTCATCTTTTTGCACCCGACCGCCGGGCACGAACCAGTAGCCCTGCGCCGGACGATTGAGACGCTTACCGAGCAGAAACTCTCCCTCGGCGTTTTCCACGATCAAGTCGATAGAAATCAGCGGGGTTGAACGTACGACGGTGGCAAAATCCTCATGACGTAAAAACATGCTTACCCCCGATAACGCTGCTGGTTTTCAAGGAACCACTGCCAGGTGCTGGCAAGCCCTGCCTCAAGTGATAACTCGTGATACCAGCCCAACTGATGCAAACGCGTAACGTCGAGTAATTTGCGCGGCGTCCCGTCCGGTTTGCTGGCGTCAAACACCACGCGCCCCTTGTAACCCACTACCTTTGCAATGGTCTGGGCCAGTTCACGGATGGTGCAGTCCACGCCGGTACCCACATTGATATGCGACAGCATCGGCTGGGTATATTCCTGCCAGACTTCATGAGCCAGCTCCATCACATGGATACTGGCCGCCGCCATATCATCCACATGCAGAAACTCGCGCATCGGCGTGCCGCTTCCCCACACCACCACATCCGGCGCATTTTGCTCGCAGGCTTCGTGAAAGCGGCGCAGCAGCGCCGGGATCACATGCGAATTGCTTGGATGAAAATTGTCATGCGGCCCGTACAGATTGGTCGGCATCACCGAGCGATAATCACGGCCATACTGACGGTTATACGATTCACACAGCTTGATGCCGGCTATTTTGGCAATCGCATACGGTTCGTTGGTCGGCTCCAGTTGCCCCTGCAAGAGTTCGCTTTCGGCTATTGGCTGGGAGGCATGTTTGGGATAAATGCAGGATGACCCGAGAAACAGCAGTTTATTCACGTTATGCAGGTGCGCCGCATGAATGATGTTGCTCTCAATCATCATGTTTTCGTAAATAAAATCAGAAGGATAAGTATTATTGGCTACAATCCCGCCCACTTTTGCCGCCGCCAGATACACCTGGTCAATGCGCTCAGTGGCAAAGAACGCCTGTACTGCACTGGCGTCCAGCAGGTTAAGTTCATCGCGGGTACGCAGCACCAGTTCGACATTATCTCGTTGGGCCAGCTGTCTTACGATGGCGGACCCCACCATCCCGCGATGGCCCGCCACAAAAATACGTTGTGTCTTCATCCTTAGTACTCCAGCGCGATGGCGACCTCGTAACCGTGCGACTTCAGCAGAGAGTGTTTCTTCGCCGCCTCAAGATCGTTGGCAACCATTTCCGAGATCATCTGGCGCAGGGTGATTTCCGGTTTCCAGCCCAGTTTTTCATGTGCTTTGGCCGGATCGCCCAGCAGCGTTTCAACTTCAGCTGGACGGAAATAGCGCGGGTCGACGGCAATCATTACGTCGCCTGGCTTCACGCCCGGCGCATCGTGTCCGGTCACGGAAACCACGATGCCTTTTTCATTCACGCCCTCGCCTTCAAAGCGCAATTTAATCCCTAACTGAGCAGCAGCCATTTCCACAAACTGGCGCACGGAGTACTGCACGCCGGTGGCAATCACGAAATCTTCCGGCTTTTCCTGCTGCAGCATCATCCACTGCATCCTGACGTAATCTTTGGCATGCCCCCAGTCACGCAGCGAATCCATGTTGCCCAGGTACAGGCAAGACTCCAGCCCCTGAGCGATGTTGGCGATAGCACGGGTGATTTTGCGCGTAACGAAAGTTTCGCCGCGGCGCGGAGATTCGTGGTTAAACAGAATGCCGTTACAGGCAAACATTCCGTAAGATTCGCGGTAGTTAACGGTAATCCAGTAGGCGTAGAGCTTAGCTACCGCATACGGCGAACGTGGGTAGAACGGTGTGCTCTCTTTCTGCGGGATTTCCTGCACCAGGCCGTAGAGTTCTGAGGTGGAGGCCTGATAGAAACGGGTCTTCTTTTCCAGACCAAGGAAGCGGATAGCCTCCAGCAAACGCAACGTACCTATTGCATCGACGTCCGCGGTGTATTCCGGTGAGTCAAACGACACCGCGACATGACTCATGGCGCCCAGGTTATAGACCTCATCCGGTTGGACCTCTTTTAAAATACGGGTCAGGTTGGATGAATCCGTCAAATCGCCATAGTGCAGATGAAATTTGGGATTGCCTGAATGCGGATCCTGGTAGATGTGGTCCACACGTTCAGTGTTGAATGATGAAGCGCGACGCTTAATGCCGTGCACTTCATACCCTTTTTCCAGCAGGAATTCTGCCAGGTAAGAACCATCCTGCCCGGTTACGCCAGTGATGAGAGCGACTTTTGACATGTTATTACCTCTTAAATGATCCCCTCAGGGAGTAACTTTCTCGACGCGTTCGCGCGTGACTACTGCGGGATTTCCCCGACAAACGACATTTGCTGGCAGCGATTTAAATACGCTGCTGCGTGCTCCAACGACGGTGCCCTCGCCAATCGTCACGCCTGGCGCGACAAAGACATCTGTCGCCAGCCAGCATTTATCGCCAACCACAATCGGTGTGGCGTTAATATCAAAATATTGGCTGGCGTAATCATGACTTCCGGTACATAAATAACTTTTTTGCGAAATAACCGCGTGTGCGCCAATCGTAATATTACCCAACGTATATAAAACCGCGTCATCACCCACCCAGGCATAATCTCCCAGGGTTAATTTCCACGGATAAGTAATTTTTACTGAAGGTCGAATAACTACGTTTTTTCCTATTTTCGCACCGAACATTCGTAATAAAAATGCACGCCAGCGATACATTACCTGGGGTGACCAGCGAAACAGTGTTGCCTGTACCGCCCACCATAATTGCACTTTAATAGCGCCGCCACCGCGAAAACCTTTCGGCACGCTGAAGCCGCTTAAATCCTGCATAATGTGACCTTACGTTTTGCCATATAATGTTTTTGTTTTACCGGTTGTACGCAGCCGTAAATATTCAGAAACCCCAGTCAAAAAACCTGGCATATGTAATATCTGCCGCTGAACTTTTTTTGCATCGCGGCATAATTCCAGATTATTCGTCGTTGACACTCCGCCCATCGAAAACTCCGACACCAGCCCGTCCAGTTTTTTGAAAGCGTAACCAGATTTATATAGTCTGGCAGCCAGCGCGTAATCGGACGATATTTTATATTGCAAATCATAACGCCAGACATTCAGTCCAGAGAGCGGAAAAAAGATGGCCTGATGGCTGGCAGGCAGGCTGTGATAAATATACCAACCCGGCTTTGCCCGGCGCTTAATTTTGTTGCCATTGCCAAAATCCAGCAACGCGTCGCCGATAACCATGGCTTTATCACTCTGCGTTTTTAACTGGCGGATGAACTGAGCCGCATCGGCATGCAGAATATCCCCGGAATTGAGGAACAGCGCAAAGCGCCCGCACGCCATCGCAATGCCTTTGTTCATCGCATCATAAATGCCGTTATCCGGTTCGCTGACAAACCGTAACCGGTGTTCTCCACCGAGACCTTCAAGAAACGCCGACGTACCGTCAGAGGAGCCGCCATCAACAACAATCCACTCAAAACTGATATCGCCTGCCTGCGCCAGGTGTGCCAGCGAGGCGTGAGTTTTGACGATCCCTTCCAGATTACGAAAGGCGACGGTAATAATACTAAGCAGCATGTGATTTACCTCGCGATGTTCAGCGCCTTGCGCAAAATAAACGGACACACAATTAAAAAAGCGTATTCCGGACTAAATACTGATCCTGTAAAAAACATCGACAGCGGCGTAAAAAGATATAGCTGCACCCGATAATTCTGATTATCGCCAAAAGCAGTGAACATCATCTTCATGACTTTCCCCATATACCACAGGGTTAATATCACGGCGAACCACGAAAAATTAATAATCAGCAGATACAAACCATTGTCTATCGTTTTACCCACATCCGCACCGTTAAAAATTCCGAATGACGCGACATATTCATAAAGCGAACCGAATCTTACGACGCCATCAACATGCATTAACGAATAACCGACCATCACTAGCGGCCCCACGATTCGATAATACGATGATGATCCTTCGGTCCCTAAATCGCTAAGCCGCGTGGCGATGTATGGAAAAGCAAATATCACACCAACAACAAACACGCTCAATGAGATTATCGCCAGCGGTAGCTTCTTTTTTATCGCATCTTTATTCAGGTACTGGAATGCCCACTCCAGGAGATAGAACAAAATAAACGTCATCACCCCTGAAAATGAACCCGATAATATTATCCCTGCCAGAATCATAGCATCGGACTTAGGGGTTTTGATACCAAACTGTTTGATACTGAGCCAAATTGAGATTAACGCCAGAGCGAAGAATGCCGGTTCGAAATAAAGCGCCGTTGTGCGCTTCCCGCCAAACTTAATAAAGTTCAGAACATAACTGTTACTGTAAATAAGATATTTCGAAATAGCTTCCATTAAGCTGCTGCCGCCGCTAAGAATGATCTGCGCCATTTCAACTGCAGCTAACCCCACCACCAGTCCCACGACCAGCCAAAAAAAACGCAAAATCTTAATGTAGTTATGCGGCGAAATCGTTTTGAAGCGAATACTCCATACCATGCCAATAATCACCACGGTATAGATAAACAGCATAGCGGACGTCACATACTTACTGGCATCCAGTGACTGACCAAACAAATAGTTAAATACCGTCAGCCCGCCCCCCAAACCCAGCGCTATCATTAGCTTTTTAATATTGATGCGTTCAACAAACAGCAACAGCAGAACAGGTAAGAATGTGACGAGGGTTATCGGGAAGCTCTCGCCAAGCTGAGCAAGTTTGACGTTAACCAGCAGATAAAGCAGCGGTAGCACCAGATAGCTACAGATTCTGATAGAACGAGACATATTCCTCCAGCATCTGTTGCCCACTGTATGCCACCCGGCTGCGCTGGCTAAATTCGGCAAGCGACGTGTTAAAGACTGCCTGCGCAATGTCTGATTTTTTCAGTTGCACCAGTTGCAAAACGTCTGATTCACTGAACGTTTTGCCGCCCGATTTTTCCAGCACTTCCCGCGCGGCATCGCTGTGCGTGGCAATCACCGGTACGCCGATGGACAGCGCTTCGCACAGAATCAGCGGGTAGTTATCAACGCGAGAACTGAACACCAGGCCGTCCATCTCGTTAAGCGCGCTCATCAACGTTCGTTTATCACTTTCAAACCCGTGGTTGATGACGTTATCCCCGACAAATGGCGAAAATTTGCCAAAAGTATGCAGTTCAACTTTGTCGCCGAGCGCGATAATCTCCCGCACCAGCTGTTGACGGGTTTTCCCGTCATAGCGCAGATCATGAGCCACCACGGCAATTTTCGGTCGACCGCTCTCCTCATGCTTAGCGGGAAGCTCGGCAAGAATGGCTTCAGTTGCCACATCGATGCCGTTGTTAATAATGCGGCAGCACCCTACGCCATACAGGCTGTTGAATGCGTCGGCCACATGTTGACTGGGCGAGATAAACTGGCAGCCCAGCGCCAGCATGGCGCGAAACATCTGTCGCTTACCGGGCAACTGCTGATGGGCTTTATCGATTTTTACCGGCGGATAGTTGCTGAGCGTTGGGCATTTCTGGCAGCCCGTTTTCCAGCTTTCACAGCCATCTGTAAATGCACAGCGCCCGGTCACGCTCCAGTGATCGTGTAGCGTCCAGACGAAGGTGATATCTGGTTTGTGCACCTTCACTTTTTGGCAAAAGGTGACCACTTCTTCCAGATTCAACCAGTAGCTGTGCAACACATGAAAATGCAGTACCAGCGGGCCGGTAGTGCAAGTAACCGTACGGTATAACTTGTCGAGATTGCCAAACATATCGCGATTGGCGAAACGGAACAGCGCAATATTTGCCGCCGAGGTCAGACGTGGCGTATGTTTGATAACCTGCGGGTAATTCGCGTGGCTGGCGCTTTTCTTGCCCCCTTTGCCATAGCCGTAGATAAAACGCGACGACAGTCCTTTCTTCAGCGCTCTCAGATGCAAATCCAACGCCACCCCTGCAGCCCCGCCTTCTGCGAGTCGCACATTAAACTGTAATATCTTCATTTTATTACCTTCACTCGTGCCTTCTCGCCCACGACCAGCGCATTGTCCGGAATGCTATCCACCACCACGCTGCCAGCGCCAATCGTCACGTTATCGCCAATCGTAATATCACCGAGCAGAGTGACGCAGGCCCCCAGTTCAACGCCATTACCGATGACCGGACAGGACTGATCGTTGCCACCAGAATTGCCGATAGTGACGCCGTGGCGCACGGTGAAGTCATCCCCCGCCACCACGTGTTTATTGATCACCAACCCATAACCATGGTGGATGGTGAAACGACGACCAATAGACGCAGCAGCCTGAATCTCATATCCAAACAGACATTCCGTGATCAGGCGATATAGCACCAGCACTGGTGCGGCCCACAGGTTGTTCAGGACATTTTTTTTACGCCATACAGAGCAAAAATGGGCAATCCGATAGGCCACCACCATACAGCAGGGACGCAGACTCCAGCTGTTGGCGCGTAAATCTTCCAGCATACTTAGCGCCCTCGCAGTCCGTCGGCCAGACGCTTACTGTTGCGAACGGAAAGCAGCGTCAGCAGCGTCCGCCAGTTCATCCGTTTGTTGCGGATCTGATAGAGAGTAAACAGCTGATATTTCTTGCTGGCCCGGTCAAATTTGCCTTTGTGTTTGCGGTAAAACTGAAAGTAGCCGGAGAATTTTTTCGGCGATGAAGTAATACGCATTTCACCGTGATTGACATGCAGGATCTGCGTTGCCTCTTTAACCTTCCAAGGTTTGCCATACGCCACCACCATGCGCAGGAAGATGTCGTAATCCTGCGCCGCTTTTAGCGTGGTATCGAACAGGCAGGCTTTAAATCGCCAGGCCCAGGTAAACACCTGATTGCCAATGATATTGCGCTTGTAAAATTTACGGCGTGAATAGCCGGATTTCGGATAGATCGGCAGGCTGGTCGGCTGAGAATACACTTCGCCTTCACAGACATAATCATTGGCATACAGAAACGCCCGCGTGACCAGATGATGACGATAGTTGAGAAAGACGCTCAGGCGGTTCGGCGTCCATTCGTCATCATCATCAATCCCCGTAATATATTGCCCGCTGGCCTGCATGATGGCTTGATTACGTACCGCGCAGGCCCCGGAGTTGGTGGCATTGTGCGTGTAAGACACGCGCGGATCGCTGAGTTCCTCAACAAACTGCTGCAGTTGCTCATACGAGGAAGAGCAATCATCTACAATGATCATCTCCCAGTGAGGATAGTCCTGGCGCAATACTGATTTAATCGCCCGGATGGCCAGCTGCTGACGATTCCAGGTTGGCATATAAATTGAAATGAGTGGGTTGTCTGTCGTCATTTTCGTTTCCCAAATAAAGTTGCCTGATGGCGCTGCGTTTATCAGGCCTACATTTGATATGCGTTACTGTGCGTTATCTATTTCGCATCCGACGAGTACTCGTATTCGTAGTAACCGTAATCCTGATATCCGCTGGCGCGGCGGAAAATAGAGTTAAGGATCACCCCTTTCACCTGAATGCCGTTTTGCTCAAAGCGACTCAAGCTGGTTTCCACCTCTTTCAACGTGTTGACCGCGTAACGTGCCACCATCAACGTGGTTCCGACGTGACGCCCCACGATAGCCGCATCGGTCACCGCCAGAATTGGCGGGGTATCAATCAGCACCAGGTCATAGTGTGAGCTGGCCCAGGCAATCAGTTCGCCAAAGCGCTCGCTCATCAGTAGCTCAGAAGGATTGGGAGGGATTTGTCCGCGCGGGATCAGATCGAAATGCGCAATGGCTGTCGGTTTCGCGCTGGTTGAGATATCCCCCTTGCCGATGAGGATCTCAGACAGACCGTTGAGGTTATTGGTCCCCAGCAGTTCGTGGGTATAGCCTTTGCGCATGTCGCAGTCGATCAACAGCACGCGTTTGTTGGTCTGGCTGATGACCGCCGCGAGGTTGGCGCAGACAAATGTTTTACCAATCGACGGGCTGACGCCGGTAAGCATCAAAACATTGTTACGCGCCTGCATCATGGCAAAATGCAGGCTGGTGCGCAGGCTGCGGATCGCTTCGATGGCGAGATCCGTCGGATTCCCCACCGCCAGCAACTGGCTTTGCTTGTAACGTTTCACACCTTTAATGGTTTGCACGTTATCACGCGCTTTTTGCCATTCAGACAGCGGAATACTGGCATATACGCTGATGCCGTGTTCTTCCAGCGCCTGGGGGCTTTCAATACCGCGATTAAACAGCGACCGCAGCAGGACGCCCACCACAGAAAGCATCAAGCCGAGAATGATACTGCCGAGGATAATCAACGCCGTTTTCGGCTTCAGTACACCGGGTTGAGCAATCGCCGGATCGACAATGCGCACATCTCCGACCGTACTGGCTTCGGTAATCTTTAGTTCTTGTTGCTTGTTCAGCAACTGCATATAGACCTGCTGACCAGACTCCACGTCACGCGTCAGGCGAACAATCTCCTGCTGCGTTTTCGGCATCGCCGTTACGCGCCCGTTTAGCTTGCTTTTCTCATCTTCCAGCGCCTGGCGTTTTTCCAGCAGCGTACGATACGCCGGGTGCGCTTTGGTGAACAACTTGGAAATCTCCGCTTCTTTGAAGGTCAGCTCATTGAGCTGAGCATCAATGTTCACCATCGAATCCAGCACCGCTTTGGCTTCCAGCGGCAAATCCACAGAGTCTTTGTCCTGACGAAAAGCGTTCAGCTTGTTTTCGGCAACATCCAGCCGGTTACGTACCTCAGGCAACTGTCTGGCCAGAAAAGCCAGACTTTTAGCGGCTTCTTCAGACTTACGCTCTACGTTTTGTTGCAGATAGTTGCGGGTAATACTGTCGAGGATCCGACGGATTTGCTCACGGTCTTCGCCGGTAAAGGTCAGGCTCAATACGCCGGTATCTTTGCCGGTTTCTGTCACCATCAGATTATTTTGCAAGGTGTTGATCATGCCCAGCGTGGAGAATTTAGTGACGGTAAAACGACTCTCAGGGCTGGCATGAATAGCCCCGACCAGCATCGTCACCCCGTCTTGCTTCAGCATCTGCCCAACCCGTCCCTGAGCGCTAAAGCCCTCGTCACTCACCAGCTGATAGCGTTTGTCATCCAGTACGCTGAGCGTGAAGGTCTGTCCGTTCATTGCCTTTGGCAGCGTAAAGGTGGTCACATTAACCGTTTCGTTCTGGCGACCCATTAACCTTTCCCAACCAGCGCCAAATATGGGGAATGTTTCTTTGATAACACCGATATCCAGATTGAGATCGTCTACCGTTTTCCCCAGCACCAGTCTTGACTGGATGAGCTGAATTTCCGCTTCCGAGGCCGGAGGTTTGTTCGACAGCGCAGAGCCAATATCCTGCACCAGTGAATTTCCGGTATTTTGCTCAATTTGCACCAGCGCGTCCGCACTGTAGATGGGTGTAGCAAACAGCGTGTAAACTGCGGCACACAACGCAAAAACCACAGTAATGCCAAGCACCCACCAACGGGCTTCTACCACCGTTGCGACCAGACGACCAATATCGATTTCATCATTGCCCGTTACCGGCGCTGCAGACTGTTTAACTTTTTCTGTCATTGTTTTCCCTGCTCTGCGTTCAGTGCCTGAGCCCATTGGCGGGCAGACCGTTCAAGTAAGGCGTACACCGCGTCAAACGCGTCACGACTTTTACGATACGGATCGGGAATTTCGCGCTCACTGTCCCAGTGACCAAAGAGCATCACTTTGCCCCGCATCTCCGGTACCAATTCGCACAGGGCTGAGATATGCCGTTTTTCCATGGTCAGGATCAGGTCATACTCCCGGCACATTCGTCCCGAGATCTGCCGGGCACAATGATTTTCCAGTGACAGGTTGTGCGCCTGTGCTACGCTAATCGCGCGCGGATCCGCACCTTTCCCCACCAGCGCCCCGAGGCCAGCAGAAGAGACCGTCAACGCCGGGTGAAATTGCCTTAACAAGCGCTCCGCCGTCGGAGAGCGGCAAATGTTCCCCACACAGACAACTAAGATTTTGTTAAACATGATGATTACCAGTTGTGAAGGTCGCTGGCCGTGTCCGTCATATAGCGAACACCGCTAATAGTCGGCAGCAACTGATTGATCAAACGGTTCCAGCGAGCAACCGGCGCGGTAGTGACATACACCACATCGTATGGCTGGAGTCGGAATGACGTCGCCATCACCAGCGATGTCGCATCGGACATATCAAGCTGATAGATATTGGCGATCTTGCCGTTGTTCCCACCCTCACCTTTAAGTGGACGAATAACGAAAATACCGCTGGCGTTGGAAGTGGTCAGATCGATACCTTCCGCGTTGCCGAGCGCTTCGGTGAGCGTCATGCCGCTGAAGTCCATTTTGAGGGTGCTCTGTTTTTTCACTTCTCCCATCACGAAGACTTTCAAATCGTCATTACGCGGGACAAACAGAATGTCGCCAGGATAAAGCAGACGGTTCTGGCTCAGGTCGCCATTTTGCATCAGCGCTTGCAGTGAAATGCGTTGTTCCTTCCCGTTATGCGTCAATACAACGTTGCGCCAGTCTGCCGCCTCGGTAAGACCACCTGCGGCGTTAATGGCATCGAGAACGGTAAGTGGCACGTTGGTGATGGCCTGCTGGCCAGATTTGTTTACCTGCCCTGAGACATAAGCCTTTTGCGAGCGGAAAGCGGCGATATTAACGTCCACCTGCGGGTCAGCAATGTACTTCGCTAAGCGCCCGGTAATATCACTACGAATTTCGGCCAACGTCTTTCCGACCACCCTGACTTTGCCGATGTAGGGGTAAAACATGGTGCCATCAGGCTGCACCCAGTTGCCGGTATCGCTTGAGCTACGGTACTGTCCGGCTGGCGTGGTAAGTTCAGGGTGATCCCAGACGGTCACATTCAGAACATCACCCGGGCCGACCCGATACTGATACTCAGCAATCTCCTGGTCCAAAGACATATTAGGCTGCGCAACATTAGGTCGGGGACGTAATTGTTCGACCAGTCGAGGGGTGAGCGGGTAAACATTCACCATGCGATCGATATCAAAATCAGCGTCCTGCTGTTTAATCACATCTTTGCCCATCGTAGACATATTGCTGCCCGGTAGTACGGTACAACCGTTTATCAAGATTACCGATACCAATACTGGCATCAATTTAAGTTTGGATTTCATCATTGATTATTTATCACTTTGGCAGAGTAATTATCACGTGCGATCTAAATAGCGACCTCGCCTGTACGTATTTACCTTGCCGTTAATTGAAATGAAATTTAACTGGCATCAGTCCTAAAAAAATGAATTCATCTGCGAGCTCTTGACAAAATAATTTAGGCTTGTCTCATGCGACCAGACACGCTACCGCCCCTGGCTTTATTAGCTACCAATGCACTGATTAATTTTAATTTTCACCTTCTCCTTTATTTTCATCACATTCAGAACGACAACGCATCGGGAATAGCGTCACTGGTTGATGAAGATATATTTACCTTTTGATTATTGCCGGAGGAATTGTTACAGCTAAGCGAAAGTCAGGCAAGATAACAAACCATCAACAACTTGCTTTTAAGATTAATATTAAGCGCTGTACTTTTATATTTTTAGGATTTTATTGATGTTGACAACGCAGCCATTAAAATACCTTACCTGCGATATTTCCTAAATATATCCGGATTAACAAAATAGTTTCCTGTAGTGACATCAGGGCTATTATCTCGTGTCTAACCTGATATCGCCGACAGAGAAATCCCTGCCCCGCCATTGCATTTTTCGCCAGTTTTACCCATGATCGAATTGTGACAATTGTCATACAACTATGGGTATAGCATTTACTATGGAATGGATTGCCGATCCGTCAATCTGGGCCGGACTCGTCACGTTAATCGTGATCGAACTTGTTCTTGGCATTGATAATCTTGTTTTTATTGCCATCCTCGCGGAGAAACTGCCTCCTGCCCAGCGGGATAAGGCGCGTATTACCGGGCTACTGCTGGCGATGGTCATGCGCCTGCTGCTGCTGGCATCGATATCCTGGCTGGTGACGCTGACCACGCCGCTGTTCAGCATTCGCGACCTGAGCTTCAGCGCGCGCGATCTGATCATGCTGTTCGGTGGTTTCTTCCTGCTGTTTAAAGCCACCATGGAACTCAACGAACGGCTGGAAGGGAAAGACAGCGATAACCCCACCCAGCGTAAAGGCGCTAAATTCTGGGGTGTCGTCGCGCAAATCGTCGTACTGGACGCTATCTTCTCCCTGGACTCCGTCATTACCGCGGTTGGGATGGTCGATCACCTGGCAGTGATGATGGCTGCGGTGATTATTGCCATCAGCCTGATGGTGCTGGCGAGCAAGTCGCTTACGCGCTTTGTCAACAGCCATCCAACTATCGTTATTCTGTGCCTGAGCTTCTTGCTGATGATTGGTTTCAGCCTGGTCGCCGAAGGATTTGGTTTCCATATCCCGAAAGGTTACCTGTACGCCGCCATCGGTTTCTCGGTCATGATTGAAGCACTGAACCAATTGGCTATCTTTAACCGTCGTCGCTTCCTGTCAGCTAACCATACCTTGCGCCAACGTACTGCTGAGGCGGTAATGCGACTCTTAAGCGGGCAAAAAGAAGACGCTGAGCTGGATGCTGAAACCTCAGCGATGCTGGCGGATCATCATGAAGGTCAGATTTTTGCCCCGCAGGAACGGCGGATGATAGAACGTGTGCTGAACCTTAATCAGCGAACCGTCAGCAGCATCATGACCTCGCGCCATGATATTGAACATATCGACCTCAATGCGCCGGAAACAGAAGTCCGCGCTTTGCTGGAAAAAAACCAGCATACGCGTCTGGTGGTCACCGGTGAAGACGAGCAGGAAGAGCTGCTGGGCGTGGTGCATGTCATCGACCTGCTGCAGCAGTCCCTGCGCGGTGAACCGCTTGATTTACGCGTCTTGATTCGTCAGCCGCTGGTGTTCCCGGAAACGCTGCCGCTGCTTCCGGCGCTCGAGCAGTTTCGTAACGCCCGGACGCACTTCGCTTTTGTTGCCGATGAATTTGGTTCCGTCGAGGGGATTGTGACACTCAGTGACGTAATGGAAACCATCGCCGGTAATCTGCCGAACGAGGTTGAGGAGATTGATGCCCGCCACGACATTCAGAAAAATACTGATGGTTCATGGACCGCTAACGGTCATATGCCGTTGGAAGATCTGGTGCAGTACGTACCTATTCCGTTAGATGAAAAACGTGAGTATCACACCATTGCCGGGCTGTTAATGGAGTATTTGCAGCGCATCCCGAAAACCGGGGAGGAAGTTCAGGTTGGCACCTACCGACTGAGAACTCTGCAGGTGGAAAATCATCGCGTGCAAAAAGTCCAGCTGATACCGCTACACAGTGAAGAAGAGATGGATTACGAAGTGTAAGTCACAAGCCGGATGGGGCATCAGCCGCCATCCGGCAATTTGAATCAGAGTTTATCCAGCAATTTTTTAACATCTTTACCGTTGCGGGAGTCTTTATTACGATCGGCCCAGTCGTTGAGGCGACGTTTCGCTTCATCCTGCAAATGCTTCCGCAATAGCTGGTCGACCTGCAGACTATAATTAAGCGCTTGCCACTGGCCGTACACCCTGAGAGGAACCGGGGTGGCTTTCAGGAAGTTAATCAACTTACTTTCGCCTTCCCAACCGCCCAGCACGCGAATGTTAAACAGCGTGTCGCAATTCTGCTTCACCAGATCCAGCGTTCCCTTGCCGGTCAGCGCCAGCATAGCGGACTCGCCGGCCATGTTATCCAGCGTTACCTCGCCGTTATCCAGCGTCATATCGGTCACGAAGTGATCCAGCCGGGTCACGTTCTCCATATTTTGCTGGGCTTTAGCATCTCCACCGCTACGCTCAACGGCCTGCTGTATCATCTGCTGGAAGTTCATCCCTTCCATTCGCGTATCGTTCATTTCGACACGGGCCTGCCCTTGCCAGTTGTGACGAAACGCCTGAGCATCAATATCTGAGCCAGAGAAATCACCTGTCAGAGAAAGTTTACCCGTGAGAGCGATTGGGTAATCGAAGGCTTTCAGGATTGCGCCAATTTCGACACCGTCGAGGCGCGGATGGAAGACCGCTCGCGGCTGTCCTTTTCTGGCATCCAGCGTGCCCGGAAGCGACACCAGCCCACCGTCACTTTTCCCTTGCAGCTGCGCAACGTTTAATAAACCGAACTGGTTGTCTATTTTTGCCGAGACATTGTCAAACGCCATTTTCCGCCACAGCACTTTGTCCGCTTGCAAAGTGATGTCTGCCGCAAATCCCTTGAGACCTTGATAAGAAACAGCATCAACCTGCGAAGCAATGACAGGGCGCGCCAGCGTCGACTGACTCTGACCTTGCTGTACCTCACCGTTCTTCGTCACGGGATCACGTTGCACGAGTAGATTGTCCAGATTGAGCTGACTAAATTTCAGGTCAACGGTCCATTCTGGTTTATCCAACAATGTCACCTGAACTTGCCCGGCGAGAGAGCTGTCGTTAGCAGTCAAATGAATCTGGTTAAACGTGAGCTGTTTTTTCTCTTCCTGCCACTGCGCCTGAAGCTGTCCCTGACCGTTAATCCCCTGCGGCGGTAGATCGGCCCCTTGCAGTTGCCAGCTTATCTGCGCAATATTCGCGGATAAGTTATGCGGATAATCGGAAGCATCAACAGTACCGTTGAAGGATAACGCGAGGTCACGCTGATCGCGGTTCACGCGCCCGGAGAAATCAAACGTGCCGCGGTGCTGGTTATCTTGTTCCATCTCCAGCCGGATATCACGAACCGTGACCTGCTCATCGTCCTCATGCTGGAATACCAGAACGCTATCAGCAACGCGCAGACGGGCGATATCAAAGGACCATCCTTTGTCTTCAGCCATGTCGGGCAACGTATTGTCTTTTGGAGCCACGGGTGCATCTTTTCCACGCACCGCCTCAGTTTGCGGGGTCAGTTGGATCACCGCGCCCTTGAGCATCACCTGCTTAACGCTGAGCTGATGGCTCAGCAACGGCCACAACGCGACGTCAAGACGCATATTATCGGCACGAACCAGAGGCTCGCTGGCACCTTCCGCCGTTAGCACCATGCGCCCTGAGAGGATACTCAACTGAGGCCATACGTGCCAACGCAGAGGACCATCCAACTGCAGTTGATATCCGCTACGCGCAGCAACCTGCTTGACCATATACGCGCGGAAATCATTCGGATTCACCAACAGTACTAACGCAGAAAAACCGGCCACCAGCACGACCAGTAAGATCATCAGCGTCGTCAGAAATCGTCTCATGCTATCCCCAATGGACTGAAAAACACTCAGTCTTTATCGATCCGGCTGGCAACGGCGCCCTGCTGATCGCGATACTTCGCGTCCTGACGACGGTTGTAGGGTCGCGCCGCCGGACCGGAAAGCGGTTCGAAACTTAATGCGCCAATCGGCATGCCAGGACGCAGGGCCAGCGGTAATTTTCCGGAGTTGTAAAATTCCAGCACGATGCAGCCTGACCAGCCCGGATCGATGCGGTGCGCGGTGACGTGTACCATCAATCCCAGACGTGCCAGCGAAGAACGGCCATCTAACCAGCCGACAAGATCGGAAGGCAGCGTAACGGATTCGAACGTCACGGCCAGCGCCAGTTCTCCCGGGTGCAGGAAAAACGCCTCGCCGTCTTTGAGGACGATTTCATCACTCATCACGCGATCCAGCGCGGCGCTGACTTCATCTTTTGGTCCACTCAAATCGATATACGCCGCCGTATGACCCCGGAACGTACGGAATTTGTTGCCAAGACGCACATCTACCGTGGCGCCATTGATTCGCTCGACAGGAGGGCGGGGAGTGATCGACAGGCGACCTTCATCCAACCAGGCTTCAATATCTCGGTCACATAAACGCATGGCACTTTCTCCTTTCGTGCTTCAAACCCTTAATGCCAGGTGCGTTAAGGGCGAACCAGGTTATCACTGAACGGTACACAATTCGCTGAACTTATTCAAAGAACTGACTAATTTTAGCCTTCAGAATATCGATGGCGATGCGGTTTTTCCCCCCGCGCGGCACAATGATGTCGGCGTATTGTTTTGAAGGCTCAATAAATTGCAGGAACATTGGGCGGACGGTTTTCTGGTATTGCGCCATTACCGAATCCATTGAACGACCACGTTCGTTCACATCCCGCTTGATACGGCGCATCAGGCAAATATCCAATGGCGTATCAACGAAAATAGAGAAGTTCATCTCTTCACGCAAACGCGCATCCGTCAGCAGCAGAATGCCTTCCAGAATAATCACTTTCTTGGGTTCAATATGAATAGTGTCCTGCGTACGCGTGTGCTCGACATAGCTGTACACGGGCAGTTCAATAGCACAACCACGTTTCAACGTTTGCAGATGTTGAAACAGCAGGCTGTGGTCCATCGCATTCGGATGGTCATAGTTAGTTTTAACACGTTCTTCCATCGACAGATGGCTTTGATCTTTGTAATAGCTGTCTTCGGGAATAACGCCAATATGTTCGTCACCGACTTGTTCACGCAATTCGCGATAAAGAGTACTGGCAATAAGACTCTTGCCGGAAGCCGATGCGCCGGCAATGCCGATAATGACGCACTGATGGGACTGATCAGTCATAAATTTAGCGACCTGATTAACCTGGATGTAAGGAAGGGCGGCGTCGAAACGCCAAACGCGGCAATTATAGGGATTTCAGCGGCGCGATGCCAGCCCAGCCTGCACCAATGCCGTCCCTGTCGCAAATTAAAATGGTCAGTTTTAAAGCAGGTGCTTTATTTATTCCCATGGCTTAGGAATTAATAGCTTGAGAGTGTTAATTTATGAGCTGCTGGCGTATAAATTGTAAATTATTTGTACTAGCATAATCCCAGATTAAATGTGATGCCTCCGGCGTCTCTACTGGGCGTCATCGGCTATTTGGGTAGAGTGGTAATGAGTAAACAATCCCAACATGTTTTAGTTACATTACCTCATCCTCTACTGCGCCTGGCCAGTTTAGGTCTGGTGGCGTTCATCTTTACGCTGTTCTCGCTCGAACTATCACGTTTCGGCGCACAGCTGGCACCGCTGTGGTTCCCAACCTCAATCATGATGGTGGCCTTTTACCGTCATGCAGGAAAAATGTGGCCGGGGATCGCACTGGCCTGCTCTTTGGGTAACATCGGCGCTTCTTTGCTCTTCTTCCCCAGTGAGTCGCTGAATTTCACCTTCACGGCGATTAACATTATTGAGGCAGTCGTTGGCGCAATGCTCTTGCGTAAACTTTTACCCTGGTACAATCCTTTACAAAATCTTAACGACTGGGCGCGCCTGGCATTTGGCAGCGCGGTTGTTCCGCCGCTGCTGGGCGGCATATTAATGTGGATGTTGCTGCCGAAGGAAACTACGTTAAATACCTTTCTCATTTGGGTACTGTCAGAATCCATCGGCGCGCTGGCGCTGGTGCCGCTGGGTTTACTGTTTAAACCACATTATTTGTTGCGCCATCGCAATCCACGTTTACTGTTTGAGACCCTGATTACACTGTTGGTGACCTTAACGCTCAGTTGGCTGTCAATGATGTACATTCCATGGCCGTTTACCTGCGTTATTGTCCTGCTGATGTGGAGCGCCGTGCGTCTGCCGCGAATGGAGGCGTTTTTAATATTCCTCAGCACCGTGATGATGGTTTCGCTGATGTTGGCCGCCGACCCTTCGCTGCTCTACACCCCCAAACTGAACATGTTTACCAGCATTCCCTGGCTGCCGTTTTTAATGATCCTGCTGCCAGCCAATATGATGACCATGGTGATGTACGCATTTCGGGCTGAACGTAAACATATCTCAGAAAGCGAATTACGCTTTCGCAACGCGATGGAATATTCCGCGATTGGCATGGCGCTGGTCGGTACCGAGGGGCAGTGGCTGCAGGCCAATAAAGCCTTGTGCCAGTTTCTGGGCTATAGCCAGGAGGAGCTACGTTCACTCACCTTCCAGCAATTAACCTGGCCGGAAGATTTGAATAATGACCTCGAACAGTTGGACATGCTGGCACGCGGGGAAATCAACAGCTATTCCATGGAAAAACGCTATTACACCCGCGCGGGCGAGGTTGTCTGGGCCTTGCTGGCGGTGTCACTGGTACGTCATAGCGACAATACCCCACTCTACTTTATCGCCCAGGTTGAAGACATTAACGATCTCAAGCATACCGAGTGGATTAATAAACGGCTGATGGAGCGCATTACTCTCGCGAATGAGGCCGGTGGGATCGGCATTTGGGAATGGGAACTGCAGCCTGATGTGATCAGTTGGGATAAGCGTATGTTCGATCTGTATGAAGTTCCCCCACATATCAAACCCAGTTGGCAAGTCTGGTATCAATGCCTCGTGCCTGAAGATCGCGAGCACGCCGAAAATGTGATTCGAGATTCGTTGGCCGCGCGGGTTCCGTTTAAGCTTGAGTTTCGTATCACGGTGAAAGATGGCGTACGGCATATCCGTTCGTTGGCCAACCGGGTGCTGAATAAAGACGGTGAAGTCGAACGCTTGCTTGGCATCAATATGGATATGACCGAAGTGAAGCAGCTTAACGAAGCGTTGTATCAGGAAAAAGAGCGTCTGCACATTACGCTTGATTCCATTGGCGAAGCCGTGATTTGTATTGATGTCGATATGAACGTGACCTTTATGAATCCGGTCGCTGAGAAAATGAGCGGTTGGCAGCAGGAAAGCGCGATCGGCATGCCACTCCTGACGGTACTGCGTATTACCTTCGGTGATAACGGCCCGCTGATGGAAAATATCTACAGTGCCGACATGTCGCGCACCGCAATTGAGCAGGAAGTGGTGCTGCATTGTCGCAATGGCAACAGTTATGACATTCAGTACAGCATCACGCCCCTTAGCACCCTGGATGGCGGCAGCATTGGCTCGGTGCTGGTCATACAGGATGTCACCGAGTCGCGTAAAATGCTGCGCCAGCTTAGCTACAGCGCTTCGCATGACGATCTGACGCAGTTGGCCAATCGAGTCAGCTTTGAAAACCATCTAAAACAGTTGCTGCATACAGTACACGACGCACGCCAACATCATGTGCTGGTTTTTATCGATCTCGATCGTTTTAAAGCAGTGAACGACAGCGCAGGTCATGCCGCGGGCGATGCCTTGCTTCGCGAACTCTCTTCACTGATGCTGAGCATGCTGCGATCCAGCGATATGCTGGCGCGCCTTGGCGGCGACGAGTTTGGTCTGTTGCTGCCAGATTGCAATATCGAAAGCGCCCGCTTTATCTCAGGCCGCATCATTAGCGCCATTAACGATTACCACTTCATGTGGGAAGGCCGCTTGCACCGCATTGGCGCCAGTGCGGGGATTACATTGATTGATGAGAAAAACCATGTTGCAACCGAGGTTATGTCTCAGGCGGATATCGCCTGCTACGCGGCGAAAAACAGCGGGCGCGGACGAGTCTGCGTCTATGAACCCCAGCAAAGTCAGGCCCATGCCACGCGTAGTCAACTGTCATTGGATGAACAAAGACACTCCATCACCCATAACCCCATGCTGATGATCGCCAGAGGCGTGGCCTCCCCGCGTATACCAGAGACGTTTAGCTTCTGGCTTGTTTCATTACGTTTAGGCACCGAGGAAGGCGAACTGATTGAAGAGCATTCTTTCCGTACCGGACTGGTCGATCCCGCATTGAATCAAGCCCTCGACCGCCGGGTATTCCGCGAATTCTTCCAGAACGCTGCTCCGGCAGTCGCCAGCAAGGGGCTCAGTATTGCCCTGCCCCTTTCCGCCGCAGGTTTGCTCAATTCAGAACTTGTTGATGAGCTACTGGAACAATTGCAACGCAGCCCGCTACCGCCACGGTTGTTGCACCTGACCGTTCCAGCCATCGTCATCAAAACAAATCCTACGTTGGCAGTATCCGTCCTGCATCGGCTACGTCAGTTCGGCTGTCGAATTGTGTTAAGTCAGGTTGGCCGTGATTTAGAGCTTTTTGACAATCTGAAATATCACATGGTTGATTACCTGTTGCTCGACAGCGAGCTAAGCGCCAGCGCCCACGGTGACCTGATTGACGAAATGTGGGTGTCCATTATCCAGGGCCATGCCCAGCGCCTCGACATTAAAACCATCGCTGGCCCGGTGCAACTACCGCTTATCATGGATACGCTCTCTGGCATCGGTATCGATATGATTTATGGTGACATTATTGCCGACGCCCAACCTATAGATCTGCTACTGAATACCAGTAATTTCGCTATCAACTGACGGCTGCCAGCCATCTGTATACCAGATATGCAAGAGCGCGTAGGAGCGCCAGGGTATCCAGCGCTCTGCATACCGTCGGATCTGGGCTGGCGTCATACCAGGAAATCGCTGTTTAATCAGATAATCATCCGGCAGAAATACATCCTTCGCCTGCCAACCACGCAGCGCGAAATAATTGGCGGTCCAGCGCCCTATCCCGGGAAACGTTTGTAGTTGCTTAACGCCTTGCTCAATATCGTCAGGCGCGGCTGTCAGCAGCGTTCCTTCAAGCGTTGCGCGAGCCAGGTAAATCAACGCTTCAGCGCGTTTGAGTGGCATACCTAACGCTTTAAGATGCAATGGTTCGGCTTTAGCTAACGCTTCAGGCGTAGGAAAACAAACGTACCCGGGAGCATCCTCCAGCATATCCCCATAAGCAAGCGCGACTTTCGCCGTCAGTTTTGCCGCCATCGCCACGCTGACTAACTGCCCTAAAATCGCCCGTACGCCTTGCTCAAAAACATCGACACATCCCGGCAGACGCAGTCCCGGACGCGCCGCACCGAGACTTCCTAGCGCGCTGGTGATTTGTTGTGGACAGCAGTTCAGATCGAACAGGCGCGTTATTTTTTCCAGGCACACGGAGGAGACCGGCTGTAATCCCTGGCTCAACGTCACCTGTAGCGCGTTGGCCTGCAGATCCGCGACGACGCGTACCAGACCACAATGTCCTTCAACGGAGAGGCTTCTGACATAACTCAGTTCACCTACAGTTTCGACACCTTCAACCGCACGGGCGGCAAGAAACCCCAGCATCCAGGGCCAGTCATAAGGCGGTTGCCAGCTCAGCGTGAACATTCAGTTTTCCTTTTTACGCAAACCTACAGCATAAACGGTATTCAACCGATACGCCTTGCTTTCATATTCCAGTTGTCGGGGCGTCAACATTTCGTTAAAGTCACGCCCCTTCTTCACTGGCATGGGGATTTTTACGGTGTTTATTGGTTTTGACTACGGTACGGCAAACTGTTCAGTGGCCGTTATGCGTGACGGGCAGCCACACCTGCTCAAAATGGAAAATAACAGCACGCTGCTGCCTTCAATGCTGTGCGCGCCAACGCGTGAAGCAGTCAGCGAGTGGTTGTATCGTCATCACGACGTCCCAACAACGGACGATGAAACGCAGGCGCTGCTTCGCCGGGCAATGCGCTTTAACCGCGAAGAAGACATCGACGTTAACGTCAACAGCGTGCAGTTCGGTCTGTCGTCGCTGGGTCAGTATATTGCAGACCCGGAAGAGGTGTACTTTGTTAAATCACCAAAATCATTTTTGGGTGCCAACGGTCTGAAGCCGCAGCAGGTTGCGCTGTTTGAGGATCTGGTCTGCGCGATGATGCTGCACATACGCAACCAGGCGCAAAATCAGTTGCCGGAAGCGATCACCCAGGCCGTTATTGGTCGCCCCATCAACTTCCAGGGGTTAGGTGGCGATGATGCCAACGCCCAGGCGCAAGGAATTCTTGAACGTGCGGCCAAACGCGCCGGTTTTCAGGATGTCGTCTTCCAGTACGAGCCGGTCGCGGCTGGGCTGGATTTCGAAGCCACGCTACTGGAAGAAAAACGTGTGTTAGTGGTGGATATTGGCGGGGGTACGACCGACTGTTCACTGCTGCTGATGGGACCGCAATGGCATCAGCGCGCCGATCGCGAAAATAGCCTGCTGGGACACAGTGGCTGTCGCGTAGGCGGGAACGATCTGGACATCGCGTTGGCGTTTAAACACCTGATGCCGCTGCTCGGCATGGGGGGAGAAACGGAAAAAGGTATCGCCTTACCTATTCTTCCCTGGTGGAATGCGGTCGCGATCAACGATGTTCCCGCGCAAAGTGATTTCTACAGTAGCGCCAACGGTCGCTTGCTCAACGATCTTGTCCGCGACGCGAGAGAAGCCGATAAAGTCGCACTGTTGCTTAAAGTCTGGCGCGAGCGTCTGAGTTACCGCCTGGTGCGCAGCGCAGAAGAGAGCAAAATTGCGCTTTCCGACCAGACTATCGTTACAGCGGCGATCCCGTTTATCAGCGACACGCTGGCAACCGATATCAGTCAGCACGGTCTGGAAACTGCACTTAATCAACCCCTGGCGCGTATTCTGGAGCAGGTGCAACTGGCGCTGGAAAACGCACAGGAAAAACCGGACGTGATTTACCTGACCGGCGGTAGCGCGCGTTCGCCGTTGATCAAAAAGGCTCTCACCGAGCAGCTTCCTGGGATCCCTATCGCGGGCGGCGATGATTTCGGCTCCGTCACCGCCGGACTGGCCCGCTGGGCTGACGTTGTTTTCCGCTAAGCGGCTCGCAGGCTTAAAGGTACGCGTATTGACGTCATCGTTACTGTGTCTTATTTTCAGGAGTGAGGGTTAGGGAGGGTTTCCCCTCCCCCTGGTGTCTTAGTAAGCCGCGAAGCTAATGACGAAGAGTATCACCAGTATGATGACCTGCTTCATCATAACCCTTTCCTTCTTTTGGTCCCTTCCTCGGGAGGGGCTTTCCCGTTACAGCGTCCCGCTGAAATCTCTGGCTTACCTCCTTTTGCCTTGGCTGCACTCTAACGCACAATGACGCATTCGCTATTTTCGCCGCAGATTGTTGCGTAACGCCTCGCAAAGCCGCATCGGCATTCAGACGAATCCAGACAGTGTTTCATAATTCCTCCATCTTTCACCCTTGTTCACTGGCTAAACTAGTATCATTCCGCGAATCGTTTCAGGATGAGAAACTCATAAGAATGAAAGGCAGTAATAAATCCCGCTGGGTGATAGCAATCGCGATCGTCGTGGCTTCCATCGCCGCAATCTGGTTCTGGCAAAGCCGCAGCGCTTCCCAGGAAACCGCACCGGGCGCGACCAAACCAGCGCAGCAAACGCCAGGGTCAGGACGGCGTGGAATGCGTTCCGGACCGTTAGCTCCCGTTCAGGCTGCCACCGCCACCGAGGAAGCCGTTCCGCGTTACCTGACAGGGCTGGGAACCATTACTGCCGCCAATACCGCCACGGTACGTAGCCGGGTGGACGGACAGCTCATCGCCTTACATTTCGAAGAAGGGCAGCAGGTAAAAGCTGGCGATCTGCTGGCTGAGATAGACCCCAGTCAGTTCAAAGTCGCTCTGGCTCAGGCGCAGGGGCAACTGGCAAAAGATAAAGCCACGCTGGCGAATGCCCGTCGCGATCTTGCCCGCTATCAACAGTTGGTTAAAACCAATCTGGTCTCCCGCCAGGAGCTGGACGCCCAGCAGGCGCTGGTCAATGAGACGTTAGGGACGATTAAAGCGGATGAGGCCAGCGTCGCCAGCGCCCAACTGCAGCTCGACTGGAGCCGGATAACCGCCCCTGTCGATGGTCGCGTCGGTCTGAAACAGGTCGATGTGGGTAACCAAATATCCAGCGGCGATACCACCGGGATTGTCGTCATTACGCAAACGCATCCCATCGACCTGATATTCACCTTGCCTGAAAACGACATCGCCACCGTGTTGCGGGCACAAAAATCGGGGGAGCCGCTCAAAGTCGAAGCCTGGGACCGAACCAATTCACAAAAACTGAGTGAAGGCGTCCTGCTCAGTCTCGACAATCAGATTGATGCCACTACAGGAACCATCAAAGTTAAAGCCCGTTTTAACAATCAGGATGATGCGTTATTCCCTAACCAGTTCGTCAACGCCCGCATGCTGGTCGACACGCAGCAAAATGCCGTGGTGATCCCAACAGCCGCCCTGCAGATGGGCAACGAAGGCCACTTTGTCTGGGTGCTGAACAGCGATAATAAAGTGAGCAAACATCTGGTTAAACCGGGTATTCAGGATAGCCAAAAAGTGGTAATCGCCGCGGGGTTGTCCGCAGGCGATCGGGTCGTAACTGACGGTATTGACCGCCTGACGGAAGGCGCAAAAGTCGAAGTCGTTGAGGCGCATGACGCCTTAGCGACGGACGAGAAAACTGCGCCACGCGGATACGGCAAAAAAGGAGCCGATTCCTGATGCAGGCGTTACCTCCGGACAATACAGGCGGACCATCGCGCCTGTTCATTCTGCGCCCCGTCGCCACCACGTTGCTGATGGTCGCGATTTTACTGGCCGGTATTATCGGTTATCGCTTCCTGCCGATCGCCGCCTTGCCGGAAGTTGATTACCCAACAATTCAGGTCGTTACGCTCTACCCCGGCGCCAGCCCGGACGTCATGACCTCGGCGGTCACCGCACCGCTTGAACGTCAGTTCGGACAGATGTCTGGCTTGAAGCAGATGTCCTCGCAAAGCTCCGGCGGCGCATCGGTCGTCACGTTGCAGTTTCAACTGACGCTCCCGTTAGATGTTGCCGAGCAGGAAGTTCAGGCTGCGATTAACGCCGCCACTAATTTACTGCCAAACGACCTGCCCAACCCACCGGTTTACAGCAAGGTAAACCCGGCAGATCCACCAATCATGACGCTGGCGGTCACTTCCAGCGCCATGCCGATGACGCAGGTGGAAGATATGGTCGAAACCCGCGTCGCGCAGAAAATCTCTCAGGTTTCCGGCGTTGGTCTGGTAACCCTTTCCGGTGGACAACGTCCGGCGGTCCGCGTGAAGCTTAACGCTCAGGCCATTGCCGCCCTCGGTCTGACCAGCGAAACTATCCGTACGGCCATCACCGGAGCCAACGTTAATTCAGCGAAAGGGAGTCTTGATGGCCCAACGCGTGCCGTCACGCTTTCAGCCAATGACCAGATGCAGTCCGCGGACGAATATCGTCAACTGATTGTGGCCTATAAAAACGGCGCGCCGGTGCGCCTGGGCGATGTCGCTACCGTCGAACAAGGGGCAGAAAATAGCTGGCTGGGCGCGTGGGCCAATAAGCAACAAGCGATTGTGATGAATGTGCAGCGCCAACCTGGGGCGAACATCATCTCCACGGCAGACAGTATCCGTCAAATGTTGCCGCAGCTCACCGAAAGTCTGCCCAAATCAGTCAATGTCAGCGTGCTTTCAGATCGTACAACCAATATTCGTGCCTCTGTTGCAGACACCCAGTTTGAGCTGATGCTGGCAATAGCACTGGTGGTGATGATTATCTACCTGTTTCTGCGCAATATTCCGGCGACGATTATTCCCGCCGTCGCCGTACCGCTATCGCTAGTCGGCACTTTCGCGGTGATGGTATTTCTTGATTTCTCCATCAACAACCTGACTTTAATGGCGCTCACCATCGCAACGGGCTTTGTGGTGGATGACGCTATCGTGGTTATTGAGAATATTTCACGCTACCTTGAAAAAGGCGAGAAACCGCTGACTGCCGCCCTGAAAGGTGCAGGCGAGATTGGTTTTACCATCATCTCGCTAACATTTTCGCTGATCGCCGTCCTGATTCCACTGTTGTTTATGGGTGATATCGTTGGCCGATTATTCCGTGAATTTGCCGTTACGCTGGCCGTGGCAATTCTGATTTCCGCCGTCGTCTCACTTACCCTCACGCCGATGATGTGCGCGCGTATGCTTAGTCAAGCCTCGTTGCGCAAGCAAAACCGCTTCTCCCGAGCCTCGGAGCGCATGTTCGATCGCGTCATTGCCGGGTACGGTCACTGGCTGGCAAAAGTACTAAACCACCCTTGGCTGACGCTGAGCGTGGCACTCGGCACGCTGGCACTGAGCGTCATGCTATGGGTTTTCATCCCAAAAGGTTTCTTCCCGATCCAGGACAACGGTATTATCCAGGGTACGCTACAGGCACCGCAGTCCAGTTCGTTTGCCAGCATGGCCCAGCGCCAGCAACAGGTTTCAGATGTCATCCTTAAAGATCCGGCGGTAGAGAGCCTGACCGCGTTTGTTGGCGTGGATGGTACGAATCCGGCATTAAACAGCGCGCGTTTGCAAATCAACCTTAAACCGCTGGATGAACGTGACGATCGCGTACAGAAAGTGATCGCCCGGTTACAGGACGCGGTTGACAGAGTCCCCGGCGTTGACCTCTACCTTCAGCCGACCCAAGACCTGACGATTGATACTCAGGTTAGCCGGACGCAATATCAGTTTACGCTGCAAGCAACTTCCCTGGATGCCCTCAGCACCTGGGTTCCACAACTGTTAGCAAAACTACAGCAGCTACCGCAACTGTCCGACGTCAGCAGCGACTGGCAGGATAAAGGACTGGTGGCGTATGTGAATGTCAATCGCGACAGCGCCAGCCGTTTAGGCATTAGCATGGCGGATGTCGATAATGCCCTGTATAACGCCTTCGGCCAGCGACTGATTTCAACCATCTACACCCAGGCCAACCAGTATCGCGTCGTGTTAGAACATGACACCAATAATACGCCAGGCATTGCCGCGCTGGACACTATCCGTCTGACCAGTAGTGACGGCGGCATGGTACCGCTCAGCGCGATCGCCAGCATTGAACAGCGTTTCGCCCCTCTGTCGATTAACCACCTCGATCAGTTCCCGGTCACCACCATCTCATTCAACGTGCCGGAAGATCATTCGCTGGGCGATGCGGTACAGGCAATTCTGGATGCCGAAAAAACGCTTAACCTGCCCGCGAATATTACCACCCAGTTCCAGGGCAGTACCCTCGCCTTCCAGGCCGCGTTGGGCAACACTATCTGGTTGATTGTGGCCGCGGTTGTGGCGATGTATATCGTGCTCGGCGTGTTGTACGAGAGCTTTATTCACCCGATTACCATTCTCTCCACGCTGCCTACAGCGGGTGTCGGAGCACTGCTGGCGTTAATGATTGCAGGCAGCGAACTGGACGTCATCGCGATCATCGGCATTATTTTGTTGATCGGTATCGTCAAGAAAAACGCCATCATGATGATCGACTTTGCCCTTGCTGCGGAGCGCGAACAGGGTATGGCGCCGCGCGATGCCATTTTCCAGGCGTGTTTACTGCGTTTTCGTCCAATCCTGATGACGACGCTGGCAGCGCTGCTCGGCGCGTTGCCGCTGATGTTAAGTACCGGTGTGGGCGCAGAGTTACGCCGCCCATTAGGGATTGGCATGGTTGGCGGGCTGCTGGTAAGTCAGGTGTTAACTCTGTTTACTACGCCGGTGATTTACCTGCTGTTTGACCGCCTGTCGCTGTACGTGAAAAACCGCTTCCCGCGCCAGGAAGAGGAAGCGTAAATGAAATTTTTCGCGCTTTTCATTCATCGTCCGGTGGCGACCATTCTCATTTCGGTGGCTATCACCCTGTGCGGTATTCTGGGTTTTCGACTGCTGCCGGTCGCTCCGCTGCCGCAGGTGGATTTTCCGGTGATAATGGTCAGCGCATCATTACCCGGTGCCTCCCCTGAAACAATGGCCTCCTCGGTCGCGACCCCGCTGGAGCGCTCGCTGGGGCGCATCGCGGGTGTGAACGAAATGACCTCAAGCAGTTCGCTTGGCAGTACGCGCATTATTCTCGAATTCAAATTCGACCGTGACATCAATGGTGCAGCGCGGGACGTTCAGGCCGCGATTAACGCGGCGCAAAGCCTGTTACCCAGCGGGATGCCAAGCCGACCAACGTACCGCAAAGCCAACCCTTCCGATGCGCCAATAATGATCCTGACGCTCACGTCAGACACTTACTCGCAGGGTGAACTGTACGATTTCGCATCGACCCAACTGGCACAAACCATCGCGCAAATCGACGGAGTGGGTGACGTGGACGTCGGCGGGAGTTCTCTGCCTGCCGTACGGGTCGGACTCAACCCGCAAGCGCTGTTTAACCAGGGGGTGTCACTGGACGACGTGCGTAGCGCGATCGACAACGCCAACGTGCGTAAGCCGCAGGGAGCAATCGAGAATGATACCCATCGCTGGCAGGTACAAACTAACGATGAGCTGAAAACCGCCGCCGAATACCAACCGATTATCATCCACTATAACAACGGCGCGGCGGTGCGGCTTGGTGACGTTGCGTCTGTAACCGACTCGGTACAGGACGTTCGTAACGCGGGGATGACCAACGCCAAACCCGCCATCCTGCTGATGATCCGCAAACTGCCGGAAGCCAATATTATTCAGACGGTAGACAGCATTCGCGCCAAATTACCGGAGTTACAAACACTAGTCCCGGCCGCCATCGACCTGCAAATTGCCCAGGACCGTTCGCCGACTATTCGCGCCTCACTGGAGGAAGTCGAACAGACGCTGATTATCTCTGTAGCACTGGTTATCCTGGTGGTCTTTGTTTTCCTGCGTTCCGGGCGCGCGACCCTGATCCCCGCAGTAGCGGTTCCGGTCTCGCTGATTGGTACCTTTGCCGCCATGTATCTGTGCGGATTCAGCCTGAATAACCTGTCGTTGATGGCGCTGACCATTGCGACGGGATTTGTCGTGGATGACGCCATCGTGGTACTGGAAAATATTGCTCGCCATCTGGAAGCGGGCATGAAGCCACTGCAGGCGGCATTACAGGGCACGCGCGAAGTGGGATTCACCGTGCTCTCTATGAGCCTGTCGCTGGTGGCGGTATTCCTGCCACTGCTGTTAATGGAGGGATTGCCTGGGCGCCTGCTGCGCGAATTTGCCGTCACGCTGTCGGTTGCCATCGGTATCTCGCTGCTGGTGTCACTCACATTAACGCCAATGATGTGCGGCTGGATGCTCAAATCCAGCGCCCCACGTGAACAGTCGCGTAAACGGGGATTTGGTCGTGTGTTGGTAGCACTGCAGCAGAGTTACGGCACTTCGCTTAAATGGGTGTTGCGCCACACGCGAATGGTGGGTGTGGTGTTGCTCGGCACTATTGCGCTGAATATCTGGCTTTATATTTCCATTCCCAAAACCTTCTTCCCGGAGCAGGATACGGGCGTATTGATGGGAGGGATCCAGGCCGACCAGAGCATCTCTTTCCAGGCTATGCGCGGCAAACTGCAGGACTTTATGAAGATCATCCGCGACGACCCGGCAGTAAATAACGTCACTGGTTTTATAGGAGGTTCCCGGGTTAACAGTGGGATGATGTTTATTACCCTCAAGCCGCGCGATGAACGCCGCGAAACCGCTCAGCAGGTGATCGACCGCCTACGAGTGAAGTTGGCAAAAGAGCCGGGCGCGAATCTGTTTTTGATGGCAGTCCAGGATATTCGCGTCGGTGGACGCCAGGCCAACGCCAGCTATCAATACACATTGCTGTCCGACGATCTCGCAGCGCTTCGTGAGTGGGAACCGAAAATCCGTAAGGCGCTTGCCGCCCTGCCCCAACTGGCGGACGTCAATTCCGATCAGCAGGATAATGGTGCGGAGATGAACCTTTCCTACGATCGTGACACCATGTCGCGTCTGGGGATCGACGTCGCAGCCGCTAACAGCCTGTTGAACAACGCGTTTGGCCAACGGCAAATTTCGACTATTTATCAGCCGATGAACCAGTACAAAGTGGTGATGGAGGTCGATCGACGTTACACCCAGGACATTAGCGCGCTGGACAAAATGTTCGTCATCAACAATGACGGTAAGGCGATCCCGTTATCGTACTTTGCCAAATGGCAACCGGCGAATGCCCCGCTGTCGGTTAACCATCAGGGCTTATCTGCCGCCTCAACCGTGTCGTTTAACCTGCCGACAGGCTCTTCTTTATCTGAGGCGACAGAGGCCATCAACAGAACAATGACCCAACTCGGCGTTCCCTCCACGGTGCGCGGCAGCTTTGCCGGTACAGCACAAGTATTTCAGGACACCATGAAGTCACAGGTGATCCTGATTATCGCCGCTATCGCCACGGTCTACATCGTGCTGGGCATGTTGTATGAAAGCTATGTTCACCCTCTGACCATTCTCTCCACGCTACCTTCCGCTGGCGTTGGGGCTTTGCTGGCGCTGGAGCTGTTCAATGCCCCGTTCAGCCTAATCGCCCTGATAGGGATCATGCTATTAATTGGCATTGTGAAGAAAAACGCCATCATGATGGTCGATTTTGCGCTGGAAGCACAGAGAAACGGCAAGCTGCAGCCGGAGGAAGCCATTTTCCAGGCCTGCCTGTTGCGCTTTCGCCCAATCATGATGACCACGCTGGCAGCGTTGTTTGGCGCGCTGCCGCTGGTGTTATCCGCAGGAGATGGCTCTGAACTGCGCCAGCCGTTGGGGATAACCATAGTCGGCGGCCTGGTCGTGAGCCAACTCCTGACGCTGTATACCACGCCCGTGGTGTATCTCTTTTTCGACCGTCTGCGTCTGCGTTTTTCGCGTAAAAACAGCAAACCGGTAGCAGAGTTATGACAGAACTTCCCGACAGCACCCGCTGGCAGCTTTGGATTGTGGCATTCGGCTTTTTTATGCAATCGCTGGATACCACCATCGTTAATACCGCGCTTCCCTCGATGGCGGCAAGCCTCGGGGAAAGCCCGTTACATATGCATATGGTCATTGTGTCATATGTATTAACCGTTGCCGTCATGCTGCCCGCCAGCGGATGGCTGGCAGACAAAGTCGGCGTGCGTAATATCTTCTTCAGCGCCATCATTCTGTTTACACTTGGTTCGCTGTTTTGCGCCTGGTCGAGCACGCTCAACGAGCTGGTGATGGCACGCGTCTTACAAGGCGTTGGCGGTGCGATGATGGTGCCGGTCGGCAGGCTAACGGTGATGAAAATCGTCCCGCGCGAGCAATATATGGCGGCAATGACGTTTGTCACACTGCCCGGTCAGATTGGTCCATTACTGGGACCGGCATTAGGCGGTATTCTGGTTGAGTACGCCTCCTGGCACTGGATATTTTTGATTAACATTCCGGTAGGTATTGTCGGCGCGATAGCAACGTTGATGCTGATGCCCAACTACACCATGCAAACCCGACGCTTCGACCTCTCCGGATTCGCGATGCTGGCGGTCGGTATGGCAGTTCTGACGCTGGCGCTCGATGGTAGCAAAGGAACCGGCCTCTCCGGTATCACGCTGGCGGCGCTGGTTATCTGTGGGGTGTTGGCAATTACGCTGTATCTGAAACACGCTCATCGAAATCCCCGCGCGCTATTCAGCTTAAATCTGTTTCGCACATCGACCTTCTCACTAGGTCTGTTTGGTAGTTTTGCCGGACGCATCGGCAGCGGTATGCTGCCGTTTATGACGCCGGTGTTTTTACAGATTGGCCTCGGTTTTTCACCGTTTCATGCCGGGTTAATGATGATCCCGATGGTGCTGGGCAGTATGGGCATGAAGCGCATTGTGGTGCAGGTCGTTAACCGGTTTGGCTACCGTCGCGTACTGGTCGCTACTACGCTTGGCCTGTCGCTGGTCTGTGTGCTGTTGATGACCACCGCGCTACTCGGCTGGTATTACGCCCTGCCCTTCGTGCTGTTCTTACAGGGAATGGTCAACTCAACGCGCTTTTCATCCATGAACACCCTGACGCTAAAAGATCTGCCTGACGATCTCGCCAGCAGCGGCAACAGCCTGCTGTCGATGATCATGCAGCTGTCGATGAGTATCGGGGTAACTATCGCGGGTCTGCTGTTAGGCATGTTTGGCCAACAACATATCACCGTTGACAGCAATAGTACGCATAACGTCTTTATGTATACCTGGCTGTGCATTGCACTCATTATTGCGCTGCCCGCTATCATTTTTTCCCGCGTGCCGAATGACACGCAAACCAACGCGGTGATTTCACGGCGCAAAAGGAGCACCTGATGAAGTTCTGGCGGCCCGGTATCACCGGCAAACTGTTTCTGGCGATTTTCGCCACCTGCATTGTGTTGCTGATCAGCATGCACTGGGCCGTACGCATAAGCTTCGAACGCGGTTTTATCGATTATATTAAGAACGGTAACGAACAGCGGCTGCAAATGCTCAGCGATGCGCTCGGCGAACAGTATGAGCAACATGGCAACTGGCGATTCTTGCGCAATAACGATCGGTTTGTTTTTCAGATCCTGCGTTCTTTTGAACACGACAATGACGATGATAAACCGGGTCCAGCCATGCCGCCACACGGCTGGCGTACGCAGTTTTGGGTTGTCGATCAAAATGCCCGCGTGCTGGTCGGCCCGCGGGCCCCGGTCCCCCGTGACGGTATGCGCCATCCCATCCGCGTTAACGGTAGCGAAGTGGGTGCCGTGATTGCCTCACCCGTGGAGCGCTTAACGCGTAATACGGATATCAATTTCGACAAGCAGCAAAGACGTTCCAGTTGGCTTATCGTCGCGCTCTCCACGATCCTGGCGGCGCTGGCAACGTTTACGCTGGCGCGCAGCCTGCTGGCACCGGTCAAACGGCTGGTGGAAGGCACACACAAACTGGCGGCTGGCGATTTCACCACTCGCGTTGCGCCGACCAGTACGGATGAGCTAGGTAAACTGGCGCTGGACTTTAACCAGCTCGCCAGTACGCTGGAAAAAAACCAGCAGATGCGCCGTGATTTTATGGCCGATATTTCTCACGAACTGCGCACGCCGTTGGCAGTATTGCGCGGTGAACTGGAGGCTATTCAGGATGGCGTACGCCAGTTTACGCCCGAGTCGGTGGCCTCTTTACAGGCTGAAGTCGGTACACTCACCAAGCTGGTTAACGATCTTCATCAGCTCTCCATGTCAGATGAGGGCGCTCTGGCCTATCAGAAAACATCGCTGGATCTTATCCCGTTACTGGAAGTGGCAAGCGGCGCATTTCGTGAACGCTTTGCCAGCCGTGGACTGACGATACAGCTTTCGCTCCCGGACAGTATGGCGGTTTTCGGTGACAGAGATCGTTTGATGCAGTTGTTCAACAATCTGCTGGAAAACAGCCTGCGCTACACCGACAGCGGCGGTGGACTGCACATCAGCGCCGAACAACGTGAGCGTATGGTTTTATTAACCTTCGCTGATTCCGCTCCTGGCGTCAGTGACGACCAGTTGCAGAGGCTGTTCGAGCGATTTTATCGCACCGAAGGCTCGCGTAACCGCGCCAGCGGAGGTTCCGGACTGGGGCTGGCGATTTGCGTCAATATCGTACAGGCGCATAATGGTCTGATCCGCGCCGCCCATTCGCCTTTTGGCGGGGTTAGCATTACAGTAGAGTTTCCGCTGGAACGCGATTTACAGAGAGATGTATGACTGAGTTACCCATTGATGAAAACACGCCGCGTATTCTGATCGTGGAAGACGAGCCCAAGCTGGGGCAACTACTTATCGACTACCTGCGAGCGGCAGGCTACGCCCCTACGCTTATCAGCCACGGTGATTTGGTTCTGCCTTTTGTGCGGCAGACACCGCCCGATATGATCTTGTTAGATCTGATGCTGCCCGGTACCGACGGTCTGACTCTGTGTCGGGAGATTCGTCGTTTCTCGGAAATCCCCATCATGATGGTAACCGCCAAAATTGAAGAAATAGATCGCCTGTTGGGGCTGGAGATCGGTGCAGATGACTACATTTGCAAACCTTACAGCCCGCGCGAAGTTGTCGCTCGCGTGAAGACGATTCTGCGCCGTTGCAAACCGCAGCGCGAACTGCAACAAATGGATGCAGCCAGCCCGCTGATTGTCGATGAAGGTCGTTTTCAGGCGTCCTGGCGTGGGAAAATGCTCGACTTAACGCCCGCCGAATTCCGCTTACTCAAAACGCTGTCACATGAACCGGGAAAAGTCTTCTCCCGCGAACAGTTACTCAATCATCTCTACGACGATTACCGCGTGGTTACCGATCGCACTATCGACAGCCATATTAAGAACTTGCGACGCAAGCTGGAGTCGCTGGATGCGGAGCAGTCATTTATCCGCGCGGTCTATGGCGTAGGGTATCGTTGGGAAGCCGATGCGTGCCGAATTGTGTAATCAGAGATAGCCCAACCGATGTCAGATAAGACGGAGCGACCACCAGGTACAATGACTTTACCTGCCCGCCCCTCAGCGCTACAATGCCCGCCCTTAATATGGGGGCACTCCCCTAACCGCCTCACCGAGTGTGGCGAGTCTGACCTGTCATCAGAACGAGAAAATTATGTTTAAACCGGAACTCCTTTCCCCGGCGGGAACGCTGAAAAACATGCGTTACGCTTTCGCCTATGGCGCAGACGCCGTGTATGCGGGCCAACCGCGTTATTCATTGCGCGTACGCAACAACGAATTCAACCACGAAAACCTGCAGCTCGGCATTAATGAAGCCCATGAACTGGGTAAAAAATTCTACGTGGTGGTGAACATTGCCCCTCACAACGCCAAGCTGAAAACCTTCATTCGTGATCTGAAACCGGTGGTGGAAATGGGGCCGGATGCCCTGATCATGTCAGACCCGGGGCTTATCATGCTGGTGCGCGAAAACTTCCCGGAGATGGACATTCACCTTTCAGTACAGGCTAACGCCGTAAACTGGGCAACGGTGAAGTTCTGGAAACAGATGGGGCTGACCCGCGTGATCCTCTCCCGCGAGCTATCGCTGGAAGAAATTGAAGAGATCCGCACCCAGGTGCCGGATATGGAGCTTGAGATCTTCGTGCACGGTGCGCTGTGCATGGCCTACTCCGGCCGTTGCCTGCTCTCTGGCTACATCAATAAGCGTGACCCGAACCAAGGCACCTGTACCAATGCCTGCCGCTGGGAATACAACGTGCAGGAAGGCAAAGAAGACGTGGTGGGCAATATCGTGCATAAATACGAGCCTATCCCGGTACAAAACGTTGAGCCGACGCTGGGGATTGGCGCGCCGACAGACAAAGTATTTATGATCGAAGAAGCCCAGCGTCCGGGTGAGTATATGACCGCGTTTGAAGACGAACACGGTACTTACATCATGAACTCGAAGGATTTGCGAGCTATTGCCCACGTTGAACGACTGACTCAAATGGGCGTGCATTCGCTGAAAATTGAAGGTCGCACCAAGTCCTATTACTACTGCGCGCGCACCGCACAGGTATATCGCAAAGCGATTGATGATGCCGCAGCCGGTAAACCGTTCGACCCGCAACTGCTGGAAACGCTGGAGGGTCTGGCACATCGTGGTTACACCGAAGGCTTCCTGCGCCGCCATACGCATGACGACTATCAGAACTATGAATACGGCTTCTCTGTTTCCGAGCGCCAGCAGTTTGTCGGTGAATTCACTGGTGAACGTAAAGGTGAACTGGCGGCAGTACTGGTGAAAAACAAATTCACCGTCGGCGACAGCCTGGAGCTGATGACCCCACAAGGCAACATCAACTTTACTCTCGAGCAGATGGAAAACGCGAAAGGCGAAGCAATGCCGGTTGCACCGGGTGACGGCTACACCGTCTGGATGCCGGTACCGGAGGATATCGATCTGAATTATGCATTGTTGATGCGTAATTTTGCTGGTGAGTCCACACGCAACCCGCATGCTAAGTAGTTAATTACGGTTATTTTTCAGCGTACGGAAGATTCTTAGAAATCGATCACATACCGTTTCGTTCATTAAGGGTATTATCTCCTCCGCTGAAAAACATAACCCATAAATGCTAGCTGTACCAGGAACCACCTCCTTAGCCTGCGTAATCTCCCTTACGCAGGCTTATTTTTTGCCTGCCGTTTAAATTCTCCGAGTATCCCCAATTCAAATCACTACTTTCAGGCGAAAAAAAACCGGGCATTACGCCCGGCTCATCGGTGATTAGAAATTAATGTGCTGCTTCGGGCTTGTGCTTTTGTGCACTCTGGAAGCCATAGGTCAGCTCATTTTTCTCTTTATCCAGCGCAACGGTTACCTGACCGCCATCAACCAGCGAACCGAACAGCAATTCGTTAGCCAGTGGTTTTTTCAGGTTATCCTGGACCACACGCGTCATCGGACGTGCGCCCATTGCGCGGTCATAGCCCTTCTCAGCCAGCCAGTCTCGGGCTTCCTGACTCACTTCCAGAGAGACACCTTTCTGATCCAGCTGAACCTGAAGCTCGACGATAAACTTGTCAACAACCTGATGAATCACCTCAGTTGAGAGATGATCGAACCAGATAATGTTATCGAGACGGTTACGGAACTCCGGCGTAAACACTTTTTTGATTTCGCCCATCGCATCAGTACTGTTGTCCTGATGAATCAGCCCAATCGATTTACGCTCGGTTTCACGCACGCCTGCGTTAGTGGTCATGACCAGCACCACGTTGCGGAAATCCGCTTTACGCCCGTTATTGTCGGTCAGCGTACCGTTATCCATCACCTGCAGCAGCAGGTTAAAGACGTCCGGGTGTGCTTTTTCAATCTCATCCAGCAGCAGTACCGCATGCGGATGCTTAATAACTGCATCTGTCAGCAAACCGCCCTGATCGAAACCGACATAGCCCGGAGGCGCACCAATCAGGCGGCTGACGGTATGGCGCTCCATATACTCGGACATATCAAAACGCAGCAGCTCAATGCCGAGTGCTTTGGACAGTTGTACCGTGACCTCGGTCTTACCGACGCCAGTCGGCCCAGCAAACAGGAACGACCCGACCGGTTTATGCTCGTGTCCCAGACCGGCACGGCTCATTTTGATCGCTTCCGTCAGTGCCTCAATGGCTTTGTCTTGTCCGAATACCAGCATTTTCAGGCGGTTGCCCAAAGTTTTCAGCGTATCACGATCGCTTTGCGAAACGCTCTTCTCCGGGATCCGCGCAATGCGGGCCACCACGGACTCGATATCCGCTACGTTGACGGTTTTCTTGCGTTTGCTAACCGGCACTAAACGCGCCCGCGCGCCCGCTTCGTCAATTACGTCAATTGCTTTATCCGGCAGATGACGATCGTTAATATATTTCACCGCCAGTTCGACCGCTGCACGCACCGCTTTGGCAGTGTAACGAACGTCATGGTGTGCTTCGTATTTCGGTTTCAGGCCGTTGATGATCTGCACGGTCTCTTCTACCGACGGCTCAGTGATATCGATTTTCTGGAAACGACGCGCTAACGCACGGTCCTTTTCAAAGATATTGCTGAACTCCTGATAGGTGGTTGAGCCTATCACGCGGATTTTGCCGCTGGAGAGCAACGGTTTGATCAGGTTAGCCGCATCCACCTGGCCGCCCGATGCCGCCCCCGCACCAATGATGGTGTGGATCTCATCAATAAACAGAATGCTGTTAGTATCCTGTTCCAGCTGTTTTAACAGCGCCTTAAAGCGTTTTTCAAAATCGCCGCGGTATTTGGTGCCTGCCAGCAGCGAACCGATATCCAGAGAGTAAAGGGTGCAATCAGCCATGACTTCTGGCACATCTCCCTGGACGATACGCCAGGCGAGACCTTCGGCAATGGCGGTTTTACCGACACCAGACTCTCCCACCAGCAACGGGTTGTTTTTTCTACGACGGCACAGGACCTGAATGGCGCGCTCCAGCTCTTTGTCCCGGCCAATGAGCGGATCAATTCCGCCCACACGGGCAAGCTGGTTAAGGTTAGTCGTGAAGTTCTCCATACGGTCCTCCCCGCCAGCTTGCTCTTCATTATTCGGCTGATTACCAGAGTCAGAAGACTGACTTGGTTCGTCTTTGCGCGTGCCATGAGAAATAAAATTCACCACATCAAGGCGACTCACTTCATGCTTACGCAGCAGATAAGCCGCCTGAGATTCCTGCTCGCTGAAGATGGCGACCAGCACATTCGCGCCAGTAACTTCATTGCGCCCGGAGGACTGAACATGGAAGACCGCACGTTGCAACACGCGCTGAAAACTCAACGTTGGCTGCGTGTCGCGCTCTTCTTCACTGGCAGGCAATACGGGTGTGGTTTGTTCAATGAAGGCTTCAAGTTCCTGACGCAGCGCCACCAGATCCACAGAACACGCTTCCAGCGCTTCGCGGGCCGACGGGTTACTGAGCAAAGCCAGTAACAAGTGCTCGACGGTCATAAACTCATGTCGGTGCTCGCGCGCTCTGGCGAAAGCCATGTTTAAACTGAGTTCCAGTTCTTGATTGAGCATAGGCACCTCCCCCAATATTTATGCCTGCATTCAGGCTTTTTCCAGCGTACACAGCAACGGATGCTCGTTCTCCCTCGCATACTTGTTCACCATCGCAACTTTGGTTTCAGCCACTTCGGCAGTGAATACGCCGCAAATCGCTTTACCTTGATAGTGAACTGCAAGCATCAGTTGCGTTGCACGTTCTACATCATAAGAAAAGAATTTTTGTAACACGTCAATAACAAACTCCATCGGAGTGTAATCATCATTGATTAATATCACTTTATACATAGATGGCGGTTTTAGCGCGTCACGCAATTTATCTTCCGCCAGCAGATCGAAATCCAGCCAGTCGTTCGTCTTACCCATGGTCAGTTGTCATCTTCAGTTACGGTTTCCGGCAGAAAATCTTGCCGCTGACCAGCAGCCTATGCGCACAATCAATCTACCTCAAGTATTAGATAACTATCATCTATTAGTGCCATTCGCGACATCTGTCACATAACCGACAATAGCGTTAACTGCTTCAAATTTTGATGCATTTTTACCCTATTCCGGCTGCCTGGCGCTTGACGCCCCGCCTGATTTCTCTAAATTGTAATTTCGAGAGTTGGCGAGGTTTTGAACAGCCCCCACTCCGCCACCGGTTCATTCCATCTTACTTATATAAGATTTACGAAGGATGTCGAAGTATGGAAACGGGTACTGTTAAGTGGTTCAACAACGCCAAAGGGTTTGGTTTCATCTGCCCCGAAGGCGGCGGCGAAGATATTTTCGCCCATTACTCCACCATTCAGATGGATGGTTACAGAACGCTAAAAGCCGGACAGTCTGTCCAGTTTGATGTCCACCAGGGGCCAAAAGGCAATCATGCCAGTGTCATCGTGCCTGTCATTGAAGCAGAAGCTGTCGCATAAATAACTCTTCTGTTTCATTGTGTACATCCTGCAGTCAAAATGCCAGCCCTTGCGGCTGGCATTTTTATCTCTGTGGCATTATTCCCGCGCCAGAGCATCTACTGGATCCAGCCGCGCGGCATTTCGCGCCGGAAGCCAGCCAAACAAAATCCCGGTCGCGGTCGAGCACAGGAACGCCGTCAACAAAGCTACGGGTGAGAAACCGATTTCCCAGCCGGGCAGGAATAGCTGAAGCGTAAAGGCGATCAGCATCGACAAGCTAATGCCCAACGCGCCGCCAACCAGACACACCAGCACCGCCTCAATTAAGAACTGTTGCAGCACGTCGCTGGCACGTGCGCCAACCGCCATACGAATGCCAATCTCGCGCGTTCGCTCGGTCACCGAAACCAGCATGATGTTCATCACGCCAATCCCACCGACGACCAGTGAAATCACAGCCACCAGTGTCAGGAAGAGTTGTAATGTACGTGTGGTCTTTTCGGCGGTTTTCAAGACACCGTCCATATTCCAGGTGAAGAAATCCTTTTTACCGTGACGCAACGTCAGCAGCCGGGTGAGCTGCTGCTCGGCCTGGGCACTATCATATCCATCCTTCACCCGCACGGTGATCGAGTTCAGCCACGACTGCCCCATAATTCGCCCGGACATAGTGCTGTAGGGCAGCCAGACCCGCAGGATCTTGCTGCTGCCGAACATCGACTGTTTCTCTTCTGCAACGCCAATGACCGTGGCCGGCATATTTCCCACCAGCACGACTTCGCCGACAACTTTCGCTTTATTGGGGAACAACTGGCGCCGGGTATTACTGTCAAGCACAACCACCTGAGCGCGCCCTGCCAGTTGCTCCGCGTTAAAAGTCGTTCCTTCGCTAAACGTCATGCCATAGACGTTGAAATAGTCGCCGCTAACGCCGTTCGCGCTGGCTGCCACGTCAATATTGCCATAACGGAGCCGCAGGTTCTTCGACACCGCTGGCGTAACCGAACTGACCCAGGGCTGTTTCTGTAATGCCGTTAAATCGTCATATTTCAGCGACTGTTGATATTGTGGATCGTCGTCGCCGAAATCTTTGCCAGGATAAATATCGATGGTGTTAGTGCCAATTGCGCGAATATCAGCCAGCACCAGTTGCTTCGCCGCATCGCCTACTACCACTATGGAGACCACGGAAGCAATACCGATGATGATGCCAAGCATGGTCAACAGCGTACGCATTTTATTCGCAGCCATTGCCAGCCAGGCCATGGTCAGCGCTTCACGAAAACCGCTGACAAACTGACTCCAGCCGGACGCCGTTTTCACTGGTGGTTCAGTTATATCGGCTCCGACAGCAGGCTTATGCGACGGTGGATTGCGCACAATTTCGCCGTCACGAATTTCAATGACGCGTTCGGCCTGTGCGGCAACCTGCGGATCGTGCGTGACGATAATCACCGTGTGCCCGCGATCGCGCAGCTGATGCAAAATCGCCATCACCTCTTCGCCAGAATGGCTATCCAGCGCGCCGGTAGGTTCGTCGGCGAGGATCACCTGCCCCCCGTTCATCAGCGCACGCGCAATACTGACTCGCTGCTGCTGTCCACCGGAAAGTTGAGAAGGCTGATAATCAACCCTGTCGCCCAGACCCAGTCGCTGGAGTAATTCCTGCGCACGCGCCATACGCTGCTTACGTTCGGTGCCTGCGTAGACCGCAGGCACCTCAACGTTTTGCGCGGCGGTCAAATGTGACAGCAAATGATAACGCTGGAAGATAAACCCGAAATGCTCGCGACGCAGTTGCGCTAACGCATCGCTATCCAGCGTGGAGACATCGCGTCCTGCAACCCGATACGTACCGCTGGTGGGCTTGTCCAGACAGCCAAGAATGTTCATCAGCGTCGATTTTCCCGATCCCGATGCCCCGACAATCGCCACCATTTCCCCGGCCTGAATGCGCAAGGATACGTCCTTCAACACCTCGACCAGCCCTTCGCCGGACGGGTAGCTGCGGCGGATATTGCTTAGTTCAAGCAATGCCGTCATTTTGCAACTCCTGCGTTGCCCTCGCCGGTGATGACTTCATCCCCCTCTTCCAGCCCTTTCACGATCTCCACATCGGTGTCATTACGCGCACCGATAACCACTTCACGTTCGCGGGTTTCGCCATTACGCAGCAGCCTGACGTTATAACGGTTATTGCCAATAGGATCGCCCAGCGCCGACAGTGGGATCGTCAGAACATTTTTGATATCCGTGAGTTGAATATGAACCTGCGCAGTCATATCCAAACGCAGGATCCCTTTCGGGTTAGGAACTTCGAAGCGAGCATAGTAGAAGATCGCATCATTCACTTTCTCTGGCGTCGGAAGAACATCTTTGAGCGTACCTTCGTAGCGCGTCTGCGGATCGCCGAGGACGGTAAACCAGGCCTTTTGCCCGGCATGCAGATGAATCACATCCGCCTCGGAAACCTGCGCTTTCACCAGCATGGTGCTCATATCTGCCAGCGTCAAAATATTAGGCGCCTGTTGGGCGGCAATAACGGTTTGCCCCTGCAGAGTGGTAATTTGCGTTACTTCGCCAGCCATTGGCGCGACGATGCGGGTGTAGTCAAGGTTGGTTTTGGCGGTATCGAGAGAAGCCTGATTACGTTTAATCTGCGCGTCGATGGTACCGATTTGTGCCTGTTTCACCGCCATCTCGGTCGCTGCCGTATCGAGATCCTGCTGCGAGACCGCCTGGGTTTTTGCCAGCTGTTGCTGACGGGAAAGCGTCACCCGCGCCAGTTTCCACTCAGCTTCAGCCTGTAAACGCTGAGCACGTAATTCCATCAGCGTCGCTTCAACCTCTTTGATCTGGTTTTGCGCCTGTTCAGGATCGATAACACCGAGCAGCTGATCTTTTTTTACTTTATCACCGATCGCAACCGACAGCGTTTTTAACTGCCCACTGACCTGCGCCCCGACATCTACTTTACGCAACGCATCCAGTTTCCCGGTAGCCAGAACGCTTTGCTGCAGATCGCCCGGACGAACAATTAAGGTTTGATACTGAGGTAAAGGCGCATTGAGCGTTCTCCAAAGTGCAATTACTGCCACAATAATGATGATGGCGAAGAGAAAATAGCGCTTTTTGATTTTTCCCTTGAGCTTCATAAATGTCCTGGTTCCCCCAATACGCCCACCAGAGTGGACTGATAAACATCAACACTAAATTAACAGGCGTTGAAAAGTGCAAAGAATAACAGAGTTATTGATGAATGGTTAAGATCCGCTGTGCTGAAATTAGTACTAAGGTATCAATCGGATTTTAATTATGAGTCAGCTAACTGAAGGCACTTTTCTTTCCACTAAACCCATTACCAGCTTTGGCCTTTTTTACCGGCTTAGTAGCGGTCATTTACGCCCCGCCCATTGCTGGGATAAAAGGAGCTTTCGTCGTAAGTTTATCTGGCGCTCATTGTTGATACCTCATCTTACTCAGGAATGGATGACAGAACTCGCCCAATGGCCGGATCTTGAAAACCTGCTATCCCGCCAACCCCGACTGCCGGTGCGTTTACATCGTCCTTACCTTGCCGCAAACTTCACCCGTAAAATGCGTTTAGACGCGGTGCGTTTTCATTATCATGTTATCCGCCACGCATTTTTACCCGCAGAATTTAACGCCTTATTAAGCAATGATGGCTTACAGCTGGCGCAAATTGAAGGCAAAGATGACGACGTATTTAACGTCACCATGATGATGTTGCCGGTACTGGATAAAGAGGGAGAAAGTACCATTCAGGTACAAAATGGCGACGGAGACGTACTGACTAAAATGACGTTTACGTTCTGCGAATATAATGGCAAAAGGACATTATTTATTGGCGGTGTGCAGGGCAATGCGCAACTTCCTCACGAAGCAATACAAAAAGCGACCAAGTCCTGTCACGGGATATTTCCAAAACGTATTGTGATGGAAGCCATTTGCCGGTTAGCAGAACGATTGAATATTGATAATGTTATGGCTGTCAGCAATGAACAGCATATCTTTCGCAGCCAACGCTACCACGATAAAAATAAGGTCATTCATTCCGACTACAACGCATTTTGGGAATCAGTTGGCGGCGAGTGCGACAATCTCGGTTACTACCATATTCCACGCACAATCGCGCGGAAAAGCGAGGCGGAAATTGCCAGTAAAAAACGCGCGGAATACCGCCGTCGCTATCAATTACTGGATGCAATACACGCCCAGCTATCCCAACTATTTCGCCACTAATCCGCTCTGCCGCGTGCCAGCCACAGCACGCGGGAAAACATTTTCCGCAGCAGCGTGGGCACCGCGTCAACGCCGCGCCTTCCGGCTTCCATCGCCACCTCAATAGCCAAATCCGGTTTTGATGAACGGTGAATCGCCTTCGAGATAATTTTGCGCATATTCATGGGCACGTTTTCCGGAATTTGCGCCACTCTGTGAAAGACGTCTGCAAACCCCTGGCGATACATAAAGTGTTCCATGTCCAGCGCGGGAAGCATGGTTAAATGATCGCGCTCTTCTTCTCTGTCGTTATTCAACAAACCGCGCACGGTAGCCGCATACTTTTTCCCGGCCTCATCACCGTCGACCAGCACATGCCACTCAATACCCATCCGACGGGCAAACTTCACCAGCGGCTTCAGGCCGGACTGGGCAAATTCAATAACTTTAATACCTTCCGCATCAAAATGGTGCCCGCACTGGCGAGCCAGTTCATTGATAACCCAGGTTTCCGTTTCACCTTCCACCAGCAGCCAACAGCGGGCAAACAATGACGATGCACGATTAAAACGAATATGAAAGGCAATACGCCGACCGTCTTCAGCGCTGATCCCACCCGGCCCCAGCCGCCAGGCGGCGACGCGAGAGGACTCACGCACCAGACGGACAACGTGTTCCACGGGCGTCAGGGACAGTAGTTCGCCGGAGTTAGTGGTTGCCACCCGCTGCAGAGGGAGTAGATTCAGCAGGTGCCAGGCGACCGACAGCATAATAGGATGTAAACGTGTTTCCGGGTCTTCAACCAGCAGTAAAGGCCGGGCGTCTTTATCCAGTCTCAGCGTTCCTTTAGCTTGCAACAGCGTCGAAAACAGTCCCAACAGGATCACCCGGTGTGTGCGTCCGCCAGGTTTATCAATCATACGGTTAATAATATCCAGATAGCGCCAGCTACGTTGTTCGTTATTGGAACGACGACGCATCAGCCGATAGCGTGCCTGGCCAGAACCCTGCTCAGAAAAGTAATGTTCCAGCAGTTGTACCATGGCCGATAGCCCCTGACGTATTTGCCCATCGGTCAGGTTTTGCGGTCGGGTAGCCAATTCGCGCGCCAGAAAATCCAGTTGCCGCGCTGTCACTTCGATTTCCGCTGAATCCGGCACCGTACCGTTGCGGATCCGTCGCATAAAACGGGCATCGCGCAAGCGCAATACCGGCATCAAACGCACGAGGTGTCGCGCCTGATCGTTAATATCGTCGAGGGTTAGCGGATGGCCCTCGCCGTCAAGAAAACTGCGTAACGTCAGAACGCTACCGTCATCAGCACACTCACCTTCCAGACGATAGAAAATACGGTGATAGCCATCCTGGCACGGCGTCCAGCAGGCTTCCAGAGGACGATAGCGACGCACCCGATGACGGCCCGGCTGAGACTCACGAAACGTCAGGATAATATGCAAATGATGTTCCCGGCCCTGTATATCGCCCGGTGGGAACCAGAAATCTTCGCGGTCAAAGTGGTACAAATCAGTTTCCGGCGACAGCAACAAGGTTAAGGCATCCAGCAGACTGGACTTACCCCACGCGTTCTCACCAATCAGCACGTTGCTCTGCTCCAGCATCAGTGACAGACGGTTAATACCACGAAATCCAACAATCTCAACGCGTTCGAGAATCATATAGCCTCCGGAAATGCTAACTTTTTCCTTCAAGTTATCAGGAGTATAACGGCAAGCGGCGCTCAGGACACCCGATATCATCAGGAGGTTAATCGTAGGACCCCATAATATAAGAATATTCTTCTTATGTTTTCCCTTGAATATTATTTCCGGACTCAATCATCGTCTTTTGTTAATTGAACTATGCTTCATTCATCCAATATTCAAAAAGGAATCACAACATATTGCCTTAAATCAAATTTTTTCATCAATTTAACTGGCGAAGGGATGATGTTTTTTTCTAAAATACCCGCTCTTTCATCATCGTCCCTTTTAGCGATGAATTACCGGGCGAGAAACACGAACCCGGAACTTTTAATTGAGGTGGTTATGTTCAGGAAATTAGCAGCCGAATTCTTCGGTACGTTTTGGCTCGTCTTTGGTGGGTGCGGCAGTGCAGTTTTGGCAGCCGCATTCCCGGAGTTGGGTATTGGGTTTGTCGGTGTGGCATTGGCGTTTGGTCTGACCGTACTGACTATGGCATTCGCGGTAGGACATATTTCTGGTGGACACTTTAACCCAGCGGTAACCTTCGGTTTATGGGCTGGCGGCCGATTCCCGGCAAAAGACGTTATTGGTTACGTTATTGCTCAGGTTGTTGGCGGTATTGTTGCCGCTGCGGCTCTGTATCTTATTGCCAGCGGTAAAGCGGGTTTTGATGCAACAACCAGTGGTTTTGCCTCGAACGGCTTTGGTGAACATTCTCCGGGCGGCTATTCCATGCTTTCTGCCGTAGTGATTGAAATTATTCTGACTGCTGGTTTCTTATTAGTGATCCACGGCGCGACCGATAAACATGCTCCGGCAGGTTTTGCCCCCATTGCAATTGGTCTGGCGTTAACCTTGATCCACTTGATCAGTATTCCGGTTACCAACACGTCGGTGAACCCGGCGCGTAGTACCGCTGTCGCCATCTTCCAGGGCGGCTGGGCATTACAACAATTGTGGTTCTTCTGGGTTATGCCGATTATCGGTGGGGTCCTCGGCGGTCTTATTTACCGCACTCTGCTGGAAAAACGCGATTAATCGCTAACAAAAAAGGCCTGGCGCAAGTCAGGTCTTTTTTATCCTCTCTATATTTCCTTTTATTTGCAACTTTACTCCCCTCTTTGCTTTGAGTAGTGTGTGCTGGCGCATTTCGTCTTACTTCTCAGCAAGGATCTGATTTTCATGTTTTCAGGGCTGTTAATCATTCTGGTTCCCCTTATTGTGGGCTACCTTATTCCGCTTCGGCACAGGGCTGCATTAAAACTCATCAATCGCCTGTTAAGCTGGATCGTTTACCTTATTCTCTTTTTTATGGGTATCAGTCTGGCGTTTCTGGATAATCTCGCCAGCAATCTGTTAGCCATTCTTCATTATTCTGCCGTCAGCGTGACGGTCATTTTGCTGTGTAATATTGCCGCACTGTTCTGGCTGGAGCGCTCGCTGCCCTGGCGACACAATCATAAGCAAGAAAAGCTACCTTCGCGAATCGCAATGGCGTTGGAGTCTCTCCAGCTGTGTGGCGTTGTCGTCGTGGGTTTCCTGCTCGGCCTCACCGGTATTTCCATTCTGCAGCACGCCACCGAAGCCAGCGAATATACGCTCATATTTTTACTGTTCCTCGTGGGTATTCAACTGCGCAACAGCGGCATGACCTTAAAGCAAATCGTGCTGAATCGCCGGGGGATGATTGTGGCGGTGGTCGTCGTTGCCAGTTCGATGTTGGCGGGGGTTATCAATGCGTTGATTCTCGACCTGCCGATGAAAACCGCGCTGGCGATGGCATCAGGTTTTGGTTGGTACTCCCTGTCCGGTATTCTGTTGACCGAATCGTTCGGACCGGTGATTGGTAGCGCCGCTTTCTTTAACGATCTGGGTCGAGAACTGATCGCTATTATGTTGATTCCAGGCCTGGTCGGTCGCAGCCGCTCTACCGCGTTAGGGCTATGTGGCGCGACATCAATGGATTTCACCCTGCCCGTATTACAACGTAGCGGCGGTCTGGAAATGGTTCCCGCAGCCATCGTTCACGGCTTTATCCTGAGTCTGTTAGTGCCTCTGTTGATGGCCTTTTTCTCCGCCTGATACACAGACAAATACCTCTCTGGCGGTAGTCAGCTACCGCCAAAATTGCGCTAAATCAATCTCCCTGCAAGTTGTAGCAGAAATCTCTTTTATCCCTTCGCGCACAGGCATAACCTCAAACATGTATATCAAATATAACTTTAAAAGGTGTGACCATGTTTTGTGTGCAATGTGAACAAACCATCCGTACTCCGGCAGGAAACGGCTGCTCTTACGCGCAGGGTATGTGCGGTAAAACGGCCGAAACCTCCGATTTGCAGGATCTGCTGATTGCTGCCCTACAAGGTCTGTCTGCATGGGCTGTTAAAGCACGTGAATACGGCATCATCGACCATGAGGTTGATAACTTTGCGCCGCGTGCATTCTTCTCCACGCTGACTAACGTAAACTTCGATTCCCCGCGTATTGTTGGCTATGCCCGTGAAGCTATCGCCATGCGCGATGCCCTGAAAGCACAATGCCTGAATATCGACGCGAACGCAGCGGTCGCTAACCCGATGGCCGATCTACAACTGGTCAGCGACGATCTGGGCGACCTGCAACGTCAGGCGGCTGAATTTACCCCAAATAAAGATAAAGCAGCCATTGGCGAGAACATTCTCGGCCTGCGTCTGCTGTGCTTGTACGGCCTGAAAGGTGCCGCTGCCTATATGGAACATGCGCACGTTCTCGGCCAATACGACAACGCTATTTACGCGCAGTACCACAAAATCATGGCGTGGTTGGGTACCTGGCCTTCCGATATGAACGCTCTGCTGGAGTGCTCAATGGAAATCGGCCAGATGAACTTCAAAGTGATGAGCATCCTGGATGCTGGTGAAACCACGAAATATGGCCACCCGACCCCGACTCAGGTCAACGTTAAAGCAACCGAAGGTAAATGTATTCTGATCTCCGGCCACGACCTGAAAGATCTGTACAACCTGCTTGAGCAAACCGAAGGGACCGGCGTGAACGTCTATACCCACGGTGAAATGCTGCCGGCGCACGGCTACCCGGAACTGCGTAAGTTCAAACACCTGATCGGTAACTACGGCAGCGGCTGGCAGAATCAGCAGGTTGAATTCGCCCGCTTCCCAGGTCCAATCGTGATGACCTCTAACTGCATCATCGACCCAACCGTTGGCGCTTACGATGACCGTATCTGGACGCGTAGCATCGTCGGCTGGCCAGGTGTGAGCCACCTTGAAGGTGACGATTTCGGTCCGGTTATTGCTCAGGCGCAACAGATGGCTGGCTTCCCGTATAGCGAAATTCCGCACCTGATCACCGTTGGTTTCGGTCGCCAGACCCTGCTGGGTGCTGCTGATACGCTGATTGACCTGGTCAGCCGTGAAAAACTGCGTCATATCTTCCTGGTGGGCGGTTGTGACGGCGCACGCGGCGAACGTAACTACTTCACCGACTTCGCGACCAGCGTGCCAGACGACTGCCTAATCCTGACCCTGGCCTGTGGTAAATACCGTTTCAACAAACTGGATTTCGGTGATATTGAAGGTCTGCCGCGTCTGGTGGATGCCGGTCAGTGTAACGATGCTTACTCTGCCATCATCCTGGCGGTAACCCTGGCTGAGAAACTGGGTTGTGGCGTGAACGATCTGCCGCTGTCTCTGGTGCTCTCCTGGTTCGAACAGAAAGCGATTGTTATTCTGCTGACCCTACTGTCGCTTGGCGTGAAAAATATCGTTACTGGCCCGACTGCACCTGGTTTCTTCACGCCAGACCTGCTGGCAGTGCTCAACGAGAAGTTTGGTCTGCGTTCCGTAACCACTGTTGAAGAAGACATGAAGCAACTGCTGAGCGCGTAAGGAGTAAAGAATGACAATGCCAACTCATCAGTGCCCATGGCGGATGCAGGTTCATCACATCCATCAGGAAACGCCGGATGTATGGACAATTTCGTTGCTGTGCCACGACTATTATCCGTACCGCGCCGGGCAGTATGCACTGGTCAGCGTACGTAATTCAGCGGACACGCTGCGTGCTTACACTCTTTCTTCGACGCCGGGCGTTAGCGAATATATTACGCTGACTATCCGCCGGATTGACGAGGGTGCAGGTTCACAGTGGCTGACCCGCGACGTGAAGCGCGGCGACTATATCTGGCTGTCCGATGCCATGGGTGAATTCACCTGTGAAGATAAAGCAGAAGACAAGTTCCTGATGCTGGCAGCCGGCTGCGGCGTTACGCCAATCATGTCAATGCGTCGCTGGTTGGCAAAATACCGCCCGCAGGTTGATGTGCAGGTGATCTTTAACGTTCGTTCGCCGCAGGATGTCATTTTTGCTGACGAATGGCATGAATATCCGGTGACGATAGTCGCTGAAAACAACGCCACTCACGGCTTTGTTTCTGGTCGACTGACTACCGAACTGCTGCAAAGCGTGCCAGATCTGACTTCGCGTACGGTAATGACCTGCGGCCCGGCGCCGTATATGGATCTGGTCGAAAAAGAAGTGAAAGCGCTGGGCGTGACGCGCTTCTTTAAAGAGCAGTTCTTCACCCCAGTGGCAGAAGCTGCCACCAGTGGTCTGAAGTTCACCAAACTGCAGCCGGCGAAAGCGTTTTTCGCGCCGGTGGGTAGCACGCTGCTGGAAGCACTGGAAAGCAATAAAGTCCCGGTTGTCGCTGCCTGTCGTGCGGGCGTTTGCGGCTGCTGCAAAACCAAAGTGCTTGACGGTAACTACACGGTCAGCAGCACCATGACGCTGACCGACGCGGAAATCGCTGAAGGGTATGTGCTGGCCTGCTCCTGTCATCCGCAGGGTGATTTAGTGCTGGCGTAATTCGCTGACCTCTGATGTACAAAAGGCTGCCAGGCTCAACCGGGTAGCCTTTTTTTATGCTGACAGGCGCTGCAAAATTCCGATTTTCCCCCGCTTCGACAAAATTCTTCCTTCATCCCACAATTTATCGACCACACTTACTCTGCACTGATTAAGCAATATTCCCGACTACCACGTCGAACTTTCTACAAGGACCCCCATGAAAAAAGTGGCCATCGTCGGCGTCGGTCCCACCGGAATCTATACGCTTCATGCCCTGGTGGAACGTGGTGAACCGCTGGAAATAGAGCTTTATGAGCAAGCTGAGGAAGCAGGCGTCGGCATGCCTTACAACAGCGACAACAACGCAGACTTCATGCTGGCAAATATAGCCAGCATTGAGATCCCACCGATTTATATCAGTTATCTGACGTGGCTACAGAATCAAAGTGATGACTATCTGGCGCAGTTTAGGATTGAACGGACGTCTCTGCATGAACGGCAATTTTTACCCCGCGTGATCCTCGGTGACTATTATCGCGATCGTTTATTCGCTATCGTCGAGAAAGCGCGAGGCTCAGGCTTCACGATTAGCATAAACGAATCAAGCGAAGTCACCGACCTGCGCGCAAACCCGAATGGCGTCTCGCTGTGGATCAATCATGCTTCACAGCCAGTCGAGGTGGATTTCGCCGCCATTGCCACCGGTCATCTGTGGCCTGAAACGGATGTACAGACGCGGAAGTTTTTCCCCTGTCCGTGGACCGGTCTGATGGATGTACAGATTAGCGCTTGCCGGGTGGGAATTCTTGGCACCTCGCTCAGCGCGATTGACGCGGCGATGGCCGTGGCCTGCCAACACGGAGCCTTCACTACCGGGGCTGATAACGCACTCAAGTTTATCTGTAAATCCGACAGCCAAAGCCTGAAGCTGACCCTGATGTCGCGCAGCGGCGTGCTGCCTGAAGCGGATTTTTACTGCCCTCTGCCCTATGAATCGTTGAATATCGCAACGCCAGAAGCAATTGAAGACGCCATTGCCCGTGGGCAAAAAGGATTACTGGACCGTATTTTCCGGATTATTGCGCAACAATTACAAGATGCCGCTCCACAGTGGAGTCGAGAGATAGCACTTGAGGAACTTAATGCCGATACATTCCCAGAGGCCTACTTTGCCGACAGGCTCGAGCACGATCCTTTTGAATGGGCGAAGCGCAACCTGATTGAAGTGGAACGCAACAAACAAGAACAGCGTACCGTCGCGTGGCGCTATACCCTGCTACGACTACACGAGGTTATCGAAGAGATCGTCCCACATCTTGATCCGCTTGATGAAAAACGCTTTAAGCGAGGACTGGCGCGCGTATTTATTGATAACTATGCGGCAATCCCTTCTGAATCAGTACGCCGACTGCTGGCGCTCCACGACGCCGGACTGATTGAGATCCTCACACTTGGTGCGGATTATGAGCGCACGAATGAACAGGAAATGACGGTAATTTATCACCACGGTCGACGCAGCGAATTTGATGTGTTTATTGACGCCCGAGGGCAGCGGGCATTGCAGAGCAAAGATATCCCTTTCCCAACGTTACGCGCTCAGTTGCTGGCCTGTGGCGATAAGATCCCGGATATCGGTGAAGATTACACGCTGCAAGCGCCGGAAAATGCCCGCAATCGCATTGCCTTTGGCGGGCTGCCGTGGTTGATGCACGATCGTCCCTTTATTCAGGGTCTGGTGGTCAGCGCTGAGATAGGCGCCGCGATGGCAAAGGCACTGACGCAACGTGCGCAAAGGCGTCGGCACAATCTGTGGGACACTGGCGAGCTGGATGAGTAAATGGATTTAATGGCGAGGCGGGCAAAATGTTAACGCGTTGCTGCCTCAGTATTGACGCTCAGATAGCAAACTACCGCCAGGTCGAATTCCCGGCAATGGAAAAAAGCCCGGGAAACCTTTCGCTATCAGCATGCCGCTGATGCCATCAATACCCGCGAACAGTTTATGCAGCCCATGAAACAGCATCAGTCCACCGACAGCAAGGCGTAACAAAAACTTGCCAAAACCCGCATGATCCCGCATCCAGTTAACTGTATTTAATAGTTTTATAACCATTTGAATTTATTACTTGTTTCACTATGTGCAATTAACAAACTACAGTTAATACAGATTAAATGAAACCTGCCGGAAATAAGGGGTAATGAGAAGCATAACGATTATCTTCATCTAAACTTGTAACCGGTATCACATCAGAGGAGAAGGAAAACCATGAAACAAACGGTTGCCGCTTTTATTGCTAAAACACTCGAACAAGCTGGCGTAAAACGCATTTGGGGTGTAACGGGTGACTCACTCAATGGCCTTAGTGACAGCCTTAATCGTATGGGAACAATTGACTGGATGCCAACCCGTCATGAAGAGGTTGCGGCCTTCGCCGCGGGCGCTGAAGCACAGTTATCAGGCGAGCTGGCTGTCTGCGCAGGCTCGTGTGGACCCGGAAACTTGCACCTGATCAACGGCCTGTTTGATTGCCACCGCAACCACGTCCCGGTGCTGGCGATTGCCGCGCATATTCCATCCAGTGAAATAGGCAGCGGTTATTTTCAGGAGACCCACCCGCAAGAGTTGTTCCGTGAATGTAGCCACTATTGCGAGCTGGTGTCCAGCCCTGAGCAGATCCCCCAGGTGTTAGCTATAGCTATGCGTAAAGCGGTGCTCAACCGTGGCGTCTCCGTGGTGGTATTACCCGGCGACGTGGCGCTGAAGCCCGCCCCTGAAAGCGCCACCACGCACTGGTACCATGCGCCGCTCCCGGTAGTCACCCCGGAAGAGGAAGAGCTGAGAAAACTGGCGCAACTGCTGCGCTACTCCAGCAATATCGCCCTGATGTGCGGCAGCGGCTGCGCCGGTGCGCATAAAGAGCTGGTTGAGTTTGCGGCTAAGATCAAAGCCCCGATCGTGCACGCTCTGCGCGGGAAAGAGCATGTTGAGTACGACAACCCTTACGACGTGGGTATGACCGGGTTAATTGGCTTTTCATCCGGCTTCCATACCATGATGAATGCCGACACGCTGATTTTGCTCGGCACCCAGTTCCCCTATCGCCCGTTCTATCCCACCGACGCCAAGATTATTCAGATTGATATCAACCCTGCAAGCATTGGTGCGCACAGTAAAGTTGATATGGCGCTGGTAGGCGATATTAAATCCACCCTCCGCGCCCTGCTGCCTTTGGTGGAAGAAAAAACCGAGCGGCAGTTCCTGGATAAAGCGCTGGAACATTATCGCGAAGCACGCAAAGGGCTGGATGATTTAGCCAAACCCAGTGATAAAGCCATTCATCCGCAATATTTGGCACAACAAATCAGCCACTTCGCCGCTGACGACGCCATCTTCACTTGCGACGTGGGCACACCAACGGTTTGGGCGGCGCGCTATCTGAAAATGAACGGCAAACGCCGCCTGATCGGCTCCTTTAACCACGGGTCGATGGCCAATGCCATGCCGCAGGCACTCGGCGCACAAGCGACTGAACCGGGACGTCAGGTCATCGCCATGTGTGGTGACGGCGGCTTTAGCATGCTGATGGGCGATTTTCTGTCGGTGGTACAAATGAAATTGCCGGTGAAAATTATTGTCTTCAACAACAGCGTGCTGGGATTTGTAGCGATGGAGATGAAGGCTGGTGGTTATCTGACCGACGGCACCGAACTGCACGACACGAATTTCGCGCGGATTGCCGAGGCCTGTGGTATCACGGGCATTCGCGTGGAGAAATCTTCAGAGGTTGATGAGGCGCTGCAAAGGGCGATGTCAATTGACGGTCCGGTGCTGGTCGATGTGGTGGTGGCAAAAGAAGAGCTGGCGATCCCGCCGCAGATCAAGCTCGAACAAGCCAAAGGTTTTAGCCTGTATATGCTGCGCGCTATCATCAGCGGACGCGGTGATGAAGTGATCGAACTGGCGAAAACTAACTGGCTCAGGTAAAACATCCTTATTAAACCACACACAAAATCATTCATGATGCATCAAGGCGGCAAGCCCGAAAATCCCAGGAGCATAGGAATACTATGTGACTGGGGTTTGAGGGTGCGGCCAACGGCGAGGCAGCTTGAAGGATGAAGTGTAATAAGGAGATACCATGATTGATTTACGCAGTGATACTGTCACCCGACCCAGTCGCGCCATGCTCGAAGAGATGATGGCCGCCCCGGTCGGGGACGACGTCTACGGTGATGACCCTACCGTCAATGCCCTCCAGCAATACGCAGCCGAGCTTTCTGGTAAAGAAGCCGCAATTTTCTTACCTACCGGCACTCAGGCGAACCTGGTGGCCCTGCTCAGCCATTGTCAGCGCGGCGAAGAGTATATCGCCGGTCAGGGCGCGCATAACTATCTCTACGAAGCGGGTGGCGCAGCGGTGCTCGGCAGCATTCAACCGCAACCTATCGATGCCGCGCCGGATGGCTCCCTGCCGCTGGACAAAGTGGCAGCAAAAATCAAAGCAGACGATATCCATTTTGCCCGCACCCGTCTGCTCAGTCTGGAAAACACACATAACGGCAAAGTACTGCCGCGTGAATATCTGAAAGAGGCCTGGGAATTCACCCGGGAGCGCAACCTTGCCCTGCACGTCGACGGCGCGCGTATTTTTAACGCCATCGTCGCCTATGGCTGTGAGCTTAAAGATGTCACACAATACTGCGACTCGTTCACCATTTGTCTTTCCAAAGGTCTGGGAACGCCGGTAGGCTCGCTGCTGGTCGGCAGCCACGAGTACATCAAGCGTGCCATTCGCTGGCGAAAAATGACCGGCGGCGGAATGCGCCAGGCTGGTATTCTGGCGGCGGCCGGGCTGTATGCGTTGAAAAATAACGTGGCGCGTTTGCAGGAAGACCATGACAACGCTGCCTGGATGGCTGAACAGCTGCGCGAAGCAGGTGCGGACGTCATGCGCCACGACACCAACATGCTGTTTGTTCGCGTTGGCGAAGAGCACGCTGCCGCGCTGGGCGAATACATGAAAGCACAAGGCGTGCTGATTAACGCCTCGCCGATTGTGCGCCTGGTGATGCATCTGGACGTATCGCGTGAACAACTTGCTGAAGTCGTCGCCCACTGGCGCGCTTTTTTAACCCGCTAAGGAGATAGGTGTGCCGCAACGGATTTTGGTTCTTGGCGCCAGTGGCTACATTGGTCAGCATCTGGTAAAGGCACTCAGCCAACAAGGGCATCAGGTGCTGGCTGCGGCACGCCGCATTGAACGGCTGGAAAAGCAGCAACTGGCCAACGTCAGTTGCCATAAGATCGATTTAAACTGGCCAGATAATCTTGCGCCGCTGCTGATCGGTGTTGATACGGTCTATTATCTGGTCCACGGTATGGGTGAAGGCGGTGATTTTATCGCCCACGAACGCCAGGTGGCGATGAACGTACGCGATGCGCTACGTAATACCCCAGTCAAACAGCTTATTTTCCTGAGCTCATTGCAAGCTCCCCGGCATGAACAATCCGATCATCTGCGTGCGCGGCAAATAACCGCCGATACCCTGCGTGAATCAGGCGTACCGATGACGGAATTGCGTGCTGGCATCATCGTCGGGGCAGGTTCCGCTGCCTTTGAAGTGATGCGCGACATGGTCTACAACCTGCCGGTACTCACTCCTCCACGTTGGGTGCGTTCGCGAACAACACCTATCGCGCTGGAGAATTTGATGTACTACCTGGTGGCGCTGTTGGATCATCCCACACAACATAACCGCGTACTCGAAGCCGCCGGACCGCAGGTGTTGAGCTATCAGGAGCAGTTCGAACATTTTATGGCGGTCAGCGGTAAACATCGCCTGCTGATCCCCATTCCCTTTCCTACCCGCTGGATTTCGGTCTGGTTTTTAAACGTCATTACGTCGGTGCCGCCGACCACGGCAAAAGCACTGATCCAGGGCTTAAAACACGACCTGTTGGCCGATGACACCGAATTACGTGCGTTGATCCCGCAAAAGCTCATTGCTTTTGATGACGCGGTACGCAGCACGTTGAAGGAAGAGGAAAAGCTGGTCAACTCCAGCGACTGGGGTTACGACGCACAGGCGTTTGCCCGCTGGCGTCCTGAATATGGCTATTTCGCCAAACAGGCTGGCTTTAGCGTCGAAACCTCCGCCAGCAAAAAAGCGCTGTGGCAGGTCGTGAATCGACTTGGCGGCAAAGAAGGCTACTTCTTTGGCAATATTTTATGGAAAACGCGTGCGGCGTTAGATCTGTTGGTCGGCCATAAGCTCGCTAAAGGCCGACCGCAACACCCGCTGTTACAAGTTGGCGATACTGTCGATAGCTGGAAAGTTATCATTGTTGAACCCGAGAAACAGCTGACGCTGCTGTTTGGAATGAAAGCGCCAGGTTTGGGTCGCCTGAGCTTCACGCTGGAAGATAAAGGCGATCACCGACGCATTGATGTACGCGCCTGGTGGCATCCACACGGCATGCCAGGTCTCTTCTACTGGTTGTTGATGATTCCAGCCCATCTGTTTATTTTCAGAGGTATGGCGAAGCGTATTGCCAAACTTGCAGAACAAATCACAGACTAATGCGAAAAAGAGACTGTATTCTTTCATGTTTCCCATTGCATACAGACGTAATTCACGGAAGAATGCGCACGACGTTTTTTAAACACAGTGGATTGATATGAAGGTACTGGTTACCGGAGCCACCAGCGGCTTAGGCCGAAACGCGGTTGAGTTCTTATGTAGCAGAGGCGTCAGCGTCAGAGCGACCGGTCGCAACGAAGCGATGGGCAAGCTGCTGGAGAAAATGGGCGCAGAATTTGTGCATGCCGATTTGACCGAGCTGGTTTCCTCGCAGGCAAAAGTGATGCTTGCCGGCATTGACACGCTGTGGCACTGCTCCAGTTTTACCTCACCGTGGGGAACTCAGGAAGCCTTCGATCTGGCCAACGTCCGCGCAACTCGCCGTCTGGGCGAGTGGGCAGTGGCCTGGGGCGTTCGTAACTTCATTCATATCTCCTCGCCGTCGCTCTATTTTGATTATCACCACCATCGTGATATCAAAGAGGACTTTCGTCCCCACCGCTTCGCCAATGAATTTGCCCGCAGCAAAGCGGCTGGCGAAGACGTGATCGCGTTGCTGGCACAGGCCAACCCGCAGACCCGTTTTACGGTATTGCGTCCGCAAAGTCTGTTCGGACCTCACGATAAAGTATTCATTCCCCGTCTGGCCCATATGATGTACCACTATGGCAGCATCCTGTTGCCGCACGGCGGAAGTGCACTGGTGGATATGACCTACTACGAAAATGCGGTGCACGCGATGTGGCTGGCAAGTCAGCAAGCCTGCGATAAGCTGCCGTCAGGTCGCGCGTACAACATTACCAACGGCGAGCATCGCACTCTGCGCAGCATTGTGCAGAAGCTCATCGACGAGCTGAATATTGATTGTCGGATCCGCTCCGTTCCCTACCCGATGCTGGACATGATTGCCCGCAGCATGGAACGTTTAGGCAATAAATCGGCAAAAGAGCCAAAACTGACGCATTACGGCGTCTCGAAGCTAAATTTTGATTTTACCCTGGATACTACCCGCGCTCAGGAAGAGTTGGGTTATCAGCCCATTGTGACGCTGGATGCAGGAATTGAACGTACCGCGGCCTGGTTACGTGACCACGGTAAGCTGCCGCGTTAGCCCTGCCCGTATTTCTCCAGTAACGCTTCGGCAATCGCCTGAGTTTCTGCATCCGCCACGCCGTTCCACAACGTCGGGCGGAAGTGCATCTGGAAGGCCATAATCACCCGCTGCTGTTCACGCGGCGTCATATCAGATTTTATCTCATAGCCGTAACGCGACAGCAGATCGAGTAAAGATTCGGTTGCTACCGGCGTGTGAGGCGCTCGCCCGGCAAGATAAAATGCCACACGCTGAGGGTCCGGCCACGCGCCAATGCCCTGTTCGGCCAGCACTTTCCATGGGAAAAGCGGTCCGGGATCGTCCTTTCGTTGCGGGGCGATGTCCGCATGGGCTACCACGTTCTGCGGTTTGATGTCGTAGCGGGCGATAATATCTTTCGCTAATAGGATCAGCGCCTGAATCTGCGCAGGCTCAAACGGCGCAAAATATTTTATCCCTGCCGATTTTTGCCAGCCGCGGTTTTCCAGCTCAATGCCAATTGAGGTATCGTTGATGCGCGTAGCGCCGCGCCAGAAGCTAATCCCCGCATGCCAGGCCAGATCTTGTTCGGGGACCAGTTGCCAGATGCGCGGTTTGCCGTGGTAGAGCGGCGGCACAGCCGGGATCAGATAGTGCGAACTGACGTTTTTATCCGTCAGCGTAGCCAGAGAAGAATCAAAATCATCCGCCGTGTAATGGATAACCAGCACTTTAATGCGCGGGTAAGCAGCCTGCGCCTTACGGCGGGTGTCTAACTGATACCCTTCTTTGTCGACAATGCCTTTTTCGCCAGCGCATCCCACCAGCAGCAGCGTAAATGCCAGTAGATACAGCAGACGCTTCATCGGCGGGTTTTCACCGCAGTGCCGCTGACGCTCACCATCAGCATACTGCCGTCTTTGCCCACGGTTTCGTAATCGATATCGATACCGACAACGGCATCAGCACCCAGCGCTTTAGCCTGTTCACCAAGCTCCTGAAAAGCAATTTCGCGCGCTTTTCGCAGCTCTTTTTCATACGCGCCGGAGCGACCGCCGACAATATCGCGGATGCCAGCAAAGAAATCGCGGAAGATATTCGCGCCTAGAATGGCTTCACCGGTAACAACACCGCAGTATTCCACGATGCTTTGCCCTTCCAGCGTAGGGGTAGTCGAAAACTGCATGTTTAATCTCCTTTTTGCGCTAAGAGCACGATCTCAAAAGCATTATCGAACCGATCCACTATCATTGAAAGGATATATTCTATCAACGTAGAACACTAATAGTAGAAAGCTAATAAGGAAATCATTATGCGCTACTCGAAACTCTCTCTGCTGGTCCCCTGTGCACTCCTTCTCAGCGCCTGTACTACCGTGACGCCGGTTTATAAAGATAACGGCGCACGTAGTGGTTCATGCGTAGAAGGTGGGCCAGACAGCGTGGCTCAACAATTCTATGATTACCGTATTCAGCATCGAAACAATGATCTTACCCCACTTCGTCCATACCTTAGTGACAACCTGGCTAAACTGCTGAACGATGCCAGTCGCGATAACGCGCATAGCGCTCTGTTTAACAGCGATCCGTTCTCCAGCCGCGCCACACTTCCGGACAGTGCCAGCGTCGCCAGCGCATCAACTATTCCGAATAGTGATGCACGCAACATCCCGCTACGCGTAGAGCTTAAACAAGGCGATCAAAGCTGGCGTGATGAAGTGCTGATGATCCGTGAGGGCCAGTGCTGGGTCATTGATGATGTCCGCTATTTGGGCGGCAGCGTACACGCGCCAGCCGGGACGCTGCGCCAGTCTGTCGAAAACCGTTAATCGCCCCATTTACTCACCCAAATCATAACCCCCATTAATTGTCTGGCATTCTGCATAGAATGCCGACAATTATTCTTGCCCGGTGGTAGCCCCGCTATTTTGTGCTATGTTTAGATAAGAATGCGGTTTGCATTTAACTTTTAACGCATAAATATTGCATAACTATTCTGTCAAAGGTAGTATCTGCGGCTTCAATAGCTATCAGACTGCCAGTATCGAGTGTCAATGAGTATTCAATTAAACGGCATTAACTGCTTCTACGGCGCACATCAGGCGCTGTTCGATATCACGCTGGATTGCCCTCAGGGTGAAACACTGGTGTTACTTGGCCCAAGTGGAGCCGGGAAAAGCTCGCTACTGCGCGTACTCAACCTGCTTGAGATGCCGCGCTCGGGCACGCTCTCTATTGCAGGTAACCGTTTCGACTTCACAAAAACCCCGTCAGATAAAGCCATTCGGGATCTGCGTCAAAACGTCGGCATGGTCTTTCAGCAATATAATCTTTGGCCGCATCTCACGGTGGTGCAGAACCTGATTGAAGCGCCCTGCCGCGTACTGGGTCTGACAAAAGAGCAAGCGATGGCGCGTGCCGAGAAACTGCTGGAACGTCTGCGCCTTAAGCCATACAGCGATCGCTATCCGCTGCATCTCTCCGGTGGTCAGCAACAGCGTGTCGCCATTGCCCGCGCGTTGATGATGGAACCGCAGGTGCTGCTGTTTGATGAGCCTACCGCAGCGCTTGATCCGGAAATTACCGCCCAAATCGTCAGCATCATTCGTGAACTGGCGGAAACCAATATTACTCAGGTGATCGTCACCCACGAAGTGGAAGTTGCTCGTAAAACGGCCAGCCGTGTGGTGTACATGGAAAACGGTCATATCGTCGAGTTTGGGGATGCGAGCTGCTTTGCCAACCCGCAAACCGAAGCGTTTAAAAACTATCTTTCTCACTAAGATTCGGGACAATACAATGAAAAAAGTTCTGATTGCCGCGCTAATCGCAAGTTTTAGCCTTTCCGCTACCGCAGCCCAAACCATTCGTTTCGCCACCGAAGCGTCTTATCCTCCGTTTGAATCGATCGATGCTAACAACAAGATCGTAGGGTTTGACGTTGATCTGGCGAATGCGCTGTGTAAAGAGATTGACGCTACCTGTACCTTCACCAATCAGGCCTTCGACAGCCTGATCCCGAGCCTGAAATTCCGCCGTTTTGACGCGGTAATGGCCGGCATGGACATCACGCCTGAACGTGAAAAACAGGTTTTGTTCACCACTCCGTATTACGACAACTCTGCACTGTTTGTTGGCCAACAGGGTAAATACACCAGCATTGATCAGCTGAAAGGCAAAAAAGTTGGTGTTCAAAACGGTACTACGCACCAGAAATTCATCATGGATAAACATCCGGAAGTGACCACCGTGCCGTATGACAGCTACCAGAATGCCAAACTCGATCTGCAAAACGGGCGTATTGACGGCGTCTTTGGTGATACCGCTGTAGTGACTGAATGGCTGAAAGACAATCCAAAACTGGCCGCGGTTGGCGACAAAGTCACGGATAAAGATTACTTCGGCACCGGTCTGGGCATCGCTGTGCGCCAGGGCAATACCGAGCTGCAGCAGAAATTTAACGCTGCGCTGGAAAAAGTGAAAAAAGATGGGACTTACGAGACCATCTACAACAAATGGTTCCAGAAGTAATATTTGATGAATGAATTTTTTCCTTTAGCAAGCGCCGCCGGGATGACCGTCGGCCTTGCCGTTTGTGCGCTGATCATCGGCCTCGCGCTCGCCATGTTTTTTGCCGTCTGGGAGTCAGTAAAATGGCGCCCGGTGGCATGGACGGGTTCTGCCCTGGTCACCATCCTGCGCGGTCTGCCGGAAATTCTGGTGGTCCTGTTTATCTATTTCGGCTCCTCACAGCTGCTGCTGACGCTGGCCGATGGCTTTACGATCAATCTCGGTTTTGTACAAATCCCGGTGCAGATGCAGATCGAAAACTTCGACGTCAGTCCATTCCTGTGCGGTGTCATTGCACTGTCATTGCTGTATGCCGCTTACGCGTCGCAAACGCTGCGTGGCGCGCTCAAGGCCGTACCACTCGGGCAATGGGAGTCAGGTCAGGCGTTAGGTTTGTCTAAAGCTGCGATCTTCTTTCGTCTGGTGATGCCGCAGATGTGGCGTCACGCGCTGCCGGGACTGGGAAACCAGTGGCTGGTATTGCTCAAAGATACTGCGCTGGTCAGCCTTATCAGCGTCAACGATCTGATGCTGCAAACCAAGAGTATCGCCACGCGTACCCAGGAGCCATTTACCTGGTACATTGTGGCGGCGGCTATTTACCTGGTGATTACGCTGGTGAGTCAGTACATTCTCAAACGCATTGACCTGCGCGCGACACGTTTTGAGCGGAGACCGGGCTGATGCTTGAGTATTTACCTGAATTGTTGAAAGGGCTGCATACCAGTCTGACGCTGACGGTCGCCTCCATCGTAGTTGCTCTGGTGCTGGCGCTGATTTTCACTGTCATCCTGACGCTTAAGACGCCGATCGTGGTCTGGCTGGTTCGCGCCTATATCACGTTGTTTACCGGTACACCGCTGCTGGTGCAAATATTCCTGATCTACTACGGGCCAGGGCAGTTTCCGACGTTGCAGGAGTATCCGGTTCTATGGCATCTGCTCTCTGAACCGTGGCTGTGCGCTTTAATTGCCCTGTCGTTAAACAGTGCGGCCTATACCACCCAGCTGTTCTATGGCGCTATCCGTGCAATCCCGGAAGGCCAGTGGCAATCCTGCAGTGCGTTGGGGATGAGCAAGAAGGATACGCTGGCGATTCTGCTGCCGTACGCCTTTAAACGCGCCCTATCTTCGTATTCCAACGAAGTGGTGCTGGTGTTTAAAAGTACTTCACTGGCATACACCATCACGCTGATGGAAGTGATGGGCTATAGCCAGCTGCTGTACGGTCGTACTTATGACGTGATGGTTTTCGGCGCGGCTGGCGTGATTTATCTGATCGTTAACGGCTTGCTGACGCTGATGATGCGCTTAATTGAACGTAAAGCACTGGCCTTTGAACATCGTAATTAAGCGAAATAACTGCATAAACCTAAAAACACAAGACGGGCAAGTCTCAAAACAGCCCGTCTTTTTTTACGCCAATAAAAATATTTAATCATTTTTATTGCATATAAATTCATTAAATGGCATTGTTAGCCCACGCCGCAGACACGGTAAATAATCATAAGATAGACAGACGGGAGTTCCACCATGAAAAAGTTAGTACTGGCTGCATTACTTGCTACTTTCGCCGCTGGCGCCTCAGCTGCTGATAAAATTAATTTCGGTGTATCAGCGACTTACCCGCCATTTGAGTCGCTGGACGCCAGCAATAAAATTGTCGGTTTTGACATCGACCTGGCAACGGCGCTGTGCAAACAAATGCAGGCTGACTGTACTTTCACCAATCACGCTTTCGACAGCCTGATTCCCGCGCTGAAATTTAAGAAATATGATGCGGTAATTTCCGGAATGGATATTACGCCTGAGCGTAGCAAGCAGGTTGCATTTACTCAGCCTTACTATGCCAACTCCGCGCTGGTGATTGCGAAAAAAGACACCTATAAAACCTTTGCCGACCTGAAAGGTAAACGCATCGGTATGGAAAACGGCACCACACACCAGAAATACCTGCAGGACAAGCATCCTGAGGTGAAAACCGTGGCCTACGATAGCTATCAGAATGCGATTATCGACCTGAAAAATGGTCGTATTGATGGCGTATTTGGCGATACCGCCGTGGTTAACGAGTGGCTGAAAACCAATCCGCAGTTAGGCGTAGCCACTGACAAAGTGACCGACCCACAATACTTCGGAACAGGCCTTGGCATCGCGGTTCGCCCGGATAACAAAGCCCTGCTGGAAAAACTAAACAGCGCGCTGGCGGCCATCAAAGCGGACGGCACCTACCAGAAAATCAGCGATCAGTGGTTCCCCCAGTAACGTCTGCCCAATCTGAAAAGCCGCTCTCTGCGGCTTTTTTTATCTCTTCGCCTGCGCTTTCAGTCAGTTCTTACGCCATAAATGCATTCCTGGCATACACTTGTTAAAACGAAAAAAAGTGAGGCAAAAGGATGATAGCATTCCCTGCCAGTTTACTGATCCTCAATGGAAAAAGTGCTGATAATCTTCCCCTGCGTAACGCTATTACACAGTTGCGTGATGAGGGCGTGGAAATCCATGTTCGCGTTACCTGGGAAAAAGGTGACGCCCAACGCTACGTTGATGAAGCTCGTCAGTTGGGCGTTGAAACGGTGATTGCCGGCGGCGGCGACGGCACAATAAACGAAGTCTCGACGGCGCTTATCCAGTCGCAGGGCGGCAATATACCGGCGCTGGGTATTTTACCGTTGGGAACGGCAAATGACTTTGCCACCAGCGTAGGTATACCCGACGACATTGATAAGGCATTAAAGCTGGCTATCGCCGCAAATGCGACGGCGATCGATATGGTGCAGGTCAATGATAAAACCTGTTTTATCAACATGGCGACCGGCGGCTTCGGCACACGCATCACTACCGAGACACCAGAAAAACTCAAGGCTGCGTTGGGTGGCGTATCATACTTTATCCACGGATTAATGCGCATGGATACGCTCAAACCCGACGTCTGCGATATTCGTGGAGAAGATTTTCACTGGCAGGGTAAGGCGCTGGTGATTGGTATCGGTAATGGTCGTCAGGCTGGTGGTGGGCAACAGCTTTGCCCGACGGCGCTGATCAACGATGGTCTGCTGCAACTGCGCATTTTTACCGGCGAAGAACTGTTGCCAGGGCTGCTTTCGGCGTTAACACAATCCGAAGACAACCCTAACATCATCGAGGGCGCATCATCATGGTTTGATATCCGCGCCCCACACGAAATTACCTTTAATCTCGATGGCGAACCGCTCAGCGGACAGGAGTTTCATATTGAAATCCTGCCCGCGGCGTTACGTTGCAGACTGCCGCCGGGTTGTCCACTGTTGCGCTAACACGACAACATCCCGGCTGGAATCAGGCGATAGTGACTTTGCTGTCCAGATAAACATCCTGCACGGCGTTAATCAGCTTAACGCCGTCGGCCATGGTTTTCTTGAATGCTTTGCGTCCAAGAATCAGCCCCATGCCGCCTGCTCGTTTGTTAATCACTGCCGTACGTACCGCATCACTGAGATCGGTTTCGCCGCCAGCCGCGCCGCCGGAGTTAATCAACCCGGCACGCCCCATATAGCAGTTCGCCAGTTGATAACGCACCAGGTCAATTGGGTTGTCGCTGGTCAGCTTACTGTAGACGCGATCGTCGGTGTAGCCAAAGTTAACCGCTTTATACCCGCCGTTGTTTTCCGCCATTTTCTGCTTAACAATATCCGCCCCAATAGTGGCCGCCAGATGGTTAGCCTGCCCGGTGAGATCGGCAGAAACATGGTAATCCACGCCGTCTTTCTTAAACGCTGAGTTACGCAGGTACGCCCACAGTACGGTGACCATCCCCAGCTCATGAGCACGCTCGAACGCGGCAGAAATCTCCTCAATCTGACGACGGGACTCTTCTGAACCGAAATAGATGGTTGCCCCTACCGCTACCGCGCCCATATTGAACGCCTGTTCTACGCTGGCATACAGCGTCTGATCGAACGTATTAGGGTAGCTCAGCGTTTCGTTGTGGTTAATCTTCACGAGGAACGGAATGCGGTGCGCGTAGCGACGGGAAACAGAAGCCAGCACGCCATAGGTCGACGCCACACAGTTACACCCTGCTTCAATAGCCAGCTCCACAATATTCTTCGGATCAAAGTACAGCGGGTTAGCCGCAAATGATGCCCCAGCGGAGTGCTCCACGCCCTGGTCCACCGGTAGAATCGACAGATAACCTGTCCCGGCCAGTCGCCCCGTGTTATACAGCGTCTGCATATTACGCAGCACGGCTGGCGGACGGTTGTTATCCACCATCACGCGATCGACGTAATCATGTCCGGGCAGGTAAAGTTGGTCAGAAGGAATGGTCATACAACGATGCTGTAAAAGGTTGTCGGCGTCTTTGCCAAGCAACTGCGCAATATCAGTCATAGCTATGCTCCCGTAATTTCCGATTTGAAACCGGAATGTGGATTGTCCTGACCCGCTTTGTTGCGGGCAGCAATAAGCTTGGTACCGACTGCCCTTTTTTTCCATCTTTAGCGCACTTTTCAGCAACTTCTGCTGGCTCGATTCAGGAGGAAATAATGTTAAGGCGGTCAAATTTAGACCACAAAGGTATTTTAAAGGTATTATCAAATGGTACTATCAATGAGTACCTTACCTGTCATGAAGGATTTAAAGATGAAAACTACAGTTAAGCTGTCGTTCATGATGTTTGTAGAGTGGTTTATCTGGGGCGCCTGGTTTGTACCGCTGTGGCTATGGCTGAGTAAAAGTGGCTTTAGCGCCGGGGAGATCGGCTGGTCTTACGCCTGTACCGCGATAGCCGCGATCCTGTCACCCATCCTGGTCGGCTCTGTCACTGACCGTTTTTTCTCCGCACAAAAAGTCCTTGCGGTGTTGATGTTCGTCGGCGCTGTTTTGATGTACTTCGCCGCACAACAAACCACCTTCGCCGGTTTTTTCCCGCTGTTACTTGCCTATTCGCTGACCTATATGCCGACGATTGCGCTGACCAACAGCATTGCTTTTGCCAACGTCCCGGACGTTGAACGTGATTTCCCGCGTATCCGCGTGATGGGCACCATTGGCTGGATTGCTTCAGGTTTAGCCTGCGGTTTCTTACCGCAAATGCTTGGCTATAGCGACATCTCACCCACCAATATTCCTCTGCTTATTACTGCCGGAAGCTCAGCACTGTTGGGCGTCTTTGCGTTCTTTTTGCCGGATACGCCGCCGAAAAGCACCGGCAAAATGGATTTCAAAGTCATGTTGGGTCTGGATGCGCTGATCCTGCTGCGGGATAAGAACTTCCTCGTCTTTTTCTTTTGCTCTTTCCTGTTTGCGATGCCGCTGGCGTTCTATTACATCTTCGCCAACGGTTACCTGACGGAAGTCGGGATGAAAAACGCCACCGGTTGGATGACACTGGGCCAATTCTCTGAAATCTTCTTTATGCTGGCGCTGCCGTTTTTCACCAAACGTTTTGGCATTAAAAAGGTATTGCTGCTTGGTCTTATTACTGCGGCTATCCGCTACGGATTTTTCGTTTACGGCGGCGCGGAAGAATATTTCACTTATGCCCTGCTATTTCTCGGCATTCTGCTTCATGGCGTCAGTTACGACTTCTACTATGTCACGGCCTACATCTATGTCGACAAAAAAGCGCCGGTACATATGCGCACCGCAGCGCAAGGGCTTATCACCCTCTGCTGTCAGGGATTCGGCAGCCTGCTCGGATACCGTCTGGGCGGCGTAATGATGGAAAAAATGTTTGCTTACAAGGAGCCAGTTAATGGTCTTACCTTTAACTGGGCCGGCATGTGGGGATTTGGCGCGATCATGATCGCCATTATTGCCGTGCTGTTTATGATTTTCTTTCGCGAATCAGATGGAGAAATCACCGCCATTACGGTGGATGATCGCGATGTAGCATTGAAACAAGGGGAAGTAAAATGAAAGCAGAACGTATTCTCGGAGCTCTTTATGGGCAGGCGTTAGGGGATGCGATGGGCATGCCATCGGAACTGTGGCCAAGAACCCGGGTTAAAGCCCATTTCGGTTGGATCGACATTTTTTTGCCTGGTCCGGCTGAAAATAATGCCGCCTGCTACTTTAACCAGGCAGAGTTTACTGATGATACGTCTATGGCACTGTGCCTGGCAGATGCCCTGCTTGAGTGCGATGGAGAGATTGTACCCGATGTTATTGGCCGCAATATTCTGGCCTGGGCAGAGCGTTTTGATGCCTTTAATAAAAACGTGCTCGGCCCGACCTCAAAAATTGCACTCAAAGCCATTCGCGACGGCAAACTTGTCGCCGAACTGGAGAATAATGGTGTGACCAACGGGGCGGCAATGCGCGTTTCACCGCTGGGTTGCCTGCTGCCCGCCCGCTGTCTTGATGCGTTTATTGATGATGTAGCATTGGCCTCCAGCCCGACGCATAAATCGGATCTGGCGGTGGCCGGTGCGGTCGTGGTCGCATGGGCGGTATCACGCGCCATTGATGGCGAAAAATGGTCAGAGATTGTCGACGCGCTGCCTGCCATTGCCCGGCATGCCCAGCAAAAAAGGATCACCACCTTTAGCGCCTCGCTCTCGGCACGCCTTGAGCTGGCACTGAAAATCGTCCGTAATGCCGACGGCATTGAGTCCGCCTGCGAGCAGCTGTATCAGGTGGTGGGAGCCGGAACCAGCACCATTGAATCCGTGCCTTGCGCCATCGCCATGGTCGAACTGGCGCAGACCGATCCCAACCGCTGCGCCATTCTGTGTGCGAATCTGGGGGGCGATACTGACACCATCGGGGCGATGGCAACCGCCATTTGTGGCGCGCTGCACGGCATAAACGCGATTAACCCGGTCTTGAAACATGAGCTCGATGCGGTAAATCAGCTGGACTTTATGCGCTACGCCAGCGGATTACTGCGACTGCGCGAGCAACGGGAGGCGCTATGAGCACCACGCGTCTGCAACAACTTCTCCCACAGTTACGCACACAGCGGCCGGTGACGGTGGTAGGCGCGGCGGTGATTGATGTCATTGCCGATGCGTATGCCCTTCCCTGGCGCGGATGTGACATTGAACTCAAACAGCAAGGGGTGAACGTTGGCGGCTGTGCGCTCAATATTGCCGTAGCGCTCAAACGTTTAGGTATCGACGCCAGTAATGCGTTACCGCTGGGTCAGGGGGTATGGGCCGATATTATCCGCAACCGGATGGCAAAAGAGGGACTGCAAAGTTTAATCGACAATGCTGAAGGCGATAACGGCTGGTGCCTGGCACTAGTGGAGCCTGATGGTGAACGTACCTTTATGTCCTTTAGCGGCGTTGAGAATCAATGGAATGCAGACTGGCTGGCGCAGCTTGATATCCCTCGCCACAGCCTGGTTTATCTTTCGGGCTATCAGTTAGCCTCTGGATGCGGTGAACTGCTGGTGCAGTGGCTGGAAGGTCTGGATGAAGTGATGCCATTTATCGATTTTGGACCACGTATAGGTGACATTTCCGAGGCCTTGATGACCCGCATTATGGCCTGCCGCCCGCTGGTATCACTCAATCGTCAGGAGGCGGAGATTGCCGCCGAGCGGTTTGCATTGAGTCAGGATGTAGAAGGTTTTGGCGCAGAGTGGGTACGACGTTTCGCCGCGCCGGTGGTGGTCCGTCACGATAAAGACGGTGCGTGGTATTTCAGCGCGCAGACATCCGGTTGCGTACCGGCATTTGCGACGACGGTTGTTGATACCATTGGTGCAGGTGACAGCCATGCTGGCGGCATGCTGGCCGGGCTGGCATCTGGCTGGACGCTGGCGGAAGCCGTACTGCTGGGTAACGCGGTAGCGTCCTGGGTAGTCGGGCATCGCGGCGGCGATTGCGCACCCTCGCGCGAGGCGCTACTCCTCGCACACAAAGACGTATAGATCGCTTCGACAGTAGCTGATGCTGTATTCAATGGGCCGTTGCTGTTGGTCAAGCGCTACCTGCTTGATCACCAGTACCGGCACTTTGCTGTCCATTTGGATATGTGCCTGGAACTCTGCGTCAGGCATTCGGGCGCTGACGCGTGAGCGCGTGCGCTGCGGGAAGATATGCTGGCTGCGAAAATAGTCATACAGTGAAACGCCGATGGCATCGACATCATGGATTAGATGGACAGGAACCCATGATTCTTCAATAGAAACCGCGTCTTCATCTACATAGCGAATGCGCTTGAGCAGAAAGACGTCACTCCCTACGGCAACCGCCAGATGCTGGGCCACCTCTTCCGGGCAGGGCACAATGCGCTTGTTGACCCACAACGTATCTGGTTTTTTACCGCGCAACACCACCTGCTGGGAAAAACCACGCGCCTCTTTGAGCGAATACTCGAAAATGTTGTTGATCTGTGTCCCATAACCACGGGCACGCGTCACTACGCCTTCTTCTTCCAGGGCCTGCATCGCCTTACGCACCGTAATTCGCGAAACGCCGGTCAACTGACTGAGATCGCGCTCGCCCGGCAGGATATTCCCATGCTCCAGAACCCCGCTGCGCACAGCGTTTTTCACCGTTTGGGCAAACTTCAGATACAGCGGTGTGTTATCAGCCGCTGAAATGCGCTCATTCAGTTGCGCGATAAGCTGGGTATGCGCTTGTTCCATTTATCTTTTCCTGCAGCCGTTTCTGCAGCCAGTATACCGATTACCACCACGCGTGGAAATGATGTACCGGACCTATTCCCTCGCCAACTTCCAGGGTGTCGGCTTGCGCCAGCGCAGCTGAAAGCCACAGCTTTGCCTCCTGTACTGTTTCTGCCCAGTTATCATGACGTGGGCGCAGCGCCGCCAGCGCCGCCGAGAGCGTACAACCGGTGCCATGAGTATTTTTGGTCATCACCCTTGGCGCGGTAAAACGCTGTTCACCCTCACGGGTAAAGAGCCAGTCCGGGCTTTGCACATCATCGAGATGTCCCCCTTTCATTAACACCGCCTCACAGCCCAGCGCCCGTAGCGCCCTTCCCTGCTCTAACATCTCCTGCTCAGTTTGCGCATGCGATGCCCCGAGAAGTGCCGCGGCTTCGGGTAAATTTGGTGTGATAATCGAGACCTGTGGCAGCAAACGGGTACGCAGCGTTTCTACCGCAGAAGGAGATAACAGCGGATCGCCGCTTTTCGCCAGCATCACCGTATCCAGCACCACATTTCGCACTCGATGACGACGCAAACGTTCGGCAACCGCTTCAACAATATCAGTCTCCGCCAGCATACCAATTTTGGTTGTGTCGATACGTACATCACTAAACACCGAGTCCAGTTGTGCAGCAACAAAGTCAGGTTCAATGCGATACACCGACTGCACCCCGCGCGTATTTTGTGCCACCAACGCGGTAATAACCGAGCAGCCGTAAGCGCCAAGCGCCGAGAAGGTTTTTAAATCGGCCTGAATACCTGCGCCACCGCTTGGATCGGTTCCTGCGATCGTTAATGCGTTAATCCGTTTCATGCTTGCTCCTGGGCGGTCAGGTTATAGAGGGCGTCGATAAATGCCGGAACAAAACTTCCCGGTCCGGTTGATTGTTCTGTAGCTATTTGTCCGGCCTGTTTCATCCAGCTGCAGGCTGAAGCGACGTTATCAAGTCTGTCACCACGCAAAGCACAACTGGCCGCAACAACCGCCGACAGCGCACATCCGGTACCCACCACTCGGGTCATCAACGGGTCACCGCCGTTCACGCAGACGGTACGCTGACCATCGGTAACGTAGTCAACTTCGCCGGTAACCACGACAACGGTCCCAACCTGACGCGCCAGCGCCTGCGCAGCCGGGAGGGCTACCGCTGGTGTATCAGTCGTGTCTACACCGCGCCCTCCACCGTTCATCCCCGCCAGCGCAAGGATTTCCGAGGCATTACCGCGAATAGCGGCGGGCTGTAGCGCCAGTAAATCCAGACAGAAGCGACGACGAAACGCCAGTGCGCCTACGGCAACGGGATCGAGCGTCCAGGGAGTATTAGCCCGCAGCGCCTGTTCGACCGCCGCGCGCATGGCAATGGCGCGGCTCTCGGTCAGCGTACCCACGTTAATTAGCAGCGCACTGGCGATAGCCGCAAACTGGCTGGCTTCTTCAGGTTCGATCACCATCGCTGGTGATGCGCCAAGTGCGAGTAACGTATTGGCCGTAAAGCTTTGCACAACCTCGTTGGTCATACAGTGTGTGAGTGGGGAAAGCGTTCTAAATTGATGTAAGGTGTGGGCCGCAAGCGCGCGGCAGTGCAGGTCAGGCTGCATGGTTCAGCTCCTGCCCGCGCGAAGAAGGGACACGAGCAGTGTCAGACTTCCCTACGCTGGCATTATCCAGATCAGGTGGTACGGGTATTTCTCAGCCTTCACCAGGAAGGGCACCCCGAGTCGTTTGGTTACATTTCTCTTAATTTTTGTCAGCTTAGGTTAAGTTGCTCGCCGATGCAAGTTTACCGGTGGTGACGTCACTTATACACGCTGTACCCCACCGAGTACCCCATTTTGTACCTCATACCAATTAAGGAATAGCTCCCAACTTCATTTTGAAACACTAATAGTTGCTCGATTTATTTGGAACCAAGAATCCAACATTGTAATGTTTAAAAACAACTGTATCTGATGGGGAAAATATAAACCAGTATAGTTTGGAGAACTTTTTATATATAGCAAGGCAACGGATGTGATAAGTGATTTATAAAAGCACTTATCTTTACTCTATTTCATTGACAGAAAATGAAACGAATTAATTCTATGTGCTACAATGTGTAGTGCAGAAAAAAACTCTATGTTAACAACAAAAAAAAATACAAGGTGATTTATATGAAAATGAAAGAATATTATGAAGAGATTTCTCTATTAAAATTTAAAGAATTAGAAGATGAACATGATTATATGGTAGCCACAGGTGATTTCCTAACAGAGTTATCAAACATAGCCGATCATTGTGAAAGGAATAAGTTTCAAATTAACAAAGAGCAGAACAAGCAATACAAACCCTCTTATCAACAGGTCACATCTCAATCATTAAATACCTCAGCCAGCTAATTTTTGCATAGAAGATAGCAAAGTGAAATTTACGATGCTTTCGAAAGTAATTACGATACTGACTGTAGTTTTTGAGGCGGTAAAACTGCTTATTTCACTTGTTTTTAAACATTCTTTTTCAGTTGTCGCAACTCAAAAACACTAATAACTAAAACAACGAAAGGCCAGACACTGGAATGGCTGACCTTTCTACATTAATCAATATGGAGCGTGTACAAATGATTAATTCTACACCTATTTATAACAAGTTTAAGTATATCGACGCCCCTTGTGGCTCTGGTAAAACATATCAATTATGTGAGAATATCAATAATAGTACTGAAAAATATATTTTAGTACAGAACACTCAAGAGCTTATTAAGCAGACGGCAAAACAAATCAATAATTGCGAGTATATTATTACTGATACGGTACAAAAAGATGAAAGTGTTATTAGTTCAGTCATTGAATTTCTTTCATCTGGAAGTAATAAAACATTAATCATAACAGATAAAACATTTTTCAAAATCCCTCGTGAATTGTTAGCTAACTGGAATATTTATATTGACGACGTTACTAATTTTCACTCTTTTCAGAACATAAATGAAAGTAGTGCTAAAATAAAAGATTTTATCCGTAATGATTTAATCTACAAAGTACAGTCATTAGATGATAAAAATATGTATATTGCGGCCGAAAGAAATCCAGAAGTAAAGGGCGATATAGTAAAGAACATTTTAAATAAACTTTCAGCATTGAATGATAATGATCTTTTTATAATGAATAATGAGTACTTTACCGATGCGGAAAAGGAACAGCTTAATATCACAGCATGGAAAGATCTCAATAAGTACAAATATATATCAATTACCTTTCTTGGTGCTAATTTCGAAAACTCACTGATCTATAAAGGCAATAAAGAACTCTTTGAACGTACTGAACTTGAAGGATTATTAACACGAAAAACAGCTCTCGAAGACAGGTTAAAGGTTTATTACTTTTCAAAAAATCACAAACTATCAAGGACATGGAAAACTAACAACCCTGATAAAGTACAAAGAATATACTCATATATTGATGAAAAACTTGAGGGACAGGATTTCTACTGGACTAAGAACAAAAGCGATTCTCAGAGCCTTAAGAACGGCACAGAGATAAGCCCGGATGCCAGAGGATTTAACCAGTACAGGCACCTTGATACGTGCGTTTGGTTGGCCTGTATGCGTCCCTCTGAAACAGAAGCTAAACAGTGTGAATTGTTCTTTGAGATTGACGGCGAGGCGATACACATCGCAAGGGAGTACGAAAGTTTACACCAGTTCGTACTACGAGGAATTTCAAGGGATTTTGACAGTACTGAAACACAGACTGTTTATGTTTTTGATGAATGGCAAGCCAGATCTCTTACAGACAATATTGAGTACATAGATCTCGGTATTGATGATGACGAACAAGGGCAGAGAGGCAGACCGCAAGGCTCAATGAACAAGGAAAAGCGTTTCACTCTTGATGACACTAAAGCAACACGTTTCAGACGCTGGAAAGACAACAACCCAGGACTTGAGTTAGAAGCGTTCAGGGCGTTTCTTACCAGTTCTACCAACGCAGATCTCAGTACTGAGGAAAGGGCAGCTATGTACGAGAAGTACGAAAAAGCAGCAAAAAAGAAAGAGAAATAGCTCTGCTTCCCTGTCAGAAACACCATCATAAAACCAATAAATGTCTGAAAAATAATACCTTATAATATCTATAGGTAATAAATTTCCGACATCACAACGAGCAAAAGCGAATTAACTACCTGAAAGCAGGAGCGGCGAAGCAAGCGAACTGTTTCGGGTAGTTAGTGAGAGTGCTCACGCAGTGAGTGCTTGATAGTTATCCCATTGTTTATATAGATAAAACATTTAAACAGCACCCGCTTTGCGTGTACTGTTCGCTGGATTCGGTTCTACTGCTTCGTTCCTTTCAGTCACTGGCAGAGCGAACCAATCGCGTTTTTTGTTCTGTCAGTAAGTACATAACTGATTGTTATTTAATTACTTATTGTACTAATAATTCCTTTGAGTACTTAGTGGGGTATCTGCTGTTTCAGCTACTGTAAAAGCCCTGTCAGTACTGACCAGAGCGAAGCGACCCCGATCCGAGCTGTCCCCCTTCATGATGGTGTTTCGGACAAAACGCACAGGAAGCCTCTGAATGCGATGTTCATTACTGACACACATGAATGTCCAAAACCCTACAAAACGTCGTAGCGACGCTTTAAGTGCGTTTGCGAGATGGAATCGTCAGTACTCCCTGTATTGAAATCAGCTACATAACCCCTTTCATGGATGGCGAATCCGCTTGATCGATTTTACCTATTGATTTGTATTGAATTAATAGTTTTTGATAGATTATAACGATCGATAACTCAATAATTGATCGTTATAATCGATCATGCGTTGATGTGCGTGCTACTCTTGAACATCTGAACACGGACGGTTTTAAGTCCGTACTTTTGGCCTGAGAGAAGATAATGGGAGTGACAAAACGGTGAGAGTGGTACAACTGCTAATCTATAAATTTTGGGGGGATTTCTTTTTAAGGGATCTACCTAAAGGCAAACGAATTATTGTCGATAATACAAATAGAACGAACCATCGATTTGGAAAATTATTAAAGGATAATTGCGGTGAGTAAATATTTAAAAATAGGAATTTATGGCATTTGGGGAGTGTTTTTATTCCTTGCGTCAATGGATAAATTTGGTGATCTTTTCGCAGTCGGTAATGACTTTTGGTCAGTGATAATGCTTATGGTCGCTGGAGTGTGTCAGCTACTGGCAAGTACTGCCGCGATAGGCTGGGCTGTTTTGGGTTCTGGTACGCTTAAAGCGAAGTACTTACCCTATAAACTCGTTAATAATTATACGGTTCCTGTAGTGATCATTGTGCTTGCATTCGTGGCAAGTTCTGCCCGATCTTCAAGCGATGGAGCCAGAGCACAAAAACTTGGTTTTAAAGATAGTAAAGAGTTTTCTATCGCTCGTGAAAATCACATTACAAATACTGATGACTATGCGAAATTTGTAGAAGAACAACGAGTTAAAGCGGCGGAAAAGAAGGTTCAAGATGCGTTAGTAGCAGCCGAGAAAGCTAATCAGGATATAGTAAAGAAATACATTTCAATATTTGATGAGGATAAAAGAGAACAAGCTAAAAAAACGATTAGCAGAGATTTAGAAGAAAATTCAGTATTAACAGAGTCAATACTTACTGAAATTAAATCCTACCCCAATAACTCAGTTGATAGAACTGTAGGACAACGCACATACTTAGATATTGGCGTTAGTATGAAAGAATACATGTCAGCTATCGAGCAATCTAATTGTAGGCAAAGGCTTAACAATTCTTTATTTCCTTTAAATGAATGGAATAAATCTCAATTTAATTTATTGAACGAAAGATTTAATGCTATGAGAAATGGTGTTGATATGGATAGGATTCAGCTTGGCAAAGAATTGCAATACGAAAGAGATAAAATCACCATGCAGTACTTTTATGAAAAAAATAAATATCAAAAATCATTTAATGAGTGTGTTTTCAGTCTGTTGTCTTCTATACCCAATCGTCTTTCAAGACCTGATGCCAGACCTGCTCCCGTAACTGATTATATTCCTAAAGGTATTAAATGCATGAGAAAACCCGAAGGAAATATAAAATCTTGTTATTAAGACCATTGAAATATAATGTACTGTTCTTTAATAAGGAATTAAAGTGAAAAAGACTTCTGTTGCAATGCTGTTATTGTTGAGTACTTCCTTTCATTTACAGGCTGCTGTACCTGATGGAAAAACAGAAACCCCCTTTGCTATTGATAATGAGGTTATTTGTTTGAAAGAAATTCAGAAACAAATGACGCCTTTCCTTAAACAGTTTGAGCAGGAAAACGGTGTTAAGTACAAATACAATGTTAAATCTAGTTTATCGTACAAGGATACTGTAGGGCTACGGTTACAGATCAACCGTGTAGATTCTGGATTGGACGTGCGTGTTGCCGATCTTGATTACTACTGGCTACAGGAGCGGGGCAGCATGTGTCAGCCAGCGTACATGGTACTTGACCGCTTTATTTGAATGTGATTTTAGAGGCCATTAATTTGGCCTCAGTTAATGCTAATTTTCACCAATGACAGATAGCTGTTTATGGTAGAATGCAGAAAGTTTAATTTCTTTATTTCTATCGATGCTTTTAACAAATGATAATATACCTCGTATGATTTCATGTTTATTTGAAACTTCATTTCGTACTAAATCGTAAATTCTTTTTCTATAGACACAATAATCTTTTTTACTAATCGTGATTTTAGGCGTGACGGTTAACCCTGTAATTTCTCTTCGAACTCTCGGGCCCAAGAGTTTTTCTTTTTTTGAGTTTATGGGGAAACCTTCATCATTAATTATTTCTTTTATTAAATAAGATGCCTTTTGCAAGATTAGTATTTTGTTACCAGATATACAAAGATCATCAGCATACCGTGTATATGTCAATGCACGTTTTTTACAATACGTAGATAGGCGATGATCAAGCCTTAAGCAAACGAGGTTAGATAGGGCAGGTGACGTTGGAGCACCTTGGGGTAAATACCCTTCTTTAGTGCAAAATGATGTTAGAATAAATGCTATCTTGTTATTGTAACCAATGTTTTTAAATAAAGTATATACGTGAGATGCCTGTACATTGGTAAAGAAGTTTTGAAAATCGAGATTCAGTATATATTGATTTCCTTCATGAGGTTTTACATTATCAAGTATCGATTTTTTTCGTACAAAACCTTTGGCGTAAACTGAAGGTGATAATTTATCTAAAATACATCTGAGTACCCAACGTTGTATTGCTTTTAATTCTTTTACAGGACTTTCTATGTAACGGATACCACCAGATTTTTTTTCCATTTCAATACGGTGGTAGTATCTATGATTATTAAAGCTAAATTTTGAAATTACTTCTTTCGGAAGTCTGATGAATTGAGATAAATCATCTACATTCTCAAGAATTGGAAGGGATAAAAGTTGCTGTGTGTACTTTCCTTGATGAGCATTCATTTTCGTTTCATCATTGTAAAGGTGCATTATTTTGCTTTGAAAAGTGTGTGCTAGTTTTTAACGGCTAAAGCTGCAAGGCTTGATGTACGAGTCCCCCAAGTCACGGTGGGCGGGAGTTGGGGGACTCGATCATCAAGCTATCTCTGTGATGTAATGCGGGAACGGAGAGACTCTCCATCCTCTGTGAACCTAACTAACGAACTAGTTAAGTCACCAGCTTAAAAACTAGCACACACGAAAATTTTATGATGAATCTTAATCAGTGTCTAGCATATTGTTTATTCATAATATTTGCTCTTAATTCAGAAAGTGATGATTTCATGTGAAAACTATTTATTATTGAATCATAACCAGCTTTAGTGATAGTAAATAATCCCTCTTGCTGATTAATCATTCCTGCCCTTATGAGAGAATGTGTTGCAGCTTTACAAGCAACATTATCCCGAGTGTCAAATTTTCTCTCCATAATCAGTTCCATAGTTTTGTACACTGATCGTAAATTTAAATCATCAAATAGATAGATTAAAAGAAGGACGTGTTTTGAATATAATAAGATATTGTCCAACTTTTTCTTCTTTCTGCCACTAGGAAGAGTTTCCTTAATTTTTCCAAGTGCTAATTTTACATGTTCGGGGTTCTTTTCATCGAAGTTTTTTGGGATATCATATATTTCTCCACCATAGGTTCTTACTAAACGTATAGGCCAATGATTTATAAAGCTTTTCCCTGATTTGAATTCCCCCATTCTCATCACAAGCATTTTGCTTGCTAGGGTTTTATCCATGGAAAAGGCACCTAGTTCAGCGAAAGACCCAGGGCTTTCAGGTATAAGAACTATCAGATCAACAGAGTTTGCAAGTTGAGTTTCTAGCGATAGCAAACTGTTCTTTCCCTGACCTTCGAGGAGGTCTTCAAACAAATCCTCTGGATAAGTGAGAGTGATACCTTTCTCTTGAGAAAGAAAGGTTGAGAATTTATATCGAAGGCTTTTTTTGTCAGATTTATCTTTCCCACACAAGAAGATTGTTTTTTGGGAATCATCAAATCCATTAATCAATAGATTTCTAATTTCATCAATAGTTTGGTGGATATGTAGGTCTGGAAACTTGTTGATAATGCTATCTTTGGGAAGTTTCATGTTTGTTCCTAACAATGGCACTCCTCGTATGTAACCCCATATCTTATTATAAAAAAAGTGTAACTGCATCAGAAATCTCTTAACGCAGTAACATTTTAAAATATTACAAAACCATCAATATATCAATAGGTTATGCTTTTCATTGCTGTTGTGTTATTACATTAGAATTACTGGCCTTTAGGTCGCAAAATAATTAAAAGCCAGGCCTCCCGATTTTTGGCAAAAAATCTAAAGGGATCGTTTACTCAGATAAAAGTACAGTTAGAATTTTTCTGCACGATTTAAAATCTCGCTCGTCTGATCAGGTTCAACCCCGCCGACCAAATGCTGTGTACTCAGAACTCAGTACTCAGTACTCAGTACTCAGTACTGAACTTTTCACTAACCCTATATTGACTAAAGAACGCACGATCAAAAATCTCTTTTGGGTACTCCCTAACGATACTCGCTTTTCTCGTCTCGTTTAGTATCATTTAGATGTTGAATGAATTTAAATGATACTGTATCATTAAGTAAATTCAAATGATACTTTTCACGCAAGTGAGGGCAGGAAAATGATTTTTGGTTACGCGAGAGTCTCAACAAAGGATCAAAATCTTGAGCGTCAGTTGGCAGTGCTGGAACCTGTTTGTGACAAAATTGTGACTGAGAAAGAATCTGGTAAGTCCACCAGCGAAAGACCTGAATTGTTGAACCTGCTTTCACACCTCCGCGAAGGTGACACGCTCGTTACTCACTCGATTGATCGCCTTGCACGTAATACCCGCGATTTGCTGGAAATGATTGATAACCTAGTGGCTCGTGGGATCACTGTTCAGTTCCTTGCAAACTCTATGAGTTTTGATAATTCCCCACAATCACGCCTTATCCTAACCATGATGGGAGCTGTTGCAGAATTTGAGCGGGGTATGATCGCATCTCGTCGCAATGAGGGGATTGCCCTTGCTAAAGAGGCTAAGAAGTACAAGGGCAAGCAAAAGAACAAAGAGCTACATAACAAGATTATCGATATGTTACAGGCCGGGAAGAATACACCAGACGAGATAGCAAAGTTATGTGATTGCGGCAGGGCTACAGTGTTTCGCGTGAAGAAAGAACTGCTTGCCAGTACTGGCTATTTCGAACGCTGATATAGCGGCAGAGGATGAAGAAGAGCCGTCGATAGTTTAGTGCCAAAAGAATTCTTTCGATATCTTGGTTTAATGAAATTTAATTTTTCTTTTAAAATCAGTATGATGATTGATATTCTTGTCTATGATCAGCTAATCGATGCTTGGCGTTTTCTTACTTAGAATAGATAGGATTTCAAATCTGCTATACCACATATAGATGTTTATATATACCTTGGTACTATATGTTGGTGATTTGTGCACTAAATGGACATTAATAGCATTGATTCCGAGGTTATTGAGTTGTATATTTACTCAGTGCTGTTCATCCAACCAGTTTCTTCATCGTAGGGAGAAGTTGATGTCTGACAAAACTGAGTATTTTTCAAAATATTTTGAAATTGGAAATCGAAAATCGTTCTCATCTAAACAAGAGATTAGTCCTGAGAATTTCAAGGAGCTAATTGGCTACTATGAACTCGACGAGGATGTTTCTTGTCAAGTGAAAACTAAAAGAGGTTTCTGTCGTAAGAATCATAAAACTGGTTGGTTAGGGGTTACAGTTGATGGTGTTGAAGCTCTCATTGGAGGGCATTGTGCAAAAACTTACTTTAAAGCAGATATGCGATTTAGTATGGAAACGAAACGTATTAAAACTGAATTAGAGCGAAGGGATTATGTTACCGAATTACAAAATTATAAAATTAATGCTGATGTGATTTTAGAAGAGCTTTCTAATTTAAGAGCTAACCTAATCACTGTTAGAAAGATAGTTGATGTTGTGTATAAAACTATGCCAAATAGTGTCCTGCGATTTCTTGAGTCAGGGCAACGTACTAACAACTGGGCAGTTAATGTAGATGTACTTTATCCTGCGAAGAACGACGATCAAAAGTCCACATGGCAAGTACACGCATTGACCTCTCTTAAATCTATAAGTACTACACGAGAGATTATTAGCTTAATCACAAAGGTTAAATTCCTGATTGGAATTGTTGAGGAATTTAAAAAAATTGATATTTCTGAATTGCCGACGCCTAAGTTAAGATATTATACTAATGAAATTCGTGAAAAGATAGATTATGAGAAACGTTACGGCAGGTTCGTCAATGAAACTAAAAAATTCATCGAATCCAAGAATTTGGATTTACTATTGTTCGTTTGCGACGACTATGAAGAGCAGTTTTTAACTGTCAAATCAATTTTTAAAATTACAGGTTCTAAAGTCCAATCAGATGCTCATATCAGGCTTAGAATTAAAAGAGTCGAGGAGCGTGTTAGCAAATTGTTTAATAACCACCCAGTTAGAGTAAACCAACAAGTCATTAAATATAAAAACAATGCTTTGGCTTAGTTATAAAGTTTATAAATCAAACAAACACCTGCATTTTAACGTATGCAGGTGTTTTATAGCAAAAAAAGTATATAAACAGACCTCATCAATTATTCAACACAACCATCAGTTAATGATATTTTTAATACTACCTAAATTACTATTTCGCCACCAACCTGTAAACGATGATGGCATAATATAAAGAATGAATTATTAATGTAATTTAAGCCCAACAGATTCCATCAATCACATAATTTATGGAGGAAAGAGGAAACGTGTGCAAATAGCGTTTTGTAATCCCACCACTTTTCTCATGGCCTACCGTTTGTTGCAAATGCAAGATGTTCTTAACCCATCCGGCCATTGCGGTAGAGCAAACAGAATGACGAATGCTATGCAAAAGCCTACGCTGTCCAAAGTCATCTAAGTATGAAATTCCAAGCTGATCACGCACGTTAGCAAATTCTTTGCCAATTTTAGTCATGTTCGTACCCGCCACTTCTGAAAAAATCCGCTCTTTCCATTGCCGATCAACATAATCCATAAACCCCCATTCGATAAGCTTAGGATGTATTACCACTTGCCTGGTGGCGTTTTCGGTTTTCCCCTGCCCTCCTTCTGCGATCAAGAAGTAATACCGTTGACTATCCTCATCATATTTGATTTGTGATTTTTCCAGTTTGGCAATTTCTCCTCTCCTAGCTCCAGTGTGTGCCAACAACAACGTAATCCATTTCAACCAGCCATCCGGCTGCTTAAGTGCCCACTCTACAATCTTCTTCATCTCCGCCGGACTGTATGCACCAAATCTGGCTTTTGATGGTGCTGCCACTACGCCATCAGTTGGCGATTTAGGTAATATATCTTTGCTATCGGTGAGAAATGTTTTGAACAAGGATTTATAGAGCTTGAGATGCTTATGGATAGCCTCAACACCCACAAGCTCATCAGGAGGCACGTCATCACAATCTATCAACTGCTGAACATTCATCGAACGATACGGCTGAATAACACGCTTAGGTAAATTCTCAACAACCTCCATCACCTGTCTAATGTCCTGTTTGGTGATCGCAGTTACATCCATATTTCCCCCCAACACTACAAGCAATACTTCAATGTAACGCTCATTCGCCATTGAGATCGATTTAGTCCAATTCTTCCCCTTTTCGACTTTGTACATAGCCCAAGCATCAGTGATAGTTAATACGTTTTCCGGTTCAACTTGTGCCGATGGTTCCTCAATTTTAGGGGATACAACAAGCGGTAGACTGGATAGCAGCGGAAGTGTCACAGTCCTACGTTCTGACACGATCAGGTTTGAGATAAACGCGTCAAACATCGGAGTCGGAGTTGCTAATGATTTAACAAATGGGATGTGCGGAGTGATGTTAACCATCAAAGCTGAGGCTTGGTGATAGCTATCAGTAAGGAGTGATTTTTTATACATCCTGCCATTTGAAAGCCGGATTTGTAGATAGTAATTACCATTTCGTTGAAACGTGTATGGCAGAGTTTTGTACCTCATGATCACTCTCTTTTTGTACCTTAGGTGCATTACACACGGACAAAAAGAAATGTAACCACATGAATACTAATCGGAATATTGGCAACCTACGCTGGCATTATCCAGATCAGGTGGTACGGGTATTTCTCAGCCTTCACCAGGAAGGGCACCCCGAGTCGTTGAAACCGAAACATGTTACACCGGTTTCAGCGACAGGATACTGTCTGCACGCCATGTTGTAAATTGCGGGCCAACATTGCCGCATATCTGCACTTCATTTACACTTTTTACGAAATAACTGGAGTACTCACAAAATAGTGCTTGTCAGATATCCTGTAAGCCAGAAATGATACACGACTGATTTTGACGACCCGAATAAGTAGAGAGGATGGGTATGAAAAATAAAATGTTGCTGAGCGCACTTCTGCTTGCGAGCAGTGTCGTCTGGGCCGCACCGGCCACAAAAGCTGCCCCCACCGGAATTGATAAGTATGAGCTGAGCAGCTTTATTGCTGACTTCACCCATTTCAAACCCGGTGACAAGGTTCCACCACTGTATCTCACCGACGAATACACCATAAAGCAGTGGAATCTGCGCAACCTGCCCGCACCGACGGCAGGCACCCACTGGACCTACATGGGCGGCGCGTATGTGCTGGTCAATGATGCCGATGCTAAGATCATTAAAGCCTACGACGGCGAGATTTTTTATCATCGTTAATAGAATAAAAACACGTACTTTCAGCAAGAAAGTACGTGAAATAACCACCAATCAATCAGTCGTAAGATACCGCAAAGATCACTTTACTTTGTACCTCACCAGGCTGTAGTGATTCTCCTGTTACGCGAACATATTTCGCGGTGATGGGGAACGTGTAGCCACTTTTGATTTCAGTCAGTTTAGGTATTTTGTTCATCAGCGTATCCCCCAATTTCAACGGCGAGGTCGCACTGCCGTTGTAAATCTGGAAACCTACGCCCTTTGCACCACCCGTTAAAGTATTTATCAATATTGTCCCACTATCATTCCAGTCGCCACGCGCAACTTTAAAACTGACTGGATTGGTAGTGACGCCGTTGATACCTTCGCAACTCAGTGTGAGATCTGTAGAACCTGATTTAGTATTGTTTGCACTTAATATTTCTTTTAGAGTCGTATCCGGCATTTTTATCTCATATGTAGTTTTTGAGAAACGACAGGTTGTTGGTTTGTGCGTTACAGTGAAGTTCATATTCTGGGTAAAGGTTGAAGTATTCGACAACCGCTTTGTAGCCCAACAAAAAAGATAAGCTAACCAGTTTGCTGTGCAGTCATTTTCAGCAGTAATACTGACCGCTGAATCGCTCAAACTAAACGCATCGCCAGATACCGTCTGTTTTGCGGTACCTGAACTCAAATAACTTGCTGTAATGGTGAAATTCTTGGTATTTAGTGTTTCACCGGCACTTACAGTTGTTCGACCAATACTGACAGGAAAATCATTACTCGTTAAATTAATACTAATTAATACCTTCTTACCGCTGCTCCCCTGGATAGCAACAATATAATCCTTGAGGGGTGTTGCATAATATAAACTATCGGTATTAGCAGTACATGTTATATTGCCACTGGCATTGAGATTTACTTTTGCTGTCGCCTTACCGGATGTCATATCCAGATTGATTGTCGATGTTCCCCCGTTTAATGACTGAAACGTACATCCCGCCTGTACCCCAAAGGATGACAATAGCAAAAATAGTAAATACAGATACTCTTTCATATTTCGCATCCTTATCGGCAAATATAGACTTCATTCTCATCAATCGCCTTATCGAAGGTAATCGTGCAGAATTGTCCCAGCTGTTTATTAACCGCGACGCGCACCGACGCAGGAATGTCGTTGGTGCGAATAAATAACCGACTGCCCTGGCCGACCAGACCAATGTTATTACCCGCACTATCTTCAACCTCATAGCCAAACGATAACGGAGAGCCGTCCGGACGCTGGGCAAGAAAATACCAGGGTTTACGCCTGTCAGTTTCATACTCCGCCAGTACAACCGCACCGCGATAAGGTACCGCACCTTTGCGGTTGCCAAGTAAGGCAACATCGCTGTGGCTGTCAGAAAGATCCAGCATCAGCATATTTTCGCGATACGGGGTCAGGCCGTCATAAACCGCGTAACCTTTGCTGTTCGTCGTTAAGTAACGCTGTCCCTGCACCGCCGCCCCCTGTAACCCCGGCGCTTTAACAATGGCGAAAGTATCGGAAAGCCGGGACGTCAGCGCCACACCGTCAGACCACACCACAACACCGCCCTGAATATTACCGCTGGCCTGTTGATACTTATTCGACTGGCTGTAGCTGCCGCCCACAGTCGCCATTGCCGCGCGCCAGACCATGCTACCGCCCGCCGTTGTCTCGTTCTCTTGTCGTTGGTGACTGAGGTTGGCGCCATAGCTGAATTGATCGCGATTACCCGCCACCCCGCTTAAGCTGGCGTTATTCGACTGATAACCATCATCATCAAACGTTGTTGAGTTAGAAACGAACAGATCGCGCCGAGGAGCGGAAATACCGTCCCCCCACGAAAACGGGATGGAAATGTACAGGTTAAAACGCTTATCCTCGTGATTATCCTGATCGTACGTTTGGCTAACGGCAAAGGTATAGCTAACTCGCTGCCACGTGTTCGAATAACTCAACTGATAATCTTTACCCGTTCCACTACGTTGCCAGTAGTCACGCCACAAACCGCTGACGGCCAGAAATCCCCAATCAGCAGCCAGTACCTGGTTGATGTTCAGAGAAAAACTGTTCTTACGGCCAAAGTCGTTCTGATAGTAGTCCGCAAGGTCATAAACATCATTTTCATCGCGGTGATAGTGATTTTTATTATTCGCCCACACGTAGTCATTAAAGCTACGATAATCCCGCGATGAATAACGATAAGCTGCCAGCGCAAACTGCGTGCTGGTCTGGGCGACATACTTGTTCCACGCAACCTGATAGCTCTGACCATCAAAAACATCACCATTATCCTGTTCGCTATGTGATCGCGTGGCATCTACCAATACCGAGCCAATAGGTGTATTCCAGCCGGTCCCGAGCACAAATGAAGAATAATTCTGCGACAGCATTGTACCGCCATAGACCGTTAGCAAATTGTTCATACCATACTGATAACTGCCCTGTAGGAAATCATACTGATTGCCAGCCCCCTCAATATGGCTACGCCCGGCAGCAAAATCATATTTTGATACGCCTGACTGCAGCATATTCGGCACAGATGAATAAGGCACCAGGTAATGGGATACTGAGCCGTCGGCCTCTTTCACGCTCACATCTAAATCCGCGCCGCCGCCAGCAAGTTGCAGATCATCAATAGCAAATGGGCCTGGTGGAACTTCTTTCTGATAAATAACAAAGCCGTTTTGTTCGATGGTTACCAACGCGTTGCTCTGGGCAATCCCATGTACTACTGGGGTAAAATTCTGTTTTGAGTTCGGTAACATTTGCATATCACGCCAGATACGCACACCGCGAAAACGTACCGCGTCAAAGATATCTGAACCGGTGTACATATCTCCGGTACGTAGCGTGCCAAGTATTTGCGGGATACCGCGCTCCATATATAACGTGTTACTTTTCCAATTACCGCTGTTCTCGTTGCCTTTTATATAGTTGGCATTTGAGTGCAACTGCCATCCAAGCAGGTTCAACCCGCTATTCAGGTTCACATAGCTACTTTTATCATCGCCGCCGTGTTTATAATTACTGTAATACTGGCTGGCGTAATAAGATGTATAAAAAGCGTTAACCCCGCGTTCCCAGGTTTCAGGCGACATATATCCTGACTCATGTTCAAGCACATACGCATGCGGCACGCTTAGATTCAGAATAAATTGCCCTATGTCATAACCGACACTGCCGCCCTGAACTGCCGCGCGCAGTGGTACACACTCTACAGTTTTATCTGCTTTAATCCCCTCAGTACGAATACCAATTTTCTGCAACTGCGCCCAGGATAAGCATGCCGCATCCGGATCGGATTCAATATCAATATTATAATGACCCCGCCAATGATTATTTACATAAACATCCATTTCATACATTCCGGGCATTGGCTTATCGCCATCAATTTGATAGCGGGATATTTTTTCACCATTTAAACCACCGATCATAAAGTGGGTATCAAAGGTTTCTTCTTCAGCCCATGCAGATGATGAGGCCGTCAGCACCGACAGGATGGCCAGTGTAATCGAATTGATCTTTAACATAGCCAGTCCTTGAGCTATTTTTCAGTTTTTATTCTTTCACTCAAATAATTACCGTAATCGTCAATAAGTGTAACCTTGTAGTCACTAACAACAGCGGTAGTACTTAACATTTTCTCTGACCACGGTGCTAACAGTAACGTCTCTTTATTAATTTTTGAACTACCTATCAATTCAGGAATAGTAATCCAGTTAGCAGAATTATTTTTAATTCTTATCCCACCACTAGCATGACTGACATTCAGATGGGTAAAACTTTTTTTATCGACACCAGAAACACCCGGTGGGCGATAAATAAATTTGATGCGGTTCTGCATGGCAAATTTAATTATATTTTTACCTTCTGATTCCGCTGAATTAGGAGGTATATCGAGCACATTAAGAAAAAAAAGGCTTTCACGATCTTTCGGTAACGTATTTGCTAACTGCTTAATTTTCAGCTGCTGGCCGGAACCACCGCTAACCTTTGCTACTGGCGGAGTCATCACAAACGGTACCTGAATTTTCTCTGGCGGCAGGCTGGTATCACCATCGTCAATCCACGACTGAACCAGAGCACCACGACTGCCTTCGTTCATGATTTGCACGGTAATTTCTTTTTTCTGCGCCGGATAAATGACACGAGTGCCGTAAATATAAATACCTCCCCACGCCGGCATTACCGAGCCAGCAAAAAATAATATTAATAACTTTTTCATTATAATTATCCTTACTACAGCAAAAACCGGCGGCCACAGCCGCCGACAAACAGGATTGTAATCTTAATCAGTAACTACAGTCATCGTCAGCGAAGAGGCCACATCACCAGCGGTGACGTCAGTTGAACCCACTTTCGCGTAGCGCGCGCTAAAGTCCAGAACATATTTATTGTCTGCGGTTTTCGTTAAATTAATACTTGAATCAGGATTAACCTGTTTATCACCATAATAGACCGCAAAACCAGCACCATTATTTGATGCGGTATTTCGTGTAATGTGTTTATTATTACTGTCAAATTGCGAGCTGGAGAAAGTTATTTTCGGCGCTGCAGTACCAGTACATTCAACGGTTAAGGGAACGGTGGTTTTATTTGAGTATCCATCATAAACACCACCAGCGCTTAAGGTATTTAATCTGTCAGCACCAATTTGGTTCATACCAATGGTCGCCGTACTATCGCCCGTAAATTTACAGGTAGTTCCCACCACCTTACCAGTAATAATCAGTTCACCCTGATCGGTATCAGCAGCAAAAGCCCCTGCGCTCATAAATACAGCAGAAAGAACAGTAGCAGAAATGATTGAAGCTTTCATAATATCTTCCTTAATGAATTAATTTCTATTATTAAGAGGTGGTATTTCTTGAAATTAAATTCTCACAGGAAAAAAGTTACCGCAATGTAAACGCGTTGTTTTATTGACTTAACTCAAATTAATCATTGCAATATAATCACAACAAATAAGTGACAGTTTAAGTTATTATTAGAATTAATAACTTAATGGCATTAACTAGCTGGGGCGAGATTCTTCAAACAAATATAAAACTAGGCATCATTCTTCAAAACTATATCTAGCCATGAATAAAAAGAAACTTTTTTAATCATAGCTATTTAGCACGATCTGGCGCGAACTATCACCATGAACAATAACAATATCAGTCACCACGCCTCGCGCAGGCGAAGACGTCACATTGTTGATAGTTGAAAGATGAAGAGTTTCTCCACATCGTTGATGTATTTCATTATTTACAACATCAGTACTACAAGTCGGTTCGACTACCCTGCCGTCGATGGTTAAAGAGGCAGTATCGGAAGCAAAAACACTCATTCCATAAGTCAGAATTATAATTCCCATCAGCCAATGTTTTTTCATTTGATCATAACTCCTGTGGTTAACATCAAATAACATGCAGATGGCCTGTTAAGTGACAGTATGGGCGAAATACACCGCTCAATCCAATCGGAATTGTAGATTGATGGGATCAGATTGATCAATTTAAATGATGCATTAAAGAGGATTATTCAGAAAAAGACATGAATTATACAGGCTGGATAAATATCAGGGTTCAACTTTTCACTAAATACATTCACCGCATCAATATATTATTGATACGGCGAATGGATTAAAAACCACGGCTACAGCTAAAATTACACTGCGCGGAAGGCGATCTCACCAGGGATAACTTCTCCCTGCCAGTAGAGCTGGGCAGCGACACGCCCTGCCAGGCTGCGGTAAATGGCAGTAAATTCGCTGTCAGGACGGCTGATGACCGTCGGCATACCACGATCGAGGTCCTCACGCAGGGAAATATGCAGCGGCATCTGTCCCAGCAGTTGAGTGTGATACTGCTCTGCCAGCTTCTGCGCCCCGCCGGTGCCAAAGATTGGCTCGTGATGACCGCAGTTGCTGCAAATATGCATACTCATATTCTCAACAATACCCAGCACCGGTACTTCGACTTTTTCGAACATCACAATGCCTTTTTTGGCATCGATTAGTGCAATGTCCTGCGGAGTGGTCACCACAACAGCTCCCGTTACCGGAATGTTCTGCGCCAGCGTCAACTGGATGTCACCCGTACCCGGCGGCATATCCAGTACCAGGTAATCAAGATCCGGCCATAAGGTTTCCTGCAGCATCTGCAGCAACGCTTTGCTGGCCATCGGGCCACGCCACACCATCGCGTTATCATCAGTGACCAGATAACCAATGGAGTTCGTCGCCAGACCGTGAGACATGATCGGCGCCATGTGCGTACCGTCAGGTGAGGTTGGACGCTGGTTTTCCGCGCCGAGCATGGTCGGAATAGACGGGCCATAAATATCGGCGTCCAGAATCCCAACCTTCGCGCCTTCCGCAGCCAGCGCCAGCGCCAGGTTCACGGCGGTAGAGGATTTACCTACACCACCTTTACCCGAGCTGACTGCGATGATGTTTTTTACACCATTTATGCCCGGCTGGTTTTTCACGCGTTTTAACGTCGCGATGTTATGCGACAGTTTCCAGTCGATCGCTTTCGCACCGGTAATGCGCAGCAGGTCGGCACTACATTGCTCTTTTAAGTCCTCAAACGCGCTATGCCAGACGAACGGCATGACCAGCTCAACGTGCAACGTGTCATCCATCCAGGCGACGTGATGCAACGCTTTAAGCGTCGTCAGATTATGCTTCAGGGTTGAATGCTGAAAATTCGCCAGCGTCCCGGCAACCATGGCGCGCAGGGTCTCTGGTGATTTGGCCTGGGATTGTGCGTTCATCCCGACTCCTTTTTGTTGTTCTGAATATACAATAGTCACCGCTAGTTTACTCCAACGGCAACAATTATTCATTTACGGATAAATGCCCTTATCGCTTGGCGCAGTAATTACCATTTTGGTACTATCAAAGCCCTTTTCACTACAAAAGAAGTAATTGCCTACTATGACTCAAGTCGCGAAGAAAATTCTGGTAACGTGCGCGCTGCCGTACGCCAACGGCTCTATCCACCTCGGCCATATGCTGGAGCACATCCAGGCTGATGTCTGGGTCCGTTACCAGCGAATGCGCGGCCACCAGGTTAACTTCATCTGCGCAGACGACGCACACGGTACGCCAATCATGCTGAAAGCGCAGCAGCTTGGGGTCACGCCAGAGCAGATGATCGGTGAAATGAGTCAGGAGCATCAGACTGATTTTGCGGGTTTTGACATCAGCTATGACAACTACCACTCTACGCACAGCGAAGAGAACCGTGAATTGTCTGAGCTGATTTACACACGTCTGAAGGAGAACGGTTTTATTAAGAACCGTACTATCTCCCAGCTTTACGATCCAGAAAAAGGCATGTTCCTACCGGATCGTTTCGTTAAAGGCACCTGCCCGAAATGTAAATCTCCGGATCAGTACGGCGATAACTGTGAAGTGTGCGGCGCAACCTACAGCCCTACCGAGCTTATCGAGCCGAAATCTGTGGTTTCTGGCGCGACGCCGGAAATGCGTGACTCCGAACACTTCTTCTTTGACCTGCCGTCATTCAGCGAAATGTTGCAGGCGTGGACACGCAGCGGTGCGTTGCAGGAGCAAGTGGCGAACAAAATGCAGGAATGGTTCGAATCCGGCCTGCAGCAGTGGGATATTTCCCGCGATTCCCCATACTTCGGTTTTGAAATCCCGAACGCGCCCGGCAAGTACTTCTACGTCTGGCTGGATGCGCCAATCGGCTATATGGGCTCGTTCAAAAACCTGTGCGACAAGCGCGGCGACACAACCAGCTTTGATGAGTACTGGAAGAAAGATTCCGACGCCGAGCTGTATCACTTCATCGGTAAGGATATCGTCTACTTCCACAGCCTGTTCTGGCCTGCCATGCTGGAAGGCAGTAACTTCCGTAAGCCGACTAACCTGTTCGTTCACGGGTATGTGACGGTAAACGGCGCGAAGATGTCTAAATCTCGCGGCACTTTCATTAAGGCCAGCACCTGGCTGAAGCACTTTGACGCCGACAGCCTGCGCTACTACTACACGGCGAAGCTTTCTTCACGTATTGATGATATCGACCTGAACCTGGAAGATTTTGTCCAGCGCGTCAACGCTGATATCGTCAACAAAGTGGTCAACCTGGCGTCCCGTAACGCGGGCTTTATCAGTAAGCGCTTTGACGGCGTGCTGGCGGCTGAACTGGCCGATCCTGCGCTGTATAAAACCTTTACAGACGCTGCAGTGGTGATTGGTGAAGCGTGGGAAAACCGTGAATTCGGTAAAGCAATCCGCGAAATCATGGCGCTGGCCGACGTAGCTAACCGCTACGTTGACGAACAGGCTCCGTGGGTCGTGGCTAAACAGGAAGGCCGTGACGCCGACCTGCAGGCAATTTGCTCCATGGGCATTAACCTGTTCCGCGTCCTGATGACCTGGCTGAAGCCGGTACTGCCGACGCTTGCTGAACGTGTCGAAGCATTCCTCAACAGCGAACTGACCTGGGATGGCATCGAACAACCGCTGCTCGGTCATAAAGTCAACACCTTTAAGGCGCTCTACAACCGCATCGACATGAAACAAGTTGAAGCGCTGGTTGAGGCGTCGAAAGAAGAAGTGAAAGCCGCTGCCGCACCGGTAACCGGCCCACTGGCGGATGATCCAATTCAGGAAACCATCACTTTTGACGATTTCGCCAAAGTTGATCTGCGCGTGGCGCTGATTGAAAACGCAGAGTTCGTGGAAGGTTCCGATAAACTGCTGCGCCTGACGCTGGATCTCGGCGGCGAGAAGCGCAACGTTTTCTCTGGTATTCGTTCTGCTTATCCGGATCCGCAGACCCTGATTGGGCGTCAGACCATTATGGTTGCCAACCTGGCTCCTCGTAAGATGCGCTTCGGCATTTCTGAAGGGATGGTGATGGCAGCAGGTCCTGGTGGGAAAGATATCTTCCTGTTAAGCCCGGATGAAGGTGCAAAACCAGGCCAACAGGTGAAGTAAGTTAGAAACAACAAGCGCTGCAACCGCAGCGCTTTTTTTATTGCATCAATTCTTCCCCTAATCTGAAATTCTCCCCTGCTCCATTTCCGGACTGCTCAGCCACTGCTATTCGCCTTATTCTATCTCTCACTGGTATTCGATATTCATAAAATGGAGTTTTACATGAAAGCGTTGCAAAAATTTGTTTCTCTCGCTGTTGCGTCGATTGTTGTTTTTTTCCTGGCTGGATGTGGTGATAAAGAAGAAACGAAAACATTCAATGCCAATCTTAACGGTTCTGATATCACCGTTTCTTACACGTATAAAGGTGATAAGGTCCTGAAGCAAATCTCTGAAAGTAAAATCAGCTATGCGTCAGTCGGTGCCAGCAATAAAGAAGAAGCAGCAATAGTATTCAACGCGTTAAGCACCAAATATCAAAACATTACTGGTATAGAAGAAAAACTTACCTATTCAGATACCTACGCGCAAGAAAATGTCACTATCGATATGGAAAAAGTTGATATAAAAGCGTTGCAGGCCATTTCAGGGATTAAACTATCTGAAAACGCCGATAAAAACATCAGCATGAAGCAAATGCAAACGGTAATGGAATCGGCGGGTTTTAAAGAAGTGAAGTAAAGCATCGGCGACCCGATTTTGATCGTGGTCGCCAGCGCTGCTTTACGCTTTCTTTTTATGCTCTCGCGACGTTAAACCACGCAGGAAATAACGCAGGAACTGATCGCCGCATTCGCGATAATTCTTATGGTCCGGTGCGCGCATCATAGCGGTAATTTCCGGCATCGACACACGGAATTTCTGCTCGGTCATAATCGCCAGAATATCATCGGTTTTCAGCGAAAAGGCGATACGCAGCTTTTTCAGCACCGTATTGTTATTAACACGACGCTCAAGCGCCAGTTCCGGCGCAGAATCATCTTTGCCGCGCAGATGATAAATCAGACCGTTTAAAAAACCGGAAAGAATGATATCCGGGCAGCGAACAAACCCGTCTTCATCTTCTTTTGTCGTCCAGGTATCGAAATTTGCGGAGATGGATTCCATGTCAGCAAGCGCAAGAATACGCACCATGTCGTTATTGTTCGCTTTCAGGGTGTAGCGCAGGCTACGAAGAATATCGTTACTTAGCATAGAGCCTTCAACTGTCGGTGATGCAATGGCGCGCAGTGTATCAGTTTTACAGTCCAATCGCCTCTTTTAGACTTTTAAGATAACGACGACTTACCGGAACCGTCAGACCGTTACGTAAAATCAACTCGGCCTGGCCGTTGTCTTCCAGACGTATCTCCTGTAATTGCGCCATATTCACCAGGTATTGTCGATGACAGCGCAAAAGCGGCGTGCGACTCTCCAGCGTTCTGAGTGTAAGCTCGGTAAAGCCTTCTTTGCCGTCGCTGCTGGTCACATACACGCCACTCATACGGCTGCTGATAAACGCCACGTCATCCATTTGCAGTAAATAAATTCGGCTGTGGCCGCTGCACGGAATAAATTTCAGCGCCTGTTGATTCTCTGGCAGTAGCGAAACATCCTGTTTCGTGCGTTCCTGACGCAAACGGCTCAGCGTTTTTTCCAGCCGCGCCTCTTCAATCGGCTTGAGAAGATAATCAAACGCGTGTTCTTCAAATGCTTTCACCGCATATTCATCAAAAGCGGTCAGGAAAACAATGTACGGGCGATGCTCGGGATCAAGCATGCCAACCATTTCCAGACCGCTGATACGCGGCATCTGAATATCAAGGAACAGGACATCCGGACGCAGTTTATGTACCGCGCCGATGGCTTCCACCGCATTCGAACATTCGCCAACAATCTCGATGTCGCTTTGCTCTTGCAACAGGATCCGCAGATTCTCCCGCGCTAACGGTTCGTCATCGACAATCAGCACTTTGATCATGCCAGTTCCTCCAGAGGAAGTCGTAAAGTGATTCGGGTAAAGCGGTCAGGTTCACACGCTACGCTGATGCCAAAATCATCGCCAAACCGCTCGCGCAGTCGTTTATCAACCAGACTCATACCCAATCCGCTGGCCTCAGACGTTGGCTGATACAACCCGGCATTATCTTCAATATCCAGCATCAGATACTGTCCTTCGCGACGGGCGGTAATCGACACTTCCCCGGTATCCAGCAGCTGAGAGGTACCGTGCTTGATAGCATTCTCCACAATAGGTTGTAGGGTAAAGGCGGGTAATTGCTGATACGAAAGCGCATCCGGCACCGTCAAAGTTACCTGCAGGCGCGACTGAAACCGTGCCTTTTCAATTTGCAAATAAGCGTTAACGTGTTCAATTTCATCGGCCAGCGTCACAATCTCCGATGGGCGTTTTAAGTTTTTGCGAAAGAACGTCGACAGATACTGCACCAGTTGGCTGGCCTGCTCGCTATCACGTCGGATCACGGCTTTGATCGTGTTGAGCGCATTAAACAGAAAATGGGGATTCACCTGCGCATGCAGTAGTTTGATTTCCGACTGCGTGAGCATCGCTTTTTGCCGCTCATACTGCCCGGCCAGTATCTGCGCCGAAAGCAGTTGGGCGATCCCTTCCCCCAACGTGCGGTTGATCGAGCTAAAGAGACGGTTTTTGGCCTCATACAATTTGATGGTCCCCATCACCCTCTGGTTCTCTCCCCGCAAAGGGATCACTAGCGTCGAGCCTAATTTGCATTGCGGATGCAAAGAGCAGCGATAAGGGACTTCATTGCCGTCGGCATAAACCACCTCTCCGGTTTCAATCGCCCTCTGAGTGTACGAGGAAGAGATAGGTTTACCCGGCAGATGATGGTCGTCACCGATACCGGTAAACGCCAGCAGCTTCTCGCGGTCGGTAATCGCCACGGCACCGATGTCCAGCTCTTCATACAGCACCTGAGCGACTTTCATGCTGTTAACCTCGTTGAAGCCCTGGCGCAAAATCCCTTCCGTTGAGGCGGCAACTTTGAGCGCGGTGGCGGAAAAAGCCGAAGTATATTTTTCAAACATCGCTCGTTTATCGAGCAAAATACGCATAAACAAGGCCGCGCCCACGGTATTCGTCACCATCATCGGCGCGGCGATATTGCTGACCAGTCGATAGGCATCATCAAACGGCCGGGCGATTAATAAGATGATCAACATCTGCACCAGTTCGGCGACAAAAGTTATGGCACCCGCCGTCAACGGGCTGAAGACTTTATCGGTACGGCCACGGCGGGTAAGCACGCTATGCACCAGCCCGCCAAGCAAACCTTCCACAATGGTCGAAATCATGCAGCTAAGTGCCGTCATTCCGCCCATCGAATAACGATGCAAACCGCCGGTCAGGCCAACTAAACCTCCGACCACCGGGCCGCCAAGCAACCCGCCCATTACAGCGCCAATAGCGCGAGTGTTCGCAATGGAGTCATCAATGTGCAGCCCGAAATAGGTGCCCAAAATGCAGAAAATGGAAAAGGTAACGTAGCAAAGCAGTTTGTGCGGCAACCGGATAGTCACCTGCATCAGCGGAATAAACAAACGCGTTTTGCTCATGAGCCACGCGATAACGAGAAACACGCACATCTGCTGAAGCAGCAGCAACACCAGATTAAACTCGTACATACCCGCCAACCACACATCACTTAAAAGCGCGTAACATACATGGGCTGCGCGTAACTTTCTTTGAAGTGTTGCAAAAAAAAAGGAATTTGTGAGAACGATCACTCGAAAGCGCGAGCATGGCTACAAACCCACCCATTTATTGATCAAAAAACAGCCAAAACTACCTGGTTCGCAAAAGAGCGTCTAAAGTAAAACTGGGACCTCGCAAGCATAAGTGAGACAACGATGGCGCTTTACACAATAGGTGAAGTGGCTTTGCTTTGTGATATCAACCCTGTCACTTTACGCGCGTGGCAGAGGCGTTACGGATTACTGAAACCGCAGCGGACAGATGGCGGGCATCGCCTGTTCAACGACGCGGATATCGACCGGATCCGTGAGATAAAACGCTGGATCAACAATGGCGTTCAGGTCAGTAAGGTAAAAACGTTGCTCAGCAATGAAAATATTGATGTGCATAACGGCTGGCGCGAACAACAAGAGACGCTGTTGAGCTATTTGCAAAGTAGTAATCTGCACAGCCTCAGAATGTGGATCAAAGAGCGTGGTCAGGATTATCCCGCACAAACGCTCAACACCCATTTATTCATTCCGTTACGCCGACGTCTGCAATGTCAGCAGCCGATCCTCCAGGCGTTACTGGGGATCCTCGACGGCGTCCTCATTAATTACATCGCGATTTGTCTGGCTTCGGCACGCAAGAAACAGGGCAAAGATGCCCTGGTTGTCGGCTGGAATATTCATGATACCACCCGCTTATGGTTGGAGGGGTGGGTCGCCAGCCAGCAGGGATGGCGCGTTGACGTCCTCGCCCACTCACTGAACCAATTGCGACCAGAGCTGTTTGCAGGCCGCACCTTACTTATCTGGTGCGGCGAAAGCCAAACGCCCGCTCAGGAGCAACAGTTAAGCGAATGGCGCGCGTTAGGTCACGATATTTATCCACTCGGTATTTAGAGCCTACTGGGATAAGCTCTTAATATTTTATTAACAAAAGTGTACAATCCTTAGATTCACATAAGGAGTGCATAATGAACGCAGCTAAAATCGGTGTCATCACCCTCTTCCTGCTGATGGCCATCGGCGGTATCGGCGGTGTCATGCTGGCAGGTTACACATTCATTTTACGTGCAGGGTAAGGCAGCTCGCTAATCGTTCAAATCCGCGGTCGACAATTACCGCCGCCAGCGCGACCAGCAGGGCTCCCTGAATCACATAGGCGGTATTGAACCCGCTAAGCCCGATGATAATCGGCGTGCCCAGCGTATTTGCCCCGACGGTTGAAGCTATCGTTGCGGTGCCAATATTAATAATGACCGACGTGCGAATGCCCGCCAGAATAACCGGTGCCGCCAGCGGCAACTCCACTTTACGCAGCCGCTGCCCCTGACTCATGCCCATTCCACTGGCGATATCCATCACGCTGGAAGAAATGCCGCCAAGTCCCGCCAGAGTTGCCTGTAAGATCGGTAATACCCCATACAGGATCAGCGCAATAATTGCAGGCTCAGGACCAAACCCCATCACCGGTACGGCAATAGCCAGCACAGCGACCGGAGGAAATGTCTGCCCCACGGCGGCAATGGTTTCCACTATCGGTCTGAATTCCGTGCCCCAGGGTCGGGTTACCGCAATACCCGCCCCAACGCCAATCAATACGGCGATAAGGCTTGAGATCCCCACCAGAGAAAAATGGGCCAGCGCCAACGCCATAAAACTTTCCTGCTGATACACGGGGCGCGGCAACGCAGGGAACAGCGAACTAAACAGGGCCTGACTATGAGGCAACCCCACCAACAGGATCAGGAACACGACAATAAGCCATAGCAGCGGATCAGCAAGACGTTTCACGGGTCGGCATCTCCGAAAGCAAATCGCGAAAATGAAGCGTACCGCAGGACAATCCCTGCGTGGTCACGACCGGCAATACGTCGCAGCCACGCGCCACAAACACCGACAACGCATCACGAAGCGTCATTTCATCCACCAGCGGCTCGCCGTCCGAGTGTTCGCCGCGACGGATAAAATCACCTACCGTACGCAACGACAACAGCCGTACGCCCAGTTCACTGCGGCCAAAAAAAGTTTGCACGAAATCATTCGCTGGCGCGGTCAGCATCGACAGCGGTATACCTTGCTGGACAACCTTTCCAGCATCCATCAGGACCAGATGCTCAGCCAGCCTTAGCGCCTCGTCGATATCATGCGTCACTAACACAATAGTACGCCCCAGCAAACGGTGAATACGCGTCATCTCCTGCTGTAGCGCACCACGGGTGACAGGATCCAGCGCGCCAAAAGGCTCATCCATCAGTAGTACCTGCGGATCTGCCGCCAACGCGCGCGCAACCCCGACCCGTTGCTGCTGTCCGCCGGAAAGCTGATGCGGATAACGGTGACGCAAATTCGCCTCAAGGCCCAGCAGGGCCATCAGTTCATCTGTGCGGTCATCAATACGTGAGCGCGACCACTTTTGCAGCTGCGGTACGGTGGCGATGTTCTGCGCGACGGTCCAATGGGGAAACAAACCAATAGACTGAATCGCGTACCCCATGCGCCGCCTTAGCTCCAGCACCGGCAGGCTACGAATTTCTTCTCCGGCAAAACGGATCTGCCCACTGTCGTGCTCAACCAGTCGGTTAATCATCTTCAGCGTGGTGGACTTCCCCGAACCTGACGTACCGATTAACACCGAAAAGCTGCCCTCCCCTAACTGCAGGTTAAGGTCATCGACGGCTTTTTGCTGACCATAGATTTTACTGACGTGACGAAATTCAATCATTATTCGATACCTTTAGCAGCGCGAGCCCTAAATCAAACAGCGCATCAATCAACACTGCCAAGACAACAACCGGGATCACACCCAACAGCACTAAATCAACGGCGCTACTGAGCAATCCCTGAAAGACCAGGGTGCCAAATCCCCCTGCGCCAATCAGCGCGGCTATCACGGCCATCCCCACCGTCTGGACCATCACCACGCGCAAACTGCGTAAGAAGACCGGCAGCGCCAGGGGAAATTGCACTGAGATAAACCGCTGACGCGTGCTCATCCCCATCGCCCGGGCGCTTTCCAGCACATCGTGCGGAACCTGATTCAGGCCAGCAACGACGCCACGAACCAGCGGTAACAGCGCATACAACACCAACGCAATAAGCGCAGGCGTCAGACCGGTTCCGGCAACACCGAGCGAGCCCAACACGGGAAAGTGCTTCACCAGCCCGGCCAGCGGCGCAATTAACAGGCCAAACAGCGCGACGGAGGGAATGGTCTGGATGATGTTCAGTAGTGCGAAAACTGGCCCCTGGCGGGCGACGGAAAAAGCACACCAGACGCCCAGCGGCACGCCAATAAGCAACGCGGGCACCACGGTTGCGAACAGAATCGTCAAATGTTGCGCCAGCGCATCGTTAAAGACGTCCTGACGATTGGCATACTCTTTAAGCAGAGAAAGATCGTTAAGCGTGCCGGAGAACAAAAGCACCAGCGGCACAATGAATATTTGCGCATGCAGCACCCAACGCCACAGCGCCTTAGCGGTGATGCGACGAATAGCGTCACTGGCGGCCAGCAGCATCAGCCCCACGCCTAACCAGAACCCGCTGCCCAGGCTGGTTCTGGCCAGCGGACTACCCGTCTTCGCCAGATACGTTGCCGTTGTACCTGCGGTTACCAGCGCGGCAATCACCAACAGTTGGCAAACGATAAGCGCCAATATATTGCCGGACCTTCCCGGTACAACGCTCAACACACACAGCAGCAAACAGGCCACCGCCAATCCCCATGTCGTGTAGGAGCTGATATCCCAGAGTTGACGACCTTCGCCGGACACCAGGCGATTGGGAGCATAGCTAATAAAAGGAAGCGCTGCCGCCGCGAAAGTAAGAAGCACCAGCAGCAACAGCACCCGATTGACTGAAAAATTCGACAAAACACCCACCCGCTGCAGACGCCGTTACTTAACCCATCCTTTTTGCTTCAGGTAATCTGCTGCGACTTTTTTCGCATCCAGTCCCTCCACGGCAATGCTGGCATTCAGCTGTTGCAACGTTTTTTCATCCAGGCTGGCAAATACCGGTTGCAGCCATTCTCCCATTTGCGGGTAGTCCTTCAGCACCGATTCACGCACGACGGGCGCTGGCGCATAAATGGGCTGGACGCCTTTTGGATCGCTCAATGTTTGCAAACCCAACGCCGCAACCGGACCATCGGTGCCATAGGCCATCGCCGCATTGACCCCTGAGGTCTGCTGCGCCGCTGCTTTAATCGTCACCGCGGTATCCCCTCCCGCCAGCGACAGCAGCTGATTCTGATTCAGTTTAAAATCATAGGCTTTTTCAAACGCAGGCAGCGCGTCAGCCCGCTCGATGAATTCCGCAGAGGCGGCAAGTTTGAACGTCCCTCCCTCTTTCAGGTAGCGGCCTAAATCAGCAAGGGACTCAAGTTTGTTCTTTTGCGCGACATCCTGACGTACCGCAATGGTCCAGGTGTTGTTGGCGGGGGCAGGCGTTAGCCAGACCAGCTTATTTTTCTCAGCGTCCAGCTTTTTCACTTTTTCATAACCAGCGCTGGCATTTTTCCACGCCGGATCATTTTCATCTTTAAAAAAGAATGCCCCATTGCCGGTGTATTCCGGATAAATATCCAGCTCACCAGAGGTAATTGCCCCACGCACCACCGGAGTAGTCCCCAGCTGCACTTTATTGACGGTTTTCACGCCATGGCTTTCGAGCACCTGCAAAATAATATTGCCGAGCAGCGCGCCTTCGGTATCTATTTTTGAACCGACCGTGACGGGTGACGCGGCCTGTAAGGGCATGCTCACCACCGCTAACAACGCCAGCGAACCCACCCAAACTTTTGAGATTATCATGCAGCTCTCCTCATTCTTTTACGGCTCCTTTCAGAGACTTGAGGAAAAAGCATAGTCGAAAAATCAGGCATTAACCTGGCAATTGGGTAATAACGCTGAGAGATATTCTCGGTAAGGCGATCATAAAATAAAAAAATCCGGCAAACCCAAAGTGAATTTGCCGGATGATCTGATTTTGCAGGCCCGATAAGTGTATCCATCTGGCATGATGCGTGGCGTTATTAATTACAGCAGTTCAAACTCGCCCTGCTTCACTCTGGCGGAATCCACGCCGATAAAGACGTTAAACTTGCCCGGTTCTGCATCGTATTGCATACGCTGATTCCAGAACTTCAGCGCTTCAATGTCGATCGGGAAGCTGACTGTCTGGGTTTCGCCCGGCTTAAGATTCACTTTCTCAAAACCTTTCAGCTGTTTTACCGGACGACTCATGGAGGCGGTCACGTCCTGTAAATACATCTGAATCACCGTCGCACCTTCGCGCTTCCCGGTGTTGGTCACCTGCACGCTGGCCGTCACGGTCCCGTCACGTTTCATCGTTGGAGAAGAAAGCTTCACATCAGAAACCGTGAACGTGGTGTAGCTCAGGCCATAGCCAAAGGGATACAACGGACCATTCGCTTCATCAAAGTAGCGCGATGTGTACTTGTTCGGCTTGTCCGCATTATACGGGCGTCCAGTATTAAGATGGCTGTAATAGACCGGGATCTGTCCGACAGAGCGCGGGAAAGACATCGGCAGCTTACCTGACGGGTTGTAATCGCCAAACAGCACATCGGCGATGGCGTTACCGCCTTCAGTCCCGGCAAACCAGGTTTCGAGGATCGCATCGGCCTGTTGATCTTCTTTAACCAACGCCAACGGACGTCCGTTCATCAGCACCAGAACCAGCGGTTTACCCGTTGCTTTGAGGGCGGCAATCAGGTCACGCTGACTCTGTGGAATAGTGATATCGGTGCGGCTGGAGGCTTCATGCGCCATGCCCTGCGCTTCGCCGACCACCGCAACCACCACGTCAGACTGCTTCGCGGCGTTCACGGCTTCATCGATCATCGCCTGCGGCGAGCGAGGATCAACCTTCACTGCCTCTTCATACAGGTTGAGGAAATCGACAATGCCTTTGTCGTTGGTGATATTCGCCCCTTTGGCGTACACCACTTTCCCCTGCTCGCCGAGGGCATTTTTAATTCCCGTCAGCACTGTTACTGACTGATCGGCAACACCGGCAGCGGACCAACTGCCCATAACATCACGCTTGCTATCGGCCAGTGGACCGACGACTGCTACGGTGGCGGATTTTTTCAGCGGCAAGGTTTCCAAACGGTTTTTCAGCAACACCAGACTTTCACGCGCCACTTCACGCGCCTCTTTGCGATGCAAACGGCTTTCCGCGTTGGTGTCCTGCGGGTCAGACTCTTTAGCCCCCAGATGGCTGTACGGATCGTTAAACAGCCCCATATCATATTTTACGTTCAGCACATGACGCGCGGCGTCGTCCAGCTCCGCCATCGTCACTTTGCCTGACTTAATCAACCCCGGCAGGTATTTGCTGTAATACTCATCGCTCATACTCATGTTGATACCGGACTTGATCGCCACGCGCACCGCGTCCTCAGGATCGGCAGCGGCACCGTGCTTAATCAGTTCCTTAATCGCACCGTGATCGGAAACGGTGATGCCCTTAAAGCCCCACTCATCGCGCAGCACGTCTTTTAACAGCCAGGCATCCGACGTCGCCGGTGTACCGTTCAGCGAATTAAGACCCACCATTACCGCACCGCTACCGGCGTCCAGCCCGGCTTTGTACGGTGGCATATAATCATTGAACAGACGCTGCGGGCTCATATCGACGGTGTTGTATTCCTTCCCACCTTCAACCGCGCCATATGCGGCGAAGTGCTTGACGCTGGTCATTACCGAATACCTGTCTGCCGGGCTTTTCCCCTGCATCGCTTCCACCATGGTTTTGCCCATCGTGGCGGTCAAATAGGTATCTTCACCAAACCCTTCCGAGGCGCGCCCCCAGCGAGGATCGCGTGAGACATCGACCATCGGCGCCCAGGTCATATTCAGACCATCATCGGCAGCTTCATAGGCGGAAACCCGCCCCACGGTTCTGACCGCATCGAGATTAAAGGAGGATGCCAGACCGAGGCTTATCGGGAACACGGTACGCTGGCCGTGTAATACGTCGTAGGCAAAAAAGAGAGGAATTTTCAGGCGGCTAAGTTCCATCACCTGATCCTGCATTTTGCGGATATCCTGGCGCGTGACGGTGTTAAAAATTGCCCCAACCTGCCCGTCTTTGATCATCGCGCGGATGGCTTCTTTCGGGTTATCAGGCCCGACGCTTATCAAACGAAGTTGCCCAATTTTCTCATCCACGGTCATCTGCTTAAGTAAATCGGTAACGAAGGCATCCCGCGCTTCTGGCGTCAGTGGATGGTTACCAAACAGAGTGTCCGCCAACGCGGGCTGCAACGCCAGACTCACCGCGACACCTACAGAACATAGCCATTTCATGTTGATTCTCTCTTTATTTTTTCCCGACGGAGCAGCGAAAATATAACAAAAACCGCAGTTTGCCGTAAGACTAAACGGGAGTGATAAAGAAAGCTAAGGTTATTCTCCTAATTTTCAAAACCAGCGCAAATCATTAGAAGACGAACCAGAGACAATATGAATGAGAAAGCGTATTGTCATACAAAGCGCTATGCTTGTTCCTGATATTGAGTCCCACCACAAGGAGTGGAGAATGTCTTCCATTACAACCGATAATAAAGCTTTCCTTAATGAACTGACCCGTCTGGTGGGTCATTCTCACCTGCTCACTGAACCTGCTAAAACTGCCCGCTATCGCAAGGGATTTCGCTCCGGTCAGGGCGAGGCGCTCGCCGTTGTATTCCCGGGCTCGCTTTTAGAACTGTGGCGCGTCCTCAACGCTTGCGTCACCGCAGATAAAATTGTCCTCATGCAGGCTGCCAATACCGGCCTGACCGAAGGATCTACGCCGAGCGGTAATGATTACGACCGCGAGATTGTCATTATCAGCACCCTGCGTCTGGATAAACTGCACGTCATCGGCAAAGGCGAACAGGTGCTGGCTTATCCCGGTACAACGCTGTATTCGCTGGAAAAGGCGCTCAAACCGTTTGGCCGTGAGCCGCATTCAGTGATCGGATCCTCCTGTATTGGCGCTTCGGTAATTGGCGGCATTTGCAACAACTCCGGCGGCTCGCTGGTACAACGCGGCCCGGCATACACCGAGATGTCGCTGTTTGCACGTATTGACGAACAGGGCAAATTGCAGTTGGTCAACCATCTGGGTATCGAGCTGGGCCAGACCCCGGAGCAGATCCTGAGCAAACTTGATGACGAACGGATTAAAGATGACGATGTCCGCCACGACGGGCGACACGCGCACGATCACGACTACGTCACCCGCGTCAGAGATATTGAGGCGGACACGCCAGCCCGCTATAACGCCGACCCGGATCGCTTGTTTGAATCATCCGGTTGTGCAGGTAAGCTCGCGGTTTTCGCCGTGCGTCTGGACACCTTCGAGGCCGAAAAAAATCAGCAGGTCTTTTACATCGGCACCAATCAGCCTGAGGTGCTAACGGAAATTCGCCGTCATATTCTGGCAAAATTTGAGCATCTGCCGGTCGCTGGTGAATACATGCACCGCGACATTTACGATATCGCAGAGCAATACGGCAAAGATACGTTTCTGATGATCGACAAGCTCGGCACCGACAAAATGCCGTTCTTCTTCACCCTGAAAGGCCGCACCGATGCGATGCTGGAAAAAGTGAAAATTTTCCGTCCGCACTTTACCGATCGCGCCATGCAGAAGTTTGGCCATTTGTTCCCCAGCCACTTACCGGCACGCATGAAAAGCTGGCGCGATAAATACGAACATCACCTGCTGTTAAAAATGGCCGGTGGCGGCGTGGCTGAAGCACAAAACTGGCTCAGCGAGTATTTCAAAACCGCTGAAGGTGACTTCTTTGCCTGTACGCCGGAAGAAGGCAGCAAGGCATTTTTGCATCGTTTTGCGGCGGCTGGCGCGGCGATACGTTATCAGGCCGTGCATGCAGATGAAGTGGAAGATATTCTGGCGCTGGATATCGCGCTACGCCGTAACGACACCGAATGGTACGAGCATCTGCCGCCAGAGATCGACAGTCAGCTGGTGCACAAACTCTATTACGGTCACTTTATGTGTTACGTCTTCCATCAGGATTACATCGTGAAAAAAGGCGTGGATGCGCATGCGCTGAAAGAGCAGATGCTGGAACTCCTGCGCGAGCGCGGGGCGCAGTACCCGGCAGAGCATAACGTCGGGCATCTGTATCAGGCACCGGAAACCCTGACCCGTTTTTACCGTGAGAATGACCCGACCAACAGTATGAATCCGGGTATCGGTAAAACGAGTAAGCTGAAATACTGGAAAGAGTCGTAAACCGGGAAAAGATAAGCGCCCCCGGACATGTTGCCGGAGGCGCTTTGCTTGCCTGACCTACAGCAACATGAGTGCCATGTAGGCCAGATAGCGTCTTATTTAATCGTTTTGCGCGGTTTGCTCACCCGTCGCAGTACCTGCCGACGCCATCTGAGCCGCTTTTTGCTTTTTATAGCTCAGCGCCGCCGCCGGAACCGGCATTACCTTGCCCGTTTCGATCCAGGTACGTAAACGGCTGGCATCGGCAAAGTGGGTATATTTGCCAAAGGCATCCATCACCACCAGTGCAACCGGTTTGTTGTTAATCACCGTGCGCATCACCAGACAGTGGCCCGCCGCATTGGTAAACCCGGTTTTGGTTAACTGAATATTCCAGTTATCGCGGTATACCAGATGGTTGGTGTTACGAAACGGCAGCGTATACGCCGGGTTGGCAAATGTCGCCATATCTTCACGCGTCGTACTTAGCTGGCCAATCAGCGGATACTGTTTGCTGGCAATCAGCAGTTTGGTTAAATCACGGGCGGTCGAGACGTTATGGATCGATAACCCGGTGGGTTCCACAAAGCGTGTCTGGGTCATGCCCAGCGCTTTCGCTTTGGCATTCATGGCCTTGATAAACGCGTTATACCCGCCCGGGTAATGATGCGCCAGGCTCGCCGCTGCACGGTTTTCTGATGACATCAGCGCCAGCAGCAGCATGTCTTTGCGGCTGATTTCACTGTTCAGTCGTACGCGAGAGTAAATGCCTTTCATCTCCGGCGTCTGGCTGATATCCACTTTCAACTTTTCATTCAGCGGCAGTCGCGCGTCAAGCACCACCATCGCCGTCATTAATTTGGTAATCGACGCAATCGGACGCACCAGGTCCGGGTGGTTCGAATAGATAACTTTGTTGGTATTCAGATCAACAATCATCGCGCTACCGGACGCTATCTCTGGTTGAGAAGCCGCTGCGGTAGTTGCCGTTTTCGCCACGGCTTGGGGTGCAAAAGGAACAGCCAGCACCAGGGCAAGGCTTAATAATGAAACTCGGAATTTCAGCATGATGAGATTTCTGATAATGGTTTACGCACGTCACAACGCACACCGCCAGAGATTAAGTATTATCTCAAGCTAGCTCAGGCATCATAGCGATCCGGCAGGTTTGCCGCCACAGGAGAATCGTCTCGAAATGCTGCGTTGCTGACTTTTACGGCAACAACGCAGCGCAGACAGGTTTATCCGTCAGAATAACCGATAGCCATAACCCCACAGGATCACCGTAATAGCCAGCAGAACCTCCAGTACCAGTACACCAATCGCCAGCGTCGAGCTGGAAAAGCTTAACCCTTCCTCGCGGGTGATATTCAGGAATGTCGGAATGCCGAGATAAAGTAGATAACCGGTGTAAAACAGCGCGATAGTTCCGACCAATGCGCACAGCCAGACCAGCGGATAAAGTGCGACCAGTCCGCTTAAAAATAGCGGCGTCGCGACATATCCAGCAAAGACCATACAATGTGCCAGCGACGGACGTTGCGAGTAATTACGCGCCATCCACCAGATTACCCGGCCCATAACGGCGACGCCTGCCAGCATCACCCCGTAAAACAGAATTGCCATTGCAAATCCGGTCAACAGGGATAATTTCAGGACATTGCCATCGCCGAAACTCCAGCCAATTTGTGTGGTACCAATAAACGCGCAAATAACCGGGATTGCCGCCATCAGCAGTACATGATGGGTATAGTGATGCGAAACGCTTTCGTTTTCGCTGTTGATCACATGCATTTCACGATCGGGATGGGAAAACAGCCCCCAGACATGGTTCATACCGCCCCCTTCTTGCCAGCTCCGGACCTCAACAGTTCAAGTATAATTCAGCTTTGGATTAATTTTTGTACAACAACAAAAATGACGAACTGCTAATTCCACGCTTTTAAACCCAACGATGATTCACAGGGTGTATGCTTGATGTCAGGAGGTCATCCAGACGTATGGATATAAACAATCTTATTGCACATTACGGTTACGCCGCGTTGGTCATTGGCAGTTTGGCCGAAGGCGAAACCATTACCCTGCTGGGCGGCGTAGCGGCACATCAGGGGTTACTTAAATTTCCTTTGGTGGTTATCTCGGTGGCCCTGGGCGGGATGATTGGCGATCAATTGCTGTATCTGCTGGGGCGTCGTTACGGTGGCAAAATTTTGCGTCGTTTCTCAAAACATCGCGACAAAATCCGCCGGGCACAGAAAATGATCCAGCGCCGTCCCTATTTGTTCGTGATTGGTACCCGTTTTATGTACGGTTTTCGCGTGATCGGCCCATTGCTGATTGGCGCAAGCCATCTGCCGCCTAAAATTTTCCTGCCGTTGAATATTCTGGGAGCGCTGGCGTGGGCGCTGATATTTACCACGCTGGGCTATGTGGGAGGAGAAGTCATCGCGCCGTGGCTACACAATCTCGACCAACACATTAAGCATTGGATATGGCTGGTTCTGGTAATTGCGCTGGTAGTGGGCGCTCGGTGGTGGTTAAAAAAACGCAGCAGCAAAAGTACAGCCCGGTAGGGTGATATCTACCGGGCCGGTGCGTTACGACGCGTGGTAACCGCCCCCCAACGCGCTGGTCAACTGGATGGAAGCATCCAGCCACTGTCCCTGTAAAATCAGAGCATTACAATGTTCGCGTAGTGCTGGGATCTTTGCCTGACTGACCCGGGAACCGGCAATAATTCCGGCATTAAAGCGCGCCTGCGCCAGCCCCACTACGCGCTGCGCATCATGCTCAATCTGCTGCTGATGCTGATTCTTCTGCGCCAGGGTTGCCACTTGCGATACTGCACGCGCCACGTCATTCACCGCATCCACCACGGCTTTGTTGTAATTCGCCACCGTCAGGTTACTTTGCGCTTTCGTTATGTCGAGATTCGCGTTCAGCCTGCCGCTGTCAAAGATAGGCAGCGTCAGCCCGGCCGTTACGCCCAGTTGCTGCGCGGAATGACGGAAAAGATCACTCAGATGCAACGCATCCTGTTGTAAAAATGCCATCAGATTCACATCGGGATAAAACGCTGCTTTCGCGGCATCAATGCTGCTCAGGGATGATTCAATGTACCAGTGCGCCGCCTGTAAATCCGCTCGGCGAGCCAGCAACGAATAACCTAACCGGGGCGGGAGCTGACTTTCAACGGCGGGCAGCGTAGTTGAATGCAGCTTCAGGGCAGTGGACTGCGCGTTGGTTAGCGCGCTCAGCCGCGCTTCAATTACCTTCATTTTACCGCTGACATCGTTCAGCTGTTGTTCCGTCTTGCTGGAATCAATATCGGTTTCAACGCCTTCCACCGAAGACGTAATACCGTTTTGGTACAGCTGACGATCGACGGCAATGATATTCTTCTGCTCGGTTTCGATTTGCGTCAAAACGGTTTTCAGGGCTGCCTGCGTTTGCCATTCCCAGTACAGACGAGAGACGCCGCTCGCCAACAGTTGTCGGGTTTGTTCGCGCTCGGCTTCACGCGCCTTAACGACCCCAATACGCGCCGTCACTTCGGCCCTGTTTTTCCCCCACAGATCCAGATTCCAGCCTGCAGTTAATCCAAAGGTGCCGTTGGTGTACCACGGCCCTGTCGTCCCGGCAGCCGGATCGGTAAGCGCAAACGGCCCCATCAACCCTTCCGCGGACATTCTCTGACGTTCTACGTCCGCAGAGAAATCAATTTCCGGGCCATCCTGCGCCTCTACGGCCTTAGCCTGTGCCTCCGCCAGTTGAATACGTTGTTCCGCTACCTGCATATCTGGAGAATTTCGCAACGTGCTGTCAATCAACGCATTAAGCTGGGGATCGTGATATGCCTTCCACCATTGGCTGTCCGGCCAGCCATTTTTTAACGCAGCAGGCAATGTAGTATCGGCATTCGTTGCTGGGGTCTGCTGTGAAAGAGACTGGCGATCATCATGCATGGGCGCGCAGCCTGACATAAAAATAAAAAGCGGCAATAATGCCGTAGTAATAAAAATGGAATTGCGATTCATGGAGAGATACTGGTAAGAAAAGATGTGCAGAGATTACGACGTGTCGCTATTGCTTTTTTAGTTACGCGTGGCAATACACCTTTGGCAATAAAAATATATAATCAGAAAAATATAGGCCAAACAAATAAGATAGATTAATTAATTTTAATAATTTATAGATGGAGATATCATGTCACAGAATATCTATGACAACCCCGAGTTCTTTGCCGGATATGCCACACTGGATCGTTCAGTAAAAGGACTCGACGGCGCGCCAGAATGGCCGACAATACAAGCGATGCTCCCCGCTCTGCAGGGAAAAAATATACTCGATTTGGGCTGTGGATATGGCTGGTTTTGCCGCTACGCGCGCGATAACCATGCAGCCAGCGTAGTGGGGCTGGATATTTCACAAAAGATGTTAACCCAGGCGCAGAGTATGACACAGGGTGATGGCATCATCTATCAGCGTGAAGATCTTGAAACGCTTACCCTGTCACCGAATTCCTTTGACCTGGTTTACAGCTCGCTTGCCTTGCACTATTTGCGCGATATAGAGCGATTATTAGTAACGATTTACCAGTCGTTAACACCGGGAGGTATGTTGGTTTTCTCTGCCGAGCATCCCATTTATACCGCGCCGCTTAATCAGGGCTGGATAAAAGACAAAACCGGGCAACAATCCTGGCCGGTCAATCATTATCAGCAGGAAGGTGAGCGCATCAGTAACTGGTTCGCGGATGGCGTCATAAAGCAGCACCGTAAGCTGGCGACCTGGATTAATGCGCTGATTGCCGCCGGATTCGAAATCGTCTGTGTCGATGAATGGGGGCCGTCTGCAGAACAGATTGCTGAAAACCCGGCGCTGGATGAAGAAAAAGAGCGGCCAATGGTGTTTCTGCTCAGCGCACGTAAACCTGGGTAAGGTCATTACAGGAAGATTTCAGATGTTTTCCTATACTTAACCTGAACTCACCAAAAAGGAACGCTGATGAAAATCTTATTGTGGATTATTTTAATTATTTTTCTGATTGGGTTATTGGTGGTAACTGGCGTGTTTAAGATGATTTTTTAAAGAAACAGGCCACTCCGGTGGCCGCTTAATTTGTTAATGCAATTTAGCTATATCAATGGCCTGAATCGCGCGGGCGATATCCGGGGAATTGTTTAGCGCGCGAATTTCCTGAAACAGCGCGGTTGCCTCTGAATATTCTTTGCGCAAATACCCTAACCATTGCTTAATCCGCGCCACGTGATACAGCCCGGTATCCCCCTGCTTTTCAAGACGGGTATATTTTTGCAATAGTGTTACGACATCAGGCCACGGCATACGCGGCTCGTTATACTTCACTACCCGGCTCAGGTTAGGAATATTTAATGCTCCCCGACCGATCATCACCGCATCGCAGCCGGTGATAGCCATGCAATCCTGAGCACTTTGCCAGTTCCAGATTTCGCCATTCGCGATAACCGGAATGGTAAGCCGCTGGCGAATCTCACCGATCGCCTGCCAGTTGATATGTTCGGCCTTGTAACCCTGCTCCTTGGTTCGGCCATGCACCGCCAGCTCGCTGGCGCCAGCCTGCTGGACGGCATCAGCAATTTCAAACTGTCGATCGCTGTTGTCCCAGCCCAGACGCACTTTCACCGTCACGGGCAGGTGATCAGGAACCGCCTCGCGCATGGCTTTTGCACCGCGGTAAATAAGCTCAGGATCCTTCAGCAACGTTGCGCCACCGCCGCTGCCGTTGACCAGTTTTGACGGACAACCGCAGTTCAGATCGACACCGTATGATCCCAGTTCTACCGCACGCGCCGCATTCTCCGCCAGCCACTGCGGGTATTGCCCCAACAGCTGTATGCGAACCTGCGTACCGGATGACGTGCGGCTATTGTTATGCAGTTCCGGGCAGAGTCGATGGAATACTTTTGCCGGCAGGAGCTGATCCACCACGCGCACAAACTCGGTGATGCACAGATCGTAATCATTCACTTCAGTCAGCAGCTCGCGCACCAGTGAGTCGAGCACGCCTTCCATCGGCGCCAGTAAAACACGCATATCGTCACCCGTAAAAAAAGAGGCGCTATGGTAGCGCCTCCGTTCGGGAGATTAAAGAGGCTCAACGTGGCAGCAGGCAGTTATCTTCTTTCCAGCCGTATAACCATTCCATTGCGCGATAAAATTCCGCCTGCGATTTGTCTTTCCATAACAGATTACGCACCTGACGCTCGACGCCTGCGGCGTGGTAAACACGCCCCATTTCGCGTGTTGACCAGACAATGCGTGCCGTGCGTGGAATACGCACCGACTCATACAAAGCAAAGGCATCAGCCGCATCACCGTCACACTGGTGTATCGCCCTACCGAGGGTGACGGCATCTTCCAGCGCCATACAGGCCCCCTGCGCCATATATTGCGCCACCGGATGCGCGGCGTCCCCTACCAGGGTAATTCGGTCACTACCCCATTTATCTACCGGTTCGCGGTCAGCGGTTGACCAGCGACGCCATGACGTTGGTTTATCCAGCATCTGACGCGGACGCGCATGGATCCCGGCAAAATAGGAGAGCACTTCCTCTTTACTGCCATCCTTCACGCCCCACTCTTCCTGCTGACGACTGTGGAAGGTCACCACCAGGTTATATTGTTTACCGCCACGCAGTGGATAGTGCACCAGGTGACAATGCGGTCCGGCCCACAGCACCGGCGCGTTAATGCGCAAATCTTCCGGCATATCATCACAATCAATCACGGCACGATAAACGACGTGCCCGGTCACGCGTGGCGCATCGCCAATCAGATACTGACGAACAACCGATTTCACGCCGTCACAGCCCACCAGGATATCCGCCGTCCAGCTGTTGCCCTGCTCGTCAAAGACCGTTACGTCATCTTCTGTCTGGCGAATATCCACCACGTTAGTTGACGTGCGATACTCAACGTTGGGATGAACCAGCGCCGCTTCCCAGACGCTGGCGTGAATATCCACCCGATGGATAACCGCATAAGGACCGCCAAAGTGATCGCGAAACGCCTGCCCGGTTTCAATGCGTACCACCTCTTTGGCGTTTACCGCATCCATCATGGTGATGTGATCGGTAAAAACGGCACGCTGACGGGCGGCTTCCCCTACGCCGAGGCTATCCAGAGCAGAGAAGGCGTTCGGCCCGAGCTGAATACCCGCGCCAATTTCACCAATCTCGTGCGCTTTCTCCAGCAACATCACTTTAATGCCCTGACGGGCCAGCGATAGCGCGGTCGCCGCGCCGCCAATCCCACCACCCACGATAATTGCGCGTGTCACTTTAGCCATTGTCGTTCTCCTTATCAGGCTGGAATTTTGTCTTGTTGATTCTCAGGCGCGGCGGCGATAAACGCCGGAAGCTGGGTACAGGCATCATATACCGCCTGACAGCGCGGATATCCGCTCAGATCGCAACCCATCCGTAAGGCGTTTGCCCACTGCGGGATCAGACAGCAATCCGCTAGCGTCGGCGCGTCTCCCACGCAGAACGTCCCCGAGTGACTCTGGCGTAGCATCTGTTCCACCGCGCTTAACCCTTGCTGGATCCAGTGGGCATACCAGCGTTTTTTATCTTCTTCACTGACCTTTAGCTCTTCGCTCAGGTAGCGCAGCACCCGCATGTTATTCACGGGGTGGATATCACAGGCGATGGCATAAACAATTTCCAGCACCTTACTGCGCGCCGGGTAGTTAACAGGCAGCAGCGGCGACTGTGGAAAGTGATGATCCAGCCAGTCGGTTATCGCCAGCGACTGTCCGAGCGATTCGCCATCATCGGTGACCAACGTTGGCACCAGCCCCACCGGGTTCATCCGCCGGTAGGCCAGCGCGTTCTGCTGACCGATACGAATGTTGACACCCACCGTCTGGTAATCGAGCCCCTTCAGCGCCAGCGCAATACGCACGCGATATGACGCGGAGCTATTAAAGAAACTGTACAGCTTCATCATCCACCTCAGACAATCTTCACGGCGATGGGGGTTAAACCGTCTACGTTGCCGGTGATCACATCGCCTTTCACCACCGCACCCACGCCTTCCGGTGTACCGGTGTAAATCAGATCGCCCGGCTGCAGTTCGAAAAAGCCGGACAGATAGCTAATGGTTTCATTGACTGACCAGATGAGATGACGAATATCGCTCCGCTGATGATCATCGCCATTAACCTGCAACCAGATAGGCGCACTGTTAACATCCGCGCTTTCACTGGCTCTATGCAGCGGCGCGATAGGGGCAGAGAGATCAAACGCTTTGCCAATTTCCCACGGACGCCCCATCTGGCGCATTTCCATCTGCCTGTCGCGACGGGTCATATCCAGACCAGTGGCATAGCCCCAGATATACTCGTGCGCTTTTTCCAGCGGTATATCACTGCCCTTTTTACCGATCGCCACCACCAGCTCTATCTCATAGTGATAGTTATCGGTCTGCGCCGGGTATGGCAGCGCCAGGATTTGACCGGCTGCTACCGGGACCACCGCGTCAGCGGGTTTACAGAAGAAGAACGGCGGTTCGCGATCCGGGTCAAAACCCATTTCACGCGCATGAGCGGCATAGTTACGGCCCACACAGTAAACACGGTGCACAGGAAATAGTTCATCACTACCAACCACCGGAACGGTAACAGGCGCTTGCGGTTCGAATACGTATTGCGTCATTTTTTCTCTCCCAAATTAATAACGTGCTTCACGGAACAACCCCAGCGCTTCCTGAACCGGTCTGTCCGAAAAACTAAATAAAACGGTGTCTTCGCCGGTCTGGAACGACACGCCGTGCCAGGTTGGGACCACAAAGATATCTTTTGGCGAAAAATTGAAAGTCTCATTACCGATGGTGACTTGTCCGTGGCCTTCCACAACATGGTAGATAGTGCTGTCGGTGGTTCGCGCCATCCGCGAAGTAAAGCCCTTCGGCAACAGTTGCAGGAAGGTCCCCATTGAAGGCATGGGATAGCCGCCGGTTACCGGGTTGACGTAGCGCATCTTGTAGCCATCCCACTCGTCGGCATCGCCTAGGCGAGTCAGGTCATCCAGCGCTTCACGACTGCGATCGTAGCGATAATTAAAAATTGGCGATGAGTTACCTTTCTGATGACGCAGCGGCAACATATTGGCTGCATAGCGCGGTAAATAATCTCCTTCCTTGCGCGTGACCGGCTGCTGATCCTCCGGGTAGTCTTCCGCAAAGCCGCAGCCCAGCAGATTCACCAGCGGCAGATCCAGACCGTCCAGCCACACCACCGGTTCACTGCCCGGATTGCCGTGATCGTGCCAGCGCCACTGCGGCGTCAGAATAAAATCGCCTTCATGCATCTGGGTTCGCTCACCGTCTACGGCGGTAAATGCCCCTTTCCCTTCGACAATAAAACGCAGTGCAGACTGATTATGGCGGTGACTCGGCGCAACCTCGCCCGGCATGATTAACTGCAATCCGGCATACAGGGTTGGGGTGATTGAAGACTGACCGCGCAGCATGGGGTTTTCCAGCACCAGTACGCGCCGAATCGCCTCTTTCGCGCCAATCAGATCGCCGCTTTCCAGCAGTAACGGACGGATCTCCTGATAATTCCAGTACGCAGGCGCGCAGTTCGCGTTCGGCGTTGGCGGCACCAGACGGTGCAGCGACTCCCACAGTGGGGTCAGATTCTGCCCGGAAATATGCTGGTAAAACTGCTGACGGCTGTTCTTAACATCCTGATTCAGTTCAGACATAGGGATTCTCCTTATTCATTCACAACGCTTGCACGTGGCAGGGTATTTGAGGCAGAGGCCGACTGGCGGATAACAACCGTCAGTAGCGTAAGCATCACCGCACTGATGGCCGCCGGAACGGCAATGATGAAAAACAAATTATCGAAAGAGAAATTCATTGCCATCATCACGCCGCCGGAAAGCGAGCCGACAATCGCGCCGCAGCGGCCAATCGCATTAGACCAGCTGACGCCCGTGGCCCGGCTCTGTGTCGGATACAGCGTGGCGGTTAACGCATTGAGACCCACCTGCGATCCGCTGATCCCGATACCGGTGCCAAAAATGGCCAGCGCCATCAGCCACAGGCCGTTTTCGCTTAAGCCAATCATGACGATACACACCGCCCCCAGCGCATAGCTCACTGCCAGCACGCGGAAAGGATTGTATTTATCCATCAGTACCCCGAGCGCCAGCGCCCCGAGCGTGCCGCCAATCTGGAAGGCGGCGGTCACCCATGAGGCGTGCTGCAGGTCAATTCCACGATGGTTTAACAGCGTTGGCATCCAACTGGAGAGCAGATAAATAATCAGCAGGCTCATAAAGAACACTACCCATAACATCAGGGTAATGGGCAACTGTCGCCCGACGAACAGTTGGCGGATGCTGCCTTTAGCAATTGCGGTGCCTTCGTTGAGATAAAAATGGGTATTGTCATAACGTTCCCGGGTGATGGCGCTAACGGTTCTGGCAATCACGTTAGGCGGCAACTGACGACGAACCTGCCAGCGCGGAGATTCCGGTAGTGCAAACAGCAGAGCGACAAACAGCATCAGCGGTAGAACGCCTCCCAGCACCAGAATGCCGTGCCAGCCAATAACCGGCACCAGTTGCGCACTCACAATCCCGCCCATCGCCGATCCCAGGGTAAATCCACAAAACATCATGGTCACCAGCGCGCCACGCCGCCGCGCTGGCAGGTATTCTGACGTCATGGTGATGGTATTCGGCATCGCACCGCCCAGACCTAATCCGGTAAGAAAGCGCAAAATAACCAGCGTTTGTAGATCGGGAGAAAAAGCCGAAATCAGGCTCAGGGCGCCGAACAGCGCCACGCAGAGTTCTATCACCCGTTTGCGGCCAAAACGGTCTGACAGCGGGCCGCAGAGCAGTGCGCCAGCGGTTAGTCCCAACAGGCCTGCGCCAAACAATGGTGCCAGATCGCCGGCAGTCAGCTGCCAGTGAGTCCGGATGTCTGGAGCGATGAAGCCGATAGCTGCGGTATCAAATCCGTCGAGCATGACGACCAAAAAACAGCAAATGATGACGCGCCATTGCGTCTTACCGACAGGAGCGGAATCGATCAGTGCTTGTAGATCACGTTGTTGAGTCATAGTGAATGCCTCAGTGCAGGTATAAGTAGATGTCTGTTTTGTTTTAGGTATGTTGCGACTTTGTATGTTTGGAGATGAAATGTACAATGGCTTTTCATGCAGAGGCATAACCTGGAGGTTATAGCAAATGGCTAACTGGGCGCAGAAACTTAAGTTGCATCACCTGCAAACGCTTATCGCACTGGGGGAACAGGGAAATTTGACTCACGTCGCCCGAATGATGAATATCACCCAGCCGGCGCTGTCAAAATGGTTATCACAGCTCGAAGATGAGATTGGCATCACGCTCTTTGAACGCCACAGTAAAGGCTTACGTCCCTCCGAAGGCGGCAAGCTGCTACTGCAGCACGCGCAACGCCTGATCAATGATATGGAACGTTCTCAGGTTGAAATCGCCCGTTTTAAACAGGGCGGTCTGGTAGGAAGTCTGAAGATCGGCTGCTCGCCAGTGGCGACCGACTGCGTCTCACAAGCGATACTGGGTTTGCTTAAAGAACTGCCGACCCTGCATCTTAATATTGAAGAGAAGGTGATGACCCCGCTGCTGCACGATCTGCTCGCGGGTTCGGTGGATGTGGTCGTCGGGCGCGTCGGGGGCCGGGCGCTACAACTGCCGCTCAATTATCAGGTGCTGTATACCGAGCCGGTTTGTTTCGTCGCCCGCCCTGACCATCCGCTGGCAAACTCTCCCCTGCTCACCTGGAATGATCTCGCTGACTGGCGCTGGATTGTCTGGCCGACAGGAACGCCCATTCGCATCAGCATTGACAACGCGCTGGTTGACAACGGTGTGATGCTGCCGGAAAACACGATTGAATCTGCATCAATGAACGTCAGCACCAACCTGCTGCAAAGTAGCGATATGATCTCTATTCTTTCTCTGCGTCTGGCGCAGCGTTATGCCACCCAGGGACAGCTGGCTATTCTGAATTTGCCGAAGATTGAACAAAAAGGCAGCGTGGGCGTATTCTGGCGCAACAATGAAACGCCCTCCACGGCCCTGAGTCGTTTTCTGTATTACCTGGCACAGGTTTAACGCGCTGATTTAGGGGCATCGCCTAATGTTCCCAATGTCTATTTCTCCTATGCTTAGAATTCATGATGTGATCGGTAGCACGTTTTAAAGTTTAATTGTATGATGAATCAGTCTCGTCAAGGGTTCCAATTATGAGCAAAGCACTGAATATTATCTGGCAATATTTGCGCGCATTCGTCCTGATTTATGCCTGCCTCTATGCAGGTATTTTTCTTGCATCGCTACTTCCTATCACCATTCCGGGCAGTATTATCGGCATGCTGATTCTGTTTGTCTTACTGGCTTTGCAGGTGTTACCGGCAAAATGGGTTAATCCCGGCTGCTACGTCCTGATTCGCTATATGGCCCTATTGTTTGTCCCAATTGGCGTAGGGATCATGCAGTACTTTGATCTGCTCCGCGCGCAATTTGGTCCGGTGGTGGTGTCCTGTACCATCAGTACGCTGGTCGTTTTCCTGGTGGTGAGCTGGAGTTCACATATTGTGCACGGTGAGCGCAAAATCGTTGGGCAAAAAGGGTCTAAAGAATGATGTCGTATATCTGGTGGTCGTTACCGCTTACCCTGGCGGTGTTTTTTGCCGCACGTAAGCTGGCAGCACGATTTAAAATGCCACTATTGAATCCGTTGCTGGTCGCCATGGTGGTGATTATTCCGATACTGATGTTGACCGGTATTCCCTACGATCACTATTTCAAAGGCAGCGAGGTGCTGAACGATTTGCTACAGCCTGCCGTGGTCGCACTGGCCTATCCGTTATACGAACAGTTGCACCAGATTCGCGCCCGCTGGAAATCAATCATTGCCATTTGTTTTGCGGGGAGCGTCGTGGCGATGGTGACAGGTACAACAATCGCCTTATTGATGGGCGCATCGCCGCAAATTGCCGCATCTATTATGCCGAAATCGGTCACTACGCCTATTGCTATGGCGGTGGGAGGCAGCATTGGCGGTATTCCGGCTATCAGCGCCGTATGCGTCATTTTTGTCGGTATCCTCGGGGCGGTGTTTGGTCATACATTGCTCAACGCCATGCGTATTCGTACTAAGGCCGCTCGTGGGCTGGCCATGGGTACCGCTTCGCACGCCCTGGGCACTGCACGCTGCGCAGAACTGGACTATCAGGAAGGCGCGTTTAGCTCACTGGCGCTGGTTATTTGCGGCATTATCACCTCGTTGGTTGCCCCATTCCTGTTCCCAATTATTCTGGCAGTGGTCGGTTAACCTTTACTTTTTGCTGATTTATTTGCGATGCGTTGCACATTTTTAATTTAAGTTTCATAAGTTGCACACACAATGGGATTTGGATCACATATAAAGCCGTAACAGGCCCGTAAACTACGATTCCATTACATTGTTATGAGGCATCGCCATGCATCCACGTTTTCAAACTGCTTTTGCCCAACTCGCGGATAACTTGCAAACAGCCCTGGCCCCTGTTCTGGCGGATGTGCACTTCCCCGCTATGCTGACTGCTGAACAGGTCTCTTTGCTGAAACGCGAATCGGGACTGGACGAAGACGCGCTGGCATTCGCTCTGCTGCCGCTGGCTGCGGCCTGCGCGCGTACCCCGCTGTCCAACTTTAACGTCGGTGCAATCTCTCGCGGCATCAGCGGAACCTGGTACTTCGGTGGGAACATGGAGTTCCTGGGCGCAACAATGCAGCAAACCGTTCATGCCGAGCAGAGCGCTATTAGCCATGCCTGGTTACGTGGCGAAAAAGGACTCGCCGCGATTACCGTCAACTACACCCCTTGCGGGCACTGCCGTCAGTTTATGAACGAACTAAATAGCGGACTGGATTTACGTATTCATCTGCCAGGTCGTGCGCCACACGCGCTGCGCGATTACCTGCCAGATGCCTTCGGCCCGAAAGATCTGGAAATTAAAACGCTGCTAATGGACGATCAGGATCACGGCTTCGTGCTGCAGGGCGATGCGTTGACCCAGGCAGCAATCACCGCCGCCAACAGATGCCATATGCCGTACAGCAAATCCCCAAGCGGTGTTGCGCTGGAGTGTAAAGATGGCCAAATTTTTAGCGGCAGCTATGCTGAAAACGCCGCCTTCAACCCAACTCTTCCGCCGCTGCAGGGCGCGTTAAACCTGTTGAATCTCAACGGCTATGACTACCCGGATATCCAACGCGCCGTGCTGGCTGAAAAAGCCGATGCGCCATTGATTCAGTGGGATGCGACCTCCGCCACCCTGAAAGCGCTGGGCTGTAATAATATTGAGCGCGTTCTCCTGAGTTAATCGTCTCAATAACGCCAGTTCGTAGGCCGGATAAAGTGTTTACACCGTTATCCGGCAATATGCAGAATGTCTAAAATCCCCTCAATCAGATTGCTGTTTCTTGCGCTACGTCTTCGGGTACAGTAGCCTGATTGAAATTCCATCCAAATAACGAGTTTTCTGCATGTTAAAGCGCGTGTTTTACAGCCTGTTAGTCTTGTCTGGCTTGCTGCTGTTGACTGTGCTTGGACTCGACAGATGGATGAGCTGGAAGACTGCTCCCTACATTTACGACGAACTGCAGGATTTACCCTACCGCCAGGTAGGTGTGGTTCTGGGCACGGCGAAGTATTACCGCACCGGCGTCATCAATCAGTATTACCGCTACCGCATTCAGGGTGCATTGAACGCCTATAACAGCGGGAAGGTAAACTATCTGCTGCTGAGCGGCGACAACGCGCAGCAAAGCTACAACGAACCGATGACGATGCGTAAGGATCTGATTGCTGCAGGCGTTGATCCGGCTGATATTGTGCTTGATTACGCCGGGTTCCGTACGCTCGACTCCATCGTGCGTACCCGCAAGGTATTTGATACCAACGATTTCATCATTATTACTCAGCGATTCCACTGTGAACGCGCCTTATTTATTGCGCTACATATGGGGATTCAGGCCCAGTGTTATGCGGTACCTTCGCCAAAAGATATGCTCACCGTGCGAGTACGTGAATTTGGTGCTCGTTTTGGCGCACTTGCTGATCTCTACATTTTCAAACGTGAACCGCGCTTTTTAGGCCCCCTGGTGCCAATTCCTACTATGCATCAGGTACCGGACGATGCACAGGGATATCCGGCGGTCACAGCCGAACAATTACTCGAATTACAAAAGAAACAAGGAAAATAAGCATGGATGTACAAACCCTTTTTGTCGTATTGGCCTTTCTGCTCATCCCTGTGTTTTGTTTCCGTGAAGCCTGGAAAGGCTGGCGTACTGGCGCGGTAGATAAAATTAAGAAGAATGCGCGTGAGCCGGTTTATGCCTACCGGAATGAAGCCCCATTACAGTTCTGGTCTTATGTATTGGTTTATGCCGGATGCGGATGTTTATCTTTCGGTATGGTTATTTATTTAGTCTTTTATCGCTAAAGAGATTACCGTTATATTAGCGCTTGAGAATAGCTAACATTATGATAATGGTTAACATTTCAATATAAGGGATTAATGCTGCGCGCCAGCATTTCCCTCAAACTATCTTCTATTTGTGAATCTTTTCACAGAATACTCTTCCTGCAGTGCTTAGCCTTAAGAATAGCCTTTCTATTTTTATATTTTGTTATTAACAGCTTGCCTTAATTTACTCAAGCATTAAGGAATAAAATATGCCACAACAAAATTATCTCGATGAGCTCACGCCTGCTTTTACCCCATTATTAGCAATAAAAGAGGCTTCCCGCTGTTTATTATGTCACGATGCCCCCTGTAGTCAGGATTGCCCGGCGCAAACCGATCCCGGAAAATTTATTCGATCCATTTATTTTCGCAATTTTAAAGGCGCTGCCGAAACTATCCGGGAAAATAATGCGCTCGGTGCAGTATGCGCCAGGGTTTGCCCAACCGAAAAATTATGTCAGCGCGGATGTACACGTTCAGGTATTGATAAACCGATCGATATTGCACGTCTGCAGCGCTTTATTACCGATTTTGAACAGCAAACGGCAATGAAAATCTATCAGCCAGCGACAGAAAAGCTGGGCAAGGTTGCCGTCATCGGTGCGGGCCCGGCAGGGTTACAGGCCAGCGTAACGCTAAGTAATCTTGGTTATGACGTCACCATCTTCGAAAAACAGGCTCAGCCAGGTGGCTGGTTGCGCTATGGCATCCCTGAGTTTCGTCTGCCGCAATCGGTTTTGGATCTTGAAATTGCCCGTATCGTTGAAATGGGCGTGACCATCACGTGCAATTGCGAAGTCGGCAATGCCCTTTCCGTTGAGCAACTCAAAGCGAATTATCGCGCCGTACTGGTTACCGTGGGGATGTCTTACGGTTCAACGTTACCTCTGTTTGAGAGAGCGAATAACGTTGAAATTGCCGTCGATTTCCTGCAACGCGCCCGGCAAGCCAGCGGCGATATTACCGTCGCGCAAAGTGCATTAATCATCGGCGGTGGCGACGTGGCGATGGATGTCGCCAGTACCTTAAAGTTGCTGGGCTGTCCGTCAGTCACCTGTGTAGCGCGTGAAGAACTGGCTGATTTCCCGGCCAGCGACAAAGAATTCAACAGCACCCAGGCATTAGGGGTATCGATTATTGACGGTTTCACGCCTGTGGCGGTTAACGGAAATCGGGTTTCCTTTAAACACGTACGCTTGCCAGGTGAACTCTCGCTTGAAGCCGAGCACATTATTCTTGCCGTCGGCCAACACGCTCAGCTTGATAATTTTGCCGCGTTAAAGCCCCAGCACAATCTTATCGATACGCAAAACTACCAAACCACCGATCCTGTCCTGTTTGCTGCTGGTGATATTGTTGAGGGCGATAAAACGGTTGTTTACGCCGTGAAAACCGGTAAAGAAGCAGCTCAGGCCATTCATCACTATTTAGAGGGAGCTTGCTCATGTTAACGAAAGATCTTTCTATTACCTTTTGCGGCGTCAAATTCCCCAACCCATTCTGCCTCTCTTCCTCTCCGGTGGGCAATTGCTATGAAATGTGCGCCAAAGCCTATGAAAGTGGCTGGGGCGGTATTGTTTTTAAAACGATCGGGTTCTTTATTGCGAATGAGGTCTCTCCGCGCTTTGATCATCTCAGCAAAGAAGATACCGGCTTTATTGGCTTCAAAAACATGGAGCAAATTGCCGAGCATCCGCTGGAGGAGAATCTGGCCGCAATCCGCCGACTGAAACAGGACTATCCGAACAAGGTTCTGATTGCGTCGATCATGGGGGAAAATGAACAGCAATGGCAGGAACTGGCCCGCCTGGTTGAAGAGGCCGGTGCCGACATGATCGAGTGTAACTTCTCGTGCCCGCAAATGACCTCGCATGCTATGGGCAGCGATGTAGGACAAAGCCCTGAGCTGGTTGAAAAATATTGTTGGGCAGTGAAACGCGGATCGTCCCTGCCAATGCTGGCAAAAATGACGCCGAACATTGGTGATATGTGTGAGGTGGCGCTGGCGGCAAAACGTGGAGGTGCGGATGGTATCGCGACCATCAATACAGTTAAATCCATCACTAACATCGACCTGAACAGGAAAATCGGGATGCCGGTCGTCAACGGCAAATCCAGTATTTCCGGCTACTCCGGCAAGGCCGTTAAGCCTATCGCCCTGCGATTTATCCAACAACTGCGGATGCACCCTGAACTGCGGGATTTCCCAATTAGCGGCATCGGAGGAATTGAAACCTGGGAAGATGCAGCCGAGTTTTTACTGTTAGGCGCGGCCACGCTGCAGGTGACCACCGGGATCATGCAGTATGGATATCGGATTGTGGAGGACATGATCAGCGGATTGTCACATTACCTCGCCGATCAAGGGTTTGACTCACTGGAGGAGATGGTGGGTCTAGCCAATGCCAATATTATCCCCGCTGAGGAACTTGACCGTAGCTACATCGTCTATCCGAATATCCATCTGGATAAATGCGTTGGCTGCGGTCGCTGCTACATCTCCTGTTACGACGGTGGGCATCAGGCAATGGAATGGAACGAAGAAACCCGCACGCCGCACTGCAACACGGAAAAATGTGTCGGATGCTTGCTGTGCGGTCACGTTTGCCCGGTAGCCTGTATCGAACTGGGTGAGGTGAAATTTAAACCTGGTGAGAAAGCGCACGAGTTAACGTTGTAATACTGACAAAAAAGCCCGGTACAGATTGCGCTGTGCCGGGATTTTTGCGTTATACGATTACTTCTTACGCGCGTACTTCAGTGAGTCCAGCGCGACCGCGAAGATAATAATGCCGCCCTTGATAATATACTGCCAGTAAGGGTTCACACCAATGTAGGTCAGACCATAGTTGATAACGGTGAAGATAATCACACCGGTCACCACGCCAAACACGGTCCCTACCCCGCCGCTGAACGACACGCCGCCAACCACGCACGCGGCAATCGCATCCAGCTCATACATAAAGCCGAGGTTGTTGGTTGCCGAACCGATACGCCCGGCTTCGAGCAAACCACCAAACGCATAGAACACGCCAGACAACGCATAGATGATCAGCAGGTTCAGCGCAACGTTTACCCCGGACACTTTCGCCGCTTCCGGGTTTCCGCCGATAGCAAAAATATTCTTACCGAAGCGGGTTTTATTCCACAGCACCCATACAAAGGCCACGGCAATCAGCGCGTAGAAGGTGATGTAGGAGAGTCGGAAACTGCCCAGCGCAATAAAGCCCTGCGCAAAGGTTGAGAATCCGCTGTCGAAGCCAGAAATTGGCGATGCGCCGACGAAGTCGTAGTACAGGGAGTTGATCCCGTAAACGATAATCATCGTACCCAGGGTGGTAATAAACGGCGTCACGTTCAGATAAGCGATGATGATACCGTTCACCAGACCGATAATGGCGCCAATCACGCAGACAATCAGCACCACCACGATAATTGGCATCGTCGCCATTTCCGGGAACACCTTGTTGGCGTTCTCCATCGACTGCAGCAAGGTTGCCGCCACGACCGCCGCAAGGCCAACCTGACGTCCCGCAGACAGGTCGGTCCCCTGGGTAACAATCAGCCCTGCCACACCCAATGCGATAATAATACGCACCGAAGATTGCGTCAGAATATTACTCAGGTTCAGTAAGCTTAAGAAAGTGGGATCCTGGAAAATAATAATCGCCAGCAAAACCAAAAGAACAACGTAAATTCCGCCTTCTTTCAGATAAGTAAGAAAACTTTTCTTATTTAACGCACTCATGAGGAGCCCCTAATCTTAAAGGTGCAAAGACGCAAGACGGAGGATTTCGTTTTGCGTTGTCGTTTTAGTGTCAACAATCCCGGCAACGAGACCATTACTCATCACCAGGATACGATCTGTAATACCCAATAGCTCCGGCATTTCAGAGGAAATAATAATAATCCCCTTATCCTTTTTCGCGAGTTCGGCAATCAGCTGATAAATTTCAAATTTCGCGCCGACATCGATACCACGTGTAGGTTCATCCAGCATCAGAATTTCTGGCTGCGTTAATAGCCAACGGCCAATAACCACCTTTTGCTGATTACCACCAGACAGTGAACCGATTTGTGTACGATGGCCCGGCGTTTTCACCCTCATGGAGTCAATTACCCATTGGGTATCACTCTTCATGCGGGAATTATCCAGCAGACCGACTTTATTTTTATAGTTTTGGATATTGGAGATTAACGAGTTAAAACCAATATCCAGGTACGCGTAAATACCGGTTGAGCGGCGTTCTTCCGTGACCAGCGCAAAACCATGATTGATGGCCTCATTTGCGCTGTGGTTATTAATTTTTTTGCCATGTAGCGTAATTGTACCCGATGATTTCTCACGAATACCAAACAGCGTTTCAACGATATCAGTACGTTTAGCGCCGACCAGACCAGCAATCCCGAGAATTTCCCCTTTGTGCAAATCAAACGAGACATCACGAATTGACGGCTGACGCAGCGAGGTCAGGTTACGCACTTGCAGAATCACTTCACCGGGCTTGTTTTCTTTGTCCGGAAAACGTTGGTTCAGTGAACGCCCTACCATCATGGCGATGATCTTATCCATATCCAGCCCTTCCAGCGGCTGGGTCGCAATCCACTGGCCGTCGCGCAGCACGGTGATTTCATCACACAGTTGGAAAATTTCTTCCATTTTGTGAGAAATATAAACAATACCGCATCCACGTTCTTTCAGCTTACGGATGATGGTGAACAGATGATTAACTTCTTTCTCGGTTAACGATGACGTTGGTTCATCCATGATGACGATTTTGGCGTCATAGGAGAACGCTTTCGCAATTTCAATCATCTGCATTTGTGAAACGGATAATGTGCCGACGCGTGCGCGCGGATCGATATCAATATCCAGCTCATCAAATATCGCTTTGGTATCACGGTACATTTTTTCCTGATCGACAAACATACCTTTGGTGGGATAGCGTCCCAACCACATGTTGTCCATCACAGAACGTTGTAATACCAGGTTTAATTCCTGATGTACCATCGAAATACCATTCTCAAGCGCTTCTTTAGCAGAATGAAAATCGATTTCTTTACCCTGAAATAAAATACTACCGGAATCTTTTTGATAGATGCCGAAAAGACATTTCAATAATGTGGATTTCCCCGCACCATTCTCCCCCATTAAGGCGTGGATCGAATGTGGGCGGACTTTTAAATTGACATTATCAAGAGCCTTAACGCCGGGGAAGGACTTGTTGATGCCGGTCATTTCCAACAAGTATTCGCCTGACGACTGAGTATGTGTGCTGACCATAATTATACCTTGTTGGCCTTGCAGAGTGCGTTATTAAGGGCGCAATGATATTGCGCCCACAGACGGAGTATTTACTTATTGGTAAACTCTGCCAGATTATCTTTATCAACACCTACGTACGGAACACGAACAATTTTGTTCTCAATTTTCCAGTTGGTGCCATCAGCCGCACCTTTGCCATCAGCAAGGTTTTTCGCCAGATCAAAGGTAGCTTTCGCCTGGTTGTTAGCATCGTTCAGCACGGTACCGGCCATAGCACCAGATTTCACCAGCGCCAGTGCTTCAGGCAGGGCATCCACGCCAAATACCGGTACGCTGGTTTTGTTATGTGCCTTCAGCGCTTCAACTGCGCCCATTGCCATCGCATCGTTGTTGGCGATAACCACTTCGATTTTGTTCGCGTTCGGACCGGACATCCACGCATCCATCTTATCTTTCGCCTGAGCGGTATCCCACATTGCAGTATCTAACTGCAGTTGCTCAGTTTTAATGCCTTTGTCGTTCAGCTCTTTAATCACGTAAGTAGTACGTGCTTCAGCATCCGGGTGTCCCGGTTCGCCTTTCAGCAGAACAAACTGAATTTTGCCGTCTTTGTTCAGGTCCCAGTTCGGGTTAGCTGCCCAGTGTTTAGCAATCAAATCACCCTGAATAATACCGGACTCTTTAGAGTCAGTACCGACATAATACGCTTTGTCATAGCTGTCCAGCGCCTTGCGAGAAGGTTCTTTGTTGAAGAACACGATCGGTACGTTCTGCCCGCGTGCTTTTTCAATGACCGTGCCTGCCGCTGCCGGGTCAACCAGGTTAATCGCCAGTGCTTTAACGCCTTTTGCCAGCAGCACGTCGATCTGATCGTTTTGTTTGGACTGGTCGTTCTGCGAGTCGTTCATCAGCAGCTGTACATCTGGCGCCGCTTTGGCATCTTTTTCAATAGCCTTACGTACTACTGACATAAAGTTATCGTCATACTTATAGATAGTCACACCAATGCGGGTATCAGCAGCGTGCGCAGCCGCGCCGAATAACATGCTTGCCATTACAGCAGACAGGGTCAACACCTTCTTATTCATGGTATCTCCGGTTTTAATATGCAGGGTAGTACTTGAGATAAATGCTCGGCAGGCAGAACGTTACTGAAGTGTTACTGAACGCCGAAGCTCACTTTTAAAAATATTTCTTCCGTGTCTGGCAACGCTCCAAAAACAGGCTTTATTAGTTGTTTAAGGCAGCTATACCTCGATGAAAGTGATTATTCACCGTTACATAGTAGTTACAGCGCAACAAACAGTGTCATCATAGCTATCGCATTGTTAATATACTGTGAATTTACTCACATATTGAAAGCGGTTACATCGCGCTGAGTTATTAGTTAGTGATCGATGCCGCATTCTGCCGCAGCGCCACTGAATGGCGACGTACCAGCGTCGGCATAAAGCAATGCGTCGCCTGCGGATCTAACGTACCTGCCGCCCCTTGTAACGCGAGCTCCGTCGCCATTTTTGCCATTGAGGCAATGGGATAACGCACGGTGGTCAGTTGCGGATCGGTGTAACGTGCGATGGGAATATCATCGAAGCCAATGATTGAAAGGTGTAATGGAATAGCAATACCGTTATCTTTTAGCGCGGTCAGCGCGCCGGCAGCCATATTGTCGTTGTAGGCGAACACCGCCGTCAGTTGTAAATTGCGCCCCAGCAGTTCCACCATCGCAGATTCTCCGCCCTGCATATCGGGCGAACCGGTGCCGACCCAGCTTTCTGCCGCCACTATCCCCTGCTCATTCAGGGCGCTTAACCATCCCTCTTTACGCATGGCATCATCTTCAATGCGGTGGCTTGATGCCAGATACCCGATGCGTTGATGACCATTATTAAGCAACATGCGGGTCGCCATTTTGGCACCGCTGATGTTATCCAGGCAGACGCAACGATGGGCGTAACCCGGCACCAGGCGGTTGATCAGCACCATGCCAGGGATCTGATCCATAAACTCAGCCAGCTCCCGATCGCTCAGTGCTTTAGAGTGAACAATCAGTGCGTTACAGCGTTGACGAATCAACACTTCAATGGCGTGGCGTTCTTTTTCAGCCTCATGGTAGCTGTTGCCAATCAGGACGTACTTCTGATGCTGTTGGGCAACCATATCCACGGCTTTTACCAGCGCGCCAAAAAATGCGTCTGAAACATCCATGACCACAACGCCAATTGTGTCGCTCACCTGCGTCGCCAGCGCTTGCGCGTTGGCATTCGGTCGATAGCCCAACTGAGTGACCGCCTTCATTACCGCTTCACGCGTATCGGGACTCACCAGCGCGCTGTTATTCAGTACGCGGGAAACAGTCGCGACCGAAACGCCAGACTGCCGTGCCACATCACGGATGGTTACCATATTCACTGCCCTGTTTTAGATTGCGGTTAACCGCAGACACCCCAGGCTGGATATTTTGTCAGCACAATGAAATGGGCTGCGTGAGTGAGGTCACAGGAATGAAAGCGCTTACATCCATTTTGTTAATGAATGTGATCCAGATCGTTATCTGGATGTACGAGGCAATGACGTCCCCGCCGCACGCAGAGTTAATTGGCGCCACAACCACTCCACCGGGCCCTGCCGGTAAAAACGTAGCCATATGACGGAGAACAGCAGATTTACGGCCCAGACCGGAATGACGAAATACAGCAGCTCCAGCCGGTCGAATTTCATAAACAAGCCCGCCTGGTAAAACAGCGTGGTACAGATTAAGGTCTGTAACAGATAGTTGGTTAGCGCCATGCGCCCCACGCAGGCGATGGCAATGACCCATTTTAAGCGGCTAAGCTGCGGCCAGAAACCGAACATCAGCGCTGCGTAACCAAGGGTATGCAACGGCGCGCCCAACTCTCGCGGGGCTTGTAACAGGAAAGCACACCAGCGGTAGGCCCAGTCCAGTTGCCACTGAGCGATGATAGCAGGCAGGTTAATCGCCATCCCTGTAATGATCAGCAGCACGCCGGTACGTCTATAGTGCTGCAAACTATACTGTCCTTTTAGCCAGCCGCTGCGCATTAATGCTGCGCCGAGCAGCATCATCCCCGCCAGTTGCCAGCCGTACTGCGCACCCAACGCCAGCAAGCTATTGGACATCATATCCACGCGATTGCTGACTGCTTCCATTCCGCCGTTCACCTTCCAGTATTTTTCATACAGCAACGCTGAAGCATCCGGTGTCCAGGCGCGACTGGTCTCACTCCCGGAGATCACGCCCAGCAGCAGCAGTACGCCAACGCCCACCAAATAAAGCAGCACGCCGGTATTAAATAAACTTTTTACCGACGGCGCATCACGGATCAACCGCCAACAAATCAGGCCGATTAAGCCATATGCCAGCAGAATATCGCCATCCCAGAAGAGTAAACCGTGAATAAAACCCAATAGCACCATCAGCGTAAGCCGCGACTGGATCCAGCGTTTACCGCGTGGGAGCAGCATTTGCAGACCAGCACCGAACAGCAGCGCAAAAAGCGTGAGGAATTTTACCTGCGCAAAGAGATCGAGCAGCGCCCAGGTCCAGGCGTCGGATAAGGTGATGTTGCCATACCACGCGGGATTGAGGTATGCCGCCTTTGGCAGGCCAAAGGCGCTAATATTGAGAAGCAGGATACCAAGGATGGCGACGCCACGAATAAAATCCAGCGTGACATTACGCTCCATGGTCCCTGCCCCGATCAGTTGTGGTGGCGTACTGCGCGCAGGAATTCCTGACGCGTGTTCTGGCTGGACTTAAACAATCCGCCAAGAGACGTGGTCGTGGTCGCGCTGGTCGCATCATGAATGCCGCGCGCTTTCACACAGTAATGCACCGCATCAATCGACACTGCTACATTGTTCGTCCCGAGCAGCGTTTGCAGCGCGGTGAGAATTTGCTGAGTCAGGCGTTCCTGTACCTGCGGACGCTGAGCGAAGAACTGCACAATGCGGTTAATCTTCGACAGACCAATGACCGAATCTTTCGGGATGTACGCCACTGTCGCCTTGCCATCGATAGTGACAAAGTGGTGTTCGCAGGTGCTGGTCAGCGTGATATCGCGGACCGTGACCATCTCATCCACCTTCATTTTGTTTTCAATGACGGTGATTTTCGGGAAGTTGGCGTAATCGAGGCCGGAGAAAATCTCATCAACATACATTTTCGCAATGCGATGCGGAGTTTCCATCAAACTGTCATCGCTCAAATCAAGGTTGAGCAATTGCATAATCTCGGTCATATGACCTGAGATCAGACGTTTGCGCGTTTCGTTATCCATCTCTTGCACGGGCGGGCGTAGTGGTGTTTCAAGACCACGCGCCACCAGCGCTTCATGAACCAGGGCCGCTTCTTTACTGAGTGATGACATTTCTTCTTCTCCTGCAGGTGGGGCGCCTCTGCCCTGCATGGGGCAAAGTTTTTAGGCTGTGTCACAGCCAGAACATTGTGCGTGAGGCGGCGCACATAATCCAGTATTCACCGCGATAATTATTGAAATTGGCACAGCCTTTCAGCGTAGCAATTTCACTTACTGTTTAGCCCGGTGATATCGAGTGTTAATGTAAAGTTATATAGATGATGAAGTATGTTTGCTCAATGCGGAAGTGAAAGTTACTCACGGTGCAATGAATAATCTGTATTATGGTGAGTTCGCAAACACATTCAGGTTCAACACAACAAGGAGCCACGCATGGAAATGCTTGAAGAGCACCGCTGTTTTGAAGGTTGGCAGCAACGCTGGCGTCACGACTCCGCCACGCTAAATTGCGCTATGACCTTCAGTATTTTTCTTCCCCCACCCCGCGATAACGCTCCGCCTCCGGTGCTGTACTGGCTGTCAGGTTTGACCTGCAATGATGAAAACTTCACGACGAAAGCCGGGGCGCAACGCATCGCGGCTGAGCTGGGTATAGTCCTGGTGATGCCGGACACCAGCCCGCGTGGCGAGCAGGTTGCCAACGATGAGGGTTACGATTTAGGTCAGGGAGCCGGTTTTTACCTTAATGCCACCCAGCAGCCGTGGGCAAGCCATTTTCGCATGTATGACTATCTGCGTGATGAGCTTCCGGCCCTGATCCAATCGCAGTTTAACGTCAGCGATCGCTGCGCGATCAGCGGGCATTCTATGGGCGGTCACGGCGCATTAATTATGGCGCTGAAAAATCCCGGGAAATACACCAGTGTTTCCGCCTTTGCGCCGATCGTAAATCCTTGCCGCGTTCCCTGGGGCGAGAAAGCCTTCAGTGCTTATCTGGGTGAAGATAAATCGCTGTGGGCCGAATGGGATAGCTGCGCGTTAATGTTGGCCAGCAAGCCCGCAGATGCGATTCCAACGCTGATTGATCAGGGTGATAGCGATCAGTTTCTTGCCGATCAGTTGCAGCCCGCGGTACTGGCCGAAACAGCACGTCAGACCGCATGGCCAATGACCTTACGCATCCAGCCGGGTTACGATCACAGCTATTACTTTATTGCGTCGTTTATCGAGGATCACCTGCGATTCCACGCCCAGTATTTGCTGAAGTGATCACCAGTAAAGGGTATTTTCTATTGCCGCGCTGTAGCTCATCTCTTCTGACTGCGGCGCGGACGCTTTACGATTTAGATCGGCCGCCTGTTGGCGTACCTGTAATCGCCCCACGCTCTCACCGCCTTCATGACCTTCGTTAAAATTACGCACTTCAGACTCGAATAAGATTGCATCCAGGTGATGCAACTTATTCAGTGCACGCAACAGGGAGATAAGCGTATCAAGATTCAATCCCCCACCTTTCTCAATTCGTTTAATGGTTGCAATCCCCACCTGAGCACTGTCGGCAAACTGCTGCTGGGTCAGGGCCAAGGAAATCCGCGTTTCCCGGATACGCGCGCATAATGACAAGATGATTTCATCATTATTCATGGTGTGATATTTCATGCCACTCTCTCCGTTTTCTGGGCTGAATTTTTCCCAGACAGCCATGATACGTTTCACGGTATTTCGCGCTCATGTCTTTACCCGTTTCATACATAGCTGCAATTACCTCATCGAGCGAAACGCATGGCTCACTGATGCGGCTTATCGCCATCGTTGCGGCGTTAATTGCTTTTACTGACGAAATCGCGTTGCGTTCAACACAGGGAATTTGTACCTGCCCGCCAACCGGATCGCAGGTAAGCCCCAGATGATGTTCCATGGCAATTTCTGCGGCGCTCAGCACCTGACCGACTGAGGCCCCCATCAGTTCTGCTAAGCCGGCTGCCGCCATCGAACTTGCCACGCCGATCTCCCCCTGACACCCGACCTCAGAACCTAAAATAGAGGCATTTTGTTTGAACAGTAACGCGATGGCGCCAGCGGTAAGAAAAAAGCGGGTAACCGATGCGTTATCCAGTTCACAGATAAACTTATCGTACCAACTAAGGACCGCCGGGATGATACCGCTCGCGCCATTAGTCGGCGCGGTCACCACCCGCCCACCGGCGGCATTCTCCTCACTGACGGCAATCGCAAAGGCATTGACCCAGTTGAGGTTGGTGAGAAAGTCGTTAGCAGAGGGTCTCATTGCCAGTGATTTATGCAATGCGCAAGCTCTGCGCGGTACCTGATACGGCCCCGGCAACAGCCCCTCAGTATGCAGACCGCGCTGGACTGCCTGCTGCATAATCGCCCAAACGTACGAAAAATAGTCATGCAACGCCGCCTGGGAATGCACCTGTAACTCATTTTTCATCATTAATGCCGCAACGGATAAACCATTGCGCTGACACAGATCCTGCAGTTGCGCCGCATGCTGAAAAGCAAAAGGATATACGTTTTCTTGCGCCGCTGTCTCGGGCGTCGACGCGCCGGGTTTACGAACCTGTCCGGCGCCGGTTGAAAACCATGTTTCTTCATACAACGTAAAATAATCATCCCGGGCGCGAAACGTCATCGCATAGGGATGACCGGCATGCGGTTGCTGATTAGCCAGAATCGTCACCGTCACGGCAACTGAAGGAGAGAGCAGCAAAATACCGTTCTGTTCAGCACGTTTAATGGCCTCCATTTGCTGACGTAAATCAACATCATCCGGCTGGTTACCCAACAGCCCCAGATAAAGAGCGATATCAACGTTATGACACTTGCGGCTTAATGAGAGCGCACCGTATAGCTCAACCTCGATTTCTCGCGTTAGCGGTAAGATCTCCTGTAGCTTTAATTGTGAAATGAAGTTAAACGCGGCACGCATTGGCCCTACTGTTCTTGAACTGGAAGGCCCAATGACGACTTTAAAAATATCAATACAACTTTCCATTTTAGACCCATCCTGTTAGTCAAAATAGAATATACCGCCAGTAGCAACAGACCGTGACGTGTATATCAAAAATGATACCTTTCAGACTTTGTTTATTTATTGGTATAAAAAACAATACTATTTTTTCTTTTTTTTAACATTCACATCTGTGATAAAGCAGGATTCAATCGCCACCCCCTACTATTACAATAACCTTAATTTACAGGAGTGACATAATGGCAATTATTTATTTTATTAGTGCAAAAGAACCTGAAAAACTGCAGGCATAGTTGCATGAAACGTTTCTAAATCGCGATACAAAAGAAAATCAGTGCACACTGGAACAATCACATATAACGCACATCAATAAATCATATTTTAAATTGTCAATACCAGATAAATCATTCACAAATGAAATATATAAAAAACTGCGAATCACGTCATTCGCTCAGCAGTTTGATTTTTTCATTAAACCGCAAATCATTCCAGCGAAAGGAATTATTGCATTCGACATGGACTCGACATTTATCGAAGAAGAAGGTGTCGATGAAATTGCGCGCGTGCTCGGCATCTCCGCACAGATAGCAGAGCTGACGAAGCAGGCGATGGAAGGAAAGCTGGATTTCAATAGCAGCTTTACCCGGCGCATCGGGATGTTAAAAGGAACCCATATCGATGTGATTAATGCCGTATGCGATCAAATGACCGCTTCTCCCGGCATTACCACTATTTTGCCCATTCTCAAACAGAAAGGATTTAAATCGGCGATCATTTCTGGTGGTTTAGACATTTTTACTCGCAGGTTACAGGAAAAATATCATCTGGATTATGTTTTTTCTAATACCGTTGAAATCAGGGACGGTAAACTGACAGATAATATCGCTGCGCCTATCATGAATGCAGATAATAAACAAAAAACATTGGAGCGACTCGCCAATACATTGCAGATACCGCAGCATAATATTATCGCCTGCGGTGATGGCGCTAACGATATTCCCATGCTGACATATGCAGGCACGGGGATTGCTTGGAAAGCTAAACCGGCGGTCAGAGAGTTAATAACAAATCAAATTAACTTTCACGGATTCGAGTCACTTTTGTTCTTGATCGAAAATGGATTATAACCCACGAGCACTGCCTGAAGGGAAACTCATATGAGCTTAAAATCGTTTATATTCAGCCAGACTGATAAGCCGGTTGTAAAAGAAAAACAAGAGATTGACCATACTTACAAAAAATTCAGGATAGAGATCATTACCTCGGTTTTTATCTCTTACGCTGTCTTTTATTTAACGCGTAAAAACTTTTCAGCGGCCATGCCGGCAATGTTGTCTGATACCGCTCTGACTGCAGAAGATTTTGCCATCATGTCTTCACTGTTTTACATCCTGTATGGGTCAATGAAGTTTGTTGGCGGCATGCTGGTTGATAAAATCAATCCGAAAGCCATGACCGGCCCGGTGCTCATTGGCGTTGGGATCGTCAATATTCTTTTTGGTTTTTCCGACAGCGTCGCTGCGTTTTATGTGCTGTACAGCCTCAACGCCATTCTCCAGGGCACCAGTTTTCCGCCAATGGCAAAGATCATGGCATCCTGGTTTTCCAAAAATGAACGTGGGCGTTGGTGGGCGGTCGTTGAGGCGGCGCATAATATCGGCGGCAGTCTCGCCCCACTGTTGACCAGTTTTGCGATTGTCTGGAGCGGCAGCTGGAAAATGGGTTTTTATGTGCCGGGCGCGATCTCCCTGCTGATGGGGATTGTTGCACTCTTTACGATTAAAGACCGTCCCGGGACCTTAGGTTTGCCTAACGTTGGAGAATGGCGCAATGATCCGACAGAACTTGCCCAGGTTAAGGCCAGTCCAGTTAACCTCTCCTTTTGGCAGATTTTCGTTAAATATATCCTGATTAACCCGCTGGTATGGATTATTATCATCGGCGATATGTCTGTTTATATTGCCCGCACCATTCTCAACGACTGGCCGCAAATTTACTATTCGCAGGTACATGGCTGGAGCCTGATTAAGGCCAACTCCATTATCTCGTGGTTTGAAGGCGGTGGACTTGCCGGAGGACTACTGGCGGGTTACTTATCGGACTTTATGTTTAAAAGTAATCGCTGGATGACAGGACTAATATTCGCCTTAATGCTGTGCGTGTGTATTACCTTAATCCCAGTGGTACAGGATACTTCATATACCATTACGGCGATACTCTTCACCATAATGGGGTTCGCCCTGTACGGCCCGCATATGCTTTTTGCCGTCGGTTGTCTGGATGTTACTCATAAAGATGCAGCGGGATCGATAACCGGCTTCCGGGGATTATTTAGCTATGTCGGCGCGGCATTAGCAGGCGTACCGGTGATATTAGTGAAGAATAGCTGGGAGTGGTCTGGTGTTTATCTGTATGCCGTGATCGCCATCCTGTTAACAACCCTGTCACTGGCCTTACTCGCCAAATTCCATCGGCTATAAGCCAGCCAAAACAGGACAGCGGTGTTATAGCCGCTGTCCTTAAGTCAAAAACGTAAGCCATTCTTCAGCATCAAAAAGGTTTCCCCTCTTCATTCGTCTCGCTTTCATTACTTTTTCTCCTTTTTTCTCACTCCATTATCTTATTGATTAAAAAGCATTTCCCTCGAAATAAAATCAAACACAAATGATTTCTATTATCATTTGTGTTTACAAAAATTAATGATTTTGTACAATCACCCCGCTTCTTTACTGAAAAGAGTCCTTAAAAGACAAATACATACAATTGTCATGGCCTTTCACATGACGCGCAGTTTGATTCATTTAAATGGAATGATACAAATGACTATACCTCACGTTAAGGCTGTAGCTGCCGCAGTATGCGTCGCCAGTCTCCCATCACTCGGCCATGCCGCAGAACAAGACACCGTGGTAGTAACAGCTACCGGCTTTGAGCAGAAAATACAGGATGCTCCGGCGTCGATATCTGTTATTACCAAGCAGCAGATCGAAGATAAAGCCTATCGCGATGTCACCGATGCGCTAAAAGATGTCCCTGGCGTCGTCGTCACCGGCGGGGGGAGCAGCAGCGACATCAGTATTCGCGGTATGGCTTCGCAATACACGCTCTTCCTGGTCAACGGTAAACGCATCAGCACCCGCGGCACACGCCCGAACAGCGACAATTCAGGTATTGAGCAAGGTTGGCTGCCGCCGCTGGAATCCATCGAGCGTATTGAAGTCATCCGTGGCCCGATGTCGTCCCTGTATGGTTCCGATGCGATGGGCGGCGTCATTAACGTCATCACCAAGAAAGTCTCGAATACCAAAGCCTGGACCGGCTCTCTGCACGGCGACGCCACGTTCCAGGAGGACAGAGACTCCGGCGATATTTACCAGACCAACGCCTATGCGTCCGGGCCACTGATTGACGGATTACTTGGTGCGAAGGTGACCGGGTTATTCTCCCATCGGGCGGAAGATAAAATCCTCAATGGCTACAATGAACAGCGTATGCGTAACGGAGGGTTAACCCTGAACTTTACGCCAGATGATAAAAATGACGTCGACTTCGATTACGCTCGTGAATTGCAAGACCGCGACAGTACGCCGGGCAAATCTATGGCTGAGGAAAACTGCCGCAACGGAAGCTGTAAGCCCAACAGTAAAAGCGAAAGCAAGTATGTACACACGACCTATTCCTTAACCCACAGTGGTTATTACGACGACTTCAACTCCACCAGCTATGTCCAGCAGGAAGAGAGCGAAAACCCGGGTCGCCAGATGAAGTCTTACAACACGATTTTCAATAACCAGAATCAGGTCTTCCTCGGGGCGCACACCCTGACGTTAGGCGGGCAATACCGTTATGAGAAATTGCGTGATAACGGGAATCAGCTACAAGCTGCTGATGGGCTGAACAAACTGACCCGCTGGAGCTGGGCGTTGTTTGCTGAAGATGAATGGGCCGTTACCGATACCTTTACGTTGACCGGTGGTCTGCGTATGGATAAAGATGAAAACTACGGTGACAACTGGACGCCGCGCGGCTATGGCGTATGGCATCTGAGCGATCAATGGACCTTAAAAGGCGGCGTTTCGGCGGGCTACCGTGCGCCAGACCTGCGCCAGTCATCAGCAAACTGGGGACAGGTCACCGGCGGCGGACGTCTGAACGGAATCATTGTCGGCAATCCAGACCTGAAGCCGGAGAAAAGCCTCAGCGAAGAAATCGGCTTACTGTGGGATAACGGCGACAACCTCAACGCAGGCGTCACCCTGTTCAATACCGACTTCAAAAACAAAATCACCGAGGTGCGTCGCTGTAACAGCAGTTCCGACCCGGCCTGTACTATCGGCAATACCACTTATGACTTCGTCAGCGATCGCGTTAACGTCGATAAAGCTAATATGCGCGGCGTAGAATCCACCTTCGGCTGGAAAATAACCTCCGACGTCAACTGGACGGCGAACTACACCTACACGGAATCTGAGCAGAAAAGCGGTCAGTTCTCCGGCCAGCCATTGAACAAAATGCCAAAGCATATGTTCAACACCACGCTGGACTGGCAGGCCACGCAGGATCTCGGTTTCTGGAGCCGCCTGAATCTGCGCGGGAAAACGTCTGAATACCTGAGCCGTACTTCTATGGCGCAGGGCACGCCGTCCTATACCCAGGTCGATGTGGGTTTACGCTACTATGCCACCAAGGATCTGTTGATGACTGCCGGCGTGTATAACGTGCTGGATAAGCAAATCGATTACGATACCTACGACACCGTCCTCGATGGTCGTCGTTACACGGTTGGCCTGACTTACAGCTTCTAAGTCTGGCGCAATAAAAAACCCCGGCACTCACCATGCCGGGGTTTTGTTATGCTTTTTATACTGTTATTTCTTCACGCGGCCCGGGAATTTCATTTCGCTATAGCGAACAAAATGGGTTCCTTTCGTCAGCTTATAGCCAAACCAGATAATCAGGAACAGTGGGATACCGATATAGGTAGCCATCACGCCGCCCCAGTCAATGCTGTCTTTCAGGAACGCTTCGTAGTTCTGACCGAGGGTAATAATCAGGCACAGCACAAAGGCGAAGATCGGCCCCAGCGGGAAGAAGCCAGAACGATACGGCAGATCTTTCACATCATGACCTTGCAGCACATAACCGCGACGGAAGCGATAGTGGCTAATGGCGATCCCCAGCCAGGCGATAAAGCCCGTCATCCCGGAGGTATTCAGCAACCACAGGTATACGGTCTGGTTGCCAAACATCGAGGTCAGGAAGCACAGCCCCGCCACCACGGTGGTCGCATACAGCGCGTTACGCGGTACACCGCCACGGGACAGTTTGCCGAAAATACGTGGCGCTTTGCCGTCACATGCCAGGGTGTAAAGCATACGCGTGGAGGCATACATCCCGGAGTTACCCGCAGATAGCACTGCCGTCAGGATAACTGCGTTCATCACCGCCGCCGCAGACAGCAGACCCGCATGCTGGAATACCAGCGTGAACGGGCTAACGCTGATGTCTTTCACATCGTTACGCAGCAGGCTCGGATCGGTGTACGGAATGATCAGGCTGATAATCAAAATCGCGAACACATAGAACAGCAGGATTCGCCAGAACACCTGACGGACCGCACGTGGGATATTCTTCTCAGGATCTTCAGATTCGCCTGCCGCGATACCGATCAGCTCAGTTCCCTGGAAGGAGAAGCCAACGATCATCGCCACGCCAATCATCGCAGCAAAACCACCGGCAAACGGTGCATCACCGGTCGTCCAGTTGCTCCAGCCCACTGGCTGAGCGCCTTTGAAGATACCGAAAATCATCATCACGCCAACCACGATGAAGATAATGACGGTGGTCACTTTGATCAGTGAGAACCAGTATTCCGCCTCACCGAATCCGCGAACGGAAATGTAGTTCAGCAGGAAAATAACGCCGAGGAACAGCGCGCTCCAGATCCAGCCCGGCGTGTCCGGGAACCACCAGCTCATTACCAACTGTGCGGCCACCAGGTCAACGGCAATCGTTACTGCCCAGTTGTACCAGTAGTTCCACCCCAGCGCGAAACCAAAGCCTTCTTCTACATAGTTCTGACCGTAGGTGGAGAACGAGCCGGAAACCGGCATGTAGGCAGCCAGTTCACCGAGACTGGTCATCAGGAAGTACACCATCAGGCCAATCAGAATATAGGAAAACAGCGCGCCGCCAGGACCCGCCGCAGAAATGGTTGCACCAGATGCAACGAAAAGACCCGTACCGATGGAACCACCAATGGCGATCATCGTCAGGTGACGCGCCTTCAGTTCACGACGTAGCGTGGGCGCTTCTGTGGTTTTAGTTTCGGAAACCATGTGAAAATGCTATCCATCCAAAAAATGAGGCGCGATTGTAGCAGACGAAACGGCATTCTTCCGGCACAAATGCGCTGTTATAAGAGACCTTCATGACTGGCCGCGGATTATAAGTAAAGCAGAAAACAGAGGGTGCAAGGCGGTTAAAACGTAACCGCCATTATGCAAAAAGGAGTCATCACGACAGTGAACGTCTTATTCCCCCTGCTCTACCTGGTCGCTGTAGTGCAAAAAGCGCGTAATGGCATTGGAGATATGTTTTTGTCGATGATGAACACGCCATAGCGTGCGGACCAAATGCGGAAGCGGCACGGGAACTTCGCTCAGCGTTCCCGCCTGTAACTGCTCGGCAATGACCCGCCGCGACAAACAGCTGATCCCGAGACCATGGCGCACCGCATGCTTAATGGCCTCGGAGTTACCCAACTCCATTGCCATCTGAAATCTCGGTAAATGAGACAACAGCAGGTAATCCACCAGTTCACGCGTACCTGATCCTCGTTCACGCAGGATCCACGGCGAAGCAGCCAGCTGTTCCAGCGTAACGGGTCCCTTTGTCAGCGGTGACGACGGTGCCGCGAACACTACCAGCTCGTCTTCAAGCCACGGTTCAGAGATTATTTCCGTACTATGACACGGCCCTTCAATCAGCCCGATATCTACCCGGAAATCCAGTACCGCATTGATCACATCCTGGCTGTTGCCCACGCTAAGCTCCAGCGGCAAATCGGGGAAATCATGCCGATAGCGGGCAATCATGGCAGGCAGAATATAGTTGCCAATGGTGCTACTGGCATAAACCCGAATGGCACCATTATCTTCGCGGAAAAGCTGTTCGATTTCGGTCGTTTGCTCGAGTAGTGCCAGCGCCCGTGGGTAGAGCAAGCGCCCGTGCTCGTTGACTACCAGTCGTTTGCCTACCCGGTCAAAGAGCTGTACGCCAAGCTGTCCTTCCAGATCGGTAAGCGCGGCACTCACCGCCGACTGCGACAATGCCAGCATGACAGACGCCTGGGTCGTTGAGCCGCTTTTTAATACCTCAGCAAACACTTCAAGTTGTCGCAGGGTGATATGCATAGTCGTTTTCCACCGGATATCCGTCACTTACCACTTATAGAGATTAATTATAAATATATAATCAATTTTATTTTTAAACCACTTCGCCGTACTCTTTTACCCAGATAAAGGAGAAGGATATGACAGAACTCACCTTGCAGACTCATCGTCGTACAACGTGGCATTTTATTCCGGGGCTCGCCCTGAGTGCAGTTATCACTGGGGTCGCCTTATGGGGTGGCTCCATTCCCGCCGTCGCAGGTGCCGGGTTCAGCGCCCTCACCCTGGCAATTTTACTGGGGATGGTTCTCGGCAATACCGTCTATCCGCACATCTGGAAAAGCTGTGACGGCGGTGTGCTGTTTGCTAAACAACATTTATTGCGTCTGGGGATTATCCTCTACGGGTTTCGCCTCACCTTCGCGCAAATTGCTGACGTTGGCGTCAGCGGTATCGTGATTGATGTGTTAACGCTAAGCAGTACCTTTATGATTGCCTGCTTCCTTGGGCAGAAAGTGTTTGGTCTGGACCGCCATACCAGTTGGCTGATTGGCGCGGGGAGCAGCATTTGTGGTGCCGCCGCCGTGCTGGCAACTGAACCGGTGGTGAAAGCGGAAGCCAGTAAGGTGACCGTCGCTGTCGCCACAGTGGTCATCTTCGGTACCATCGCTATCTTCCTGTATCCGGCGATGTACCCGCTACTGGCGCACTGGTTTAGCCCGGAAACCTACGGCATTTACATTGGTTCCACCATGCATGAAGTCGCTCAGGTTGTGGCTGCCGGTCACGCCATTAACCCGGATGCGGAAAACGCCGCGGTTATTGCCAAAATGCTGCGCGTCATGATGCTGGCACCGTTCCTTATCCTGTTGGCCGCTCGCGTTAAACAGCTTTCTCCGGCCACCGGTGGTGAGAAGAGCAAAATCACCATTCCGTGGTTTGCCATCCTGTTCATTGTGGTCGCGATTTTTAACTCGTTCCACTTTCTGCCGCAGTCGGTAGTGAATATGCTGGTAACACTGGATACCATTTTGCTGGCAATGGCGATGGCTGCACTGGGGCTGACCACTCACGTTAGCGCCCTGAAAAAAGCCGGCGCTAAACCATTACTGATGGCCCTGCTGCTGTTTGTCTGGCTGATTGTGGGCGGTGGCGCGATTAACCTCGCTATCCACGCACTGATGGCATAAACGAGCACGACTCCCCCCCATTAACCCGCTATACTCTCCCCTTTTGAGTATGGCGGGTTTAATTTATGAAATATATTGGAGCGCACGTAAGCGCCGCTGGCGGTCTGGCTAACGCCGCTATTCGAGCCGCAGAAATCGAAGCGACCGCATTCGCCCTGTTCACCAAGAATCAGCGTCAGTGGCGTGCCGCGCCGCTGACCACCGAAATCATTGATGGTTTCAAATCTGCCTGCGAGAAGTATCACTATACTTCCGCGCAAATCCTGCCTCACGACAGCTACCTGATAAATCTCGGGCATCCGGTCAGCGATGCGCTGGAAAAATCACGCGAGGCGTTTATCGATGAAATGCAGCGCTGCGAACAGCTTGGCCTATCCCTGTTGAACTTTCACCCGGGCAGCCATTTGATGCAGATCCCGGAAGATGAATGTCTGGCGCGCATTGCCGAATCCATCAACATCGCCCTCGCCCAGACCCAGGGCGTTACAGCGGTAATTGAAAATACCGCCGGACAGGGCAGCAACCTTGGCTTTAAGTTTGAGCACCTGGCCGCCATTATCGACGGCGTAGAAGATAAATCCCGTGTCGGCGTCTGTATTGATACCTGCCACGCCTTCGCGGCCGGTTACGATTTGCGTTCCGTTGAGGAATGCGAAAAGACGTTTGCGGAATTCGAACGTATTGTCGGCTTCAAATATCTGCGCGGTATGCACCTGAACGACGCAAAGAGCACGTTTGGCAGCCGCGTTGACCGTCACCACAGCTTGGGTGAAGGCAATATTGGCCACGACGCATTCCGATGGATTATGCAGGACAATCGTTTTGACGGCATTCCGCTGGTGCTGGAAACCATTAATCCAGATATCTGGGCAGAAGAGATTGCCTGGCTGAAAGCCCAGCAAACAGAAAAAGCGGTGGCCTAATCATGAACGACAGGGAAAAGCAGATCCTTAAGATCCTGCGCCGCAATCCGTTGATTCAGCAGAATGAAATCGCCGATATTTTGCAGATCAGCCGTTCACGCGTCGCTGCGCATATTATGGATTTAATGCGTAAAGGCATGATCAAAGGTAAAGGTTATATCCTTACCGAACAGGATTATTGCGTGGTTGTAGGGGCTATCAACATGGATATCCGGGGTGTTGCAGACATCCATTATCCTCAGGCAGCCTCTAACCCTGGTAGCATTCATTGCTCAGCGGGCGGTGTAGGACGTAACATCGCCCACAACCTGGCGCTGCTGGGGCGCGACGTACATTTAATTTCCGCTGTTGGCAGTGACTTCTATGGCGAAACATTGCTGGAACAAACGCGTCAGGCTGGTGTTAACGTTTCCAGCTGCATTCGTCTGCATGGACACAATACCTCAACCTACCTGTCGATCGCTAATCAGCGGGAAGAGACCGTCCTGGCCATTAACGATACCCATATCCTGCAACAATTGACGCCGCAGTTGCTGAACAGTTCGCGAGATTTGATCCGCCATTCCGGTGTCGTACTGGCCGATTGCAATCTGACCGCCGAAGCCATTGAGTGGGTCTTTACTATTGCCGATGACATTCCGGTATTTATTGACACCGTTTCAGAGTTCAAAGCGGCAAAAATGAAGACCTGGTTTACGCGTATTCATACGCTTAAACCCACGCAGAAAGAGCTTGCGATTTTATGGGGCCAACCTATTCATACTGATGCGGATCGCGTACAGGCCGTCAATAGCCTGCATCAGCAAGGGGTAAAACGCATTTTTGTCTGCCTGGAAGATGAATCCGTTTTTTGCAGCGAAAAGGACGGCGAACAGTTTTTATTGACGCCGCCTGAGCATACGGTGGTAGACAGTTTTGGTGCCGATGACGCTTTTATGGCGGGATTACTGTACAGCTTTCTGGAAGGCAGTGAGTTTCGTGAAAGCGCGCGCTTTGCCATGGCCTGCGCGGCATTATCGCGGGCCAGCGTCAGTATCAACAACCCAACGCTCTCTGCGGATAACGCTCTGTATTTGCTGCAAACAGCTTGAATGTCTGCCGGATAGCGCTACGCTTATCCGGCCTACAAACTTTATTTTATGCCAGTCCGATAAAGAAACCGGCGATAGTGGCGCTCATCAGGTTCGACAGCGTTGCTGCTGCCAGCGCACGCATTCCAAGCTGCGCGATTTCCGGTGCACGCTGTGGCGCAATCGCCGAAAATGCCCCGACCACGACGCCAATCGAACCGAAGTTCGCGAAACCACACAGCGCAAACGAGATAATCGCGATGGTCTTCACGTCCAGCGTCCCGCCCGTTTGCAGATACGGCGAGAAGTTGAGATAAGCGACAAATTCGTTGATCGCCAGCTTCTGTCCAATCAAGCTACCTGCCAGCGTTGCATCACTCCAGTCCACGCCCATAATCCATGCCAGCGGGGCTAACACATAGCCAAAGATCCCTTCCAGAGTGGCATGCCCATAACCAAACCAACCACCAATTCCGCCGATAATACCGTTAATCAGCGCGATAATGGCGACAAATGCCATAACTACTGTCGCCACACCTGCGGCGATCTTCAGCCCGGTCATCGCCCCACTCGCCGCCGCCTCGATGATGCTTTTCGGTGGTGTTTCAGTAAATGACAGGTTTTCAAAGGTGACGCGAGATTCTTCCGTTGCCGGACTCAGCATACGCGCGAACAAAATACCGCCAGGGATTGCCATCAAGGATGCCGCCAACAAATAATCAATCGGGACGCCCATTCCGGCGTAACCAATCATCATTGAGCCAGCAATCGAGGCCATCCCGCTACAGATAGCGGTAAACAACTCATTGCGATTCAGGCGATCAATAAACGGTTTCACGATTGCCGGGATCTCGTTTTGCCCGAGGAAAATCGTGGTTACGGCGACAAATGACTCGATCTTACTGATATTCAGCGCCTTCTGGAAAATACCGCCGAGGATGCGGATCAACAGCCCCATCACGCCAATGTAGTAGAGCAGACTGATGAGTGCGGTCACAAAAATGATGGCCGGGAGCACCCGGAAGGCGAAAATAAACCCGGCCCCGTCAAACAGCACATCCATTTTTGGCCCAACCAGAGAGCCGAAGATAAATGCGCTACCTGCATCACTATATGACATCACCTTGTGCACGCCGAGCGCGGCCTGTTCAACCAGCCATTTTCCCGGCGGGAAATAGAGCATAATGCCGCCGATGGCTATTTGCAGTACCAGCGCAGCCCCAACAGTGCGCAGACTAATACGTTTTTTATTTACTGACAGCAGAAACGCGATGGCCAGTAATACCACCATACCCACAACACTTCTCATTATATCCATAATGAAATTCCCTTCATGCCAGGAAACCCAGCGTTATCGCCAGGTTTTGGTAGGTTTGATATTCGCGGGCGACCGCATTCTGCCCGGGAAATTCTGTCAGGCGAGGCGTTGATACTCCTTCGCAATTTCACAGGCCAGCACTGCGTTGTTGAACACCAGCTGAATATTTGATTTCAGACTGTCGCCGCCGGTCAGCTCCGCAACTCGCGCCAACAGGAACGGCGTACTTTCTTTACCCACGACGCCCTGCTCTTCCGCTTCTTTTACCGCCCGATCGATAGCCGCATTAATTTTCTCTTCGGCCATAGCAAACTGCTCCGGGATTGGATTGGCGACAACCAGGCCTCCATTGAGACCCGTTTGCCATTTCACCGCCATGGCGCGGGCAATCTCTTTCGCGCTGTCCAGACGGATACTGACTTCAAAAGGACTGGTACGACAGAAAAATGCCGGGAGCGATGTTGTCTGATAACCAATTAACGGTACGCCAAAGGTTTCTAAATATTCAGTCGTTAAACCGAGATCCAAAATAGATTTCGCCCCGGCACAAATTACCGTGACATTGGTATGTGCCAGTTCCTGTAGATCTGCGGAAATATCAAACGTATGTTCAGCACCACGATGAACGCCGCCAATTCCCCCGGTCGCAAATACTTTAATTCCGGCCAACGCGGCAATAATCATCGTAGAGGCAACGGTGGTGGCACCATTTTTCCCTGCCGCGACCACAAATGGCAAATCACGACGGCTGACTTTAGTAACATTATGTCCTTCTCGTCCAAGCAACTCAATTTCATCTTTACTTAAACCTACTTTCATTATTCCGCCGATAATGGCAATGGTCGCAGGAACAGCGCCGTGCTTACGAATAGTTTCTTCTACTTCAATCGCTGTCTGAGCATTCTGCGGAAATGGCATACCATGAGAAATAATGGTTGATTCAAGCGCAACAATCGGTTTTTTACTGTTTAATGCTTGCTGAACTTCTGGTGATATTTGTAATAATTCAGAGGAAAGAGTTAATTCAGACATTCTGTGTTCTCCACTATTAAGCTAACATTCGCAACAGACAAATCAGGGTTATTGGTATATTCACAGGCTAATGCCATTGATGAACACGCCTGCGCAAATCGGACAGAATCAATAAAGGGCATACCGTCTACCCAGCAGGAAGCCAGTCCAGCCATCATCGCATCGCCAGCCCCTGTAACATTAATGACGCGAGTTTTAATGGGGAGCGACCAACCGCAATTCCCCGTAATATCGCTGTAATAAACACCGTCGCCCCCCATGCTAAGCACCAGCCGGTTTAAGCCACGATCATGAAACCACGCAGCGACTTTTCCAACGTCATCGCGCCCGGAAAGCGCAATACCGCTAAGCGTTTCGGCTTCAAGGCGATTTGGTTTGAGGGTGTGAATTTTTGCAAGACGCCTGCGAATTTTCACACACTTCCAGGCCGATACCGGGTCAACAAACACCGGAACATCTCCGGCATTTTCCAGTACCCATGCCAGAGCGTCTTCATTGATATTGCAATCGGCGATAATGACTTTTGCCTGCCGAATAAAATCAAAATGCTGCGATAAAAATTCTGCTGAAATATGTTCGGTAATACTCATATCATTAATAGCAACTAACATTTCACCGGTGTTATCAAGCAACGATAAATAACTTGATGTATTTTCTCCGGGAACGATAAGACACTTATCAACATGTACTCCAGATTGATTGGTTTGTGCCAACAATGATTGACCATAAAAATCGTTACCAACCGCTGTTAGCAACCACGAATTTTTACCCAGCAGCGCGAGATTATGAGCAATATTGCGTCCTACGCCGCCGGGGGTGAATTTAATTTTACCTGGGTTAGAATCCGCATAATTTAGTGAGGCATGCGAATACCCAGCAACATCCATATTGGCTGAGCCAATCGTTACGATGTATTCCTTTTCACGCATAGCACGTCCCCTGGCAATTAACTTGCCACAAATGAGTTCGTTAAAAATAACCAACGCCACATATTAGGTTATTAGAGCACTTGTTCATCATCAAACACGTGTTCATAGTAAGCGTGTTTTTGACAAAGTAAATCTATCCACAAGCTATAAAGTCGATAGATATGAACAGAATCACAATTTTTTATAGATACAGTTTATCAGGGAGAGAGGAAATGAGAGGTAGTACACAAATTGATCAAATCAAAAGGTATCCTTGGTCATAACCGGAGATTTTCAGACACGCCAAACGAACTGGCGCGTATCAACTAAGCGAAACCAGATCCTCTGGCATATGGTTGTACAAAATCCGCCAAAAGTGCTCAGCCGTTTTATTCAGGCGAGTGTCCATCCGGTAAATATAGGCCTGAATAGGCACCATCAGTTCCGGTGTCTGCAGGCAAACCAGCCGCTTATCGCGCAGTTCGTTTACGATAGTCCACGCCGGTAACCAGGCGATACCATGCCCATCCAAGGCCATATTTTTCAATAACTCACTCATCGAAGACATAAACAGCGTTCGTGCTGAAATACCGCCTACTTCTGCCAAATGGCGGTTTACCAGTCTCCCCATGTAGGATGTGCTGGTATAGTTCAAAATTGGCGCCTGCGGCTGATAGAGATCAAACAACGGTTTTCCCTGCGCATCAGCCGCACAGACGGGATACAGCTCAGACTCAAAAACCTTCAAGCCGCAGAATGGTGACTGCATTAAGTCTTCATCCCGAAAAGAGATAATAAAATCACTTTTCCCCTCGCGCAGAGTATTCACCGCCTGAACAACATCGATAGCTTCGACGTGCCAGACAAATTCCTCACCCCAGGCTGCCATTGCGTGCACTAATCTGGGCAACATCGTCAGCGACAGAGAATGTGCCGCCGCAATTTTAATATTGGGTACCCCAAGCAAGTTGTGGCCACTTAGCTCATCCAGATTACATTCCAGCTGTTGCAGCAGGCTACGGGTTTGCGAATGGAATAGCTTGCCCTCCTCCGTGAGTTGCAGGGGGCTCGTTGTACGATCAAAAAGTAACACGCCTACGGCGGATTCGAGTGCTTTGATCCGTCGGCTAAATGCTGGTTGGGAAATGTTGCGTTCCTCAGCCGCCTGGGAAAAATGACGGCACGCTTCCAGCGTCAGAAAGTCATATAACCATTTTGTCTCAATATTTTTCATGCGTATCACACGGATTTTGAAATATGCCGATTAACCTGAAACATCATGCCTGAATATTTCCGCAGATGATATTCATCATCAACACCTGATGATTTGTTTTTTGCATCAAACGTTCGTTTTTAACATTAACAGGTTCCTTTGCTCAACGGCTACGACCGCTTAGCGGCGCTGGAACGTCAGGTCCCTGGCTAAATACTGGCCTACCGAGAATGCAAAAGAAACCGCAGCTATGCAGTTTTTGCATTGAACCCAACATTATTGCATTTCTCCTCGCGTCTCACTGCTGTTAAACATGATCAGCAGACACAATCCAGATCTGAATATTAATTATCGGTCAGTCGAGGTATATATCGTGAAAGGTTTAATTGGCGTACTGGGTGGTATGGGACCAGCTGCAACCGTCGATCTGTTTAATAAGTTTGTCACCTTTACCGTAGCACAACGTGACCAGGAACATATCCCATTAATTATTTCCTCTATTCCAGATATTCCTGACCGAACCGACGCGTTAATGCATCATGGTAATTCCCCACTCCCGGCAATGCGCGATTATATGCATAAACTTGAAGATGCTGGTGCCGAATGTATTGTGATCCCCTGTAATACCGCCCACTTTTGGTTTGACGAATTAAAAAAGTGCTGTCACACAGAGCTGCTGAGCATTGTTGAAACGACCATCAACGAGGTCAGGAACTGTGGAAAATCGCGTATCGGATTACTCGCTACCAACGCCACATTGTACATGGGTCTCTATCAAAAGGGCATAGAATCCCTTGGGTTAACCTGCGTCAGCCCTGACTCGGCCAGTCAGGAAAAGGTGATGGAAAGTATCTATTGCTTAAAAGCCGGTGAGGTTAAGCGGGCGCAAACGCTGATGAATGAACAGGCAGAAGCACTCTTCTCACGCGGCGCACAGGTCATCGTGCTGGGATGTACTGAAGTTCCCGTCATTCTTGCTGAGGCAGTCAAAATGTCACCCGAAAAATATATTGACTCAACCGGTTCGTTGGTTCGCGCCGGTATTAAATGGTACGAGAAACGTGTTGGAAAAAATCATCTTTTAGCGCAATGAAAATAAAATTCAGGTTAATTATCGCATCAAATAAACACTCACATTAATAACGAATCACTCTCTGGCGGAGGCCATTATGATTTGGCTGGAAATTATCGTAGTGTTGGGCGCAATATTTTTTGGTATCCGCCTCGGCGGTATTGGTATTGGTTTATGTGGTGGATTGGGGCTGGCTATTTTAACACTGGGATTTGGGTTACAAATTGGTTCGCCACCCGTTGACGTGATTCTCATTATTATGACGGTGGTAGTGGCTGCCTCTGCACTACAAGCCGCCGGTGGTATGGATTATCTGGTTCGTGTCGCCGGCAATTTTATGCGTCGCAACCCTAAATATATCAATATAATTGCGCCAATAATCACCTGGTCAATGACCATTATGGCGGGAACAGGATTCATTGTCTTTTCCACTTTACCGGTGATTGCCGAAGTTGCCAAAGAATCAGGTATCCGCCCTTCTCGTACCCTCGCAGGATCCGTCGTGGCCTCTCAGGTGGCAATATCCGGCTCGCCGATCAGTGCCGCAATGGCGGCTATGCTGACCATAATGGAAGGCAACGGTATCAGCTTTATCCAGGTCATGGCGGTGTGTCTGCCAGCCTCGTTTGTCGCCGCGATGGTCGCAGCGTTTATCGCTTCCCGTCAGGGATGTGAACAACAGGATGATGAAGTCTATCTGGAACGTCTGCAAAAAGGGTTGGTGCGTAAATACGAAGGGCAAAACAGCACTACGCCGGGTGCCAGACTGTCAGTAGCCCTGTTTATGTTGGCAACGGTCGTCATCGTTATTCTTGCCGCATGCCCTCAACTACGCCCCGGATTCGATGCAGGTAACCCAATGAATACAAGGGACATTATCATTATCTGCATGCTGGCTGCCGCGTGTCTGATGGTGGTGTTATGCAAAACATCAACTGACGCCATTGTCCTGACATCCACGTTCCGTGCGGGAATGAGTTCGTTGGCGGTGATTCTGGGGATTGTTACGCTGGGCACAACCTTCATTGACGCCCACTTAACAGGGATAAAGGATATCGCGGGCGACATTCTACGGGCTTATCCGATGCTGTTGGCACTGGTGCTGTTTGGTACCTGCGCGCTTCTCTATTCGCAGGGAGCCACCACGCCGCTGATTATCCCGCTTGCCGTTGCGCTCGGTGTACCCACCTGGGCGATTCTGGCTTCCTATGTGGCAGTCACCGGGGTATTTGTTCTACCCACGTATCCCACTTCGCTGGCAGCAATGGAGTTCGACACCACCGGGACAACGCGCGTGGGTAAGTATGTCTTAAACCATCCGTTTATGCTGCCAGGACTGGGGGGGATCATCGCAGGCGTTGCCTTTGATTTTATCATCGCGCCAATGATTGCCTGAACCGTTTTACACCTCTCCGGGCGGCGGTTAATAGATAAAAAAAAGGGGCAGAGAAATCTCTGCCCCCGATATCAGCATTCAATCATGCCGCTTTTGCCACAACCTCTGCTTCCGGGCGTTTCAGTACCGCGTAGGAAAGCCCGGCTACCAGCGTACCGGCGATAATGGCCAGCAGGTATCCCAGTACCGGTGTAATTGCGCCAGGAATCAACAGCACGAACAGACCACCGTGCGGTGCCATCAGCTTCGCACCTACCGCCATCGAGATAGCACCGGTAATCGCGCCGCCCACGATACAGCAAGGCAGAACACGCATCGGGTCACGGGCAGCGAATGGGATAGCCCCTTCGGTGATAAAGCACAGGCCCAGCACCAGCGCTGCTTTACCGCCTTCCTGCTGCGCTTTGTCGAACTTACGACGCGCAACCAGCGTTGCCAGACCCAGCGCCAACGGAGGCACCATACCTGCCGCCATGATGGCAGCCATCGGCGCATAGGTTTGCGTACTGAGCAGACCCACACCGAAAGCATACGCCGCTTTGTTAACCGGACCGCCCATGTCGGTACACATCATGCCGCCAAGAATTGCCCCAAGCAGTACCGCATTCGCTGTGCCCATGGTTTGCAGCCAGTGGGTCAGACCTTCCAGAATACCGGCTACTGGTTTACCGATCAGGTAGATCATGGCCAGGCCCACCACCAGACTTGAAAGCAGCGGAATGATCAGGATCGGTTTCAGCGCTTCCATACTCTGTGGGAGTTTCAGCTTCGTACTGATGAGTTTTGCCACATAACCCGCAAGGAAACCGGCAATAATCCCGCCAATAAAGCCGGACCCCGTACTCACCGCCAGCATACCGCCGATAAGACCCGGCGTCAGACCCGGACGGTCAGCGATGGAAAACGCGATATAACCCGCCAGAACCGGCACCATCAACGCAAAGGCTGAACCACCGCCAATCTGCATCAATGCCGCCGCCAGCGTACCCTGCTCTTTAAATGCTTCAATGCCAAAAGCGAATGAGAGTGCAATACACAGACCGCCAGCAACCACCATCGGCAGCATATAGGACACGCCCGTCAGCAGGTGACGATATGCACCCGCACTCTCTTTCTTACCTTCGGTTGCTGAAGTCTGCGCTTTGCCGGTTGGCTGATACGGCGTTGCTTCTTCCAGCGCTTTGTCCAGCTCCTGCTTGGTTTTCTTCAGTGCGAGACCAGTAGACGTACGGTACATTGGTTTCCCGGCAAACTTCGCCAGATCAACTTCAATGTCAGCCGCCACAATCACCAGGTCCGCCTGAGCCACCTCTTCCGGCGTAATAGCATTGCCTGCGCCAACAGAACCACGGGTTTCAACCTTCACCCACCAGCCACGTTTTTTCGCTTCTGTTTCAATAGCTTCAGCAGCCATAAACGTATGCGCAACGCCGGTCGGACAAGCCGTCACCGCCACAACGCGTTTTGGACCACTACTGGTCACAGGCGCTGTTGCAACCGGAGCGCTGTATGGTTTTGCATGACCTTTTGCTTCGCTGAGGAACAGTTCAGGATGCGCAACTGCACGACCTATATCGCCCAGCCAGACTTTTTTGCCGTTCAGCGAACTGTCGGCAGGAAGCGTGTCGCCCAGAACAATTGCCAGTTCTGCATCATTCGGATTATCAATAATTTCAAGATGTGCTTTCTGCGCCGCCGCTCCAAGCAGGGTTTTCGCCATGTAAGCGCGAGCCTGGCCGAGATTAGCGTCAATAATCAGCAGCGTTTTCATTATGCCTCTCCTGCTGTCAGTTAAACGGTTTTAAGTCGACACGCGCCATCATTGCGGCCAACTGAGGACGATCGGTAATGCCCACATTGCTTTGGCTTACCGCCAGGGCGGCAACAGCTGTCGCCAGACGCAGGGTATGTTCGCTGGACTCACGCATCAGCAGCCCGTAAATCAGACCGCCAACCATTGAATCGCCCGCGCCTACGGTGCTAACCACGTCAACTGACGGTGGTTTAGCAATCCATTCACCTGAAGCGTTAACCCACAGCGCACCTTCTGCGCCAAGTGAAATCACCACGTGAGCAATCCCCTGCTCGCGCAGCGCATGCGCCGCTTCAATCACATCTTTCATTTCCGGTAGCTTACGGCCCGCCCAGATTTCCAGCTCCCGACGGTTTGGTTTCACCAGCCACGGTGCTGCTTTCAGACCCGCCACCAGCGCTTCACGACTACTATCAAAGATAATGCAAGGACACTGACTGCGCAGGCGAGTCATCCAGTCGGTGAAGGCTTCCGGGCTCACGCCAGTCGGCAAACTGCCGCTGACGCACACCATGTCGAACTGGCCCAGCCAGCTCAGGGAGTCATTCACAAACCGTTCCCAGTCAGCCGGGGTGACGTCAAAGCCGGAGAAATTGAAATCGGTCACTTCGCCGTCTTTTTCGGTCAGCTTGACGTTGATACGGGTACGCCCTTGTACAACCTGAAAACGGTTGGCAATGCCCAGCTCGCTAAACAACTGCTGGAAACCATCCTGGTTGTCTTTACCCAGGAAACCGCCTACCGTGACATCAATACCTAAATCTTTCAGAACTTTAGCGACGTTAATCCCTTTCCCTGCCGCGTGCAGACCGGTTGTTTTAACCAGGTTCACTTCACCGCGTTCAATTTCCGGGCAGAAACCCACCAGGTCGTATGCCGGGTTGAGGGTGATAGTAGCAACACGTCTGCTCATTACGCGCCCTCCCCAAGACCTGCCGCGATGGCTTCGCCAATCGCTTTCAGCGCCTGTTCAGCATCCTCGCCCTGGGCGGTAAAGCGCAGGTGATGTCCTTTCTTCACGCCTAATGCCACAACTTTCATCAGACTGCGTCCATTCGCCGGTTTGCCGGTTCCATCAAGATTTGTCACGGTAATTTCACTGTTAAATTGTTTGATCGTATTCACCAGCATGGTGCCCGGACGGGCGTGTAAGCCATGCTCATTGCGCACAATAAATTCGGCGCTCAGTACATCATCAGTTAAGGCGTCATCGCTGGTCAGCAGCGCCAGCAACGTTGCCGCATCGGCTTTCAACAAACGGTCAGCTTTATTATTCAGCAGCAGATCGCCAAGACGCTTCAGCACCGCAACCGGTTGATCGTCATTCATGGCGACAGTCACCAGCAGGGCCGCAGCTTCACCTTGTACATCAAACGCTGTCGCTACGCGGCTGACCGCAACGGCGCTACGCACGTTACCTTCAGCACAGTCATTCAGCCAGATACCCTGGCCGAGATTCATCGGATGCTCATTTATCGCTCTGGCGACAAAGGCGGTGTCAACCGCACCGACCTCTTTCAGCCGCGCCGCGTTGAGCGCCTGCAGCGTTACCAGCGAGTTGGCAACGACGTCCAGCGACAGCGTTTCGTTATCAAGCTTTAGCTGTTCGCTTTGCTTTTCACCCATCAGCAACGCGCGCAGCTCTTCCGCCGTGGTCGCAGATTTCAGCTGTTCAGCGACGGAGTCATCACTCAGTACGTGCGTCAGCTGACGCAGCAAACCGAGGTGCTCATCCGAGCTGGCGGCAATACCGATCGCCACATATGCAACCTGCCCCTCTCCCCAGGTCACACCCTGCGGAAACTGAAACACCTGCACGCCGGTTTTCAACACTTGATCGCGCGTGTCCGTCGTACCGTGAGGAATAGCAATACCGTTGCCGAGGAACGTGGACGTCTGTTGTTCACGCGCCAGCATGCCATTGACGTAGCCTTCCGCGACGTTACCCGCCTGCACTAAGGCTGCGGCAACCTGGCGAATAGCCTCTTCTTTATTCCCGGCCTGTTCGCCCGGGTGAATATCCTGAACAGATAACTGGAACATGGTTCTCCTCTCCCGCTGAATTGAAACGATTCAGCCAACATGAGAAAAATGGCGTCACCTGACTCCATCAGTTATGGCGAGATGACGCTGAAACGTTTCAAGAAGTCTTGCTCTTTTTTCTGCAGCACACAAGTAAAGTTAACAAATTACTTGCTGAATTTAGAGATAACGCACATTTTCTCTTCGCCAGAGATCAAATTGCTGACGCAAAAACGGCGTCAGCTTGTCAAATTCAGCTACGTCAGCAAACTGCATTCTCTGACTGAAATGCTATTTTGATTTTTAATGCCGATTTTGATTTGGCTCCCTGTTTATTTTCTGACAAGCAGCGTAAACTCCGCGTCTCTTCACATCATTGATATCAAAACATGCATAACACCCCCGTAGCCGCCTCACCCCGGGCGTTTGATTTAACGTCTGCGGCGTTCCTGCTTGTCGCATTTCTGACGGGTATCGCCGGTGCGTTGCAGACGCCAACGCTTAGTCTTTTTCTGACGGATGAAGTCCATGCCCGTCCCGGCATGGTCGGGTTCTTTTTTACCGGTAGCGCCGTAATCGGCATTTTGGTGAGTCAGTTTCTGGCCGGACGTTCAGATAAAAAGGGCGATCGCAAAAACTTGATCGTATTTTGCTGCGTGCTGGGGATGCTGGCCTGCGTGCTTTTCGCCTGGAACCGTAACTATTTTATCTTGTTGTTTGTCGGGGTATTCCTCAGCAGCTTTGGTTCGACCGCCAACCCGCAAATGTTTGCCCTCGCTCGCGAGCATGCCGACCGTACGGGACGGGAAGCCGTCATGTTCAGTTCAATATTACGTGCGCAGGTTTCGCTGGCCTGGGTGATTGGCCCGCCGCTGGCCTACGCGCTGGCCATGGGGTTCAGCTTTACGGTCATGTACCTCAGTGCGGCAGTGGCATTTATTGTCTGCGGCATAATGGTCTGGTTGTTCTTACCCTCAATGAGTAAAAACGTGCCGCTCGCGACAGGCGCGGTGGAGGCCCCAAGGCGCAATCGACGCGATACACTGCTGTTGTTTGTTATATGCACATTAATGTGGGGAACCAATAGTCTCTATATCATTAATATGCCACTGTTTATTATCAACGAACTGCATCTGCCGGAAAAACTGGCGGGCATCATGATGGGAACCGCAGCAGGACTGGAGATCCCAACCATGCTGATTGCCGGATACTTCGCTAAGCGTTTAGGTAAACGCCTGTTGATGCGAATTGCCGTCGTCGCTGGATTTTTCTTTTATGCCGGTATGTTGTTGGCTCACTCTCCCGCGATATTGCTTGGCTTACAGCTGCTGAACGCAATTTACATCGGTATTCTCGGCGGGATTGGCATGCTCTATTTCCAGGACCTGATGCCGGGACAGGCGGGTTCAGCCACGACCCTTTATACGAATACTATTCGCGTGGGCTGGATTATTGCCGGTTCGCTGGCGGGTATTGCCGCAGAAATCTGGAACTATCACGCAGTGTTCTGGTTTGCGCTGGTGATGATAGTCGCCACCGTCGTGTGCCTGGCGCGCATAAAAGATGTTTAAGGTGCGGTCAGTGTTTCGAGCTCAATAAGATACACCATGGCCTGGTGCGTCGTCTGTCCGCACATTTCCGCACTGGGCTGTAAACCGGCGCACACTTTTGGTCGCAGCGGCGAGCCAAAAATTTTACAGCGCAGGGATTCATCAAGCTGAACACATGGCGTATTAGCGGGCTTGCCTTGTGGCATGCCGGGGATGGGGCTGGAGATTGAAGGTGCGGTGCAGCATGCACCACAATCCGGACGGCATTCCATACAAGTACTCTCTTAAGCGTAAACCATCGGATTGTGCGGGAAGCGCACAGTAACACCTTTTTTGCACCAGCAAAAGCATGAATTCCGCTTGCCTGAATGCCCCAGCGCGAGTAGTTTTACGCGATATTTTAGACACCCCTCATTACAGGATTTTTTCGATGCCAAGAGCGAACGAAATTAAAAAAGGTATGGTACTGAATTACAACGGCAAACTGTTGATTGTAAAAGATATTGACATTCAGTCACCCACCGCACGCGGCGCTGCAACGCTGTACAAAATGCGTTTTTCTGATGTTCGTACCGGTCTGAAAGTTGAAGAGCGCTTCAAAGGCGATGATATTGTTGATACCGTCACCCTGAGCCGTCGTGGCGTTGATTTCTCCTACGTCGATGGCAACGAATACGTCTTTATGGATAAAGAAGACTATACCCCGTATACCTTCACCAAAGACCAGATTGAAGAAGAGCTGCTGTTCATGCCGGAAGGTGGAATGCCAGATATGCAGGTACTGACCTGGGACGGTCAGTTGTTGGCGCTTGAACTGCCGCAAACGGTAGACCTGGAGATCGTTGAAACGGCACCGGGCATTAAAGGCGCCTCAGCAAGTGCGCGTAACAAACCGGCGACCCTGAGCACCGGTCTGGTTATTCTTGTTCCTGAGTATCTGAGTGCGGGTGAGAAAATCCGAATTCATATCGAAGAACGTCGCTATATGGGTCGCGCGGATTAATTTTCTGCCGCTCATCGACGACAAGGGACAGCGCAGGCTGTCCCTTTGTCATTTTCAGCACTGACTGCTGAAATAAAAATCATCCATCAACAGCGTTTCCAGATACTGTTCATCCTCGCGCATAAAACGCACTATCAGATTAACCGCCTGAGGATAAAACCCCTCGTTATCCCGCACCAGACAAGCGTCGCGAAATAACGGTGCCCAGCACAGAATATGATGATGTAAAAAGTAATACTGTGTTGAGAACGGCTCCTCTTTAGCAACCATCCTCGCCATCAATGCCAGTTGTACGGCAATATGATCGGAAGGTTCATTTTCCCGCGCCGCCAGCCCTTGTTCGACCAACAGAACATTCATTTGCCGGCGTTCTGCTGCAGCTGTCGTGTGCGGATAGTGTCCTGCGTAGGGAGAAACACTCGCAGGCGGTGCCAGCAGAAACAGCGAGGCAAAATCTGCAGCCAGTTCCAACTGTCGGGAGTCCCGCCGCAAAGCCCGAGCCAGGCTACGCTCAAATTGTTTTACCTCGGCAGACAATCCGGGGATCGCCGCCAGTGATGCAATCCACGCCCGATGCTCGCCGCTTTCCAGACTGGTGAGCTGTTTTTCGTCCAGCTCACGAAATAACAATTGTGAAAACCATTGGTAGATCGCCGCACGTTGTAGATGAATTTGATTATGCTGCACTTGCCCCCTCCTCTTGCACCGTCTGCGGTCCACCAAATGCCGTCACCTGCGGAGCTTTCTGCTGATAACGTTCGACCTCCACCAGCACGGTATGCGCCGACGGCCCCTGAGCCAGTTGCGAAGTACCCATATCCGCGCTCAGTACGTTCGGATCACCATAGGTGCATAACGTTCCGGCTTTCCCCCCTTCCTGCGGGGAGTACCACGCCCCTTCATGAATGCGGATCACGCCTGGGGTAAAATCCGGACTGACCACCACACCAGCCAACACCTGGCCACGAGCGTTAAAGACACGGGCGATATCACCGGCTTTTAAACCACGCGCGGCGGCGTCCTGTTCGCTGATGTAAAGCGGCTCTCTCCCGGCAACCGCGTAGGTGTTGCGAAACGCCTCGCTGGAGCACAACTGGGAGTGCAGACGTTTATCCGGGTGGCAGGATTGCAGATGCAGCGGGTATTTATCTGTTTTGCCGCTATAGGTACGCTCAAATGGCTCCATCCACACCGGATGCCCCGGACAGTCCTTGTAGGCGAAGCCTGCGATGGTTTTGCTGTAGATTTCAATCAAACCAGACGGCGTTCCCAACGGATTAAGATCAGGCTGGTCGCGAAACTCACCGTGACGCACCCACGGTTGCCCCGCCGGATACTCAATGTAGCCTTCCCCCTGCCAGAATGTAGTGAAGTCCAGTAAGGTGACGCCGAGCGACGCCCCCATCTTCACGCCTTCGTCATAAAGCGCCTGTATCCACTGCATTTCATCCCGGTTTTCACGGTACATCGTTTCCTTATCAAAGCGCTTACACAACCCGGCAAAGATATCAAAGTCATGCCGCGCTTCGTATTGCGGTTTAACAATCTGATGCAGCGCCATCAACCCTTTATTCGAATGCGTACCAAACTGCTCAATATCGTTACGTTCAAAGCGGGTGGTCACAGGCAGGACGATATCGGCAAAACGGCACGACGCGGTCCATTGGTGATCTAACACCACCACGGTTTCCAGCTTTTTCCACGCGTCGATCATGCGGTTCCTGTCCTGCTGCGCATGGAAGGGATTGGCCGCACTGTAGATCGCCATTTTGATGTCAGGATACGTTAACGTCTCACCGTTGAAGGCAATCTTGTTGCCTGGCGCAAGCAGGCAATCAACGATACGCGAGGTGGGAATATGCTCAGAAGCACCGCGAAAATCCGCTTTGTACTTCGCCTCCGGCGGATTATTAATACTCCCCAGCCCGGTGAGCACTGGCCCGGTCGATGTCACCGTCCCACCGCCGTTATAGTGCCAGCCAAATCCGACCCCGCCGCCCGGCAAGCCAATTTGTCCAACCATGCTGGCCAGTACCACCAGCATCCACGGATACTGCTCGCCATGATGCATACGCTGTACGCACCAGCCCCCCATAAACTGTGTCCGTCCCTTGACCAGCAGGCGGGCGAAGTCACGGATCTGCTCCGCCGTCAGACCACAGATTTCGGCCGCCCATTCGGCACTTTTCGGCTGCTTGTCACTCTCCCCAAGCAGATAGGGCAAAAACTGTTCAAAACCCACGGTGTAATCGTTAATGAATGCCGTGTCATACAGTTTTTCTTCATACAGGGTATGCGCCAGCGCCAGCATTAACGCGACATCCGTTTGTGGTCGCAACGCCAGTTGTTCACAGCCAAGATAGTTTTGCGACTTGCTACGCACCGGATCAACGCTGACAACGCGCAGCTTACCCTGCGCAACCGCTTCTTTAATCTGCTGCCAATAGCCAAACGCGTCGTGATCGGGAACCAAAAACTCGATCTGTAGATTCTTGATCGGATCGCAGCCCCACAGCACAATGGTATTACTGCTCTGAATAACCAGCGGCAGTGACGTTTGCTGCTCATAAACCTCCAGCGACCCCATCACATGCGGCAAAATAACCTGTGCCGCTGCCGCAGAGTAGTCACCGACAGTTGTCACATAGCTACCATGCAGACCAAGTGCCCGGTCCATTGCCCCGCCCGCTTTATGGTATTTGCCCACCATTTGCCAGTCGGCAAGCCCGGTAAATACGCCCGATGAGCCGTAGGTTTTTTGCACCCGCTCCAGCTCTTCGTAAAACAGATCCAGCGCCCGACTCCAGCTCACCCGTACAAAATGGTTATCTCCGCGCTGGCTGCGGTCAGACTTTTCCCGCTTGCGCAGCCAGTCCAGACGCACCATCGGGTAGCGTACCCGCGAAGGGTTATAGACCACCTCGCGCACCGCGTTTAGCATATCGCAGGGCCATTTGTCATGTTTGAACGGGCGTGTTTCTGTCCATTCGCCGTTGACCACTTTGGCTTCAAAAGCACCATAATGTGAACCGGACTGGATCCACTGCTCGGGGTTTTCTCCCGCGGCCCACACTTTTGATATCAGCGGATTGGGCGCCAGTGCGCTGGCAACACCTACCGCCAGCATACCGCTCAGAAAACGGCGGCGGGACGAATTAACGTCATGAATATCCATACATTATCCTTAATTGTTATTAGGGTCGGACACATCGCTGGCGTGGGTCTGGAGATATTTCAACAACGTGCGTTCTTCCACCGGGTTAAGCCGGTAGTAGGTCGACATCGCTTTCAATCCGGCGATCCAGCCGTTGGCGGTATAGCGTGTGGTTGGGGGCGTGCTGTGACAGGCGCTACAAGTGGATTGCAGCATTTGATCCGAGTATTCCCAGATGGGATCCAGCGTGTTGATAAAGTCCTGCGCGGAGGTCCAGGCGGTGACGCTCACTTGTTGCCATTGCTGATGTGAGTCAGGATCGACCTGAGTTTGCAGCACGTTTACGTTAGCCATCAGGGCGTCATCGAGCACAGCGGAGAAAACGCGCTTCCCCATATACTGGGTAATCACCCGCCCACGCCCTTTACTTTCACGCCAACCTGTTACTTCAAGTTGTAGGTTGTTGCCCTCTTTTTGCAGCACCTTGACCTCGGTGGCAGGAAACAAAAGCGCTTTACCTGCCGCGCTCCCTGCCGTAGCCGTCAGGGCTTTTTCGCTTAGCGAGAACAGCGTGCTCACCTGTGACAACGACGCCCCCTGATGCTGTAGCTGCTTATAGCGATCGCGAAAACCGCTGCTCATATCGGGTTTGTGATGAGCAATGCCTTTGTGGCAATCGATACAGTTACTGTTTTTTGCCGCCGCCGCGGTCATTTGCGCCGCCGCATTGGCTGATTGCTTGCCGTGATCCATCGCCTCGTAGCTGTGGCAAGATTGACACGCCGCTGAATTATTCGCGCTCATGCGTGCCCATTCCCTCTGGGCCAGCTCCGCCCGTTTTGCGGTAAATTTTTCTGGGGTATCAATCGAAGGGGAAATAAAGGTGTGGTAGAGATCGTTTAAGGCCTGCGTTTTAAGAACCAACGTTGGGACGATGCCAGGTGGAATATGACAATCCTTACACTCCGCACGCACGCCAGAAGCATTGCGAAAATGCACGCTGGTTTTATACTCCTCTCCTGCCGTACGCATTGAGTGACACGATAAACAAAACTCGGTCGTACTGGTGTAATGAACGCCTTGCCACGCTCCCCAAATAGCCAGGGCCATGACTACCGCTCCGGCGAATACACACCACAGTGCGCTTTTTCTTATCCACGACATGCTTGCCTCCATTTTTTAATAGCGACACGCTAAGGGATAATAAAAATCAAAAATAGAGACAGCGAAAGCAGATTATAGGAACAGCATCCACTCTATGAGGTGAGTCAAATAGTAAAGATCAGAAATTCGTAATATAGTGACCATCTGTAAATAAGGAATTTCTTATGCTAACACTGACGCTCAATAGAGAAAGCCGTACTCCACTGCAACTGCAGATATTTCAATTTTATTTCCAGGCCATTCAGCAGGGTGATTTGCTTTGTGGAGACAAACTCCCCTCTATTCGCGAGCAGGCTCAGGTATTGCACGTTGCTAAAATAACGGTAGTGATGGCCTATGACAAGCTGATGGCGGCTGGGTTAATTAAGAGCCGACACGGCATTGGCTATGAGGTGATATTCACCAGGCCTGTACGTGTAACCCCAGTGCATGCGCCCGTGACTCAGGGCTCCCCACCGGTAAAACCTAAAGCTGCCGGGGTCTCTACCGATGTTTACGCAGAACCCGGGCGGGAATGCTACTGCCGGATAGGCGTCCCCGCCCCCAATGCTTTTCCCTGGGCAAGCTGGAGAAAATGGAATAATGCCCCGAGCGTGTTTAAAGAACAATTATTTACCCGATATCATTCACCAAACGGATTATTTTCACTGCGTGAGCAATTAGTCAGATACCTTAATTTAACTCGCGGCATTAATACCCGGGCAGAGAACATCATTATTACCAACGGGATTCAGGAAGGATTGTCACTGCTTAGTCAAATATTTATTATTCATCATGCTGTCAGTCAGCAAAAAAAGTGCCACGTTGTGACCGAGTCCCCTTGTTATTCTGGCGCATGGCATCTGTTTAATTATTATGGCGCAGATATTACGTCAATTGCGGTAGATAACCACGGACTGCAAACAGATAATTTACCCGAAGCGGAAACCCAGCTTTGCTATGTAACCCCAGCTCATCAATATCCGATGGGAAGCGTACTTTCGCTGGAGCGTCGTCAGTCGTTATTGACGTGGGCGCAGCGCGTCGGCGCTTATATCATTGAAGATGATTATGATGCTGTGTTTACCTATGGCGAGAATCCCCTCCCTGCGCTGAAAGCCATGGATTATCACAATCGGGTTATCTACATGGGAACATTTTCTAAAACGCTGGGACCGGGGGCACGTCTTGGCTATCTCATTTGCCCAGATGAACTGCTCCCGGCGGTACAGAATATGAAAGCGCTTAACAACAACGGGAGTCAGTGGTTATTACAGCAATTCTTAGCCGAATTAATGCAAAATCAGGTGTTTTATACGCACATCAGTAAACTGGCCTGCAGTTACGCCGCGCGCCTTATCTTGTTACGCGATGGCCTTTCCAGTCTGTTTTCGGCAGGGAAAATCGCTGGCGCAACGGCGGGTCTGCACCTCTCTTTACGCATTGACAGACACCCCGATACGATAGCGAGGCTGCAGCAGCGTTGCCTGCTGGCAGGGATCCGCTTTGACACGCTGCCGGATATAGAAAATGGGTCAGAAGCAGTGTGGCGTAAGGAAAACAGAGACGCAGTAATGTTTTTTGGGTTTGGCGGGTTGCAGATACAGCAGATCAATAAGGTGTTGTCGGTGCTGGAGCTGGCGCTAACACAGCCTTGATAAACAGCGGGGATTGTACCTGTGGCACAATCCCTGTTGTTAGCCTTACAGCAGATCGCGGAACTGCGTTTGTTTCAGCGCCAGCTCAACGCCGCGAACTTCCGCCAGTCCTTTCAGGCGGCCGATCGCAGAGTAGCCCGGATTGGTTTTCTTGTGCAGATCGTCAAGCATCTGGTGTCCATGATCAGGACGCATAGGGATAGGCCGCAAATCACCCGCTTTTTTACGTCGCTGCTCTTCGTTAAGGATGGCAGCCACCACCGATACCATATCCACATCGCCCTGCAGATGCGCACCTTCGTGGAAGGTTTTTGGGTTCTCTTCACGGCAGGTTGAGCGCAGGTGTGTAAAGTGGATGCGATCGCCAAAGGTTTCGATCATTTTCACCAGGTCATTGTCAGCGCGTACGCCGTAAGAGCCGGTACACATAGTGAAACCGTTATTAATGCTGTCGACAGTTTCTTTCAGCCACTGCATATCTTCGATAGTCGAAACGATGCGCGGCAGGCCGAGGATCGGACGCGGCGGATCGTCAGGGTGCACGGCCAGGCGCACGCCGACTTCTTCTGCCACTGGCACAATCGCCCGCAGGAATACCGCCATGTTATCGCGCAGATCGTCTTTGCTGATGCCGTCATATTCGGCAAGGCGCGCACGGAACTGATCCAGCGTATAACCCTCCTCCGCACCCGGCAGGCCGGCAATGATGTTACGGGTCAGCTTTTCAATATCGGCATCGCTCATGGCATTGAAGTAGTCGAGCGCCTGACGTTGTTCTTCTTCGGTGTAATCCGCTTCAGCTCCCGGGCGTTGCAAAATGTGCAGTTCAAAGGCCGCAAAAGCAATCTGATCAAATCGCAGCGCTTTGGAGCCGTCGGGCAGCTGATATTCGAGGTCGGTACGCGTCCAGTCAAGGATCGGCATGAAGTTATAGCACACGGTATCGATGCCACAGGTCGCCAGATTACGGATACTCTGTTGATAGTTGGCAATCCACGTTTGATATTGACCTGAACGTGTTTTGATATCTTCGTGAACAGGAATACTTTCCACCACCGACCAGGTCAGGTCTTTTTCTGCCAGAATAGCCTGACGTTTTTGAATCTCTTCTACCGGCCACACTTCACCGTTGGGAATATGGTGCAAGGCGGTCACAACACCCGTTGCGCCAGCCTGACGCACATCATCAAGTGATACTGGATCGTTAGGTCCGTACCAACGCCAGGTTTGTTCCATTGTTTCACCTCACAAGTTGTTATACCAAATTAAGCTAACTGAATGATGACTACCATACAGGCATCCCATAGATGATCAACAGATGGCCGGTCATTGATTGATCCAGCTCACATTCCCCTGATAAATGAGGCACACCAATTTAATTTGCTGTCATATAACTTTATACTGGCATTGTTAATTAATGGTTAATCAGGTGTATTTAATGAAAACTATTGCCTCAGCGCCACTGGCGGAAAATGTCATGATGCCGCAGTACGACCGCCAGCAATTAAAAACGCGGATTGTGCATTTTGGTTTCGGTGCTTTTCACCGCGCCCATCAGGCGTTATTGACCGACAGGGTGCTGAATGCGCAAGGCGGAGATTGGGGAATTTGCGAAATCAGCCTGTTTAGCGGCGATCGGCTGATGCGTCAGCTGCGCGAACAGGATCATTTATTTACGGTGTTAGAAAAAGGGGCTAACGGCAACCAGCCGATTGTTATCGGCGCCGTCAACGAATGTCTGAACGCCACGCTGGATTCGCTGACAGCCATTATTGAAAAATTCTGCGAGCCTCAGGTGGCGATTGTCTCATTGACCATTACTGAAAAAGGCTACTGTATCGATCCGGCAACAGGTTCGCTGGATCTCTCTAATCCGCGTATTATTCACGATCTGCAGACACCGGCTGAACCGCACTCCGCGCCCGGAATTATTGTTGAAGCACTGCACCGTCGACGTGAACGTGGACTGCAACCGTTTACCGTCCTCTCCTGCGATAACATCCCGGACAATGGTCACGTAGTAAAGAACGCCGTGCTGGGAATGGCGAAAAAACGCTCACCTGAACTGGCGCAGTGGATCCTGGCGCATGTCAGTTTTCCGGGCACTATGGTGGACAGGATCGTTCCTGCCGCTACCGAAGCATCACTGGCTGAAATTACCCACGAACTGGGCGTGGCCGATCCTTGCGCAATCAGCTGCGAACCGTTTATCCAGTGGGTGATTGAAGACAACTTTGTCTCTGGCCGCCCACAATGGGAAGCAGCGGGTGTGCAGATGGTCGAAAACGTCTTGCCATGGGAACAAATGAAACTGCGGATGCTGAACGGCAGTCATTCATTTCTCGCTTATCTCGGCTATCTGGCCGGATTCCAGCATATTAGCGAATGTATGCAGGACCGCGCATTTCGTGAAGCCGCTTACCGGCTGATGCTCAAGGAACAGGCCCCCACACTACAAATTACCGATGTGGATTTGGACCAATATGCACTAAGTCTGCTTGAGCGCTTTGCCAACCCGGCGCTGAAGCATAAAACCTGGCAAATCGCGATGGATGGTAGTCAGAAATTACCCCAGCGAATGCTGGAAGGGATCCGCGTACATTTAGCACGTCAAAGCGAGTGGCCGCTGCTGGCGCTCGGCGTCGCCGGCTGGATGCGTTACGTGAGCGGCGTGGATGACTCAGGCGCCGCAATTGATATTCGTGACCCGCTAAGTGAGAAGATTACCGCTCTGGTTAAACAGAGCACTGAATCAGAACGTGTCAGCGCCCTGCTTTCGCTGCGCGAAATTTTCGCTCCCGATCTCGTCCAGAATCCGCAGTTTGTCGCAGCGATTGAAAAAGCCTGGCAACGTATTACTCAATACGGAGCACATCAGGCTGTCATTACCACGTTAAATAATTAACGATTTCTGCCATTAAACCGGACGAAGTGCGTCTTCGTCCTCTCACCCCTTCTCTTTTTCGCCGTTTTTCGCCAGGATTGTTAAATGCCATTACGGTTATTTATGATTCTGGAGTAAATGTGACTAAAACCAATCTCATCACTGGTTTCCTTGGCAGTGGCAAAACCACCTCTATTCTTCATCTATTGGCGAACAAAAATCCCGCAGAGAAGTGGGCCGTGCTGGTCAATGAGTTTGGCGAAGTAGGCATCGATGGCGCGCTGCTGGCCGACAGCGGCGCACTGCTAAAAGAGATCCCCGGCGGCTGTATGTGCTGCGTTAACGGTCTGCCGATGCAGGTTGGCCTCAATACGCTGCTACGTCAGGGAAAACCTGACCGTCTGCTGATTGAACCCACTGGCCTCGGCCACCCAAAACAGATTTTGGATTTACTCACCGCACCGGTTTACGAACCGTGGATCGATCTGCGTGCGACCCTCTGTATTCTTGACCCGCGGCTGTTACTGGATGAAAAAAGCGTCGCCAATGACAATTTCCGCGACCAGTTGGCCGCCGCGGATATCATAGTGGCCAACAAAGCCGACCGCGCCACAGCGGAAAGCGAAAATGCCCTGCAAAGCTGGTGGCAACTCTACGGCGGCAATCGCCAGTTAGTTCACGCCGACCATGGGCAAATTGACGGTCAACTACTGGACTTGCCCCGACTAAACCTGGCGGAGCTTCCTGCAAGCGCTGAGCATACCCATAGTCATGCCGATAAAAAGGGGCTGGCGGCATTGAGTCTGCCTGCCCAACAGCGCTGGCGGCGCAGCCTGAACAGCGGACAGGGCCATCAGGCCTGCGGTTGGATTTTTGACGCTGACACAGTCTTCGATACCATCGGCCTGCTGGAATGGTCACGCCTTGCCCCCGTAGGGCGCGTGAAGGGGGTAATGCGTATTAAAGAAGGACTGGTACGCATTAACCGCCAGGGAGATGACTGGCATATTGAAACGCAAAATGTTGCGCCACCGGATAGCCGTATTGAACTTATTTCCGATACCGAGACCGACTGGAATGCGTTACAGGGCGCGTTGTTGAGACTTCGTTTAGATGGTGGCGCGTAAGGTTGCCTTCGTTTTATAGCAATGGTAAACGACGATGAAAACCCGATATCCTCTTATTCTCCTGCTTAATATTGCGGGTCTGGCGCTATTTCTGTCCTGGTATATTCCAACCGGGCATGGGGTCTGGTCCTCACTGGATACGGATGTTTTCCGCTTCTTTAATCAGAAGCTGGTGGAAAACCCGTTGTTTTTATGGATTGTTGCTATCACCAATAATCGGGCCTTTGATGGCTGCTCATTGCTGGCAATGGGCGCATTGATGCTGCACTTTTGGCTGAAAGAGGCGTCGGAAGGTCGCCGACGCATTGTGGCTATTGGCCTGGTAATGCTGCTCACCGCCGTGGTATTAAATCAATTGGGTCAGGCGCTAATTCCCGTTAAACGGGCCAGCCCTACTCTGATGCTGGATAATATTTATCGTGTCAGCGAGCTGCTGCATATTCCAACCAAAGATGCGTCCAGAGACAGTTTCCCCGGCGACCACGGTATGATGCTGCTTATTTTTTCCGCATTTATGCTGCGTTATTTCGGAAAAATCGCAGGCATAATCGGCCTTATTATCACTGTGGTTTTTGCCTTCCCGCGCGTAATGATTGGCGCTCACTGGCTCACCGATATCGTGGTCGGTTCCATGACGGTCGTCTTGATTGGACTTCCCTGGTGGTTAATGACGCCATTAAGCGACCGATTAGTCACGCTGTTCGTGAATTATCTGCCTGGTAAAAACAAACAATTTTCAAACAAATAACACAGAGTAATTAACATCATCAGGGATACTTCTGATTCCCTGATGATGCTTGCCGATATTTCATCATTCTGATTGTCATTCTCCTGTCACATTATTCATGTTGCAAATGAATGAGTTGCCTGTTTTTTCCTCTGATTGTTCTTATTTTATACAATGCCGTTTATTCACTTTCTGTATCAATTTTTCTTATAAGAAATCACGTAAAATCACTCGCAATGACCGGAGCGATCGGGTAATCTCGAACTCGTTTTGCCTCGCAGGGTAATTATTCTCTTTACGAATAAATTTGTGCGTTCTGCCACAGATTTGACCTTAAAGAATTGTCTCATCGTGCGATGGTAATTAGTCTCGTCACGTTTGGCATTTTTTATAACGATATTTATCGTTAAGGACTTCAAGGGAAAACAAACAAAATGGTCAAATCTCAACCGATTTTGAGATATATCTTGCGGGGCATACCCGCGATAGCAGTTGCGGTTCTGCTTTCTGCATGTAGCACAACGAACACCGCCAGGAATATGCATTCTGAGACGCATGCTGTGGGCAATGGAGATAACTCTTCACTGCAAGCCTCTCAGGATGAATTTGAAAATATGGTGCGTAATATTGATGTTAAATCACGTATTATGGACCAGTATGCTGACTGGAAAGGCGTGCGTTACCGCCTTGGCGGCAGCACTAAAAAAGGTATTGATTGTTCAAGCTTCGTACAGCGTACGTTTCGCGAGCAATTTGGTTTAGAGCTTCCTCGCTCAACCTACGAACAACAGGAAACGGGTAAATCCGTTTCGCGCACTAATCTGCGCACAGGCGATCTGGTTCTGTTCCGTGCTGGCTCTACTGGCCGACACGTCGGTATTTATATCGGCAACAACCAGTTCGTACATGCCTCGACCAGCAGTGGCGTTATCATTTCCAGCATGAACGAACCTTACTGGAAAAAGCGTTACAACGAAGCTCGCCGGGTCCTGAGCCGCAGTTAATTTCGTTTGGCAGCTATCCCTTGGCTATCCTGATGAGACATATAAAAAAGCACTGCTACGGCAGTGCTTTTTTTTGCGTTGCTTTTGTGACTAAGAAAAATCTCACAACATGAATCATTTCAGGTTATATTCATACAGGACAAATGGTTACTTCAGGTAAACATAAGGAACTATGTTAAGACGCTCCTCTTCTTCCGAACGTAAACTCCTGCTCACCTGCGTTATAACGGGGATAGTCGTCGCGTTACTCGTCAGCTCACTGCAGTTTTTTATGTCATGGCATCAACGAAACGCAAAGTACGACACGCTAACGTCTAACATACAAAGTTATATAGAAAGTTTCTTCGTTGACCTTGAAACCACCACCAACACGCTACAGCCTCTGGTAAAAGACACCTGCTCGCAAGCTTCAGCTCAACTCACTTCCAGCGCTGCGTTTAGCCTGAATGTTCGGGCCTTTTTACTGGTAAAAGACGGTATCGCTTTCTGCTCTTCAGCAACCGGTCCAATGAATACTCCTCTTCAGCAGTTGGTTCCCGTTCTGGACATGACGAAAGATATCGATATGGATCTCCAGCCCGGTACGCCAATGATGCCGAATAAACCGGCAATACTCATTTGGTATCGCAATCATTCATTACAGAACAGCGGCGTTTTTGCCACTCTGAATGTTAACCTGGCCCCCTATCTTCTCTATAACGCCAGGCAAGATGATTTCAACGGCGTAGCACTCATCGTCGGGAAGACGGCTATCACCACGTTTTCCGAACAATTAATCCCTGCGTCCAAACTCCCTGCCATCCCATCCTATAATGCACGGTTGTCTACATTCCCGTTGGAGGTGCGTTTTTACGCGGATCGGTGGACGTATAAAGATGTGGGATACGCCATCATGCTCGGATGCTTGGCCGGGATCATGACCGCCCTCCTTCTCTGGTACTACATCTATGCCGTCCGTTTACGCCCGGGGAAAGATATCCTTAACGCCATCAAACACAATCAGTTTTATGTGGTGTACCAGCCCGTCGTAGAGGTGCAAACGCTGGAGGTGAAAGGTGTCGAGGTACTATTACGCTGGCATCACCCGACCACCGGTGAGATCCCTCCGGATGCCTTTATTCACTACGCAGAATCACAGAAAATGATTGTGCCGCTAACCCAGCACCTCTTTAAGCTGATAGCCCAGGACGCGCCGATGCTACAAAAAGCATTGCCCGCGGGCGCAAAACTGGGGATCAATATCGCGCCAACGCACTTACACGGCGAGACGTTTAAAGATGATATTCAACGCCTGTACACTTGTCTTCCCGCGCACTTTTTTCAACTGGTGCTGGAAATCACCGAGCGGGATATGCTGCATCAACACAAGGCAATCGAGCTATTTGAATGGTTGCATTCAGCAGGTTTTGAAATTGCCATTGATGATTTTGGCACAGGTCATAGCGCACTTATCTATCTGGAGCGCTTTACCGTTGACTACCTGAAAATCGATCGCGGCTTTATTAACGCCATTGGGACGGAAACCCTGACCTCTCCGGTTCTGGACGCCGTGTTGACACTCTCTAAACGTCTTAATATGCTGACAGTTGCTGAAGGGGTTGAAACACCTGAGCAAGCCCGTTGGCTGCGCGAGCGTGGAGTACATTTTTTCCAGGGATACTGGATTAGCCGACCATTAAAGCTTGCTGATTTCGTGCGTTGGATGGCGCAGCCCAATAAGCCGACGTGGTGATCGCAGTATGCGAATCATAGACTCTCACTCGCCGCCGCATCTCTTATCTCTCAGGCATGATGCCTGTCGGGTTGTGGCAGGAAAAGGAAATCGCTTTTAATGATCCCTCGCGTATTGCTGCTGTTTATCGCCCTCATCGGGTTTAGCGCCGAGGCGCAGTCCATCAAAGAAAGCTATGCTTTTGCCGTACTGGGTGAACCGAAGTACGCGTTCAACTTTAATCATTTTGATTACGTAAACCCTGCGGCCCCCAAAGGCGGGCAAATCACTCTCTCCGCCATCGGCACTTTTGATAACTTCAACCGCTATGCAATGCGCGGTAACCCCGGTGCGCGTACCGAAACCCTCTACGATACGCTGTTTACTACCTCTGACGATGAACCTGGCAGTTATTATCCACTCATCGCCGACAGCGCACGCTATGCTGACGACTATTCCTGGGTGGAAATCGCCATTAATCCACGAGCGCGTTTTCATGATGGTTCTCCCATTACTGCCAGCGATGTCGCATTCACCTTCCACAAATTTATGACCGAAGGCGTGCCGCAGTTTCGTCTGGTCTACAAGGGAACAACGGTAAAAGCCATCGCGCCATTAACCGTACGCATTGAATTAGCCAAACCGGGTAAAGAGGACATGCTCAGCCTGTTTTCATTACCCGTGATGCCAGAGAAGTACTGGAAAGATCATAAGCTCAGCGACCCCCTATCATCACCTCCGCTCGCCAGCGGTCCTTATCGCATCACGAAATGGAAAATGGGCCAGTATATTGTCTATTCGCGCGTCAAAGATTATTGGGCCGCTAATCTGCCCGTCAATCGCGGACGCTGGAACTTTGATACTATCCGCTACGACTACTACCTGGATGATAACGTCGCTTTTGAGGCGTTTAAGGCCGGGGCGTTTGACCTGCGTCTTGAGAACGATGCCAAAAACTGGGCGACGCGTTATACCGGGAAAAATTTCGCGAATCATTACATCATTAAAGATGAACAAAAAAATGAATCCGCCCAGGATACGCGCTGGCTGGCATTTAATATTCAGCGTCCGGTGTTCAGTGACCGACGGGTGCGGGAAGCCATCACCCTGGCCTTTGATTTTGAATGGATGAATAAAGCACTGTTCTATAACGCCTGGAGCCGGACCAACAGCTATTTTCAGAATACCGAATATGCTGCTACAAAATACCCCGATGCAGATGAACTGGTGATTCTCGCCCCTTTGAAAAAAGATCTCCCTCCTGAGGTCTTCAGCCAAATCTATCAGCCGCCAAAATCAAAAGGCGATGGCTACGATCGTGAGAACTTGTTGAAAGCTGATACCTTACTGGAACAATCCGGATGGGTACTCAAGGGGCAGCAACGCGTAAACAGCGTCAGCGGTAAACCCCTGAGCTTTGAGCTGTTGCTCCCGGCGGGTAGCAACAGTCAGTGGGTGTTGCCGTTCCAACACAACCTGCAACGCTTAGGCATTACGATGAACATCCGTCAGGTTGATAACTCGCAAATCACCAACCGCTTGCGCAGTCGCGACTATGACATGATGCCAAGGTTGTATCGCGCGATGCCATGGCCGAGTTCTGACCTGCAAATTCTGTGGGCTTCTGATTATATTGACTCCAGCTACAACGCTCCCGGCGTGCAAAGCCCGGTAATCGATAACCTGATTGGCCAAATCATTGCCGCGCAAGGTAATAAAGCCAAACTTATCCCACTCGGTCGGGCACTGGACAGGGTTTTAACCTGGAATTACTACATGTTGCCGATGTGGTTTATGGCAGAGGATCGTATCGCCTGGTGGGATAAATTTTCGCATCCGGCTATTCGCCCAATTTATACCATTGGCCTCGACAACTGGTGGTATGACGTCAACAAAGCGGCGAAACTGCCCGCTGCCAGACGGCAGGGAGAATAAATGGGCGCTTATCTGATTCGACGCCTGCTGCTGGTGATCCCAACGCTTTGGGCGATCATTACGATCAATTTTTTTATCGTGCAGATTGCCCCCGGCGGCCCAGTTGAGCAGGCCGTCGCCGCTATTGAGTTCGGGCAAAGCGGGGCATTACCTGGTGCGGGCAGTGAAGGCGTTCGCGCCAGCCACGCGCAAACCGGTGTTGGTAACATTAGCGACAGTAATTATCGCGGCGGCCGGGGTCTTGACCCGGAAGTCATCGCCGAAATCACTCGGCGTTACGGGTTCGATAAGCCCATTCATGAGCGCTATTTCAAAATGCTTTGGGACTATATTCGTTTCGATTTCGGCGACAGTTTGTTTCGTAGCGCCTCAGTGCTGACACTTATCAAAGACAGCCTGCCAGTTTCCGTTACGCTGGGTCTATGGAGTACGCTCATCATCTATCTGGTGTCGATACCGCTTGGGATCCGCAAAGCAGTTCATAACGGCAGCCGATTTGATGTCTGGAGCAGCGCATTTATTATTATTGGCTATGCCATACCGGCCTTTCTGTTTGCCATTTTGCTGATCGTCTTTTTTGCCGGGGGTAGCTACTACGACCTGTTCCCGCTGCGCGGCCTGGTTTCCGCCAATTTTGACTCCCTGCCCTGGTATCAGAAAGTGACCGACTACCTTTGGCATATTACCTTACCCGTGCTTGCAACGGTGGTTGGCGGGTTTGCCGCACTGACCATGCTGACCAAAAACTCATTTCTGGATGAGGTACGCAAACAGTATGTCGTCACCGCACGCGCCAAAGGGGTCAGCGAGAAGAATATTCTCTGGAAACATGTGTTTCGCAACGCCATGCTGCTGGTAATCGCGGGCTTCCCGGCGACGTTTATCAGTATGTTTTTTACCGGCTCGCTGCTGATTGAAGTGATGTTCTCGCTTAATGGTCTGGGGCTACTGGGATATGAATCCACCGTATCACGCGACTATCCGGTCATGTTTGGCACGCTCTATATCTTCACCCTGATCGGCCTGCTGCTGAATATCCTCAGTGACATCAGCTATACGCTGGTCGATCCCCGTATTGATTTTGAGGGACGTTAATGTCGCGATTAAGCCCCGTCAATCAGGCCCGCTGGGCGCGTTTTCGCCATAACCGTCGCGGTTATTGGTCGCTGTGGATTTTTCTGGTGCTGTTCGGCCTTAGCCTGTGTTCAGAACTGATTGCCAATGATAAGCCGCTGCTGGTGCGCTACGACAACAGTTGGTATTTCCCCTTGTTCAAAAACTACAGTGAAAGCGACTTCGGCGGACCGCTGGCGACCCAGGCTGATTATCAGGATCCTTGGCTACAGCAGCGCCTGGAAGACCAGGGCTGGATCCTGTGGGCGCCAATACGCTTTGGTGCTACCAGCATTAACTTTGCCACCGATAAGCCCTTCCCTTCCCCGCCTTCGGCACAAAACTGGCTGGGAACGGATGCCAACGGCGGTGACGTGCTGGCGCGGATCCTGTACGGCACACGTATTTCTGTTCTGTTTGGTTTAATGCTAACTCTGTGCTCCAGCGTGATGGGGATAATGGCTGGCGCAATCCAGGGCTATTATGGCGGCAAGGTGGACCTGTGGGGGCAGCGCTTCATTGAAGTTTGGTCAGGTATGCCAACGCTGTTTCTGATCATTTTGTTGTCGAGCGTGGTCCAGCCTAACTTCTGGTGGCTGCTGGGCATAACGGTGCTGTTTGGCTGGATGAGCCTGGTGGGCGTGGTGCGCGCGGAGTTTTTACGCACCCGAAACTTTGATTACATTCGTGCCGCTCAGGCGCTCGGCGTGAGCGATCGCAGTATTATTCTGCGCCATATGCTACCCAATGCGATGGTTGCCTCTCTGACCTTTTTACCGTTTATTTTATGCGCCTCGATAACGACCCTGACCTCGCTGGATTTTCTTGGGTTTGGCTTACCGCTTGGCTCGCCATCGCTGGGAGAACTCCTGTTGCAGGGTAAAAACAACCTGCAGGCACCGTGGCTTGGCATTACCGCGTTCATCTCCGTTGCCCTGCTCTTATCGCTACTGATCTTTATTGGTGAAGCGGTACGCGACGCGTTCGATCCCAACAAGGCGATTTAAGATGACACAACCTCTGTTAGCTATTGACAATTTATCGGTAGGTTTTCGCCAACAGAACACCGTGCGCACCGTGGTCAACAGTCTGTCACTGCGCGTTGATGCCGGGCAAACGCTGGCACTGGTGGGTGAATCCGGCTCAGGTAAAAGCGTGACCGCGCTGTCTATTTTACGGTTGTTACCCTCCCCTCCGGTAGTCTACCTTTCCGGCGATATCCGTTTTCATGGCGAATCATTACTTCACGCCGATGAGCAAGTGCTTCGCGGCGTGCGGGGGAATAAGATCGCCATGATTTTCCAGGAACCAATGGTGTCACTAAACCCACTTCACAACCTGGAAAAACAGCTTTATGAAGTGCTGTCGCTGCATCGAGGAATGCGTCGGGAGGCCGCGCGTGCAGAAATACTGACCTGTCTTGATCGTGTCGGTATTCGTCAGGCGGCCAAACGACTCGCAGACTACCCGCACCAGCTGTCCGGCGGTGAACGCCAGCGCGTGATGATCGCCATGGCGCTGCTAACGCGACCGGAGCTGCTGATTGCCGATGAACCCACCACCGCGCTGGACGTTTCCGTCCAGGCGCAGATCCTGCAGCTGCTGCGGGAATTGCAGCGTGAGCTGAACATGGGATTGCTGTTCATTACCCATAACCTCAGCATTGTGAAAAAACTGGCCGATACAGTAGCAGTCATGCAAAACGGCCAGTGTGTTGAGCAAAATCATGCCGCACAGTTGCTCAGTGCGCCAACGCATCCCTATACGCAGAAATTGTTAAACAGCGAACCTTCCGGCGACCCGATACCTTTACCAGCCGGGCAAGCCCCGCTGCTGGAAGTGGAAAAACTGTGCGTCGCATTCCCCATCCGCAAAGGTATCCTGAAGCGTGTGGTGGACCACAACGTCGTGGTTAACAATATCAGTTTTTCTCTGCGACCCGGTGAAACGCTGGGGCTGGTCGGTGAGTCAGGGTCGGGGAAAAGCACTACCGGACTCGCGCTCCTGAGGTTAATCACCTCACAGGGAAGCATTGTGTTCGATGGTCAGGCGCTGCATACCTTAAATCGTCGCCAGCTGTTGCCGATCCGTCACCGCATACAGGTGGTCTTTCAGGATCCCAACTCCTCGCTGAACCCGCGCCTGAGCGTGCTACAGATTATTGAGGAGGGGTTGCGCGTTCATCAGCCTACCCTTTCAGCCGAACAGCGCGAAGCGCAGGTGAAGGCGGTAATGAAGGAAGTGGGACTGGATAGTGAAACGCGACATCGTTACCCGGCGGAGTTCTCTGGCGGCCAGCGTCAACGTATAGCTATTGCCAGGGCATTGATTCTCAAGCCCTCCCTGATCGTTCTGGATGAACCAACATCGTCGCTCGACAGAACCGTACAAGCGCAAATCCTGACGTTGTTAAAGTCTTTACAGGAAAAGCATCGGCTGGCTTATATCTTTATCAGCCATGATCTGCACGTCGTACGCGCGTTATGCCATCAGGTTATTGTGTTACGTCAGGGAGAGGTCGTGGAACAAGGGCAATGCGAGCACGTATTTAACGCGCCACAGCAGGCGTATACGCGTCAGCTACTTGCGCTAAGCTGACGCTCAAAACGGATTGTTGTTTGAAAATGGTTCTGCGATGGCCACGCCGAAATTTTTCAGTCTGCAGGTCGCGGCAAATTCATCCTGACGATTCACAAACAGACACGGCTCCCCTTCGCATTCCAGCACGGAACAAGGTACCTCAATGTCGCTGAGGGCTTGACTAAGTTTGTGCATGACTGACCATGCGCTGTCACCATCAGGGCTAAGCAATTTGAGAGCCACCAGGCTGTTTTCATTGCTCTGACCGTTGTGCGGAATCGGTTCAACCTTTGAACCTGCGAAACCCACCGACCAACGATAGCACTGCGGCAGACGATGAACGATTGAGAGTTGTAATGTCATCACTTTCTTTCCCTGGAAGTACAATCACTTCACAATTATTTTACATCAATATTAACACATTATTGACAATACGTCTTTAGACAGTTGGTAAACGTTTACACCCAGTCTTTACGACGCTTTCCGAACCCACTATTTAAATTTATTCAACGGTTCAGGCATGTTTCCGCGCTATATGTACTCGTTTCTGCGATCTAACTCAACCTTTTTAACTACAATGATGTGACTTTTTACATAAATTGATTTTACATAAAATAAACATACGCGGGGAAAATGATAGATTTGCGGTTGATGTACATCAACTCTGGAGGCCTTATGGCCCCCAGGTTGTGTAATAGATCACCGTTTTTTGGCGCGACTGGCGTAGAGATAGAAGAGAATTGAGCTGGTGGCGCAAAATGCTATCGACCATATCATTGGCCAGGCCGAGTTAAAGGTAGCCAGAGATAACAGCGCCCCAACGATAGCGCCAATGCCAAAGCGGAACGTCCCTGCCAGCGATGACGCCGTTCCCGCCATATGTGGAAATTCATCGAGAATCACCGCCATGGCGTTGGATGACACCATCGACACGCAGCCAACAAACGCCGCAACGCCTACCACCAGCGCCCAGAAGCCAACCCCGAACAATGCACTAAAGACCATCCAGCCTGCCATCACGAACTGGATCCACAGGCCAATACGGAACATATTCAATGCACCAACCCGCCGAACAAAGCGGCTGTTGATGATGGTCATCACGAACAGAAACACAATGTTCAGCGCGAAGTAATAGCCGAAATGCTGCGGTGAAACGTGGTTGATCTCAATGTAGACGAAGGGGCCGGCGCTCAGGAACGAGAACATCCCGGCAAAGCTGAACCCACTGGCCAGCATATAGCTCAGCACGCGTTTATGGCGAAACAGCGAGGCAAAGTTACCAATAGTGGTACGCAGGCGAAACGGCTGGCGACGCTCTACCGGCAAAGTCTCTTTGATCAGAGTAAGGATCATCACCGACGCCAGAATAGCGGCCACGGCGAGGATCCAAAAGATGTAGTGCCAGCTCAGCCATACCAGCACCCAGCCACCGATAATCGGCGCCATTAATGGCGCGATAGTCGTGACCAGCATGACGAATGACATCATGCGCGAAAACTCTTCTTTCGGATAGATATCACGCATCAGGGCGTTGATAACCACGCTCGCTGCTGCAGCAGCGAGGCCGTGGAAAAAACGCATCACGATCAGCTGATCGATGGTTTGCGCCAGTGCGCAGGCCACTGCCGCAGCCGCAAACACCAGCGTCCCGCCCAGAATCACTGGCTTGCGTCCAAGACTGTCTGCCATTGGACCATAGAACAGTTGACCCACTGCAAACCCCAGAATATAGGTACTGAGGGTCATCTGCGCGCTACCAGCTGGCACACCAAACTGTTCAGAGATAACAGGCAGCGCCGGAAGATACATATCAATCGACAACGGCATCAACATGGCTAGCAAGCCAAGGATAAAGACAATGGCAATTGACGAGTTCTGCCGGGTGGTCACATTTAGCTCCTGAAATTAACGCGGGGTTAAGTTAACGCTGGCAATTTCTTCTTCGGTCAAAGGACGATATTCACCCGGCGCCAGATCATCATCAAGCCTGATGTCACCAATCCGTTCACGGTGCAGTTCCACAACGTGGTTACCCACGGCGGCAAACATACGTTTAACCTGATGATAGCGCCCTTCGCTGATGGTCAAGCGCACCTGAGTTGGCGTAATGACTTCCAGCAAGGCTGGCTTGGTCAGGTCTTTCTCATTATGCAACTGTACACCATGGGCAAACTGTTCGGCGGTATCATCTGCCACTGGCGACTCCAGCGTCACCAGATAGGTTTTCTCGCAATGGTGACGCGGCGAAGTGATGCGATGCGACCACTGTCCGTCATCGGTCATCAGCACCAGTCCGGTGGTGTCGATATCAAGACGCCCTGCCGCATGCAGTTTGTAGGCCACCGGTTCATCAAGGAAATAGAGCACCGTCGGGTGATCCGGGTCATCCGTTGAGCATACATAACCCTGGGGCTTATTCAGCATAAAATAGCGTGGGCCATTTTGTTGAACCAGGGAATTACCGTCATATTCTACGTCGTGTTCTGGCAGCAGCTTAAAAGCGCTATTTCTGACGATTTCACCGTCGACGGTAACGCGGTTAGCACGGATCTCACGCCCGGCAATAGCGCGGCTGACGCCGAGTTGCTGAGCGATAAATTTATCAAGTCGCATGAGTGTGATTTTGCCTGTAAAAATACGAGAATCGGGTTTACGCCCGAAAAGTGGGACCGTTATCCGCCCAGTATAGCGGCGTTACACCATCCCTCAAGAGAAATGATTCATGGCATACTACTCCTTGTTATTGTTTATTTTAGTGAGCCCATGATTTTTACTCTTCGCCCGTACCAAAAAGAAGCTGTTGACGCCACGCTCAACCATTTTCGCCATCACCGCACGCCGGCGGTGATCGTCCTGCCAACCGGTGCGGGCAAAAGCCTGGTGATTGCCGAGTTGGCCCGCGTGGCGCGCGGTCGCGTACTGGTACTGGCGCACGTCAAAGAACTGGTCGCGCAAAACCACGCCAAATATTGCGCGCTGGGGCTGGAAGCCGATATTTTTGCCGCAGGTCTGAAGCGTAAAGAGAGCCACGGGAAAGTGGTATTTGGCAGCGTACAGTCGGTGGCACGTAATCTGGATGCCTTTCAGGGAGAATTCTCTCTGCTTATCGTCGATGAATGTCACCGTATTGGCGATGATGAAGAGAGTCAGTATCAGCAAATCCTCACTCACCTGACCAAAGTAAATCCCCACTTACGCCTGCTCGGGCTTACCGCCACACCTTTTCGTTTGGGCAAAGGCTGGATTTACCATTTTCATTATCACGGAATGGTGCGCGGCGATGAAAAAGCGCTGTTTCGCGACTGCATTTACGAATTACCACTGCGCTACATGATTAAACACGGTTATCTGACGCCACCAGAACGCCTTGACATGCCGGTCGTGCAATATGATTTCAGCCGCCTGCAGGCGCAGATTAACGGCCTGTTTAGCGAAGCGGACCTGAATCAGGAACTGAAAAAACAGCAGCGAATAACGCCGCATATCATCAGCCAGATTGTCGAGTTTGCCCAGACGCGTAAAGGGGTGATGATTTTCGCCGCCACCGTTGAGCATGCCAAGGAAATTCTGGGTTTGCTACCTGCTGACGATGCCGCGCTAATCACCGGGGACACGCCTGGCGTTGAACGCGACGTGTTAATTGAAGAGTTCAAAGCCCAACACTTTCGCTATCTGGTGAATGTGTCGGTCCTGACCACCGGCTTCGATGCCCCGCACGTCGACCTTATCGCCATTCTGCGCCCGACCGAGTCAGTTAGCCTTTACCAACAAATTGTCGGCCGTGGGCTGCGCCTGGCGCCGGGTAAAACCGACTGTCTGATCCTCGATTACGCTGGCAACCCGCACGACCTGTACGCGCCGGAAGTCGGTGCGCCGAAAGGGAAAAGCGACAACGTTCCGGTACAGGTGTTCTGCCCTGCCTGCGGCTTTGCCAACACCTTCTGGGGCAAAACAACGGCCGACGGCACGCTGATTGAGCACTTTGGCCGCCGCTGTCAGGGATGGTTTGAAGATGATGATGGCCATCGCGAACAGTGCGATTTTCGTTTCCGTTTTAAAAACTGCCCACAGTGCAATGCGGAAAATGACATCGCCGCCCGCCGTTGCCGGGAGTGCGACACGGTGCTGGTTGACCCGGATGACATGTTGAAAGCCGCGCTCAGGCTTAAAGATGCGCTGGTTTTGCGCTGCAGCGGGATGGCGCTACAAAATGGGCAGGATGAAAAAGGCGAATGGCTGAAAATAACCTATTACGATGAAGATGGCGCCGACGTCAGCGAACGCTTTCGCCTGCACACTCCCGCGCAGCGAACGGCCTTCGAACAACTGTTTATTCGCCCGCATACCCGAACGCCCGGCATTCCCTTACGCTGGATAACCGCCGCCGATATCCTCGCCCAGCAGGCGCTGTTACGTCATCCTGATTTCGTGGTGGCGCGCATGAAAGGTCAGTACTGGCAGGTACGTGAAAAGGTCTTCGATTATGAAGGACGCTTTCGTCGGGCACATGAATTACGCGGTTAATCGTACTTTTGATTGATGTGCCAGGCGTTTGAGTATAGAATCTCGCCCGCTTTTGCATACGCAAAGCAGATCACATACCTGTTGCTGGGTCGCCTGTAGCAGGAATTATTAAAGAGAGATTTAAATGTTTACTATCAACGCTGAAGTACGTAAAGAGCAGGGTAAGGGTGCGAGCCGCCGCCTGCGTGCCGCTAACAAGTTCCCGGCAATCATCTACGGTGGCGCAGAAGCCCCGATTGCTATCGAACTGGATCACGATGCAGTTATGAACATGCAAGCTAAAGCTGAATTCTACAGCGAAGTTCTGACCATCGTTGTTGACGGTAAAGAAGTTAAAGTTAAAGCTCAGGCTGTACAGCGTCATGCGTTCAAGCCGAAGCTGACTCACATCGACTTCGTTCGCGCGTAATCGCCTACAAGTTGAAAAAAAACCCCGCCTCGGCGGGGTTTTTTTATGGGGCTTATCGGTTGGCCGGATATGGCTTTACGCCGCCATCCGGCATTAACATTTTACTTCCCACCCGACGTGCGGCGCTGCAGCTGGTCGCGCAGGTTCGGTGGCGTACCTTTGATGGTCAAGGTGTCCGTCGCCGGATCCCAGAAAATACGTTCACCCAGTAACATGGCGTCGAAGTTAATAGTTAACCCACCGCCGCTGCCAGCAAATTTGGTTAACTGACGCAGCGTACTGCGATCCGCAGGGAAGCTCTCTTCCAGCTCGTAACCTTTATCAGCGGTAAATTCGCTGAAGCTAACTTCACTGACACCGGAAAGTTCTTTAGACAGCGACTCCAGCTCGATCTCTTCACCGGCTTGTAACTGCTCGTTGCAGTAGCTGTACACCTGCTGACGCACGTTCTGGCGTTCAGCTTTATCGAGCTGCGCCTCATTGGTAAAGTCATCGACAGCCTGCAGCAGACCACGGTTTTGCGCTTTGGCGTTCAGACCTTCGCTGGCACCGAGGAAATCCATAAAGAAATCGGCGACTTTGCGCCCTACCCGCCCTTTCAGGAACGTCAGATAGCGCGTGGACTCCGGGTTAGTTTCCCACTCGGTTAAATCAATGCGCGCCACGATATCCGCATGATTGATATCCAGATAGTGCGTCGGATTGATATCCAGATTTTCATTGACGCGCATGCTGCTTAAATTGTTCAGCACGGCGACCAACAGATACTCTACCGCCAGATATCGGTAATGGCAGAACAGGACAATGCCGCCGTCGGCAAAAGGATATTTCGCCAGCTCGTCCCGCAAGCGTCCGGTCGCGGCACGACTGAAAGCCAGAAAATCCTCTTCGCCCTGACGCTGTAAACGCAGCGTTTGCGCCAGTTCACTCTCTTCGCTAAACAGGCCATAGGCTTTATTCTTGGCGCTATATACCCGATGCAGCTCAGCCATCATCTCGACAACAGTCGCTGTCGGTTCCAGTAATGAATCGCGCAAGACCAGCTCAAGATTCTGCTCGTCACGTTTGATAAGCTGGTGCAGGGCAATCTGGTTGATATCCAGACTCATGATAAACTCTCCTTTTAGACCGGGCGGTATTCAACCACCTGCCGGGCAGTGACGCAATAGAAGATAAAAAAGCAGAAAAAAAACTGTCTGTACGGTAATATGTTGCCCTTTCATGAACAGACTGATTTCGATTTATGCCACAAATTTCCCGCTATAGTGACGAACACGTTGAACAACTGCTGAATGAGATGCTCAACGTACTGGAAAAACATAAGGCGCCGACCGATCTTTCCCTGATGGTATTGGGAAATATGGTAACTAACCTTATCAATACAAGCATCGCACCGGCCCAGCGCCAGGCGATTGCCAACTCTTTTGCCCGCGCATTGCAGTCTTCGGTAAACGACGACCAAGCGCATTAAGAGCCTGCTCCGGGGAAACGAACAACAGTTTATGGTAACTCATCGTCAGCGCTACCGTGAGAAAGTCTCCCAGATGGTTAGCTGGGGGCACTGGTTTGCCTTGTTCAACATTCTGTTGGCCGTGGTACTCGGTAGCCGTTACCTGTTTGTCGCCGACTGGCCGACAACGCTTGCAGGTCGCATTTATTCCTATGTAAGCCTGGTCGGACATTTTAGTTTTCTGGTCTTTGCCGCCTATCTGTTGATTCTGTTTCCCCTGACGTTTATCGTCATGTCCCAGAGGCTGATGCGATTCTTGTCAGCGATTCTGGCGACGGCTGGCATGACGCTGTTGCTCATCGACAGCGAAGTTTTCACCCGCTTCCATCTGCACCTCAACCCGATCGTCTGGGAACTGGTCATCAACCCTGACCAGAATGAAGCTGCGCGTGACTGGCAACTGATGTTTATCAGTGTGCCAGTGATTCTGTTAATTGAAATGCTCTTTGCGACCTGGAGCTGGCAAAAGCTACGTAGCTTGACGCGTCGCCGCCATTTTGCCAAACCGTTAGCCGCATTTTTCTTCATTTGCTTTATCGCCTCGCACGTGGTGTATATCTGGGCGGATGCCAATTTCTATCGCCCGATTACCATGCAGCGCGCAAACTTGCCGCTCTCCTACCCGATGACGGCGCGTAAGTTCCTGGAAAAACATGGTCTGCTGGATGCGCAAGAGTACCAGCGTCGCCTGATCGAGCAGGGGAATCCGGAAGCAGTATCCGTACAATACCCGCTCAGCGAACTGCGCTATCGTGATATGGGCACCGGCCAGAACGTCCTGCTGATCACCGTCGACGGCCTGAACTATTCACGCTTTGAAAAGCAGATGCCTGCGCTGGCTGAATTCGCCGGGCAGAATATCTCCTTTACGCGTCACATGAGCACTGGCAACACCACGGATAACGGGATTTTTGGCCTGTTCTATGGTGTATCGCCAAGCTACATGGACGGCATTTTATCGACCCGAACGCCTGCGGCGTTGATATCCGCGCTGAACCAGCAGGGTTATCAGTTAGGGCTATTCTCCTCGGACGGCTTTACCAGCCCGCTATATCGCCAGGCGCTGCTGTCAGATTTCTCCATGCCAAGCGTGCAAACGCAATCTGACGAACAAACCGCAAGCCAGTGGATTAACTGGCTGGGACGCTACGCGCAGGAAGATAACCGCTGGTTCTCGTGGGTCTCCTTTAACGGGACGAACCTTGATGACAGCAACCAGAAGAATTTTGCCAAACGCTATGCCAGCGCCGCTCAGGATGTGGATGCCAACATCAACCGCGTTATTAGCGCCCTGCGCGACTCAGGTAAACTGGATAACACGGTGGTGATTATTACCGCAGGTCGGGGCGTACCGCTGACGCAGGAAGAGAACAACTTTGCCTGGTCACGCGGTCATCTGCAGGTTCCTCTGGTTATTCACTGGCCGGGAACGCCTGCCCAGCGCATCAATAGTCTGACCGATCATACAGACCTGATGACAACGCTAATGCAGCGCCTGTTGCACGTCAGTACACCTGCTAACGAATACTCACAGGGGCAGGATCTGTTCAATGCAACCCGCCGCCATTACTGGGTTACTGCCGCCGACGGCAGCACGATGGCCGTTACCACACCGGAGATGACGCTGGTGCTGAATAACAACGGTAATTATCAGACCTATAATTTACGCGGCGAGAAAATAAAAGATCAGAAACCGCAGCTAAGTCTGCTGTTACAGGTTCTGACGGATGAGAAGCGATTTATTGCTAACTGATTAATTATAAATCAGTTAGCGAGACATCCTCTTGCATTCGTAGCGGAAAGCAGTAGTATTAGCAGCCATAGCGTCGGCACGTAGCGCAGCCTGGTAGCGCACCGTCATGGGGTGTCGGGGGTCGGAGGTTCAAATCCTCTCGTGCCGACCAAAAATCCCCAAAAAAACCAACCCTCGGGTTGGTTTTTTTATGTCCATTATTCAGCATTCCCACCCTTTTCTGCACAGGTTTTACTACTTACCCATGCACAAATTGGGGTAAAATTTATCCTCTTATCAGCGCGATGAATCTGGACGATTGATGCGCTGAAAACAATAATGATACTAATAAAAACTCAGGAGAATAGTATGCCTGAAGCAACGCCTTTTCGGGTGCTGATTGTCGACGACCACCCACTGATGCGGCGGGGAATTAGTCAATTATTGCAACTTGATCCCGCCTTTAACGTAGTCGCGGAAGCGGGTGACGGTGCCAGTGCTATCGATCTGGCAAATCGCCTTGACCTTGATGTGATCCTGCTGGATCTCAATATGAAAGGGATGAGCGGGCTGGATACCCTGAATGCGCTGCGTCGGGACGGCGTCACCGCGCAAATTATTATTCTAACCGTTTCGGATGCCGCCAGCGATGTGTATGCCTTAATTGATGCCGGCGCGGATGGTTATTTGCTTAAAGACAGCGATCCTGAAGTTCTGCTGGAGGCCATTCGCAGCGGCGCCAAAGGCGGTAAAGCCTTTAGTACCCGCGTTAGCGAATATTTGCGTGAGCGCGACCTGTTTGGCGCCCAGGAAGATCCATTCAGCATTCTCACCGAACGCGAACTGGATGTGTTACATGAACTGGCTCAGGGGCTGTCGAACAAACAGATTGCATCAGTGCTGAATATTTCTGAACAGACGGTGAAGGTGCATATTCGCAATCTGCTGCGCAAACTCAACGTGCGTTCTCGTGTCGCTGCCACCATCCTGTTTTTACAAACGCGCGGCATGCAGTAATCAGATATTGCCCGATGGCGCTACGCTTATCGGGTCTACAAGTCACGTGCATTAGTAGGCCGGATAAGACGCTTTGCGTCGCCATCCGGCATCTTCCAATCTTACTTCTCCTGCGGCGTTAGCTGTTCCATCGCCTGCTTAATGCTGCGTTCTATCACCGCCCGACGAGTATCGTTGGCGGGTAATAATTTCAGCATCATCTCCCACGCCGCAACCGCCTCGCCAAAGCGCTGCTGTTCAAAAGCGTTAAACGCGTACATGCTGAGAACCCGCACGTTGGCATGTTCGCCGCGTACCAACTGGCGTAGCAGCTCCCCTCCCCGACGGTTATCGTCAGGATCGGAAGAACGGGTCAGCGCTTCCGCATAGCCCAGCGCAGCATCGCTGTTTTTCGGATCCAGTCGATAAGCATTGGCATAGGCTTCAGTGGCCGTACTGGCGTTACCAAGTACCATGCCAATGCGCCCAAGCATGATCCAACCTTCAACGTTGGCAGGATCGGCTTGTAAGCGAGTGCGCAGACCCAGCGCCAGACGTGTCATATCTTCTTCATTGAGCGGATCAGCTTTTGGATCCAACGCCCGCTCCAGCAGCGCCGGAGCCTGAGCGGTGGACTGTTGCCAGACCTGAACCTGCTTATAGTTGCCGGTTTCGTAATAGCTCACTGCGCCAACCCCCAGCGCCACCACGATGCCAGGCACAAACAACCCGAATCCACCGCGCTTGCCATCCGGGATAACGTCGTCAGGAAACGCCTCCTGTTTCACCCGAACGCGTCGGCGGGTACGAGCGAAAATAATCCAGCCTCCCAGACCAATGGCTACCACCGGCATTACCCACAGCAGCACGGTAAGCGGCGTCAATGGCGGATCGTAAGTGACGAAGTTGCCGTAACGCGCCACCATGTAATCAACAATTTCTTTCTGGCTTTTTCCTTCCTGCATCAGTTCGTACACTTTCTGGCGCAGGTCAGTGGCAATCATTGAGTTAGAATCAGCAATGCTGTTGTTCTGACATTTAGGACAACGCAGTTGTTCGGTAAGCTGACGGAACTGCTGCTCCTGCGCTTCGTCCTTAAACTGCATCACGTCAATAGTCGCCAGAGCGGATCCCGAGATAACCAGCATTAGCAGGCCCAGTAAAACTCTCATTGCGCAGCCTCCTTACTGTACTTATCCCACAACGGTTTGATCTCGCTTTCCCATACCCTGGCGTTTAAATCACCAGCATGGCGGTAGCGAATAATGCCTTTCCCGTCGATCAGAAACGTCTCCGGCGCGCCGTACACACCAAGATCCAGGCCAAGCATCCCATCGCCGTCAAACAGGCTCAGCGCATATGGATTGCCCAGCTCTTTCAGCCAGACAATAGCTTTCTGGCGATCGTCTTTATAGTTCAGACCCACCACCCGCACGCCCTGCGCAGACAGCTGATTCAGATACTGATGCTCTGCGCGACAGGTCGGACACCAGGTCGCCCAGACGTTCAGCAATACCGGTTTGCCCTGCGTCAGCACATCGGCCTGATAATGCTGGCCCGGATTTTCCAGCGATTCGAGGCGGAATGTTGGAACCGGTTTGCCAATCAGCGCCGATTCCAGATTCGTGGGGTCGTCCCCTTGCGCGTTGCGCGCTAACTGCCACAGCAGCGCCGCAGCAATAATGAGAAAAATAATAAACGGGATTAACAGTGCGTTGCGCTTCATACAGCCTCCGACGCATTTTTTTGCACCGCAGCGCGAGGACGCGTGCGCTGGCGATAGCGTGGATCAAACAGGCAGAACAACCCACCCAGCGCCATCAGCAATCCTCCGGCCCAAATCCAGCGAATAAACGGTTTATAATACAGACGTACAGCCCAGGCGCCGTTATCCAGTTCTTCGCCCAACGCAGCGTAAAGGTCACGTGTGAATCCGCCGTCAATTGCCGCTTCAGTCATCATCGAACTGGTGCTGTTATAGAAGCGTTTTTCCGCATGCAGCGTGGCTTCCGGTTTACCATCACGAGTGACGCCAATAATGGCAACGCCCCCCCGGTAGTTTGGTCCGGTAATATCTCTCACTTCGCGGAACGTAAACTGATAGTTATGGATACTGACGCTATCACCCGCCTTCATACGCACATCACGTTCAACGCTGTAGTTCTGGCTAAAGGCAATACCGACAATGGTGATCGCCAACCCTACGTGACCCAACACCATGCCCCAATAGCTTGGTGTTAACTTCGTTCCGCGGGAAATACGCAGGAACGCTTCGGCCATCGCCAGTACAAAAATCCAGCACGCCATCGCCAGGCCCACGACGGTCATCGCCGCAATGCGATCCTCAAACAGCCACGGCAGCAGCAGCGACAGGACAAGCGTGGTGACAAACGCGACAAGCAATAGTGTTTTCAGCTTACGCGGTCGGTCACGCCCCCAGCGCACTAATGGTCCAATCCCCAGCAACAGCGCGAACGGCGCCATTAGCCAGGTGAACATTGTGTTGAAGAACGGCTCGCCAATCGAAATACTGCCCAACCCGAGCTGTTTGTGCACCAGCGGCAGCAATGTGCCCAGTAGCACCACCAGCATGGCGGCAATCAGCAGAACGTTATTCCCCAGCAGCAGCGATTCACGTGACCACAGTGCGTTATTAACCCGCGAGCGAACCTTGTGACCGCGCACGGCAAACAGCAGCAGGGAGCCACCAATCACCAGCACCATGAAGGCCAGAATGAACATACCGCGCGACGGATCGGAGGCGAAGGCATGCACCGACACCAACACGCCAGAGCGCACAAGGAAAGTTCCTAACAGGCAAAGCGAGAAGGCGCAGATTGACAGCAGCAGTGTCCATGCTTTAAAGCTGGCGCGCTGTTCTGTCACCGACAACGAGTGCATCAGCGCCGTTCCCACCAGCCATGGCATAAACGAGGCGTTTTCGACCGGATCCCAGAACCACCAGCCGCCCCAACCCAGCTCGTAATAGGCCCAGGCAGAACCGAGCACAATGCCCAGCGTCAAAAAGACCCACGCCGCCAGCGTCCACGGACGCGAAAAACGGGCGAAGGTGCTGTCCAGTCGTCCACTCATCAACGCGGCAATGGCAAAAGCAAATGCCACGGAGAAACCGACATACCCCATGTACAGCAACGGCGGGTGGAAAATAAGCCCCGGATCCTGCAACAGCGGGTTCAGATCGCGCCCTTCAATAGGAAAGTTAGGCAGCGTACGGGCAAACGGGTTGGAGGTAAACAGGATAAACAACAGGAAGCCGACGCTGACCATCCCCATCACCGCCAACACGCGGGCGACGATATCCAGCGGCATGCGCTGGCTGAACGCCGCGACGGCGAACGTCCAGCCACTCATCAGCAGCACCCACAGCAGCAGCGAGCCCTCATGCGCGCCCCACGTCGCCGCCACCCGATACCAGACCGGAAGCTGGGTATTGGAGTTGCTTGCGACGTAGGTGACGGTAAAGTCATTAACCACGAAGGCGTTGACCAGAATCAGGAACGCCCCCATCACACAGATAAATAACACCCAGGCAAAGGGCCGCGCGGAAGCCATCATCCGTACATCGCCGCGCGCTACGCCCCAAAGCGGATAGACCGACAGCAGTAATGCAACGCCAAGCGCAAGGCATAACAGCGCGTTGCCAATTTCAGGCATCATGACGTTTTATCCTTATAAACACTTTCCGGACGACGATGGTTTTCCTGCATCGCTTTTTCGACTTCCGGCGGGGTGTAGTTTTCATCATGTTTGGCCAGAACCTCTTTGGCCTGCACATGATTTCCCCCGTCCAGCTCGCCCTGAACGACGACGCCCTGCCCTTCACGGAACAGGTCCGGCAGAATACCTTCATAGGTTACATCCACCACACCTTCGGCGTCATAGATGCTGAAATTCACTTTCAATGACTGCGGATCGCGCTTTACGCTGCCGGGCATAACCATACCGCCCACGCGCAGGCGCTGACCGACTTCAGGCATCTGCTGGGTTTCACGCTTACCGTAGAGTATCTCTCCCGGCGTATAGAACAGATCGATATTGGAACGCAGCGCATAGAGCACCAGCGAAATGGTCAAAGCCAGACCAGCAAGCACCGCACAGGCTATCCATAGCCGATTTTTACGTCGAATATTCACGCCGCCTCCCGTTGCACTTGCGCCGCACGCATACGCGCTTCTCTCGCCCGCTGCTGCGCCACACCGCGTAAGATTGCGCGATGCTGTAATGCAGAATGCAGCACCAGCGCCACCAGAGGAATAAGGGTCATGGCGACAGCCAGCCAGACATACAAGGCGTAACCGCCCATCGCGAAAAAATCACTCCATGATGCAAATGCAGGGGTCATTGGCGGCCTCTTTTTAAGATCAGTTCGCTCACCCAGGGGCGGCGTTTTTCCATCATCAAAATCAGGTTACGCATGCGCATCAGCGCCAGCGTGACAAACAGTAACAGGTAGCCGACGATAGCCAGACGCAGCGGCGCGCGCATTGCCGGATCGATGCTCTGCTGCATGCGGGTTGACCCCTGATGCAGCGTATTCCACCACTCAACCGAGTAGTGAATTATCGGTAAGTTGACCACGCCAATCAGCACCAGAATGCCGGCAGCACGCCCCGCCAGGCGGCGGTCATCAAACGCATGCCACAGCGCAATGGCGCCAACGTAGAGAAACAGCAGTACCAGTTCAGAGGTGAGTCGGGCATCCCAGACCCACCAGGTTCCCCACATCGGTTTGCCCCATGCGGAACCCGTCACCAGCGCAATAAAGGTGAACACTGCACCAATGGGCGCCATCGCAGCCAACGCCAGATTGGCCATTTTCATCTGCCAGACCAGGCCGACAAACGCGGCAACAGCCATTGATGCGTAAATTCCCATCGACCATATTGCCGCCGGAACGTGCAGATAAATAATGCGATAGCTCTGCCCCTGTTGATAATCTGCAGGCGCGAAACCAAAGCCCCAGATCAAGCCTGTAATCAGTACCACCGCGCTGGCAATCGCCAGCCACGGAATAAACCAGCCACAGATCTGATAGAGCCGAGGGGGCATCGCCAATTGATGAAGTGTTTTCCACATAGTTCAGTCACCAGACTCCATAATTAATATCCGTTTTGCCTGAGCGTCTTGCCCGGCCTGCACATCTAATCTGCGCTATTGCACGCTTATCCGTAACGCCGCAGCCGTGGCAAACGGGCTTAGCGTGGCGCTGCCTACCAGCAACGCGCCCAAAATCGCCATGTACCCTTCAACCGGTAAGTGCATGGAAGCCGCATCCATCGCGGCGGTCGCAAAAATCAGTAAGGGGATGGTGAGCGGGAGAACCAGCACGCTCAACAACACACCGCCGCGCTTTAAGCCTACCGTCAACCCCACACCCGGTGCGCCGAGAAAGCCCAGCGTTGGCGTCCCAAGTAATAAGGTCAACGCCATAATTTTCCAGCCGTACATATCCATGCCCAGCAACAGAGCGACTAACGGCGAGAGGATGAGCAACGGCAAACCGGTCACAACCCAGTGCGCCATCACCTTCGCCAGAACTACTGCCGGCAGCGGCAGCGGCAGCAGCATCAGTTGCTCAAGGCTGCCATCCTGTAAGTCATCACGAAACAACCGTTCCAGCGCCAGCAACGACGCCAGCAGTGCCGCAACCCAGATGATGCCCGGCGCAATGCGCGCCAGCAGCTGCGGCTCCGGACCGATGCTCAAAGGGAACAACGTGATAACAATCAGGAAGAACCATAAAGGATTGGCGATTTCCGCACTATGACGAAACGCAACTTGCAGTTCTAAACGGAAGATTCGCCACATCATTGCGTTGTCCTCTCGCTGGTCAGCGCAATACGTCGCACTTTATCGGTTTCGACATTGAGCGGTTGGTGGGTAGTGAGAATAACAATACCCCCCTGCTCCGTATGCTGCGCCATACGCTGAGTCAGTCGCTCAACGCCGTTCACATCAATGGCGGTAAAGGGCTCATCGAGGATCCACAACCGGGCGCGAGTCAGCCACAAACGGGCCAGCGCCACGCGCCGCTGTTGTCCGGCGGAGAGTTGGTTCACCGGAATATCTTCATATCCGGCAAGCCCCGCCTGCGCCAGCGCCGCCAGACACTGTGCGATGTCGCCGTCGTGGTGGAAGAAACGCAGGTTCTCCAACGCCGAAAGCCGGGTTTTTATCCCCGGCTGATGTCCGATCCACAACAATTGTTGGTGGTAGCTATCCCGCACATGATGCAACGGTTGCTCTTGCCAGCAAACCTCCCCTGCATCGGGACGCGCCAGCCCGGTAAGCAACCGCAGAAGAGTGGTTTTCCCTGCGCCGTTGCTGCCGGTAATTTGTACCCATTCCCCTGCGTTGACGCGAAATGACAACTCACTGAAAAGTATTCTGTCATCCCGCTCGCAAAGTAATTCTCTGGCTTCAAGCATACCTGGTTATCTACATCCTGTTAAAAGCCCGGTTTGACTTCGCGCATATCAGGCAGTTTGTGCGCTATCCCTTTATGGCAGTCAATACAGGTTTGCCCGTCTTTCACGGCCTGGTCGTGCATTTTGGCCGCTACGCCTTTCTGGGCGGTTAAATCCATAAACTCGAAGTTGTGACAGTTTCGACACTCTTGCGAATTGTTATCTTTCATACGCCGCCACTCATTTTGCGCCATCGTTAAACGATGATCTTCAAATTTCTGCGGTGTATCTATTAACCCCAGTGCTTTCGCGTACAGCTCTTTACTGGCCTTGATCTTACGGATCATTTTTGGACCCCACTCGTGTGGGACATGGCAATCAGGGCAAGTCGCTCGCACACCACTACGGTTGTTGTAGTGTACGGTTTCCATGTATTCCTGGTACACCGTATTGCGCATTTCGTGACAGCTAATGCAGAACTCTTCTGTATTGGCCTTTTCCATACCGGTATTAAAGCCGCCCCAGAAAATAATGCCGCCCACAAAGCCGATTAACAACAGCGTGCCGAGCGCCAGACGGCTGGGGCGACGCCACCATTGCCAGACGCGCTTAATCCAGCCTGGTTTACGGTTAGAATTTTCCATAATGACCTCTTATTTCCCGTAACCTTTCGAGGGGGTGAAGGTATTTTCAACAATCGGCGCAGCGTCAGCCTGCGGAACGTGACATTGCAGACAGAAATAACGACGCGGCGCGACTTCAGCCAATACCTTGCCGTCGCTATCCATAAAGTGCGTAGGACTGACGCGCAGCGCACCGGTGGTGCGATAGCTTTCCACACCGTGGCATTGCAGGCAGCGGTTAGTGTTAGTCGTCACCTGATATCCTTCAACGCTGTGCGGAATCATCGGCGGCTGATTCACATAGTTCAGCGGCATACGCACTTGCTCTTTCGGCATGCGAATCGCCCCTTCCTGCGTTCCTGAGACTTCCGGTGACTGGCTCAGATCCACTCCATTTGCAGCCCAAACTGCCCCACTGACTAGCAAGGCCAGCGCGGCCATCCATTGACTCAGCGCTTTAATCAGGTCATGGCTTTTCATGATTTCGCTCCCGAACTCCATCGTGTTGTTATTGTAAAAACATCCTCAGAACAGACATCCACACAGCGACCGCAGGCCATGCAATCGCGACTGGTTACCTGCACCGGACTTTGCTCATCCAGCACCGGCGCACGTAGCACATGCGGTTCCGGGCAAACATGAAAACAATCCATACAGCGGTTACATCTGTTACGTTCTTTTGCTGAGACGGTTAATGCACCTTTACTTCCCACTACGCTATACAGCGCACCCAGTGGGCAGAGATGCCCGCACCAGCCGTGTTCAACGACCAGTAAATCAAATAAAAACAGCGCGAGGATCAGCAACGCTCCGCTACCGAATCCCATTACCAGGCTGCGTCCCAGCAGAGAAACCGGGTTTATCCACTCCCACAGCAGCGTACCAGTCAGCGCTGAACCGACCAGAATGACCACCAGCAGGACGTACCGTATATGGCGCGGTAGGGTCGCGGACTGATTCAGGTCAAACCTTCTGCGCAGCCAACTGGCTAAATCGGTAACCGGGTTCATTGGGCAAACCCAACTGCAAAACAGTCGCTTACCCGCCAGGGCATACAGCACCGTGATGATGATGGCGCCCGTTAACGCCACCGTCGCCGGCAGATGTCCGCTGGCCAGGCTTTGCAGGGTGATCAGTGGGTCGGTGAACGGAATGGAATCCAGCAACAGGCTGCTACTGTAATTGCCATGCAGAATCCACACGCCAAGCCACGGGCCGCTGAGGAACATCGCCAGGATCAAAAACTGGCTCAGACGACGCAGCACCAGCCAGCGGTGGCTCATCCACCATCCTTTTTTCGCCTGCGCTTCACGCCCGGCATCACGTTTACGATTTGCCATTGTTCCCCTCCAGCCAACCGAAGCGGTAATGGTGTCCTAACTCCCCTTTCGCCAGCGACAGCGGCAACACTTTTATTGCAGGCTGCTCCAGTACGCAGACTTTTTCGCATTTCCCGCAGCCGGTACAGGCATCGCTGTGCACGGTAGGAATAAACCGCGCGTGCTTGCCGGTACGCATGTTGCGGTCCAGCTCAAGGGTGATAGCCTCATCAATTTTCGGGCACTCGCGATAACAAACGTCACAGCGTAACCCCTGATAGTTGAGGCAGTTTTCGTGATCCAGCAGAACTGCCAGCCCCATACGTGAATCGTCTATGGATGCAATTTCCCTGTCCAATGCGCCGCTGGGGCAGACTTTGGCGCACGGAATGTCCTCACACATTTCGCAGGGAATCTCACGAGCGACAAAATACGGCGTACCCGCTGCCAGCCCGGAGGCCAGCGTCGCCAACTTCAACGTGTCATACGGGCAGGCCTGAACGCACTGTCCGCAGCGCACGCAGGCGCTGGCGAACGCCTCCTCGCTCAGTGCGCCGGGCGGGCGCAACCGCACGCCGGTTGCTCGTGCGGTTTGCTGTTGCAACCCCAGCGCCACGCCAACGACGGCCAGCCCACCCGCAGCACGAACCATATCGCGCAGAAAGCGGCGGCGGCCATTTTGGGGTTTAGCTGACCGGGACATAACGCGTTACACCTTCGCCAGTTTCACGGCGCACTTCTTGAAATCCGTCTCTTTGGAGAGCGGATCTGTCGCATCCAGCGTCAGGTTGTTCACCAGCTGTGCGGCATCGAAGAACGGCATGTACACCAGCCCCTGCGGCGGACGGTTACGACCGCGTGTTTCAACTATCGAAATCACTTCGCCACGACGGGAAACCACTTTGACTTTATCGCCACGGCGCAGATCGCGCGCTTTTGCATCCAGCGGGTGGATAAACAGCACGGCTTCCGGGAAAGCGCGGTGCAGTTCAGGCACACGGCGTGTCATGCTGCCGGTATGCCAGTGTTCCAGCACACGTCCGGTAGACAGCCACAGGTCGTATTCTTTATCCGGCGCTTCAGCAGCAGGTTCAAACGGCAGCGCGAAGATGACCGCTTTGCCGTCCGGCTTACCGTAGAACTTATAGCTTTCGCCCGCTTTTACATAAGGGTCGTTGCCCTCGCTGTAACGCCACTGGGTTTCTTTACCCTCAACGACCGGCCAGCGTAAGCCGCGCGCTTTGTGATAATCGTCAAATGGCGCAAGGTCGTGCCCATGACCGCGACCAAACCATGCGTACTCTTCGAACAGTCCTTTTTGCAGATAGAAGCCCAGCTCACGGGACTCATCGTTGAGCTGATCGTCAGCCAGTTCAGCCACCGGGAATTTCGTCACTGCAGGCGTGGCAAACAGAACGTCATACAGCGTTTTGCCGCGGAGTTCCGGTTTCTGCGCCAGCAGCTCTTCCGGCCACACTTCTTCTGTTTTGAAGCGACGAGAGAACTGCACCAGTTGCCACAGATCCGATTTCGATTCGCCCGGCGCTTTAATCTGCTGACGCCAGAATTGTGTACGGCGTTCCGCGTTACCGTAGGCGCCTTCTTTTTCTACCCACATTGCGGTCGGCAGGATCAGGTCAGCAGACAGGGCGCTGACCGTCGGATACGGATCGGAGACAATGATGAAGTTGCGCGGATCGCGCCAGCCCGGCATACGTTCTTCGTTGATGTTCGGACCAGCCTGCATGTTGTTGGTACACATCGTCCAGTAGACATTGAGCTTGCCGTCTTTCAGCGCACGGTCTTGCGCCACGGCATGCAGGCCGACTTTCGCCGGAATTGTCCCCGCCGGTATATTCCAGTGCTTCTCGCAGATATCGCGGTGTTTTTCATTCGTTACCACCATGTCCGCAGGCAAACGGTGAGAGAACGTACCGACTTCACGCGCAGTACCGCAGGCGGAAGGCTGGCCGGTCAACGAGAACGGACCACAGCCTGGCTGGGAGATTTTGCCGGTCAGCAGGTGCAGGTTGTAGACCAGGTTGTTGGCCCACACGCCGCGGGTATGCTGGTTGAAGCCCATCGTCCAGTAGGAGATGACTTTTTTCTTCGGATCGGCATACAGCTGAGCTAACTGTTCCAGTTGATCTTTCGGGACGCCGGTCATTTCGGCGGTTTTATCGAGTGTGTACTCGGCAACGAAAGCTTTGTAGTCCTCAAAGCTCATCGGTTCAGAGGCATCGGAACCCGGATTTTTCGCCGCTTTTTCCAGCGGATGGGTAGGACGCAGACCGTAGCCGATATCCGTTACGCCTTTACGCACGTTAACGTGCTTACTAAAGAAATCCTGATTTATCGCATTGTTTTGAATAATGTAGTTCGCGATGTAGTTGAGGATCACCAGATCGGTTTGCGGCGTGAAGACCATACCGTTGTCCGCCAGCTCAAAGCTGCGGTGCTGGAAGGTGGAAAGAACCGCGACGTTAACGTTAGGGTCGGACAAACGACGGTTGGTGATGCGCGACCACAGGATCGGATGCATTTCCGCCATATTCGCGCCCCACAGGACGAAAGCGTCAGCATGCTCGATATCGTCATAGCAGCCCATCGGCTCATCCATACCGAAGGTACGCATAAAGCCGACTACCGCTGACGCCATGCAGTGACGCGCGTTCGGGTCAATGTTATTGGAACGGAAACCCGCTTTGAACAATTTAGCCGCAGCATAACCTTCCCAAATCGTCCACTGACCAGAGCCGAACATACCGATAGACTCCGGGCCTTTCTCTTTCATGGACGTTTTGAATTTCTCTTCCATCACGTCAAAAGCCTGGTCCCAGCTAATCGGGGTGAACTCGCCCTCTTTGTGATACTTCCCGTCCTTCATGCGCAGCATCGGCTGCGTTAAACGGTCTTTTCCGTACATGATTTTCGGCAGGAAGTAACCTTTGATACAATTAAGCCCACGGTTAACCGGCGCATCCGGGTCGCCCTGGCATGCCACAACACGCCCTTGCTGCGTCCCGACCAATACGCCACAGCCCGTCCCGCAAAAACGGCACGGGGCTTTATCCCATTTAATGGCCTCTTGCTGACCGGCTACCGCACGGGCTACGCCCGGCACGCTTAACCCGGCAGCCGCCGCAGCGGCCGCAACGGCGTTAGCTTTCATAAAGCTACGACGACTGAGTTTCATGGTGTTTCCTCACCTTGCTCATCCTGCTGGTGATAAACCAGCGACACCGCCAGTACGCCCGCAACGTTGCGCACTGACTCAATAGTTTTCATTAACGTTTCGCTGTGTTCAGCTTCCACCACCACGATCAGTTGACCGCTTTCCATATCGCTGAGGGCAACTTCGCAACCGGGAAAGGAACGTAACTGTGAGGCGATATCATTGATATGCTGGCTTTTGGCCTGAACGACCAGGCTGCAGACCTGCCAGTTATTGTCCATGGTTGTACTCCGCGTTAATGGCTGATACCGGGCAGATAGCGACACATGCGCCACATCCGTTACAGTCCTGATTGTCGAGCTGCGGCTGATAAATGCCGGACAGCGTGGGACGAAAGGTTATGGCCATGGGTTCACAGCTATCCTGACAGCGATGACATTCAACGGACTGGTGTGCGAGACAGTTTTCCCCGATAGTAAAATTCAGATCCCATGCCCTGGTGTGGCGCGGAAGAAAAAGTGATTCGGGACAGGCTTCTGCGCAGGCATAACAAAAGCTGCACTCGCCGTGTTTGAAATTTACGCTCGGGTAACCACCCTGGCCTCGCTGCAGGATGTCGGTTTCACACGCCTGGATGCAGGCGTCACAACGGAGGCAATGGGCCAGAAAGTGGGAGTCTTCCTTGCTCCATGGCGGACGGATCCCCGCGTTGGCATTTCGCCAACTGCCTGTCAACATACCTCGACGGGATAAATCAACCATGACATTGTCCTTCCATAATGACGCTCTCCCTCGACGGGTTGAACGACATAAAAAACTGCACTATTTATGAGTAATTATTTTTAGCCGTAAGATATTTCAGGATGTGTTAGAGGAGCATACCCCAATCGGGGTAAATGCTGTTGCCGGATCAAAGGAGTGTTGAGTTGGCGGGAAAAAATGCGCTTTTGCTCACATTTCAATGAGTTATATAAACACATATATAACGAATTTCGCAAAAAGCTGAAAATCTCAACATTAGGATAAATCCTGGAATATATCGCTATAGAGACAGGTAAATACTATTTAATTCACCTTAAATATAAGTAAATACAGATTAATAGATTATGTAAATATGTTAACCTGATCCAGACTCGTTCATAAGACAGAAGAAAGGAAACACTGTGAACAATAAGATGAAGACAATTGTCCCTGCCGTACTTTTCGCCGCATTTGCCAGTACCTCTGCGTGGGCTGCCAGTAACGATACCAGCGCTCAGCCGCTGGAAAAAGTCGCCCCCTATCCTAAAGCGGAAAAGGGTATGAAACGCCAGGTTATCCAACTTACTCCTGAGAAAGATGAATCTACTCTCAAAGTAGAACTACTGATCGGACAAACACTGGAAGTTGACTGCAACCAACACCGCCTGGGCGGAGAACTGGACAGCAAAACGCTGGAAGGTTGGGGATATGACTACTATGTCTTTGACAAAGTTACGTCTCCGGTCTCAACCATGATGGCTTGCCCGGACGGTAAGAAAGAGAAGAAATTCATCACCGCGTATCTGGGTGATGACGGTATGCTGCGTTACAACAGCAAGTTGCCGATTGTGGTCTACACCCCGGAAAACGTGGACGTGAAATACCGCATCTGGAAAGCGGAAGATAAAATTCAGGACGCAGTCGCGCGATAAGTGAGAATATGCCGGATGGCGGCGTAGCGCCTCATCCGGCATTTTATTTACAGCGCGATATCCGCGACAGCTTTTTGCTCAGGCTGCTGTTGTGCCTGAGGTTTGAGCTGTGGTTTCGGCGCTTCGTCAGCGACCTGCGGCTTATCATACTTCAGCCCCAGAACGTCACTGGTGTACTGCAGCTCTTGTTCCGTAGCCTCAACATTACCGTTCAGCTTCGTGCCATAGGACGGAATAATGGTTTTCAGCTTCGCCTGCCACTCGGGACTGGCCACTTTATCTTTAAACACTTTTTCCATCAGATGCAGCATGATCGGCGCGGCGGTTGACGCCCCCGGAGAAGCCCCCAGCAGCGCAGCAATGGTGCCCTCTTTATCGCTGACCACTTCGGTACCCAGGCGCAGAACGCCGCCCTTCTCCGCATCACTTTTGATAATCTGCACACGCTGGCCTGCCTGCCATAAACGCCAGTCTTCTTTTTTCGCCTGCGGATAGTACTCTTGCAGCGCGGCAAAACGGTCATCGTCGCTGAGCATCACCTGGCTTAGCAGATATTTCACCAGATCGAAGTTATCCAGACCCACGTTAACCATCGGCATAAAGTTCGAAGTAGTCGTCGAGCTAAGCAGATCCCACAAGGAACCGTTTTTCAGGAACTTGGTGGAGAATGTTGCGAATGGCCCAAACAGCACCACACGTTTACCATCGAGGATACGAGTATCGATGTGCGGCACGGACATCGGCGGCGCACCAACGGAGGCCTGACCGTACACTTTCGCCAGATGGCGATTGACCACGTCCGGATTATCCGCAACCAGGAACTGCCCGCCCACCGGGAATCCGGCATAGCCTTTCGCTTCCGGAATGTCGGTTTCCTGCAACAGCTTCAGGGCAGCACCACCGGCACCGATAAAGACAAACTTCGCCTTAATATCGTGTTCCGCTTCGTTATTTTTCAGATCGGCGACCGTCACGGTCCAGCTATTGTCAGCATTACGCTTAAAGCCACGCACCTCAGTGCTTAGCTGCAACGCGAAGTTAGGTTTTTTCTGTAACGAGGCAATCAGCTGGCGCGTGATTTCGCCGTAGTTCACGTCAGTACCAATCTCGGTACGCGTTGCCGCAACTTTTTGTTTTGGATCGCGACCTTCCATGACCAGCGGCGCCCACTCTTTAATCTGCGCGTGATCTTCAGAATAACGCATACCGCGGAATAACGTGCTCTGTTGCAGTGCAGCGTAACGGGCACGCAGGAAGTTGACGTTCTCGTCACCCCAGACAAAACTCATATGCGGAACGGTGGTGATAAATGAGCGAGGTTCATGCATTACGCCATTATTGACCTGATGAGCCCAAAACTGGCGGGAAATCTGGAAGGCTTCGTTAATTTCGACTGCCTTTTCAATGCTGATGCTACCGTCGGCCTTTTTCGGTGTGTAGTTCAGCTCCATCAGTGCCGAGTGGCCCGTTCCGGCGTTATTCCAGCCGTTTGAGCTTTCCTGCGCTACCCCGTCCAGTCGCTCAACCATGGTCATTGACCATTGCGGCTCCAGCTCCTGTAAATAGGTTCCCAGCGTGGCGCTCATGATGCCGCCGCCAATCAACAGCACGTCCGTTTCCTGCTCTTCCGCCGCTTTCGCTTTTGCCGCCATTGAGACAACATTCAGTCCTACGGCCATGGTGAAGAGCATGGCAGTCACTTTTTTCATAATGTTAATGCCTTACTTTTAGTATCGCTTTTTGCTTTTTATGCAGGTGAAAATCGAGCGGCATCAACGGTAACACTTAAGTAAAAATAATTAAATATTGTTTATAAATTATATTTAATTTTTAAAAATGTTATCAATACGTTGGTATTTTATAGGGTTATTGACAATCATTTCTGGAAACCGCCCCCTCAGACGGGTACTATGCTGCGCTTTGCTATTCACCGCATGGATGCCTGTCGGTCTGCTGTATCAGGCCATTTTGATCTCAGAGTAATTATGTCTGCATCTCACACCTCCTCTGCAACAGTGGCAGAACACACGACGCGCGGTGTGCTGCGCCAACCCCGTCTGCTGGTTCGCGAAACGCTGGCTGGTGTGGTCACCGCCCTGGCACTGATCCCGGAAGTGATCTCTTTTTCCGTTATTGCTGGCGTCGATCCGAAAGTCAGTCTGATCGCCTCGGTTGTATTGTGCCTGGCAATGTCATTTTTAGGTGGGCGTCCGGCAATGGTTACCGCCGCTGCAGGATCGGTTGCGCTGGTCATTGGCCCGATGGTGCATCAACACGGAGTGCAGTACATCCTGCCTGCGGTAGTGCTGGCCGGAATTATTCAGATCCTGTTTGGCGTGCTGGGCATGGCGCGTCTGATGCGTTTCATCCCTGGGGCCGTCATGACCGGGTTCGTCAACGCGCTGGGAATTTTGATTTTCTTTGCTCAGGTCCCGCATTTCTGGGGCAAAAGCCCGCTAATCTGGGGGCTGTTTATTCTGACCCTGCTGATTGTGCTGTGGGTTCCGCGTTTTATTAAAGCCATTCCCGCGCCGCTTATCGCCATCGTGCTGCTGACGGTGTTCACTGTCACCAGCGGGCAACTGTTGCCGACCGTCGGTGACGAAGGTTCAATGAGCGGCGGACTGCCGGGATTAACGCAGTTACTCGTACCGCTCAACCTGCAAACGCTGGCGATTATCTGGCCCTGTGCGCTAAGCATCGCTTTTGTTGGTTTGATGGAGTCGCTGTTAACCGCCCGCCTGGTGGATGACCTGACGGTTACGCCGTCGAATAAGAATCGCGAGAGCGCCGGGCTTGGGATCGCCAATATTCTGGCCGGATGTTATGGCGGCATTGCCGGGTGCGCGATGATTGGTCAAACCATCGTTAACGTCGAGATGGGCAAAGGACGCAGTCGCGTCTCGACGTTTGCCGCCGGGCTGGTCTTGCTGCTGTTGGTTACCGCGTTAAGCGAAGTGATGGCGAAAATACCCATGTCGGTGCTGGCGGGGATTATGGTGATTGTGGCGGTGAAAACCTTCAGCTGGCATAGCATTCAACCCACCACACTGGCGAAACTCCCTGTGACTGAAACGCTGGTGATGCTACTGACCGTCGCCGCGACGGTGTCGACCGGCAACCTGGCTATTGGCGTGGTTGCCGGCGTAATGGCAATGCTCATTCTGCCGCGTATCGTCAGAGGCAAACGCGCGGCTACATCAGAAACAGCGTTGCCAGACCGAGAAAAATAAAGAATCCCCCGGTATCGGTGATAGCCGTAATCATCACGCTCGAGCCGACCGCCGGGTCACGCCCGAGCTTCACCATCGTCATCGGAATGATGACCCCCATTAATGCTGCCATCAACAAATTAAGCATCATCGCCAGGGTCATCACGCCGCCGAGCGCCATGTCATCATACAGCCACCAGGTAATACCGCCCATAATTCCGCCCCATACGAGGCCATTAATCACCGCCACGCCCATTTCACGCAGGATCAAAAACGTCAGGTTCCCCGGTTGAATATTTTGTAGCGCCAGCGCACGAACGATCATGGTGATGGTTTGATTCCCGGTATTGCCGCCAATTCCCGCCACAATTGGCATCAGTGAGGCCAGCGCCACCAGTTGCGAAATCGTGTGTTCAAAACCGTCGATCACCCGCGAGGCGATGAAGGCGGTACAGAGGTTAACGGCCAGCCACGCCCAACGCGTTTTTACCGCTTTGGTAACGGGCGCAAACACGTCCTCTCCGGCGCTTAAGCCCCCCATTCGACGCAAATCGGTATCAGTTTCTTCATAGACCACATCGACGATCTCATCGATGGTTAAGCGGCCCATCAGCTTGCCTGAAGGGTCAACGACCGCGGCACTGACCAGGTCGTCACGTTCGAAGGTACGTGCAGCGTTTTCAGCGATATCGTCCGGAGAAAAGGTGAGCGGGTCATCTTCCATCACCTCGCTGACTTTGCGTTGCACATCATTAAGCAGAATGCAGGTTAACGTCAGTTCGCCAACCAGCACTTTATTGCGATCGGTCACGAAGAGTTTATCGGTGTTCTCCGGCATTTTGCCCAACCGTCGCAGGTAGCGTTGCACCACTTCCAGCGTCACGTCCGGACGCACGGTGATGACTTCGAACTCCATAATCGCGCCGACGCGATTCTTCTCGTAATGCATTACCTGGCGGACACGCGCCCGCTCTTCGGCCGGTAACGTCGCCAGCAGTCGTCCAGTGAGGTTACGCGGGAGATGCTGCACCAGATAAATCTGTTCGTCGATATCGAGATATTGCAGCGCGTCCAGTATTTCGCGGTCGCTCATCTCATCGATCAGGTCGTCCCAGACGTTTTCTGACGCCTCAAGCAAGACGTTACCACGCTTTTCACTTTCGACCAGTCGCCACAAGGCGTGACGCTCTTCTGAAGGTAATGCTTCGAGGGTATCGGCTAAATCGGGCGGCGGCAGATGGGCAACCAGCGCCCCTACCTCAGCAATATCGTCGGCTAACGTACCGACGTCATATTGCTCAGCCAGGGTAAGCTTGCCCAACAGTGTTGAAACAATGGCTTTATCAGTGGTCAGCAACCAGATAAGACGCGCACGCTCTTCATCACGCAGTCTGGCGCTATTTTTGTTTGTAACGGACATTAATCATAAATCCATGATATGAAATATCATTAATCATGATGCTGATTTATATAAATAACAACAAACAGCGCCGCCAGACGGATAAAAAACCGGCGGCACGTGAGATTATGCGGTGCGAGCCACAGCATCACGCGAGGCGGCATCACGCTCATCGCCCAGCAGTTCATTGAGCTGTCCATTACGCATTTCCAGCAGCCTGTCGGCATGAATAAAATAGTGATCGTCGTGGCTGATGGCGAAAATAGTTTTGCCCATTTCTTGCATCAAAGGTAACAGGACCTGATAGAAGTCACGACGGAAATGGGGATCCTGATCCGCAGCCCATTCATCCAGCAAAATGATATCGCGCTCCTCCGCCAGAGCCAGCAGTAGCGCCACGCGTTTCTTCTGCCCCTTCGACAGCTTCAGATTGAGGATGCGCCCCTCGCTCAGCTCCAGCTTGTGTCCCATTTTCAGATATTCCAGCCACTTCGCCACCAGCTGCGGATTGGCTTCTTTACCTTCCGGCCCCAGCAGTTTGTCGAATAGCCAGACGTCGGTAAATACGGCGGAGAACAGCTTGCGATAGTCTTCCGGCTTTTCAACGGCAACCGTTTTGCCATCAAGCAATATCTCGCCTGACTGCGGCTGGTAAAGCCCGGTCAGTAACATCGCCAGCGTAGACTTCCCGCTACCATTACCGCCAATAAGAAAGATCAGTTCACCGCGATGAATCGTCAGATTCACTGGTCCAACGGAGAAGGCGTTATCCTGATAGTGGAAAACCACGTTACGCAACTCCAGCGTTTGCCAGTTCGGAAACGCATTTGGTCGCGGGAATTCGGCCTTAAAGGGTGCCAGGTCGAACTTATTCAACTTGTTGAAGGCCACCTGCGCAGTGAGCAGCGTCGGTAGCGCGCCAACGGCAGAGAGCAGCGGCGTGCGCAGGAATAACAGCGTCAGAGAATAGGTCGCCGCCACGGCGGTATCCGCCCAGCCCAGACTGTTGGCCATCCAGAACACCAGGCCAATGGCGCCCAGCATCATAATGTTCGACCAGTTGACCGCGCTCAGGTGGAAAGTATCGGCACGAATAATATGGTGACGGTACTCTTTGGCATCCGGGACGTACATCTGATTAAAGATATGCTCGGCACGCTCACGGTTGAGCGTCAGCTCCTTGCGCCCTTCCAGTACCGTCTGATAATCGTTGTACAGTTTGTCTTCGGTTTCACGCAGGGTCGCCATGTGTTTATACACTCGCGCCACCAGCACAAATCCGCCCCAGATGGTGAGTGCCATCCAGATAGCCGTCACCAGCAACATTTTAGTCGACAACATCGCCAGATACGCCGCAGACCCGACGGTCAGGATAATCCCCTGCACCAGTTCAGGCAGGCGGACAAAGGCAATGGTGATGTTGCGGATGTCGCTGGTTAATCCGGCCAGCAGCGAGGCGCTGCCAAGTTGTTCGATGCGTTCGACGTGGGTATCAAGAATACGTTTGATAAATTCACTGCGCAGACGATAGACAAAGTGGTGGCCCAGCGTGGTGAGTGCCAACTGTGAACCGAGGGTGACGACCATCAGTAACAGCAGCAGGCCAAGAAACTCCGGTAGCACCATCAGCGTGGTGTCGACCGTTTCAATCAGACGCTGGTTGATAAACGCAATCAGCCCAATCCCCAACGCGGCGCTGGCGAGGCTGAGCGCCATGACGCTGATAAATGGCCAGCGATACTGCCGCCAGACAAGAAGTAAAAGTTCCATGCGAACAACCCGGGCAAGTAATAACAGCCCGCAGTTTAAACATCTCTTCGCTGACAGCAATAATAATTCTTATTTTTATTCTTTTTTACCTGCCTGGCGAAACGTCAGGTTATAGCGACAGTCTCCGGTCAACGGATGATACCCCGTCTTAAGCGGCTGGATCCCATGATAAAACAGCCGCGAATTGCCGCCCCATACCACCACATCACCATGTTCAAGCAACAAACGCTTTAAGGGGTCATTACGGCGCAAGCCGCCAAATTGAAAGATAGCCGGTAACCCCAGCGACACCGAGACAATCGGTGCCCGCAGATCAGACTCGTCTTTATCCTGATGTAATGACAGTTTTGACCCTGGCGTGTAACGGTTGATAAGGCAGGCATCGGGTTGAAAGTCAGCATAGCCCGCCGCCGTTGCCGCCTGTTGGCAAAGGTCAGCAAAGACGTCCGGTAGTGGCGGCCAGTGTACGCCGGTTAACGGGTCGCAGGGTGAATACAAGTAGCCATGTTGATCCGTCGTCCAGCCCAGATAGCCGCAGTTGGTCATTGCCACCGACATCGTGTAGCCGCCCGGCGTCACCATCTGGCGAAATGGCGAGTGCCTGGCGACAGCGGCTATTGCTTGCAGTAAAGACGGTGTGCGGTCAAAAGCAAAACGTCGCAAAATAACCGCACCGGACGCCAGCGGTTCTTGCCAGGGTTTCGTATCCGCAAAGAGATCGAGCATTATGGTTCCTCGCGCGTCGTTTCACGCTGTAGTAACTGTGCCTTGCGCCCAATCCCCCACCGATAGCCAGAAAGCGCGCCATCGCCACGGATTACGCGGTGACACGGGATGACTATCGCCAGTTTATTGGCTCCACAAGCACTGGCCACTGCACGCACCGCTTTCGGTTTGCCGATGGCGTTGGCCAGTTGTTGATAGCTGACTGTTTCACCACACGGAATTGCCCGCAGCGCCTGCCACACCTGCTGCTGAAATGCAGTTCCCCGGATATCCAGTGGTAACGATAGCGGCGTATCGCGCGAGTTGATCGCGGCGATCACTTCGCGCACACGCTGCTGAAACTCGGCATCTGCAGGTACGTCCTGAGCGGCGGGAAACAGCTCATGCAGATCCGCAGCCAATCTGGCATCATCATCGCCAAGCAAGATCGCACAGATCCCGCGTTCGCTTTCCGCCACCAGGCAACGGCCCAGGTCGCAATCTGCCAGGGTATAGCGCACAGAAACGTTGTCGCCACCTTTGCGAAACTGCTTTGCGGTCATGCCCAAAGTCTCATCCGCTTTGCGGTAGTAGCTGCTACTGTCGGGGAATCCGGCGTTGAGGATCGCCTGCGTTACCGGAACGCCTTTCGCCAGGGCATCACGCAGACGGCGAGCGCGCCAGGACTGCTGCCACGCTTTCGGGGTCATGCCCGTCGTGGCTTTGAACAAGCGATGGAAGTGATACGGGCTCATCGCCACCTGCCGCGACAGTTCCTCGAGCGTAAGTGGTAACTCTTGCTCCAGTAACTGGCAGGCATGGGCTATTTTCTCCATGCGATGCTGCTGCGCGCTGTCTTTATCCGGTTGGCAGCGTTTACAGGGGCGAAAACCCGCAGCCAGCGCCTGACGAGCATCGGCAAAGAAACGGACATTTTTGCGCAGTGCATGTTTTGCACGACAGGACGGACGGCAAAAAATGCCGGTAGTCTGAACGGCGAAAACAAACTGACCGTCGGCATCGACATCGCGATTCACGACGGACTGCCAGCGGTCATCATCAGTTATCTGTAAACGATTTTTCATTATGGACTCCTTTGTTAAGCATAGCGCTTAGCGTCAGTGTGTCCCCATAGCTGGATACAAAAACCTGCAATCTTGCTTTTTAATTATTTTCGCTGACCAGGAAGCTTTTAAACTGCGGCGACATCCAGGTTTTAAATCCCTCACCTTCTTTCATAATCATATAGACCGCAAGCCCTTCCCGACGCACTACCTCCTGGGCCTTTTCCGGACCGAGTACCATCAATCCGGTATCCCAGCCGTCAGCTTCCAGCGCGGTTGGCGCAATGACTGTCACGGACACCAGGTTGTGTTCAATCGGACGACCGGTTTGCGGATCGATAACATGGGAAAGACGCTTGCCATTCAGCTCATAATAGTTACGGTAGCTGCCGGAGGTACTAATGCCATGCCCGTTAATGTCGACAATTGCCTGTACCGCGTTTTCACGATCGGTCGGTTTCTGAATCGCGACTCGCCACGGATGCCCTTCTGCATTCATACCGCGGCTGTTGAGCGCACCGCCAACGGAAACCAGATAACGGGCGACCCCTTCCTGCTCCATCAAACGGGCCAGATGATCGGCGGCATAACCTTCACCGACGGTTGAGAGATCCACGTACAGCTCCGGCAGATCTTTCTGCAAGTAGTTCCGGTGTGCCTCATTAACAACCTTCAGATGTGAAAGTCCGGTTTGTGCTTTTGCGGCGTCAATTTGCGCCTGAGTGGGAATATGCAACGGTTGCTGATCCGGGCCAAACCCCCACAGATTAACCAACGGTCCTACGGTGATATCCATGGCCCCATCAGTTTTTGCGCCAATGCGTAACGCCAAGGTCACAATATCCGCCATCGCGTCATTAACCGGCCATGGTGACAAACTATTCGATAAGTTAAAGCGCATCAACGCAGAGTCGTTTTTATAGGTTGAGAGAAGCTGATCGTCAGCATCGAGCTGAGTCTGGATCTTCACCTGTAGTTCTGCAGCGCGTTTTGCATCGACGCCAACGGCACTGACCCGCCAGAAAGTGCCCATGGTTTTACCTTCCAGAACGGTGGCAGGTACTGTGGTCTGAGCAGGTTTCGGGGCTTCATCGCACCCGACAAAAAAAATCGTCACCGTCAGCAGCGCTGCGCGATAAAATTTCATTTCCATACGTAATTATCCTCATGCGAACGGGCGCAAGAGTACACCAAAAATCATTGTTTGTACGGCGGAAAAACGGCATTAAAAAAGGCCCCGCAGGGCCTTTGATAACAATAAATGCAGATTAGAACTGGTAAACCAGACCCAGCGCTACGATATCATCGGTACCGATACCTGCGTCACGGGTGAACTGATTGTCATCCAGCAGGTTGATTTTGTAATCAACATAGGTGGACATGTTTTTGTTGAAGTAGTAAGTCGCGCCAACATCAACATATTTCACGATGTCCTGGTCGCCATAGCCACGGCCCAGGTCTTTGCCTTTCGACTGCAGGTAAGCCACGGACGGACGCAGACCGAAGTCGAACTGGTACTGAGCAACAGCTTCGAAGTTCTGTGCTTTGTTAGCCCAACCCAGGGAGCCTGCACGCGTTGCGTTGTAGGTCTGAGTGTACTGAGTTGCAAAGTAGAAGTTGTTGGCGTCGTATTTAATACCACCGGTATAGGTTTCAGCACGGTCGCCGGTACCGAAGTTCAAACGGTTCTGTTCGTCGGTACGTTTGGAACTGGTGACTGCAGTACCCAGAGAGAAGCCTTCGCCGATATCATAAGTGATAGATCCGCCAACGCCGTCGCCGTTTTGGCGCAGCGCGTCACGACCGTTGTTGGTTACGCCAGTGAAAGTTCTGCCGGTATCGTCTTCGCCACTCACGCTACCGTTTTTACCCTGGTACTGAATGGCAAAGTTCAGGCCATCAACCAGACCGAAGAAGTCGGTGTTACGGTAGGTCGCGAAGCCGTTACCACGCTGCTGCATGAAGTTGTCAGAACCGTAGGTGTCGCCGCCGAATTCCGGCAGAACGTCGGTCCAGGACGTTACGTCGTAAACTACGCCGTAGTTACGACCGTAGTCGAATGAACCCACGTCTGCAAATTTCAGACCAGCAAACGCCACACGGGTCCAGGCGTTGTTTTCATTTTCTGCGGAGTTACCCTGAATCTGGTATTCCCACTGGCCGTAACCGGTCAGTTGGTCGTTAACCTGGGTTTCGCCTTTGAAGCCGATACGCATATAGGTTTGGTCACCGTCAGCGCTTTTATCATCGGAGAAATAGTGCAGACCGTCGACTTTGCCGTACAGGTCTAATTTGTTGCCGTCTTTGTTATAAATTTCAGCCGCATTCGCTGCGCCTGCTACCAGCAGTGCTGGTACCAGGAGGGACAGTACTTTAACTTTCATGTTATTAACCCTCTGTTATATGCCTTTATTGCTTTTTTATGCCACTGCATACTGATTAAGGTGATTAACCAGTCGGCAACTTCATTCTCCGCAAAAACACAGAATAATCCAACACGAATATGATACTAATACTTTAAAGATGTTTCATTTGTCCACATACATGTTTCCAGATGTTAATAGCCGGGAACTTTTTTTAATTCAAAAATAGCGCAGAATAAGCACAAATAATCAAGAATTATTAATTTATTCATATAAAACATGCAATTACATTATAAAAACCTATAGCACTGAATGACAAAACAAAATCTTCACTCGCAACTAAAATAGACCCGCTATCATCATTAACTTTATTTATTACCGTCATTCATTTATGAATGTCTGTTTACCCCTATTTCAACCGAATGCTTCGCGTTCGGTTTTTTTTTACCCTTCTTTACACAAAACTTACCATTCTGTGCTACCAATGCAAAACTATAACGACTATTAACTATCTCATCGCAACGTGTACAGATATAAGATTGATAAATAATTTCTTGTTATTTAATGCTAAACGTATGCATTCCGTACAAATATATGTACCGACCGTTATCCACTGTACACCTTTGCAGCGTAATGGCTGCAACGATATGAAGCATAAAAAATACGGGCTATGCAGTATGGTGTAAGTGTGGCAATTCATACATTACCCTTTATACTGCCCCTTCATCTTTCGCGTCGTTTAACAGGTCATAAACACGAATGAGTCAGTCTGACACAACGGTTTCTACCCGATTCTCCCTGCTACCGGGAAGTATTACCCGTTTCTTCTTATTACTGATCGTTGTGCTGTTAGTGATGATGGGCGTGATGGTTCAGAGCGCCGTCAATACCTGGTTAAAGGATAAGAGTTATCAGATTGTCGATATCACCCATGCGATTCATAAAAGAGTCGATACCTGGCGATACGTGACCTGGCAAATCTATGACAATATTGCCGCCGCGACCAGTTCGTCCGGTGCAGAAGGGCTACAGGAAACGCGTCTGAAACAAGACGTCTATTATCTTGAGAAACCCCGCAGAAAGACCGAGGCGCTGATTTTCGGTTCTCATGACAGTTCGACACTGGAGATGACCCAGCGCATCTCCACCTATCTCGATACGCTGTGGGGCGCGGAAAATGTTCCGTGGTCAATGTATTACCTGAATGGTCAGGACAATAGCCTGATCCTTATCTCAACGTTGCCGCTAAAAGATCTCACCTCCGGTTTTAAAGAATCGACCATCGGTAATATTGTCGATTCACGACGTGCGGAAATGCTGCAACAAGCCAATGCGTTGGATGAACGTGAAAGCTTCTCTTCACTGCGCCGTCTGGCCTGGCAAAACGGGCATTACTTCACGCTACGCACGACCTTTAATCAGCCTGGACATCTGGCAACGGTCGTCGCTTTTGACCTGCCGATTAATGACTTGATCCCACCCGGCATGCAACTTGACAGTTTCCATCTGGAACCTGACGCCGCCTCCACGACCGAACACCTGAATGAAAAAGAGTCGCCTGACAGCGTCAGTATTAATTTCAACAACAGTAAAATTGAGATCTCTTCGGCGTTAAATTCAACGGGTATGCGGCTGGTGTGGCAAGTACCGTTTGGCTCATTGCTGGTCGACACGCTGCAAAGTATTCTGCTACCGCTGTTACTGAACATTGCGTTGCTGGCCCTGGCACTGTTTGGCTATACCACCTTTCGCCACCTCCCCGCCCGTTCCACCGAAGTGGCGCCAAACCTTACGGCAAATAATGAACTGCGTGTTCTGCGCGCCATCAATGAAGAGATTGTGTCTTTGCTCCCGCTGGGCTTGCTGGTACACGATCAGGAAGCAAACCGCACGGTTATCAGCAATAAAATTGCCGACCACCTGCTGCCGCATTTAAATCTGCAAAATATTACCAGTATGGCGGAACAGCATCAGGGAGTCATTCAGGCCACCATCAACAATGAGCTGTATGAAATCAGACTATTCCGCAGCCAGATCTCATCGAGAACGCAGATCTTTATCATTCGTGACCAGGACCGCGAAGTGCTGGTGAATAAGAAGCTGAAGCAGGCGCAACGACTGTATGAAAAAAACCAGCAGGCCCGCGCGGCCTTTATGCAGAATATTGGCAGCGCGCTGAAAGATCCGGCTAAAACACTGGCAGCTAATGCCGCCGCGCTCGATACCCCTGACAGCCAGAAACTGGCAAATCAGGCAGACGTGCTGGTGCGTATGATAGACGAAATCCAGTTGGCCAACTTGCTGGAAAGCGACAACTGGAAGGGTGAATCGACGCTGTTTTCTATACAGGCGTTAATTGATGACGTGGTTCCGGAGCTTCTGCCAGCCATTAAACGTAAAGGGCTGCAGCTATTGATTAAAAATCACCTTAGCGCGCAGGATGAACGCCGTGGCGACCGGGATGCTCTGCGCCGTATTTTGCTGTTACTGATCCAATATGCGGTAACCACCACGCAAATTGGCAAAATCACGCTGGAAGTCGACCAGGATGAGTCGGAAGCTGAGCGCCTGACCTTCCGTATTCTGGATACCGGGGAAGGCGTCACGCTGAATGAAGTAGATAACCTGCATTTCCCGTTCATCAATGATACGCAAGGCGATCGGTATGGCAAAGCCAATCCGCTAACGTTCTGGTTATGCGATCAGCTCGCCCGCAAGTTGGGTGGACATCTGAATATTAAAGCGCGGGAAGAACTTGGAACACGTTATATAGTCCATGTTAAAATGCCCCTTCACGATCAGCATACTGAAAGTGAAGAACGTTTGTTAGATGACGTCTGCGTAATGGTTGATGTCACCTCTAATGACGTACGCAGCATTGTATTGCGCCAGCTGGAGAACTGGGGGGCAACGTGCATCACGCCCGATGAGCGGTTGAATAGTCAAGAATATGATCTCTTTTTAACGGATAATCCGTCTAATCTTACTGCCTCAGGCCTTCTTTTAAGCGATGATGAGTCTGGCGTGCGAAAAATTGGCCCTGGTCAGCTGCGCGTCAACTTTAATATGAGCAATGCTATGCAGGAAGCTGTCCTCGAGCTGATAGAAGAGCAACTGGCACAAGAAGAACTCCAGGATCTTCCCCCTGGCGGAGATGAAAACGTCGAACTTCATGCCAGCGGCTACTATGCACTCTTTGTTGACACAGTACCGGATGATGTTAAGAGGTTGTATACTGAGGCAGCAACCAGTGATTTCGCTGCGTTAGCCCAAACGGCCCATCGCCTGAAAGGCGTGTTTGCCATGCTTAATCTGGTACCCGGCAAGCAGTTATGTGAAGCGCTGGAACATCTTATCCAAGAGAAAGATGCTCCAGGTATAGAAAAATACATCAGCGACATTGACAATTACGTCAAGAGCTTGCTGTAGCAAGGTAGCCCACTACATGAACACTATGAACGTAATTATTGCCGATGACCATCCGATTGTACTGTTCGGTATTCGTAAATCACTTGAACAAATCGAGTGGGTAAACGTTGTCGGCGAATTTGAAGACTCCACTGCACTGATCAACAATTTGCCTAAGTTAGATGCTCATGTGTTGATTACCGACCTCTCTATGCCGGGAGATAAATACGGTGATGGGATCACGTTAATTAAGTATATCAAGCGCCATTTCCCGAGCCTGTCGATTATCGTTCTGACCATGAATAATAACCCGGCTATCCTGAGCGCGGTACTGGATCTCGATATTGAAGGGATTGTTCTGAAGCAAGGCGCGCCAACCGATCTGCCGAAAGCGCTTGCCGCGCTGCAAAAGGGTAAGAAATTCACTCCGGAAAGCGTTTCTCGCCTGCTGGAAAAAATCAGCGCCAGCGGCTACGGCGACAAACGTCTGTCACCGAAAGAGAGCGAAGTTCTGCGTCTGTTTGCCGAAGGTTTCCTGGTCACCGAAATCGCGAAAAAACTCAACCGCAGTATTAAAACCATCAGCAGCCAGAAAAAGTCGGCAATGATGAAGCTCGGTGTGGAAAACGATATCGCCCTGTTGAATTACCTCTCCTCTGTCACGTTGAGCCCGTCAGACAAAGAGTAATTCTCTGTATCCAAAAAAGCCTGATGTGCATAACGCCATCAGGTTTTTTTTATCCCCGCGTCTTTCTCACTCTTTCCGCGTAAACCGTCAGCGTTTGCTTTAATACATCTAATGTCACTGGCTTAGACAAACAGCTATCCATACCTGATTCCAGGCAACGCTGCTTCTCTTCGGCCAGCGCGTTTGCCGTCACCCCGACAACCGGCAGCGTCAACCCTAACTGACGGATACGCTGCGTCAGGCGATAACCATCCATATTTGGCATGTTGACGTCGCTCAACACAATGTCGATATGGTTTTTGCTCAGCACATTAAGCGCGTCCACCCCGTCATTCGCCGTTTTACACTGATATCCCAACGATCCCAACTGATCGGCCAGTAAACGCCGATTGATAGGATGATCGTCGACCACCAGGATCATCATGTCATCGTTGGTCGCCCCCACTTTATCCGGGACTGGCAGCGCCGTGGAAAGCTCTTCACTGCTCAGCTCAACGCTGTAAATATGCGCCAGCAGCGCAGGCAGTTCATGCGGTGATGCCACGCTGTGTACCCACTCCCCCGGCACTCTTTCCAGCGGAATACCGATATGACGGCGGCAGAAAATTACCGCAGCCCGTCCCTGCCACTCCTGGTCCAGCACATCGTCGGCAATCAGCAGGTCATCTGCATCCGGTTGCTGCCCTTCATAACGCAGCACCGTCATCCCGTTACGTGTCAGACTGGATTCAACAAACTGATACAGCGACGCGTTGCGCACCGCCAGCCAGCAACGTTTGCCGACAAGCCCATCGATACCTTTGTTCAGCGGATACTGCGCGCCATACAGCGGAATACGCAGCATAAACTGGCTACCCATTCCCGGTTCTGAATCGACGGAAATATCCCCATCCATCATGCTGATCAGTTTTTCACAGATAGCCAAACCGAGCCCGGTTCCCTGGAAATTACGCTGAACGCCAGTACCTACCTGGAAGAAAGGATCAAATAGCCGGACGACTTCCTTGGCTGGGATCCCGACCCCGGTATCACGTACGCGAATACTTAGATAGTCGCCGTTACATTGCACGTGGAGCACAATGCAGCCGGTATCGGTAAACTTGATAGCATTACTCAGCAGATTAGAAATCACCTGCTGTAAACGCATCGGATCGCCATTAAGCGCAACCGGGACATTCGGGTCGATAAAGCAGTACAACCCCAGTTGTTTGCGAACCACCAGCGGCAGATAGTTAGCCGTAATATGATTCATTACTTCACGCGGTGAAAACTCGCGCGGTTCAATTTTCAACTGTTCAGATTCAATTTTCGAGAAATCGAGAATATCGCTAATAATCTTCAACAGCAGGCTGGAAGAGTTGTTCATCGCCGTCACCAGGCGATCCACTCCGTTGGGTAACTCTTTGGTTTGCAACAAATCAAGGTTACCAATAATACCGTACAATGGCGTGCGTAGCTCGTGGCTCACGGTCGCAAGGAACATCGATTTGGACTGGCTCGCCTGCTCCGCCGCTTGCGCCATCTCCTGCAATGACTCTTCCATTTTAACGCGCGCGCTGACGTCAACCAGCACGCAAATTGCTACGTTTTCATTACGATAGCGCGAGTGTACAAAGCTGATTTGCAGATTGGTATTGTTGCTGGTCAGCACATCAACAAAATTGACCTGCTGACCGCAGATAATTTGCGTTAACCGTTGCCGGTCTTCATGGGTCAGCATATTGAGATAGGTATGCGCCAGCTCATTACTCAGGATATTAATGCCATCCATCGTGCGCAGAATACAAATGCCAACCGGCGCGGAAGCCACGATTTTACGGTTAAACTGCTCGTGCTCTTCCAGCCGCTGAGCATCGCTTTCCGCAGGAATAAAAATGCGCCGCTCATACATGCGCGTGAGCATAAATAACGCCGCGCCAACCAGCACATTCAGCAGGATAGCATTCAGGATCATCATGCGGATCCGCTCCAGCACCAGGTCGACCGGCACGGAATACACAATGCTCAGCGCTGACGGCGGCAGATTTTTCTTCAGCACCAGTTCGTGAAAACCCGACGTATAGCCAAACCAGGAACGCTCCTGCATCCAGCGAGGTTCAGCCTTAATATTACTCTCGGGACCGGTAAGCGAAATTAGCGCATGACCATTTTCATCAAGAATTGTCACTCCCATCGGCAAACTGCCCGGCGTGAAAAAGTTCTCCATGCGAATAGGCTGTTCCACACCCAATAGCGCCTGCAGTCGGTTGGCAAGATATACCGGCGTCAGCGCATAGAAATAGCCGACTCCTGGCCGCGGCCCCTGGCTAATCCAGAACAGGTTGTTACCGTTTTCGTCCTGCGGCGCATTGCGATACTTAATAATGCGCTCATGCAGCGCCTTCAGCGCCCCGTCACGTTCAACCGGCGTATCACGCAAGCCGAAATTAGCCATACAAAGGTTGTCGCTGCCAATCAGAAACACGCGGTTCAAATCATAGGCCGCGGAAAAGTTGTCACGCCAGTAGCGCATAAACCACGCCAGTGATTCCAGCGAACCTCGCCAGGTATTGCCCATCACCGAGCAGTCAGAGTCGGCAAACAGCGGCTCAAAGTTTGGCACGACGGTTTTATCATCCCGCGCCCGCAACGACATCACGCCGTTTTCCGCCGTTAAGCGATTCTCCGCGATATATTTCAGTTCTTTAATCACATCAGAGGTGCGCTGAATGTAACGTTGCGCCTGATCGGAGCTGAGATTAAGCTCCTGGTGAATCTCAGACTCTCTCTGGTGCAACGCATTCACGATGTAGAAAACGGAGGCAAACGCGATTAGACACCAAATCAGGAGCGCCAACGCCCTGAACAGATAGCGAGAGACTTTTAGCGTTGAATGAACGGAAGCAAGGTATTTCAAAGGGGCGAAGCTCCGCCTCAGGGCATTAATAGAGTGTGGTTAAGGTAGCGGTAAATGTCCGGCGTCGCAATGCCCTCTCTTTACGGGAATATGATACACCGCTCTGAAACCATTGTCTTAACCCGTGATAATCATCGTTTGCCTGAAAAATACTGCACGGATGTCAGAATGCGCGACCTGAGATGGCTGGCTCGTCGGTTATACCCACGGCGATTACGCAACCAAATGATCATGATGGCAATTCTGATGGTCATCATTCCGACGATATCTATAGGTTATATCGTAGAAACTGAAGGCCGTTCAGCAGTCTTATCTGAAAAAGAGAAAAAACTGTCATCGGTGATAACCCTGCTAAACGATGCGTTAGGCGACAGCTTCAGTCACTACCCAAATCTGCCGCGTGAAGCGCGTATTCGCGCACTTAATCATGAGTTAGCCCCCGTCACCGAACGGATTACGCAGGCGTTTCCCGGCATTGGTGCTGGGTATTATAACAAAGAACTGGATGCCATTATCACTTACGCCCCCTCTGCGCTCTACCAAAGCAACGTAGGTATTACTATCACCGAAGATCATCCCGGACGCGAAGTGATGAGTAGCAACTTGCCTGTGGTCTATTCAGGACGACAGGTACGCGGCGATATACTCAACTCCATGATCCCCATAGAGCGCCAGGGTAAGGTTATTGGCTATATCTGGGCCAATGAGCTAACTGAAGATATCCGCCAGCAGGCCTGGAAAATGGACGTCAGGATTATTGCTGTCCTGGTTGCCGGCCTTATCTGTAGCCTGCTACTCATCGTACACTTTTCACGCCGCCTCAGTGCGAATATTGACATTATCACCGATGGACTCTCAACGTTGGCACAAAAAACGCCCGCCAGATTGCCTGAACTCCCCGGTGAGTTGGGACAAATCAGCCATAGCGTCAATGCGCTGGCGCAAACGCTACGAGAAACCAAAACCCTTAACGATCTGATTATTGAAAATGCTGCCGATGGAGTGATCGCCATCGACAGGCAGGGTGACGTCACCACCATGAACCCTGCGGCAGAGCAGATAACCGGCTATACGCTGCATGAGCTGGTTGGACAGTCCTACGCGACGCTCTTTGCCAACACACAATTTTATAGTCCGGTACTGGACACTCTTGAACACGGCACAGAACATGTAGCCCAGGAGATTAGCTTTCCGGGACGTGAACGCACCATTGAAATCAGCGTCACCACGAGCAGGATCCATAACGCCCACGGCGAGCTGATTGGCGCACTGGTTATTTTCTCCGATTTAACCGCGCGTAAAGAGGCCCAGCGTCGGCTGGCGCAAACCGAAAGGCTTGCCACCTTAGGTGAACTGATGGCCGGAGTCGCGCATGAAGTGCGAAATCCGCTGACCGCAATTCGTGGCTACGTCCAAATCATCCGCCAGCAAACCTCTCTACCGGAGCATCAAGAATATTTATCTGTTGTGCTAAATGAAATTGATTCCATTAATAAAGTTATTCAACAGCTGTTAGATTTCTCACGTCCCCGACAAAGCCAATGGCAACAGATTCAGCTCAATGCGCTAATTGAAGAAACGCTAATCCTGGTGCAAACCGCTGGCCTTCAGGCTCGGATCGCCTTTACCACGGAATTAGATCCCAGACTGCCGCCAATCGTCGCCGATCGCGAACTTCTCAAACAGGTGATCCTCAATATTTTAATCAATGCGGTACAGGCTATAGCTGCGCGTGGCGAGATTCGCATTCGCACCTGGCAATACTCGGCCTCGCAACAGGCCGTGACGATTGAAGATAATGGCAACGGGATCGATCTCGCCATCCAGAAGAAAATATTCGGTCCCTTTTTTACTACAAAAGCATCAGGCACCGGCCTTGGACTGGCGCTGAGCCAGCGCATCATTAACGCGCATCAAGGGGATATCCGCGTCACCAGCCAGCCAGGCTGCGGGGCGATATTCACCCTAATTTTACCTCTTAACCCGCAGGGAAATCCGTCAGAATGAAAACGACCTACCGTATTCTCATCGTAGATGATGAAGAAAATGTTCGCCGTATGCTTGCCACCGCATTTTCCCTGCAGGGACATGAAACGCATGACGCCAGCGACGGGAAAGCCGCCCTGAGCCTGTTTAGCGAAATTCAGCCCGACGTGGTGCTGATGGACATTCGCATGCCGGAGATGGATGGCATCGACGCGCTGAAAGTCATGCGCACGCAGCAACCACGCATCCCCGTCATTTTGATGACCGCCTATGCCGAAGTAGAAACTGCAGTAGAAGCTCTACGTAGCGGCGCATTCGACTACGTGATTAAGCCCTTTGATCTCGACGAGCTAAGCATGGTGATTCAACGCGCGTTGCAATTGCAGGAAATGAAACAGGAAATCCGTAATCTGCATAAAGCGTTGAGCACCAGTTGGCAGTGGGGGCATATTCTGACCAACAGCCCACGAATGATGGATATCTGTAAAGACACGGCGAAAATCGCCCTCTCACAAGCAAATGTCCTGATAAGCGGTGAAAGTGGTACAGGAAAAGAGCTGATCGCGCGCGCCATTCACTACAACAGCACACGCGCCAACGGCCCGTTTATTAAAGTTAACTGCGCGGCTCTGCCTGAGTCGCTGCTGGAAAGCGAGCTATTTGGTCACGAAAAAGGTGCGTTTACCGGGGCACAGACGTTGCGCCAGGGGTTGTTCGAACGCGCTCATCAGGGAACGTTATTGCTTGATGAAATTGGTGAGATGCCGCTGGTGCTGCAGGCTAAACTGCTGCGTATTTTGCAGGAGAGAGAGTTTGAACGCATCGGCGGACACCAGACCATTCGCGTTGATATTCGCATCGTCGCTGCCACCAACCGCTGTCTGCAAACGATGGTGAAAGAAGGAACATTTCGCGAAGACCTGTTTTACCGGCTCAACGTTATCCATTTGACTTTGCCTCCCTTACGCGAGCGTCGTGAAGATATTGCCTTATTAGCAAACCATTTTTTACAAAAATTTAGCTCTGAAAATCAGCGAGATATTATTGAGATCGACTCAACGGCGCTGTCGCTCCTCACCGCCTGGCCCTGGCCGGGTAATATTCGCGAACTGTCAAACGTCATCGAACGCGCAGTCGTAATGAATACCGGCGCAGTGATCTTTGCCGACGATCTCCCCGACCCGTTCCGCAACCTGGTTAGCGCTACGACAGAGACAAAACCGACTTATTCCGGGGAACGCAATCTGAAAGAAGAGATTAAGCGTGAGGAAAAACGCATTATCCTTGAAGTCCTCGATAGTCAGGACGGCAATCGCACCCGCACGGCGTTGATGCTGGGCATTAGCCGCCGCGCTCTGATGTATAAATTACAAGAGTACGACATCGATCCATCCGGTTCCTGATACGTAAATTTGCTATGCAGAATTTTGCACACTGCGCAAAACTCTGCATAGTTTCTCCATCCTTCCTTCAAAAACACAAGATAAATAACCGCATAATTTCAATAGGTTAATTAATTTCACTTCACCTTTTTCATTCTGGCACCCTGCTTGCAATTCCCTAAGCGTACCCAAAATGGAGTATGCAAAAAGGGAAACATAATGAAAACAAAACTGATTACCTTACAAGACGCTGCGGGCTTCTTTCGTGACGGCATGACCATCATGGTCGGTGGTTTTATGGGGGTTGGCACACCACCTCGTCTGGTTGAAGCCCTGCTTGAATCCGGCGTCAGAGATCTGACGCTAATCGCTAACGATACCGCCTTTGTCGATACCGGTATCGGCCCCCTGATCGTCAATGGGCGGGTAAGCAAAGTGATCGCTTCGCACATTGGTACCAACCCGGAAACGGGTCGCCGCATGATCGCCGGCGAGATGGACGTTCAACTGGTTCCGCAAGGTACCCTGATCGAGCAAATCCGCTGCGGCGGCGCGGGTCTTGGCGGCTTTCTGACGCCCACTGGCGTCGGCACCATCGTGGAAGATGGCAAACAGACCATGACGCTCGAGGGTAAAACCTGGCTGCTTGAACGTCCATTGCGCGCCGATTTAGCGCTTATTCGTGCCCACCGCGCTGACATGCTTGGCAACCTCACCTACCAGCTCAGCGCCCGTAACTTTAACCCGTTGATTGCCCTTGCCGCTGACATCACGCTGGTTGAACCGGATGAAATGGTGGAAACAGGTGAGCTGCAGCCTGACCAGATTGTTACCCCGGGCGCCGTTATCGACCATATCGTCATTCCACAGGAGAGCTAATCATGGATGCTAAACAACGTATTGCGCGCCGTGTGGCGCAAGAGCTTCGCGATGGCGATATCGTCAACTTAGGTATCGGCCTGCCAACCATGGTAGCCAATTACTTGCCCGCTGATATTCACATTACGCTGCAATCCGAGAACGGTTTTCTGGGACTGGGCCCGGTGACCGCCGCGCATCCTGACCTGGTTAACGCGGGCGGCCAACCGTGCGGTATTTTGCCGGGCGCGGCGATGTTTGATAGCGCCATGTCATTTGCGCTTATTCGCGGCGGTCACGTTGATGCTTGTGTGCTTGGCGGGTTGCAGGTCGATGAGCAGGCCAACCTCGCCAACTGGGTGGTTCCCGGAAAAATGGTGCCCGGCATGGGTGGCGCGATGGATCTGGTGACCGGTGCGCGTAAAGTCATTATCGCCATGGAACATTGCGCGAAAGACGGCTCTGCGAAAATCCTGCGCCAATGCACCATGCCACTTACTGCGCAACATGCTGTGCACATGCTGGTCACTGAGCTTGCCGTATTTCGCTTTATTGACGGCAAAATGTGGCTGACTGAAATCGTCGAAGGTTGCGACATCGCTACGCTGCGTGAAAAAACCGAAGCCCATTTTGATATTGCCGACGATCTTCGCATCCAGCGAGGTGACGCATGATTGGCCGCATCGCTCGCTTTATGACACGGGTGGTCAGCCGCTGGCTGCCCGACCCGCTCATTTTCGCCATGTTATTAACGTTGCTGACTTTTGGCATCGCATTATGGTTAACGCCTCAGACGCCCATCAGCATGGTGAAATTCTGGGGGGACGGTTTTTGGAACCTGCTGGCGTTTGGTATGCAGATGGCGCTGATCATCGTAACCGGCCATGCATTAGCCAGTTCCGGGCCGGTGAAAAGCCTGCTGCGTACGGCGGCATCCGCCGCCAAAACCCCTGCTCAGGGCGTAATGTTGGTCACTTTTTTTGGTTCGGTGGCCTGCGTTATTAACTGGGGATTTGGTCTGGTGGTCGGGGCGATGTTTGCCCGCGAAGTCGCCCGTCGGGTACCGGGTTCCGATTATCCGTTACTGATTGCTTGCGCTTATATTGGGTTCTTGACCTGGGGTGGTGGTTTCTCCGGCTCAATGCCTTTGCTGGCGGCAACGCCTGGCAACCCGGTCGAGCACATTGCGGGGCTGATTCCTGTCGCGGATACCTTGTTCACCGGTTTCAATATCTTCATCACCGTGGCACTGATTGTGGTGATGCCGTTCATCACACGCATGATGACGCCAAAACCTTCAGATGTGGTGAGCATCGATCCGAAACTGTTACTGGAAGAGGCTGATTTTCAGAAGAAACTGCCGCCAGATGCGCCGCCATCTGAAAAACTGGAAGAGAGCCGCATTCTGGCACTGATTATCGGCGCATTAGGGATTACCTATCTGGGCATCTATTTTGCCGAGAAGGGTTTCAACATCACCATCAATACCGTCAACCTGATGTTTATGATTGCCGGTTTACTGCTGCACAAAACACCGATGGCCTATATGCGCGCGGTCAGCGCTGCCGCACGGAGCACAGCCGGTATTCTGGTGCAATTCCCCTTCTACGCGGGCATTCAGCTGATGATGGAGCACTCCGGTCTCGGTGGGCTCATTACCGAGTTTTTCATCAACGTTGCCAACAAAGATACCTTCCCGCTGATGACCTTCTTCAGTTCAGCACTGATTAACTTCGCCGTGCCATCCGGCGGTGGCCATTGGGTTATTCAGGGACCGTTCGTTATGCCTGCTGCTCAAGCGCTGGGTGCCGATCTTGGCAAATCTGTCATGGCCATCGCCTACGGTGAGCAATGGATGAACATGGCACAACCGTTCTGGGCACTCCCTGCTCTGGCCATCGCCGGATTGGGGGTACGCGACATCATGGGGTACTGCATCACCGCCCTGCTCTTCTCCGGCATCATTTTTGTTATTGGATTGACCTTGTTCTGACGGCAACCTCTTATTTAAAGGAACTGAAAAATGAAAAACTGTGTCATCGTCAGCGCGGCTCGTACCGCAATCGGCAGTTTTAACGGCGCACTGGCAACTACGGGAGCCGTCGAGCTTGGAGCAACCGTCATTAGAGCCGCTCTTGAGCGCGCTCACCTTGACCCACTGCGCGTGGACGAGGTGATTATGGGCAACGTGTTGCAGTCAGGGCTCGGCCAAAACCCGGCGCGTCAGGCATTATTAAAAAGCGGCTTGTCCGACACCGTTTGCGGCTTTACCGTCAACAAAGTGTGCGGCTCTGGCCTGAAAAGCGTGGCACTTGCCGCCCAGGCAATCAAAGCGGGACAAGCCCAGGCGATCGTCGCGGGGGGTATGGAAAATATGAGCCTGGCTCCCTACCTGTTAGACGCGAAAGCCCGTTGGGGATATCGCCTCGGTGACGGGCAATTGTCTGACGTCATTCTGCGCGATGGCCTGATCTGCGCCGAGCATGGTTACCATATGGGGATCACTGCAGAAAATGTCGCCAAAGAGTATGGTATCAGCCGCGAAATGCAGGATGAGCTGGCTCTGCAATCACAGCGTAAAGCCGTTTCCGCAATTGAATCTGGCGCATTTCAGGCTGAAATCGTGCCCGTGAGCGTGTCATCACGGAAGAAAACCATCATTTTTGATCGTGATGAATTCCCCAAAGCTGACTCGACGGCAGAAGGTCTCGCCGCGTTGCGGCCAGCCTTCGATAAAACAGGAACTGTTACCGCAGGTAACGCCTCAGGGATCAACGACGGCGCGGCGGCATTAGTGGTAATGGAAGAGTCTGCGGCACTGGCGGCTGGGCTAAAACCGCTGGCGCGGATCAAAGCCTGGGCCAGCGGCGGCGTGGCACCGGCTATGATGGGAATGGGGCCGGTTCCAGCCACACAAAAAACGTTACAGCTGAGCGGACTGCAACTGTCCGATATCGATCTTATTGAAGCCAACGAAGCCTTTGCCGCGCAGTTTCTTGCCGTCGGCAAAACGCTGGGGTTCGATCCGCAAAAGGTTAACGTCAACGGCGGGGCAATTGCGCTAGGACATCCCATTGGTGCCAGCGGTGCGCGAATTCTGGTGACGCTGCTGCATGCGCTACAGGCACGGGATCAAACGCTTGGACTTGCCACGCTGTGCATTGGCGGCGGTCAAGGAATCGCGATGATTGTGGAACGTATGAACTAAAAAAAGGGCCGGATTTCTCCGGCCCTTTTTATAACGTTTTAATTACTCTTCAGCGTCGTCCGCTGCATCGTCATCGCTTTCCGCTTCAGGTGCGATATCATCGTCCCCTTCAGCAGCGCTGCCGTCGATGGAGTCGAGCTCTTCATCATCAACCGGCTCAGCAACGCGTTGCAGACCCACAACGTTTTCATCTTCCGCAGTACGGATGAGGATCACGCCCTGAGTGTTACGCCCTACCACGCTGATTTCCGACACGCGTGTACGCACCAGCGTACCTGCATCGGTGATCATCATGATCTGGTCGGTATCCTCAACCTGCACTGCGCCCACAACGGAACCGTTGCGCTCGGTGACTTTGATGGAGATAACGCCCTGGGTCGCACGAGACTTGGTCGGATATTCTTCCGCCGCCGTACGTTTGCCGTAGCCGTTCTGGGTCACGGTCAGGATAGCGCCTTCACCGCGCGGAACGATCAGCGAGACAACGCTATCGCTTTCCGCCAGTTTGATACCGCGTACGCCGGTCGCGGTACGCCCCATCGCACGAACGGCATCTTCTTTAAAGCGCACCACTTTACCGGCAGCAGAGAACAACATGACTTCGTCGGAGCCAGACGTCAGATCAACGCCAATCAGTTCATCGCCTTCGTTCAGGTTAACCGCAATGATACCGGCTGAACGCGGACGGCTGAACTCGGTCAGCGCCGTTTTCTTCACGGTACCGCTGGCAGTTGCCATGAAGACGTTTACGCCCTCTTCGTACTCACGTACCGGCAGAATCGCGGTAATACGCTCGTTAGCTTCCAGCGGCAGCAGGTTGACGATTGGACGTCCACGCGCGCCACGACTGGCTTCTGGCAACTGATAAACCTTCATCCAGTACAAACGACCGCGGCTGGAGAAGCAGAGGATTGTGTCATGGGTGTTGGCCACCAGCAGGCGGTCAATAAAGTCTTCTTCTTTAATTCGTGCTGCAGATTTGCCTTTACCCCCACGACGCTGTGCTTCGTAATCGGTTAACGGCTGATATTTCACGTAGCCCTGATGAGACAAGGTCACGACAACATCTTCCTGGCTAATCAGATCTTCGATGTTGATGTCAGCGCTGTTCGCGGTGATTTCGGTACGACGAGCGTCACCGAACTGTTCACGAATCAGCTCCATCTCTTCACGGATGACTTCCATCAGACGATCGGCACTGCCCAGAATATGCAGCAGTTCAGCGATCTGCTCCAGCAGCTCTTTGTATTCGTCGAGCAGTTTTTCGTGCTCAAGGCCGGTCAGTTTCTGCAAACGCAGATCCAGAATGGCCTGAGCCTGCTGTTCAGTCAGGTAGTACTGACCGTCACGCACACCAAATTCTGGCTCCAGCCACTCAGGACGCGCGGCGTCATCACCGGCACGTTCCAGCATGGCAGAAACGTTGCCCAGCTCCCACGAACGCGCGACCAGCGCGGCTTTCGCTTCTGCCGGGGTTGGCGCACGGCGGATCAGCTCGATGATCGGATCGATGTTCGCCAGCGCAATCGCCAGCGCTTCAAGGATGTGGGCACGGTCGCGGGCTTTACGCAGTTCAAAGATAGTACGGCGAGTTACGACTTCACGGCGGTGACGTACAAACGCAGCAATAATATCTTTCAGGTTCATGATCTTCGGCTGGCCATGATGCAATGCAACCATGTTGATACCAAAGGAAACCTGCAGCTGGGTCTGGGAGTAAAGGTTGTTCAGAACCACTTCCCCGACCGCGTCGCGTTTGACTTCAATCACGATGCGCATACCGTCTTTGTCAGACTCATCACGCAGCGCGCTGATACCCTCAACGCGTTTGTCTTTTACCAGCTCAGCGATTTTCTCGATCAGGCGCGCTTTGTTCACCTGATACGGAATTTCATGAACGATGATGGTTTCACGGCCTGTTTTGGCATCCACTTCGACTTCCGCACGGGCGCGAATGTACACTTTGCCACGACCGGTACGGTAGGCTTCTTCAATACCACGACGACCGTTGATGATAGCGGCGGTCGGGAAGTCCGGACCCGGAATATGTTCCATCAGCCCTTCAATGCTGATGTCTTCATCGTCAATGTATGCCAGACAGCCGTTGATCACTTCCGTCAGGTTGTGCGGCGGAATGTTGGTGGCCATACCTACCGCGATACCGGACGAACCGTTCACCAGCAGGTTAGGAATTTTGGTCGGCATGACATCAGGAATTTGTTCGGTGCCGTCGTAGTTATCGACGAAATCAACCGTTTCTTTTTCCAGGTCAGCCATCAGCTCATGGGCGATTTTCGACATACGGATTTCCGTATAACGCATCGCCGCTGCGGAGTCGCCATCGACAGAACCAAAGTTACCCTGACCATCTACCAGCATGTAACGCAAGGAGAATGGCTGCGCCATACGAACAATGGTGTCGTAAACGGCGGTATCACCATGAGGGTGGTATTTACCGATTACATCACCAACGACACGGGCAGATTTTTTATAGGCTTTATTCCAGTCGTTGCCCAATACGTTCATGGCGTAAAGTACGCGACGGTGAACCGGCTTCAGGCCATCTCGGACGTCTGGCAGCGCACGGCCAACAATGACCGACATCGCATAATCCAGATAGGAGCTCTTCAGCTCTTCCTCAATGTTGACCGGTGTAATTTCTCTCGCAAGGTCGCTCATCTAACCGCTATCCCTCTACTGTATCCCGGATTCAAAGGTCGCAAATTATAACACATACGTGAAGATTCAGGTAAATGGATTCCCCCTGACAGAGGCTTTATTCATCCTGTCAGGCTGATATACTCATTTGCATCGCAAATTTAGGAGTAGAAGCCCCAATGAATGCCGAAAAACCCCCGGTTACTCACAACGTTGACCATGAAGAAATTGCCAAATTTGAAGCAGTCGCGTCGCGCTGGTGGGATCTTGAGGGTGAATTTAAGCCACTACACCGTATAAACCCACTGCGCCTGGGCTACATTACTGAACGCTCAGGCGGCCTGTTTGGTAAAAAAGTACTCGACGTCGGCTGCGGCGGCGGCATTCTGGCGGAAAGCATGGCGCGCGAAGGCGCAACCGTCACCGGGCTGGACATGGGCTTTGAACCGTTACAGGTAGCAAAACTGCATGCATTAGAAAGCGGCATCCAGGTGGAGTACATACAAGAAACTGTCGAAGAACATGCGGATAAGCATGCGCATCAGTATGACGTTGTGACCTGCATGGAAATGCTGGAGCACGTACCGGACCCGCAGTCGGTGGTCAGAGCCTGCGCCAGACTGGTTAAACCAGGCGGCGAAGTGTTTTTCTCCACGCTTAACCGCAACGGCAAATCCTGGCTGATGGCGGTGGTCGGCGCGGAATATATTCTGCGGATGGTGCCGAAAGGCACGCATGATGTGAAAAAATTTATTAAGCCTGCTGAACTATTAGAGTGGGTTGACCAGACCGTGCTGAAAGAGCGTCATATGACTGGCCTGCACTACAACCCCATCACCAACACCTTCAAACTCGGCCCGGGCGTAGATGTGAACTATATGGTGCATACCACCGCCAGGATTGATTAAGCGCTTCAGTAGGCCGGATCAGGCGTTCAACGCCGCCATCCGGCATGCTAATGGGAACAATGCCTGATGGCGCTTCGCTTATCAGGCCTACCAATCCTGAGTAGTACCGACACAGCAATTTTTGCGCCAGATCATAAGAACTTTCCTTACCTTAGATGAAGAAATCAGCACTCGATCAAAATTTCTATTTTTTTTCTCAATTATTGACATCCCCGCCAGGCCTTATAAGACGCGCACTTAGCGATTCTTACCCTTTTGCAACCTCAATTTAACCTCAAAATCAACTCTTGTGCTGAAAAGAATCCCTACTAGAATACTCACCATATAGCGTCTATTTTATCAAACAACCCCTACATATAGTATTTATCCACAGACTTAGTCACAACATGACTTTGTGGATAATATGGGGGATATTTTTTCTTTCACGGACAGGTAAAAAACCACATGAATCAGAGTCTGCTGGTGACAAAGCGTGATGGTAGTACAGAGCGCATCAATCTCGACAAAATCCACCGAGTTCTGGATTGGGCGGCAGAAGGACTGAATAACGTATCGATTTCTCAGGTCGAGCTACGCTCCCACATTCAGTTTTATGACGGTATCAAGACCTCCGATATCCATGAAACAATCATCAAAGCTGCCGCCGACCTGATCTCCAGTGAAGCGCCGGATTATCAATATCTGGCTGCTCGCCTGGCGATTTTCCATCTGCGCAAAAAAGCCTACGGCGAGTTTGAGCCGCCGAAACTGTTCGACCATGTGGTGAAAATGGTTGAAATGGGCAAATACGACAATCATCTGCTGGAAGACTATACGGAAGAAGAGTTCAAGCAGATGGACTCGTTTATCGTTCACGACCGTGACATGACCTTCTCCTACGCTGCCGTGAAGCAGCTGGAAGGTAAATACCTGGTGCAAAACCGTGTTACCGGTGAGATTTATGAAAGCGCGCAGTTCCTTTACATTCTGGTCGCTGCCTGCCTGTTCTCCAACTATCCACGCGAAACGCGTCTGCAATATGTAAAGCGTTTTTACGACGCCGTTTCTACGTTTAAAATTTCGCTGCCGACGCCGATTATGTCCGGCGTACGTACCCCTACCCGTCAGTTCAGCTCCTGCGTACTGATCGAGTGTGGCGACAGCCTGGATTCTATCAACGCCACCTCCAGCGCGATTGTGAAATACGTTTCCCAGCGTGCCGGTATCGGCATTAACGCCGGTCGTATTCGCGCGCTGGGCAGCCCGATTCGCGGCGGTGAAGCCTTCCACACCGGCTGTATCCCGTTCTATAAGCACTTCCAGACGGCGGTGAAATCCTGCTCCCAGGGCGGCGTGCGCGGCGGTGCTGCGACCCTGTTCTACCCAATGTGGCATCTGGAAGTTGAAAGCCTGCTGGTGCTGAAAAACAACCGCGGCGTCGAAGGCAACCGCGTGCGTCACATGGACTACGGTGTACAGATCAACAAACTGATGTACACCCGTCTACTGAAAGGCGGCGACATCACGCTGTTCAGTCCGTCCGACGTTCCGGGGCTGTATGATGCGTTCTTCGCCGATCAGGACGAATTCGAACGTCTGTATACCCAATATGAAAACGACGATAGCATCCGCAAACAGCGCGTGAAAGCGGTTGAGCTGTTCTCACTGATGATGCAGGAACGTGCCTCTACCGGCCGTATTTACATTCAGAACGTGGATCACTGCAACACTCACAGCCCCTTCGATCCGGTTGTTGCCCCGGTGCGCCAGTCCAACCTGTGCCTGGAAATCGCTCTGCCGACCAAACCGCTGACCGACGTTAACGACGAAAACGGTGAAATCGCGCTGTGTACGCTATCCGCCTTCAACCTGGGTGCAATCAAAGATCTGAGCGAGCTGGAAGAGCTGGCCGTACTGGCGGTACGTGCGCTGGATGCATTGCTCGACTACCAGGATTATCCGATTCCAGCCGCCAAACGCGGCGCAATGGGCCGTCGTACGCTGGGTATTGGCGTGATCAACTACGCCTACTGGCTGGCGAAAAACGGTAAGCGTTATTCTGACGGCAGCGCGAATAACCTGACTCACAAGACCTTTGAAGCTATTCAGTATTACCTGCTGAAAGCGTCTAACGAGCTGGCAAAAGAGCAAGGCGCGTGCCCGTGGTTTAACGAAACGACCTACTCACAGGGTATTCTGCCGATCGATACCTATAAAAAAGATCTCGATGCGATCGCCAACGAGCCGCTGCATCTGGATTGGGAACAACTGCGTGAATCCATCAAGACGCACGGCCTGCGTAACTCCACGCTGTCTGCCCTGATGCCATCGGAAACCTCTTCGCAGATTTCCAACGCCACCAACGGCATTGAACCACCGCGCGGCTACGTGAGTATCAAAGCGTCGAAAGACGGTATTCTGCGCCAGGTCGTACCGGACTACGAACACCTGCACGACGCGTATGAACTGCTGTGGGAAATGCCGAACAATGACGGCTATCTGCAGTTGGTAGGCATCATGCAGAAATTTATCGATCAGTCGATTTCTGCCAACACCAACTACGATCCATCGCGCTTCCCATCCGGAAAAGTCCCGATGCAGCAGTTGCTGAAAGACCTGCTCACCGCCTACAAATTTGGTGTCAAGACGCTGTATTATCAGAACACCCGCGATGGTGCAGAAGATTCTCAGGACGATCTGGCGCCGTCTATTCAGGATGACGGTTGCGAAAGCGGCGCATGTAAGATCTGATATTGTGATGCCGGATGGCGGTGTAAAAGCCTTATCCGGCCTACAAAAGCATCGGTGTTGTAGGCCGGATTAGCGCGGCGCTATCCGGCATAAAACTCCAAACAGGACACATCAATGGCATACACCACTTTTTCACAGACGAAAAATAACCAACTTCTGGAACCGATGTTCTTCGGCCAGCCGGTGAACGTCGCCCGCTACGATCAGCAAAAATATGACATCTTCGAAAAGTTGATCGAAAAGCAGCTCTCTTTCTTCTGGCGTCCGGAAGAGGTCGATGTTTCTCGCGATCGCATCGACTTCCAGGCACTGCCGGAACATGAAAAACATATCTTCATCAGCAACCTGAAGTATCAGACGCTGCTGGACTCCATTCAGGGACGCAGCCCGAACGTGGCGCTGCTGCCGTTAATCTCGATCCCTGAGCTGGAAACCTGGGTAGAAACGTGGGCGTTTTCTGAAACGATCCACTCGCGTTCCTACACCCACATCATTCGTAACATCGTGAACGATCCGGCGGTAGTGTTTGACGATATTGTCACTAACGAACAGATCCAGAAACGCGCCGAAGGTATTTCCAGCTACTACGACGAGTTGATCGAGATAACCAGCTACTGGCACTTGCTCGGCGAAGGCACGCATACCGTGAATGGTAAAACGGTTGTCGTAAATCTGCGTGAACTGAAGAAAAAGCTATATCTGTGCCTGATGAGCGTTAACGCGCTGGAAGCGATTCGTTTTTACGTCAGCTTTGCCTGCTCTTTCGCGTTTGCAGAACGTGAACTGATGGAAGGTAACGCCAAAATCATTCGCCTGATTGCCCGCGATGAAGCCCTGCATCTGACCGGTACCCAGCATATGCTGAACTTGCTGCGCAGCGGTGTGGACGATCCGGAAATGGCGGAAATCGCCGAAGAGTGCAAACAAGAGTGCTACGACCTGTTTGTACAGGCCGCGCTGCAGGAAAAAGAGTGGGCGGATTATCTGTTCCGTGACGGCTCAATGATCGGCCTGAACAAAGACATTCTGTGCCAGTACGTCGAGTACATCACCAACATCCGTATGCAGGCTGTCGGACTCGATCTGCCTTTCCAGACCCGCTCCAACCCGATCCCGTGGATCAACACCTGGCTGGTGTCTGATAACGTGCAGGTCGCACCGCAGGAAGTAGAAGTCAGCTCTTATCTGGTCGGCCAGATCGATTCGGAAGTCGATACCGACGACCTGAGTAATTTCCAGCTCTGATGGGCCGCGTTACTTTGCGCATCTCTGGCACACAACTGCTGTGCCAGGATGAACATCCTTCCCTGCTTGCCGCGCTTGAATCGCACAATGTTGAAGTTGAATACCAATGTCGCGCTGGTTATTGCGGCTCCTGCCGTACCCGCCTGGTGGCGGGACAGGTCGACTGGATTGCCGAACCTCTGGCCTTCATTCAACCGGGTGAAATTTTGCCCTGTTGTTGCCGGGCAAAAGGCGATATTGAAATAGAGCTGTAACGCAAGGCGGGGTAAAAATTGTTACTGGCAAAAGAGCCGCCGATGAACGGCAGCTCTTTATTTCTCCTGCAGGCATGTAGGGAAACGTTAACAGCAGACGGCCTTATCTAGCAGTTAATAACGTTTCGTCCAATAAGGCCTGTGACCGGAGGTGCATCACAGGCCTTATGCCATTACTCTTTATTCAGGAATTTCACTGCTTTGTCGGGAAAGTCGGTGAACAGCCCGTCAACGCCCGCCTTGTTATACAGAATGTCATACAGTTGGTTTACGTCAGTGGTGTAATCCGGCAACTGATCGGCACGAACGGTATACGGATGCACCACCATCTTGTTCTGATGCGCATCCTGTACCATGCCAGTTAATGAGATATTGCCTTTCTTCGACTTCTCATCAACCAGCATATGGTAGTCCGGCCCAATGCCATCCGCATACTGTGCAACCTGCTTCATGGCACCCGGTTTAAACATCCAGTCGTAGTTGTAATTAACCCAACTGCCGTCCGGCTTTTTCTCCTGAGTTTCATTCCAGTCTGTATATGCAATTAACTGTACCAGATTGAGATCCATCCCCATCTTCGGTTCCAGTTCATTCTTAATACGTTTTAACTCTGCGACATCAAAACACTGCAGATAAACCTTGTCGTTCTTGTTGGTGTATCCGTACTTTTTCAGTACTTCCAGCGTCTTAGCCGCAATGTCCTTCCCTTCCTGATGATGGAACCACGGCGCTTTCATTTCCGGGTAAATGCCGATATTTTTACCGGTTGAATGATTTAATCCCTGAACGAACTCAATCTCTTCTTCGAAAGTGTGCACACGGAAATCAGATTTACCCATCGGGAAACGCCCTGGGTAGGTCTGGACCTTTTTGCCATTTTCGATATCAAAGCCTTCGGTAAATTTCAGCGATTTAATCTCATCCAGCGTAAAGTCGATAGCGTAGTAACGCCCATCTTTACGCGCACGATCCGGGAAACGCTCGGCAACATCGGTGACACGGTCAAGATAGTGGTCATGCAGGACGACCAGATGGTCGTCCTTGGTCATCACCAAATCCTGCTCCAGGTAATCCGCTCCCTGAGCATAGGCCATCGCTTTCGCAGGTAACGTATGCTCTGGCAGATAACCACTGGCACCACGGTGCGCAATCACAATTTTATCTGCGGCAACTGCCGCGCTGCTCACAACCATACCTGCCAGCATCAGCGCCACGCTGAGACTTTTCAATGCGGTTTTCATCTATTAGCCCCCGTTACGCTTGAGCTGCATCTCTTCGTGGTGGCGTTTTTCGCCAATCATGACGACTACCAGCAGAATAACCGCCAGCACGCTACCGCCAATCATCACCATAAAGCCGCCGTCCCAACCGAAGAAGTCAACGGTGTAGCCGACAATGGCGCTCGCGGCCACAGAACCGCCGAGATAACCGAACAGACCGGTAAAGCCAGCCGCCGTCCCCGCCGCTTTTTTCGGCGCCAGTTCCAGCGCGTGCAGACCAATCAACATGACCGGGCCGTAGATCAGGAAGCCGATGATAATCATACAAGCCATATCCACGTTCGGATTACCTGCCGGGTTCATCCAGTAGACGATGGTCGCAATCGTTACCAGCGTCATAAAGAACACACCGGTCGCGCCACGGTTTCCACGGAAGACTTTATCCGACATCCAGCCACACAGCAGCGTGCCAGGAATCCCCGCATATTCATACAGGAAGTACGCCCAGGATGATTTATCCAGTGCGAAATGTTTCACTTCTTTCAGGTAGGTTGGTGACCAGTCCAGGATGCCGTAGCGCAGCAGATAAACAAACACGTTAGCGATAGCGATGTACCACAACAGTTTGTTCGGCAGTACGTATTGCATGAAGATCTGCTTCGCAGTCAGCTCTTCTTCCGCTTTCTCGTTGTAATCATCCGGGTAGTCGTTCTTGTACTCTTCGATAGGCGGCAGGCCACAGGACTGCGGCGTATCACGCATCATAGCAAAAGCAAACAGCGCGACGACGATCGCACCGAAAGCAGGCATGTACAGCGCCGCTTTCCAGTCATTGAACCAGGCCATACCGAGCAGGAACAACAGAGGAGGCAGACCGCCGCCCACGTTGTGCGCACAGTTCCAGACGGAAACAATGCTCCCACGCTCTTTCTGCGACCACCAGTGCACCATGGTACGACCACACGGCGGCCACCCCATCCCCTGGAACCATCCGCAGAGGAACAGCAGCACAAACATAATCGCAATGCTCGATGTCGCCCACGGCACAAAGCCCATAAACAACATCACTGCCGCAGCCAGTATCAGACCCGCTGGCAGGAAAACGCGCGGATTCGAGCGATCCGAAACGGACCCCATGATGAATTTCGAAAATCCGTAAGCAATGGAGATACCGGACAATGCAAAACCCAGATCGCCACGCGAGAACCCCTGCTCAACCAGATACGGCATCGCAAGGGCAAAGTTCTTACGTACCAGATAGTACGCGGCATAACCAAAGAAAATCCCCAGAAAAATCTGCCAACGTAATCGACGATATGTCGGGTCGATCTCCGCTGCAGGCAAACGCGCCGTGTGTGACGCTGGTTTAAAAATACTCAACATAGTGTAGCCTCCGTGGCCGTCTCTCATTCGAAGTAAACACTGCAGTTCGTCATTACTACCCTACCGCTCCCAGTGTGGCCGCGATGTTAAGGAAAGATACATAACAAAAATGTGAAACGCAGCACATATTGTTACAGATTTATGACAAATGTTCATAAAGGCGCACGAAATCACGTTTCATTTTCGAATAATGAGCGATTATGCGCGAAATCAAACAATCCATGTTTTTTATGTGGCTAAATGATAAAAAACGAACTGTGAGGAAAAACAATGAAAACTCGCGACTCGCAAACAAGTGACGTGATTATCATTGGTGGAGGAGCAACAGGTGCAGGGATCGCACGCGATTGTGCGCTGCGCGGGTTGCGCGTCATCTTAGTGGAGCGCCACGATATCGCCACAGGTGCGACCGGACGTAATCACGGCCTGCTGCACAGCGGTGCGCGTTATGCCGTCACCGACGCTGAATCTGCCCGTGAGTGCATCAGCGAAAACCAAATCCTGAAACGTATCGCCCGCCATTGCGTTGAGCCGACGGACGGTCTGTTTATTACCCTGCCGGAAGATGAACTCTCCTTTCAGGCAACCTTTATTCGCGCCTGTGAAGAGGCCGGTATCCGCGCCGAAGCGATCGACCCTAAACAGGCGCGCATTATCGAACCTTCAGTCAATCCACAGCTGATTGGTGCAGTAAAAGTACCGGACGGCACAGTCGATCCTTTCCGCTTAACCGCTGCCAATATGCTGGATGCGCGCGAGCATGGTGCGGTTATCTTGACAGCGCATGAAGTGACAGGACTGATTCGCGAAGGCACGACGGTGTGCGGCGTTAACGTGCGCAATCATCTGACGGGTGAGATGCAGTCTCTGCATGCGCCAGTTGTAGTGAACGCTGCCGGGATCTGGGGTCAGCGCATTGCGGAATATGCCGATCTGAGTATCCGTATGTTCCCGGCGAAAGGTTCGCTGCTGATTATGGATCATCGGATTAACCAGCATGTCATCAACCGCTGTCGTAAACCCTCTGACGCCGATATTCTGGTGCCAGGCGATACCATCTCATTGATCGGTACCACCTCACAGCACATTGATTACGACGATATCGACAGCAACCGCGTTACCGCAGAAGAAGTCGACATTCTGCTGCGTGAAGGCGAGAAACTGGCGCCGATTATGGCGAAAACGCGCATTTTACGCGCCTACTCCGGCGTGCGTCCGCTGGTGGCAAGTGACGACGATCCGACCGGTCGTAACGTCAGCCGTGGGATTGTCCTGTTCGATCACGCACAGCGTGACGGACTGGAGGGGTTTATCACCATTACCGGCGGCAAACTGATGACCTACCGCCTGATGGCGGAGTGGGCTACAGATGCCGTTTGCCGCAAGCTGGGTAATACCGAACCTTGCACAACGGCAGCCACCGCGTTACCTGGCTCACAGGAATCTACCGAGCATACGCTTAAACGCGTCATTTCGTTACCAGCACCACTGCGCGGATCGGCGGTCTATCGTCATGGCGATCGTACCCCGGCGTGGCTAAGCGAAGGTCGCCAACACCGCAGCCTGGTTTGTGAATGTGAAGCGGTCACCGCGGGCGAAGTGCAATACGCCGTCGAAAATTTAACCGTCAACAGCCTGCTGGATTTGCGTCGCCGTACCCGTGTAGGAATGGGGACCTGCCAGGGCGAATTGTGTGCCTGCCGCGCCGCAGGTTTGCTGCAACGTTTTAATGTCACCACCGCTGCACAATCTATTACCCAGCTTTCCGATTTCCTCAACGAACGCTGGAAAGGCGTGCAACCTATTGCCTGGGGAGATGCGCTGCGCGAAAGCGAATTCACGCGCTGGGTCTATCAGGGATTGTGCGGTCTGGAAAAGGAGCACCAGGATGAAATTTGATTCCGTCATTATCGGCGGCGGCCTGGCCGGCCTGCTGTGCGGCCTGCAACTGCAAAAAAGCGGTTTGCGCTGCACGATCGTCACTCGCGGCCAAAGCGCCCTGCATTTTTCCTCCGGCTCACTGGATTTGCTCAGCAACTTGCCCGATGGCCAACCCGTGACCGACATAGAAGTGGGTCTGAATACGCTGCGCACTCAGGCACCCGCGCATCCATATAGCATCATCGGCACGAACAATGTCCTGGACCTGGCCCAGCAGGCGCAAAATCTGCTGGAAGATTGCGGCACGCATTTGCAGGGCAAGGTACTTCAGTCACATCAGCGCGTAACCCCGTTGGGAACCCTGCGCTCAACCTGGTTAAGCTCACCAGAAGTTCCGGTCTGGCCACTGTCCGCAGATCGTATCTGCGTTGTGGGTATTAGCGGTTTACTGGATTTTCAGGCGCATCTCGCCGCAGCCTCACTGCGCCAACGCAATCTCAGCGTCGAAACGGCAGAAATCGATCTCCCTGAGCTGGATGTCCTGCGTGATAACCCGACCGAGTTTCGCGCCGTCAACATTGCGCGTCTGCTGGATAACGACGATAAATGGTCGCTACTCTATGACGCACTGCTGCCAATAGCAAAAACCTGCGACATGATAATCATGCCAGCCTGCTTCGGTCTGGCAGATGAGCGGCTCTGGCAGTGGCTGAATGAACGCCTTCCCTGCTCGCTGTCGCTGTTACCGACCCTACCACCTTCGGTACTGGGCATGCGTTTGCACAACAAATTACAGCGCCAGTTTGTGCGTCAGGGCGGCGTCTGGATGCCAGGCGATGAAGTGAAAAAAATAACCTGTCAGGATGGCGTAGTCAGCGAAATCTGGACCCGTAACCATGCCGATATTCCCTTGCGACCACGTTTTGCCGTGCTCGCCAGCGGCAGTTTCTTCAGCAGCGGACTGGTCGCCACCCGAGAGGCTATCTACGAACCGATCCTCGGACTGGATGTGCAGCAAACTGCCACCCGCGCCGAATGGTATCAACGTGATGTCTTCGACCCACAGCCATGGCAACAGTTTGGCGTCACAACCGATGCCGCCCTACGCCCGTCACTGGCGGGAAAAACGATAGATAATATGTATGCCATCGGCTCCGTTCTTGGCGGATTCGATCCCATCGCCCAGGGTTGCGGAGGCGGCGTGTGCGCAGTAAGCGCCTTACATGCCGCACATCATATTGCGAAACGTGCAGGAGGTGAGCAATGAGCGACACACGTTTTGAAAGTTGTATCAAATGTACGGTGTGCACCACCGCCTGCCCGGTTAGTCGCGTCAATCCAAACTACCCTGGCCCTAAACAGGCTGGCCCGGACGGAGAACGTCTGCGTCTGAAAGATGGCGCGTTATATGACGATGCGCTGAAATACTGTATCAACTGTAAGCGCTGCGAAGTGGCTTGTCCGTCAGATGTGAAAATTGGCGATATCATCCAACGCGCACGCGCCAAATACGACGCGACGCGTCCGTCTATACGTAACTTTGTCTTAAGCCATACCGATTTAATGGGTAGCGTATCCACACCCTTCGCCCCGATAGTGAACACGGCTACGTCACTGAAACCGGTACGCCAGCTGCTGGATTACGCGCTAAAAATCGATCATCGCCGTACGCTACCGAAATACTCTTTTGGCACCTTCCGCCGCTGGTATCGCAGCGTTGCCGCCCAGCAAGCGCAGTATCAGGATCAGGTCGCCTTTTTCCACGGCTGTTTTGTAAATTACAACCATCCGCAGCTCGGTAAAGATCTGATCAAGGTGCTCAACGCCATGGGAACCGGCGTTCAACTGCTGAGCAAAGAGAAGTGCTGCGGCGTACCGCTGATTGCCAACGGCTTTACCGATAAAGCACGTAAACAGGCGGTGAGCAACGTGGCCTCGCTCCGGGAAGCGATTGACGGCAAAGGCATTCCAGTGATCGCCACTTCATCAACCTGCACCTTTGCGCTACGCGATGAATATCCGGAAGTGCTGGACGTCGATAACGCAGGCCTACGCGAACACATTGAGCTGGCAACCCGCTGGCTGTGGCGCAAGCTGGATGAAGGCAAAACGCTACCGCTGAAAACACTGCCGCTGAAAGTGGTCTACCACACGCCATGCCACATGGAGAAAATGGGCTGGACACTCTACACGTTGGAACTGCTGCGAAAAATTCCGGGGCTGGAGCTGACGGTGCTGGATTCTCAATGCTGCGGGATTGCCGGGACTTACGGCTTTAAAAAGGAAAACTACCCGACTTCACAGTCTATTGGCGCACCGTTATTCCGTCAGATTGAAGAAAGCGGCGCGGATATCGTCGTCACCGACTGCGAAACCTGTAAATGGCAGATTGAGATGTCGACAAGCCTTCGTTGTGAGCATCCCATTACCCTGTTAGCAAAAGCGCTAAGTTAAGCGCTGTATCAGGCCCGATAGCCTTACACCATCGGGCCTGATATTAGTAACTGCTTTTTAACGTTTGTGCAGGCTTCTCCGGCTTAAATATTGCCAACCGGCGATCCAGCGCTTCGGTATAAAGCATGGTATCAACGCCTACAGCGACAAAGTTCGCGCCCCAGTGCAGACATTTTTGCGCCATTGCCGGGTCAACCGCGAGGAATCCTGCGGCTTTACCGGCTGCGCGGATACGGCGGATGCACTGCTCAATGATCCGCTGCACCACTGGGTGTCCGGCGTTATCCGGATAGCCCAGTGATGCAGAAAGATCCGCCGGACCAATAAAGACACCGTCAATACCTTCAACGTCCAGAATCGCATCCAGATCATCCAGGGCTGCTTTACTCTCGACCTGCACCAGCAGACAGAGTGATTCATTGGCCCGTTCCATATACTTGTCGATACGCCCCCAGCGCGCCGCTCGCGCCACGCTGGCACCAACGCCACGCTCGCCGAGCGGAGGATAACGAGTGGCGGAAACCACCTGACGCGCCTGCTCTGCACTGTCGACCATTGGGATCAGCAGCGTCTGCGCACCAATATCCAGTACCTGCTTAATCAACGCTTTACTGCCCTCAACGGGACGTACCACCGGTTGACTGGAATAAGGCGCAATCGCCTGGAGTTGGTGGTAGAGATCTTGCACCGTATTCGGCGCATGTTCACCATCAATCAATAACCAGTCATAGCCTGATGTAGCGGCAATCTCCGCCATATAGGAGGTGGTCGAACTGAGCCACAGGCCAACCTGGACCTCTCCTCTCAACAATCCTTCTTTGAAAGAGTTTGATAACAATGCGTTCATAACGATCCTTACAACGTAGATAAGATTAATGATGCGCAGCGCCGGTTTGTGAAACCGAACGGTTCACACTCAGCGTAAAGATGATAAGCGAGCCAATCATTGCAACGCCCGCCAGGACCAACAGACCAGCCGCATCGCTGGCAAACAACGTTTCGGCTTTGACGCGCAAAATTGGAGCAATAAAACCGCCTACGGCACCAAACAGGTTGACGAAACCAATCCCTGCCGCCAGCGCTGTGCCGGAAAGAAGTTGCGTTGGCATCGTCCAGAACACCGGCTGTACGGCGATGAAACCGACCGCCGCGACGCAGAGCGCCACGATCGCCAGTATTGGTGAAACCAGCCCGGACAGGCCAATGCCAATCCCGGCCGCCAGCAGCGTAAGCGCAGCAACGTTACGTCGGTCGCCAGTGCGATCGGAGTAGCGGGGAATAAGCCAGGTGCCAAACAGCGCCGCGACCCACGGTATCGCCGTCACGACTGAAGCCGTAAAGCCAACTTTTGTCCCTAACAATGCCGCAACCTGAGTGGGCAAGAAGAAGATCAAGCCATACACTGCGACCTGAATCGTCAGATAGATAATCGCCAGTTGCCAGACACGACCATTACGCAGTGCATCCGACAGTCGCGACGTAACCTTTTTCTCCTCTTCACTCGCCAGTTGGCTAATGAGCGCAGCCTTTTCCTCAGCGCTCAGGAAACGCGCCTGCTGCGGCGTGTCGTCAAGCCAGAAGAAGGTGAAAACCCCTGCGCCTACCGCCAATAAACCTTCGATAACAAACATCCAAAACCACCCCGGATGTCCCATAAAACCGTGCATCTCAAGCAGCGCGCCAGACAGCGGCGATCCCAGGGTTAATGCCAGCGGCGCCCCCATATAGAACAGGCCCATAATGCTGGCGCGATTGCGCTGGGGGAACCACTGCGATGTCAGGTAAATCATACCGGGGAAGAAGCCCGCCTCTGCCGCACCCAGCAGAGTACGGATAATCAGAAACTTCGCTTCCGTATCCGCCCATGCCATCGCCGCAGAGAGAAATCCCCACAGCAACGTGGTGGTACCAATCCAGGTTCTGGCGCCAAATTTACGCATCAACAAGTTGGCAGGAACGCCCAGAAAGGCGTAAACCACAAAGAAAATTCCTGCTCCCAATGCATAAGCTTCATTGCTCAGGCCGGTATCAATCTGATAGGTCTCTTTGGCAAACCCGATGTTCGAGCGGTCAAGAAACGCCAGCACATACAGCGCCAGCATAAAGGGAATCAAACGGGCACGGTTTTTCTTCACCACACCGTCAAGTAACGTGGTACTCATAGCAAAATCCTCAAAAAAATGAGGGCGTTGCCGTGAAAAAGGCAACGCACAGGTCATTAGTGGCTATAAGGGCGCTTCAGATTGCAGTCGCGGTTAAGCTCGACGCCAAATCCCGGTTTATCCAGCACTGACTTATGAATGCGGCCATTGACGGGCACGGGTTCGTCAAGAAGGATAGGGTCAAACTGCGGACGCATCGTTGAGCAATCCGGGCTGGTCATCAGGAATTCGCTGAACGGGGTGTTGGTGAACGTGATCACCGCATGGTGTGAGTAAACTGATGAGCCATGTGGCACCACCAGTTGGCCACGCGATTTCGCAATAGCGGCAATTTCTACTAACGTGGTTAACCCACCGCACCAGCCTACATCCGGCTGCATAATATCGATGCCAGTTTCAGACAGCGTGCGGAAGGATTGCAGCGTTCCGTGATGTTCACCGCTGGTGACCATCATCCCCGCCGGAGCGTTGCGTTTCAGTTCGCGATAGCCTTCATACTGTTGCGGAGGCAGACACTCTTCGATCCACTTCAGATTGTGTGGCGCACAGGCATGAGCCAGTTTGGTGGCATAGTTCACGTCCTGACTCATCCAGCAGTCGAGCATCAGCCAGAAATCAGGACCGCATTTCTCGCGCATATCAGCAACCATTGCCGAATCTTTGCGGATCCCGGCATCCCCGTCATGCGGTCCCCAGTGGGTTGGCATTTTACCGCCAATAAAACCCATCTCCTTCGCCAGATCCGGACGCGCGCCCGTCGCGTAGAATTGAATTTCGTCTCGTACCGCACCACCCAGCAACTTATAGACCGGTAACCCCACCACTTTGCCAAACAGATCCCACAACGCCAGATCTACGCACGAGATGGTGTTCATTACCAGACCACCAGAGCCGAAGTAATACATTGTTGCACCGAGCATCTGGTCATGAATGAGTTTGATATCGCTAACGCATTTACCTTCGATAAAACGATTGAGATGCTTTTCCACAATAAAGCAGCCCATCTCCCCTGCCGTCGAAACGGCAAAACCGGTCTGCCCGCTCTCAGCCTCTACTTCAACAATCAACGTTCCTAACACGTTGATGCCAAAAGACTGACGTGATTGCTCGTATTCACGATATTTACTCATTGGCGTGGCGATATGATCGTCAATCCAGTGGTTAGCGCCCTGATCGTGATAATCACCACCGCCTGCGCCTTTATCTGCTGTAGCGCCACCGGTAAACCAGGCACGGACATGTTTAATTTTAGGTAGGGTCATGATGTTCTCCTTTTTATGAAGCGAGTGAGTCGAAGGGACTTTTCCATCCCAGCAGGCGCGAAATATCCCTGGCGCAGGCAATTGCTTTCCCGGCCAGATAGTCACGATTCTCTTCGTTAATTTGCAGACGCGTGCCGACCACCGAAATTGCTGCGGTCAGTTCATTGTTAGCGTTAAAAACAGGCGCTGCGACGCAGCGAACATCGGGGTAATCTTCGCCATTATCAAAGCTCCATCCACGCTGACGAATACGCTCAAGCTCGTCATTCAACTGCTGTGGTCTGGTGATAGTGGTTGGCGTTGCCTGTTCCCATATCAGTTGTTCAATAATGGCTTTACGTACGGCGGCAGGTTGCCAGGCTAGCAGACACTTGCCGATCCCAGAGCGATAGAGCGAAAGACTTTTCCCCTCGTGGGAGCGCACGCTAATAGTGGATGACGACTCCACTTTCAGGATGTAATACGCGCTTTCGTGGTCAATGATCCCCAGATGGCAAAGTAACCCGGTCTCATCCATCAGTTGTGTCAACCGTGGACGCGCCAGTTCACGTAAATCCATCTTACTCAGAGCGTGCCCCGACAGCTCAACCAACTTGGTCCACAGGCAGTAATTCTCCTGATGATCAATGCTGATAAAACGCTGACGTTTAAGTTCGTTGAGTAACAGGTAAGCGGTACTTTTTGGTATACCCAGCGTCTCTATGATCGTAGCAGCACTGCATGGGCCGATACGCGCAATGAGATTGAGAATTTCGATCGCCCTGGTGAGCGCGGGAACTTTACTTGATTCCAACATACTGGACTCCAGTCTGAGATACTGGAATCAGTGTGGTAGGTTAAAGTGGTTAAAATTGTGAAGCGCATCAAATCCTCTCGTTCTTCCAGTAGGCTGGAGAAAAATCGAGTACAACTGTGAACTAACGCACAGATTTTTTTGTTGGGAGTACAACAGGTTGGACTGATAATGGGAAGGCCAGGGCACCTTCCCATAACAAAAAGAAGAGAGAGAATAAATCAGGCAGGCAGCGTCAGGGATTCCACCACGTCGATCCAGCCATGTTCGTTGGCAATATCCTGTCCGTTAAGCCAACGGCGCAGCATATTCAGTGCCATCATCGCGCACACTTCCTGGTGAATCGCCAAGCTGTAGCGATTAGCATTCAGCCGGACGCGTAAGGCATGCGTTCCATCAGGTGTTGCCAGCGCAAAGTTAATATGTTCGTTTTCGAACGCGGATATCGCCAGTGCCAGCCCCGCATAATGGTTGCCGCGTCGCTCGGTTACCCAGTGCGCTGTTTGCGCCAGCGTTTCTTCCTGGGGCGGAACCACTTCGCTCGCGAGCAGCGGAGCATTTGCGCGCGAAAGCTGCAGCGCCACCAGACCACTGGTGAATTGTTCGCTCAGCGTCAGGCTGTATTGCCGTTCCTGTAACGTGCGGGCAATTTGCGCAGGCAAGCCTTCCGTGCCTTCGAAAATCATGTTTTGCCCGGCAACCTTTTTCACCTCAGGCCACAGCGCCAGCATCGCTTCACGTTGGGAATCCGGACCGGTCAGTTTCAGCTCAATAATCGGCATCGACGAGCGATACCCCATTGTTACGCCCGGTGGCAAAGTCAGCAGATCCAGGCTTTGTGCCAACTCGCTTTCAGAGCGGCCAAAGGTGGTTAATCGCAGGCATAGCGGGGGTTGAGACAGTGAAAAGCGCTCACGCAAACGCGGCAGGATCTCATGCTCAACCATGACTTTAAATTCTGATGGTACGCCCGGCGTAAAGAACATCAGGCAGCGGTTAAGCCTCAGGGCAAACCCGCATGCAGTACCTACTGGATTATTGATAAACTCCGCGCTGGCGGGAAGCTCAGCCTGTTTGCGGTTGCTTGGTGCCATCACGCGGCCGCGTTCACGGAAATAACGTTCCATCTCGGCGAGCCAGGCTTCATGCAACACCAGCCCTTCGCCTTTTGCCGTTGCCGCCGCCAGCGCGCTCAAATCATCGCTGGTCGGCCCCAGACCGCCGTTAACGATCAGTACGTCGGCGTGTTCGCTACGCTCACGCAAAACGGCGACCAAATCGTCAAGATTGTCACCTACTGTGTTGCGACGTGTTAACGGTAAACCCTGATGAAAGAAAAAATCGGCCAGCCAGGCGGCATTGGTGTCGACAATTTGTCCGTGCAACACCTCATCCCCGGTGGATAGCATCTCCACGTTTAACATCGTGTTCTCCTGCTTTTATGATGAAAACACTATAACGCATGGAGGGGGGAAGGCGCGACTGAACGCCGCGCCGGAAAAATCAGAAACTCGCGTTAACCCCAACGTACGGGCCATCAGCAATCGCGTTATCGCGGTTGCCGTCTTTGCCAGCAAGGTTCAGGTAGCGATAACCGGCTTCAATACTCAGCGGACGCATAATGGTCAGACGTGCACCGGCATTAGCCTCTTCATAGCTGTCGATACCGCTGGAAAGCGAATCGGGAGAATAATAATACTCGCCAAACAGGCGGATGCTGTCGCCAATCGGCCACTGTAAACCACCACCGACCGCCGCCGCGTAACCCTCATCACCATCATTCGGGTTAGTATAAATGCCTTTCCCACCCACCGTTGCCAACAGCGGACCGAGTGGAACATTCAAACCTAACCCCAGACCAGCTGCATCGCCGTCGTCATCGTTATGCATCCAGTTACCACTGACGGCCAGCCCCGTAGTCTCGGTGCCCATACCGAACCCAAGGTTGGTGTAATCTTCGCCAGCCTGGCCACTAATGCTAATTGCGCTCGCCGACGCAGAAACAAACAGCATGCCGGCAAAACCCAACATTAAACTTTTTTTCATTTTCTATCCTTTCAAGCAAAAATCAAAACATAGCCCCAAAACCGAGGGATTGTACTGCCAGATGGCGAGGAATCAATGAACTAAAAAAGCGATGCACTGCCATATTGTAACTAAATACTACTTAATGAGACGAGATAATGTTAAATTTTTGTATGAAACGTATCGTTGTGTACCCCTGAATGCCATTTTCAACAACTATCAATTTTTCCCCGGTCACACGGACTTAATCGTCGATGAAGCGTTTTTTCTCCAGCCAGCAAAAGGTAAGATAGGTGAATGATGGAATTATCAATCCCCTGGAAGGACTTGACCTATGCGCCAAAGAACAATTGTTTGCCCCTTAATTCAAAACGATGGCTGCTATTTACTGTGTAAAATGGCAGATGACCGCGGCGTGTTTCCCGGTCAGTGGGCGCTTTCTGGTGGTGGCGTTGAGCCGGGTGAGCGCATCGAAGAGGCTTTGCGTCGGGAAGTGAGGGAGGAGCTGGGTGAACAACTGGTATTATCAGAAATTACTCCGTGGACCTTCAGCGATGATATTCGCACCAAAACCTATGCCGATGGCAGTCGGGAAGAGATTTATATGATTTATCTCATCTTCGATTGCGTGGCAGCTAATCGTGAAGTGAACATTAACGAAGAGTTTCAAGATTTCGCGTGGGTTAAAGCGGAAGATCTTGGTACCTACGACTTAAATATCGCCACGCGAAAAACGTTAACCTTGAAAGGACTACTGTAAGTCTAACGAGTTTAAACGTAATATAAACAATGTTCACAATAGCGGTATTGTTTTCAACATTCAGCACAGAAGCCAATGCCGCCACGTTGTATAAAAATATTTTATATTCAAACAAATAAATCACCTCCCTCTTGTCTTTATCTTGACATCCCAAACCTTAAACTCTTAAGGATAAATTAACCTTTGGCCATTAACCTTTGTAGCCTGATGAAATAATTAACGACGCCCCTGTTTAGTCCTAAAAATAAAACTTCGGTAGCGTTAAATGGCTTGAAGGAATAATGATGCCTGACTTTTTGCCTTTCTCTCGCCCGGCAATGGGTGCTGAAGAGCTTGCAGCCGTGAAAGCAGTGCTGGACTCTGGATGGATAACCACTGGCCCGAAGAATCAACAGCTGGAAGAAGCCTTCTGCCAGTTGACAGGAAATCAACACGCCGTCGCTGTCTGTTCCGCCACGGCAGGTATGCATATCACGCTAATGGCGCTGAACATAGGTGCAGGCGATGAGGTCATTACGCCGTCAATGACGTGGGTTTCTACCCTCAACATGATTGTCCTGCTGGGTGCGACCCCCGTGATGATCGATGTCGACCGCGATACGCTGATGGTCACACCAGAGCAAATTGAAGCCGCTATCACGCCACGCACCAAGGCCATTATTCCGGTACATTACGCTGGCGCTCCAGCCGACCTTGACGCGATTTATGCGATTGGCGAGCGGTATGGTATTCCGGTCATAGAAGATGCAGCCCATGCCGTAGGAACGCAGTATAAAGGCCGCCATGTCGGCGCGCGCGGCACGGCAATCTTCTCATTTCACGCCATCAAAAATATCACCTGCGCAGAAGGTGGGCTGATTGTTACTGACGATAGTCAGCTTGCTCAGCGGCTTCGCAGTCTGAAGTTTCACGGTCTGGGCGTTGATGCTTACGATCGACAAACCTATGGCCGGGCGCCGCAGGCCGAAGTGCTTGCGCCAGGCTACAAATACAACCTTACCGATATCAATGCTGCCATCGCGCTGGTACAGCTGAATAAACTACAACAGCTGAACTCACGGCGGGCGCAAATTGCCCATGAATATCAACAGGCGCTAGCCGATACGCCATTTCAACCGCTGAGCCTGCCTCAGTGGTCGCATGTTCATGCCTGGCATCTGTTCATCATTCGCGTTGACGAAGCGCGCTGTGGCCTGAGCAGAGATGCTCTGATGGAAGCACTGAAGGCTAAAGATATCGGCACTGGTCTGCATTTTCGTGCAGCCCACACGCAAAAATACTACCGCGAACGCTTCACTACCCTTTCGCTCCCAAATACAGAATGGAATAGCGCACGCATCTGCTCGCTGCCGTTATTCCCCGATATGACCGCCGCTGACACCCAGCGGGTCATAACGGCACTTCGCGAGATTGCAGGACAATAAATATGTTTGAAGCAGCACCGATCAAAAAAGTCTCGGTGGTCATTCCCGTTTTTAATGAACAGGAAAGCCTGCCTGAACTAATCAGACGTACCAGCGCCGCCTGCGAAAAGTTGGGCAAGGACTATGAAATCCTGCTGATCGATGACGGCAGCAGTGACAATTCCGCTCAGTTGATGATGAACGCCTCCCAGGCACCAAACAGCCATATTGTTTCTATTTTGCTGAATCGCAATTACGGGCAACACTCGGCGATTATGGCCGGTTTCAGCCATGTCACTGGCGACTTGATCATCACACTGGATGCCGATTTGCAGAACCCGCCGGAGGAGATCCCACGGCTGGTCGCCACCGCAGATGAGGGGTTCGATGTGGTAGGAACGGTACGTCAGAATCGTCAGGACAGCGTATTTCGTAAGACCGCCTCACGCATGATCAACCATCTGATTCAGCGCACCACCGGTAAAGCGATGGGTGACTACGGTTGTATGTTACGCGCCTATCGCCGCCACATCGTCGATGCCATGCTGCATTGCCAGGAGCGCAGCACTTTTATCCCGATTCTGGCCAATATTTTTGCCCGTCGCGCTACGGAAATCCCGGTACACCATGCAGAACGTGAATTTGGTGACTCCAAATACAGCTTCATGCGTCTGATCAACCTGATGTATGACCTGGTGACCTGTCTGACCACAACGCCGCTTCGTATGTTGAGCCTGTTGGGCAGCGTAATTGCAGCCACGGGCTTTACCATATCCGTTCTGCTTGTTGTTCTGCGCCTGACGCTCGGTCCGCAGTGGGCTGCAGAAGGGGTATTCATGCTGTTTGCCGTTCTGTTTACCTTTATCGGCGCACAGTTTATTGGCATGGGTTTACTCGGGGAATATATCGGTCGCATCTATAACGATGTCCGTGCCCGCCCCCGCTATTTTGTTCAACACGTTATACGCCCACAAACCACGCAGTCAACCGAGGAAAACCACGCATGAAAGCCGTCGTATTTGCCTATCACGATATGGGATGTCAGGGTGTCCAGGCCTTGTTGGATGCAGGTTATGAAATCGCTGCAATTTTTACGCACACCGATAACCCAGGTGAAAAAGCGTTTTTTGGATCTGTTTCCCGCCTCGCCGCCAGCGCTGGTATTCCGGTTTACGCCCCGGACGAGGTCAACCATCCCTTATGGATTGAGCGCATCAGCCAACTGGCACCGGATGTTATTTTCTCGTTCTACTATCGTCATTTGCTGAGTGACGAGATCCTCAGCCTTGCCCCTAAGGGTGCATTTAATCTGCACGGCTCGCTGCTGCCGAAATATCGCGGTCGCGCGCCGCTGAACTGGGTATTGGTCAATGGCGAAACCGAAACCGGCGTCACGCTTCATCGGATGGTCAAACGTGCGGATGCAGGTGCCATTATCGCCCAGCAACGGGTTGCTATTTCGCCGGATGATGTGGCATTAACGCTGCACCATAAATTATGCCAGGCTGCGCGTCAGTTACTGGAACAAACACTACCCGCAATTAAAACGGGAGATTATGCAGAACGTCCCCAACAGGAAGAAGAAGCGACCTGTTTTGGTCGCCGTGCGCCAGAAGATAGCTTCCTCGACTGGAACAAGCCAGCTGCAGAGTTGCATAACCAGGTACGCGCCGTCAGCGATCCTTGGCCGGGCGCGTTTAGCTATGTTGGTACGCAAAAATTCACCGTTTGGTCGTCACGCGTTTGCACAAATGACCTCGCTGCCCAACCAGGAACCGTCATCTCCATTTCGCCTTTGCTGATCGCCTGTGTCGATGGCGCACTAGAAATTATCACCGGACAAGCTGGCGATGGTATTGCCATGCAGGGATCACAGCTGGCGCAGGTTCTGGGTCTGGTGCCGGGTTCCCGCCTGAACAGCCAGTCAGTTACCACCACTAAACGCCGTACTCGCGTGCTGATCCTTGGCGTCAATGGCTTCATTGGTAACCATCTGACTGAACGCCTGTTACAAGAAGACAATTACGAAGTGTATGGACTTGACATTGGCAGCGACGCCATTAGTCGTTTTCTGCAGCACCCGCGATTCCACTTCGTCGAGGGTGACATCAGCATTCACTCCGAATGGATTGAATATCATGTGAAAAAATGCGACGTCGTACTACCGCTGGTAGCAATCGCCACACCAATCGAATATACCCGCAACCCGCTGCGCGTGTTTGAGCTCGATTTTGAAGAGAACCTGAAAATCATTCGCTACTGTGTGAAATACCGTAAGCGCATCATTTTCCCGTCAACATCTGAAGTCTACGGCATGTGTACCGACAAAGTCTTCGATGAGGACAGCTCGAATCTGATCGTCGGCCCGGTGAATAAACCACGCTGGATCTACTCCGTTTCCAAGCAGTTACTGGACCGCGTAATCTGGGCATACGGCGAAAAAGAGGGATTGCGCTTCACCCTGTTCCGTCCATTTAACTGGATGGGGCCGCGTCTGGACAGCCTTAACGCCGCACGTATCGGCAGCTCACGCGCCATTACCCAACTTATTCTCAATCTGGTGGAAGGTTCACCGATTAAGCTGATTGAAGGCGGCAAGCAAAAACGCTGCTTTACTGATATTCGCGATGGTATTGAAGCTCTGTACCGCATCATTGAAAACGAAGACGGACGCTGTGACGGCGAAATTATCAACATCGGTAACCCGGAGAACGAAGCCAGTATTCAGGAATTGGCAGAAATGCTGCTTACCTGTTTTGAAAAACATCCATTACGCAACCACTTCCCGCCGTTTGCCGGTTTCCGTAACGTCGAAAGCAGCAGCTACTATGGTAAAGGTTATCAGGACGTTGAGCATCGTAAGCCCAACATTCGTAATGCAAAACGCTGCCTGAACTGGGAGCCCACCATTGAGATGCAGGAAACAGTAGAAGAGACGCTGGACTTCTTCTTACGCAGTGTGGATATCACGGAACACACATCATGACCAAAGTAGGCTTGCGCATTGATGTCGATACGTTCAGGGGGACGCGCGAAGGCGTGCCCCGCCTGTTAGAGACATTGAACCGACATAACATTCGGGCAAGTTTTTTCTTTAGCGTTGGACCGGACAACATGGGACGCCATCTCTGGCGTCTTGTGAAGCCGAAATTTCTGTGGAAGATGCTGCGCTCAAACGCAGCATCACTCTACGGCTGGGATATATTGCTCGCGGGAACCGCGTGGCCGGGAAAAGAGATCGGCCAGGCCAATGCGGCAATCATCGCGCAAACCGCCCTGATTCATGAAACCGGTTTGCATGCCTGGGATCATCATGCCTGGCAGGCGCGTAGCGGAACCTGGAATGATAAACAGCTGATTGATGATATTTCACGAGGCATCACCGCTCTTGAAACCATCATCGGACAACCTGTTACCTGTTCTGCCGTTGCCGGATGGCGTGCCGACAACCGCGTCGTCGACGCAAAAGAAACGTTCCATCTGCGCTATAACAGCGACTGTCGGGGAACGTCGTTATTTCGTCCTGTACTGGCGTCAGGGAAAGCAGGTACACCGCAAATTCCTGTCACGTTACCAACATGGGATGAAGTGGTTGGTCAGGAGGTCCAGGCGGTGGACTTCAACGCTTATATTCTCTCCCACATCCAGATGAGCAGAGGAACTCCGGTGTATACCATTCATGCGGAAGTTGAAGGCATCGCTTTTCATCAGAATTTTGACGAGCTGCTGACTCGAGCCGCCGACATGGGGATTACATTTTGCCCGCTCGGCGATCTGTTACCTGACGATGTCAGTTCGCTGCCAACAGGGCAGATCGTACGTGGAAAAATACCCGGCAGAGAGGGATGGCTCGGCTGCCAACAATCGGTGAGTGCAACACAATGAAACCTGCTGCCCGCTACACTCTGGCCTTTATCGCGTTTATTGCGCTGTATTTCATTCTCCCCATTAACAGCCGCCTGCTCTGGCAACCTGATGAAACGCGCTATGCCGAAATCAGCCGGGAAATGCTGACGTCCGGCGACTGGATCGTGCCGCACTTTTTAGGACTCCGTTACTTCGAAAAACCCATTGCCGGATACTGGTTAAACAGCATCGGGCAATGGGTGTTTGGCACCAATAATTTTGGCGTCAGAGCGGGGGCCATTTTTGCCACCCTGCTGACGGCACTACTGGTTGCCTGGCTTGCCATGCGGTTATGGCAGGATAAGCGGACCGCCGTACTCTCTTCAGTAATCTTTTTAACGTTTTTCTCGGTTTACAGCATCGGCACCTACGCGGTACTTGATCCCATCATTGCTCTCTGGCTAATGGCTGGCATGTGCTGCTTTTGGGAGGGGATGCAGGCCACCACCCGAACGCGCAAAATTATCGCCTTTTTGTTGCTAGGGTTAACCTGCGGCATGGGCGTGATGACCAAGGGCTTCCTGGCGCTAGCTGTTCCTGTGCTCAGCGTACTGCCGTGGGTTTTCATGCAAAAGCGTTGGAAAGACCTCATTATCTACGGTCTGCTGGCAGTGGTCGGCTGCGTCATGATTGTGCTGCCCTGGGGAATAGCGATTGCCCAGCGTGAGCCGGATTTCTGGCATTACTTCTTCTGGGTTGAACATATTCAACGCTTCGCGCAGGATGATGCCCAACACAAGGCCCCCATCTGGTACTACATTCCGGTATTTGTGGTTGGTGCACTACCATGGCTCGGACTGCTCCCCGGCGCGCTGCGTACGGGCTGGCGTGAGCGGGATGTTCCGCGCAGCGCACTGTACCTGTTAAGCTGGATTATTATGCCAATCCTGTTTTTCAGCATCGCCAAAGGAAAACTTCCGACCTATATTCTTTCCTGCTTCGCGCCGCTGGCGATATTAACGGCGCGTTTCGGCCTGCAGGCCGCGGAAAAAGGCTCAGCCGCGCTGCGCGTGAATAGTTGGATCAACGTGCTGTTCGGTGTGATCGGTATTGTTGCCACATTTATTGTGTCCACATTGGGTCCGTTAAAGACGCCGGTCTGGTCGTATATCGAAACGTATAAGGTGTTTTGCGCGTGGGGCATTTTTATCACCTGGGCACTGTTCGGCTGGTATACGCTAAATAACAGCGAGAAGAACTGGGAATTTGCCGCGCTGTGCCCGCTGGGACTCGCGCTGCTGTTTGGCTTCTCAGTCCCTGACCGGGTGATGGAGTCTAAACAGCCGCAGTTTTTTGTCGAGATGACCAAAGAGTCGCTGGAGTCGAGCCGTTACATTCTCGCCGACAACGTTGGTGTTGCCGCAGGGCTGGCCTGGAGCCTGAAGCGTGACGACATCATGATGTACAGCCAAACGGGCGAGTTAAAATATGGCCTCAACTACCCGGATGCGCAGGGGCGCTTTGTCAGTCGGGAAGACTTTGCCGACTGGTTAGCGCAACATCGTCAGCAAGGAAATATTACGCTCGTGCTCACAATTGATAAGGATGAAGATATTAATCAATTTGCCATCCCTCCCGCTGACTACATTGATAATCAGGGGCGTTTGGTTCTGATTCAGTATCGGCCTAAATGATCTGGATAGCCTTAGTTCTCGCCAGTCTGCTCAGCGTCTGCGGTCAGTTATGCCAGAAGCAGGCGACCCGCCCCGTCTCCGTTCGTGTGCGGAAACGCCATGTTACGCAATGGATAGGGCTTGCTCTGGCAAGCCTCGGTCTGGCCATGCTGCTGTGGCTGGCGGTACTGCAGAACATTCCTGTCGGTATCGCCTATCCCATGCTTAGTCTTAACTTTGTATGGGTGACACTGGCCGCATGGAAAATCTGGCGCGAACCAGTCACCACGCGTCACTGGCTGGGGGTTGGGCTAATCATCACCGGCATCTTTATTCTTGGGAGTGCGGTGTAATGGGCCTATTTTGGGGATTATGTAGCGTGATTATCACTTCAGTCGCCCAGTTGAGCCTCGGCTTTGCGATGGATAATCTGCCGCCAATGCTGCAACCGCTGGCATTCATCTCTGCCGTATTTTCTCTTAGCATCGGCGCGTTTTCCCTGTATGCCGGGCTGGCAGGCTATTTACTATCGGTTATTTGCTGGCATAAAGCCCTGCACCAGCTTGCGCTCAGCAAGGCCTATGCCCTGCTCAGCCTGAGCTATGTGTTAGTGTGGGTTGCATCCATGATCCTGCCCGGCTGGCAGGGATCATTTTCAGTAAAGGCGCTCGCTGGAGTGCTATGCATCATGGCAGGGCTAATGACGATTTTTCTGCCTTCACGCAAGTGTCAGCCCTAATTATTTATCTTCGGACTGTCGTAACAGGCGTTCCCATTCGTCACAAATATACTGTCTGGCATCAATGATTTTAATCATTCGGGCCTTATCGCGATTAATACAATATTGGGCATCTTTCAGGGGTGAAAGGAGGTCTCCGGGCTTAAGCGACTCGGTAGATTGCGCCTCGGCCAGCATCTTCAGCGAACCGCCGCTATCGCAAAGTACGATATAAAGCCTCCTTGCTTTTTTGAGACAGCAAGACTTCTTCACATGCCATTCCATAACGCACCTTTTGTTAATAAATTTCACATCAGGTTACACTTTAGCTGATAAACAAAACGACAATAGCGACGGAATGGCAAAAATGAGAAATGTAATTAATGTTTTCTTAATGTTAACGACGAAGCACCTACCCAATCCGACAGTGCGCGACGGGAGATTTTAATCCCTCCGGCTTTGAGTTCGGGTGGTAATGTCAGCCAGCACACCGGTTGTTGAAAGCGGGCCAACTTATCTTTAACCCACTCAGCCAGATTGGTATCACCTGCGCTGGCGTCATATTCAACGACTGCTACCGGACGATGCCCAAACTCTTTATCTTCTATCGGCACAATAAAAGCTTGCAGAACATGCGGATGCGCTGCAATCACGCGTTCCACTTCTTCCGGCTGGATGCCTTCCCCACCGCTAAAGAACAGATTGTCCATACGACCGACAATCGTTAACTTGCCGTCCATTAACACACCGCGATCGCGGGTGGCAAACCAGCCTTCCGCGTTCACTAATGGAATAAGCTGCTCATTACGCCAGTAACCTTGCGCCATGCTGGCGGCTCGCAACCAGACCTCGTCGTTAACGATCCTGACTTCCCGCCCCGGTAAAGCAGAGCCCACATCCGCCCGGCCATCCGCTTCTTTCGCACAGACCGTAGAAGCAAACTCCGTCAGGCCGTAACCGCACCAGCAACGAATCCCCTGTTTGCGCGCTTGTTCGGTCAATTCCACAGGAATTGCCGCGCCACCTAATAGTACAGCTTTAAGCGATACCGGCGTGTTGTTGACCAGCAAGCGCCACAGCTGTGTGGGAACCAGTGAAGCGTGGGTACATCCAGCCAGCATTTGCTCAAGCGGCTGCTTGTCGCGCACGGTCATTCGTGCCCCGGCAAACAACCAGCGCCACAAAATACCCTGGCCGGAAACATGAAACAGCGGCAGCGAGAGCAGCCAGTCATCTTCAGCGCCAAACGGCATTAATGACAGCACACCCTGAGCGCTCGCCAGATGTGCCTGACAGGTATGAACTGCCGCTTTTGGTAATCCGGTAGAACCTGAGGTTAACGTCATCGTGCTCAAACGTTCGGGTAACCACGCGGCGGCATGCTTGCCCGGCAATACCTGCATTTGCAACGGATTGAGTCCCGGAAGTGCGTGAGTGGACTCCAGATCCAGCGCAAAACGCAGCGTTAACTCGGGGACCAGCGCATCAAGCAGCGGCTGAGGCAACTGTGGGTTCACAGGTAAAACCCGCGCTCCACACTGCAACAGTGCCAGCCAGGCCAACAATGCTCGCGGATGATTCCAGGCGCGAAGCAGAACACCATCGCCCTCTTCCACGCCCTGAGCGGCAAAGCCGCAGGCCAGATGGTCGACACGTGTACAGAGGTCGTCCCAGCTTAATACTTCATCATTGAGTCGTAGGGCTGGCATATGCGCACGAATCTGTCGCCAGTGGCGCCAAGGCCAGTTTCCGGGGTGTAACAGGCCCGATATGCTTACGCTATCGGGCATTTCCCACTGGGTCATAGCAGGCGTTCCAGCGCATCAACGTTGATACACGGCAACGCGCTGCCCGGCCAGGTGCGTACCTGCTGGCATTGCATCAGACTCAGGGTATCCAGACCCGGAATGGTCTGCGGTGTCAGCCAGGCGGCAATTCTCGCCAGTTGGGTTAAGCCGAGACTCGACTCGATCGACGAACTAATAACCGCGGTGAGACCAAGTGCATGCGCCGCTGCAACCTGTTCGCGCACTTTATCGAGACTGCCCGTCAGCGTAGGTTTGATAACCACAGCCTTAACGCCCTCTTCGGCTTCGAAGGTGAAATTCGCTTCACGCAGACTTTCATCCCAGGCGATAGCAATGCCGGTTTCTCGCGCGAAAGCACGGGAGTCGTCGCGGGTTTTACATGGCTCTTCGAGGAAGGCAATGCGCCCGCGATACTCAGGATTGACATATTTCGCAAACTGCTGAGCTTTTAACGGCGTCCAGGCGCGGTTGGCGTCAAGACGCAAATGCAGCTCCGGAATCGCCTCAAGCAGCAGGTTGGCAACCATGCCGTCGCGAACAGCTTCATACAGTCCGACCTTGATCTTCGCCACTTTCTCACCCGGCATATCCGCCAGTTGCAGGACCAGATCGTCAGGATCGCCCGTACACAGCGGCGCAGCACGGTAGTCCGCCGCATCCGGCAGAGTACCTGCCAGTTCGGCCAGCGCACAGCTTGCGCCAAAGGCGACCGAAGGCAGTTGCGGCAAGGAAGCATTGCCCTGTAGCCAACCGTTGACCCAGGCCAGCAGCTCAGTTTGCGCCTCTGCCCAGCTTTCCTGACTGAAGCCCGGCAGTGGGGAGATCTCTCCCCACCCTTCGCGCTCGCCGTCACGAAGACAAACGTACAGCCCGTCACGCGTTTTTAACCGCCTGTCGCGCAGAATCACCCCCGCGTCCATGGGGATCTGCCAGCGGTATACCTGCGCGCTACGCATTACGGATTCCGTTTGAATTTGCTGAAATCAGGCTGACGTTTCTGGTTAAAGGCATTGCGGCCTTCCTGACCTTCTTCCGTCATGTAGAACAGCATCGTGGCGTTACCCGCCAACTCCTGCAGACCCGCCTGACCATCGCAGTCGGCGTTCAGCGCAGCTTTCAGGCAACGCAGCGCCATTGGGCTGTTTTGCAGCATCTCGCGACACCAGCGTACAGTCTCTTTTTCCAGATCCGCCAGCGGAACGACAGTGTTTACCAGGCCCATATCCAGCGCTTGTTTTGCATCGTACTGACGGCACAGGAACCAGATTTCACGTGCTTTTTTCTGACCGACGATGCGCGCCATGTAGGAAGCGCCCCAACCGCCGTCGAATGAACCGACTTTCGGTCCGGTCTGACCAAAGATTGCGTTTTCAGCGGCAATGGTCAGGTCGCACATCATGTGCAGCACATGGCCGCCGCCGATGGAAAAACCTGCAACCATCGCCACGACCGGTTTCGGACAGGTACGAATCTGGCGCTGGAAGTCCAGCACGTTCAGGTGATGCACCCCGGAGTCATCCTGGTATCCGCCATAATCGCCACGTACTTTCTGATCGCCGCCAGCGCAGAACGCTTTATCGCCCGCACCGGTCAGAATAATCACGCCGATGTTGTCATCATAGCGGGCATCCGCCAGCGCCTGGATCATCTCTTTCACGGTGACAGGACGGAAGGCATTACGTACCTGTGGACGATTAATGGTGATTTTTGCGATACCGTCGGTGGATTTCTCGTAGAGAATGTCGGTGTAGCCTTCAGAGCAATCGTGCCATTCTACCGGTGCGTAAAGCATTGTTTCATCAGGATAGATCATAAAATGTCCTATAGTCAGCGACGCAGAATCTGAGCCAGACAGTCCACCACGCCAGCGGGATTGTCCCGATGGGCGTTGTGCCCGGCATTACGAATCACATGGTTTGGTACTGACATTTCCGTCGCCAGAGCGCGGAATTTATCGTCACGTTCACCACATAAATAATAAAACGGAAATGTGCGCGTAGTGAGTTGCGCACGTAAATCAGGTTGTACTGCAAGCGAGGTGGCCTCCAGCATTGCCGCCAGTGTTTGCCCGTTATTCTGGCTACGCAGTTCGACCAGCGCCTCTCTTTGCACGACATTCAGCGAGGAAAAAACCGGCTGTTGATACCAGTCATTAAACACCTCGCACAGCGGCTCAGTGCGAAAACGCGCAGCCCAGCGGCTATCTGAGAGACGACGCTGGGCGCGTTCATCTTCGCTTTGCAGCCCTGGATGCCCACCTTCAACTACCAGACCACACAGTCCGGACAACGTCTGACAGGCCGTCATCATCGCGACCCTGCCACCAAGAGAGTATCCCACCAGCCAGTAGTTAAGTATGTTGTAACTAAATAAAGTATTACGCAGCAGTTCGCTGACGTCATCAAATCCGCTTACGCTGATGTCAGCGGACCCACCATGTCCCGGCAGGTCGATATACAGCCGCGAATAATTTCCAAATGCTTCGCCAACCGTCTGCCATTCCCGACAATCACCGGAAAAACCGTGCAGGAAAACCAGCCAGGGAGATCCCGTCTGGCCCTCGTTCGCCTGCGCGTGCAGGATCATAGATGGCTTACCTGCGCCAGCAGTTGCTGCAAGGTTTGCGCCCCGTCAGTTTCGTTTACCACCAGCTCAATCACCGTTGCCGCCGGAGTACGCCAGGCGTCATTCAACGCACTCTCCAGTTGCTCCCAGTTTTCCGGACGCTGGTATTTAAGGTCAAACATCCCGGCAGCATGCTCAAAATGCACGTTCTGCGGCATCAGATAAAACCGTTCGCGTTCGTTTGCTGGCGTCGGCAGTAGGGAAAAAATTTGTCCGCCGTTATTATTGACCACGATCAGGACAAACGGCGCGGAAACCTGACGCAATAACGCCAGCGCATTGAGGTCATACAAAGCAGATAAATCGCCGACGATAGCCAGCGTCGATTTCGCGCTGGCGCGCTGTACGCCGGCTGCAGTTGACAGCAGGCCGTCAATGCCGCTCGCGCCACGATTGCTATAGACCGGGTAACCAGCCGGAAGCTGCGACAGCGCATCAATCAGGCGCACCACCAGGCTGTTGCCCACGAACAGCTGCCCCTGTTCCGGTAAATAGTCGCGAATGCGATGGGCCAATTGCGCTTCACCAAACGCGTCACGACGGGCCTCTACCGCCTGCCAGGCCAGTTGCGCCAGGCGAGGGATCTCCACACACCAGGGCTGGCGTTTCTCCGCCGGATGCAGTTCCAGCCAGTCACCAACCTTCGCGACCAGCCTGCGCCCACGATGGTGAGCCGGATCGAGACGACCTTCGATATTATCAATAATCCAGTATTCCTGCGGATCACAGCTGGCCTGCCATTGCAGGAGTCGTTTTCCGGTCAGGCTGCTGCCAAGCTGCACCACAATCTGCGCCTGCTGTAATTCAGCCACCGCTTTCGCATTCCCGAGCCACAGGTCGGCGCACGGCAACGGCTGTCCGGTTTGCGACAGAACATCGCCAATCAACGGCCAGCCTAGCATCTGCGCCCATTGCGCGACTTTCTTACCTTCTTCCGCGCTCATGCGTCCCGCAATCACGACGCCGCGTTTTTGCCGCCAGAAAAACCAGTCACGCTGTTTGTCGCTCTCCAGCCGACGCGCTTCACGCAGCCAGGGCTTATCATCCTGCCACCAGTCGCCAAGGCGCTGCTGCCAGGCGATCCCCGTTTCGTCCATGTCGCCATACAGCGGCTCCGCAAACGGGCAATTGATATGCACCGCCCCGCTGTGCAGCGCAGCTAAAGCGTTATCAATGGTGGATACCAGCCAGCTTGCCGGAATATCTTGAGTCGGGCGCGGTAAAGAGAGCGTCTGCGACGGATGCGAAGCAAACATACCGGTCTGACGGATTGCCTGGTTAGCGCCACAGTCGATAAGTTCAGGAGGTCGGTCAGCCGTGAGCAAAATCAGTTTTTCACCGGTCAGGCCCGCTTCAATCAATGCGGGATACAGGTTCGCCACCGCCGTACCGGACGTGACAATCACGGCGACAGGCTGGCGACTCACTTTTGCCAGACCTAAGGCCAGATGCCCAAGACCACGCTCATCAAAATGAGTATGGTGGATAAAAGCGGAGTTTTCCGCGGCCGCCAGCGTCAGCGGTGTAGAACGAGAGCCAGGGGCAATACAGACATGCCTGACGCCGTGGCGAGTGAGTGCTTCAAGAATGACCGCCGCCCAGCGTCGGTTAAATGCGCTTACTGACATGAGATTGTCCGGTATCAATATTGCGACACAGTATAAAGAATCGAATAAATGGATTTTTGATATGAGTCGGTAATGTGTGACTCATTAGGCTTCCATCTGTAATAAAGTACGTAAACCCGCCGCTTTGTTGTCTATTTCTTGCCATTCCTGCTCAGGATCTGAGCCATGCACGATCCCTGCCCCGGCATACAGGCGTACCACGTTTGCGCTAATTTTTGCCGAACGTAATGACACGCAAAACTCACTTTGCCGCAGTGAAAGATAACCCGCAGAACCGGCATACCACTCGCGCTCAAAGGGTTCATTATGTTGGATAAAGTCTCGCGCCAGTTCACGCGGGATCCCTGCGACTGCCGCCGTGGGCTGGAGCTGCATCAGGCAAAGCGTATCGTCGGCCTGATTCAGTTCCGTCCAGATACAGCGGCGCAGATGCTGCACTTTGCGCAGTCTGAGCACCTGCGGCGGCAGCACGTCGAGAGTTTGCGTACAACCTTGCAGACGCTGGCAAATATCTTCGACCACCAACATATTCTCGCGTTGATTTTTATCATCTTTCATTAACCATTCGCCCAACTGCCAGGCCCGATGATCCTCAGGGTGGTTGGCAACGGTTCCGGCCAGAGCTTCAGTACGCAGAGCCTTGTCACGCCGCCGATACAGACGTTCAGGGGAAGATCCAAGAAAAGCGGAATCGGCGGAGAATGCCATAAAGAAATGGTAGCAGTTCAGGTTTAAGCGACGGCTGGATGCCATCATGGCCGCGGCATTAACCGACTGAGAAAACTGTAAGTCGGTCGCTCGCGCCAGCACGACCTTATCGAGTTCTTCCCTATTGATCGTTTGCGTGGCGAGTTTTATCAGTTTTGTCCAGCCCGCTTTGTCCGGCCAGTTCTGCTCGCCGGTCAAACTGAGACGCAATGCGGGTAGCGGCTTAACATTGGCGAGCGATAAGATAAACGCCACTGCCTGCGCGGCGTCGTCACGCAGCGATACGTCGCTGTAAAGATGTAGGCGTAAGCTCGCCACCCCGGCACAACGTCGCCATTCCAGTCGTGGCAGCAGCAAATTGCCGCGCTGGGGCTCAAAGGCATTCAGACCCCAAATACGCAGGTCGGGATGATTATCATGCTGGTGTAAAAAATGCTGAGCTGATTCCAGCGAGGAAAATGCGGCGACGGCTCCCAGTACGGCGGCCTCTTCGTCGCCGTTACGCTGCTGCCAGTAAAACTGGGGCCAGACGGGTTGACTGGCCAACCATCCTAAAGCGTCAAACGCATCATTCAGTGGGAAAGGTATGTCGTAAATACGAATTCCAGGTGCGGCTGGTATCTCTTGCGACAAATGACGCATCAGACTTTCCAGCGCAGTAGTGATTGAATGCACGCGGACCTCTCCCTGTTAAAAACCTCACATTATACGGGGTACTGAACAGAAAAAGCAGTACCCCCAGTTAGGGAGTACGTATAAATGCGCTGACGGAATGGAATTTATCGCCGTGCTAACAATAATCCCATCACTAAACCGACCGTTGCGCCAACGCCGATTCCGCGCCAGGGCTTTTCGTGCACATAGTCATCCGCCCGGCAAACGGCTTTTTTGGCGCGGTAATAGTAACTGTCAGAAGCGTGGCTGACGCGATTTCTCACTTCTTCTAACGCCCGCTCTGCCCGCGCTTTTAACTCCAGGTACTTTTGATCGGCTGGATCGCCCGAAGAACGCAACACTTCCTCCAGCGTTTCACTCAATAATTCCAGATCGTCATCGATGCGTGATTCATAAGAATGAAAAGACATTTTATTCTCCCTTTCTATTGACGTACCCGCTAACTATAGACAATCAGACGTATTTGCGCCTGTTTACGCGCGATGCGCTTCCCGCGCCATACCAATGTGTGGAATACCGTCTTCGTCATAGACATCCGTCACCGGAACAAAGCCAAAGCGCGCATAGAAAGATTGCAAATGCGCCTGCGCCCCCAGATACAGCGCCATGTGCGGCCAGTGTTGCGTACAGGATGCCAGCGTCTGAGTCATCAGTTGTTGCCCCAGTTTTTCACCACGCAGCGCTTCGCTTACAATCACCCGTCCAATCACCACCGGCTCCAGCTCGTCATCGCTTTTCAGAATCCTCGCATACGCCACCAGCTCATCGTTATGCCAACCCAAAATGTGCCGATTCTCCCCCATCAGGTCATCACCATCCACATCCTGGTATGGACACTGTTGCTCAACAACAAACACCGCACAGCGAAGCTGGAGAATCGCGTACAACTGCTGTGTATTCAGCTTTGCATGGTGGAGATCTTGCCAGTGAATCATCGTCTGCCCCTTTGTTGTGATAACCTGAACACCCTGCCTTATTGATGGCGAAAAGTGTAACGCGAAAATGGAATTACTATTTTTAGGCACGTCTGCGGGAGTCCCCACGCGCTCACGCAATGTAACGGCAATTTTACTGAATCTGCAACACCCGACACAGGCGGGGCTGTGGCTTTTCGATTGTGGTGAAGGTACGCAGCATCAAATGCTCACCACGCCATTTAATCCGGGAAAACTCGATCGTATTTTTATCAGCCATCTGCACGGCGATCACTTGTTTGGTTTACCGGGGCTGCTGTGCAGTCGTTCAATGGCTGGGAACGTCCAACCGCTAACGCTCTACGGACCCAAAGGGTTGCGGGAGTTTACCGAAACCGCTTTACGTCTGAGCGGCTCCTGGACCGATTATCCGCTGGAAATTGTGGAAATCACCGCAGGTGAGATTGTCGATGACGGCCTGCGTAAAGTCACGGCGTATCCCCTAGAGCATCCTCTGGAGTGTTACGGTTTTCGTGTTGAAGAACACGACAAACCCGGTGCGCTTAATGCCAGCGCCCTGAAGGCGGCAGGCGTTAAATCGGGCCCGTGGTTTCAGGATTTGAAAGCCGGGAAAACCATCGTACTGGAAGATGGTCGCACAATTAACGGTACCGATTTCCTCTCCCCGGCAACCCGAGGAAAATCCGTGGCTATTTTCGGCGATACCGGACCTTGCGCATCCGCCATTGCCCTGGCGGGAGGTGTGGATGTAATGGTGCATGAAACCACCCTGGACGCCTCAATGGAGGAAAAAGCCAACAGTCGTGGGCACAGTTCGACCCGACAAGCCGCACAGCTGGCTTTGGAAGCCGGAGTGGGACGCCTGATCATGACCCACGTTAGCTCTCGCTATGATGAAAAAGGCTGTCAGCGTTTGCTTGAAGAGTGCAAAGCGATTTTTCCAGACACGGAACTGGCTCACGATTTCGCCATTTTCACCGTTTAGTGCTCCATTTTTCCGCCTCAGTGCCGATAACAGTGGAAAGGCTGGCTTTCACACTGAGGACAGGATGAACAATTTCCAGAAAGATATTGATGACAGGACAAACCTAACCCTGTCTAACCGTTTTGAACTGCTGCTGTTTCGCCTTGGCAAATCCGTTGAGGAGCAGAAATCAGAGCTGTTTGGCATCAACGTATTCAAACTGCGTGAAATCGTACCGATGCCGACCTTTACGCGTCCGGCAGGCATGAAGGCGCCACTTTTGGGGATGGTTAATATTCGCGATCAGGTCATCCCGGTGATTGACCTGCCTGCCGTCGCAGGCTGTAAGCCAGAGACCGGACTCAACATTCTGTTGATCACGGAATATGCCCGTAGCGTCCAGGCGTTCGCGGTGGAGTCAGTGGAAAACATCATGCGTCTGGACTGGCAACAGGTGCATACCGCCGAGAAAGCCGTCAATGGTCGCTACATTACCAGTATCGCCTGCCTGGACGACAATAAAGAAACCAACAACCTGGCGCTGGTACTCGATGTTGAGCAAATCCTGTACGACATCGTACCATCGAACCACGATCTGCGCGCAACAGAGCTGAAAACCAATAAGTTCAACATTACGCCGGGTGCGGTGGCGATAGTGGCAGATGACTCAAAAGTGGCTCGCGCGATGCTGGAGAAAGGGCTTAACGCCATGGAGATCCCACACCTGATGCATGTGACGGGCCAGGATGCGTGGGAAAAAATTCAGCAGCTAACTGAAGAAGCGGAAGCAGAAGGCAAGCCAATTAGCGAGAAAATTGCTCTGGTGCTCACCGATCTGGAAATGCCGGAGATGGATGGTTTTACGCTTACCCGTAAGATAAAAACCGACGAACGCCTGAAGAAGATCCCTGTCGTTATTCACTCCTCGCTTTCCGGTAGCGCTAATGAAGATCACGTCCGCCGAGTGAAAGCCGATGGCTACGTGGCCAAATTCGAAGTCAATGAGCTTTCTTCAGTAATCCAGGAAGTGATGGATCGCGCGGCACACAATCTTGAGGGACCGTTGGTAAGCAGACAGCTTTTGAATTAAATATTTTTCACGCATAAAAAAAACCCGCCAAGGCGGGTTTTTTCGTTATTGCATGTAGCCTTACATCAGCGGAGCCGCTAACTGCACGATGCTGATCAGCGGTTGCGGGTAGATACCCAGCACCAGTACCAGCAGGGCAGAAATCAGCACCACAATACCGCCCGCGCTGTACTGCCAGTTGGATGGCGCATCGCGGTTCAACTGCTGTGGTGCGCTCAGATACAGGCTTACGGCAACGCGCAGGTAGTAGTACAAACCAATCGCGGAACCGACAACCACGGCAGCAACCAGCCACCACAGGTTAGCCTGCACACCGACCGCCAGTACGTAGAACTTACCGATAAAGCCCAGCGTCATCGGGATACCTGCCAGAGAAAGCATCATCACCGTCATCACTGCTGCGAGGATCGGACGATGCCAGAACAGGCCACGGTAGGAGAACAGAGAATCGGCATCCGGACCACGATACGGGCTGGACATCAGGCTGACCACACCGAACGCGCCGAGGCTGCTGAACAGGTAACCGGCCAGATAAACGCCAACGGCTTCCATCGACATCTCGCCGCTCTGCAGGGCAATCAGCGCCACTAACAGATAACCGAGGTGAGAGATAGAAGAGTAACCAAGCAGACGTTTGATATTGGTCTGACTCAGCGCCATCAGGTTACCAAAGATGATGGAAGCAAAGGCAATCACGCCCAGAACGATACGTACCGCTTCGCTATCACCGACCGGTGCGTACAGGAACAAACGCATTACCACGCCGAAGATAGCGATTTTGCTCGCCGTCGCCAGGAAGGTGGAAACCGGAGCCGGAGCTCCCTGGTAGACGTCTGGCGTCCACAGATGGAACGGAACCAGCGAAAGTTTGAAACCGAGGCCAACAATCATCAGACCGAAGCCCGCCAGCAGCAGCGGTTCGCTCAGCATGCCATCGCCGAGGCTCTTACCGAGCGCGACAAACGACAGATTGCCAGACTGCGCGTACACCAGCGCCATACCGAACAACAGGAAGGAAGAGGCTGCGGCAGACAGAATGGTGTATTTGATACTGGCTTCCAGCGAACGTTTCTGACGGAACGCATAGCCAACCAGACCAAACAGCGGCAGAGAAATAAGCTCAATACCAAGGAACAGCGCCGCCAGATGGTTAGCGTTAGCCAGCAGAATACCGCCGAGCGCCGCAATCAGTACCAGCAGGTAGAACTCTTCCCGGTTGTCGTCGTAGCCTTCCAGCCACGGGTAAGCGAAGGTACAGGTGGCAAGACTCGCCAACAGCACCAACCCGGTGTAGAGCATGGCGAAACCGTCAACCCGCATCAGCGGGGTGACGTCCATGGCGCCCGCCTGGCCAACAAACCAGAGCGAAACCAGCGCGGCGTTAAGCCCAATGACCGATAACGTGGCATTGAGGAAGTGATTGCGTCGCCACGCAATGGAGAGCATCACAACCACCACCGTCAAGCCGACGATCAGCAGCGGTAGCAGCGCAATCAGGTGTTGTGGAGTTATTGTCATGGCGATTTACGGCCTTGTAGTAGTAACGGAATTAACAAACCACTGCTGGATGTTGCTCATCGCAGAATGCGAGGTATCCAGAATCGGCTGCGGATAGAAGCCAAGCAGTACCAGAAGCACGACCAGCAACAGGATGATAAACAGCTCACGCAGCGACATCCCTGGCAGTTCAACACTGGCAATCTGGCTCTTCGCCTTACCGAAGTAAGCGCGATGCAGCATCGCCAGCGAGTAAACGGAGGCAAACACCAGACCAAAGGTTGAGATCACGGTAATAACCGGAACCACCTGGTAGCTGCCGAAAAGAATCATAAATTCGCCAACGAAGTTACCTGTACCCGGCATACCCAGCGTACACACTGCGAAGAACATTGACAGCGCAGGCAACCATTTCATTTTGCCCCACAGGCCGCCCATCATACGCATATCACGCGTGTGCAGACGTTCGTACAGCTGACCACACAGGATGAACAGGCCGGCTGCGGACAGACCGTGCGCAATCATCTGAATAACCGCACCCTGGTACGCCAGCTGGCTGCCGGTGTAGATAGCAATCAGCACGAAGCCCATGTGCGATACGGAAGTGTAGGCAATCAGACGTTTGATATCGTACTGATTAAAGGCCATCCACGCGCCGTAGAAGATACCGATAACGCCCAGCCACATGGCGATAGGCGCAAACTCCGCCGACGCGTTCGGGAACAGCGGCAGAGAGAAGCGCAGCAAACCGTAGGCCGCGGTTTTCAGCAGAATCCCCGCCAGGTCAACAGAACCTGCGGTCGGTGCCTGGGAGTGCGCATCCGGCAACCAACCGTGCAACGGAACTACCGGCATTTTCACCGCGAAGGCGATGAAGAAGCCCAGCATCAACAGATATTCCACGCCGTGGGACATCGGGGTGTTCAGCAGCTCTTCATAGTTGAAGGTCCATACGCCGGTCGCTTTGTAGTGCACAAACACCAGCGCCAGGATGGCAATCAACATCACCAGACCACTCGCCTGGGTATAAATGAAGAACTTGGTCGCCGCCGTGATACGCGTTTTACCGTCAGAGGCTTTATGCCCCCACAGCGCGATCAGGAAGTACATCGGCACCAACATCATTTCCCAGAAGAAGAAGAACAGGAACATGTCGATGGCAAGGAATACGCCGATTACGCCGCCTAAGATCCACATCAGGTTCAGGTGGAAGAAGCCCTGATATTTTTCGATTTCATTCCAGGAGCAAAGTACCGCCAGAACACCGAGCAGACCGGTTAGCACCACCATCAGCAACGACAAACCGTCGATAGCAAGATGAATAGAGATGCCAAAACGTGGGATCCACGGCAGGACGAACTCAGACTGCCACTGCGGAATGCCAGCGGATTGCGTCAGTGAATAGCCGCCCTGCAACCACAGTTGCAGGCCAAGCGCCAGCGTCAGTCCCATGGTAATCAGCGCGATCCAGCGCGGCACCTTCACGCCAAAGCGTTCGGTCTGCCAGCACAGGAAGCCACCGATAAAGGGAATCAATATTAGCCAGGGTAGTAACATGGCGATTTTTATTCCTTTTTAAGGCCCCTAACAGAGGCCTGATTTTCAACGAATTTGGATAAAATTCACTTTACGATCAACGCAGTACCATCAACAGTGCCAGCACAACAACGGCGCCGATGCTCATTGATGCCACATACCAACGCAGATAGCCGTTCTCGCTGAGCAGCAGGCCTTTACCTGCAAAGCGAGACAGGATCGCCGGAATGTTCATCATTGAGTTCAGCGGATCGCGTTTCAGCAACCATGCCACGCCAAGGAACGGCTTGACGAACACTTTGTCGTACAGCCAGTCGAAGCCCCAGGCGTTATACCACCAGGTACCCAGCAAACGGCCCGGCGCACTGTTGGCAATCGACGTCACCAGCGTACGTTTACCCAGCCACAGCCATGCTGCGATCAGGATGCCCGCAATCGCGACGATACCGGAGGTAATTTCCAGCGTCATAACGCGCCCATGCTCAAGCTCGGTCGTCGCAGGCAGTACACCATGAAGCGGCGGCACAATCAGCGCGCCAACGAAGGTGGACAGGATCATCAGCACAATCAGCGGCAGATGATGGGTAATCCCCTTCCCGGCGTGAGCGTGAATTTGTTCTTTTCCGTGGAACACGATGAAAATCATACGGAAGGTATACAGAGAGGTCATGAACGCACCGACCAGACCTGCCACCATCAGATTGATATGACCGTTCGCCATCGCACCGGCCAGAATCTCATCCTTACTAAAGAAGCCTGCGGTAATCAGCGGTAGAGCCGAAAGCGCCGCGCCACCGACCAGGAAGCAGGCGTACACCAGCGGAATAGACTTACGCAGGCCGCCCATCTTGAAGATGTTCTGTTCGTGGTGGCAGGCCAGAATAACCGAGCCGGATGCCAGGAACAGCAGCGCTTTAAAGAAGGCGTGCGTCATCAGGTGGAAAATCGCCGCATCCCATGCCTGAACCCCAAGCGCCAGGAACATGTAGCCAATCTGGCTCATGGTGGAGTAAGCGAGAACGCGTTTGATGTCGGTCTGTACCAGCGCAGCAAAACCCGCCAGCACCAGCGTGATAGCACCGATAATCCCCACCAGATGCAGGATTTCCGGGGTCATCAGGAACAGGCCGTGCGTACGTGCAATCAGGTAGACACCAGCGGTAACCATCGTTGCGGCGTGGATCAGCGCGGAGACAGGCGTTGGACCCGCCATCGCGTCGGCCAGCCATGTTTGCAACGGCAGCTGCGCAGATTTACCGACCGCACCGCCCAGCAGCATCAGGGTCGCCCACATCAGCATGTTGTTGCCGTCTGCAAAGTGCGCAGGTGCCAGCTCCACCATCTCGCGGAAGTTAAGCGTACCCAGCTCGTTGTAGAGAATGAACAGCGCGAAGGCGAGGAACACGTCACCGACACGGGTCACCACGAAGGCTTTCATAGCCGCTGCGCCATTCTTCGGATCGGAGTAATAGAAACCGATCAGTAAGTAAGAGCACAGGCCCACACCTTCCCAGCCCAGGTACATCAGCAGCAGGTTATCCGCCAGTACCAGTACCACCATGCTGGCGATAAACAGGTTGGTGTAGGCGAAGAAACGGGAGTACCCCTCTTCCCCGCGCATATACCAGGAGGCGAACATGTGGATCAGGAAGCCGACGCCGGTTACCACCGAAAGCATGGTCAGCGACAGACCGTCCAGCACCAGGTTAAAACCGATGTTGAAATCACCGACCGACATCCACGTCCACAGCGGCTGGCTGTAGGCCTGCTGGCCATTAGCAAAGAAATCAACGCCAACAAACGCAGTGACCAGCGCCGCCAGGCCAATCGACCCAACGCCCACAGTCGCGGAGAGATTTTCTGACCAACGACCGCGAGAGAACGCCAGTAATACAAAGCCAATAAATGGCAGAATAATGGTTAAGGCAAGCATGTTCATCCACGCATCTCACTTACTGAATCAATGTTCAGGTTCTGGCGACGGCGATGAAGTTGCAGCAACAGCGCAAGTCCAATGCTCGCTTCCGCAGCCGCAAGGCTGATGGCGAGAATGTACATCACCTGACCATCGGTCTGGCCCCAGTAGCTTCCGGCGACCACAAAGGCCAGCGCGGAGGCGTTAATCATGATTTCCAACCCGATCAGCATAAACAGCAGATTGCGGCGGATAACCAGACCGGTCAAACCCAGGACGAATAAAATCGCAGCGAGGATCAGTCCATGTTGTAAGGGGATCATGCGTGCTCCTCCGTTTTTCTTTTCGCGCGGTCATCAGTGCGATTGCTCAGCACTTCACCTGAACGCTCTTCGCGCCCCACGTGGAAGGCCACAACCAGACCCGCCAGCAGCAGCATCGAAGCCAGTTCGACCGCCAGTACATACGGTCCGAACAGGGAAATCCCGACTGCCTTCGCGCTAATTGGCGTCCCGTCGATGCCCTGATCGTTAACGCCCAGAATGGCGTAAACAATGACCACCAGCATGATGGCCGACAGAATCGCTGGTCCAATCCACACTTGAGGTTTCAGCCACTGGCGTTCCTGTTCAATTTCAGAACCACCGAGGTTGAGCATCATTACCACGAATACGAACAGCACCATGATGGCGCCCGCGTAGACGATAATTTCCAACGCACCCGCGAAGTAAGCGCCTAACGAGAAGAACACCCCAGAAATCGCCAGCAGCGAAATAATCAGATACAGCAGTGCGTGTACCGGATTGGTGTGGGTGATCACCCGCAAGGTTGCGAGAATGGCTATCAGGCCACAGATATAAAAAGCGAACTCCATTGCCCCTCTCCTTACGGTAACAGGCTCTTGACGTCGATAGGCTTGGCTTCGTTCTCAGCTTCGCCCTTATCTTTGCCGTCGATTGCCATACCTGCCATCCGGTAGAAGTTATATTCCGGGTATTTGCCCGGACCGGAGATCAGCAGATCCTCTTTCTCGTAAACCAGGTCCTGGCGCTTGTACTCACCCAGCTCGAAATCTGGAGTCAGCTGAATAGCCGTTGTCGGACAGGCTTCTTCACACAGGCCGCAGAATATGCAGCGTGAGAAGTTAATGCGGAAAAACTCCGGATACCAGCGGCCATCTTTGGTCTCTGCTTTTTGCAAAGAAATACAGCCTACCGGACACGCTACCGCACACAGGTTACAGGCAACGCAACGCTCTTCACCGTCTGGGTCACGGGTCAGAACGATACGGCCACGGAAACGGGGCGGTAGATAGACCGGCTCTTCCGGGTACATCTGCGTTTCGCGTTTCGCGAACGCATGCAGGCCGATCATCCAGATACTGCGTACCTGGGTGCCGAAACCTACGAACAATTCTTTTAAGGTCATGGTCTTTGTGTCCCTTATTGCGCCTGCCAGAGAATGACAGCCGCCGTTACCAGCAAGTTGACGAGCGTCAGCGGCAGACAAACTTTCCAGCCGAAGGACATTACCTGGTCATAACGAGGACGCGGTAACGACGCACGAATCAAAATGAACATCATCATGAAGAACGCGGTTTTCAGCGCGAACCAGACGAATGGCGGTAAGAACGGGCCATGCCAGCCACCGAAGAACAGGGTAACCATCAACGCAGAAATGGTGACAATACCGATGTACTCACCCACGAAGAACAGACCGAATTTCATACCGGAATATTCAATGTGGTAACCATCTGCCAGTTCCTGCTCGGCTTCTGGCTGGTCAAACGGGTGACGGTGACACACCGCCACACCCGCGATGGCAAAGGTGACAAAACCAAAGAACTGCGGAATTACGTTCCAGATATCAGCCTGGTTGTTGACAATGTCGGTCATGTTAAATGAACCGGCCTGTGCCACCACGCCCATCAGGGAAAGTCCGAGAAACACTTCGTAGCTCAGCGTCTGCGCAGACGCACGCATCGCACCGAGCAGCGAGTATTTGTTGTTGCTCGACCAACCGGCGAACAGCACCGCGTATACCGCGAGGCCTGCCATCATCAGGAAGAACAGGATCCCGATGTTCAGGTCGGCAACCACCCAGTTCGGACTCACCGGCACAATGGCGAAGGCCAGCAGCAGCGAAGTGAAAGCGATCATCGGAGCCAGGGTAAAGATGACGCGATCCGAGAATTTCGGGATCCAGTCTTCTTTAAAGAACATCTTGATCATGTCCGCAACCAGCTGGAGCGAACCACCCCAGCCAACACGGTTCGGTCCGTAACGGTTCTGGAACAGACCCAGCAGACGACGTTCGCCAAAGCTCATGAATGCCCCGCAGGTGACCACCACCAGCAGGATCACCACAGCTTTGAGAATGCTCAGCAGGATCTCAATCAGATCGGGTGTAATCCAACTCATTGTTGTGCCTCCTGCAGATCCTCAAGACGCGCACCTGCCAGAACTGGTGCGATGCCCGGCATACCCATCGGCAAACCAACCTGCCCTGCCGTTAATCCTTCAGCGATTTCAACCGGCAGCGTGACCGTAATACCATCGTAGCTGAAAGAAACGCGCGTACCGGCATTGACACCTAACTTCGCGGCATCTGCCGGGTTGAGTTTAATGTACGGCTGCGGCATACGGGTCTGGAAGACCGGCGCACGCTGGGACATTTCGTCACTACCAAACAGGTGATAGTAAGGCGCGATACGCCACTGACCTTCCTGAGCCTGGAAGCTCGCCGGAACGGTCGTGAAATAATCCATACTCCCCGCGGAAGCTTCGATCAGACGCACACCCGGATCGCCATGGCGCAGTTTACCGCCCACTTCATCCTGGAACTTGTTCCACGCCTGTGGGGAGTTCCAGCCTGGAGCCCAGGCAAACGGAATTTGTGAACGCGGCGCAGACGGCTGGTTGTTCCCTTCCATAGAGAAAGCGAACATGGTGTCTTTGTCCTGCGGCTGACGCGGTTCGTGTACGCTGATGTTGGCGCGCATTGCGGTACGCCCACTGTAGCGGTGCGGTTCACGCGCCAGTTTCTGTCCACGGATACGGAAGCTTGCGTCCGGTGCGGCATCTTTAATACCCGCCAGTTGCGGCAACTTCTCAACGACCGCGTCGATAACATGGTCGAGCTGCGTCCAGTCCACTTCACGGCTCTGCACGGTGCTGTGCAGCGAGTGCAGCCAGCGCCAGCTTTCCAGCATTACGGTGTTGCTGTCGTAGTAGGATGGGTCATAAACCTGGAAGAAGCGCTGGGCGCGGCCTTCGTTGTTAATCACCGTACCATCGCTTTCGGCGAAGCTTGCGGCGGAAAGCACCAGATGGGCGTTTTCCATAATCGCGGTGCGCTGATGGTCAACAACCAGTACCAGCGGCGCTTTCGCCAGCGCGGCATCAACGCGGGCGGCTGAAGCATGGCGATGCAGGTCATTTTCCAGCACCACAACGGCGTCAGCGCGACCTGTTTCCAGCTCGGTCAGCGCATCGTCAAGAGAACCCCCCCCCATCATGCCGAGGCCCATGCTGTTAACCGAGCGAGCAATCATGGTGATGCCGACGTCTGCGCCACGGCCTTTCAGCGCCTTCGCCACGTTGGCTGCAGCCTGAATCACTTCGGCGCTACCTGCGTTGGTACCGGAAATAATCAGTGGTTTCTTCGCCCCGGCCAATGCCTGAACGATAACGTCAATTTTGTTCTGCAGGTCACGGTCGATACCGTCAACCGCCGGAGCGTTGTTATCCAGCGCGTGGGCGATAGCGAAACCTAAACGCGCCTGATCTTCAACCGGCGCACGGTAGGTCCATGCCGCGATGTCATCCAGACGGGTGTTATCGACGTTGGTAACGAACAGCGGGTGCTTGGCGCGCTGGCCGATGTTAAGGATGGCCGCGATCTGCCAGTCAGCCACTTTTTGTGCCGCCGCCATTTCGCGAGCTTTCCCTTTCACCGCCTGACGCACCGCCAGCGCAACGCGCGCACCAGTCTGGGTCACATCTTCACCCAGCACCAGGACTGCATCGTAAGACTCGATTTCGCGCAGTGCCGGCGTATGAATGCCGCCGTCACGCAGCACGCTCAGTGCCAGTTGCAGACGCTCCAGCTCACCCTGAGCAATACCGGTATAGAAGTTATCCGCACCGACCAGCTCACGCAGCGCGAAGTTACTCTCAACGCTGGCGCGCGGAGAGCCGATACCGATCACTTTCTTCGACTGACGCAGAATGTCAGCCGCGCCCTGCATCGCCTGTTCGGCGTTGAGGGTGATCAGGTCATCGCCACGGCGCTGTACTGGCTGACGCGGACGGTCTTTCAGGTTCACGTAACCATAACCGAAACGACCACGGTCACAGAGGAAGTAGTGGTTAACGGTACCGTTGTAGCGGTTTTCGATACGGCGCAGTTCGCCATAACGCTCACCCGGGCTGGTGTTACAACCAATGGAACACTGCTGGCAGATGCTCGGCGCAAACTGCATATCCCATTTACGGTTATAACGCTCGGAGTGCGTTTTGTCGGTAAACACGCCGGTCGGGCAAATTTCTACCAGGTTACCGGAGAATTCGCTTTCAAGCGTACCGTCTTCCGGACGACCAAAGTAGACGTTGTCATGTGCGCCATACACGCCCAGATCCGTGCCATCAGCATAATCTTTGTAGTAACGCACGCAGCGATAGCAGGCGATGCAGCGGTTCATTTCGTGAGAGATGAACGGCCCCAAATCCTGGTTGCGGTGTGTACGCTTCGTGAAGCGGTAACGACGGAAGCTATGACCAGTCATGACGGTCATATCCTGAAGGTGGCAATTACCGCCCTCTTCGCAGACCGGGCAGTCGTGCGGGTGGTTGGTCATCAACCACTCGACGACGCTTTCGCGAAACTGCTTCGCTTCTTCGTCATCAATTGAAATAAAGGTGCCTTCGGTGGCAGGTGTCATACAAGACATCACCAGGCGACCACGCGTATCTTCCGCGTTCTGATATTGCTTCACCGCACACTGGCGGCAAGCACCGACGCTTCCCAGCGCCGGGTGCCAGCAAAAGTACGGAATATCAAGGCCAAGAGATAGACAAGCTTCCAGCAGGTTGTCCGCTCCGTTGACCTCATATTCTTTGCCGTCTACATGAATCGTAGCCATAGTCAGCATGCTTCCAGTTGGCTTAGTCAGAGACTAAGCGTTAATCGAATTACTTATCGCGATGCAGGGGTAAGCCTGTAATCACCAGCGCTCTTTCAGCAGGTTCGGCTGAATACCACCAATAGCGTGGGTATTGCTGAAGGTCTGCTTGATGCCAGCTTCGAATTCTTCGCGGAAATATTTAATGGCGCTCTGTAGCGGTTCCACCGCCCCCGGTGCGTGTGCACAGAAGGTTTTACCCGGGCCGAGGAAACGACACAGTTGCTCAAGTGTCTCGATATCCCCAGGCTGGCCTTCGCCACGCTCCAGCGCGCGCAGAATTTTCACACTCCACGGCAGACCATCACGGCACGGCGTACACCAGCCACAGGACTCGCGGGCAAAGAACTCTTCCAGGTTACGCACCAGCCCAACCATACCAATCTCGTGGTCGACGGCCATCGCCAGCGCAGTACCCAGACGGCTACCCGCTTTACCGATGCTTTCGAATTCCATCGGCAGGTCGAGGTGTGCTTCAGTCAGGAAGTCAGTCCCCGCACCGCCAGGCTGCCAGGCTTTGAACTTCAGGCCATCGCGCATACCGCCCGCGTAATCTTCGAGGATCTCACGCGCGGTAGTGCCGAACGGCAGCTCCCACAGTCCCGGATTCTTCACGCGACCAGAGAAGCCCATCAGCTTGGTGCCAGCATCTTTGCTCTTCGAAATGTTCTGGTACCACTCCACGCCGTTTGCGAGGATAGCCGGTACGTTACACAGGGTTTCGACGTTGTTAACGCAGGTCGGTTTACCCCATGCACCAGAGCTTGCCGGGAACGGCGGCTTGGAACGCGGGTTAGCACGACGACCTTCGAGGGAGTTAATCAGCGCGGTTTCTTCACCACAGATGTAACGCCCTGCCCCGGTGTGCACAAACAGTTCGAAATCGAAGCCAGTGCCCATAATGTTTTTGCCAAGCAGACCGGCTTCGGTCGCTTCAGCAATCGCGCGGCGCAGATGCACGGCCGCTTCGATATATTCCCCGCGCAGGAAGATGTAACCGCGGTACGCTTTCAGCGCAAACGCGGAGATCAGCATGCCTTCCACCAGCAAGTGCGGTAGCTGTTCCATCAACAGGCGGTCTTTATAGGTGCCCGGCTCCATTTCATCGGCGTTACACAGCAGGTAACGGATGTTCATGGATTCGTCTTTCGGCATCAGGCTCCACTTCAGACCGGTGGAAAAGCCCGCGCCGCCACGCCCTTTCAGGCCAGCGTCTTTTACCTGATTAACGATTTCATCCGGTGACAGCCCGGTCAGGGCTTTACGCGCACCTTCGTAGCCATTTTTGCTACGGTATTCGTCCAGCCATACCGGCTGTTTGTCATCACGCAGACGCCAGGTCAGCGGATGCGTTTCGGGAGTACGGATAATGTTTTTCATTTATACCGCTCCAGCAGTTCGGGAATGCCTTCCGGGGTCAGGTGAGCATGAGTATCTTCATCGATCATCATGTTCGGCCCCTTGTCGCAGTTCCCCAGGCAACAGGTTGGCAGCAGCGTAAAACGACCGTCAAAGGTCGTCTGCCCCGGCTTGATGTTGAGTTTTTTCTCAAGCGCAGCCTGGATCCCCTGGTAACCATTGATATGGCACACGACGCTGTCGCAATAGCGGATCACGTGGCGACCGACCGGCTGGCGGAAGATCTGGCTGTAGAACGTGGCAACACCTTCTACGTCGCTGGCCGGGATACCCAGCACATCAGCGATCGCATAGATCGCCCCATCCGGCACCCAGCCACGCTGCTTCTGAACGATTTTCAGCGCTTCAATGGACGCCGCACGCGGGTCTTCGTAGTGGTGCTTCTCGTGCTCAATCGCTTCACGCTCAGCCGCACTCAGCTCAAAAGCCTCGGTTTGTGGTTGTTGATTCTCGTGCATAATTAGCGGTCCACATCTGACATAACAAAATCGATACTACCCAGATGGACGATCAGGTCGGACACCAGGCTGCCACGTACCGCTACCGGGATCTGCTGCAGGTGCGCATAGCTCGGGGTACGGATACGGGTACGATAACTCATGGTGCTGCCATCGCTGGTCAGGTAGTAACTGTTGATACCCTTGGTCGCTTCCACCATCTGGAAGGACTCGTTTGCCGGCATAACCGGTCCCCACGAAACCTGCAGGAAGTGGGTGATCAGGGTTTCGATATGTTGCAGCGTGCGCTCTTTCGGCGGCGGCGTGGTCAGCGGATGATCCGCTTTAAACGGGCCTTCCGGCATGTTGTTGAGGCACTGCTCAAGGATGCGCAGACTCTGGCGGAGCTCTTCAACTTTCAGCATCACGCGGGTATAGCAGTCGGACACGCCGCCGCCAACCGGAACTTCAAAGTCAAAGTTCTCATAACCAGAGTACGGACGTGATTTACGCACGTCGAAATCAATACCAGTCGCACGCAGCGCAGCACCGGTACAACCCCAGTCCAGCGCTTCTTTTTTACCGTATGCGGCAACACCCTGAGAACGGCCTTTCAGGATGGTGTTGCGCAGTGCGGCTTTCTCGTAAGAATCCAGACGTTTTGGCATCCAGTCGAGGAAGTCACGCAGCAGTTTGTCCCACCCGCGCGGCAGATCGTGTGCTACGCCACCGATACGGAACCAGGCTGGGTGCATACGGAAACCGGTGATCGCTTCCACTACGTCGTAGATTTTCTGACGGTCGGTAAAGGCGAAGAATACCGGAGTCATTGCGCCGACGTCCTGAATGAACGTGGAGATGTACAGCAGGTGGCTGTTTATGCGGAACAGTTCGGAAAGCATAACGCGAATAACGTTCACGCGATCCGGTACGGTAATGCCAGCCAGTTTCTCAACCGCCAGCACGTACGGCATTTCGTTAACGCAGCCGCCGAGGTACTCAATACGGTCGGTGTACGGGATGTAACTGTGCCAGGACTGACGTTCGCCCATCTTTTCAGCACCACGGTGGTGGTAGCCGATGTCAGGTACGCAGTCGACGATTTCTTCGCCATCAAGCTGCAGCACAATACGGAACGCACCGTGAGAAGACGGGTGGTTAGGACCGAGGTTGAGGAACATGAAGTCCTCGTTTTCGGTGCTACGCTTCATGCCCCAGTCTTCTGGTTTGAAGGTCAGCGCTTCCATTTCCAGATCCTGTTTGGCTTTAGTCAGCTCAAACGGATCGAATTCGGTCGCACGCGCCGGGTAGTCTTTACGCAGCGGATGACCTTCCCAGGTATGTGGCATCAGCAGACGCGTCAGGTGCGGGTGACCTTCGATGTCGATGCCAAACATTTCCCAGGTTTCACGCTCATACCAGTTGGCATTCGGAAATAGTTTGGTGAAAGTCGGTACGCGCAGATCGTTTTCAGACAAAGCCACCTTGAGCATGATATCGCGATTGCGTTCAATGGAGATCAGGTGATAGAAAACAGAAAAATCCGCGGCGGGTAACCCTTCGCGGTGCGTACGCAGACGCTCGTCCATGCCGTGTAAGTCAAACAGCATGACGTAAGGTTTCGGCAGTCTCTTTAAGAAATCGCCAACTTCCAGTAATTGTTCACGCTTGACCCAAACAACGGGTACCCCGGTGCGAGTCGCCTGAACGGTAAAGGCATCCGGCCCAAAACGGTTGCGCAGTTCGCCAATGACCGGGTCATCAAGGTGATCCCGTGTTTGCCATACGGCGTCTTGCGCGGTTAAGTCGGTCATATTGTTCACCATTGCAAATGGTCCGTGGTGGTCGGCAGTGCTTCGCGCTATTTATGTAGTGGTAAGCGAAGGAAGTGCTGCTGCCGACAGGCGCAAATTAAATCTCGTCTGGTGTACGAAGATTCGTTACAGCAATACGTTCGCCGCGTTTACGCTCGCGTTCTGACTGCATATTGGCGCGATAAACGCCCTGATCGCCAACCACCCAAGAGAGCGGGCGGCGTTCTTTGCCAATGGAATCTTGCAACAGCATCAGAGCCTGCATATACGCTTCCGGGCGCGGCGGGCATCCCGGGATGTACACATCGACCGGAATGAATTTATCAACGCCCTGCACCACAGAATAGATGTCGTACATACCGCCAGAGTTAGCGCAGGCGCCCATGGAAATAACCCATTTAGGTTCCAGCATCTGATCATAGAGACGCTGAATTACTGGCGCCATTTTGGTAAAGCAGGTTCCGGCTACGACCATCAGGTCAGCCTGACGCGGCGATGCACGCAAAACTTCAGCACCAAAACGGGCCACATCGTGCACGGCGGTAAACGAGGTCACCATCTCAACGTAGCAGCAGGAAAGGCCAAAGTTATATGGCCAAATTGAGTTTTTACGGCCCCAGTTAACCATGTCATGCAGCTTGCCCATGAACACGTTTTTGTTAACTTCCTGCTCCAGGGGGTCGGTTACGATCTCCTGTTTTTGCAGGGGGTAACGGTCGTTCTCACCGTTAGGATCTATGCGGGTGAGCGTATAATCCATCTTAATGCCTCGCGGTTAGCGTTGACGATTAGCGATACTGTTCGTTTCCGGGTTCATACGCTCGCGGCGTGAACGCGCGGGCGTCCAGTCCAGCGCGCCAATACGCACCAGATAAACCAGACCTGCCAGTAACACAAAAATAAAAATTGCAGCTTCCACAAAGCCAATCCAGCCGCTTTCACGGATAGAAGTTGACCATGCGAACAGATACAGCGCTTCAACGTCGAAGATAACGAAGAACATGGCTACCAGATAAAACTTGGCAGACAGGCGCAAGCGGGCGGTGCCGACCGAGTCGATACCTGATTCAAACGGCACGTTTTTAGATCTCGCGCGCGCGCGACCACCTAAAAACCAGCCGCCGACGAGCATCAGGCAGCACAGGCCAATGGCAACAATAAGAAAGATAGCGAATGCCCAGTGATGAGCGATGATTTCAGTGGATGTTGACATACTCATTGCTTACTCATCAAAAGTAGCGCCAAATTCTCTGCTCTTTTCGGCAGATGAACGCCACATCGATTCATGGGGAGGAATAAAAAAAACCTTACAATCACTGTGAAAAATCATTTTAGACAGCTAATTGATAGGGTTTTTTACTCCTTTCTATAACCTTTTGTCAACTTTAACAAAAGTTTCCTCACATTATTTTACACTACTCCAACTTCATTAACATAAAGTGCTCTTTAGACCCATTTCGATCGTATCATCGGTCATTTTTAATGTTGTTGAATCGTGTCCGTAGTGAAGTAAAAAAATGATACCCGTCTATTTTGACAGGAATTCACACAGATGCCTCCCCCTAAATGGGAGTATTTTCTTGATCTGTGACACGCTTTTGTTAATTCACCATAAAAAACAGCAACAATTTCTCTAGTTTTTTAACATGGAAACAATTAGTAACGCGGTTGTTTATTTTTCACCCTCCCATCAGACTGTTTCTTTACTCGCTGATTTTGTTAAGTTTTAGTATAGCAAATGACCTAAATCGGCAATATTTGCATATAAAAAGAGCCACTGGATGTTTTTTCATCATCAGTGGCTCTTTTTCACACTTACATTTTAAACTGTTTTTTTGTGACGCGTTACTCAAAGTCGCCTTCAACAATCATCGAGTCATCTCCCCCTTCAGGGGTAAACTGATTGTATTGCCAAGGATTTTGATATGTTTGCATCGATTTAAAAATAACGTCTGCTAACTCATTTTGCACGCTCGGGTCGCTGCATAACAGATACTCAGTGTCAGGCAATGGCGGTAATCCGTCCGCTACACCCAGTACACGTAGATCCGGACTCATCATTTCAACAGGCCGCGCAGTAACACCGAGCCCTGCTTTTACCGCCGCACGAACTGCAGGCAACGTAGAAGCAACATAAGCCAAACGCCACGGGATCTGCGCAGCATTCAATGTTGCCAACACGATATCGCGAAACGGGCTCGGATCGTCAAGCAAAACCAACGGTACCGGCTCACCTTTTTGCAGGATATATTCAGCTGCGCAGTACCAGTGCGTCGGGGAGGTGCGTAGATTCAGGCACTCAAAATCTCCTGGACGATTGGTGGTCACCACCAGGTCCACTTCCTGCGACTTCAGCATATCCACCATATAAGCGTTACGTTTGACTCTCACATCAAGCGCAAGCTTCGGATAAACCGAACTTATACGGTTAAGCAGAAAAGGCAGTATGGTATCGGCGGATTCATCAGAAGCACCGATAGTTAACACTCCCTGAAGATTGTTAAACATTAATGATGAGCATGCCTCATCATTAAAACGCAGTATTTTTCTGGCGTAACCCAATAGCTGGATACCATGTTCAGTCAGCAATTTGTTGCGTCCATGGCGCGCGAACAACTCTTTCCCCACGAGCTGTTCAAGACGCTGCATTTGCTGACTCACCGCAGACTGAGTTCGACATACCGCAGCTGCCGCAGCCGCGAAGGTATTCAGATCGGCAACAGCAACAAAGGTTCTCAGCAGATCGAGGTCGAGGTTAATGATCGGACGATTTGCATTTATCATAGTTTTTCACTTACTCGCGGGTCATACCGGGTTAATGCTGTGCATTTAGAATCAAACAACTCCATTTGTAATGTGCCTCCCTTGCGGTTTCGCTTAGTGTAACCAAGTGAAAATAAGGATGTATTTGGTTAAACAAACGAAACAATGCTCTTTCTGAGCTATTTTAATACCCGTGATATTCATTCGGAATATAGCAACGAGAAAGAATCGTATTTTTAGCTGCCGGATGATTCAGGCTAATGGGAAACATGTAAATTTTGTAAATATAAAAAATGGTTAACGAACAATAATTTACACATTAAAAACAAATTTTTCAGTATGTTAGAAACAACCAACAAACATTTGAATTATCTTAAAAATCTTACTACACACCATTTGATGGGAGTTATCTTAACCTAAAACCACTATATTTATAAGTGTTATCGCGAATAATTCCGGGCAAATTGGTGCCATGTCAGAACAGCGGTTTTCGTATTATTATCCCATTCAATTTGATACTGTTTAAATATTAAATAATAATTAATTAAGAACCTCTCAATTCATTAATTATGCTTAACAATGAGTTCACACCGCATCACGTCGGGATCACACCGATAACAGAATTCTGAGACAAAACCTCAGTATTTTCGAATTACGTCAGACAGTTTAGATATCGACTACCTATTGTTTTACAGCATCAACTTTTTTTGACCAGACAAACGACCACACCATCACCACCAAAGCAAAACATAAAACCATAACAACAACAAAATACAGATTATCACTCCGTAATAACTTCATTATTTAGTCGTTAAAAGTTAATTACACCCCCGATGCTTTTCAAAATCTTCTCCTGGAGACCCTTCAAAACTTACCGGTGTGGGAGTACATTGTGCTGGCTGACTTCCACGGCAGGGAGTGGCATTCACAGCTAAAAAGGTCAACGTTCATGTCCCCCATTGAAAAATCCAGCAAATTAGAAAACGTCTGTTATGACATTCGCGGCCCGGTTCTGAAGGAAGCAAAGCGTCTGGAAGAAGAAGGTAATAAAGTTCTGAAACTGAACATCGGCAACCCCGCACCATTCGGGTTTGAAGCGCCAGATGAAATTCTGGTGGATGTGATCCGCAATTTGCCAACTGCGCAAGGGTATTGCGATTCAAAAGGCCTTTATTCTGCCCGCAAAGCGATCATGCAGCATTACCAGGCTCGTGGGATGCGTGATGTCACCGTGGAAGATATTTATATCGGTAACGGCGTTTCTGAATTGATTGTGCAGGCCATGCAGGCTCTGTTGAACAGTGGGGACGAAATGCTGGTTCCTGCTCCTGATTATCCGCTGTGGACGGCGGCGGTATCGCTCTCCGGCGGTAATGCCGTACACTATCTGTGTGACGAATCGTCAGATTGGTTCCCGGATCTGGATGATATCCGCGCCAAAATTACGCCGCGTACACGTGGGATCGTCATAATCAACCCAAACAACCCAACCGGTGCTGTTTATTCTAAAGAGCTGCTGATGGAGATTGTTGAGATTGCTCGCCAGAACAACCTCATCATCTTTGCAGATGAGATTTACGACAAAATTCTCTACGACGACGCAGAACATCACTCCATCGCCGCTATGGCTCCGGACCTGCTGACCATCACCTTCAACGGTCTGTCAAAAACCTACCGCGTTGCGGGGTTCCGTCAGGGCTGGATGGTGCTTAACGGACCGAAGAAACATGCCAAAGGCTATATCGAAGGCCTTGAAATGCTGGCTTCAATGCGTCTGTGTGCCAACGTCCCTGCGCAACATGCCATTCAGACCGCGCTGGGAGGATACCAGAGCATCAGCGAATTTATTATGCCTGGCGGTCGTCTGTATGAACAACGCAACCGTGCCTGGGAACTGCTCAATGACATTCCCGGCGTCTCCTGTGTGAAACCGCGCGGTGCGCTGTATATGTTCCCAAAAATCGACGCTAAGCGCTTCAATATTCATGACGACCAGAAGATGGTGCTGGACTTCCTGTTACAGGAAAAAGTACTGCTGGTTCAGGGGACGGCGTTCAACTGGCCGTGGCCGGATCATTTCCGTATCGTCACACTGCCGCGTATTGACGATATTGAGATGTCGCTGAGTAAATTTGAGCGTTTCTTGTCAGGATATCACCAGCTGTAATAACAGAGAGTGCTACCGAGATTTGCATCCGGTAGCACTCTCTGCGCAAAATACCTTTACTGAAGTCACTGAGTAAGGGTCGTTATGAAGCAGAGCCATTTTTTTGCCCACCTCTCCCGTCTGAAGCTCATTAACCGCTGGCCGCTAATGCGCAATGTGCGCACCGAAAACGTGTCTGAACACAGCCTGCAAGTTGCCATGGTTGCTCATGCGCTGGCCGCGATCAAAAACCGCAAATTTGGTGGTCAGGTTAATGCTGAGCGTATTGCCCTGCTGGCGATGTATCACGATGCATCAGAGGTGCTGACCGGCGATCTCCCTACCCCGGTGAAATATTTCAACTCGCAGATTGCTCAGGAATATAAAGCGATAGAGAAAATTGCCCAGCAAAAGCTGGTCGATATGGTTCCCGATGAGCTGCGCGATATTTTTGCCCCGTTAATTGACGAACACGCATACAGCGAAGATGAAAAATCGATCGTCAAGCAGGCTGACGCCCTGTGCGCATACCTGAAGTGTCTGGAAGAACTCTCCGCCGGTAACAACGAATTTCTGCTGGCCAAAACACGGCTGGAAAAAACGCTGGAGTCGCGACGCAGTGAGGAGATGGACTACTTTATGGATGTATTTGTCCCGAGTTTTCATCTTTCATTAGATGAAATCAGCCAGGATTCACCATTGTAAGTTTGGGGCGACGTTGCCTTATCCGGCCTACACAGGCAACGTCGCCGGGGAAGCATTAAAACGGAAACAGCATCGGGATCATCACCACACACACCGCCATTACAATGATGGTAAACGGTACGCCGATCTTCACGAAGTCGCTAAAGCTGTAGTTGCCCGGTCCCAGCACGAGCGTGTTAACCGGTGAAGACACCGGCGTCATAAAGGCTGCGGAAGCTGCCATCGCAATCGCCATCGCGAAAGGATATGGTGAAACCCCCATCGACTTCGCCGCCGCTAACGCAATCGGCGCCATCAACACCGCGGTCGCGGTATTGGAGATAAATAACCCGATGGTTGCACACAGCACGAACAGGCAGCCCAGCATCATGTATGGGCCATATCCACCGCCGACATCCATCAGGCCTTTCACTACCAAATCGACGCCGCCGGTTTTTTGTAAAGCCAGCGCGAAAGGCATCATCCCGACGATCAAAATAATACTTGGCCAGTGAATCGCCTTGTAGGCACTTTCGGCATCGATACAGCGAAATTTCCCCATCAGCAGACAAGCAATGATCGCAGCAACCGTATTGGGAATTTCATCAGTGAGCATCAGAGCGACCATCAGCACCAGGCAGAAAATCGCATGCGGCGCCTGGCTGTGCGCCGGAGAAGCTTCACTGACTTCCGCGGGCATATTCAGCACCACAAAATCGCGCCCTTTTTGGCCCAGAAGAGTAATGAGTTTCCAGTTGCCCACCACTAATATGATGTCGCCCATTAGCAGCGGCTCATCCACCACCGCGCCGGCCAATGCAGCACCATCACGTTTCAGCCCAACGACATTCAGGCCGTAACGTGTACGAAAAGCAATTTCTCGTACCGTTTTGCCAATCAATTCCGATTCAGGGATCAGCGAAATTTCTGCCATTCCCACATCAAGCGCCTGCTCGGAGAAGTATTCACCGCGCAGCACCATCGGCTCCAAAAACTGTTCACTGCAAAATTCACGCAAGTCGACATCGGCCGCAGACATATCAATCAGCAATACGTCACGGGCGCGAAACTCAGAAACCCCGTTTACGTCAACGATCACACGACGAAAACGCCGCCAGCGTTCAACGCCAATCACGTTTGCCCCGTAGCGCTCACGCAGCTTCAGGTCGTCCAGACGCTGGCCGATCATCGGAGAACCTGGGCGAATCGCCAGGCGACGCGCGCGCCCGGTCAGGCGATATTCTTTAATCAGATCGCGAAACGTCCGACGCTTCCAGCCGTCTCCCGACGGCCCGGAATCTTCCCCCTTGAGCATAAAGCGCATCAGCAGCATATAAATTATGCCGAGTACCAGAACAACCAGCCCCAGTGGGGTAACGCTAAAAAAACTGAAACCGTTGAGTCCTTCACGTAACAGTTCACTGTTTACGACCAGGTTGGGTGGCGTCGCCACCAGCGTCATCATGCCGCTTATTAATCCGGCAAAGCTCAGCGGCATCATCAGGCGTGAAGGGGAAATTTCCATGCGCATGGAAACGCTTAACACCACCGGAATAAAGATGGCGACTACGCCGGTGGAGCTCATAAATGCTCCAAGCCCGGCAACGGTAATCATCAACAACACCAGCATTTTGACTTCGCTGCTGCCGGCCACCTTCACCAGCCAGGCTCCCATTACCGTCGCCACCCCGGTACGCACCAGGCCGTCGCCGATAATGAATAAAGCCGCTATCAAAATAACGTTAGGATCGCTGAATCCGGAAAAAGCTTCTGTGATGCTCAATGTTCCACTCAGAACAAAGGCAATAATGACCAGCAAAGCGATCGCGTCCATACGCACTCTGCCAGTTGCAAACAAAACGACGGCAATCGCCAGCAATGAGAGAACCCATATCAATTCACCGTTCACAACATATCCTTGTTAAATGAGAGGGATGAGTCGATTCTGCCATAAAAAAGCCCCAACAATCTGGGGCTAAATCATGATCAGGTATTTCTTACAACGACCACATTTCCGTTAGGTTGTTTGGTCACAGAAATATGTTCCAGACTGGTCAGAGAAAAATCGACCTCATCCAGACGCGGCGTGTCCGCAGGCGCATTGACCGCGATCACATGACACCCAGCCGTCAGTCCTGAAAGCACCCCGGCGGGCGCATCTTCCACTACCGCGCACTCCTGCGGCGCAAGCCCCAGAAGCTGTGCGCCTAACAGATAAGCGTCTGGCTCTGGTTTCCCTCTTTTTACCCGTTCGGCGGTGACAAACACTTCAGGCGCAGGAAGCCCCGCGACACGATGGCGCGCTCGTGCGACTGGCATAGAACCGGAGGTCACAATCGCCCATGGAATACCCGCTTTATTGAGGTGATTGAGCAACTCAACCGCCCCCGGCAGCGCGGTGATCCCAGCGGTTTCTGTCGCTTCGATCTGCTCCAAGCGGGTGAACTCCGCAGCGATCTCTGCCTCAGATTTGCCCACCATAAAGTGTCGCAGAGAGGTAATGGCCTGCTTGCCATGAATAAAACCGAGCACTTCAGCATGATCGAGGCCAAAACGATCAGCCCAATTGCACCACGCGCGTTCTACTGCGGGTAAGGAATCGACCAGCGTTCCATCCAGATCAAACAGAAAACCTTTGCACTGCACGCTCGCCCCCTCAGGCATTAATGATTTGGTTAATTTCATTCGCGCTCAAATGATACTGGCGCGGGCAAGAGTGCCAGACGTTCAACATACGCTGATATTTTTCCCACATCGGGGTCTGAGCGTTGAAGCCATGCGTCCCCGCATCAAAGTGGGTATAGCGACCTTCCACATTCACCATAAAGCGAACGTATCCGAGAAAACGGGCTTCCGTTGCGGCGTCAAAACCGAGGAAGGTCACGCGGCGCTCATCAATGGCCTGTGCATCCTTAAGATTAGTCCAGGACACATGTAATGCGTGATACATCTCCATAATATCGATAATCGTACGACAGGTTTCTTCCGTCAGCTCACCAAACTCACGATCCAGCTCGCGCATCTGCAAGCCGTAACCGCGTTCAATAATCGTCTGCAAACGACGATAACGCTCGGCGTTAGTGGGATCGAGCATAGTCATCATTTTGTACTGATTAGACAAAATCAGACGTTGAGCGTTGGTCATTTCCATTTGGGACTCCTGTATCACTACTACTGCGATGAAAAAAAAGAAGGCATCTTGTGCCTTCTTTTATATGCGTAATCAGGGGTCAATTACAAATCATCGAGGAAAGTTTTATCCAGTTGTTTGAAGGCGCGCTTAAGCGTGTCAGCCAGCGCCTGATAATCAGGCTTTCCTTCGACCGGAGAGAGCGCCTGCCCGGCTTCCTGCAATTTACCCCGAACTTCGTAGAACCAGTTGAGTATTGAAGGCGGCAGCGGCGTCACGGAACGTTTACCCAGCCACCACATGCCCTGCATCGGCAGGCTAAGCGCAAACAGCGCGGTCGCAACGGCCGGTCCCAACTGCCCCCCTAGCGCAATTTGCCAGCATAAGGTGAAGACGGCGATAGGCGGCATAAAACGGATTGCGTAACGCGTCATACGGATCACGCGGTTCTCTACAAACACGGGCGCGAGGCGCTTTTCCATTGGCCACGTCTTTGCGTAGTGCTGCCCCCGGCGAAACAAGCTAAAAAAATTGACGGAACGATTATCCGGTGTCGACATGGCGGTTACCTCAACTTCACATATAAAAATTAAAAAATTTGTGCAAAACAACAACTGCAATGGACATCGTTCAAAACATTTTGTCTTTGATACCCACATTCAGGTATCCTGTGCCGGCTTGTAGGCCATTAGTCCAAAATCATTGAGTCGTCAAATTGACACATAGTATGCCATTGGCTGAAAAATACGCAAAATGACATAGACTCAAAGGTATTTATTCCATCGTGCCCAAAAAGACTATGGCGCATGATGTTAATCATAAACGTCGGTGTCATCATGCGCTACGCTCTATGACTCCCTGACGTTTTTTTAGCCACGTATCATAAATAGGTACTTCCATGTCGAGTAAGTTAGTACTGGTTCTGAACTGCGGTAGCTCCTCACTGAAATTTGCCATCATCGATGCAGTAAACGGTGAAGAATACCTTTCTGGTTTAGCCGAATGTTTCCATCTCCCAGAAGCACGTATCAAATGGAAAATGGATGGCGGTAAACAAGAAGCGGCTTTAGGTGCAGGCGCCGCTCACAGTGAAGCGCTGAATTTTATCGTTAATACTATTCTGGCACAAAAACCAGAACTGTCCGCTCAGCTGACTGCAATTGGTCACCGTGTTGTTCACGGCGGCGAAAAATACACCGGCTCTGTGGTTATCGACGATTCCGTTATTCAGGGTATCAAAGATGCAGCCTCTTTTGCACCGCTGCATAACCCTGCACACCTGATCGGTATTGCTGAAGCGCTGAAATCCTTCCCGAATCTGAAAGACAAAAACGTGGCCGTATTCGACACCGCGTTCCACCAGACTATGCCGGAAGAATCTTACCTCTACGCCCTGCCGTACAGCCTGTACAAAGAACACGGCGTTCGTCGTTACGGTGCGCACGGTACCAGCCACTTCTTCGTCACTCAGGAAGCGGCAAAAGTGCTGAACAAACCAGTTGATGAGCTGAACATCATCACTTGCCACCTGGGCAACGGCGGTTCTGTATCTGCTATCCGTAACGGTAAATGTGTTGATACCTCCATGGGTCTGACCCCGCTGGAAGGTCTGGTGATGGGTACGCGTTCCGGTGACATTGACCCGGCGATCATCTTCCACCTGCACGACACACTGGGCATGAGCGTTGACCAGATCAACAAAATGCTGACCAAAGAGTCCGGCCTGCTGGGTCTGACCGAAGTCACCAGCGACTGCCGTTATGTTGAAGATAACTACGCGACTAAAGAAGACGCTAAACGTGCAATGGACGTTTACTGCCACCGTCTGGCGAAATACATCGGTTCTTACACTGCGCTGATGGATGGTCGTCTGGATGCTGTTGTCTTCACTGGTGGTATCGGTGAAAACGCCGCGATGGTTCGTGAACTGTCTCTGGGCAAACTGGGCGTTCTGGGCTTTGAAGTTGACCATGAACGTAACCTGGCCGCACGTTTCGGCAAATCTGGGTTCATCAACAAAGAAGGTACCCGTCCTGCGGTGGTTATCCCAACCAACGAAGAACTGGTTATCGCGCAAGACGCGAGCCGTCTGACCGCCTGATTTCACACCGCCAGCCTAGCTGGCGGTGCTGTTTTGTAACCCGCCTGAAACGGGCGGTAACGAAAGAGGATAAACCGTGTCCCGTATTATTATGCTGATCCCAACCGGAACCAGCGTCGGTCTGACCAGCGTCAGTCTTGGCGTGATCCGCGCAATGGAACGCAAAGGCGTTCGTCTGAGCGTCTTCAAGCCGATCGCTCAACCGCGTGCCGGTGGCGATGCGCCAGACCAGACTACCAGCATCGTCCGTGCTAATTCTTCTCTGCCAGCCGCTGAGCCGCTGAAGATGAGCCACGTTGAATCTCTGCTCTCCAGCAATCAGAAAGATGTGCTGATGGAAGAGATCATCGCGAACTACCACGCGAATACTAAAGACGCTGAAGTTGTCCTGGTTGAAGGCCTGGTCCCAACCCGTAAACATCAGTTCGCGCAGTCTCTGAACTACGAAATCGCGAAAACGCTGAATGCAGAAATCGTCTTCGTTATGTCTCAGGGTACCGATACTCCGGAACAGCTGAACGAGCGTATTGAACTGACTCGCAGCAGCTTCGGCGGCGCGAAAAACACCAACATCACCGGCGTAATCGTGAACAAACTGAACGCACCGGTTGATGAACAGGGCCGTACTCGCCCGGATCTGTCTGAGATTTTCGACGACTCTTCCAAAGCGAAAGTGATCAAAGTTGATCCGGCTAAACTGCAGGAATCCAGCCCGCTGCCAGTTCTGGGCGCGGTGCCATGGAGCTTTGATCTGATTGCCACTCGTGCAATCGATATGGCGCGTCACCTGAACGCCACCATTGTGAACGAAGGCGATATCAACACCCGTCGCGTGAAGTCTGTGACCTTCTGCGCACGCAGCATTCCGCACATGCTCGAGCACTTCCGCGCAGGTTCTCTGCTGGTGACTTCCGCTGACCGTCCGGACGTGCTGGTTGCTGCATGCCTGGCAGCGATGAACGGCGTAGAAATTGGTGCTCTGCTGCTGACCGGCGGCTACGAAATGGACGCGCGTATTACTAAACTGTGCGAACGTGCATTCGAAACCGGCCTGCCGGTATTCATGGTAAACACCAACACCTGGCAGACCTCTCTGAGCCTGCAGAGCTTCAACCTGGAAGTTCCGGTTGACGATCACGAGCGCATCGAAAAAGTTCAGGAATACGTTGCTAACTACATCAACGCTGACTGGATTGAATCTCTGACCGCAACGTCTGAGCGCAGCCGTCGTCTGTCACCACCAGCGTTCCGTTATCAGTTGACCGAGCTGGCGCGTAAAGCGGGCAAACGCGTCGTTCTGCCAGAAGGCGACGAACCGCGTACCGTTAAAGCGGCGGCTATCTGTGCTGAACGTGGTATCGCAACCTGCGTACTGTTGGGTAACCCGGATGAGATCACCCGCGTTGCGGCCTCTCAGGGCATTGAACTGGGCGCTGGCGTAGAAATCGTTGATCCGGATGTAGTTCGCGAAAGCTACGTTGCTCGCCTGGTCGAATTGCGTAAAAACAAAGGCATGACCGAAACCGTTGCCCGCGAACAGCTGGAAGACAACGTAGTTCTCGGTACCCTGATGCTGGAACAAGACGACGTTGACGGCCTGGTTTCTGGTGCCGTTCACACCACCGCGAATACCATTCGTCCGCCGCTGCAGCTGATCAAAACTGCACCGGGTAGCTCACTGGTATCTTCCGTATTCTTCATGTTGCTGCCGGATCAGGTTTACGTCTACGGCGACTGCGCGATCAACCCGGATCCAACCGCAGAACAGCTGGCAGAAATCGCTATTCAGTCCGCTGAATCCGCGATTGCCTTCGGTATCGAACCGCGCGTTGCGATGCTCTCCTACTCCACCGGTACCTCTGGTGCAGGTAGCGACGTAGAGAAAGTTCGTGAAGCGACTCGTCTGGCGCAGGAAAAACGTCCTGACCTGATGATCGACGGTCCGCTGCAGTACGATGCCGCAGTTATGGCTGACGTAGCAAAATCCAAAGCGCCGAACTCTCCGGTTGCTGGTCGCGCTACCGTGTTCATCTTCCCGGATCTGAACACCGGTAACACCACCTACAAAGCGGTACAGCGTTCTGCCGACCTGATCTCCATCGGGCCGATGCTGCAGGGTATGCGTAAACCGGTGAACGACCTGTCTCGTGGCGCGCTGGTAGACGATATCGTCTACACCATCGCTCTGACCGCGATCCAGTCTTCCCAGCAGCAGTAATCTGCCATGCGTGCCGGATGCCTTATCCGGTACACATCCTGCTTATCAAACCGGAAATAGCTGATATTTCCGGTTTTTTTATATCTGATTTCCCGTTGGCCTGGTCTGAATGATTTACCAGGATGCGCTGCATCAATGAATAACTATTCTTCTGTTTGCATACTTACCCTCTTTTGCATTGCAACAGGGATAGTCTTTCATGTCAGCAGTAACAGAAACACGGCCAGCTAAAAAGTGGGCGATGCCCGACACGCTGGTGATTATTTTTTTCGTCGCCATTTTGACCAGTCTGGCGACATGGGTAGTTCCCGTCGGGATGTTCGACAGCCAGGAAGTGCAGTATCAGGTTGATGGGCAAACCAAGACTCGCAAGGTCGTTGATCCCCATTCATTCCGCATTCTGACCAATGAAGCCGGTGAAGAGCAGTATCACCCGGTTAAATTCTTTACCACCGGTGATGAAAGTCCTGGCCTGATGAACTTCCCGTTTGAAGGGTTAACCTCCGGTTCTAAATTCGGCACCGCTGTTGGCATCATCATGTTTATGCTGGTTATCGGTGGCGCGTTTGGCATCGTGATGCGCACCGGAACTATCGATAACGGCATCCTGGCGCTCATCCGCCATACCCGAGGGAACGAGGTCTTGTTTATCCCGGTGCTGTTTATTCTCTTCTCTTTAGGTGGCGCAGTGTTTGGTATGGGAGAAGAGGCCGTCGCCTTTGCGATAATTATCGCGCCGCTGATGGTACGCTTGGGTTACGACAGTATCACCACCGTGCTGGTAACCTATATTGCCACCCAAATCGGTTTTGCCAGTTCGTGGATGAACCCGTTCTGCGTGGTGGTCGCGCAGGGCATTGCGGGCGTCCCGGTGCTTTCCGGCTCAGGTTTGCGTATCGTGGTATGGGTCGTTGCCACGATGATTGGTTTGACCTTCACGCTGGCCTACGCGGCGCGCATCAAAAAGAATCCGCTGCTGTCGCGCGTTCATGAATCAGACCGTTTCTTCCGCGAACAGCAGGATGAGGTCATTGAGCGCCGCTTCACGCTCGGCGACTGGCTGGTGCTGATGGTGCTGACGGGCGTGATCGTGTGGGTCATTTGGGGTGTTATCGTCCACGCATGGTTTATTCCTGAGATTGCCAGCCAGTTCTTCACCATGGGTCTGGTGATTGGCATTATTGGCGTCGTCTTTCGGCTGAACGGCATGACGGTCAACATAATGGCATCCTCATTTACTGAGGGTGCGCGCATGATGATTGCTCCTGCCCTGCTGGTCGGTTTTGCCAAAGGGATATTACTGTTGGTAGGCAATGGTGAAGCGGGCGATGCCAGCGTGCTGAATACCCTGCTGCACAGCATCGCCAACGGTATTAGCGGTCTGGATAACGCCATTGCGGCGTGGTTTATGCTGCTGTTCCAGGCAGTGTTTAATTTCTTCGTCACTTCCGGCTCCGGGCAGGCTGCGTTGACCATGCCGCTGCTGGCACCATTGGGTGATCTGGTTGGCGTAAACCGTCAGGTCACCGTTCTGGCATTCCAGTTTGGTGACGGATTCAGTCATATTATCTATCCTACGTCGGCATCACTGATGGCAACGTTAGGCGTTTGTCGGGTGGATTTTCGTAACTGGCTGAAAGTAGGCGCCACGCTGTTAGGACTGCTGTTTATTATGTCCAGCGTGGTGGTGATAGGCGCGCAGATAATGGGTTACCATTAAAAAAGATTGCCCGGCCTACACGATTTCTAGACGCTGTAGGCCGGATGAGCCGATTCTATTCAGCTTCTTCCTGATTTTCGGCTTTCGCCCCTTCATTCTTGGCGTTACGGGTCATCCACAGCGCCAGGGCTTTCAGTGAGTCCGGCGTAAATTCGTCGCAGCGCGCGGTGATTTCTTCCGGCGTCAGCCAGCAAACTTCACTGACCTCTTCTTCCTGAAGCGCAAACGGTCCATGGGAAACACAGCTAAACAGCCCACCCCATACGCGACAGTTCTGGTCTTCAAAATAAAACTGCCCATGCTCGGCAAACGGTACGCCCGCAATCCCCAGTTCCTCTTCCGCTTCACGGCGCGCTGAGTCCAGTAACTGTTCGTCAGCCTGCACAACGCCGCCAGCGGTAGCATCCAGCATACCGGGCAAAAAATCTTTTGTCTCAGTACGACGCTGAACCAGAATTTTGCCCATACCATCATGCACGACGATATATGTCGCACGATGACGTAAGCGCTGCGCCCGCATTTGTTCCCGGCTGGATTGTGCGATGACTTCGTTGTCTTCATTCACAATATCCACCCATTCCGTACTTGCCAAACGACGCTGTTCCACCATCAGGAAACCTTCTTTTTTCTTGCGCTCTTACGGCGCGTTTATGTTTGTGGGGTAAATTACGGATTAATCTCGACCTGTGCAATAATACTTTGATCATTGAGTGCCATTACGCTGAGAACATTATCATCCAGAATCCCGTAACTTGCCGCAAAGCCCCCTTTCGGGATGCTTACCGAGCCAGGATTGAAGTGATAAATGTCTCCTTGTCGCTCAGCGACGGGCAGATGAGTATGTCCATAAACCAGCACATCTCCCACGTTTAGCGCAGGCATATTTTGCGGACCAAAAAGATGTCCGTGTGTCAAAAATAATCGCTGGTTTTCTGTCAGAATTTGCTGCCACGGCGCGGTCATAGGAAAATGCAGGAGCATCTGATCCACTTCGCTGTCGCAATTGCCACGTACCGCGATAATCTGCGCTGCCAGCTCGTTCAACCGCTCGGCAACCTGCGCGGGCGCATAGCCTTGCGGTAGTGCATTGCGCGGCCCGTGGTTTAAAACATCACCCAATATCACCAGCCATTGCGCACCGCTCGCGGCAAACCGTTCGAGTACGCGTTCCGTGGCTGGCAACGAACCATGAATGTCCGATGCGAACATCAGTTTCATCACTCACCCCTCGCTGAAAAGTACCTTGTAATGATACTGGATTACGACCCGTTTTTCAGCAGGAACGCTTCGCTGAAAGCGCGATAAAACGCTGGATTGAAGCGCGCTGCCACTGGAAGGCGGCGTATTCTGCAAGCGCTTCTGGAACCTCATCACCGTTAAGGACCAGACGATTAAGCATTAGCGCTAAATCGCAGTCGGCGATACACCATTCACCAAATAAATTCTGTTTGCCATGGCTTAGCAAACTGCTCGCCGTAGCGAACAATTTCTCCGCGCAGGCTTTTCCCGCGTCACTCAACGGCGCTTTCTTCACGCCAGCAAAAACCACATCCGTAGAGCGTTCTTCACGGATAGGCATCAGATCGCTGCGGATCCACGCCTGAACCTGGCGAGCCCGCGCGCGTTTTTGTACATCATGCGGGTAAATACGCTCCCACTGCGGCGGCGCAAAGCTATCTTCCAGAAATTCAGTAATCGCTGATGATTCACTCAGCTCGAAACCGTCGATTTCAAGAACCGGTACGCGGCGCGTCAACGCATACCCTTGCCATGAAGGTTGCAAGTGTTCGCCGTTGTTGAGATCAACCGTTTTCAGCGTAAAAGGCAGTCCTTTCTCTTGCAGAGCGACATAAACAGACAGCACGTAAGGGGAGAAAAAATTGGCATCTGACCACAGCGTAATTGCAGATTTGCTCATAATGTCCTCTGAAGTGTATTGGCTTGCTTTCAAAATATAGAGTCTTTCTCTCGCTGTCACTTGATGAAAACTCACGTACGCCAACAAGCTCTATACTTGTTATGACCCGGTTCATGACAAAAGGGACGCTGAAAATGATCGATCTCTATTACACCCCATCGCCAAACGGTCACAAAATCACGCTGTTTCTTGAAGAGGCACAACTGCAATACCGTTTGATTCATGTCGATATCAGCAAAGGCAATCAGTTTCGCCCTGATTTCTTGCAGATCTCGCCGAACAATAAAATCCCGGCCATTATCGACAGTGCCCCGATGGACGGCGGAAAGCCCATCAGCTTGTTTGAGTCCGGAGAAATTTTACTCTATCTGGCGGAGAAGAGCGGTAAGCTGCTGAGTGGTGAATTACGTGAACGTCACACTACGCTGCAGTGGCTGTTCTGGCAGGTCAGCGGCCTGGGACCTATGTTGGGTCAAAATCATCATTTTAGCCATTACGCCCCACAAACCATTCCCTACGCCATTGAAAGATTTCAGATTGAAACTCAGCGCCTGTACAACGTGATGAATAAACGACTGGAAACGTCCCCATGGCTAGGAGGCGATCACTACAGTATTGCCGACATTGCCTGCTGGCCGTGGATCCACGCCCATCAGCGTCAGCGCATCGACCTCGACAACTACCCGGCGGTCAATAACTGGCATGAACGCATTCGTACGCGTCCTGCGACTGAGCGCGCCATGCAGCACGCACAAATCGAGAAGCGATGACGCAATTCGGTTCTCGTGTATCATGCAAAGGTTCATACATGGAGGAAACCTGCAATGTCACAACCTGACGCTATTATTCGTATAAAAAACCTTCGTCTGCGCACCTTTATCGGCATCAAAGAAGAGGAGATCCTGAATCGCCAGGATATTGTCATCAACGTTGCCATTCACTATCCGGCAGACAACGCCCGTACCAGCGAAGATATCAACGACGCGCTGAATTATCGCACTATCACCAAGAGCATCATTGCCCACGTGGAGGGTAACCGCTTCTCATTGTTAGAAAAATTAACTCAAGATGTGCTCGATATCGCACGCGAACATCACTGGGTCACTTATGCTGAAGTGGAGATCGATAAACTTCATGCATTGCGTTACGCCGACTCAGTTTCCATGAGGCTGAGCTGGCAGCGCTAAAACATAACCCGGGAGGCGACATGCAGATTCTGATTACCGGCGGTACTGGCCTGATTGGGCGTCATCTGATCCCCCGCCTGCTGGAGTTGGGGCATCAGATAACCGTAGTAACCCGTTCTCCTGATAAGGCGCGTCAGATTTTCGACTCCCGAGTTAGGCTGTCCAAAGGGTTAGAAGAGCGGCAAAATCTCAATGATATTGATGCCGTCATTAACCTTGCCGGAGAGCCGATTGCCGACAAGCGCTGGAGTGCGCAACAAAAGGAGCGTCTGTGCCAGAGTCGCTGGGGGATTACGCAGAAACTGGTCGATTTAATTAATGCCAGCGAGACGCCGCCCGAGGTGCTCATCTCCGGTTCCGCCACCGGTTACTACGGCGATTTGGGCGAGGTTGTGGTCACGGAAGAAGAGCCGCCGCACAACGAATTTACCCATAAGCTATGCGCCCGCTGGGAACAAATTGCCAGCACAGCACAAAGCGACAAAACCCGCGTGTGTATGCTGCGTACCGGCGTGGTGTTGGCCTCTGCTGGCGGCATTCTGGGGAAAATGGTCCCGCCATTTCGTCTTGGCTTAGGCGGCCCTATAGGTAATGGACGCCAGTATATGGCCTGGATCCATATTGATGATATGGTCAATGGCATTATCTGGCTGCTGGATAACGACCTGCGCGGCCCCTTCAATATGGTTTCACCCTACCCGGTCCACAATGAGCAGTTTGCCCACGCGCTGGGACATGCCCTGAATCGCCCTGCCATTCTACGCGTTCCCGCCAGCGTAATGCGGCTGCTGATGGGCGAGTCTTCAGTGCTGGTCCTCGGCGGGCAGCGAGCATTACCCAAACGCCTGGAAGCCTCCGGTTTTGCATTTCGCTGGTACGATTTAGAAGAAGCGCTGGCGGATGTGATCCGATAATCCCGAAGCCCTATTCATGGTCGCCGTTGTGGTGGTAAGGTTATAGACCAGAATTCCGCAATGGCGACGTTATGGCGATAATATCGACTCCCCGACTTACCCTCTCCTTATTTAAATTTTCTGACTGGTCATTTTTCCAGAGATTACGTGAATGCCCAGAAGTCATGCGTTATATGGGCGACATTGCCCCGGCGAAAGACACACGTCTGTTATTCGCCAGACGTCTGGCTGCACAGCATACTTTCGTCATCCGCGAACATAACAACTCAACGCCTCTTGGCGATATTGGCTTGCAGATCAGTCATTTATACCCACACGAGGCCGACCTCGGCTACGCCATCTTGCCCGAAGCTCAGGGAAAAGGGATTGCCAGCGAAGCCGTGACGGCGGTGTGCCAGTACGCTTTCGAGCACACGGCCGTCACGGCGATAAACGCTTACGCACTCGCGGAAAATAAGGGTTCTGTTCGTATACTGGAAAAAACAGGCTTTGTGCGTACGCAGGTACTGGAAAAGGCGTATGAGATTGATGGCATCGCCTACGACGACTGGGTTTATCGCCTGGAGCGCGATGCGTTTAAGCTGTAGTGCCCGGAAAGCGTAACGCCTCCGGGCAGCTCACTTATTTCAGCGAGCCCTTGAGAAACTGCTGCAAACGCGGGCTTTGCGGATTACCGAATACCTGCTCTGGGTCGCCCTCCTCCTCAATTTTCCCCTGATGCAGGAAAATCACGTGCGTGGAGACATGCCGAGCGAATCCCATTTCGTGGGTCACGACCACCATGGTTTTACCCTCTTCGGCCAGCTGTTGCATAATGCGCAGCACTTCACCTACAAGCTCTGGGTCAAGCGCCGACGTAGGTTCATCAAATAGCAACACTTCCGGTTCCATCGCCAACGCCCGTGCAATGGAGACGCGCTGCTGCTGTCCGCCAGACAGGTGCACCGGATATTTGCCCTGCGCGCGCTCATCAATGCCCACTTTAGCCAGATACTTCACTGCTCGTTCGCGGGCTTCTTGTTTGCTCAGCCCCAACACCTGGATCGGCGCTTCCATCACGTTTTCCAGCACCGTCATGTGGCTCCACAGATTGAAGTGCTGAAAAACCATCGTCAGTCGCGTACGCAGCAGGCGCAGCTGATTTTTGTCCGCAACCTTGAGCTGGCCATCTTTGTCACGCACCAACCCAATGTTCTGACCACTGACCACAATCGTCCCGGCACTTGGCTTCTCAAGAAAGTTAATGCAGCGCAGGAAGGTACTTTTACCGGAACCTGACGAACCAATAATACTGATAACATCACCCGCATTGGCCTGCAGCGATACCCCTTTCAGCACTTCATGTTCGCCGTAGTGCTTATGTAAATCGATAACGTTTAATTTATTTTCAGACATCGTGTTACTCGAATCATTTAGAGGATACATGCTGCAACCAGCGTTTTTCCGCTTTACGGAACAGACTGATCAGGACATACGAAATAATCAAATACAGTACAGCAGCAATACCGAAGGCGGTAAACGGCTGATACGTTGCCGAGTTGATATCACGGGCAATCTTCAACAAATCAGGCACCGTGGCGGTAAATGCCAGCGCCGTGGAGTGCAGCATTAGAATCACTTCATTGCTGTATGCCGGCAGCGCAATACGCAGTGCGGAAGGTAAAATAATACAGCGATACAGTTTAAACGACGAGAAACCGTAAGCCCGCGCGGCTTCAATCTCACCATGGGGTACAGAACGAATAGCCCCGGCGAAAATCTCTGTGGTGTAGGCACAGGTATTCAGCGTCAATGCCAGCACGGTACAATTCAGCCCACTGCGGAAAAACGCGTTAAGGAAGTCCGTTCCTTTGACGATCTCCAGCGTATACATCCCGGAATAAAACACCAGCAGTTGAACGTACAGCGGCGTGCCACGAAAAATATAGGTGAACAGCCAGATGGGAAACTGGATAAATTTATTACTGGAAACGCGACCAATCGCCAAAAACAGCGCCAGAATCCCGCCCATCACCACCGACGAAATCAGAAGCCAGAGAGTGATAGCAACGCCAGTGTAACGATATCCATCAGTCCACAGCAGGGACTTCCAGTATTCCTGAATAATCTCAATCACAGGTCAGCCCTCTTCACACCCACGGAATAGCGGCGCTCAAGGTACAGCAGCACACCATTAGATACCGTGGTAAACACCAGATAGATGACCCCGCACACCACGGCAAAATAGAACGGCTCCCAAGTACTTTTCCCGGCAAGCTGAGTGGCTTTCACTACGTCCTCAAGTCCGAGCAACGACACCAGAGCCGTGGCCTTAAGAATGACCTGCCAGTTGTTGCCAATCCCCGGTAAGGCATAACGCATCATCGCCGGGAACATAATGCGGCGAAAGATTTGTGAGCTGGTAAAACCGAATGCCGTCGCGGCTTCGATATGGCCTTTTGGCACGGCCATAAATGCGCCACGAAATGTTTCGGTAAAATAGGCGCCGTAGATAAACCCGAGCGTAATAATACCCGCGACCATTGGATCGATATCAATCTGGCCGATACCGATTGCATCGGTAATGGTATTCAGCGCAATTTGTAACCCGTAGAAGATGAGCAGCATTAAGACAAGATCGGGCACTCCGCGGATAAGCGTTGTGTACCCTTCGAAAATAAGCCCCATTGCCCGGCTTTGCGACAGCTTAGCTCCCGCGCCGACAAGACCTATCAGAACCGCCAGTACCACCGAGCTGAGTGCCAGCTCAAGCGTAACAATTGCGCCCTGTAAAATAACACCTGAAAAGCCATACAACATGCTGCCTGTCCTGTCGTGTGTGGTGGAGTAATAAGCCTCTTTTGATTTCAGACTAACCGTTAAATGCCGGATGGCGGCTTTGCCTTATCCGGCCTACAAAATTACCGTAGGCCGGATAAGCGCAGCGCCATCAGGCGTAAATTCAACGCGTCAAAAATCTACGGGCTTTATCAGCACCTGCGGTGATTAACCGCCGTAAACATCAAAATCGAAGTATTTTTTTGCCAGTTTCTCGTAAGTCCCGTCAGCGCGCATTTCAGCAAAGGCTTTGTTCAGTGCTTCGCGCAGCTCGTTATCGTCTTTGCGCAGCCCCATACCGGTACCCACGCCGAATAACTTCTCGTCTTTCACAGACGGGCCGCCGAATTTGTAATCTTTACCGACCGGCTGTTTCAGGAAGCCTTCGCTGGCCGCGACTTCATCCTGGAATGCGGCGTCAATACGCCCTGCTGTCAGGTCAGAATAGATATTGTCTTGTCCCTGATAGGAGACAATTTCAATGCCTTTTGGCGCCCAGTGTTCGTTGCCGAACGTTTCCTGAGTTGTGCCCTGCAGCACGCCAACACGTTTACCTTTCAACGATTCAATGGTCGGCTGAATAGCAGAATCTTTAGCGACAACCAGACGCGAGTCGGCTGCATAAAGCTTGTCGGTAAAGGCGATTTCCTGCTGACGTTTTTCAGTAATGGAAAGCGAGGACATGATCGCATCGATTTTCTTCGCTTTTAGCGAAGGGATCAGCGCGTCTAGCGGGTTTTCCACGAAGGTACATTGTGTATTGATACGTTTGCACAGCTCTTTTGCCAGATCGATATCAAAACCGACTAATTCACCCTGCGCATTTTTCGATTCGAACGGCGCATAAGTCGGATCCGTACCGATACGAATTTTTTGCGGAATGGCGGCAAATGCTGCGGTAGCACTGGAGAAAGCCAGAACCAGAGAAAGAGACAACACCAGTTTTTTCATAACTATCCTCAACAGACTGTCTTTTATAGGGGATCTTTACAGGACCAGGTGCAGTTATCGTGCCATTAATCAGGCCGACAAGGCAAAGCATTCTGCCCTGTCGGCGGTATTTATTTGCATGAAAAGCGCTTAAGTATGCACTCATGCTTATTATGTCAGCGACAACAGCACCAAAACAGTGCACTCAATGTATTATGCACCGCAATAGTTACCCGCAATGGTGCAGTCAATTCCCCGCTGCGACGTATTAATCGCCGTAGACATTAAAGTTAAAATACTTACTCGCCATTTTGTCGTAAGTGCCGTCTTTGCGCAGTTCACCCAGCGCTTTATCAAAAGCAGCTTTCAGCTCGGTGTCATCTTTGCGCAAACCAATCCCAGTTCCGTCGCCAAAGTATTTTTTATCTTTCACCGAAGGACCTGCAAAGTCGTAGCCCTTACCGGCAGGCTGCTTCAGGAAGCCTTCGCTGGCCGCGACTTCATCCTGCAGCGCTGCGTCAAGACGCCCCGCCGTCAGGTCAGAATAGATGAGGTCCTGGTTCGCATAGGCCACCACATCCACGCCTTTGCTACGCCAGTTGTCATTGGCATAGGCTTCCTGAGTAGAGCCTTGTAGCACACCAACGTGTTTACCCTTAAGGGAATCCAAAGTCGGTTTAATCGGAGAACCTTTCGCGGCGATCAGACGTGAGTCTGCTGCGTAAAGCTTGTCGGAGAACGCAATCTCTTGCTGACGTTTCTCGGTGATAGAAAGCGAGGAGATAATGGCATCAATTTTTTTCGCTTTCAGCGACGGAATTAGCGCATCAAAGTCGCTGGCAACCCAGGTACATTTGATCTGCATGCGCTTACACATCTCATTTCCCAGATCGATATCAAAGCCGACAAAGTCGCCTTTAGCATCCTTAGAGGAAAAAGGTGCGTACGTTGTATCTGTACCAATACGAACCGTCTGCGGAAGTGCTGCGTGGCTGGCCGCGGTGGCACAGAGTCCTACCAGCAAAGACAAAGCAAGAACCGTCTTCTTCATACATAACCCTCAGGTGGCGTAATTTTATTATGTTTTACGTTGTGTTGTGTGTTTGCAGACTTTTTCATGCAGGTCTTATGCCATTTTGGCGTCGATGAGGATATTCGACGTTAAATATGTTAATAAAACGTTGCAACAATGTCCTGATTTTGAAGATAGCAGGTCTGACGGTTGAACCGCAGCGTTTCGTTGGGTTTTAGCGAATTAAATGTTGAGGATATGATCGCGGTTACAAAATTGCCCTGAAACAGGGCAATGGATGTTTCTTTGCACGCGAATAGAACGGATTACGCCCCTTGCCAGCGGGTGAACAGATCCTGCGCAAGGGAGATATCAAACTGGTCAAGTACGCGGTTAACCGTTTGATTAATCACATCATCGAGCGTTTGCGGGCGATGATAGAATGCCGGGACAGGCGGCATAATCACCGCGCCAATTTCTGCCGCCTGGGTCATCAGCCGCAGATGCCCCAAATGTAGAGGCGTTTCACGCACGCACAGTACCAGCGGACGACGTTCTTTCAACACCACATCTGCCGCACGGGTAAGCAACCCATCGGTGTAGCTGTGGACGATGCCGGAAAGCGTTTTAATTGAACACGGCAGGATAACCATTCCAGCGGTCTGAAAAGAGCCGGAGGAGATGCTGGCGGCAATATCTCGCGAATCATGAGTCACATTCGCCAGCGCCTGCACGTCGCGCACGGAGAGGTCCGTTTCCAGCGCCAGCGTCTGCCGGGCAGCGGCGCTCATCACCAAATGGGTTTCCACATCGGTAACGTCACGCAAAACCTGCAGCAAGCGCACGCCGTAAATTGCCCCGCTTGCGCCACTAATCCCTACAATGAGTCGTTTCATTTTACTTTTCCATCACTTGATGGGCTAACTGTGCCGTATTTCTTTACCGCAGACAACCTGGAATCACTCTCCTCTTCAGTCCGCAAAGCAGGTTTTAGCGCATACCATGAAACCAGAATACAAACCATAAAAGCCAGTTCTACCAGCATGATCACGCCCCCTTTTTCACTGAACCAGGTTCCCACCATAATGGCAACATTTGTAACAATAACAAACCTGGCCATCCAGGGAAAAAACGGTGAACGATAGCGCAGTAAATCAGGGGAATACTTCCCGTCATTCACAGCCTTGCGAAACTGATACTGACACCAGCCAATAGTAATCCACGCCAGACAACCCACCTGCCCGGTACTGGCAATCAACAAAATATAGAATTTCTGTGCAGGAATATAGCGAGTCAGCATCGATACCAGAGCCAGCATTACTGTTATCAGAATAGCGTAAACAGGCACACCGCTGGCGTTAGTCCTGGCGAAAAAACGGGGGGCGAAACGGTCGCCCGACATTGACCATAACATGCGTGAACTGGCATAGATTGCGGAATTCGCCGCTGACACAGCAGCAGAGAATATGACTAGCGTCATCAGGACATCTGCGCCAGGCATACCGACATGTGAGAATACCCACACGAAGGGGCTGGTTCCATCGGGTATCTTTCCCTGCGGATAAACCAACGCCAGAACAGCAATCGCCAGACCGTAAAACAGAATAATACGCAGACCGATTCCAAGAATCACCTTGGGTAAGACACTATGCGGCGACTCCGTTTCGCCTGCCGCGTTTCCAACCAGCTCAACGCCCTGGAACGAATAGATGACGATTGTCATGCAGACCAGAATTTGCTCCCATCCGTGGGGAAACCACAATCCTCCACTTTTTAACGTTGGATGCCAGTTCGTGTCTCCTGACAGCGAGAAGATCATTACCCCACCCGCCGCGATAAAAAGCACTATCGCGAAAACTTTAATCGCAGATAACCAGTATTCACATTCGCCGAAACTTTTCGCCGAACAGAGATTGATCAGCGTTAACACGACAAGAATGATAAGACAGAAGAAGTGGATAGGGATAACGGGGAAAAATTGATGGGCAATGAAGCCCGCAGCAGTCAGATCCGCCGCCAGGGAAAACACCCAACTCAGCCAATATAACCAGCCAATGGTATAGCTCCAGATAGGATTGGGCATGAACATCAACGCATAATGCTGAAATGAGCCTGAGTGGGGAAATGCGCAGGACAGTTCGCCAAGGCACATCATAGTTGCCAGCATAATCGCACCAGCGAACAGATAAGCCAACAATGTTCCAGCTGGTCCAACGCTATTCAGCGGTTCGGCTATGCCGATAAACAAACCTGTACCGATTGTCCCGCCGAGCGACATCATCAGCAAATGACGCTTTTTGAGGTTTCGTCGTAATCCATTTTCAGGTTCGACGGGGGGTAGCGCTTGCAGGGTACTCATGGTCACTCCCTGTCTCAGAAAGGGTCAGAGACGCCGCCACATATGCACTACTGTGGCGGCAGTGGCTTAACGAATAAACCGCGTGGCAACGCCCTTCGTCTGACAGGCCATCAGAAGCCCTGTGTAGTCGAGTTCAAAGCGGATGATATCCCCGACTTTCAGCGGCTGCTCGCATGCTTCAATATCCACCAGCGTATGATCGCTGGTTTGTCCCAGAATGGTGATATTGTCATCGCAAGGCACACAGTTATCGGAAGGGACATCCTGTCGACCAAATGCCAACAACGCCCGCAAACGCGTGCCATGATCGACAAAGGTTTTTGTTTGCAGGAAGGCGTCTACGCCAAGTTCTCCAACGGGTATTGTTGGCTTGCTGTTCAGCTCAATAATCTCTGCCTCAAGGACATACATATCGGAACAGGCTTTTTCCACCGGTTTTGTAGAGTGATGAAATTCATTCAGATACTTCATCTCGACATATTCAATGCCGAACTCATGTAGCCCCCCAATACGCAGGTGGTTTAACCCCTTAGGCCAAATACCTTTATCCAGTAAATGGTAGCTGGTGCAATTACCGGCAGAGAGTCGGCGAACTGCCACACCGCTGTCCTGCTCGACTCGTGCGGCCAGTGCCAGAAAATCTTCACCATTTTTTACCGTCGGCAAGACCGTGCCATAGCAGTTGAAGTTAGTTCCCAGGCCATACAGTTCCAGGCAAGGCAATTCCTGAATGAGCCGGATGGTGCTGAGAATGTGTGAATACTCGGTGAACCAGATACCTTCGCGTAAATCCCCCATATCCACCATCAGCAATACCTGATGCGTTTTCCCCTGGCGTTGGGCTTCCTGAGATAGCGCCCGCAGGATGATGGGTTCGCTGTTCAGACTGATATCGGCATAACGGATAACATCTTCAATCTCACTCAGGCAAGGACTGCGGAGCAGACAGGTTGTACAGCCGATTTCACGGATTTTTTTCAGGTTATAGGTCCGCGATTCTGCAATCACCTTAATGCCGCCATCAAATACCGCCTGTGCGGTTTCAATACAGCCATCAAAAACTTTATTGACGGCCATGACCTCAATCCCACTGCTGGCTAACAGCGCTTTTTCCGTTCGGGCATTTTCTTCCAGCTTGCGTAAATTGATTTCCAGGATTGGCATATACATTTTATTTTCCTCCTGCCACGCTCAGACGAGCGTTACGTTTCTGGGCCCGGTGATAGATACATTCAGCAACGATGACGGCCAGCAACGCGCCACCCACGATCTTGCCGGCGTACTGGAAATATCCTCCCATATCAATTTGTGAAGGCGGGATAAACAGTAATGCGACAGCAAAAGCAATAGAGATAAATCCAAGTGCAGGCAGGACAGCAGGTAAGACTTTTCCAGGGATTTTGAAGCTTCTGGGCGTATCCGGTTGCGTCTGACGCAAACGCCAGAATGCAGGGAACATCACCAGATAAGGAATGAAATAGGTGATGGTCGTCAATGCAGTCAGCATCCAGTATGCCGCGGCGACGCTCGGGGAGATAAAGGTTGAGAAACACAATACCGTAACGATTATTGCCTGAACAATCAGCGCAAAGGCTGGCGTTTTCCAGACTGGATGCAACCGGGCAATTTTATCCCCTAACAAATTATCCTCACGCGAGGCTTCCTGAAGCATGTAGATAGGACCTACCAGCCAGGAGTTGATCTGGCCTAATGCGCCAAAGAACATGCAGATTGCCATTACCGGGATCAGCCAGGGCATATGTAACGTATCCGCCGCGGCATGCATTGCCTGCATCACACCCGCCACAATATCGGTTTTTCCCGCGGGTAACAGTGTGTTCAGCGCCCAGGTACCAACCATGTAAATCCCAACAATAACGGCTGCAGAAACCGCCATCGCGCGCGGGAAATCACGTTGCGGATTGCGCGTACGTCCGGCAATCATTGGCGCGACTTCCAGCCCGGCGAAAGCAAACATCATGCTCGACAGAAAGACGATAGTATCCCAATGGCTCAGATCAGGAACCCAGTTCGCCGCCGTCGCATAATCGGTTTGCATCTTATGCCCGGTCGCCAACCACACAATAGCCAGGATAATCAAAATGGCGGATGGGATGAACACGCCGCACCAGGCGCTGACGCTATTGATAATTTTGGTCCACTCCATGCCGCGAATATTCATTAACGTCAGCAACCAAAAAATCACCGCCGAACCAATACCAATAAAGGCCTTATTCTCCGCGAGTCCCCCGCCTATCATGTACCCCAACGCCGTAAAACCGAACTGAAGCATCAAGGGAAAAAACAACACGCAGGAAAAGAGGAAGCACACCACCACTATCCACGCGATACGTTTCCCAAACGCCTCTTTGATCCAGACGAATATCCCGCCATCTTTCGGCCATCCGGTCGACAGTTCACCGCACACCATCGCCAGAGGAAAGAACAGACAGAATGCGGCGATCACCCACAGCAACATTGCTGAAGCGCCGTAGGGCGCGACATTGGGTATTTGCCGCAAACTCAGAATGGCAATGACATTCATAAAGACAATATCTTTGATGCCAAGTAAGCCAGAACTATTGTTACTCATGGCCATCTCCTGTTATGCACTCAGGGGCATCACTGCCCTCTTCGAATCACCTGACTCACGGACTCCAGCCGCTGCCGGAGTCCCAAAATGAGATTTAATAAATGTCGTACTTGACCATATCTTCGTAACTGTCTTCCCGACGGATTAAGCGGTCTTTACCCTCTTTGTCTATCATCACAACAGCTGAGCGTGGGCGGTTGTTATACACGGTTTGGCTTTCGATGGTATAAGCGCCCGCATCCAGAAACGCGACGATATCGCCGATTTGCGTGTTCTGCGGCATCAGGAACTCTTCCCCCTTCACGCCCATATGGAAATAGTCACCGCCATCACACAGCGGTCCGGCGAGTTTGATCCACGCATCGTGAGCATCGGTCATTCTGGAGACGTTGTAGACGTAGAAGAACCAGTCAAAATGCTGGCTGTCTGACAGCACGCTGTATCCGGCATCAACAAATTTCCATTCAACATGACATTCCACATTGCCGTTCAGGTCGTAGTTCGTTTTACGTTTTTCACAGGCAACTTCGGTTAACAGGACCGCAGCCGAGCCGGTCACTTTACGCCCAGGCTCAATGCAGATCTCCACATCCGTACGCCATTTATGAACTTCACGAATAACCGCATCAGCAAAGTCCTGCGCCGTTATCCCGGCATACATGTTGTCTTTCAGCGGATCACCATTCTCTTCATCATATTTGTAGGGCACAGGGATACCGCCGCCTACGTTGATAAGATCAAATTTAATGCCCAGAACCTCTTCCAGGCGTCGGGATTCATCCACCAGCACTTTTGTCGCTTTGGCAAACGGTTCCGACTCCGGCACCTGGTCGCCCACATGCATGTGCAATCCGCGCAGATGGACATAAGGCATTTCCAAAATCCGCCGACAGGTTTCTTCCGCTTGCTCCAGATCCAGCCCCGATTTAGCGTGAAAAGCCGTCACCAGCTCTGCATGTGTCGCAGAAGGAACGTTGGGTTCCACGCGCACGCAGACATTGGCAACTTTCTTCAATTTACGGGAGATCGCGTCGATATGATCCAGTTCATATAGGCTGTCGACGTTGATCAGGTACAGATCGTTGGCAATGGCATATTCCAGATCTGCAGGTTTTTTCACTACGCCGTTAAAAACGATCTGATCGCCACGAAAGCCAATTTCCAGGCATTTACGCACTTCATACTGCGAATTTGCCTCTGCACAAATTCCTGCGTCACGAATGGCCTGAAGAACGCCCATTACTGAACAGGTTTTAGAAGCAAAAAAAGTTTTAGTGTTTTTGTGGGCAGCGAACGCCTGCTGAATTTCGTTGATATTACGAATGATCTCTGACTCAGAGAACACATAGAACGGGGTAGGATACTTGCGTGCTAACGCATCCAGATCCACGCCTTCAAAACACAAGTGCCCCTCTTTTTGCTGGAAACGGCGATCGTTCTTTATCACCTGCTCACGTAACTGGTTGTAGTTTTGAATAATCGAATCAGTCATAACATCCTCTGCTTATTTTCATCACAAGAATCCACATTCATTTGATGGATATATAGCAACAGGCATGCCATGTTTTTATTTATTAAAAATCAATATGTTATAAATAATAGCGAATTATATTTTTTGTCACTTAGCATGTTATTCATCAAAACGACGAAAATTCGTCATCTCTATAATGATGCAGTGAAAAACAGGAAAAGAAGGAATCCGGCTATGGCTTCGACCAACAAAGAGCTGGCTGCAGCACTTAAAATATTCTCCCGCTTCTTCGACCTCATCCACCAACCCCTGGCGGTGATCAATGAACGTGGCGAGTATGTCTACTACAACCAGGAAAGCGCGGATCTGGATGGATATAGCATTGAGCAGGCATTAGGAAAACATATGCTGGACGTCTATCCGAGCATGAAAGAGACGCAAAGCACCATGCTTTCATCATTGAAGAAGGGCGTGGAATATATTGGACACTACCAGATTTACTATAACGCACGCGGCCAGGCGGTAGATTATCAACATACCACCGCCCCGCTCTGGTCAAGCGATGGCAGCATGATTGGCGTGATTGAAATTGGCAGGAATATGTCCGGCGTCAGGCGGCTGCAGGAGCAGGTTGTTGAACTAAACCATCTGCTCTATGCCGATCGCCATGAAAAACACCACGCAATCATTACTGAGAATGCGGAAATGCTGCACAACATTGCGAAGGCAAAACGTCTGGCAGCCAGCAATATTCCAGTGACTATCGTTGGCGAAACAGGAACCGGTAAAGAGCTTTTTTCTCGTCTCATCCATCAATGTAGTAAACGCGCTGACAAACCTTTTATTGCCCTGAACTGCGGCGCACTCCCGCCGACGCTCATCGAAAGTACACTTTTTGGTACTGTCCGCGGTGCGTACACCGGAGCAGAAAATAGTCAGGGGTATCTGGAACTGGCCAACGGAGGAACGCTCTTTCTGGATGAACTAAACGCGATGCCCATTGAGATGCAAAGTAAGCTCCTGCGTTTTCTCCAGGATAAAACGTTCTGGCGGCTGGGCGGTCAACAGCAGATCCATTCTGATGTACGTATCGTTGCGGCAATGAATGAAACGCCCGCACGGCTGATTCAAACAGGTAAGCTACGCGCAGATCTTTTTTATCGTCTGAATGTGGGTATGCTCACCCTTCCGCCTTTACGCAAACGTCCGGAAGATATTGCGCTACTGGCTAATTATTTCATCGATAAATACCGTAATGATGTGCCGCAAGATATTCATGGTCTGAGCGAAGCCGCACGTATTGCCTTGTTACATCATACCTGGCCCGGCAATGTCAGGATGCTGGAAAATGCCATCGTGCGCAGCATGATTATGCAAGAAAACGACGGAATGCTAAAAAAAATTGTCTTTGAAGAGGAAGAATTAAGCTTAGGGGTTACGGATATCCCAACCGTTGTCAGCCGCCCAGTACGCGCGGAGTCTGAGGGAGATGGCTCCCTTGATGTACAGGTAGCCAGGTTCGAAAAAAGCCTGATTGAAACGGCACTAAATACCTGTCAGGGAAATATTGCCGCTGCGGCACGCAGTCTCAATATTTCTCGAACGACGCTGCAATACAAGGTACAGAAATACGCTATTCGCTTCGGCGTAGTTAGTGACTGATGAAAGCCAGCGACATTTTGCCGCTGGCGATATCATTAACCTTCGTTGTGCATCTCAAGGTTTTCCGCTTCGTTCTGACGCAAAATCGCTTTGGCGTCGTCGTTACGCAGGGAGTCGAGGAAATCGAGATATTGCTGGTCGACATCTTTGGTGACGTACACACCGTTAAACACTGAACATTCAAACTGCTGAATATCCGGGTTCTCAGCGCGAACGGCTTCAATCAGATCGTTCAGATCCTGGAAGATAAGACCATCTGCGCCAATTATTTGGCGAATCTCGTCCACTTCGCGACCATGTGCAATCAGCTCCGTCGCCGTAGGCATATCAATACCATAAACGTTCGGGAAGCGAATTTCCGGGGCAGCAGAGGCCAGATACACCTTCTTCGCTCCGGCTTCACGCGCCATCTCGATAATCTGTTCAGAGGTGGTACCGCGTACAATAGAGTCATCCACCAGCAGCACGTTTTTATCACGGAATTCCGCACGGTTGGCGTTCAGCTTACGGCGCACGGATTTACGGCGCAGTTGCTGGCCCGGCATGATAAAGGTACGGCCCACGTAGCGGTTTTTCACAAAACCCTGACGGTACGGCTTACCGAGAATGCGGGCAATTTCCAGCGCGATATCGCACGAGGTTTCCGGAATCGGGATCACTACGTCGATGTCCAGATCTTCCCACTCACGAGCAATTTTTTCGCCAAGCTTGGTACCCATGTTTACACGGGCGCTGTAGACGGAAATCTTGTCGATAAAAGAGTCAGGACGTGCAAAGTAAACATACTCGAACAGGCACGGATTGCTGACTGGGTTATCCGCACACTGCCGGGTAAACAGCTGACCTTTTTCGGTGATATAGACCGCTTCGCCAGGAGCTACGTCACGCAGGAATTCAAAGCCCAGCGTATCCAGCGCTACGCTCTCGGAGGCCACCATGTACTCGGTACGACCATCGCCAATATCACGTTTACCCAGCACCAGCGGACGGATGCCGTTCGGATCGCGGAAGGCAACCATACCGTGACCGATAATCATCGCCACGCAGGCATAGGCACCGCGGATCTGGCGGTTGGTTGCCGCAATAGCGGCAAAAATATTATCGGCTTCCAGCGGGTAGTGGCGGAAGTTATCCAGCTCACTGGCGAAAATATTCAGCAGAATTTCTGAATCTGAAGTGGTATTGATGTGGCGGCGCTTTTCTTCAAACAGCTTTTTACGCAGCTCATGCGCGTTGGTCAGGTTGCCATTGTGGGCAAGCGTGATGCCATACGGTGAGTTGACATAGAAAGGTTGAGCCTCGGAGGCGCTGGAGCTGCCAGCCGTTGGGTAACGCACATGACCGATGCCCATGTTGCCCTGCAAACGCTGCATGTGGCGCGCTTCAAAAATGTCGCTCACCATTCCGTTCGCTTTACGCAAGCGGAAGCAGTTGTTGGCATCAATGGTGATGATGCCAGCGGCATCCTGGCCACGATGCTGGAGCACCGTTAACGCGTCATAAATCGACTGGTTTACCGGCATAACACCGGCGATACCGACAATACCGCACATACGTCTTTTCCTCGTTCAGCAACAACCCAAAGTTTATACTTTGGGCAAGAAACTTGACGAGCTTTGCAGATAGTCAAAGAACCATCTGATGATGAAACTGAACTGCGGGATCAGCTGCGACTTACTCCAGTCTTCACTTTTCGACAGACCGGTAAACGTATCGAGAAAGAACAAGATGGCGGCGACAATCAGCGCTCCGCGCAGAGCACCGAAGCAGATCCCCAACACTCTGTCGGTTCCCGACAGACCTGTTTTCTCTACCAGTTGGCCTATCACAAAGTTAACGATAGCGCCGACGATAAGTGTCGCGATGAACAGTATCGCGATAGCAATCCCATTTCGAACCAGTTCGTCTTCAAAGCCCGTAAACCAGACAGACAGGTAAGTGTAGTAATGGCTGGCGACAAAGAAAGCACAACCCCAAGTCACCAACGATAATGCTTCACGAACAAAGCCACGGATCAGGCTAACCAGACAGGAAAAACCAATCACCGCGATAATGGCGTAATCAATCCAGACCATATGTGTCCCACGATTTTACGCCCTGTCGTCCTGTTCGGGGCGCATTCTAACAGAAAAAGAAAACGTTTGCGTAGGGATTTCCTTTCCACGCGTAAATAAAAATGGCGCTGAAAAAATCTTCAACGCCATACCGTTTTATGCCTCTTTGGGCACTGCCGGATAGCGGTGAAAACACCGTATCCGGCCTGAATAAGAGCTGCGCCGTAAATAGCGCAATCCCTTAATTAGGGGTGTACCCCATCACGACGCCACTCAGACCAGAGAGCTTCTGCAGCTCGCCCAGCGAGCTCTTCAGCTTATCTTTGGAGGCGTCCGGCCCGACGAGAATGCGGGTTATTTTACCCTGCACCGGCGTTGACGGGGAAGTATATACCCGGAAGCCCGCGCCACGAAGTTTACCCACGATCTCATTGACCTTATCCGCATTTTTCAGCGCCCCGAGCTGTACGACGTACGCCTTGCCGGTTGGCGCTGGCGGTTCTTCAGCGGCCGGTTTAGGTGCTGGGGCCGGTGCAGGCGTCGGAGCGACGGCAACAGGCTGCGGCTTCGGTTTAGGCTTCGGCTGCTCTACGGGCGCAGGGACAGGATCCAACTCTGCGCTGTTGGCCGTCGTCAAACGTGAAGGATCTAAGGATGGCGCGGCAGCATCACCCGCACGCACCTCTTCTGCCGCCCCTTCCGGCGGCTGGGTCGGCAGCGCCTGCGTTGCCGCAGGCATCATGTCTGGTTCATCGCGATCGCCGGGTTTCGGCACCAGAGGGATCGCCGCAAACTCATCCTGATAATGCTTTTTCTGCCCGTCAAGCAACCCGGGGAGCACAATCACTCCCAGCGCGACCAGCACAATTGTGCCGACTAATCGATTCTGAAACTTACTCGCCACCGCTTCTCCCCACGTCTATTACTTCCATGACATGTGCGACAGTGTGAAACGATCCACACACCAACACGGTATCTTCAGGCTTCGCCTCAGCCAGTGCCGCAGACCATGCCTGCGCCACGCTGTCATAGGCGTTGCCTTTGCCCAGATGCTCCAGCAATTGTTCTGCCGTTGCGCCACGCGGCCCTTCCAGGGGCGCACAGTACCAAACGTCAACCACGCTTTTTAACCAGGCTAACGTACCGGCAATGTCTTTATCATGTAGCATACCGATAACCGCAAGTACACGCCCGCTTTTCACTAACTTTTTCAGACGTCCGGTCAGATATTCCGCCGCATGCGGGTTATGGGCAACATCGAAAATCACTCGCGGCGACTCGCTCACAATCTGGAAGCGTCCGGGCAAAATCGCGTGTTTGATGCCGTCACGAATGGCCTGCTCGCTGACTTTTAGCCCGCTTGCGCGCAGCGCGGCCAGTGCGGTAGCAGCGTTAGGTTGGGGAACCTGTGGCAACGGCAGATGCGCCAACGTTCCGTGATTATCCGTAAACGACCAGTCGTTCTCAGTTACCGCATAGCGCCAGTCCACGCTGCAGCGTTGCAAAATTGCCCCGCACTCTTGCGCGACATCCGCGATGGTGTAAGGCATTTCCGGTTCGCCAACGATAGCCGGTTTCTCTGCGCGGAAAATTCCCGCTTTCTCACGACCAATGCTTTCACGATCCGGGCCCAGCCAGTCAGTATGATCAAGCGCAATACTGGTGATCACAGCCACATCAGCATCAACGATATTGGTGGCATCAAGACGCCCGCCCAGCCCCACTTCCAGAATAACGACATCCAATTGCGCCTGTTTAAACAACCAGAGCGCTGATAGCGTACCGTATTCAAAGTAGGTCAGAGAAATGTCGCCACGCGCGTCTTCGATCTCAGCAAACGATGCGGTATGCGCTGATTCCGACAGTTCACGCCCCTGCACGCGCACGCGTTCCGTGTAGCGCACCAGATGCGGCGAACTGTAGACCCCGACTTTATAGCCTGCTGCGGTCAGCACAGATTCCAGCGTACGACAGGTCGTGCCTTTTCCGTTGGTTCCTGCCACCGTAAACACAAATGGCGCGGGTTTCAACACACCCAGTTTGCGCGCCACCTGGCTTACACGCTCAAGGCCCAGATCGATGGTTTTACTGTGCAGGTTTTCCAGATAAGAAAGCCACGACGCCAGGGGCGACGCGGCTTGAGGAATACGTTTATTGTCCATGATGCCTGTAATTTTATTACGTAGAAAAAAGCAAAAGGCAGCGCCAGTTGGCCCTGCCCTTTTTTACTCGTCGTCCTTCAAGCTGCAGGTGTATTGGCTGCTCTCGCTCACCCGAATCACTTGCCAGCGCAAGCTCATCGGGGTTCACTCTCTTGCCGCCTTCCTGCAACTCAAAATCCATAGAGTAAGTTATCAGGCCTCTGATTCCTGATCGGGTACCGGAGGTACCACCTCGCCTTCACGCGGCTCATCCGGATTCGGCGCAGGAAGATTCATCAGCTTCGCCAGAATGCTTGCCAGTTTCAGGCGCATTTCCGGACGGCGGACAATCATATCGATAGCGCCTTTTTCAATCAGGAACTCGCTGCGCTGGAATCCCGGCGGCAGTTTCTCACGTACGGTTTGCTCGATAACACGCGGACCCGCAAAACCAATCAGTGCTTTCGGTTCAGCAATATTGAGATCGCCCAGCATTGCGAAGCTTGCGGAAACACCGCCCATCGTTGGGTCGGTCAGTACAGAAATATACGGTAAACCGCGTTCCTGCATTTTCGCCAGCGCGGCAGAGGTTTTTGCCATCTGCATCAGAGACATCAGTGCTTCCTGCATACGCGCCCCGCCAGAAGCGGAGAAGCAGATCAGCGGACAGTTATCTTCCAGCGCCTGTTCGACGGCACGGACAAAACGCGCGCCGACCACAGAGCCCATGGAGCCGCCCATAAACGCGAACTCGAATGCCGCAGCAACGACCGGCATACCATGCAGCGTGCCTTTCATTACCACCAGCGCATCTTTCTCGCCGGTTTCTTTCTGCGCAGAGGCCAGTCTGTCTTTGTACTTTTTGGAGTCACGAAACTTCAGCACATCTTTCGGCTCAAGTTCGCTACCCAGTTCCACAAGAGAACCTTCATCTAACAGGCTATGCAGGCGATTGCGCGCCGACATGCGCATATGATGGTCACACTTCGGACAGACCTCAAGATTACGTTCCAGCTCAGCACGGTATAAAACCTGACCGCAGCTATCACACTTGGTCCACACCCCTTCAGGAATGCTTGCCTTGCGGGTGGGAGTAATGTTGCTTTTAATTCGTTCAATCCAGCTCATTGGTGACCTTTCTGCCTGAACCCTAGTCAGCTTTGTTATAAGGGGCGCATAATGCCATTTTTGCCCCTAACAGACCATGAATGTTGCACATTAAAACATAACAGCCCGAAACTTTGGATAAAAAAGTGGTCGAACCGCTGAGTTACTTTCTATTTTGCAGCCCGTGACGCAGCACGCTTATGGCGAATCACTTCAATTACGCCCGGCAATACGGAAAGGACAATAATCGCCACAATCAGTAATTTCAGGTTTTCCTGAACGATCGGCAGGTCGCCGAACAGATAACCTGCATAGGTAAACAGCAAGACCCACAGCAGCGCGCCTGCGACGTTATACATCGCAAAATGACGGTAGGACATGTGCCCCATACCGGCAACAAACGGCGCAAATGTCCGTACGATGGGTACGAAACGCGCAAGAATAATGGTTTTACCACCATGACGCTCATAGAACGCATGGGTTTTATCCAAATAACTGCGACGGAAAATTTTGGAGTTCGGGTTGCTAAATAGTTTTTCACCGAACAACCGGCCAATCGTGTAGTTCACCGCATCGCCCACGATCGCCGCCACAATCATCAATACCACCATCAGATGAACATTAAGATCGTTAGTTGGCAGCGCAGAAAGCGCACCAGCAACAAACAGCAGCGAGTCTCCCGGCAGGAACGGTGTCACCACCAGCCCGGTTTCACAGAACAGGATCAGAAACAGAATCGCGTATACCCAGATACCGTATTCCGCGACCAGCTCCGCCAGGTGCACATCAATGTGCAGGATAAAATCAATAAGAAAGTAAATCAGGTCCATAGTTTTGCCTTTATACGACTCAAATTAGTCCGCCAGAAATAGCGGGCCCATAGGCGGTTTTGGCAGGTCGAACCGTTCCGGGTAATCTACTGCAACCAGATACAGTCCTTCCGCTTTCGCCGTTGCCGCTGCCAGCGTTCTGTCCTTCGCCGCTAACAGTTCTGCTATCCAGCTCTCCGGCTGGTTGTGGGCACCTACTTCCATCAGGCTGCCGACAATATTCCTGACCATATGATGTACAAAGGCATTCGCTTTAATATCCACCACCACATATGCACCGAAACGTTCGACGTTAATGTGCATCACGTTACGCCACGGTGTGCGCGACTGGCACTGTACCGCACGGAACGAGGTAAAATCATTTTCGCCAATCAGACACTGGGCTGCACGATGCATACGCTCAGCGTCCAGCGGTTCATAATAATGGGTTACCCCTTTACCCAAAACCGCAGGGCGCAACCGATGATTGTAGATGATGTAGCGATAACGGCGAGCCGTAGCGCTAAATCTGGCATGAAAATCATCAGGTACAGCTTTCACCCAGCGCACGGCGATGTCACCAGGTAAATTCGCATTTACCCCCAGTGTCCAGGCCGCATCTTTACGCTGAGCAGTGGTTTCAAAATGCACAACCTGCCCAGTGCCATGAACGCCCGCATCCGTGCGACCTGCACAAAAAACATTAATACGTTCATTCGCCACCTGAGAGAGCGCTTTTTCCAGTTTTTCCTGAACACTACGCACTTCGTTCTGGCGCTGCCAGCCATAATATTTGCTGCCGTCGTACTCAATGCCCAGCGCAATTTTATGGGTTGACGGCTGTTGCAGGTCAGACATTAGTACAGGTACTCCTGCACCAGTTTTTCCGCAATTTTCACCGCCATCAACGCACCGCCAAAGCGTACGTTGTCTGCCACAGACCAAAACTGAACCTGCTCCGGCATGCCGTAATCGTTATGCACGCAACCAATGGAAAGGTGCGGAGTACCTGACGCGTCGCCAACCTGGGTCGGGAAATCGGTCTCTTCCGACAACACCACATCTTCGCCGCGTGAAAACGCATCACGAGCTTCTTCCGCCGCCAATGGACGCAGGGCTTCAAAATTCACCATCTGCGCATGGCCATAAAACACCGGGGACTGCACGATGCTGGCGGAGATCAGCAGACCGTCGTCTTGCATAATTTTGCGCACTTCATCAACGATACGACGCTCTTCGCGCACGCTGCCTTCGCGATCGGGCAGCAGCGGCAGCATATTGAACGCCAGCTGACGACCAAAGAAATCATCTTCGTCAATCGGAATGCCATTAAGCAGTTTCGCGCTTTGTCCGGCCAGCGCGTCTACGGCTTTTTTACCGTGAGCGGAAGCCGAAATAATGTTGGTCACCGTAATCCGTGACAGCCCGCCGTCATCAATCAGCGGCTTCAGCGCAGACAGCAACTGGCTGGTCAGGCTGTCAGGGACCGCAATCACATTCCGGTTACGGTAATCCGCCAGCACGAACGGATTAACGTCCGGAACCACCAGCGGAACGTCCGGCTCGAGCGCAAACAGGCCACTGCTGTCGATAACCAGACAACCTGCATTGGTTGCTTCTTCCACCCATGCGGCAGTGGCTTCAACGCCTGCAACAAAAAATGCCAGTTGCGCCTGCGTCCAGTCAAAGTCGGCAACATCCTGAACAATGACCGATTTACCGTTAAAACGCAGATGCTCACCGGCGCTTTCATTACGCGCCAGCGCATAAATTTCACCGACCGGGAACTGGCGTTCAGCCAGCGTATCGAGCAGGGCTTCGCCTACGGCGCCCGTTGCGCCCAGAATGGCAATATTCCAGCCTTCAGACATGGTGATTTACTCCAGAAATACGTAAGCGTCCCTGTCGCATTATTCGACAGGGAGCATTAAGAAGACATTAATGTGCCGGGTGATGAACGGCGTTAAAACCCAGCTTACACAACAAGGCAGCAGCGGTTGCGTCGTCACACATCACATACAAAGACGACCATTCACGGCGCTCAAGATAATTTTTGCGCAGTTTATCAAATTCACCCGGAATTCCAGCGACTTTACGCAGCGGCGCATCATCGCGGCGCACATCATACACTAAATGCGCCAGCCTTTTCAGCGTTGGCTGATCTAACGGACCATGCAGGGTGATACGACCAAACTCCGGCGCAGGTAACAGGGTATTAAGCGCAATGTGCTGTTCGTGTCCAATAAACTTGCTATAGGCCTCAAAGACCTGCGTGGTGCCTCGCGCTTTTCCTTCCAGGGTATATCCGGCAATGTGCGCGGTGCCGATATCAGCTTTTTCAAGCAATGCCACGTTGAGATCCGGTTCCCCTTCCCAGACATCAAGCACGACACTTAACAACTGCCCGGCATTCAATCGGTTCAGCAATGCCGTATTGTCGATCACCGGCCCACGACAGGCATTGATCAGGATGGTACCCGGCTTCAGTCGGCTAATCAGTGCGTCATCAGCGAGATGCAGCGTTTTGTAGGGTCCGTCTTTGAACAGCGGCGTATGGAAAGTCAGCACATCGGCTTGCTCTACCAGTTCGTCCAGCGAGCGGAAATCGCCCTCGTCACCGCGATCGGCCCGCGGCGGATCGCACAGCAACGTGCGGATCCCCAGCGCTTCCAGGCGCGCCTGCAAACGCCCGCCCACGTTGCCCACACCCACAATACCCACGGTACGATCGCGTAACGCGAAGCCGTCGCGCTCCGCCAGCATCAGCAACGCTGAAAAAACATATTCTACGACCGCTATCGCGTTACAACCGGGCGCGGCGGAAAAACCGATCCCAGCCTGCGCAAGCCAGGCGTCATCCACATGATCTGTGCCTGCGGTTGCTGTGCCGACAAATTTAATCGGTTTTCCGCTAAGCAGTGATTCATTTACTTTCGTCACCGAGCGCACCATTAAGGCATCCGCATCATCCAGTTCGGCAACGGGAATCGGACGGCCAGGAACCGCTTTGACCCCCCCCAAACGACTGAACAGTTCGCGGGCATAGGGCATATTTTCATCAACGAGAATTTTCACGTCTTTCGCACCTGTTTGAGAACGAGAGTTAACCGGGCAAGTGTGCCATAATCTCGCCGCCAGGCATACTGCGAGACCTGGTCAGGACAGATTTAAGGAACAGAGATGATGCAGCCCATTTCAGGTACGCCCGCCCGTCCTCCCGGCGAAGGTCAAAATGCCCCTTCCGCTGCGGGTGAACAACCGTTATCCACGCAACAACGTACCGTGCTGGAACGATTAATCACCCGTTTGATTTCGCTCACCCAGCAGCAAAACGCCGAGGTGTGGGCAGGAATGAAGCACGATCTGGGCGTTAAAAGTGACACGCCATTGCAGTCACGCCACTTTCCTGCCGCGGAGCAAAACCTGAACCAGCGACTGGAGGTTGCTCAGCAAAATCATGCCAATCGTCAGGTGCTGTCACAGCTCACGGAATTACTTGGTCAGGGAAATAACCGCCAGGCGGTGAGTGATTTTATCCGTCAGCAGTTTGGGCAAACGGCGCTCAGCCAGCTCACGCCAGAGCAGTTGAAGAACGTGCTCACGCTGTTGCAGCAGGGGCAGCTTTCAATACCGCAGCCGCAGCAGCGCCCGGCCACCGACCGACCGCTATTACCCGCAGAGCACAATACCCTGAACCAGTTGGTGACTAAACTGGCGGCGGCTACCGGGGAATCCGGCAAGATGATCTGGCAGTCGATGCTGGAGTTGTCTGGCGTAAAAAGCGGTGAGCTGATCCCCGCCAAACAATTTACGCATCTGGTGACCTGGTTACAGGCGCGCCAGACGCTCAGCCTGCAAAGCGCCCCGACGCTACAAACGCTCCAGGCGGCGCTGAAGCTGCCATTAGAGCCGAATGAGCTGACAGCAATAAAAGAGTACGCGCAGCAGACGTATCAGATCCAACCACAATCGATTCTGACCACGGTGCAGGTGCAGGACTTGCTCAATCAAATTTTCCTGCGTCGCGTGGAACGAGAACGCGAGCTCAGCGATCCGCGTCATCTGCAGCCCATTTACAGCCCGTTCGCGCCGATGATTGAAACGGTTAAATCTCTGTCGGCACGACCGGGACTGTTGTTTGTTGCATTGATGATTGCGTTAGCCATTTTCTGGCTGGTCGCTTAACCTTTACGCAGCGTAAGCAACGTTACAATAATCCCCACCACGGCGGATATCGCCCCGGCAAGGAACACTGAGGGATAACCGTACGCGGTGGCCAGCACCCCGGCGACCGGCCCGCTTATGCCGTAGGAGATATCCTGAAATGCGGCGTATCCGCCCAGCGCCGTACCGCGAACCTGCGCGGGTACTCGCTTCACCACCTCGACGCCCAAGGCCGGGAAGATAAGCGAACACCCGGCCCCGGTTAATGCCGCTCCAAGCAGTGCAACCCAGGCTGTTGGGGCCTGCCACAGCAGAATCAGTCCTGCGGTTTCCACCAGCAAAGAGACAACGGCAACCTTCACGCCGCCAAACCGGTCCGGCATCCAGCCAAACAGAATGCGCATCAGCACAAACGCCCCGCCAAACGCGGTCAGGGTGAACCCCGCCATCGTCCAGCCATTGCTGACAAAATAGAGTGAAATAAATGTACCGATCACCGCAAAGCCAACGCCCTGCAGCGCCAGGCCCAGGCCCGGTTTCCAGATAAGCCCTACCACGCTCCATAACGAAGGGCGTTCTCCTTCATGTGCAGGCACTTTACGCACGGTGCCGTTGAATACCCATGCCAGCAGCGGTAATACCATCGTGGTTCCCGCCAGCGCCGCGAAGCCAAAGTGGCTGTGGATCAACAGGCCCAACGGTGCACCGGCGGCCAGCGCGCCGTAAATCGCCATTCCGTTCCATGACATCACCTTACCGGAGCGTGTTGGGCCGACCAGCCCCAGCCCCCAGGTCAGCGTTCCGGTGAGCAACTGGCTTTCGCCAAAACCGAGGATCAAACGACCGACGATTAGCAACGCAAATTTTACGGGAACAGAAACGGGCAATAGCGCGGCTAACAGCCACGCCGCACCCGCCAGCCCACAGGCAAACATCCCCTGTAGCGCCGAGCGTTTGGCACCATATTGATCGGCTAACCGCCCGGCGTAGCCGCGTGTTAATACCGTCGCCAGAAACTGTACGCCGACGGCGATGCCGACCATGGTATTGCCATAGCCCAGTTCCTGGTGCACAAACAGAGGAATGACGGGCAAAGGTAAACCGACCGTCATATAGGTCAGGAAAACCGCAAAAGCGATGCGAAACAGCGAAAAGTTCGCCGAAGGTGTTTTTTCTTGTTGGGTTACAGCTGTCATGCGTTACTCCAAAATGCAGAGTAAGGCGAGGAATGCCCACGCCCCCTCTACCTGACTATCAGGATTAAGGTGCGTTGGATAACGTTAAACGCTTACGCATTATCAAGAGGATAATGTTGAAGCTGGAGTCTGCCTGTAAACCAGAGCGGTTGTCAACGATATAAAAAAGGGAGCCATCAGGCTCCCCTTTTGCATAATCTTTCAGTCTTACGCTTTCAGTTTACGCATAACCAGCGTAGCGTTGGTGCCGCCAAAGCCGAAGCTGTTGGACATCACGGTGGTCAGCGCCTGCTCGGTCGGTTTGGTCACGATGTTCAGACCTGCCGCCTGCTCGTCCAGCTCTTCAATGTTGATGCTTGGCGCAATAAAGCCGTGTTCCAGCATCAGCAGAGAGTAAATAGCTTCCTGTACACCAGCCGCGCCCAGTGAGTGACCGGTCATCGCTTTGGTCGCAGAAATTGCCGGGCTGTTGTCGCCAAACACTTCACGAATTGCGCCCAGCTCTTTCACGTCGCCTACCGGAGTAGAGGTACCGTGGGAGTTCAGGTAGTCGATCGGCGTATCTACGCCGTGCATCGCCATCTGCATGCAACGTACTGCGCCTTCGCCAGACGGAGCAACCATGTCTGCGCCATCGGACGTTGCGCCGTAACCGACGATTTCCGCATAGATGTGCGCGCCACGAGCCAGAGCGTGTTCCAGCTCTTCGACCACGACCATACCGCCGCCGCCTGCAATAACGAAACCATCACGGTGTGCGTCATAGGTACGGGAAGCTTTAGATGGGTCGTCGTTATATTTGGTAGACAGCGCGCCCATTGCGTCGAATTCACACGCCATTTCCCAGCACAGCTCTTCGCCGCCGCCAGCAAAAACGATGTCCTGTTTGCCCAGCTGAATTTGTTCTACTGCGTTGCCGATGCAGTGCGCAGATGTCGCACAGGCAGAGCTGATGGAGTAGTTAACACCGTGGATTTTGAACGGTGTAGCGAGGCAGGCAGAAACGCCTGAAGCCATCGCTTTAGTGACCACATACGGGCCAACCGCTTTCAGGCCACGCGGGCTACGCATTGCGTCAGCGCCGAACACCTGGAAACGCGGGGAACCGCCGCCGGAACCTGCAATCAGGCCAACGCGCGGATTGTTCTGGTAATCTTCTGCAGCCAGGCCGGCATCAGCCACTGCCTGCTCCATTGAAAGGAATGCATAGATGGATGCGTCGCTCATGAAGCGCACTACTTTGCGGTCAATGAGGCCAGTGGTATCCAGTTTTACGTTGCCCCAAACGTGGCTACGCATGCCGGAGTCCTTCAGCTCCTGAGAGAAAGTGATCCCTGAACGTCCTTCACGCAGAGATGCCAGGACTTCCTGCTGGTTATTACCGATGCTGGAAACGATGCCCAAGCCAGTAATCACTGCACGTTTCATTCAATACCTCTGTAAGTCGCACTATTTTAAAGTTTCGAGTGGCACAATAGCGTACACTTGTACGCCGAACAAGTCCGATCAGCCATTTTATGTGGAAATTTGCGCAGCCAGGCACTCATCGCTAAGATCGGGACACAGCCTGCCAGACGAGTAACTTACGTGAAACAATACGCTATACAACCTGCCAACCTTGAATTCAACGCTGAGGGTACACCTGTTTCCCGAGATTTTGACGATGTCTATTTTTCTAATGACAACGGGCTGGAAGAGACACGTTACGTCTTTCTCGGCGGTAACCATCTCGCCCAGCGATTCCCTGTGCATTCACGTCCCCTCTTCGTGGTGGCCGAAAGCGGGTTTGGCACCGGACTTAACTTCCTCACGCTCTGGCAGGCATTTGCCGAATTCCGTGATACCCACCCTGACGCTACCCTGGAAAGATTACATTTCATTAGTTTTGAAAAATTTCCGCTGACCCGTGAAGATCTCACCACAGCCCACCAACACTGGCCAGAACTTGCCCCATGGGCCACGGCGCTGCAAGAACAATGGCCGCTGCCGCTGGCGGGGTGTCATCGTCTGCTACTTGATGATGGGCGCGTCACGCTGGATCTGTGGTTTGGCGATATTAACGAATTAACCAGCAAGCTGGATGACTCTCTGAATCAAAAAGTGGACGCCTGGTTTCTGGACGGTTTCGCACCAGCAAAAAATCCGGATATGTGGACGCCGACGCTGTTTAACGCGATGGCCCGACTGGCGCGTCCCGGCGGCACGCTGGCGACTTTCACCTCGGCAGGATTCGTACGTCGCGGGTTACAGGAAGCCGGATTTACGATGCAAAAATGCAAAGGTTTTGGTCGCAAACGTGAAATGCTTTGTGGCGTAATGGAACAAACTCAGGCGCGGCCTTCTTCAGCCCCCTGGTTTGCACGTACGGGAACAGAGAAGCGCGAAGCCGCCATTATTGGCGGAGGAATAGCCAGTGCATTGCTGTCGCTGGCCTTATTGCGTCGCGGTTGGCAGGTCACGCTCTATTGCGCGGACGATAAACCTGCCGGGGGCGCATCCGGTAATCGCCAGGGCGCACTCTATCCGTTACTCAGCAAGCAAGACGCGGCTATTAATCTCTTTTTCCCCACCGCGTTTACCTTCGCCCGTCGACTGTATGACACCCTTCCCGTTGAGTTTGCGCATGACTGGTGCGGCGTAACGCAACTCGCATGGGATGAGAAAAGTCAGCAAAAAATCGCTCAGATGCTGTCCCTTGAACTGCCCGAACCGCTCGCCGTCGGCGTGAACGCGAAGCAGGTGTTGCAAACTACGGGCGTGGAAACCGAATGCGGTGGGATTCAGTATCCAGCCGGAGGATGGCTGTGCCCGGCGCAGTTGACCACCGCCGTACTGGACTACGCTTCAACTCTGGGATTACGCGCCCGTTATCAACACACGTTGACCTCTCTGACACGCCAGACGTCAGGCTGGCAACTACAGTTTTCTAACGGTGAAATCACCACTCACGCAGCGGTCGTTCTGGCTAACGGTCACCGCATTAACAGCGTTGAGCAGACGCAAGCTCTACCCGTGTACTCCGTAGGCGGTCAGGTGAGTCATATTCCCACCACGCCAGCACTTTCAGCGCTACGCCAGGTGTTGTGCTATGACGGCTACCTCACGCCGCACAACCCGCAAAACCAGCAGCACTGCATTGGCGCCAGCTATCATCGAGGAAGTGAAGAGACAGCCTTTCGCGAGGACGATCAGCAGCAAAACCGTCAACGCTTAGTCGACTGCTTCCCCAACGCTGCGTGGGCAAAAGAGGTAAACGTTAGTGATAATGCCGCCCGCTGTGGGGTGCGCTGCGCCACGCGCGATCACATACCGATGGTCGGCAACGTCGCGGACTATAACGCCACGCTCAGCCAGTACGCCACGCTTGCTGAAGATAAAGAGCATGCCGTAAGCGCACCGGTGTATTCCGATTTATTTATGCTGGGCGCACTGGGCTCGCGCGGACTGTGTTCTGCGCCGTTGTGTGCGGAAATTCTGGCTTCGCAAATGAGCGATGAACCTATTCCCATGGATGCCAGCACCCTGGCGGCGCTGAATCCTAATCGTCTGTGGGTCAGGAAGTTATTGAAGGGAAAAGCGGTGAAATAAAACTCACTATTGCCTGATGGCGCTACGCTTATCAGGCCTAAAGACTATGCTTCACTCTGCCAGGCCGGATAAGACGCCTGAGCGTCGCTATCCGGCACACGCAACTGCAATTATTGTTTTGTCGCTTTCTGGAACAGAGTGTCCCACATTTCTTTCACTAACGCCTGGTCACGCGGCGAGAGTTCACCTGCGCTGATGGCTTTTTCCAGGCTGCTGGTCACATTGGCGTACAATGCCTCAGCGGAATGGTCCTCGCCAGCGTCCAGTTCGGCCACGGCCAGCGTCAGGTGTCCACGCAAATAACCACTGGCAAACAACTCATCATCGCTGGCGTGCTCTACCATATCGTCGATTAATACCAGAATGCGTGATTCAAACTCCGCGATCATCTTCTTTCCTCATTGTAAACGTGGCAGCGGCTTCAGTTTAGCGCTTCGGGCCACGGGAATTGTTCCGCCTTAAGTTCAGGCGTGTGATAATAATTCTGTAACGCGTTGATGAAGCGCGCCGGGCGTTCAGGGATCCCCTTCTCCAGGTACTCCATCACCTGAGCATGAACACGGCGCTGGAATAGGACGCGATCCGGTTCAAAGTCCCCTTCCAGGTTGTCGCAACTGACGTTAAACGGGTAGCCCGCCGCCACGCAAAACAACCAGTCAAACGCCTGCGGCTTCACTTCCACATCTTCAAACTGACATTGCGTCTTCGCGTCGCGTCCGTCAGGGCAGTACCAGTAACCGAAGTCAACCAGCTCACGACGCGCCTTTCCCGCGATGCACCAGTGTGAAATTTCGTGTAACGCACTGGCATAATAACCATGCGCAAAAACGATACGGTGATACGGCAATTCCGCATCTGCAGGAAGATAGATCGGTTCATCGTCGCCTTTAATCAGACGGGTATTAAATTCATCGGCAAAGCAGCCGTTAAAAATCTCAATTAACTGTTCGTAGTGATGGGTATTATTCATTAGTTCATCCCCAGCCAGTGGAGAATCTCCTGTCCATGATTATCATAAAGTAGCTTGGCGCTCATCACGGCGGAGACAATGACGATCATCGGCCGAATGAGTTTTTGTCCTTTGCTGAGCACCAGCCGTGAGCCCATCCGTGCGCCAATAAACTGGCCAATAAGCATCACAAAGCCCGTCGCCCAAATCACTTTGCCGCCCAGGGCAAATAACAGCAGCCCACCGATATTCGAGGTGGCATTTAATACTTTGGCGTGGGCCGTCGATTTCGCAAGGTTGTAGCCGCACAGCATGACAAAGGCCAGCGCGTAGAACGACCCCGCCGCCGGACCAAAAAAGCCATCGTAAAAACCGACACAGCCTCCGGCCACCAGCGCGAAAGGCAAACCATGCAATCGACGCTGTCGGTCCTCTTCCCCCACTTTCGGCATTAACAGAAAATAGAGGCCAATACAGATAACCAGAACCGGCAGGATCTGGCGCAGAATATCTGACTGCACGTGCTGAACCAATAGCGCGCCGCTCATTGATCCGACAAACGTCATGAAGATATTGAGTTTCTGATCCGCCAGGTTAACCACACCCCGGCGAATAAAATAAAGGGAAGAAGAGATAGACCCGCCACAGGCCTGCAATTTGTTGGTGGCCAGAGCTTGCGCGGGTGGCATCCCGGCCGCCATCAATGCCGGAATGGTGAGTAAACCACCGCCTCCGGCCAGAGAATCAATAAAACCTGCCAACATCGCCACAAAAAAAAGCACACCTAACAGCAGTGGCGACACCATAAACAGAGAGACAAAATGATCCATTAGAGTACATGCTCGTCCAGTAGCGCCTGGCAGGAAGGCGGCAACGGCGGCGGTGTCTTCTTCTCAGGCTTGGTGGTTCCAGGTTTCGGAGGTTCGAACCAGCTTTGCAGCTCCGCGCCGCAGCCGTCACCCGGTGGCGGTAACGGTTGATCTTCGCACTCAAGACTGTCGGCAGGACAACGTAACCGGACGTGCATATGCGCACGGTGCTGGAACCACGGTCGCACTTTACGCAACCAGTCCCTGTCGGTCCCTGCATCCAGACAAAGTTGCTGCTTAATCGCCGGATTCACGAAAATACGCGTAACTTCATTATCTCTTGCAGCCAGCCTGATCAGGCTGAAAATCTCCGGCTTCCACAGGGACGGCACAACGCGTTTACCATCCTGCGAGACCAGATCTAACGCCTGAGGCCGCAGCAGCTGTGACTGGGTCCAGCGCGTTTTCGGCAGTTGCAGGAAAATATCCACATCCAGTCCCGTCTGGTGGCTGGCGTGACCGCCATTGAATCGCCCACCGGCCGGCATGCCCATATCACCGATTAACACCGTGCCCAGCCCCAGATTATTGGCCTGATTACTCAAACGCTGGATAAACATCACCAGATCCGGATGACCAAAGTAACGGCGCTGATCGGTGCGCATCACCTGATAGTGTTCTGACTGTACAGGCAGCGTATCTGCGCCAACAATACAGCCATTGGAAAACGCGCCGATCGACTGCGCGCTGCCTGCAATCGGATGGGTAATTTTCTGCCAGGGCGTTGCCGCCAGACAGGCGGTACTGACAAACAGAGCCAGCGCCGCAAGTGCCGTTTTTTTCATTTTTACCAGCGTGGAATATCGGTCTTCACATCCGCATTTTGCGCCCTCTGACGCAACAAGTGATCCATCAACACGATCGCCAGCATTGCTTCAGCGATCGGCACTGCGCGGATCCCAACACACGGATCGTGACGACCTTTAGTGATCATGTCGACTTCTTCACCAAAGCGATTAATGGTGCGTCCAGGAACGGTAATACTGGACGTCGGTTTCAGTGCCATATGAGCAATGATTTGTTGCCCACTGCTGATCCCGCCCAGAATGCCGCCCGCATGGTTGCTCTGGAAACCCTCTTTGGTGATTTCATCGCGGTTCTGACTGCCGCGCAGTGCAACAACGTCAAATCCGTCGCCAATCTCAACGCCCTTAACGGCATTAATACTCATCAGCGCATGGGCGATGTCCGCATCCAGACGGTCGAATACAGGTTCGCCAAGACCCGCAGGTACGCCGCTTGCAACAACGGTCACTTTCGCACCGATGGAGTCGCCCTCTTTCTTCAGTCCGCGCATCAGTTCGTCCAGCGCGTCGAGTTTATCCGGGTCCGGACAAAAGAACGGGTTAAGTTCCACCTGAGACCAGTCTTTGATCTCCAGCGGAATATCGCCCATCTGCGTCAGACAGCCGCGAATTTCAACGCCGAATTTTTCTGCCAGATACTTTTTGGCAATCGCTCCGGCCGCCACGCGCATCGCCGTTTCACGTGCGGATGAACGCCCACCGCCACGGTAGTCGCGCAAACCATATTTCTGTTCATAGGTATAGTCGGCATGACCCGGACGGAAAACATCTTTGATCGCGCCGTAATCCTGTGAACGTTGATCGGTATTTTCAATCAGCAAGCCAATGCTGGTGCCGGTGGTAACGCCCTCGAACACGCCGGAGAGGATTTTCACCTGATCCGGCTCACGGCGCTGCGTAGTGTAACGCGAAGTACCTGGACGACGTCTGTCGAGATCGTGCTGCAGGTCAGCTTCTGTCAGAGAAATGCCCGGCGGAACACCATCGACAATACAACCGAGCGCCAGCCCGTGTGATTCGCCGAAGGTGGTTACGCGAAAGAGTTGCCCAATTGTGTTTCCTGCCATCACGGCTCCGTTATGCGTGTTGTGTATGTGCGTGCGCGTGTAATTAGTCTTTATAAATGCTGAAGTGCTCACGAGCAGCAACTAACTGCTCTTTGGTCAGCATGAAAACGCCGTCACCGCCGTTGTCGAACTCCAGCCAGGTGAACGGTACATCCGGATATTGCTCTATCAGATGTACCATGCTGTTTCCGACTTCACAAATCAGAATACCGTTATCTGACAGGTAGTCCGGGGCGTTACCCAGAATGCGGCGGGTAAGTTTCAGCCCATCGCTACCGGACGCCAGTCCCAATTCAGGCTCATGGCGGTATTCGTTTGGCAGATCGGACATATCTTCTGCATCGACATACGGTGGATTGGTCACTATCAGGTCATACTGAACCTTCAGCAGATCGCGGAACAGATCGGAACGGATCGGCGTTACGTGATGGATCAGGCCGTGCTCTTCAATATTTTGCTCAGTCACCGCCAGCGCATCAGTGGAAATGTCCACGGCATCGACTTCGGCTTCCGGGAAGGCATAGGCGCAGGCAATGGCAATACAGCCGCTGCCGGTACACATATCGAGGATATGCTGGGGCTGCTCATTAATCAGGCCAGCAAAGCGGTTATTGATAAGCTCGCCGATCGGTGAACGTGGAACCAGCACACGTTCATCAACATAAAATTCATGCCCGCAGAACCAGGCTTTGTTGGTAAGATAAGCCACCGGAATGCGCTCGTTGACGCGGCGAATCACGCGCTCAACAATACGATGGCGCTCGCTGGAGGTCAGACGCGCAGTCCGCATATCTTCTGGAATATCCAGCGGCAAATAAAGCGACGGCAGCACCAGCTGTACGGCCTCGTCCCATGGGTTATCCGTGCCATGGCCATACCAGATATTCGCCGCGCTAAAACGGCTGACCGCCCAACGCAACATGTCCTGAATGGTATGCAGTTCACTCACGGCTTCATCGACGAAAATTTTATCCACGTATTTCTCCAGGGCATGCTCGTATTAATTTCGGCGGCTAGTTTGCCACGAAGGCGGCGATAAATCAGCATTCACGCGGAGCCTGAGCGCGAAAATTGCGTTTTAAGCGATCGGATGCCTGCCGAGTCGGGTTAAACTAAGGGAAAATAAAAGATGAGATGCTCGAATGAAAAAGAAAACATCGCTCAGCGAGGAGGATCAGACGCTGTTTCGCCAGCTGATGACCGGCACGCGTAAAATTAAACAGGACACCATTGTTCACCGGCCTCCACGTAAAAAAATGACCGAGGTTCCGGTTAAAAAGCTGCTGCAGGAGCAGGCGGATGCCAGCCACTATTTCTCAGACGAGTTTCAGCCACTGTTGAATACGGACGGCCCGGTAAGATATCTGCGTGCCGACGTCAGCCATTTCGAACTGAAGAAAATGCGCCGTGGCGATTACTCCCCGGAGCTGTTTCTCGATCTGCACGGGCTGACCCAGCAGCAGGCGAAACAGGAGTTAGGCGCGCTGATTGCCGCCTGCCGTCGTGAGCATGTGTTTTGCGCCTGCGTGATGCACGGCCACGGAAAGCATATTCTTAAGCAGCAAACGCCGCTCTGGCTGGCACAGCATCCGCATGTGATGGCCTTTCATCAGGCGCCAAAAGAGTACGGTGGTGACGCCGCGCTGTTGGTGCTGATTGAAGTGGAAGAGTGGCTGCCGCCCGAACTTCCCTGATGCAGGCAAACAGAAAGAGCCGCGTTTGCGGCTCTTTAATTTTCCGGATAGCGGCTGTGCGCTTTGTCAGAATCCAATCTTTATTAAATTGCTTTTGCCATTTTCAGGTTACACGGGCTCATCTGCCAGTTGAATGTCCCCTTCCCGCTCTCGTCAAGCGTAACGCTGGCAATCGCTGATGTGGTAAACATCGGTGGAGTTTCGCCAGGGCACAGCTCAGACACCAGGTACCCCACTAAAGGCAAGTGAGAGATAACCAGCGCCGTGGCGATACCCTCATTGGCCAGAGCCTGTAAATAGGCGCTGACCAGACCGACATCGCCGCACGGAGTCAGCTCCGGCAAAACATCCACACCGGTTGGCAGGTTCATACATTCCCCCACCACATCCAGCGTTTGTTCGGCTCGTAGGAACGGGCTCACCAGAACACGTTCGATATCCACTTTTTGACCTTTCAGCCAGTTCGCCATCAGGCGAGATTCGTCACAACCACTGGAGGTTAAGGGACGAACCGAATCACTGGCGGCATCGAGGGCCGCGTCGCCGTGACGCATGATAAAAACTTGCATATTGCACCGCTTTTGTTAACCAGAATCACCAACACCTTTAATCACAGCCCCTATTGGCGGTGGTAACGATGTGGTGGCCGGCATTGTGCCTTATCCATTCACCGAATGAAACGCTGTTTTTTACCTCAACGGCGTAAGTATAGTCAATCTCTGTTTACATTTTGAGCTCAACCCTTACACTCAGTGCGGATTCATCCTACTTTTGACCTCATGAATTCAGGTCAGTTTCCCTAACGCTCCAGAATTTTTCACCACGTTCCGCCATCAGCAATAACTGCTCACAAGGTGTAAACCGCGAGCCGTACTGCGTGGTCAGTCGTTGCAGCGCCGCAACCACTTCACCCGCGCTCAGAGAATCCATATACCGGAACGGGCCACCGAGGAATGGTGGAAAACCAATGCCAAATACAGCGCCGATGTCGCCATCACGCGCGCTGCGAACAATTTTCTCGTCGAAACAGCGTGCTGCTTCGTTAAGCATTAACATGACGCACCGCTCTGCAATCTGTACGGCGGTCAGTCGGCCCTGGCTCTGGACGCCAATAAGCGTATAAATTGCAGGGTCGACCTGTTTTTTGCTTTTACGCCCTTTCGCACCATAAAGATAGAAACCTCGACCATTTTTTCTACCTTTGCGATCGTCATTCAAAATTGAAGCAACAACATTTGCAGGCGCGCTAAAGCGTTCTCCATAGGCGGCTTCAAGCACTGGTATAATTTTAGTGCCCGTATCAATTCCGACCTCATCCAAAAGTTGGATTGGCCCGACCGGAAAACCAAACTTAACCAGCGCGTCGTCGATGGTTTCAACCCGCTCACCTTCGGTCAACAGGCGAATCGCTTCGTTAATGTAAGGCGCTAAAATGCGGTTAACATAAAACCCGGCTTTATCTCTGACCACTATCGGCGTTTTACCCTGTTTTTTCGCCAATTTAACGGTGGTTGCAATCGTCTGATCAGACGTTGTGGCATGTGGGATCACCTCGACCAACGGCATTTTTTCCACCGGACTAAAAAAGTGCAAACCAATAACTTGTTCAGGTCTGGCAGCGTTCGCCGCAATATCACCAATTGGTAAAGACGAGGTGTTAGACGCAAAAATGGTGTGAGACGCGCAATTTTGCTCAACTTCCGCCACCATCTGTTGTTTTAACGCCAGATCTTCAAACACGGCTTCAATAACCAGGTCACGATGCGCAAAGCCGCGGTAGTCGGTCGATCCCGAAATCAATGCCAGTTGTTTATCACGCTCGCTGGCTTTGATATGACGGCGACGAACCTTCGTTTCAAGCTGATCCCAGCTGTACTTCAGTGCGTGGTTGATTCCCTTAGCGTTTATATCTTTAATACGTACTGGCAAGCCCCCTTTACAGGCCGTCACATAGGCAATACCGCCCCCCATCAGACCGCCGCCCAAAATGCCAACGCTGTTCAGCGGACCAGGCTTCGCATCGCTTCCCGGATCCTTTTTCACGTCAGTGTTGGCAAAAAAGATATGCCGCAATGCCTGCGACTGAGATGTCAGCGCCAGTTCGCCAAACGCACGAGCTTCTGCGTCATAGCCGCTACTGCTACCTTGCGCCAAACCGGTTTCAATCACCTCAAGGATTCGCTCCGTCGCAGGGTAGTTGCCATGCGTTTTTTGCGCCGTCTTTTTACTGACCATACGGAACAAAAGCGCGCGCCCCAGCGGGCCCGCTAACACACGCTCACGCACTGGCAACGCTCGATGTGCGGGACTGTCTTTTTTGGCCAGTTCTACAGCCGCTTCCAGTAAAATAGTCTGCGGCACAACTTCGTCCACCAGCCCTACTTTCAGCGCCTGTTTAGCGCGTAATTGCTTTCCTGTGAGGATCATATCCAACGCGGTACTGACGCCAATCAGGCGCGGTAACCGCTGCGTACCACCGGAACCGGGTAGCAGACCAAGCTGTACTTCCGGTAACCCCAGAACGGTTTTAGTATCATCGGTACAAATACGGTTGTGGCACGCCAGCGCCATCTCCAGGCCACCGCCAAGGCAGGCTCCGTGAATAGCTGCGATAACCGGGATCGGCAACGCATTAATTTCCGCCATAATCTGCTGTCCCTGACGCGCCAGGGTTTCAGCTTCCTGCGCACTGCGGCAGTTGCCGATCATGTTAATATCCGCCCCGGCGATAAAATTATCCGGTTTCGCCGAAATAAACACCACACCGCGCAATGCTTTGTTATCACGAATTTGTTTCAGAATAGCCCGCACCTGAGAGGCAAACTCCGCCTTCAGGGTATTCATCTTCTCGCCGGGTACATCAATGGTGACAACAGCAACGTTATCCAGACGTACGTTTAGTGTAAAAGCCGATGTCATTTCCATTATTCCGCCTCCAGAACCATTGCCGCGCCCAGACCACCTGCCGCACAGGCAGTCACTAAACCGAAACCACCGCCACGACGTCGTAACTCATGAAGGGTTTGGGTGATCATGCGCGCCCCGGTGGCGGCAAAGGGGTGTCCATAGGCAATAGAGCCGCCCAACACGTTAAATTTGCTGTCATCGACCTCGCCAGTGGCGTGCGCTCTGCCCAGCACTTCGCGGGCAAAACGTTCGCTGCCCAGCAGTTGAAGATTCGCCAGCGTTTGTGCGGCAAAGGCTTCATGCATATCGATCAGAGTTAAATCTGCCATCGTCAGACCCGCTCTCTCCAGGGCAAGCGGCGTTGACCACGCCGGTCCCAGCAGCATGTCCTGCCAGACATCAATGGCGGTGAAGGCAAAACTACGCAGGTATCCCAGCGGCACCAGCCCCAGTTCTTTCGCGCGTGACTCTGTCATCATAATCACGGCGGCGGCGCCATCCGTTAGTGGGGTGCTGTTCGCCGCAGTAACGGTGCCGTGTTTTCGGTCAAATGCCGGACGCAGTTTGGCGTAATCAGCCAACGTAGAGTTACCACGAATATTGTTATCTTCTGAAAAAGGATCTTTGAAAGGTGGCGCGTAGGTGGTCATCACCTCATCTGTCAGTTTACCTTCAGCCCATGCCTGAGCGGCGCGCTGATGAGAACGGTGCGCGAGGGCATCCTGTTGCTCTCGCGTAATATCATAAGTTTTGGCCATTTGCTCGGCCGTATCCCCCATGCGTAAACCGGTGGAATATTCGGCGACAGCTGGCGGTACGGGCATCAGGTCACGTAAGCGCAGTCGGGAGAAAAGTTTAAGACGCTGACCGGTAGTGCGCGCTTTATTGACATCCACCAGCACCCGCGCCAGCTTTTTACTGACACCGATAGGCAGAACTGACGAGGAGTCCGCACCACCGGCAATTCCTGCGCGAATAGTTCCTGCCATCAGGCTTTCCGCAACATTCGCCACCGCCTGGAAACTTGTAGCACAGGCCCGGCTTACACTGTAGGCATCCGTGTGCACATTCATCCCGGTTCCCAGTACGATTTCACGAGCGATATTCGGCGCTTCAGGCATTTGCACCACCTGACCAAAAACCAGTTGCTCAATCACATCCGCTGGAATTTCGCTACGCGCCAGCAGTTCGCCAACGACCATTCTCCCCAAATCTACGGCGGGAATGCCATGAAACGCAGTTGCCTGGCGGGCAAACGGCGTACGCAATCCGCTTACAATGGCGATGCGATCGCCCTGGCGGGTAACCAGCGGTAAAGCCTGACTCATAACACTCCCCTGTAAAAATAAAAAAATAAGTGGTCTGACCTGATCACAGTCTTAACCAATTTTTTACATTTAGCCAAGCAGGGAGAAAAGAAAGTGGGAGCTAAGACACAGTGAATAATCACTGACAGTGACAAAAAAGCCCTTGCTACCAGGTAGCAAGGGCTTTTACAGAAGGGATTAACGCAGGCCCAGCTGGAAGATCAATGTTTCAGCTTCACAGGCAAAAACAAAGTCGATATCCAGACGCACACCTTCTGATTCTTCAGTAAAGGTCGAGGTGATTTGGCAAGGCTCAGATTCCACGCCACGTGCCTTCTCAGTCAGAGCGGCCAGCGTTTCTTCTGCCTCTGCGCGATTCGCGAACACACGGCTGTATGACGCGGTGCAATCGGAGTTGTCCATGATGGTACCAACATCCATACAGCAGCAAACCGGGGTTTCATCAGCACTGCATTTACTCATTGTAGATTTCCTCTGTATTCGCACCTGAGGTGCCAGATAAACGATGGGGATATTTTACGCTCCCATTATTCGCCTCTCCAGTCGTTAATTGTATGAAATGCGATAAGTGACCGAAATCACACTTAAAAATGATCTAAAACAAAAATCCCCCAAACAGGTGAGTGCGTATACCCTCAATTTTGCCAGCTGGATCGCGTTTCAGAGATCAGAATTGAAAATATTTATAAACATACTTGCAACATTTCAGCTGGTCAGACCTATACTCTCGGCACTGGTCTGATTTCTAAGTCGTACCTCAGACCCTACACTTCGCGCTCCTGTTACGGTATGTAACATTGTTTGTATAAAAATAAATCTATGAGGTTATGGTCATGAGCCAGAAAACCCTGTTTACAAAGTCTGCTCTCGCAGTCGCAGTGGCAATTATCTCCACACAGGCCTGGTCTGCAGGCTTTCAGTTAAACGAATTTTCTTCCTCTGGCCTTGGCCGGGCATATTCGGGTGAAGGCGCTATTGCAGATGATGCAGGCAACGCCAGTCGCAACCCGGCGCTGATTATGATGTTCGATCGCCCTACTTTTTCTGCGGGTGCGGTGTATATCGATCCAGACGTTAATATTTCCGGTAAATCGCCATACACCGGACGCAGCACCGATGCGGACAACATCGCGCCTACGGCGTGGGTTCCCAATGCTCACTTCGTGATGCCTATCAACGAACAGTTTGGTTGGGGGGCGTCTGTCACGTCAAACTATGGCCTGGCAACTGAATTTAACGATAGTTACATCGTCGGCGAATACGGCGGGAAGACCGATCTTAAAACGGTCAACCTGAACCTGAGTGGTGCTTACCGTCTGAATGATAGCTGGAGCTTTGGTGTCGGTTTTAATGCCGTCTATGCCGATGCAAAAATTGAGCGTTATTCCGGCGAACAAACGGCTGCATTGCCGAAAGTCAGCCAGAAAATCGCCAGCCTGAAAGGTGATGAATGGGGTTATGGCTGGAATGCCGGTATTTTGTACGAGCTGGATAAAAATAACCGCTACGGTTTAACGTATCGTTCCGAAGTCAAAATCGACTTCGATGGCGATTACAAGAGCGGCATCCGCACCCAGGCAAACGTGTTACCTGGTGCAGGCACGGCGTTCCCTTGGGGAACAACCAATGCCACCGTCCCGGGTTCTTTGACACTTAACCTGCCGGAAATGTGGGAACTGTCGGGTTACAACCGCATCGCTCCACAGTGGGCTATTCACTACAGCATGGCTTACACCAGCTGGAGTCAGTTCCAGGAGCTGAAAGCAACCGGCACCAACGGGAAGACGCTGTTCTATAAAGAAGAAGGCTTCAAAGATTCTTACCGCATCGCGCTGGGTACCACTTACTACATGGATAAAAGCTGGACCTTCCGTACCGGTATTGCCTATGACGATAGCCCGGTTCCTGCAAGCAAGCGTTCCATATCCATTCCGGACCAGGATCGTCTGTGGCTGAGTGCGGGTACGACTTACGCATTCAATGATGACGCGTCTATTGACGTTGGCGTTTCTTATATGCACGGCCAGAAAGTGACCGTAAAAGAAGGCCCATATACTTTCGATTCTGAAGGTAAAGCCTGGCTGTTCGGTACCAACTTCAACTACGCATTCTGATTTTCTTCAGATATAAAAAAGGTGAGCTTTTTAGCTCACCTTTTTCTTTTCATCTTTCCTTACTCGGAATCGATCTCTTTTAATTCATCCTGAATTGCTTGCGCGTTCGGATTTTCTTCTGGTTTGAGTTTCCCGCCGTTCGCAATAAAGTCATGACGCTGGAAGTAAGCTTCACGCACCATAATGTAAGGATCGGAAGACTGACGCAGCAGACCGTCGGAATCAAGCAACTGCGCGCGGGTTTCAATACCTTCAACCGTCCACTTACCTATCGACAACGGCCAGGTGAGCCAGGAGAGTACTGGATACAGCGTATCCACCATATCACCACCATCATCACGTAGCGTAAAGCTGCCGTAGAACGGAAGCTGCATATACGGTCCGTAACCCACGTCATAGTGGCCTAACGTACTACCAAAACGGTGTGGCTCAACGCGTTGCAACTTCGGATTTGCCATACCCGCCACATCGATAAATCCGCCCATACCTAACAGGGTGTTGAGGAAGAAACGGGTAAAATGGACCATCCCTTGATAAGGGTCACCTTGCAGGAAGTAGTTGACCATCACGGCCGGTTCTTCAAGGTTGCCAGTAAAGTTGCTCAAACCGTTACGTGCCGGCTGGGGAACATAATCACGCCATGCTACTGCTACCGGTCGAACAACATAGGGATCCAATACATTAAAGTTGAAGTTGTACATGGTGCGGTTGAACCCTTCAAATGGGTCCGAACGCCCTTGTTGTTCATTACCGGAGCTCGCACACCCCACCAACAGTGTGGTTCCCAGCGCAAGCGCCGACAGGCGAAGCTTCATAAGTGTCTCCCTGTGTATTATGGCTATCGCTGATTGCCATCCATGACGGAACAATGACGTATCCGCCTGTTTAGATGTGAGCGATTGTAACAGCACGTCAAACGATGTCTATATACCCAGTCTTACTGATTTGATCATAGCCTGGTAATGCACACCGCGCGGTGTTGCTATTTTAACTAAGCCGATAAAAACAAACGTTACCATTTTTGCTATCTCAGACTTTCTCCCGCTGATTTTCGCATAAAAGCCGCTACGCTTTAGCAATACGTGCTAATTCAGGATTCGTTTATGAATGACATTGAAAAAGAAAAAATTGATCGACACAGCGACGAACTTCAGGTCGAAAGTGATGAAAAGTTAGAAGGTAAAAAGATTGAGGTCGATGAGGACCGACTCCCCTCCCGCGCCATGGCGATCCATGAACATATCCGCCAGGATGGTGAGAAAGAGATGGAACGCGACGCAATGGCTCTACTGTGGTCAGCCATCGCTGCCGGACTGTCAATGGGAGCCTCGCTACTGGCTAAGGGGATTTTTCATGTGCAGCTTGAAGGTGTGCCTGGAGGATTTTTACTGGAAAATCTTGGTTATACCTTCGGCTTTATTATTGTCATCATGGCCCGCCAACAGCTCTTTACCGAAAATACCGTCACCGCCGTGCTCCCGGTTATGCAAAACCCTACCCTTGGAAATTTTGGTCTGTTGATGCGCCTGTGGAGCGTGGTGCTGCTGGGTAATATCATTGGCACCGGGGTCGCTGCATGGGCGTTTGAACATATGCCGATTTTTGATGAAGAGACTCGCGATGCTTTTGTCAAAATCGGCATGGATGTGATAAAAAATACGCCAATAGAGATGTTTTCCAACGCCATCATTTCTGGCTGGTTGATTGCCACTATGGTATGGATGTTTCCCGCCGCAGGTGCAGCAAAAATTGTGGTTATTATTCTAATGACCTGGCTGATTGCGCTGGGGGACACCACGCACATCGTCGTCGGCTCAGTGGAAATTCTCTATCTGGTCTTTAACGGCACGCTGCACTGGAGTGATTTCCTCTGGCCCTTTGCGCTACCCACACTCGCAGGGAATATCTGCGGCGGGACGTTTATCTTCGCGCTGATGAGCCACGCACAGATCCGTAATGATATGAGCAACAAGCGCAAGGAAGAAGCCAGATTGCAAGCAAAGCGGGATGAGCAAGAGCAGAAAAACCAAAAAAAACAGGCCTGAATGGTGACTGTTTGAGCAGTTGGGCGGCCCGAGGCTTACCGTCGTGGGTAAAAAACGCTATACTCGTGCCGCTTCGTCCCCTTAGTTAAATGGATATAACGAGCCCCTCCTAAGGGCTAGTTGCAGGTTCGATTCCTGCAGGGGACACTTATCACTAACTTGTCGGTTTCGATGACACAGCAAAGTATCCCTTAATGACGTCTTTGCTTAAGCTTTTTGTATATACTTTGCACGCTTAAAGCGTATTGTTTTCTCTTTAAGTTTTGTTGCTCATTAATTTTGAAGCCAGCATTATAAGCGCCTACAGCCTGCCATGAGTATCCCCAGCGTTTGAAAGCTATGGAAAGATAGTAAGCACCCGTATAAATATTTAAACAACTGTTATGATAGAGTTTTTGAGGTGTAATACCAAACGTTGCTAAATGAGAGAAATTTTGTGAGTGAATTTGCATCATTCCTACGGCATACTCGGTTGATGATACAATATTCATGGCTTTGCCCCGCCAGGAGGACTCCCTGAAAGCAATAGCACGTAATAAATCGGGATCTATTCGATAATACCTACCAGCACGATCAAAACAATCCCGAGACAAAGCAGGGAGAGAAATCAGCAGCGAACCTATAAAAAAAGTTATTATCATCCCTGAAAAACCACGGCTCATTTTTACTCCTTTTTACTAGCAAATTGACTTAGATTATAGCTGCTAAGCACGATAACTCCTTGAACATATTGACGTTACATATTGGGGGTCATAATAATTTATAATCGGACTCTGCGGTAAATTTATTAAACTCAGTTCAATTGGCCGAAAGTTAACGTAAGGCAAACGTTATGGCTGTGGATACAATAAACTTGTGCATTCATCAAGGCGATCCAGCGCAGTAATGAGTTGTTGGCTAGCCTCTTCTACATCATGCAATACTCGTTTCAGTTCTTCAGGGGTAAACGTTTTAAGCTTGCGTCTGAAAAGATTATTACTGGTCTCATGAACAAGGTGATGACAGGCGTCGAGTTCCCGAAAACCAGGCAACGTACGAAAACGACGGAGACCTTCGCCATGTATCCATAGCCCTAAGGTGCACTCTCGCTCATCAGAAACAATATTATTATGTTGCTCTGTCAACAAAGCGATATACAACCTGTCACGCCATTGATAATGCTGTACTTTAAGAAGTGCAAATAATAACTTGTCCGCCGCAAGAGCCAACCCCGACGCAACACGACTTAGATTCTCCTGAGTAAAACCCGTTTGTTGGTACTGCTCACGTGCCAGCTTTAATAACTGGCTATGTTCAGTTTTGTAATTATCTTGCTGGGTGTCTTTAGCAAGATGATTAACAAGGCGATACTGACGGTTTAAGACAAGAGTAAGCGATTGAGACTCTTCCCTACAGTGCGATGCCGAATGCAACATACTTTCACGTAAGCGAAAACTCTTCTCTGATGTATAATGTACATGGGCGAATTTTGTTACGGCACTGGAACGAATATGATCAAGGACAATGTCACGAAGTTCAGATGTAAACATGGAAAAATCCTTCATATACTTCACTGAAAGCCTTTTCACTACCAGAAACTGGATAATAAATCCCTTTAAAAAATTACAATAAATTTATTTGTACAGCATGTATCATGCCAGCAACAAATCGGAAGTTAAAAACTGATTACCATTTCATAGAAATAACAGGCGCTGCGAACAACGCCCTTAACTCAATCAACAGTATTAAATACTGTCAAAGAAATGGACGATTTGTTCCTGTACAAGTGCAGACCTTTTCTGGAAATTCCCCGTCAACTCGCATTTCGCAGCGTCAACACCTTCTGCGATATACATATCAACAACTTCCTGCACACAACGATGGAAATCATGATGCAATTTCATTAGTTCCTGAAATTCAGACATACTGCCATATTGGTTTTGACCAACTGTATGCAGCCACTGTCCTAACTCACACCTATCATCCATCCCAAGTTCATTAAGATTGGTAACAGTATCGGTGCCATTGATTATTGCAATTAACTTATCACGCCAGCGACAATGCGCATCCAATGCCGACTTAACATTAAAACCATGATTTTGAATGTCGCCATCTGTATACATTATGGAGATTAGGTTAGCCTCAACATCAGAGATATTACGTTTAAGCAAAGCAAGATTTGCACGCTCACGGCTTGCTACTAGGTAAATGAAGATATCTTTCATCCCTCGGCAAGGATACAACAGTTGATATTCGTCATCAGTCGTAATGAGTATATCCAGCACATCATCGTTAACTTCTAATAGTTTGATTGTCTTAAGCTCTGCTCGCATCACCCGTATAGAACAGTCGATAAGCGCATCACCATCTTTTAATAAACCGACAGAAGCCAGTTTCATCCCACTATTCATATCAACAAATGCAACATAACTAACTGAACTATCAGGGCGCAATTGTTCTAAAACATTGTCAAATTTGTTCATAAATTCAGGCTCCTTTATAACACTTTTTGATGATGCAATTTCTTGTTTGATAAATATTCGACTCAAAAATTTTAAAATCATTATAATTGCCGTAAGCAGCCCTCAATTTATATACCCATAAACAAAAGATGCCGCTTAAATTATTAAGGCACGATCATGTCTGATTTATTGATGAATTTTAAACCACCCGGTTCATTACTAAATATACTGGTTATCGCATCCTTCAGAGCAGAGTAGTCAGTAGCAACAAAGGCGCCATCTTCTCCAACGCAGTTCTTCTTCCAATCATATATTATTGAACTAGTTTGAAAGTCATTTACAATTGAGACAAAATAGATTTTAACTTCTTTAGTATTTTTTGAGTTGTTTTTTACACCATCCATTATTTTTTGGCATACTGCAGGCGTTCGAAATTTAAAGGCAACAGTTTGCTGCTCACCATATTCCTCACCATCTGTTACAACAATTATAATTTTCCGCGGGTTTTCTCCCTTAGCCACCTCTCGGGCAGAATAAAGCAGTCCAGCAACTATATCTGTACCAGCACCATCCATTGGCCACATTGACTGAAACTTATCAATCTCTGATTTATCAGATGATAACCCTATAACATATGCATTTTGTCTCACTTCACTTAAGTATCTAGAATAATAATTATCCGGACGCCCATAGGGGTACCCTTGAGGGATACTTTTATCTGGTCCCTGTGAAGGAATTACGCCTGCAAAATTAAATCCCGTCAAACATATTTGTTTAAAGGGATTACCCATGTCAAAACTGGCAAAAGGTCTCTCAAATTTATTATCCTTTTTCTCATCGAATAAAAAAGACTCATCTACAGTACCAGCGTAATCAATAGTTGTATCATTGGCAAAAGATTGACTTTTCATATCATTTATCAAAGGATGGAAATAGTCTTGCATTATCTGACTATAATTTTGTATTTCAATATAATTAGATGATGAGACAGCACTTACTTCTTTAATAGCTTCACAAGATAATGGATTAGAGTGTAGTTTCCCTGAGGATACAGAACTATCATATGATGTGTTAGATGCGCAAAATTTTTTGTAATTGACTCCTGCTGCATTGATATAATTAGAATAATATTCATAACGTTTAAGATCAAGATAGCTTCTGATAACGTCTTCTCGATCTGGACCAGATGTATTATTCCCAGAAGAAGTCCAGTCTGTTTTTTTATTAGCCCAGAAAGCATGATCAATATCATACTTGTTTTTAAACTTATAGGGGGTAGCACATCCTATACGATCACCGCCAGCCTCATTTTTTTCTTCCAGTTTGACCGGTATCCCAATATCAAAGGGAACAATAGCAATTTTTGATTTTGACTTTTCATTAGCGATTTGGGATGACAAATCATTAACTACGTCCCGCAAAACCTGAATTCGTAACTTTCCATCGGGTGTCCGTCCAAGCATAGAACCAGAAAAATCGACTGCGAAAGCGATATCGCTCTCAATATTTACCTCACCGATTGTTTTACGCACAATGCCATTGTTTTCATCAGCAATGATAGGTACATCTTTATTAAATCCAGGCAATGCCCTGCTGATTCCATCAATGATGGGGTGTGCAATTATTTTTGCAGTAGCCACATATTCAATAGAGTTAACTTTTGTTGAATCATCCGGATCAACATCAATATTAGCTGAGACAGCAAGCGTTGATTCGTCGAGTTCTTTGCTCGGAATATAATAATTAATATAACTTTTCACCAATTCTTTACCTTCAATTTTTTCAGGTTCAGTGGTGAGGTTGGAATTTGTGGAAGCTACCGCAAAACTTCCCTGAGATAAGGCATCTGCAAGACGTGCTCTTTTAATCAAAAAGCGTGAACCATCAATGCCTAAGGAAAAAGTTGCAATCAGCACAGGAAGAATGATAGCAAACATTATTGAGACACCTGCGTTACCACCCCGGATAAAGCGGCGAATATGAAACTTATTATACATTTTCATCACTATCACCTGTATGCTTATCTTGGAATAACAATGTTACTAACTGAAATAGTGTCTGCAATAATGCCAGTACTGGACAACGCATTCAAAAACAGACTATTTCTTCCTTTTGTACATAATGTGACCTGATATAGCGGGGCCCACTTTCCTTTATCTTCAGTTTCCTGCATCCACGGTGACATCTTGTAAACCTCAGCACTATTAATATCAAATGCCCCTTTACAATTTTGTTGCGCCACCGCGCCACTATTGGCAGCCTCATAAATATCTCTCGACTTCGTGGCATCTAAAATTTTGCCCGTTTTTGTGGAGGTATCAGAGAAATGAACCGTTTGCACCCTGACGCTGACAGTGCCCTTTAAAGCATCGGAACCAAGTAATAAGTCCACCGTTTTTTGAATATTTTTCACATCTTCAGACTCAACAACAAGGTTATTGGCATATAACGTACTGCGTTCTCTCAACATGGATGACATAGAATTACTTAATCTGGCAAGTTTACTTTCAGCTGAGAAATGAAAAGTAAAATCAATCAGCATAAGGCCCAGTAAAACGATGATGGGAAATACAAAAGCAAACTCAACTGTGGCGCTTGCCTGGCTCTTCTGCCAAAAAAAACGCTTATACTCTGTTGGGCTCTTGTACATAAACTATATTCCGTTCAAATATTGATGAGAAAAAACCAGTGCCAAAAAAAAAGAAAACGGGATGATAATTATATTTAAATGAATATACTGACAAAAAATGGTCTGTAGTAGTCGCCCCCGTAATACAACTATCACTTAGCAAGTCAGGTATATTTTTACAATGCTTAACGGTTACGGATATTTCGCTCCCACTGTAGAGCAAAGGCCAATTGCGTGCACTTGTTTTTATATTTTGTTCGAATGCTTCTGAATGATTAGTTACAGTACTATCCAACGAGATATATCGTCCAGATTCAGCAAGCACTACATCTAAAGCCGATGTCAAATACATAACACGACACAACTCTATGATAAATAATATAGACACAAGGAATGGAATAATGACTAATGACAGCTCAACGGCGATCGCGCCGTCTTCACCTTTAATTTTTTTTATCATGCGCATTAAGGTGTGCAATCAAGCCTCCTTAAAAGGTTAATAAGTTCATGAAGTAGCCACAACCTATTGCTATGCCATAAGGTAGCGTTTTATATTTTCCGTACAAGCGCGGAGTAATTAGCATCAGGATAGCCATCACTCCACCAATAACAGAGGTCAATAAGAGGAATGCAGGTAAATTCACCCCGGGAATTGATAGTGATAAAGCAAAACATAGTTTTGCATCACCTGCCCCCCATATATTAAACACACTTAAGACAAATCCAACTATCAGAATTAGAGATGCTGATACATAAGATACATTAATATCTGAAAACACATTCAAAAATAGACTAACAGCAATGATAATCAACGGCACGCTGTTATATATTTTCCTGAACTTGATATCAGTATAAATACCATACAGTATTGTGCATATAATGATTGAATATCCAATGCCTGTAATCACCATCATTTCCTACCTTTACGGGGAAATCTTTTAACATTTTTTCTCCCCATAACTTTTGGCTTTTCCATAATAATAGATATAGATTTTTCAGGAAGTTCATCAAACGAGGTCGACATCGGTATATTGAGTATATTCATGTATTTTATAACAGACTCAACAATCATAGTCATACGATCGCAAAGAACAGGCGAATGACCAATAAAGTTTGATGCAATATCAGACTTTACTAATAAAAATGCAAACTCAATCAATTGGTCAGTTTGTGCTGTAGTATATCCCTTTTGAGTTCCTATTTTCTGCCATGTGCTTAGATTATCAGAAACTAAAGAAATATAAGTCTGTATTTGGTCCTGAATTAATTCATTACGATTATCAAGCACAGGTTTTAACGGAATATATTCGGAGATAATATCTGCGGCGACTAATTCCATTGAGAGCCTGAAAACTAATACACTATTCATTTATTAAATCCTTAACTATCCGTTATTGAATCAACTCTTTAACTTCATCAACTAATTTTTGCATCATCCAAAGAGCCTGGCCCAAAGAATCAATCTCACCTGAAACGGCCATCAGAACAACATCCAGTTGATTACCAGAGATAAGATAGATAAATACCGAGCGTTTACCATTATTCAGATATAGATACTGATATCCTGGGGCACCAATCTCTCTTAATATTGCTGAACCTATAGATTGCAGAGAACTCGACATAGCTGAGACTTTTCGAATAATCTCTTCACCGCCCTGATCAAGCACAGAAGATATTTCAAAACCATCTACTGTTGAAAGCACGAGGTTCTGTATATCTGGGAATTTACTTACATAATTATTCAATGTCTTATCAATCTGTTCTTTAAGAGCAGAATCTACAAAACTTTTGTCGTTATCACTTATCTTCTCTTGCTTTTCATCAAGAGGTTGAAGAACGACCTCAGGCTCTATTATTTGCTCAGGATGGCCTTCTACACTTGTACTTTTATCCTTATCTGAGCTAACTGTAAACTTCAATGGAAAAGGAAGTCCATTCTTCATAACTACCTCCTGATTTGCTTTAATAACACACTTAATACTGATACAACGGCATCTTTATTTCTGGCATCTATCCAGAGTATTGGGGACAAAATATTTTCCTTTTGGATAGCCTCTTTTAATTTCGATAATGCCTCAAGATTCAGCAAATCACTTTTTACAACAGCAATAACTGTAGGAAGCATAATCCGCTCACAGTCAGAACTCGTAGCGGTTGTATAATAATGAATATCCTCAATAGCGAATTTATCAGTTGCATCTATCATTAAAATAAGACCAGAGCAACCTTGCTGTAGAATTTCCCATGAAAAGGAGAATCTGGATTGCCCAGGAACACCATATAAACGCAATCGGCACTGACCAGCACGATCTTCCACAAGTAGATCCCCATAATCCAGGCCCACTGTCGTTTCTTTTTTTTCGTCAGAGGCCATAAATGACATGGCCACATCCGTTGAAACGACATTAATCTGGCTTGCAGAATTTATGGCCGTTGTTTTTGCCGAACCACTACGGCCTATAAATAAAACTTTATAATCATCCATATCTTTTATATTCAGTATAGGGTACGTGAAGCGAGTATTAAATTGATTCTACAGAAGATTCAACATCCATAACCTTACGACGTGCTAATGCCAGGTTACTTTCGCGTTTGTCTAACACAAGATAAATAAATACAGATTCAACTTTCTGTAAAGGACGCAAAATGTGGTATTGTTTTTCCAGCGTAATAAGAATATCCTCAATCGTTTCATTCAAACCAAGGAGTTTGATTGTTTTGAGCTTCGCCTTCAACACATCGGTATTGCCTGCTGCTGCGATCTCAATATCAATACCTGTGCCCACATGACCTAAGATCATTCCATTACGCGTATCAACTACGGCAGCGCAAACTGCGCCATCAAGTTCCATTAGATTTTCAAGTGAATCACTTAACTTACTCATAAACAACTCCTACTTTGGTTTAACTACGCCTCAATAAGGCTTAGAAAATAATATCTAATACTAATCGATTACTAGATATGGATGATTTTGGTGAAATATAAGCCCTAACCTGTTTCACGACGCGCTTGGCATTAAATGTCAGATATAAGTCGTCACCGCGCTGCTGTATTGAAACATCATTTAATGACTTAGTGTATTTTTTAATATTACGAGTTAAATCGGCCATTTTTTTGTTTGTTTTTATATTTTTCAAAACAAACTCAACATGATTATCACGCCCACCAGTTACTTTCTCTCCCTTAATAAAGGAAGATGAGATAAACACCAGACGAACAAATTTGCCATGTTCACCTATCACAATATTCTCCACCTGACCAGGGCCATCTGGTGATACGGCAACTTCTCGTGGAGCAATATTTTTATTTTCAGTTAGCACCTTAGTGTTATCTTCGCTCGCATTCAACAAACTTGAATTATTCTTTTTTGGTTGTTCGATAACACCTTGTGCTGAAACTTTCACACCGACGTCTGGCGACTTGCGTTCAGGAATCGTAGTCATAATACCATCAAGATCGGCAATTAAGCGTTGAGATGAGCCCTCCAGATTATTTTGCCGGATTAGCATATCTGCTGTGCTATAGTCGTTAAGCTTAACAAGTGTAAAAATCAGATTATGAACAATTTTTGGCGAATTATAACCTCTGGAATACAGGGGCATTAAATAAGATCTCGCGAGATTGTAATCCTTTTCTACAATAGCGATCATTGCCAGGTTATTATTTACAATATCCTCAGCAACAAACAAATTTCTTGCTTTTTCAAAATTTTCCTTCGCGTTTTCTAAATCGCCTAAATGTGCAAGGATTACACCTTTGAGGTTATAAGCCTCTCCCATTTTAGGATTTATTTTTATCGCTTCATCTATTTGCCTTAATGCGATCTCATCATGGCCAAGAGTGCTATTATTTTGTGCCGACAATAGCAAAGACTCATCCGTAGGAGAAGAACTTACCAACTCTTTAAGACAATTCTGCGAGGATTCATAATCTTCAATTTTGTTATAAACTTCACAGAGTTTAAGTCGAACTTCAGGTGTGTCATTCTTGCTAAGCTGTTCGCGATAAAATGCGATAAGTCCTTTGTAGTTATTAACTTTTGTTAAGATAAATTCTCGTTCTTTATTATCAAGGTTGGTTTGTGAACTACACCCTACAAGTAACAAAGAAATTACTAAAGCGCTTAACTTCCCCATATTGCCATCATCCTGATAAATCCGGGACCTGCTACGATCGCAAGTATCGGAAACATAATAAATAAAATCATCGGAGCCGCCATTTTAGCGGATAAACTAGCAACCTTTTCTTCAACGGATAAAAGCTGCATCTCTCGCATCTCCTTAGATAACTCAACAAGCACGGTACTGATTGATGCCCCATAAGTGATACTTTGTTGCAACGTGGTACAAAACATTCGTACCTCGGCGCTGGGAACTTCCTCATACAATTGGTCAAGCGCACTAACTATGCCACTCACCTCAATTTTAATAGCAGTTCTTTCTAATAAACTTGCGATATCGCTATTAATAAATTGGATGTTTTTCGAAATGTAAATTAAAGCATTCTCTATGGTCATTCCAGATTGAACACAGATAGACATAATATCTATAACATAAGGTAAATCGACATTTATTTTCTTTGTCTTTTTTTTCATTACATAATTCTTTATTCTTGGAGGAATAAGAATCACTAATACTAATGCCACGCCAATAATTATAGCCTGTGTTTGTTTATCATATTTAAGTATACCAAGCGCACCGAGAATAAAAATAAGTAACGAAAAAGCAATCACTATACCGAATTTCAAAAAAATATTAGAATCTAAAAAATCAAAAAAAGTCACTGTCTTACTTGTTTTACGATAAATTTTTTCAATATTTGAAACTAATTCTTCATTTTTGGCGACGATATTACCCTGTCTTCCCAGTACAGAGGAAATTTTCTTTGTTTTTTTGTTTTTAGTCAACAAATACAAAAAAGCAAAAAATAAAGATACCACAAAAAAATACAGGACATATAAGGACATTTGTTATGTCTCCATAGTTTTAAACAGCTTTATTCATCATATTCCATATGATCGCAAGTCCAAGACAAACGCTTCCAACAGCATAATACAAAATATATTTCCCTGACTCATGATTTATTAATATATCAAAATTCTCAGGACTTAAAAAATTCAGGACAAAGATAAAACCGACAGGGATCATAGCCAATACTTTTACTGACATTCTGGCTTCAGACGTCATCGTCAGCTTCTTGCGGTCGGTAATTTTTGCATCCGATATCTGTTTAGCTAAACGAGTCATTACTTCCCTGACCTGGCCTCCCCCATTAATGTTTATCATTACAGCGAGAATGAAGAAATAATACTCACGATAGGGTAAACGTTCATATGAATCCATTAACACAGTATTGACATCCTCACCAATACTAAGTCTGCGAGATACAATCTTAAGCTCAGGGCCGACTACTTCACCACTTAACTTATTACCACACTGGGTAATCCCTACCACTATTGAATTTCCAGAACTAATAGAGCTATTGATGATATTCAGCGCCTCCGAAAATTCAATTTCAAATAATGCCCTTTGTTTTTTTTGACTTGATTTGTAATGAACATAATTCAGCAGTATGAGTAAGAGTAAGGACGCGATGATGATATTAAACTTTAAATAAACAAAGTTAATATAAACACCTGCCAAAAACAAACCGATAAACAAGAAAGCATCTTTTGGCTTCATGTTACGGTACGTTGATTTCACGCTTCTGACGTCCCCCGTTATAGCTTGCTTTAAGCGTTCAAACAACTGGCTATTCCAGCTATTTTTTTTGGTGGTAATATGGAAACGTTGTTGACCGCCATCCAGTTTTTTTACTTTTTTGTAATAAATGAGCACCGCCAGAAAATTCACAGTACCAAGAACTACAAGTATAATAAAAAAAAGTGTCATTGAATCTGACTCCCAAATAATTCGTTCAAGGCATCAGTCATACCATAGATAACGCCCTGACGGTAAACGACAGATCGTTTCAAAAGACCATTAAACTTATAAGCCCCCTGAATCCTACCGTTCGCATCTCTTTGAGATGAAGCTTCGAATGTGAATATATCCTGGATAATAATATTTTCCCCCTCCATCCCCATTACCTCAGATATATTCATAACCTTTCGCGAGCCATCCGGCATACGTGAAACCTGAATAATCAGATGTATCGCCGATGAAATATTTCTCCTGATAGCCATCAACGGCAAGGACGCACTTGCCATCATCACCATACTTTCCAGACGTGCTATGGCATCGCGCGGCGAGTTGGCATGTAGAGTTGACATTGAACCATCGTGACCGGTGTTCATCGCCTGCAGCATCTCGAATGCCTCCTCACCACGACATTCGCCAACAATAATACGGTCGGGCCGCATACGGAGCGAGTTTATAACCAGTGAACGCATTGGGATCATCCCCTGCTGCTCCGCGCCGGCCATACGCGTTTCCATACGTACCACATGTGGTTTAATCAGACGAAGTTCAGCGGCATCTTCCAGAGTGATGATACGTTCTGTTTCACCAATATATTGCGATAAGGCGTTCAGCAACGTTGTTTTTCCGGAACCGGTACCGCCGGATATAATAATATTGACTTTGCAACTGGCAGCAATAACCAGGAAGTTGGCCATCATTTCATCCATACTTCCATAGTTAATTAAGTCACCTAACGTTTTTTTGCCTTTACCAAATTTACGAATTGAAATCGATGTGCCATCAAGAGTAATTGGCGCAATAACAACGTTTAAACGACTACCATCAGGTAAACGGGCATCAACCAGTGGCTGCGAGTCATCAACGCGACGCCCAACCTTAGAAACCAGGCGCCGGGCAATCTCTGTCAACTGCTGGTTACTGAGAAAAAACGTACCAACCTTTTCCAGTCGCCCGCTGCGTTCGACAAATATCTGTTCTGGTCCATTAACGAGAATATCGCTAACGGAATCATCTTCCATTAAATCTCGTAATGGTCCATAGCCAGAAATTTCATCAGCCACGAGTTTAATGAGTTCCAGCCGAAGTTGAGTAGATAAATATTGACCTATCTCAGCAGATACCCGCTGTAAAATATCACTTATCTCTGTTTCCAGTGCTGTTCTATCATCCTTTATCGCATCAATACGATCCAGGTCCAGTTTCTTAAGAATATTTTCCCTAAATATTCTTAATGATGATAGTTCATTAGGTCCCATTTAGCCTCTACAACCTCTATTTTTTACTAAATCGATTGATAATACTGGACAAATTAAATGTTTTTTTATTTTGTTTAATTTCTATTTTTTCACGTCCCAGGATCGCTGCCGATAATTGAAGCGCACGCTGCGAGAAAATATCATTCTCTTTCCGACTTTGATAATAGGGGAGTATTGTACAAATCTCTTTACCCAAATAATCCACAATATCTTCATTAGAGAATTTTTGCTTGTTATCAGCAACATTATACTCATTAATGCTAATGATGATTTTTCGTTTTATCACATCATTCTTTTGTCGCTCAAACCTTGCATACTCATCCAGCACTCTTTTGGCTGTTCTGAAAGATGAAAAATTTCGGCCAAGAACTAAAACGATAGTATTCGAATTTTTAAATATTAACTCTAAATTTTCTGCGGAAATTGCACAAGCGTTATGGTCAAACAAAGCGATATTAAAGTGATTGAATACTGGGTCGCTATAATTTAATGTCTCATTTACTGATTCCATTTTTATCGAGCGATTATCAGAGATTTTTTGCACTTTACTATCTGAAGCATCAATTTCATTACCTGAGATTAAGTCGAAATCTTTACTACCAGTAGCCCCCTGAATCAAAAGACAAGGCGCAGTTGTGAAATTATTCAGTGACATCAAAACTTCGTTGCTGATAGTAGAGGTACCGCATCCCCCTTTACATCCCAGAATACTTATACGTAGCGTCGACTTATCGGCGCTTTGTACCTGCGATTTTAAGATAACATTTGGTAATTCATTAACTTGCGTATTGATGTAAAGATATTTACTGCCACTTTTTTCTAAGGTTTTGGCAAATGCAATGGAATCAGTATTACCGATCAGTACATAATAAACATCATAAGGAACAATCAAAGACGTTACTTCATTAATCACATTAATGTCGTTTTCATCTTCAATATCCAGGATCATCCAACCTGCATCTTTGGTATCCTGATCGTCAAGATATTCATTAACTGCAACTTCCTTTTGCACAATGCTGCTTATATTGTGCATCATCAGCACATTTTTAACATCGAGCTGGATCTTTTGATTCCGTGAAACTAAAACCACCTTGCTTCTGTCAAGAACCACCCGATTACTGTCTTCTTTAGTTTCTGTATCCGTTGTTGTGCTAAACAGTCTCATATTAAATCCCCTTATTTAGCAAAGCCAACTTGATCAAGAAACTGAGCGGTATCCGTATTTAATCGATCGCTGCGCGTTTTTTCATCAACGCCAGTGTTAAAGAACAACCTGGTTGATGACGTTTTATTAAACTTAGGTAACGCTATTTTTTCACCAGATGACATAGGCTTCACCAAATTAACCGTTGCGAATACGACTAATTCTGTCTTGCTGCGCTCACTTCCAGCACGACGACCTAATGCACCCAAAACCGGGATGTCACCAATGAAAGGAACTTTGGTTAAAGTTTCAAGATCGGATTCATTCAACAAACCACCAATTGCAAAACTATCCCCGTCACCTAATTCAATCGTTGAATTCGATTTACGCGTTTTCAGCGTTGGAATTTGGTAGGTATTGTAAGCATATGTACCCGTTACGCTACTAACTTCGTTAGAGATAAAAAGCTTAATTTTATTTTTTCTCTCAACCTTAGCAGCAATGTTAAGACGAATACCGTATTCTTTGTAAGTGACTGTTGTCGCATCACGATCCTGCATCAGGATCGGAATTTCCCCACCGACGAGAAAGTTAGCTGATTCTCCTGATAAAACAGTCAGGTTTGGTTGTGCAAGTACTCTGGCAATTTTATCATTATGCACTGCATTAATAAGAGTACTGATATTTCTGGCATCAAACCCGTTTTTGAAACCTAACAGATTGAACGTTCCTGCTGAGTTTGCCGTCGTCCCCCCGCCCATCATGCTGTCGAGAGTTAAACTACTCCATTCGATTCCCAAGTTATCGGTAAATTCTTTTGTCACCTCTACCACAGTCAATTTTACGTTGACCTGATTCGATGATGGCAGTTCGATACGATTAATAATATTGTCATAGGTTTTGTAGCTGGCAAAAGGAATCTTGTCACTTTTAATCATCATATTACTGCCACCAACACCGTTGCTACTGGTATCGTCTGCCTCAACTTTTTTCTCTTCTGCAGATGTCCCGACTAAACTTCCAACCAGTTGATATACACCATCTTTGATTTCTTCACTTGGTGCAGTACCTGATAAGATATAAGAAGCCTTGCCACCATTATCGTTAAAACGCTTAATGATAACATTACTACCCGGATATTCCTGTCTGATACGCTGGGAAAGCTCCGGTAATAATGGATCAACACCGAGACTGACGTTATAAATAACCTTCGAATTAGCGCCGTATACCGATATTTCAGCGGTACCTACCTTTTTACCATACAACACCACAGCCTTATTACTGATAACCTTATAGTCAGCAATCTCGGGCGATGAAATAAAAACAGTTTTAATAGGCTCACTGGTTTTAATCTGCTTTGACATGCCCGGCTTTATATACATTTGTTCTGCAAGGCTTATTGAACTTATAAAGACAGTTGAGAACAATACACTTACTTGCCATAAAAAAGTGGTCAGACGCATTAGATTATCCTTTTTCAATTTACAGAACTATCACATCGATTAAGCGCTTATCCGCGTAATTCAGTTACACCATCTCGGGCAGGACCATCGCTCAGGCCCGGTGCAGGAAAATTGCCTTCAGGTAAGTAAGGAGCATCATCAGCCCAATTACTTTCTTGTAACAGCAACAAATTATCCAGTGTCAGTTCTTGTTGATCTTTATCACTCGCCGGGAATAAGACTAATTTAGTTCCTGTTTCTAACCCTTTCAGGATCTTCACATCATCGTTGTTCAGCTCAACGATTACCTGACTACCTTCGGCAATCGTATAAATGCCGTCTTTCTCTTTGCGTTTTGCTTTATTAATAGCAAGGACTCGTTTATTAGAAATAACTTTTTTTAAGCTACGACCAGTAACGGACGTGGGAGGTGAAACGATACTTTCCTTCATATCCCGACTAATTTCTCGTCCATATATCAAATAGATATCTACGCCAGTTCCGGTTTTCACATTGTCGAGAAGATAATTTTCATTACTCTGTAAGGTAAATGTATAGACAACATTTCCAGGCAACAAGAAAAGCTCAAAGTATTCTGTCGTACCGGGTTTGGCAACATCATTAAGCGTAATCATCGTATCTTTACTGAGATCCGACTTCAACGCCCAACCAGTGATATTTTCCAGTCCTTCGATCGCTTTTTTCTCTGCAGCGGTGACTTCGCTTTCCTTTTTCCTTATCGCGTTAATGCGATAATCGTCAGTGGTTAAAATTTTACCACGAGTTAAATCTTTAATAACCTCGACGCGTTTAACTTCAATCGTTGGCTCTTCTGGCTTAGCTTGAGTTAATGGCTGGACCTCCGTGTCCGGCGCATTATTACTGAAAATAAAAATACCGACAATACCGACTAAAATCATCAAAATATAGATAATGACGAGTTTCCGCTTCATTCTAATCCCTTAATACTTAAATAATTAAAACCTTTCTAAAAAAGAAAGTTTAGTCAAATATTCTCAGTGTTCTTAAAATCTACTTATGCAAAAATTTTACGGAGTTGCTCCGCCACCATTTATCATTGATGTAATTTTTGTCTGAAGTGTAGTAAACGTAGTGTTTAACATCTCCCGCACAGGTCCACTTGAACCGAAGATAAACAGCACCACTGCAGCTACACCTGCCACCACAATTGCATACTCAACAGCGGTTACGCCTTCTTCTTTTTTGAAAAAGTCTTTTACGCTATTTTTTATGTATACTTCGGCACCACAATAGGCCTTAAGTAAGGTATTATTTAACATATTTTTCTTCCTTTGAAAGAAATTTAAAAAACCAGTAAGAGCTTGCCCTTCTGACGTTTACTGTAATCAGTCTCAGGCAACTGAGACTCTTTCCTACATTACCGCTTTCCCCTACAACCTTTTTTTAACAACGAAGCGTTTGCCATCTGCTTTTGATTGATATTGGGTTAAGAAGTATCCTTTGCTCACTATTGCCGTGTAAGTTACCTGCTGAATTTTTATAACATTTTTTCTTTTCATAGCTACCGCACGGATTTTGTATTTCACAGAATCCAATAACTTACTTTCTGAATAAAAGGTACAATCGCCCCTGGCAAAAATGCCTTTTAAATACACTTAATAACTGAGGCTAAATAAAAATTTAACTTTACTAACAGTTTTAATACAGCCATCCCTATCAAATTAATGACTTCTGGCCTGTTATCCCGAACTGCATTCGAGTTCATCCTGTACATACGGGTAAATTCGTAACACAATCTGGTTTACGTCCTGCAGCCTGCGGTATTTCACCGACAGATGACTCTGAGATACACCGTTGCGTTCACATGCTTCCCGCCGCGACAGTCCATTAACCAGTACTTCTTCCAGCGCCAGCACCATTCGTGGATTACTGATGCTGCACAACACCATCAGCAATCGCAAATGACGAATATCCACCATCCCTGGTTGTAAATTACCTGGAATGGAATAACGCCTCTGATAATATTCATTACGCATCAGCATCCCCATAATCTTCTAACCTTGTTTCCCATTCTTTGATGAATTACTGGCGACTACGCGACAACTCTCATCTGGCATGTCATCGGGCGGTCTGAAGGTACCGGCCCCTCTTTCAAAGATAATGAGGCGATAAAGTCCCGCGGATGACCGGAAATTCTCAGTTCTTGTATAATCCGACTGCGATAGTGATATACCAATTTGTCGCTGCGGTTCAGACGCTTCCCCACCTCTTGTGCGGAGATCCCTCGTGACAACCATTCAGTCGCAACCTGCGCGCAGAGCCCTGAACCAATTCTTTCTGTCAGACGCCCGCACAACCATCGTTCCACGTGATTAAGGAGTATTGCATCACTCATTCGTCCCGGACATTCTGTCGAACAGGCCGCGGAGCTATATGTGCCCGCAAATTGCAGATCTGTCATGCAAGAACCGATCAACGCCCCCGGATATCCGGCCAATAGGCTGTCGTATTCACGTAGCCAAATATTGCCAAACCAAGAGGCTACCGCCCGGTCAGAGAATAATATTCGTGACTGTGTGATAACCACCGGCAATGCCGGATGCAAGCGACGAATATGGCATAGCAGACCGACATAATCCCTGGCAGGGATATCCAGAACAATAATATCGGGAACTTCAGTGCTTTTCGTACTTAAACAAGAAAATAAAGTTCTAAGATCTCCTGTAGTCTCTACATAAATTTCTTTTCCGCAAGCAGAATGCCCGCACAAATATTTCAATGCGATTGTTTTTGCCCACTCCGTGGAATAAACAATTGCACGTTGCAGAGCTTTTGATGTTTTCTCAGCACACATCCCAGGCAACCTCCTGTTGTCATGTACAAAAATACTGACAGGCCAGTTCTTTGTTACAAATATTCTTAAACAAATACTTAATGGGTAAAAATCAATAAAATCGATCGATAAGATCTTGAAAACTAATCAATACTACAAAACATTAGTCATACACTCAAATACAAAACTTTAAATAAGTGATGTTTCTATTTTTTTGTTTTTTGTCAAAAGCCATACAATTCATGTAATTAAGAATAATAATTACAATTTTTATATAATTTATATAAAATAAATAAAAAACCATTATTACAGCAAGTTAAATTATGTACTTCCCCCTCCTGTAAATTGAAGCTTGAGATATTACGCTTAGGATTAATTAATCAAACTAATGTATTAGCAATCGCACACATTTCGTTAATGTCTTAACTTTGATTTTTTTCAGACAATTTCAAACAGCATAGCCGTTCAATGAAGTGAGATTTCATCCAGGTCATCCGATGAGATACTTAAAATTAAGGAAAAAATTGTTACAAGGTAGAGAAAATTGCAGAGATCCCTGCAAGGTTTGAGTTGATAGCGGACTCAGTACACTATAGATGTCGCCTGTTCGCACACCGCGACTCTTACATAGCGTGTAGCCAACCAACATCAGGGTGGGACGGTTTGATGAATTACGACATCGCCTATTGCTATGTCCAAAAAGTAAAACGGTGCGTCATCGCAGGGTTAGCAGTAGAGCGTAGATCCAGTAAAGCAAGGCAATTTTGCCCTCAGATCACAATGACACTCATAGCCTGCATACATTAATATCATTATTTATCATATAGTTAATATGCTTTTGAGATGAACCATAACTTTTAATGTCTATACCTAAGTACTCTGCAGCCCCCCTGGAAAGGGTCTGTCAGACAAGTCGCTCATGTTCATTCATTAATTAGCCAGGCGATAAAACGGCACGTTTCTCACGGTTGCAGTCAGGTTATCGGACACACTCTTCTGTCCTGTAGCTATCCGCATCCCTGCTTTTCTTAGCCTCAGTACATCAGCAGCAATACGTTGGCTGCCAAACCAGAAGAGTCCATCCAGAGCAGTGACATCTAGACCCGATTCCAGCGCCAGCTTCAGACGTTCACGCGGTGCTTTCACTACTTTAGCAATCTGCTGATACGGCGCTTCGTTTAAGCCTGTGGGATCAATGCGCCGGATACGATGCGAGAGACGGTATTGGAATTCATCCGGTATTCCGCCAAGGCTCGCTTTCAGACTGTATACGCAGCCAAAGCGTTTGCCGTTAAAGAGGACGTTTTTCTGGCTAAGCTGTAGCTCATCACGCACGCTGGCGATCAGTTGTGGGGTGCGGAGTAGCAACAAGCGAAAAGGCAGCTCAAAGCTGGTCACATAGTCCACATTCAATAAAGCAATACGCAGACGCTCTTCCGAACCCGCCTTCATTTCCCGACATTCAGCAATAACATCAGCCCACTGACCGGTAAGACGAGAACTCTCAGCAGCCTCAGTAAAGCTGTACTTTTCAGTCTGATAATCAATACGTTCGGTCACACGGAATTCCTTTCTGGCCAAATATCGGTAAGGGTTGCTCACTTTACCAGCGACAGAATGCAACCGGAAGCCTGCTGGTTGAAGTCACCAGAGTGCCCGGCATCCGCAGTGACTTCAACCGTGACAACATAATGAATATTGATTGAACTCATATACTTAAAGGCTGCCACACTGGTAATCTCGCAAGATTCATTTGTTGGCAGACAGGATATCTGTGTTAGAAATCTTTTCTTAACCCGCTGAAAAATATCTGAAAAATATTTTTCTCACATAAAACGATGGTTCGTTCAAAACGGATCCGAATTTATTTGGGTTAAAAAAAGGTACAGAATGAAAGTCATATGGACAGTCACCCCTGTCGGCTACCAGCGCATTGCTAAGCGCTGCCCATCATGTAATGTAAAACGCGAATTCGCACCTTCCGGTGCGTTCAGAGTCAATTCGCAAAAGAAAGTACTTGATATCTGGAGCATTTATAAATGCACCCACTGCGAATACACATGGAATATCTCACTGTTTTCACGGCTTCACATCAGCAAAATTAATCATGAGCTGTATCATCGATTTATCACCAACGATGCCAGTACGGTTCACTATTTTGCCAATGATAAAGCGACCCTGAGCCGTAACAAGGCTGAACTTGCAGGTAAACCTGATTTTCGTATTCAGGAACAGTGGCAGGTCGGCATCAAAACCGGCCAGAAAGTCACCGTAACCATCAGACTTTCCCACTCTTTTCAGATTAGTGTGCTATCGATCTTGAAGCGCCAGCTTTTACTCAGCACCGCGGAGATAAAGAAACTGATAGATGAAGGCCATATTAGTGGTATTACGATGAAAGAGCTCAAATCCCGAAAACGAATGACAGGATATTTGGATTTTCAGCTGTCAGCAGTCACATTATATGCTCGGCGAAAAGTTGTTCTGGGCCAACGTTAACAGTATGAAGCTCACAATAAGATTGTGAGATTTAACCGGCCCGGGATGTTGTCTGGGCCGGTTAAACGGTGTCATGTCAAACCACGAAACGGTTAACTAAATCCTTCATAGTCACCGACAGATTGTCCAGGCGCTGGCTGTCGCTCGCGGCCTGAGAAACCAACGCCGCGTTTTGCTGCGTGACCTGCTCCATAGGCCGTAATGCCAGGTTTATCTGGGATACTCCTTGCGACTGTTCCGTCGCCACGCGAGCAATATCCGCAATATATTGCTTCATACTGGTGGTATTGTCTGCCGCAGCTTCCAGCGCGGTAGCTGATGCCGTAACCCGCTCAACGCCCTCACTGATTTTGACCATATTTTGCGCAACGAGCTCGCGGATCTGGTTAGCTTCTTTGGCGCAACGCTGCGAAAGATTCCGCACCTCACTGGCCACGACCGCAAATCCCCTCCCCATCTCTCCTGCGCGAGCAGCTTCCACTGCGGCATTCAGCGCCAGCAAGTTAGTCTGAAACGAAATATCGTCAATTGACGTCACAATATTCGAGATTTTCTCACTGGAAGCGCGAATATCTCCCATACTTTGATTTGCCGCGCTGGCGACGTAACTGGCCTGCCGAACCTCTTTTTCCAACCTGACTGTCAGATGCTCTGCGTCCCGGGCATTATCCGCCGTTTGCGTTATCGAGGTAGATAGTTGTTCCATGCTGGCTACAGCCTGTACGATTGATGCAGCCTGTTCATCTGTACGTTGGGCAAGATCCTGATTACCCGCCGTAATACTGCTGCTGGCATCAGACAAAACTACGGAGCCTTGTTTAATCTCCTGGACTATATGCTGAATACTTTCCAGCATCGTGTTGTAGGCGCGATTAAGTGACGAAAGCTCATCTTTCCCCGGGGTCGACAGTCGTTGAGTCAGATCGCCGTTCATGCCCGCAATCTTGCGTAGCGTTTCACTGAATTGACGATGCATATTGATTGCGATTGCCCCAGCGAACGTCAGTGATGCCAGTAATGCTAACATGCTGACAACCATATACGTTTGCCAGTTTTTTCGTGCGTCCTGTGCAAGTTTTTCCGCATTCGCCAACAGAAGATTCGCCGTGACATTTTCTATCTGCCGCATCACTTCAATACGCTGGGTTTGTACCTTAAACCAGACGGTAGGATCGACATCAAATCCACCATTCACTGCATGGTTAAACGCGGTTTCGCGCAATGAGAGCGCTTTTGACGCTTCTGGTGACTGCAGGCGGCTTTGCAACATGGCCGCCTGTTCAGGTGTGCTCAGGCGTAACGATTGTGCCAACCAGACATTCTGTTTACTGACGACATCACTGAGTTGATGTAACTGCCCTACGGCAAAATGACCGGAAGAAAAGATATTTGACAACAACGCGCGTTCAATACCTGCTTGTTCTTTTAAATTCAGCAAGTTGTACTAGGCGGCAAATGCGTTCGCCATCTCGCCTGAATCCGTCAACTGCCCCAGTCGGCCCACAAAACTCAACACATCAGCAATGACATTACTATAAAACGTAACCACATCGGATGCCGGAAGACCTAATTGCGTGACGTTTTCCCGGATGGTGGCAAGGGATAGAATGTTTTTCTTAAACGTGGCAACAGAAGCAGCGACATCCCCTTCAGGCAAAGCAGTATCGGACAGTGTACGCACAAAGACCTCGATCTCGCGATCGGTTAAAGCCCGCTGTACGTTTAATTCATCTTTAAACGTCTTCCCTTTAGCCCCCAGAAATCCGACGCTCATTCCGCGTTCTTTTTGCAATTCATGCACCACATTTCCAGCACTTCGTGCAAGCGCTGTTAGCTGGGCAATATTCTCCATCTGTCGTTCTGTTTCTATACGCGCCAATATTCCCGAACCTGCAAACCAACATAACGCCAATAACAGTGGTTGTAGCGCGATAATTAACTTTATTTTCATCGGCATTCGATAAACCCACCACATGTCACTCCCCTCCATTAACCATATTTTCATCATGGTTATCGGCATCAAACAGCCTCTCTTTAAAATCCCCTATGAGGCAAGTGATTGTTTTTAGGCCTAATATTCACCAGTATACCTCTATTGGACTATATTGATCAGAATTAATGTTTGATTTATGTGGATAATGCAAAATTATATATTAGCATTAAAAGTAATATAGATTATTATTTTATTCTTGTTGCGCGGTTATCCGTTCGATACAGGCACAGACATCCGGTTTATCTCGTGTTCCCTTAACCAATGATCAAAAGAGCAGTAATTTAATTGATGCAATACACAATACACTTTGCAAAGTGCTATTATCATTCTGCATTAAGATTATTATATTAAATATTCAACTAGAGAAAAATACATTCAAATCAACTAATTATTAGCATAATGAATTACTATTGGCAAATCCGAACAACATTTATATTGAATTAAAAAATAAGTTATCTAACATAATTATTGCTTATCACTAATCTATAAGAGAATAAACTTATGAAAAAACTCAGTATTATTGCACTGTTAGGTTCAGCATTAGCATTTTCAGCATATGCCGCTGAACAAATCTCACCAGAGCAAGCCAGCAAATATACAAAAATAGGAGAACTTAGCGTAACTGAAGACGGCTTTACAATGACAGATGACGGGCTCAGCAAAAAGGTGGATGAAAAGGGTGGCAAATACTATGTAATTACCTCAATTGAAGGGCAATCGGAACACAAAACGATCAATGCTGATATTTATAAATAAACCATAATAGAAATAAGTCATTACCAATTTGCACCGCCATGATTACTTGACCCTCCCTAAACAGGAGAGTCAAGTAATTGCATGTAATTATTGTTTTTCGTTGAATTTATTTAAGGAGATAATATGCCCAGAATTTATATCTCTGGAAAACTGACGTATATCGCCTTCTGCGCGATGACACTCTTGCTATCAGGCTGTACCTCCATTCCTTCATCAATTAAAGGTAATGGCCAACCAGACCTGCAGAAAGATTTTCTAAAACTGAAGCAAACTCCCAATCTCTATGTAGGACAGCAAGCGCGACTGGGTGGACTGGTTATCAATGTCGTTAACCAACCGCATGAAACGTTGCTCGAAATAGCGGTACTACCGCTTAATTATAATGCGAAACCAGAAATCGGGACACCATATCAAGGACGATTATTAGCCCGGAGTTCAACTTTTCTCGACCCTGTTAATTTCCGCAATCACTATGTTACCGTTTTGGGTAACCTGACCGGGAGCCGTTCTGGTCGGGTCGGTAATTCCAGTTACCCATTTGTTACAATGAATATTCTTGGGTATCAGGTATGGCAGGAAGAAACACGTATTATGCCAGCACCGGGTTTTGATTACGGTATTGGACCCGTTTGGCCTGCCGACTGGAATGGTATGATGTATCCTGGCTGGGGATGGTACGATCCGCCGCTGCAAGTGGAAAAGACGCTATCTCCTTAAGTTTCGGTACCTCCCCCTTCATAACCTCGTCTCCATTCAATGCCTGGATGGCCCACGTTTCCGGGCATTATCAGTAATCATCCATTAATTATCTTGTTAAAGATGAATAAAAAAAGCTGGCGAATCCATCGCCAGCAAAAGTCTGTAAAGGAGTCTCGAGTTTGTCACCAATACAAGTGACATAGTAATCCTAATACTCTGGCAGATACACAACAAGTTACTCTTATATAAATTAATCCTGGATAAGATAAAAAATAATATCTCATAGTAATACCTAAGGAGTATTTGTAACACCAGGATTATTCTTATACTAAAAACAAAAAACTATATATTTTTCAGGATTAAGAATTTTACTTAGGATTATTATATAGGTACATCTCTGGATAAATCATAAAAATAGATTATGTTTATATTATTATCTAAGCATAACACGGGATAATTACCCCTACACATCAAACTCGATCACCAATGTTAAAACTCTGTTTTCTACAAACATTATAACTAGACATCTGCACCAAAGGAGCATTTTTATGATTTTCATTATCACAAAGGATTTTTTCCTTTTCCAGGGTGTTTTTAACCTACAGGAAAAGGAAAAAACCATCAAAATCAATCAACTTTCAGACATTAACTTTAATGATCTGGATCACGATGTAAAAATCATTATTGACACTTATCATAATAATATTATTGATGAAACTACGGTCAAGCTACTCAATGACATCAATGTTGAAAGGATCATCATCCTGGCTCCCTTTCACATTAGCAAATTAAAAAGCCAGTCGCCTTTACTGTTCGTAAGCAGAAAAGAGCAGATATTAAATTTACTCTCCCTCATCATAGATGAAAAAATTTCATATCAAAAACCTAACGTGGCACTCTCGCACAACCAACTTAAACTTGTCAACTCCATAATTAACCAACATAACATACATGAAATCACTCAGTCCCTGAACATTTCAGAGCAAACAATGCGCATTCAAAAATTTAATATCATGCTCAAGCTAAAACTTAGAAGAATAAGCGATCTTGTTACCCTGAAGATATCACCTTATTTTTAGCATACAAGTGATTGACATTCAAAAACATCCATTAGAAAAGAAGGTTTTATGCTCGCATCTTTAATTGCCATTATGGTTGGTGGTGGTGTCGGTAGTGCTTTACGTTGGGGCATTTCCCAGCGATTGAATGCACTATTCCCTTTATTACCCCCCGGAACGCTCGTTTCAAATATAATTGCCGGATTCATTATTGGATTTGCTACAGTTTTTTTTACCCGACTAACATCATTTTCTCCGGCAGTGAAGCTGATGGTCACCACAGGGCTATGTGGTGGTTTATCGACATTCTCTACTTTTTCAGAGGAGGTATTTTCGCATTTGCAAAATGAAGATTACATTTGGGCCGGTACTGAAATTGCGGTTCACGTGCTGTTCTCCTTACTCGCCGTGTATACCGGCTTCTTAATTGCGTCATTTATTACCTATTGGTACCGATGAACCGTAAACCTTCGTAACGTATATGTGAGGGATATAATGCAGATAAAAAGAAAATTTGCGGTAATTGGCCTGGTTAATATTCTATTCGTTGTGGGGTGTGATGATAGTAAGAATGCCCCGCCACATACCGTAATACCGGATGTCGGTATTATTACGCTTAAAGAAGAATCCGTGAATATCACCAGTAAATTACCCGGGCGAATTGTACCTTATGAAGTTGCTGAGATACGTCCGCAGGTTGGGGGGATTATTCTCAGCCGTCAGTTTAAAGAAGGCAGCACGGTTAATGCCGGAGAACCGCTGTACCAGATTGACCCTGCCCCTTTACTGGTAGAACTGGATCGGGCGAAGGGAAGTCTGGCTAAGGCTCAATCAGCAGCAGATAACAGCCGCTTAACGTTGAATCGTTTTACGTCACTGCTTAAATCACATTATGTCAGCCAACAAGACTACGACGAGGCCCAGACTAACGCGAAGGAAGCGCAGGCAAACCTGCAAGTGGCGAAAGCAGCGGTTGAAAGTGCCAGAATCAACCTGAACTATGCCAGCGTCACCTCGCCGCTGAGTGGATTAAGCGGCAAATCAACTGTCACCATCGGCGCACTTGTCACCGCCAATCAGGGGCAAGCACTGGTCACAGTTCAACGTCTTGATCCTATATACGTGGATGTTACCCAGTCCGCCAATGATTTTCTCCGGCTAAAAACAGACATGGAGCAAGGCATAATAGAGCAAAGCCAGGGCCAGGCAACGGCCATATTAGAGTTTGATAACGGTAAGCAATATGCTCACACAGGGAAATTACAGTTTTCCGACCTCACAGTGGATGAAACAACGGGGTCTGTTACGCTCAGAGCAATTTTTCCTAATCCAGATAATACGCTATTACCTGGCATGTACGTCACTGCCGTGCTCAGTGAGGGTATCCAGCGCAATGTATTGTTGGTTCCACAAGAAGCGGTAACTCGCAATGCCAGCGGCAAAGCCACAACGCTTATTCTTGATCCGGAAAACATCGTCCAGTCGCGTGAAATTATTGCCACTAAAGCAATAGGAGATAAGTGGCTGGTAACTTCCGGTTTGCACCCTGGCGATAGGGTCATTATTTCTGGGCTCCAACAGATTCGGCCTGGCATTAAAGCTCATGCACTCCCCTCCCCTTTAGATTCAAATCCCCCTTTACCTCAGTAAGGCCGGGTAACAGGAGTTTTTTCTATGGCTAATTTTTTTATTGAGCGCCCGGTCTTCGCCTGGGTTCTTGCTATTATCATGATGTTAAGCGGCGTCATTGCTATTACTCAGTTGCCCATTGCTCAATACCCCAACATTGCCCCACCAGCGGTAACTATCAGCGCATCATACCCAGGAGCCGATGCACAGACTGTACAAAACTCGGTGACGCAGATTATTGAACAGAATATGAATGGTCTGGATGGATTAATGTATATGTCCTCAACCAGCGACGCCTCTGGCAATGCCGCCCTGACCCTCACGTTCGAGTCGGGGACCAACCCGGATATCGCTCAGGTACAGGTGCAGAATAAATTACAGTTGGCGATGCCGTCATTACCGCAGCAAGTACAACAGCAAGGCATTAGTGTTGATAAAGCCAGCAGCAATATTTTACTGGTTGCCGCATTTATTTCAGAGGATGGGGCGCTTAACCAGTACGATATTGCCGACTATGTTGCGTCCAATATCAAAGATCCGCTTAGCAGAATCGCAGGGGTGGGCAGCATTCAACTATTTGGTTCACAGCATGCCATGCGAATTTGGCTTGATCCGGTCAAACTCAACCAATATCAGCTTGTCCCTCAGGATGTCATTCAGAAAGTCAAAATACAGAATAATCAAATATCGGGAGGACAGTTAGGCGGCGCACCGCAGGCAAATAACCAGCAGTTGAATGCTTCAATTATCGTCCAGACCCGATTACAAAATACACAGGAGTTTGGAAATATTCTACTGAAAGTTCAACAAGATGGCTCACACGTTACATTGAACGACGTTGCTCACATTGAACTGGGTGCTGAAAGTTATGGCACTGTAGCAAAATACAATGGGAACCCTGCAGCAGGGATTGCGATTAAGTTGGCCACAGGTGCCAATGCCCTGGATACCGCAAAGTTAGTCAAAGAGGAAATAGCCCGGCTTTCGCCCTGGTTCCCGCCAGGTCTCAAAACCGTCTATCCCTATGACACAACGCCCTTCATTAAGATATCCATACAAGAAGTCGTTAAAACGCTGGTTGAGGCCATTGTTTTAGTTTTCATTGTTATGTATTTATTCTTACAAAATTTTCGGGCAACACTTATTCCAACAATAGCAGTCCCGGTTGTCATACTAGGCACATTTGCCGTTCTCTCCGTTGCTGGCTTTACCATCAATACTCTGACAATGTTTGGCCTTGTCCTGGCCATTGGTCTGCTCGTTGATGATGCTATTGTGGTGGTGGAAAATGTTGAGCGCGTAATTGCAGAGGAACACCTTTCCCCCAAAGAAGCTACGCATAAATCAATGTCACAAATACAAGGGGCGCTGGTGGGGATTGTGCTGGTCCTGTCGGCTGTATTTGTACCGATGGCGTTACTCGGCGGCTCTACCGGAGAGATATACCGGCAATTCTCAGTAACGATTGTCGCCGCTATGGCGCTTTCTTTATTAACCGCATTATCGTTAACGCCCGCATTATGTGCCACGCTGCTCAAACCAGCGCATCATGATACCTCCCATTCTGCACCTCGTTTTTTCACACTGTTTAACCAGTACTTTGAGCGTTTTACCCAGCATTACAGCGACAGTACGCGCAAGATTCTGCGAGTTACTTCTCGATATATGATTCTGTATTTACTGATCATTATTGCCATGGTGCTACTGTTTCTACGCATTCCGACCTCATTTTTACCTGAGGAGGATCAGGGCGTTTTGCTGACCATGGCCCAGCTGCCGCCGGGTGCTACGCTGGTGAAAACTAATAAAGTACTTGAAGACGTCAGCCACTATTACCTGACGCAAGAAAAAAGTAATGTGGAATCAGTCTTTACTGTCAGCGGTTTTGGATTTAGCGGGCAAGGTCAGAACAACGGGTTGGCCTTTGTAAGCCTGAAACCCTGGTCTGAACGCACGGCAAGTGCCGATGGTATTAATGCGATCATTCAACGTGCCACCAGAGGTCTGGCTACAATAAATCAGGCTATTGTTTATCCCTTCAATTTACCCGCCGTCCCGGAACTTGGCACGGCCTCAGGTTTTGATCTGGAACTTATAGATAAAGCCAATCTGGGTCACCAAAAGCTCACTCAGGCAAGAAATCAGCTCCTCGGCATGGCAAAACAGCATCCCGAACAGGTGGTCGGCGTTCGCCCCAATGGACTGGAAGATACGCCCATGTTTCGGGTGCATGTCAATGCGGCAAAAGCAGAATCTATGGGCGTATCTCTCAACGATATAAATCAGACGATCTCAACCGCTTTTGGTAGCAGCTACGTTAACGACTTCCTGGATAATGGACGCGTCAAAAAGGTCTTCGTACAGGCAGCCATTCCTTATCGCATGCTTCCGGAAAGTATTGATAGCTGGTATGTCCGTAACGCTTCTGGGGACATGGTACCGTTTAGCGCATTTGCCTATACAGATTGGACTTATGGTTCACCGCGTCTTGAACGCTATAACGGCTCTCCTTCAATGGAGATTCTTGGCGAAGCCGCACCGGGAAAAAGCACCGGAGATGCCATGGCATTTATGGTCTCACTCATCGAAAAACTGCCAGCTGGCATCGGATATGACTGGACAGGAATGTCGTACCAGGAGCGTTTATCCACCGACCAGGCCCCTATGCTGTACCTTATTTCAATCGTCGTTGTTTTTCTGTGTCTGGCAGCGCTCTATGAAAGCTGGTCAATTCCCTTTGCCGTAATGCTGGTTGTTCCACTTGGCGTTGTTGGCGCCTTATCAGCGACCTGGTTGCGTGGGTTATCCAACGATGTCTATTTTCAGGTCGGTCTACTGACAACAATTGGGTTATCGGCTAAAAACGCGATTTTGATTGTAGAATTTGCCGTTGAAATTATGCAAAAACAGGGTAAAAGCGATATTGAAGCGACATTAGACGCAGCCAGAATGCGCTTAAGACCGATTCTGATGACCTCTTTGGCATTCATTCTTGGTGTGCTTCCATTAGTCATTAGCAACGGCGCGGGTTCAGGCGCACAAAACGCAGTAGGCACAGGCGTGATGGGCGGAATGATTGCCGCAACGGTCCTGGCGATATTCTTTGTTCCCGTATTCTTTATTGTTGTACATCGCTTTTTTACAAAAATAGCGATAAGAAAATAAACAATGTTAGTTAGGATTTATTTATTAAAAATACGTACTGGAGGTTTTGCAACATATCGCAAGAGTGTTTACGATAATACCGGTATCAGTGCAGACTGATCCCCTGAGAAAACATTTGGTATGCTTCCGATTTTAACTGCCCGCAAGGGCAGTTTTTTTTATGTAATGACCCCACTACCAGTGGCCAGATAATAGTAACAGCTAACTACTCAGTTTCAGGTTTTACGAAATTGATTAGCAATATATGCGCAACTAATACCGCTCAGCATAAGTTCAATTCCCGTCACCATTGATACCATATAAATTGATGCCTGTGGAGTGGCAGTAATAAAACACCATGCGATAAAGAGATCCAATATACCGATAACTCCCTGTAACCATACCTTTTTCTCTTTTCTGTGCTTAAAAAAGGTAGTCAGTCGGATAACCCCACCAAAACAAAATAAACATGCCAAAAAAGTTGCAATTGCAAAAACACCTAATTCGGGTGCAGTAATAAAAAAATACCCCATCAAAAAATATGCAATACTGACGACTACCCCAGAAACAACTGGCCAAAAATTATGCACCCTGTTTTTAAACATACCCACTGCTAACGCTACACCACTGCACATCAAAATCCCGCCGACAATGATACTGAGCACGCCTCCAGACACATAAGGGAAAAGGATAAAAAGCACCCCACCCAAGAACATCAGGCATGCCAAGAACTTAAGAAACCGCCGCTGTTTGACCAGCACATCATCGTCAAGCTTAGATAGAATATCTCGTGTTACATTTAACATTTGCTTCTCCTGTAAGTCAGAGTACTACTGACAACATTAATTTATTCTAAATATCATCAATAAATACTACGTCATTAATAATATAGTCCGATGATTTCTTCTTAAACGCCTTACAACTATCTAATAACAAAAGAAAATATTGAACATATTAAAAACCCCATTCAATTCAAAATATGACATCCAGGCTGTTCCAGGATATATATTTAATGTCGCAATCAGACTTTTCACCCATAGATATTAATTGATACACGAGGTACGTTAGATGAATAAAACATTAAGCATGATCGTTGGCTCCCTACTCATGATCCCTGCTCTGGGTCAGGCGGCAGAAAATCACAAACCCGTCAGTCAATGGACGTGTGAAGATTTTCTTGCCACAGATACCACATTCCAACCCACAGTGGTTGGCTTTGCCGAAGCGTTGAATAAAAAGGACAAACCAGAAGACGCGGTATTGGATGTTAAAGGGGTTGAAACAGTGACCCCTGCACTGGTGCAGGCATGTATGCAGGATAAAAAAGCCAATTTTAAGAAAAAAGCTGACAGTGAGTGGGACAAAATCAAAAAAGATCTGTAATTAAACCAACACCAGTAATTTTTTTATTGATATCACTGAAGCGAGAACTGTACCCCAACAGTTCCCGCTTCAGTAAATTAATTGTATTAAAGACACCATGAGGTTATATATGAAACGCGCACTTATCACACTTACTCCACTGTTATCCTTATTTATGCTAAACGTCCCTGTTACGCATGCGGCAGACAACAGTCCTGATAAAATGACCTGTCAGGAGTTTATCAATCTGAATCCTAAGGCCATGCTTCCAGTTGCATGGTGGATGCTCAATGAAGAAACGGTTTATAAGGGTGGTGATTCTGTTTCTCTGAATGAAACAGACCTTACCAGCATCCCGCAAGTCATTGAATATTGTAAACACAACCCACAATCAAAATTATATTCATTCAAAGACAAGTAATTATCCATTAATAAATTAAGTAGTAATTTATCTTTCGTATGGAAAATAGCCAAGTTACATCTTTTTATAAACCTTAAGCAAGGGGCACAGGGTATATGGGAATATTACCTGTACAATTTCAAATACTGGATCCAGCGAATACAGCATTTATGCTGTTATGCACCAGTCTGGTCATGTTAATGACACCGGGGCTTGCTTTTTTTTACGGTGGTTTAGTCCAGCGTAAAGGCATACTTACCATTATGTTTCAGAGTTTTGTCTCTATGAGCTGGGTAGCCATATTATGGTTTGCTGTGGGTTATTCCCTGGCCTTCGGTCCCAGCCTCAATGGCATTATTGGCAATCCGCTTCACTATGCGTTTTTACAAAATATCAATGCGAACACGCTGTTCACCGGCAATGATGCAGGGATCCCCATCCTGGTACATTTTGTTTACCAAATGATGTTTGCCATTATCACTCCGGCGCTAATCACTGGCGCATTTGTCGGACGGGTGAAATTCAAGGCGTACCTGATTTTTATTACCCTTTGGACATTATTCGTTTACTGCCCGTTTGTGCATATGGTCTGGAGTCCGCAGGGCGTGATGGCTAAATGGGGAGTGGTTGATTTTGCCGGTGGTATTGTCGTCCACGCGACAGCAGGTTTCGCTGCGCTTGCTTCCGCTTTATACGTCGGGCGTCGAGTCATTCAGCCTGATGGTAGCCACAACATTCCTTATATTGCTCTGGGTGCGGGGTTACTGTGGTTTGGCTGGTATGGCTTTAACGCAGGCTCTGAATTACAGGTTAACACAATTACTGTCTCTGCGTTTGTTACCACCGACATTGCTGCTGCTTTTGCCGGTGCGACATGGCTATTCATTGAGAAAATGCATACCGGTAAACCAAAGTTTGTTGGCTTCCTGACAGGGGCCGTCGCAGGCCTCGCCACCATAACTCCTGCTGCAGGGTATGTTTCAATTCAATCAGCCGCATTAATTGGTGTTGTTGCCGGTTTTGTCTGCTACTACTGCGCACTGTTCGTGAAAAAGTATGTCGATGATGCGTTGGACGTTTTTGGCGTACATGGTATGGGAGGAATTACTGGCTCAATCCTGCTTGGTGTTTTCGCATCACAGGCATGGAATAGCAAAGGACCTTCAGGTTTGCTTGAAGGTGGTGGCATTTTGCAAGTTGCAAAACAACTCGCCGCTGTACTTATTACCAGCATATGGTCTTTTATTTTTACCCTTCTGATTTTATGGATAATTAACAAATTTACCCCGGTACGAATTTCAACCAATGACGCCCGCCAATCTCCTGATTATTCAGCATTTGGCGAAGATGCCTATACCCCTTCAGGTAAGGAGTAATTTATGAAACTTAGCCCCAGAGAAATAGAGAAAATAATGATTTACTCACTTGCCAGCGTGGCTCAAAGTCGGAAAGAAAAAGGAATTAAACTTAATTATCCGGAAGCCGTTTCTATTATTGCGTCAACGGCCATGGAAAGTGCCAGAGAAGGAAATGATCTGGAAACGGTCATGAATAAATCTAGAGATGTTTTGACTAAAGATGACGTCATGGAGGGCGTCGCTGACCTTATCCCACAAATACAGGTTGAAGCTATTTTCACCGATGGCAGCAGACTGGTAACCGTGCACGATCCTATTCGTTAAGAGCAGGAGAAATAGACTATGTCGCAGAACAAAGAAACAGAAAATGTACCCTATGGTGGCTACCTTTTAGATGCCTCCCCTATTTCATTTAATACAGAAAAACCTGTAACCAAAGTACGTGTCAAAAATACAGGGGATCGGCCGGTGCAGGTAGGATCACACTTCCATTTCTTCGAAGTTAATAAAGAACTGGAGTTTGATCGTGAAAGCGCACTGGGTAAACGCTTAAATATTACTGCCACAACAGCGATACGCTTTGAACCCGGTGATGAGATAGAAATAGAACTTATTCCCTATAGCGGTGATAACGATATTTTTGGTTTTAATAACCTTGTTGACATGACCGGTAAACAACTCGCTGAAGTGATCAACGATCCAATAAAGTTAAAAGCACTCATTGATAACGCCCGGCAAGCCGGTTTCAAAATGTCTAACAATCCTAGCTGAGGACCTTTTATGCCATCAATATCCAGAAAGGAATATGCCAGTCTGTTTGGTCCAACGACCGGTGATAAAATTCGTTTAGGTGAAACTGATTTATATATTGAAATCGAACAAGATCTACGTGGTTATGGTGATGAAGCGGTATATGGCGGTGGAAAATCGTTACGCGATGGTATGGGGGCTAATAATCAGTGTTCCCGCGACCAGGGCGTTCTCGATCTGGTCATTACCAATGTCACGATAGTGGATGCCAAACTTGGGGTTATTAAAGCAGATGTTGGTATTAAGGATGGATTAATATCGGGTATTGGTAAAAGCGGTAACCCTGCAATCATGTCTGGTATCACGCCAGGGATGACGGTCGGGCTTAGTACCGATGCCATTTCAGGTGAGCATTTGATTCTGACTGCGGCAGGTATCGACTCCCATATTCATCTGATCTCTCCCCAGCAAGCTTATGCCGCATTGTCTAACGGTATCACCACCTTTTTCGGCGGAGGAATTGGACCGACTGATGGCACTAATGGCACTACAGTGACCGCTGGGCCTAAGAATATGCGCGCCATGCTACGGGCATGGGAAGGTATTCCAGTCAATATTGGCCTGCTGGGCAAAGGCAATGCCTACAGTAAAGCCCCACTCGAAGAGCAAATTATTGCCGGTGCCGTTGGGCTAAAAGTGCATGAGGACTGGGGTGCCACGCCTAACTCGCTCCGCCACGCCTTGCGCACCGCAGATGATATGGATATTCAGGTCTCCGTACACACTGACAGCCTCAATGAAGCCGGATATGTTGAGAATACGATTGCAGCCTTTGAAGGAAGGACAATTCACACCTTTCATACAGAAGGCGCTGGCGGTGGTCATGCCCCGGATATTATCAAGGTCGCAAGCCAACCAAACGTCCTGCCGAGCTCGACCAATCCAACATTACCGTTTGGCATTAACAGCCAGGCAGAACTGTTCGATATGATTATGGTATGCCATAACCTGAATCCTAACGTTGCTGCCGATGTTTCATTTGCAGAAAGCCGTGTTCGTCCTGAGACGATTGCAGCAGAAAACATTCTTCATGATATGGGCGTTATATCCATGTTCTCCAGCGATTCTCAGGCAATGGGTCGCGTGGGAGAAAACTGGTTGCGCCTGGTGCAAACTGCGCATGCGATGAAAGTCGCACGCGGGAAATTACCGGAAGACAATCCGAACAATGACAATTTCCGCGTTCTACGATACGTTGCCAAAATTACGATTAACCCAGCTATTACACAAGGTGTTAGCCATATTCTTGGTTCTGTTGAAGTGGGTAAAATGGCTGACCTTGTACTCTGGGAACCTCAATTTTTTGGGGCCAAGCCGAAACTTATTATTAAAGGGGGAATGATTAACTGGTCTTTAATGGGTGATCCTAACGCTTCTCTGCCTACTCCTCAGCCCGTTTTTTATCGTCCAATGTTTGGTGCCATGGGAAAAACGTTGCAGGATACTTGCATTACCTTCGTATCGCAGGCCGCCCTTGAGGATGGCGTTAAAGAAAAGGCCGGACTTGAGAGACAGGTGGTTGCAGTTAATAACTGTCGTAGCATTAGCAAACATGACCTTATCAGAAATAATGCAACCCCACATATTGATGTGAACCCAGAAACATTTGCCGTAAAAGTTGATGGTGTGCATGCAACCTGCCAGCCTATTCAAACTGCCGTTATGAATCAAAAATATTTCTTTGGTTAAAAGGAAAGCTGTTATGTATTTAATCGAAAAAACCCTCGGAAATATAAATTCCTGCGGCGAACCTGATCTATCCACTGAAGGTATCAACCATGATGTACTGATACTGGAGCAATGGGAAGCACAAAAAAGCCGTTGCCGTAAAAAAAGTCAACTCGGCTACGATATTGGTTTATCGCTTGATCGTCATATCCGTCTTAATGATGGTGATATTCTTTTGTATGATAAAACCAATCGATATTTACTTACGGTAAAAATACAGCTACGACGCGTGATGGTTGTCGATCTTGGATTATTTGGCGTGGAGAAAATCACCGACCTTCTGACTCGAGCGTTTGAACTAGGTCACGCCTTAGGAAATCAGCACTGGAAAGCTGTTATAAAAGGATACTGTGTTTTTATTCCTATTGTTGTAGCCGACAAAATGTTGGCTTCAGTCATGAAATCTCATGGTTACATTGAAGGGCAATACTATTTTACGGAAGGTGAAAAAGTCATCCCGCTCTTAACGCCGTCTGAATCCCGACTTCTTTTTGGTGGCGCGGAAGAAGCACATACGCATGTACACATTGACCACTAACGTAATGAGGTTGCCGATCATGCAAGAGAGTTCACATAGGTTACTTAATATCGCTCGGATACTGCAATTTGGCGATTCAGTTCTTCCTGTTGGGGCATTTACCTTTTCCTGTGGAGTTGAATCTGCCATTTCTTGCGGTATTGTCTACGATCGGCAAACCCTCAAACAATATGTTTGTACCGCCTTATTGCAGGCCGCTAAGTGCGATGCTGTCGCACAAATACAAACCCTGCGCGCCTGCCGCAGTAACAGGTTAAATGATCTTATCTCAATTGATAAGGATGTGATCAGTAGAAAACTATCACCAGAATCCCGAGTGATGACCCAAAGAATGGGGAAAAAATTAACTGAGCTTTCGACAGCTATTTACCATGATCCGGTATTTAACTGGTGGCTTGAGCAAATTCGCCAGGGAACGGTTATTGGCACCTACCCTGTTTCCCATGGGCTACTCATGAGCCATTTGGATCTTGATGAAGATGCGATGCTGGCCATGCATTTTTATGGCGTAGCAATGACTATTCTCAGTGCCGCGCAAAGACTGATGCGGATCACGCATCTGGATAGCCAAAAAATTCTGGCCGAAGTCACGTCACTTTTTCCTGATTACGCTGAAATGGCGCTCAACACCCGACCGGAAGAAATGTCTTCTTTTTCTCCGGTGATCGACATTCTGGCTGCTGTTCATGTCGATGCCCATGTACGTTTATTTATGAATTAACTGAGGTTAGAAATGAAAAAAATTACCCGAATTGGCATTGGTGGTCCCGTAGGTTCAGGAAAAACGGCCATTATTGAGGTTATTACTCCTGTTCTTATTCGTCGGGGATATAAACCTCTGATTGTGACCAATGATGTTGTCACAACGGAGGATGCAAAGCAGGTTAAAAGAACACTAAAAGGAATATTAGCAGAAGAAAAAATCATTGGCGTTGAAACTGGGGCATGTCCACACACTGCTGTGCGCGAAGATCCCAGTATGAATATTGCTGCTGTGGAAGAAATGGAAGATAAATTCCCGGATAGCGATTTAATTATGATTGAAAGCGGTGGCGATAACCTTACCCTCACTTTCAGTCCTGCATTGGCTGATTTTTATATTTATGTCATTGACGTAGCTGAAGGCGAAAAAATCCCACGTAAAAATGGCCCAGGCCTGGTTCAGGCTGATATTTTAATCATCAATAAAATTGATCTAGCGCCCTATGTAGGTGCCAGTCTGGAAGTAATGGAAGCGGATACCCGTTATGTCAGAAACAATCGCCCTTATATTTTAACTAACTGTAAAACAGGCGAAGGTATTGAGCAGCTTGTGGACATGATTGAACGCGATTTTTTATTTGGTCACACTATTGAAGGAAAACAAGATGACGCATTCACAGAATATAAATGACCAGGTAGAGAAGAGCCGGAAACGTTGGGACACGCAAATCCCCATAGAGTATCGTCAGGAGCCGGAGCAAATGCCCAGTGGGGCAATCGGTAAAGATGGTTTTTTGTACCTGGGTTTTACGCGTACCGGGAGAAAAAGCATTCTTCATCGTATGGAAAAGCGAACCCCATTATTTGCGCAAAAGGCATTGTATCATGATGAGGCACTGCCGGATCTTCCCTGCGTGACCATGATATCGACTTCAGGCTGTGTGCTGCAGGGGGATCGCATGGTGTTATCCATCAACGTGGGTGAAAATGCTTTCGCCAGCGTTAACACTCAATCAGCAACCAAAGTACACTCGATGGATAAAAACTATGGAGCGCAGATTCAATTCATCCAACTACACGATAATTCCTATCTGGAATACCTACCCGATCCTTTAATCCTACATCGCAATGCAAGATTTTTTAACGATACCGTCATCGATTATAAAAGAAACGCAACACTTATTTATTCCGAAGTTATTATACCGGGACGTCGTTACCATCATGAAAATGAGCTAAATGGTTTTGATTATTATTCCTCAACAGTATCTGCAAAAGATGAGTCTGGAAATATTGTTTTCAAAGAACAGATTGTGCTGAAACCCAAGGAGCATCCCATGACTGAACTCGGGGTAATGGGAGGTTTTCAAATTATCGGCACTATTTTTATATTAACTCCAGTAGAAAACATATCATCCATTCAGGCGGCCTTCAAAGCTTATTATGGCAAAGATTATTGCTACGGAATGTCAACACTTCCCGCCGAATCCGGCCTTATATTTAAGATATTAGCTAATGACAGTAGTATTATTAAAAAACATATCCGTAAAGTGTGGGCCATGACCAGAAAAGTCGTTCTGAATGCAGAGTTACCGCCCCCATTTATCTGGAAACAATAATACCTCCTTATTACTTTTACGCTGGTAAATAATGATGATAACACACTCAATCCCAGTATTATGGAAAAATAATATTGATAAGCACTACATTCTCAAAATTATTGATATATCATTACGTGGTTGTGCTCAGGTAATGTTTCAAAACAATCCCATCACTGGGTTATTGTTTTTTATTGCTATATTTATCGCTGCTTATAGCAATAATAATCCATTGGCTGCATGGGGGTGCGTAATTGGAACTGTCCTGGCTTCAATTACGGGAGCCATAACTCATGATGTAAAAGGTTGGCGGGATGGCCTCTATAGTTATAATGGCTGTCTGGTCGGCATTGCTATTCCTGTGTTTATCACTGCAACGCCGTTAATGTGGTTCTGCCTGATCGTTGGTAGTGTCGTATCAGTTATTGCTACGGTTTGCATTGCCGATATTTTAAAAACGTGGAAAGTTGCTGCGTTAACAGCGCCGTTTGTGCTAACAACATGGGTCATTCTACTGGCCAGCTATGCATTTCATAATATCTATGGTTCGGGTTTACCCTCCCCAGAGTTATCCCAACATTATATCCCAACAACGCCTGGCGATTACTCTCTTAGCTTTTTTATCGACGGCACCCTACATGGGATATCACAGGTATTTTTGTTTCCAGGGATTCTTGCTAGTTTATTCTTCATTGCAGGTCTGGCAGTAGATTCTGTTGTATGCGCCTGCTATGCCATCGTCGGCTCTCTAATCGCGACACTGCTTGCGTATTATCTGGGTGCTAATGCTCATGACATTTCTACAGGACTGTATGCCTTTAGTGCCGTGTTGACATCAGTTGCCCTGGGTACAGTATTTAATCAACCTGGCTGGCGAGTATTTATTTATACTATCTCAGGTATCATTTTTACAGTTTTTATTCAGGCTGCCATGAATGTGCTTTTAATGCCTTTTGGTATACCAACATTAACCATGCCATTTGTTATTTCATCATGGTTATTCCTGGTGCCGAATAAAGAATTTATGCCAGAGCATCGTCACTCCTGAATCAATGAGAGAATCATTATGACTGAAGAATTTCTTTTCCGACTTATATTAGCCAGTCTGCTCGGCGGCGTAATTGGTCTGGAGCGTCAAATTCGCGCTAAAGAAGCAGGTGTACGCACACATATCTTGATTGGTATTGGCAGTGCCATGTTCATGATCGTTTCTAAATACGGTTTCTATGATGTTATTGAACATACCCATATAGGATTAGATCCCAGCAGAATCGCAGCTCAGGTTGTCACTGGCGTAGGATTTCTCGGTGCGGGGAATATTCTGGTACAAAAACAAACCATCAGAGGATTAACAACAGCTGCGGATGTGTGGGTCACCGCAGCAATAGGTTTGGTTATCGGCAGTGGAATGTATGAAGTTGGCATCATAGGTACGATTATGGCGCTCATTGTGCTGGAGTTTTTCCGTCAGCTTACCTACCGCTTTTTAAATCGCCATCTACAACTACGTATGCGTATTGCAGCCGGGACTGCGCAAGTTGTTCTGACCTCGCTTAATGAACAGGGATATCGCATCCAACTGCGTTCACTGGCTAATGATACATCCGACTCTCATGTTCTCACGGCAAACATTGAGTATACGGACGCAACCTCGGTGAATCAGATTCTTTCTTCACTTAAAGAAAACCCTGCTATTAAAGAGGTTTCTGTCGTATAGCTACTATTCAGGTATTAATTATATTAAATGCGATAGTAACATTATTTATCATTAATTATTTCTACATCGAAAATAGGATTTAACTATTAAACTAAGAGCTACATATTTTGAAGACTGTGTTATATAATATTTGCCCTCCTCTGCACTTTAACAACTTAATTCTGGTCTTGAACAATGACCTACGATACCTTTTCACAATAGATAACATGAAATCTTATGTCGTACTAAGTCACTCATTTTTCTGAGTTTAAGCAACAACATTATATTATACTTATGGCAATTATAGGTCTTCAATGAGATGTGCATTCGCTCAGCAATTGAAGAACATGACTTTTGCTGCAGAATATAAGTAAGAATCTGATGCTGTCGGCGAGAAAGCGATAATTCCGGAGTGATAGCATTATTTTCATTGCAATTTAGCAAAGTAATGAAGCCATTCAGCGAAACGTTTCGATTAACAAAAAAAACGGGGATATCACCGAAGCACCGTTTGATTCTAAACGGTGAAAGTATATAAATTTTTGAAGGCTTAATTTTCTCTAATTGATACGCTAATCGAGTATGGAAAATATTGTTATTTAATGTATCAATGATCACTTTCGCATTATGATTTTCTAAAGCACATAGCTCATGTGCATGCTGGACATGAATGATCACATCATTTTTAAAAAGATGGTAAATAGCCTGTAACAACATAATATCTTTAGTAAAGATCAAAAACACTATCCTCTCCTGCAATGTGTATTTTAATTAACAAATATTATAGTCACCAATGGCAACTATCTATACGCCATCGTTTCAAAATCAGTCTATTAATGACAATATTGGGGAAAACATGAATACTTCTGGCTGGCTTCTTAAGGGTGGAGAAGCAAAAACATCCGTCTTCCACCTCGGCAGGTATTGTAGCGAATGGAAAGCATCAACATACTCCTATGGTGAACCGAGTTTTCATATCGTCCTGAGCGGGGAGTGCTGGCTGGATTTACTTAACCAACAACCACGTATCAAACTGGAAAAGGGAGATATTCTCTTCTTTTTTAATAATTTTCCTTTTTTTCTGGCCTCATCTCCTGATACAAGTCTTGATGATTTACCACGTAAACAGATGAGTAAGATTGAAGAATCATCTTCAGAATCCACCGATCTGCTTTGTGGTTTCATCCAACCCAGATCTATCGCTAGCCAATTGCTATTTGCCTTACTTCCGGACATTTTTGTGATCAAACAAAAAGACGACGTCAGCAATAAAATACACACTCTCTTTGAGTTACTACTGACTGAAGTAAACGCATCTGCCGATGAAAATAATTGCATTATTGCGCACCTGACCGATGCTATATTGCATTATGTCATTAGCGAATCCTCTTCCTTATATGATATTGACGTAAACCTCTTGAATGCGGCAAATGATGAAGCCTTAGCCAAATTAATCATTGCAATAATAGACAACCCACAGTATTCATGGTCGCTGGATGATATGGCTCGCTTCACCTATATGTCGCGTTCGTCATTTATTCGCCGTATATTGAAAGCGACAAGCTACACACCGAACCAGGTATTAAGCAAATTAAGGATTTATGTATCATTAAACCTGCTCAGAAGAGGTATAAAAAATGAGGTCATTTACAGCAGAGTAGGATATGAATCATTATCTGGATTCTATCAGGCATTTAAACGTGTTATGGGGACAGCACCAGGAGACTATCTCTCATCTGGTAAATAAACTACCCACGGAGTGAATCCGTGGGCTATCTGGAGAACGTTTCCCCATTCTGGCATCCCGTCGAACGTTAAGGTTATAATCCTTACAACGATTTTATTGGATTAGAAGCGACAATGACAAAACTTACCCTACAAGAACAGATGCTTAAAGCAGGTCTGGTCAGCAGCAAAAAAATGGCCAAAGTGCAAAGAACGGCGAAGAAGTCACGCGTTCAGGCTCGTGAAGCCAGAGAAGCGGTTGAAGAGAATAAAAAAGCGCAAATTGAGCGCGACAAACAGCTCAGTGAGCAGCAGAAGCAAGCCGTTCAATCTAAAGAGTATAAAGCGCAGATCAAGCAACTGATTGAGATGAACAAAATCACCATTACCAGTGGCGATATTGGGTACAACTTCACTGATAATAATCTGATCAAAAAAGTCTATGTTGATAAAGTGACGCAGTCTCAGCTGATTAAAGGCCGTCTGGCCATAGCCCGACTGACGGCGGAAAACGGCAGCGAGAGCGAATACGCCATCATTCCGGCTGTCGTTGCCGACAAGATTGCACAGCGTGACGCAAGCTATATTGTTTTAAATTGCGAGCTGAGTCAGGAAGCGAAGGACGAAGACGATCCATATGCTGATTTCGTCATCCCTGATGATTTAATGTGGTAAGAAAAAAACAGATATTCGTTATGTATTTCGGTGAACGCCAACGCCGCCACCGAAATACTATCGACGTCACTTATCCCCTGACACTGTCGACTAAAACTTGTAGTGCTCTTTGCTCAGCCCGTATTTTCTCATGCGTAAATACAGTTTTTTACGCGGGATTTGTAAATACTCCGCTACTTCATTAATTCGCCCCTGGTGAATATTCAGCGCTTCAGTAATGATCTGTCGCTCGTACTCTTCAACCCGACGATCGAGCGGTGTCGGTTCCAGCAAATGCAATTGCGGATTCGCGGTTTCAGCCAGCGGAAGTAGCCCAACGGCAAAAAGTTCAGCGGCATTCGCCAGTTCCCGGACATTACTTAACCACACGCGACGCCGCATGCCTTTCAATAAATCGCCTTCAACGTCGGGCACGGGATGGTTCAGGCGCAGACAGGCTTTCTGCAGATAGTGACGAAACAGCGGCTCAATATCATCCGGTCGCTGAGACAGCGGCAGGCAACCAATCTGTGTCATCGCGAAACAGTAATAAAGTTCAGCCGCAATTTGATTGGTTGCTGCCAGTTCCACCAACGATGCGCCGCCAATGCCTATCAGACGAAACGGGCGCCGCTCCAGGCTTTGCAAGTGCACCAGATGGTGCTGCTGTTCGCTCGTCAGGCACTCAATATGGCTGAGAACCAGCGTTCCTCCTTGCGCCTGTGCAATAAGGTCATTGAGTTGTCCCGTATTCCCGGGCGTCAGTTCACCGCGGATGAACGGTCCCTCCGCGCTACGTCCAAACTGATGCAAATAACGGGCTCCGGTCATGCGCCCCGTTCCCGGCTCGCCATAAAACCAGACGGCGATATCCGTTTCCGCCAGTTGCTGCAGGCGCCGACGATACTGATTAACCCAGTCACTGTAACCGAGCAATTCCACCTGGAGCTTTTGTTGGCAATAATGGCGACGAGCAATCACGGATTTTCTCTGACGCAGCGCATCATCAACCAGCGACAGCAGTTTGCCGGGATCGACCGGCTTTTGCAGAAAGTCCCATGCGCCTTTCTTTACGGCTTCCACCGCCATCGGAACGTCGCCATGCCCGGTAATAAGCAGGATTGGCAGCTGATTATCATCCTGATGGAACAGCGTCATCAGATCGATCCCATTGCACCCGGGCATACATACATCACTCAGAACAATCCCCGGCCAGTCAGCCTGCAGCCAGTTTCGGGCATCAAAAGGATTACTGCATGCGTAGACACGATACCCCTCCTGTTCAAGCAACAGCGTGTAAGCGTCGAGAACATCGGCATCATCATCAATCAACAGAACAGAATATTCATCACTCAACATCGTTTACATCCGTCAGATTAAATTGCAGAACGACGCAGGCATTACGCCCCAGTGTCGACGCAAGGCGCAGCTCGCCATTCATTTGCCCCATTAACGATACACAAATCGATAAGCCGATACCGAGACCCACATCCTTACTGGTAGTAAACGGCTTTAACAGCGATGGCAATAATGCCTCAGGCCAGCCGGGACCGTTATCACTGACAAAGACGCACAATCGGCTACCCTCAGCCTGCCAGTAGACCTCTATTTGTGCGGCAGTTGGGCAGGCGTCCAGCGCATTTGCCAGTACGTTTACCAGCACCTGCTGAATACGCACTTCATCACCTGTCACCCATACGCTGTGGTCGGGAAGCGTCAGCGTACCCTGCTGCGGCTTATGTCGCATGGCCAACAGTTCCCAGGCAGCGCTGAATGTTTGTCGGAGATCGACCGGATGCAAAGGTGCGCCCGGTTCGGCCCGACGAGCAAACTGACGCAGTGAGCGGATAATGGCGTCAATACGGGTAACCAGCCCCTCAGCTTTGGTTAATGTACTTCTGGCCTGAACGGATTGCCCTTGTTCAATTGCCCTTCCCGCCGTAAACAGGTACATCGACAGCGCGTTCAGCGGTTGGTTAATCTCGTGTGCCAGCGTGGTCATGGTCTGGCCAACCACCGCCAATTTTGCCGTCTGGATCAGTTCATCCTGCGTTGCCCGGAGATCGGACTCAATCTCCTTGCGCTCTGCCACCTCCAGCTCAAGCTGATTTTTCTGCGCACTCAACTGACCCAGAGTATGGCGCAGCAATCTTGCGATACACCCCAGCTCATCGCGCCCATAAACCGGGATAGTGGCATCCGTTCTGCCAAGGCCAATTTGCACCACAGCCTGGTTGAGCGCGGTAAAACGCTTCACCAGACGTGAACGAATAAAATAGTGGTTAAGCCCCCAGGCAAGAAGTAGCGCCAGCAGCGTCGCCAGTAGAATAAGTCCCCCGCTGACACGAACAATTTGTTCCAGCCGTTGGTTAAACATCTGCATTTGCTGATGGCTGCTTCCCAACTGCGCCTCAAGCAGCGTTCGAAAGCGCCCGAGCGTTGCTTCTCGGACACGGTTGGCATCAACGAGCGCTTTTTGTGCGGCGACATAATCACGCATCGTATCGGGCATTTTATTTTTCATCATCCCGATTTCCAGCAGCTCATCAATGGTTTGCCGCAAGGTGATTGTGCTGGGCCAGTCATCGAGGGTACGGATATTTTCATCCGCCGTTTTCTTCAGATTCTCCAGATAGCGGATGTGATTCTCCACCAACATGCCGTCGTCACTACCCGACTTCAGTTCATTGAGCCTGTCGCGTAAATCATCCACGATCTGATTTTCAATTCTTGCCAGGGTGTAGACCTGTTGCTGCTCGTTTTGCACCTCTCTGGCACGCTTGAGATACAGCGCCGCATCGCCGTTTTTGGCCTCGATTTGATCCAGCAACGTTCCCTGCTGCCAGGTAAAATCCTGCACCAGCGAATTCAGCTCGGTAGTAAAATCATCGTGGAGCCAGTCGATACGCGCAGAGAGTTCGCTGACTTTTTCGCGTACGAGAAACATGTTGTAGAGCACCCGGTCCAGCTCCGCCATCAGCGCCCGACTATCTTGCAACATCACCGCCAGCTGCTGCTGTTCTGTCGACTGAAGCCCGCGGCTCAACCCTTCAATTTTGTCCAGGTGTGCAATAATTTGATTGCGCAGTTGCAATCTCACCGTCGTGTTGGGGGCTAACAGAAACTCATTCAGTTGATCCACAACCAGGTTCAGATTCCCTTCAATCAAAAAAGCAGAATGCACTCGTGGGAAGTAATCATCGAGCGAATAGCGTATCTGCGAGCTCTGCTCATGCCAGGAGTACAAACTGACGCAACTTACGCTCAGCGTCAGTAGTGCGCCCATCAGAAACGCGCCTCGCAGGCTGCTGCTGATGCTGAGCTGACGCAGGCGCTGCAGTATCGAGCCACCTTTCATTTTAACTCTTCCAGTTTGGATATCGCCTGACGCTGATTGTTAAGAAACCAGAGCTGCCACTCCATCATCTGCTGTTCGGCCACGCTTTTATTGTCAAATTGCGCCAGCCAGGCCTCATCTTCACTACTTCTGGCGTCTATCGGGACGCTGGTCAGCAGTGCTCTTATTTCAGGTAGCGGCCGTTTCAGGCGCGCTTCCGCACTGTATAGCGCCCGCCAGGCATCCTTCAGCTGTGCGAGTCGAAAACTGATGGCAGTATCAAACATCCTCTGCACCAGTTGTTGCCGCTTCAGGATCAGTCGGTAATTAAGCGCAGGCTGGTTCATCAAAATAGCCTGCTGAGCGGCACGTGGATTATCTGGCGCGAGCTGCGTGACCGGATATTTACCCGTGTTAGCATCCGCAAGGATCCGTTGTCCTTCCGGGCTTAACAGATAGCGAATAAACCGACGCGCTTCATTGCCGTGCTGGCTATTCTTAAGAACGGCAACATAGGTCGGCGACACCGCCGAGCGAGGAAAATAGGTAAAAGCCAGGTGCGGATCGTTAAGCAACAGGTTGGCATAGTTATCAATGACCGGCCCCGCAACGCCTAAACCGCTCTTAATTTTATCGGCCACGCCAAAACTGCGTGATGAAATCGTTACAAGATTACCGGCGCTGGCCAACAACGTCGCCCAGCCCTCTTCCCACCCTTTTTGCTGCAACAACGACTCAACCATCAGATGATTGGTATCGGAACGCGACGGGCTACTCATCAGCAGCGCGTTCTGATATTTAGGCTGCGTTAAATCTCCCCAGTCGGCAGGAGGCGACAGATGCCTTGCCGCCAGCGCAGAACGATTTATCAACAGGCCAAAACCAGATATCGCCACAGCCACGGAGGTCGAACGAATCGAATCAGGCACCAGCCGCTGACTTTCCGGCAATACATTATCGAAAGATGCCAGCTTCTGATGCTCCTGAAGATGCTGCAACAGCATGGGCGATGAGGTCAAAATCAGATCGACGTTTTCCGCATTCGCATTATCCAGCAGTTGTTCCAGCGAACTGCTGGTCCGGTTTAGCGTGCGAATCATCACTGACCCCGGCTCCGTTTGCCAGCGCTGGATAATCCAGGCTGTTGCCCCTGGGGAAAAGGTTGTCGCCATCACCAGCTCTTTACTCTGGCCCAGACAGCTCGCTGACAGTGACATAAAACAAAGCGAGATCGCCCAAAAATGCCCCCATCCTAAAAGTCTGTTTGTGATCCCGTTCATAAATACCAACATGTGCAAAAAATAATATTGAGACAAAATTTACCCGTTTATCACGACAGGGGAAGAATAAGGTTATTCTCAGAATAACCAAACAGAAAGTAGCAACATGCATAAAGATTACCCGAAAATGCAGCCTGAATTTGTTAATATCCGCACACACCGATGATAAAAACGACTATAAAAGAATGATCTTTAAAATTCATTATTAAAAAAGAGTCAAAATAAGCCATGCCGTGCATAAATTGTGTCAATAGTGACACATATCATCAACTTGAGTTTCTTTGCCGTCTATTCCACTCTTCCCAGCGAAAAACCCTGATATTCACATCAATAAAAATTTAGGTGATGATATGTTTTCAATATTTAAGGCAGGGACAGCGGCAAATAAAGTCCCGGCGGAGAAAGTCCAGGAAACTTATGGCCGATACCGCATTCAGGCATTACTCAGCGTATTTCTTGGCTATCTTGCGTACTATATTGTGCGCAATAACTTTACCCTCTCGACTCCGTACCTGAAGGAACATCTGGATCTCAGCGCCACGCAGATCGGTTTACTCAGCAGCTGTATGCTGATTGCCTATGGGATCAGTAAAGGTGTTATGAGCAGTCTGGCGGACAAGGCCAGCCCGAAAGTGTTCATGGCATGCGGCCTGATACTGTGTGCTATCGTCAACGTAGGCCTGGGATTCAGTACCGGGTTCTGGATTTTTGCCGCTCTGGTCGTTTTCAACGGTTTGTTCCAGGGGATGGGCGTTGGCCCCTCATTTATTACCATCGCTAACTGGTTTCCACGTAAAGAGCGTGGACGTGTCGGCGCATTCTGGAATATCTCACACAACGTTGGCGGTGGTATTGTCGCCCCGATTGTGGGTGCTGCCTTTGCCATTTTGGGAAGTGAACACTGGCAAAGCGCCAGCTATATTGTCCCGGCCGGTGTTGCCGTACTGTTTGCTTTTATTGTGCTGATGCTGGGGAAAGGTTCACCGCGCCAGGAAGGCTTACCGGCTCTGGAACAAATGATGCCAGAAGAAAAAGTCGTATTAAATTCCCGACACGCTGACCAGGCGCCAGAAAATATGAGCGCCTTCCAGATCTTCTGTACTTATGTATTGCGGAATAAAAATGCCTGGTATGTTTCACTGGTAGACGTCTTTGTCTATATGGTGCGTTTTGGCATGATTAGCTGGCTGCCAATTTATTTATTAACCGAAAAACATTTCTCCAAAGAGCAAATGAGCATAGCGTTTCTGTTTTTCGAATGGGCGGCAATTCCTTCCACATTACTGGCGGGCTGGCTCACCGATAAACTGTTTAAAGGCCGTCGCATGCCGCTGGCTATGATTTGTATGGCGCTGATTTTTGTCTGCCTGATCGGCTATTGGAAAAGCGAGTCGCTGCTGATGGTCACAATTTTTGCCGCTATCGTGGGTTGCCTGATTTATGTTCCGCAGTTCCTCGCTTCCGTTCAGACGATGGAAATCGTGCCCAGCTTCGCAGTAGGCTCTGCGGTAGGACTACGCGGATTTATGAGTTACATTTTTGGCGCATCACTGGGGACCAGCCTGTTTGGTGTCATGGTCGACAAAATGGGATGGCATGGTGGCTTCTATCTGCTGATGGGTGGGATTGTCTGCTGCATCCTGTTCTGCTACCTCTCTCATCGTGGCGCTCTGGAGCTCGAACAACAACGAAAAAATGCTCAGCAAGAGGAAGCATCACTGCAGTTGGCCGATGCCCGCTAATCAATTTCAGTCTCGCAAAAAAGTGCCAGCGATGCTGGCACTTCAATAAATTCAGATAAAGAATAAATATCTCAACGTGATATTTATTGCTAATCGTAACATTCAAAATTATTGCTTACCGTAACCCACCATGAAGCGAATAATCAAACCGCATGCAGGAGCAATAAAAAGAAATAATCCGGTTACCATTTCGTTACCATTGGTCAACCGCATAGTTAAAATGTAAATTAATGCCGCAAGGATGGCCATGCCGAGGAAAGCGCTGATCGACGCCGCAGCGCCCATAACCTGCCAGATATAACAACTGACGCCCAAAATGCTTAGTACAAGAAAGATCCAGAAATAGAGCATAGCGATACCTCCTGTCTGCCGTAAACTTAACGTAAGTCCTTACGCTTCCTTAACTTTATATTCTAAGACAAGTCCCATTTCTGCGCAATTTAAGCAACATCTTAGTTACAAAATCATTGACCTGCGCACTATTCAACTGTCTGAAAGATTTTTTTATCTGCATAAAAACAACGAATTATAAATAGGTTAATTTTTACGCTTAATCGCCGTAAAAACATTTACGAATCTTGAGTAATTATTTCTGGCTGACATTAATCTTCGGGTGTACATTGTGCGTCCGATCATTCATGCCCCCTCGTGGTTTTGTCCTGACTCAGTTTTACACTCTTTACAGGAACCAATGTCGTTCATGGCGGCCTAACGATCAGTATCAGAGAGTAACGCTGTAGACAAAGAATCTTCGCGATACATTTATTCCGTATCAACAACAGGTGCTTATGTTCCCCCAATGTAAATTTTCACGCGCGTTTTTGCATCCGCGCTATTGGCTCACGTGGTTTGGTGTCGGCGTGCTCTGGTTACTGGTGCAACTTCCTTATCCAATATTATGTTTTCTTGGTACTCGTACAGGAACGCTGGCGCGACCATTTTTAAAACGTCGCGAATCTATTGCCCATAAAAATCTTGAGCTCTGCTTTCCCAATCTGTCGCAGGAAGAGAGAGACAAACTGGTTGACGAAAATTTTCGCTCACTCGGCATGGCGCTTCTTGAAACGGGTATGGCCTGGTTCTGGTCAGACCGCAGGGTTCGCAAATGGTTTGATGTAGAAGGATTAGACAACCTGAAACGTGCGCAGAGGCACAACCGTGGCGTGATGGTGGTCGGCGTACACTTTATGTCTCTCGAGCTGGGCGGTCGTGTTATGGGGCTTTGCCAACCGATGATGGCAACCTATCGCCCGCACAACAATAAGTTGATGGAGTGGATCCAAACCCGCGGTCGTATGCGCTCGAACAAGGCCATGATCGGCAGAAATAATCTGCGCGGTATTGTCGGTGCATTGAAAAAAGGAGAAGCCGTATGGTTTGCTCCCGATCAGGACTACGGCCGTAAAGGAAGCTCATTTGCTCCCTTCTTTGCCGTCAAAGATGTGGCAACCACCAACGGTACCTACGTGCTGTCGCGTTTGTCGGGTGCAGCGATGCTGACCGTAACCATGGTGAGAAAAGCAGATAACTCTGGTTATCGCCTGTTCATCACGCCTGAAATGGAAGGTTACCCGGCTGATGAGTGCCAGGCAGCGGCCTATATGAACAAAATTATCGAAAAAGAGATCATGCGCGCCCCCGAACAGTATCTCTGGATCCACCGTCGCTTCAAAACGCGCCCGATGGGTGAAGCCTCGTTGTATATCTGAAAAGAAAGGCCGCAAGGCCTTTCTTTTTTTCTCCAGCTGAATTACTTCACGCCCCACTTATTGTGGAGTTCAGTCATTCGTTCGTTATAGCTTCGGGCAATGCAGGCTGGCTCATTATCCTTCTCCTTCCAGCATTCGTTGCGTCCTTTGATCCAACCGCGCTGCTCTGCTTTTAACATCGGATCATTGTTCGATTTAGCCAGTGCCTGTTTAAAAATTTCGTTCAATTTCAGGTCCATTGCAGAGAGCGATGGGCTCTGGCAAATAATATCTTCCGCACTTCCCTTTTGAACAGCAGAGCAGGAGTAAGACGGACCAGCGTTGGTCGATTTTTTCGCTGGAGAATAATCAATATTGTCCTCCGGCAGGCAAACCCCGTGCTGACGATTAGGTCCAGTCCATGATACATCCGGATTTCCGTCATCGTTGCGGGAGATAGAAACGGTATTCTTACCACTTGTCGCCTCCCAATAGTTTTCATTGAAAGCCTTCACCGTCGCCTTCGCGCCATCAATCCAGACATTACCTTTACCATCACTATTCACACCACCAATACTTGCGCAGCTGAAATTGAACGCCAGCGGCGAGGCCGCCATCGACGTCAACGGCGTAAGAGCGAGTGCTAACATCATTAACCTGGTCATTTTTAACCTTTTCATTATTAAATTCCGCGAAAAATTAACCGCATTAACATCATGGCGATATGAGAATTATCCGAGTAAGCATTCCGTCGCTCAATAGCAATTTATTACCGAAAGAAATTAAACTGTCGCCGAATCACGACACTTGTAAGTTATTAAAATTAAATAAAAAAATGCCTCTTGTCTCACCTCATTTTTAGGCGTACATTAGCGCCGTCTGGAGCATTAAAGCTCAGAATTCTGAGGTGATGCAGCCAAGCAAACGAGGGGAATTCTTCATTTCGTTTATGCGTGCATCAGCTCTCTGTCAGGTAAGCATATGTTCATTCAGACGTACCTCAGGTACGCGGAGAGATGAAAAGTGAAATATTTCTTTATGGGCATTTCTTTTATGGTCATCGTTTGGGCCGGTACTTTCGCCCTGATGATCTAAATATAAAGACGCAGCAAAAAAACAGGAGCCCTCAGGCTCCTGTTTGCTTTTGGAGAAACGTGTTGTTAATCGGTACTTTCGGTGGTCGATTTCGCACTGGCTGGCAGCAAACCATCCGCGCGAAACATTGCTTTGATGCCACGAATGGCCTGGCGAGTACGGTCGCGGTTCTCAATAAGCGCAAAACGTACATGCGTATCGCCATAGTCACCAAACCCAATCCCCGGCGAAACGCATACCTTCGCTTCATTCAGCAGTTTCTTGGCAAATTCAAGTGACCCCATCCCGGCGTATTGCTCAGGAATTTTCGCCCACACGTACATTGAGGCCTTGGGCATCTCAACCATCCAGCCCGCTTCATGCAGCCCTTTGACCAGGACATCACGACGACGTTTATATTGCTCTGCAATATCTCGCACGCACTGCTGATCGCCTTCCAGCGCGGCGATGGCCGCAACTTGCAACGGTGTAAAGGTTCCGTAATCGTGATAGCTCTTAATTCGCGCCAGCGCGTTTACCAGCGTTTTGTTACCTACCATAAATCCGATACGCCAGCCCGCCATATTGTAGCTTTTCGACAGGGTAAAAAATTCAACAGCGACATCGCGAGCCCCCGGTACCTGCATAATTGAGGGTGCTTTCCAGCCGTCGTAGACGATATCGGCATAGGCCAGATCATGAACCACCAGCACGTCATAGCGTTTAGCCAGAGCCACAACTTTTTCGAAGAATTCCAGCTCGACGCACTGCGCAGTCGGGTTCGACGGGAAACCTAAGATCATCATCTTCGGTTTCGGATAGCTTTCGCGAATCGCGCGCTCCAGCTCATTAAAGAAATCGACGCCTTCGACCAGCGGCACAGATCGTACCTGCGCGCCAGCAATCACCGCGCCATAAATATGGATCGGATAGCTCGGGTTCGGGACAAGAACAGTATCGCCGTGATCCAGCGTGGCCAGCATCAGGTGCGCCAGACCTTCTTTGGAACCAATCGTCACAATTGCTTCAGATTCAGGATCAATCTCAACGTCATAGCGTTCATGATACCAGCGGGAAATCGCCCGACGCAGACGCGGTATGCCTCGCGAGGTGGAATAACCGTGCGTATCCGGGCGCTGCGCCACGGTACAGAGTTTTTCGACAATGTGAGGAGGCGTGGCCCCATCCGGGTTCCCCATGCTGAAATCGATAATATCTTCGCCGCGCCGACGCGCAGCCATCTTCAGTTCAGCAGTAATGTTAAAAACGTAAGGGGGAAGGCGATCAATACGCGTAAAGCGACGTTCAGGGCGGGTGTCAGCCATAATATCCTCAGATTAACGTTAGCGCCCGGACCGTCCGAGCGACGCTGCCACAATGGTGGCACGTTTAGAAAATAGCCTGAATAATTTCCTTCTGTCGAGAGGCAAACCAAAATATTTTTAATTGACACAAAAGAGGAACAACCAGTAAAAATGAGGAAATAACCATTTTCACACCTCGCTTAAAATTACCTTCATTTAACATTTTGTTGTTAATTACATTACTTTGAGCGCAGCGCTGACAGGACAGGTATTGTAAATACAACAATCACGCAACAATCCCCTTTTAATATTATGGTTTTTCCTCATTAGATACATGCTGCGTGGACGCTGGTCATCCTGGCTCAGGTTACCTATCATAGAGGTTTAACCCTTGCGCAAGAGTCATCCGTGCACGAAATATTCAATATGCTGCTGGCGGTATTTGACCGGGCAGCACTGATGCTGTTTTGTCTGTTTTTCCTGATTCGTATCCGCCTGTTTCGCGAACTGTTGCACAAATCAGCCCACTCTCCGAAAGAGCTACTCGCTGTTACCGCGATTTTCTCAATGTTTGCCCTGTTCAGTACCTGGTCCGGCGTACCGGTTGAAGGCTCGCTGGTTAACGTGCGTATTATCGCGGTCATGTCAGGGGGAATTCTGTTTGGTCCATGGGTCGGTATCATTACGGGCCTCATCGCGGGCACTCACCGCTACCTGATCGACATCGGCGGCGTCACCGCCCTGCCCTGTTTTATCACCAGTATTCTGGCTGGCTGTATTGCAGGGTGGATCAACCGTAAGATCCCCAAAACGCAGCACTGGCGCGCGGGCATTTTAGGCGGAATGCTTTGCGAATCCCTGACGATGATCCTCGTCGTCGCCTGGGCCCCCTCTACAGCACTGGGACTGGATATTGTCTCGAAAATCGGCATCCCAATGATCCTGGGCAGCGTCTGCATTGGCTTTATCGTCATGCTGGTGCAAAGCGTGGAAGGTGAGAAAGAAGCCAGCGCCGCGAAGCAGGCCAAACTGGCGTTGGATATTGCCAACAAAACCTTACCGCTTTTTCGGCAGGTTAACAGCGAGTCGCTCCGCCAGGTGTGCGAAATTATTCGCCATGACATCCATGCGGACGCCGTCGCAATTACCAATACCCAGCACGTTCTGGCCTACGTTGGCGTGGGGGAACTTAACTACCGCGATAACGATGATTTCGTCAGTCCGACCACGCAGCAGGCGATCAATTACGGAAAAATCATCATTAAAAACAATGATGAAGCGCATCGCACGCCGGAAATACACTCCATGCTGGTTATCCCGCTTTGGGAGAAAGGTGTTGTCACCGGTACGCTAAAAATCTACTACTGTCACGCCCACCAGATAACCTCCTCGCTGCAGGAAATGGCCATCGGCCTGTCGCAAATTATCTCGACGCAGCTTGAAGTTTCCCGGGCGGAACAGCTACGCGAAATGGCAAATAAGGCAGAGCTACGCGCACTACAAAGTAAAATAAATCCCCATTTCCTGTTTAACGCCCTGAACGCGATTTCATCCTCGGTACGGCTTAACCCAGACACCGCACGCCAGCTCATTTTTAATTTGTCGCGTTATCTTCGCTACAATATCGAATTAAAAGACGATGAGCAGATCGACATCAAAAAAGAGCTGTATCAAATCAAAGATTACATCGCCATCGAACAGGCACGTTTTGGCGACAAACTCACGGTTATTTATGATATCGATGAAGAGGTAAGCTGTTATATTCCCAGCCTGCTGATTCAGCCGCTGGTAGAAAACGCTATCGTCCATGGGATTCAGCCCTGCAAAGGGAAAGGCGTGGTTACCATCAGCGTTGCAGAGTGCGGCAATCGGGTTCGTATTGCTGTGCGGGATACCGGCCACGGTATCGATCCAAAAGTGATTGAACGGGTCGAATCCAATGAAATGCCGGGCAATAAAATTGGTCTGCTGAATGTGCATCATCGCGTTAAGCTACTCTACGGTGAAGGCTTACATATCCGCCGTCTGGAACCAGGCACTGAGATTGCCTTTTATGTGCCAAATCAGCATTCGCCCACAGCCGCACCGGCTACATTATTGCTTTAACCAGGAGTGAAGTCGTGAAAGTCATCATTGTCGAAGATGAATTCCTGGCCCAACAGGAACTGAGCTGGCTGATAAAAGAGCACAGCCAGATGGAGATTGTCGGCACATTTGACGACGGTCTTGACGTGCTGAAATATCTCCAGCACAACCGCGTGGACGCCATTTTTCTGGATATCAATATTCCCTCGCTGGATGGCGTACTGTTGGCGCAAAATATCAGTCAGTTCGCGCACAAGCCTTTTATTGTCTTTATTACCGCGTGGAAAGAGCACGCCGTCGAAGCCTTTGAACTGGAAGCCTTCGACTACATTCTGAAGCCGTATCAGGAATCACGCATCGTCGGGATGTTGCAAAAACTGCAAGCCGCCTGGCAGCAACAGCAAACGGGAACCTTGCCCGCCAGTCCGGTGGCCCGCGAGAACGACACGATCAATCTCATCAAAGATGAGCGGATCATCGTCACTCCGATCAACGACATCTACTACGCAGAAGCCCATGAAAAGATGACGTTTGTCTACACCCGACGTGAATCATACGTAATGCCGATGAACATCACCGAATTTTGCAGTAAATTGCCCGCCTCGCATTTCTTTCGCTGCCACCGCTCGTTTTGCGTGAATCTGAATAAAATCCGCGAGATTGAACCCTGGTTTAACAACACCTACATTTTGCGCTTAAAAGATCTGGAATTTGAAATCCCGGTTAGTCGGAGTAAAGTGAAAGAGTTCAGACAGTTAATGCATTTATAGCGCAGAGAAAGAGCGATGAAAGAGCCAGGCCTACCCGCAGACCAACAGTTTTTCGCCGATCTGTTCAGTGGCCTGGTATTAAACCCACAGCGCCTGGGGCGCGTATGGTTCGCGACCCAGCCCACTACGCTACCAGGTGGTAGTTTATGTATTGATCTTCCGCGCCTCGATATCGTTTTACGTGGCGAATACAGCAACCGACTGGAAAAAAAGCAATACAGTCTGCCAGAAGGCGACATGCTGTTTATCCCGGCGAAAGCGGCGAATCAGCCTGGCAGCGATAAGCCCGTGATGCTGCTGAGCCTGGTTTTTTCTCCGGCCTGGCTGGGGCTCTCATTTTACGATAACCGAACCGCATCGCTGTTGCGCCCGCTACGCCGGATTGAGTTACCGCATCCGCAGCGCGGTGAAGGCGAGGCGATGCTAACTGCATTAACCCATTTAAGCCGCTCTCCTCAGGCTCAGGATATCATTCAACCGCTGGTGCTTAGCCTGCTGCATCTGTGTCGTAGCGTGGTGAATACGCGCCCTGAAACTGAGCGTCCACGCACTGAATTTCTCTATCACAGTATGTGTAATTGGGTACAGGATAACTATGCCCAACCGCTGACCCGGGAAAGTGTGGCCCAATTTTTCAATATCACTCCCAATCACCTGTCAAAAGTGTTTGCCCAGCACGGCACTATGGGATTTGTCGAGTATCTGCGGTGGGTCAGAATGGCGAAGGCACGCATCATATTACAGAAATACCATCTGTCGATTAGCGAAGTCGCACAACGGTGTGGATATCAGGACAGTGATTATTTCTGCCGCCTGTTCCGGCGTCAGTTTGGTCTGACGCCGGGTGAGTATGGCGCACGTTTTCAATCTGCACGTTGATTGAGACAGCATCAACGGGTTTAATACCCCGCAGACTTAATCAATAAAGTGAATATGCAATGAAAAACAGACGTGCACTCTCCCTGATGTGTTATCAGATGCTGGAATCAGGTACGGATCGTCGGACCGTGAAAAGAGCTCTCACCTCTCATCGTGTAAAGGGTCGCGAAGCGGTAGTGCTGCTCTGCAAACAAGAGATGACGTTGTTGAGGGCCGGGAAACTACCGTTCTCTGATTGATAATTTCCCTTTCTGACCCTCTTATCCACTCTTGCTGTCAAACTTAAAACGTCAGTTCCGCCTCCAGCAGCGCCAGAATACTGTCAGCATTTTCAGCGGCAAACAGCGACTGGCGGAACTGCTTGTTCACAAGCTTGCGCGCCAACTGTGAGAAGACCTTCACGTGATTAATGCCTTCATCGGCACCCAGCGTCAGCATGATCACCAGTTCCACGTCACCCATCTCAGACTGCCAGTCAACGGGTTGCAAAAGTCGGGCAATGCTGATGCTGGAGTGGCGGATCCACTGAGATTTTGTGTGCGGGATAGCCACGCCAAAACCGACGGCGGTGGTGACGATCTCTTCGCGCTGCCAGACATCCTCTTCCAGCTCAAACGGATATTCAGTTCGCCCATTAACGCCAAGATTGCCGCACAGAAACTGAATCACCTGCTCTTTGTTGGTCAGTGGCTCACCAACGAAAATATTCTCCAGCGCCAGCAGCGGACGCACATCTTTCTGCGGTGCAAACTGGTTGAGCAGATCTTCTATCTCCTGAGCGCTACGGCGCTCACAGGCCTGCATGGCGAGTTCACGGCATGCGTGGCTGTCCAGTTGACGAAGCTGGCTTTTCACCGCCGGAATGCGTGGACTGCTCATGCTCAGCTCGTCGAGCCCTAAGCCCAGCAGCAGGGGTAAATAGCGTCCTTCCCCGCCCAGTTCCCCACAAATACCCACCCATTTACCGCGCTCGTGCGCCACGCGGATAATCTGCTGTAACATACGCAGGAACGAGGGCGTAATCGGGTTGTACAGCGGCGAAACGCGCGGGTTATTACGATCGACAGCGTACAGGTACTGGGTCATATCGTTTGAACCAATACTGAAGAAATCCACCTCATCGCAGAAATGGTCGATGATGTAACACACCGATGGCACTTCAACCATAATCCCCAGCGGGATGGTTGAGGCATGGCGTAAACCGTCGGTTTTCAGCTCAACCATAGCTTTCTGCAGTTCGTTTTTTACCCATAAAATCTGGTCGAGACTGTGTACCATCGGGATCATCAGTTGTGCATTACCGAAGGTCGCCGCACGTAAAATAGCGCGTAACTGCGTGCGAAACAGTCCAGCAAACTCCGGATAAATCCGCACCGCACGGTAGCCCAGGAACGGATTCTCTTCTTGCGGAATATTGAGATAGCGAATGTTCTTATCACCGCCAATATCCATGGTGCGAAAGATAACCGGCTTGTCGCCCGCGGCCAATAAGACCTGCTGGTAGGCTTCAAACTGTTCCTGCTCATCAGGCGCGCTGTCGCGGTCCATAAACAGCATTTCAGTCCGAAACAGACCAATCCCTTCCGCGCCATTAGCAAATGCTCCCGGCGCTTCCAACGCGGTACCAATATTCGCCGCAACGTCAATACGCTGATTATCTTTGGTCAGCGCGGATTGGGCAGCATCAAGCGCCTGGCGTCGCTGGCATTCATCAGCGAGCCTCTGCGCAATCGCGTAATAGCCGCGAACCGCCTCGTCCGGATTGATGGACATCACCCCACAACGCGCATCCAGTACTGCCTGCTGTCCTGCATAGCGGCTGATAGCCTCCAGCGGCAAGCCGCTAAGCACTGGAATAGCCGACGCACGGGCGAGGATCAGGGTATGCGAGGTGCGCCCTGTTTTCTCGAGGATCATGCCAGAAAGATGTTGCAAATTAAGGCTTAAAAACTGGCTGGGCGTCAAATCCTCAGCAACCAGAATTGTCGGTTTATTTAGCACCAGCGCATTACGCGGTCGTCTTTCAGGCCAGGTGATGTGCAGCAACTGTTCGCTGATATCACGGATATCGCTGACGCGCTCGCGCAGATAATCGCTACCGGAGGCCGACAGCCTGGCGCATACCTGCTCCATATTGACGATAATCGCCGCGCCTAGCCCCAGATGCTGCTCCAGCATTAAGCGGCGAATGTTCCCGGCAAACTCGTCGTCCTGAATCAGCGACAGATGCGCGCTAAGGATGGTTTTACTCTCACCATCGCGCTCGCGCAGCTGCTGATTGAGCTGTTCGGCTAGCGTCGCCAGACTGTGCTCAAGTCGGGTATTGTCTTCAGCACTCGCCGCTATCACGCGATAGCTTTCCAGATTATTGCTCTGCCAAAGCGTGAGCGTCCCCGCCCCCACGCCCCCTGCCAGCACAGTACCATAAAGAAGGTCTGGATTTAGGCGAATCAACGAACGCGGCAACGGATGCGCCGCCAGTTCCGCCTGCGTCGGCTGAACGCTGTCGCTGTCAATAAACCGATTCTGGAGATACTCCTCCAGCGCTCGCCGGGCCTGTTCTTCATCGCGACCAGTGATGGCCAGGCTACAGCTGTCGTTAAACAGCGTCCCGGTGCCAATCAGCGCCAGCGAACTTTTCGCATCCGCCCTCACATTCTGGCGATGGTTAATAAATATCACCTCACTTTGCCACTGGTTGCACTGCTCTTTCAGCTCCCATGCAGGGCGCGCATGCAGGCCGTTGGGTAACGGGCAAAGAAATTGAATCGTAAGCATAACAACTCCTGATTAGCGCGAAATCAGCATCTGAAATCCGTCAGATGAGCCACGGTTTCGCACGTAAGATGTGAAATAAGAGCCGATAACAATTGCTGCGTCTGAATGATGTCATGACAGTCGGCAATCGATGCAGCGCAGTGCCCATGCCGCGTGGCGGGTCCCATAACAACCGTTGGGATCCCCGTGCCGCTGACGTGCACCGCCCCGCCGTCAGTACCGCCGTTACTGAACATATCGATTTGCAGGGAAATGCCCGCGTCAGCGGCCACACTTTCAACCCAAGCCGTCAGTTTTGGTGGCGCAATCAGCGATTTATCGCTTAACACCAGCATCGGACCTTTGCCGAGCTGCCGATGGTTGGCCGTACCATAATCAAAGTTTTTGCCCCAGCAGGCGGTATCCAACACGATCGCCACATCCGGTGCGACCGCGCGTGCTGCCGTTTGTCCGCCGCGCAATCCCACTTCTTCACTGGAACTGGCTACCAGCCAAACTTCACAAGGGAGAGTGGCGTGATGCCATTCACGCAGTAGCGCCACCAGCAAATAGCACCCAAGCCGGTCATCAAAGGCTTTGCCCATCACTCGTTGGTGCGGCAAAACCTGAAAGGTGGTGTCAAAGGTGACACGATCGCCCGGGCGGACGCCGGCCTGGAGTACCTCATCATAAGATCGCGCGCCAATATCTACCCGCAGCGCGCTCACATCATTGCCGCTACGCTCGCCGTCAAGCAGACCGGGGATTTTGCTCTCTTCGCGGGTGGTGATCCGCACCGGCTGCAGTTGTCTGGCCGCCATGCGCACATTTCCCACCGGTAAGACATCAATCGCCCCTTCGCTGGAAATACTGCGCACGATAAATCCCACTTCATCCATGTGCGCGCAGATCATTACCTTCGGCCCCGCTGATTCATTCAGACGGATCAGTACCGATCCCAGACCATCAAAGCGCACTTCTTTGTGCAGGCGATCCGCCTCCTCAAGCAAGATCTGTCGCACTTCCTGTTCTGAAGAAGCGATCGCATCCGCCTCGCTCAGCGCTTTCAGTAGCGATAAGTCCATTACGCCTCTCCCGTGTGTAACAATGTTTTCGCCATGGTGTAGAGCGCCTCACCGCCGTCTGGCGTCACCAGCACGACATCCTCAATACGCACACCTCCCTGCCCCGGCAGATAAATACCCGGTTCAACTGTGAGCAGCATGCCAGCCGCCAGAGGGGTCATGTCAGAGGGAGAAAAGCGCGGGTTTTCATGCACCTCAATGCCGATAGCGTGTCCGGTATTGTGGCCAAAATTATCGCCGTAGCCTGCTTGAGCAATCACCTGACGGGCAGCTTCGTCCACTTCATGACAGCGCCGACCCGGTCGAATTGCCGCCACCGCCGCACGATGCGCCGCCAGTACAATCTGATAGACGGAAAACAAAGGACTCTCTTCCGCTGGCTGGCTGGCATCTGGGATGCGAAAGGTTCGCGTCATATCCGAACAATAGCCCTGATACTGCGCACCAAAATCCAGCGTGATGAACTCACCTGCCTCGACACGCTTATCACTGGCTTTACCGTGCGGCAGTGCGCCGCGCCAGCCGCTGGCAACAATGGTGTCAAAAGAGGCTTTATCTGCGCCGAGCGTACGCATATACCACTCCAGTTCAGCGGCGATTTCACGTTCGCTGAGACCGGGTTGAATAAAGCGGCGAATATGTTCAACGCTAAGATCTGCAATTCGGCAGGCCTCGCGAATGCTGGCTATTTCCTGCGCCGTTTTTATCTGCCGAAGCACATCCGGTACGGCGCTCACCAGTCGGGCGTGCAGTTTACCCGACCACGCGCTCGCCGTTTCCCAGCTTACCTGCTCACCTTCGAACCCCACCGTCTGCAGCTTTTCGTCCGCAATGATGTGATTCACCCGCGAATACAGCGTGTGCGTTCCATCGAGTAGATGGATCTGATAGCCCTGAGTACGCGTAGCGACATCAGTGTAGTAACGGGCATCGACCAGAATATGCGCGCTTTTATGGCTGATAAACACAAACCCAGAACTGCTGGAGATCCCTATATGCGGCTGTTTATTCTGCCGAGAGGACAGCAGCATCGCGTCGAGATGTTGCGCCGTTAGCCAGTCACGCAGTGAGGCAAGTAAGCTCATGGTCACAATCCTTTTAATCAGAGGCTTTCAATCAGCAATTTGCCTTTGCGATACATCATGTTACGCAGGAACACCACCATCAATGCCGTAATCACCGCGCCTAACAGGATCCCCGCCATATAGACGCCGAGGTTAGTCACCAGCGGCCATGCCCAGATAGCCGATTCCGGGAACCACTGCACCGCCCCCAGCCAGACGGCAGTCGTCGATCCGACAATAGCACCCACCATATAGGAAGGAATTGCCGTGATGGGGCTTTCCAACGCAAACGGGATCGCCCCTTCGCTGATACCCATAAACGCGAGGAACATCGCCGTTTTTCCCTGCGGGTAGAGCTGTGCGCTGAACAAACGTTTACCGGTTAAGCGACGGTCAATAAGCGTGGCCAGCCCGAGACCAATTGGAGGGATCACAATCGCAATAGAACGCGCGGTTACCGGCAGAACGTGATCGGTGGTAAAGCTAAAAGCGACGAATCCTGCAGCCTTATTGATAGGACCGCCGAGGTCAATCGCCGTTGCTGCGGAAATCCCCATTGCATACATCAGCGTGCCTCTCTCTCCGGCCGCCGTCAGCAGAGTACGAATTCCGCCGTTGATCCAGCCGCCAAACGGCGTTATCACGTAATACATCGCCAGCATGACGAAAATGGCGGAAAGAATGGGCAGTAAAAAGGTGGTTTTGAACGCCAGCAGGAAATCAGGCAACTGGATTTTTTGGTTCATCCACTTCACCAGATACCCGGCAACAATCGAGATAATCAGCGCGCCAATAAAAGTTGACGGAACAGGAGCACTGGTTGCCCATTGCAGCGTCGCTGGGTCAAAATTCAGTACTTGCGTGGGCTGGGTGGACATCAGACCACCGATGAACCCCGCGGGAAATGCCAGCTTGCCACCGATTGAGTTGGCGACGAACGCGGCAAACATCGGGATAGCAAAGCCAAACAGCACGCCGCCAAAAGATTGCGACAACCAGGCAAATTTCAGTAATGCGAGATTGAAACCGGTGAATTTTCCGCTGTTCAACGCATCCATGATGCCAGTGTCAGCAGGTATATCGAGCCAGCTATAGGCGATCAGCTGTGAGAAGGCGAGAATGACCCCGCCCATAATTAACGTCGGCACCATGCGTGAAATACCCGACATCACATGTTGCGGAAGTTCGCCCCAGAAGCTATTGCGGGAGGCCGGTGGATTTTTTATTGCCGCTGCGGCACCAGATGCGCCAGGCACAACGGTTGCACTGCGTTTTTTAATGGCCATACGTGATTCCCTGTCGATAATTATTGTTGTTCAGCGGCAACCATCTCTTCGATCTCTTTAATGATGCCGGCTGCATTTTTTATCGCGTCCTGTAACGTAATTTCATAGACGTCACGCGACTCAAAACGCTCGTTGTCTTCAGGGGTGACGGCGACGGAGTGAATGATTAACGTCGCCTCTGCGATATCCTGCGCCGTCAAACGGTTTTGAATTCCATCCGCGCCCTGGGTTTCAATTTTTACTTCATAACCCGCTTCAACCGCCGCTTCTTCCAGCGCCTGAGCCGCCATAAAGGTATGGGCCAGCCCCATCGGGCATGCACAAACAGCAATCAATTTTTTGCTCATATTCATTTCCTCGTAATAGTTAACGAGTGAAATTATGGTCCGGGAAAAGGAACGATCGTTACCAGAGAAATAATGCTTTTACTGGACAAATAATCCCGCAATCAGGAAGTGTGACGAAGGTCGGAAAGGCGGGCGGCAGGCATAAAAAAGCCGCGTAAATAACGCGGCTTTGCAGGTTTTTTGCGAAGCAATTATAAAATATGTCCCAGTGCCTGGCGCAGATGTGCGCCGGAACCCAGCAGGCCCGGGTTATCATGCACAATCAGATATACTGGGATGTCCTGGACGTAGGCTTTAAAACGGCCTTTATCTTCAAAACCACCGCGGAAGCCTGAAGCCTTAAAGAAGTCGAGGAAGCGCGGGACGATACCGCCAGCGATGTATACGCCGCCAAATGTCCCCAGCGTTAACGCCAAATCGCCGCCAAAACGCCCCATGATGACGCAAAACAGTGACAGCGCCCGACGACAGTCGATACAGGAGTCAGCCAGCGCACGTTCAGTGATATCCTTCGGCTGTAGATTTTCCGGCAGCCGCCCGTCAGACTTAACGATAGCGCGATACAGATTCACCAAACCCGGTCCGGACAACACGCGTTCCGCGGAAACATGACCAATTTCGGCGCGCAGAACTTCAAGGATAATCCCTTCTTCTTCGCTGTTAGGCGCAAAATCTACATGACCGCCTTCGCCGGGCAGGCTCACCCAACGTTTATCCACGTGCACCAGATGCGCCACGCCGAGTCCGGTTCCGGCACCATAGACCGCAATCGGTTTACCTTCGACAGGTTCCGCGCCGCCAAATTGGATCAAATGCTCTTTTTTCAGCATCGGAATCGCCATCGATACAGCGGTGAAATCATTGATAATTTCCAGATGGCTGAAGCCCAGATTTTTTTTCATCTCAGCAATAGAGAATGCCCAGGTATGATTGGTCATTGCCACCCAGTCGCCGGTGATCGGACAGGCAATGGCAATGCAGCCATCTTCAACGCTGACGCTATGCTCATCCAGGTACACGCGCACCACGGCCTCAAGGCTTGGGTAATCCAGCCCGGAATAGGTTTTTGCCTGCGAAATCTCGCCGCTGGCAATATCGCACAGAGCAAGACGCGCGTTGGTGCCACCAACGTCACCTACTAAAGCATATTTTGTCATTCTTCTACTGCTCCGCTAAAGTCAAAATAAATCTTTGCCACACTGTAAATTCATGGGGGCATAACAACAACGGTCTAAAAGCTGATGCCCGTGGAAAATCGATCCAGATCACACAATTACTTTATCGTTTCAGCACCATTTGCAGCGATGCCGTCAGGCTGGCTGTGCAAACTATGTCTATGACTCTGTTTTAAGGAATAGAAAATGCTCCATCCGCGAGCCAGAACGATGCTGTTACTATCAACTCCGGCGCTCATCATTGGCATAGCGTCCAGCCTGGTGTTGATCGTTGTGATGAAAGTGGCTTCTGTTTTACAGCTTTTTTTATGGGAGCGTTTGCCCGCTGGAATCGGAATCGCCCATGACTCTCCGCTGTGGATTATCGGAATGCTCACGCTGATCGGATTGATGGTTGGCGTTGTCATCCGCTACAGCCACGGCCATGCAGGTCCGGATCCGGCTTGTGAACCATTAATTGGTATGCCGGCCCCAACGTCAGCAATACCGGGTCTGCTGGCCGCGCTCATCCTTGGCCTCGCGGGTGGCGTCAGTCTGGGACCGGAACACCCCATCATGACGGTGAATATCGCACTGGCAGTGGCGCTCGGCAGCCGCATGTTTCCCCGCATTGCGAAACTGGACTGGACCATTCTCGCCTCTGCCGGCACCATCGGGGCGCTATTTGGCACCCCCGTTGCCGCCGCGCTGGTGTTTTCACAAACGCTGAATAGCTCGAACGATGTTCCCTTGTGGGATCGCCTGTTTGCGCCGTTAATGGCCGCGGCGGCGGGCTCGCTGACCACCAGCCTGTTTTTTCACCCTCATTTTTCACTGCCCATCGCGCACTACACGCAGATGCACTTGATCGACATTCTCAGCGGTGCGGTCGTGGCCGCCATCGCTATTGCTGCCGGAATGGTAGCCGTCTGGTGTCTGCCGCGTTTGCATCATGTAATGCATCGATTAAAGCACCCGGTGCTGATCCTTGGGGTTGGCGGCTTTATCCTCGGTATTTTGGGCGTTATCGGTGGGCCACTTACCTTATTTAAGGGGCTGGATGAAATGCAGCAAATGGCTTTTAGTCAGACGCTGGGCACATCGGATTATTTCATGCTCGCCATCATTAAGCTGGCGGCGTTGGTGGTGGCTGCTGCGAGTGGTTTTCGCGGCGGGCGAATTTTCCCGGCAGTGTTCGTTGGCGTCGCGCTGGGGCTGATGCTGCACGCCCACGTTGAAGCGGTACCGGCGGCTATCACGGTTTCCTGCGCGATTCTCGGGCTCGTGCTGGTCGTCACCCGTGACGCCTGGCTCAGCCTGTTTATGGCAGCAGTGGTCGTGCCAGACACGACCCTGCTACCGCTGCTGTGCATTGTCATGCTGCCCGCCTGGCTGCTGCTGGCGGGCAAGCCGATGATGATAGCCAGCCGTCCTGATCAATAGCTATCCCCCGTTACGCGTTTCCAGCGCACGGGTCACCGTGCGCAATAACTCAGGAAGATCGGCTTTCGGAAGCACCACCTCAATTAACGACAATCGTTGCGGGCGCCACAACCGGGCCAGCACTTCTTCCAGTTGTACAGCCTGCGTCACTCGCCAGCATTCCGCCTGACATTCACGACTAAACGCCTGCGGCACCTGCGTCCAGCTCCAGGCGGCGATATCGTTATAACGCTGAGTTGCCCCATGTATGGCCCGCTCCACGGTGTAACCATCATTATTAAGCAGCAAAATAACGGGAGACTGCCCATCTCTTAGCATAGAACCCAGTTCCTGAATGGTGAGCTGCGCCGCGCCGTCGCCAATAATCAGGACCACTCGGCGCTCCGGACAGGCGGTTTGCGCGCCGAATGCAGCCGGGAGCGCATAGCCGATCGATCCCCACAAAGGCTGAACGAGCACCTCCGCGCCGCCGGGTAGCGAGAGCGCAGCCGCGCCAAAGGCTGCGGTTCCCTGGTCAACAAGGATAATGTCATTAGGCGCCAGATACTGCTGCACCGTATGCCAGAAGTTTTCCTGCGTCAGAGGTCCCTTCTCAACCAGAGTGCGCGTAACTGGCGGACGTTCTGGCGGCAGTGAAAACGACATTTCCAGACACAGCTCCCGCAATGTGGTGACCGCCTGCTCCATCGGGATGTTAAACCAGCTGGTTCCAATCCGTGAGGCATGAGGCTGAACCTCAATGGTGCGCTCCTGCGGTAGCTGTTGCGTAAACCCGGCGGTCAGGGTGTCGACAAATTGTGTGCCGACACAAAATATCGTGTCGGCATCCTCGATAGCCAGACGAACATAATCGCTACTGGCACCAGCACTGTACGTGCCAACAAACGCCGGATGACGTTCATCGAACAGCCCTTTGCTCATCAACAGCGTGGCATGGGCCATCGGCGTCTCCGCCATCCAGCGTTGTAAAACCGGCTGCAGCCCAAAACGTAGCGCGAGAAAGTCCGCGAGCAGCGCGACACGCGGGCTGTCCAGCAATCGTTCACGGGCATGGTAGCGAAACGCCTCTGCCACGCTGCTTTCCGGTTCGCTCAAAGGAACAGTCAGAATGTCATCCGGCGGCGTCGCGGGCTGTTTTGCCACATCAGCAGGTAACATCAGATAGCCCGGTCTGCGTTCGATAAGCATTGTTCGCAGCACGCGGTCAATTTCATAGCAGGCGTTTTGTTCATCCAGTACCGCGCTCGCCGTCGTCACCGCCTGTTGCATACGATAAAAATGTTGAAAGTCACCATCACCCAGCGTGTGATGCATCAGCTCCCCGCGGCGCTGTGCGCCGCGACAGGGTGCCCCAACAATATGCAAAACAGGAACATATTCCGCATAACTTCCTGCGATACCGTTAATCGCACTTAACTCGCCCACGCCAAACGTGGTGAGCAGCGCCCCCACCCCAGACACCCGCGCATAGCCATCCGCAGCATAAGCCGCATTCAACTCATTCGCACACCCGACCCAACGTACGCTGGGATGTTCAATCACATGGTCAAGAAACTGCAAATTATAATCGCCAGGCACACCAAAGAGATGGCCGACGCCACAGCCTGCCAGTCTGTCCAGCAGGTAATCAGCAACGGAATACGGGGTTTGCATGACAGCTATCCTTCTGACGGTAACCTCATGTTGAGTATCGAAGAACTGGGTTAGCTGTCCAGGAAAGTCGCGGTGAAGGGGGTGGAAAGCAGGATGTACAGTTTTCACCCAAAATTTCATTGCGACACGCCTGGTGTAAACGTATACATTGATTCTCTTATGTTATCCGACAGGAGGCTACATGGCTTATCAGGCTGATGAAAATCGTTACCAGACAATGGAGTACCGCCGTTGCGGGCACAGCGGCCTTAAACTGCCGATTGTCTCGCTGGGTTTGTGGCACAATTTTGGTGATACCACGCAGATCGAGAATAGCCGGGCGTTGTTACAGCGCGCATTCGACCTTGGGATCAGCCATTTTGATCTGGCAAATAACTATGGTCCGCCGCCGGGTTCAGCGGAACGAAATTTTGGCCGCATCCTGCAGGAAGATTTTTTACCATGGCGAGATGAGCTAATCATCTCCACCAAAGCGGGCTACACCATGTGGGAAGGGCCTTACGGGGACTGGGGTTCACGCAAATACCTGATAGCCAGCCTCGACCAAAGCCTGAAGCGACTGGGACTGGAATATGTCGATATCTTTTACCACCATCGCCCCGACCCTGAAACGCCGCTCCGGGAAACCATGCGTGCGCTGGATCATATCGTTCGTCAGGGTAAAGCGTTGTACGTCGGGTTGTCTAATTACCCGGCAGACCTTGCCAGGCAGGCGATTGAAATACTCGACGATTTAGGTACGCCATGTCTTATCCATCAGCCCAAATACTCCATGTTTGAACGTTGGGTCGAAGATGGCCTGCTGTCGCTGTTGCAGGAAAAAGGCGTCGGCAGTATCGCCTTTTCACCGCTGGCAGGCGGGCAGTTAACCGACCGCTACCTGAACGGTATTCCTGCTGATTCTCGTGCGGCAAGCGGCAGTCGTTTCCTGAACCCGGATCAGATTACGCCAGAGAAACTGGAGAAGGTGCGGGCGCTGAATGTGATTGCAGAGCGACGCGGACAAAAGCTTTCTCAGATGGCGCTCGCGTGGGTGCTACGGGATGACAACGTCACATCTGTGCTGATTGGTGCCAGTAAACCGGCGCAAATTGAAGATGCTGTCGGTATGCTGGCCAATCGTCACTTTACGCCCGAAGAGTGCACGGAGATTGATGCCATCCTGAGTTGATTGAAATAAAGACACATTTATTAACAAAAAGTGCTCTCACTTACGATTTAGGAGTTAAGCCGATGAAACGGGGCTTTACTGCCCCGTAATATTGTATTAACAGGCCGGCTACGGCTCGATCGTGAAGGAGAGAAAACATGTTCAGGTCACTGATTCTGGCGGCAGTCTTATTGGCTTTTACACCGCTGGCCGCGAACGCTGGCGAAATCACCCTGCTGCCATCGATCAAATTACAAATTGGCGATCGCGATAATTATGGTAACTACTGGGATGGCGGACGCTGGCGCGACCGGGATTACTGGCACCATAACTATGAGTGGCGCAAAAATCGCTGGTGGCGTCATGACAATGGCTATCATCGCGGTTGGGATAAACGCAAAGCTTATGAGCGCGGCTATCGTGAAGGCTGGAACGATCGCGATGACCATCGTGGGCGTGGACGCGGTCACGGGCACCGACATTAATGTAACAAAAGGGCCTGCAAGCCCTTTTGTTTTTACAAACCGAGCGCGGTTCCCACCAGCAGCCAGATATTGAGTGCCACCACCAGTACCACAATCACCCAGCCCAGCTGTTTCACCCACCGGCGGTTAACTAAATCGCCCATCAGTTGACTGTCGCTGGTAAAGATCAACAGTGGCACCAGCGCCAGCGCAATACCGAAACTGAGCAATACCTGGCTCATTACCAGAATACGCGTCGGATCCAATCCCATCAGAATCACAATAAATGATGGCATCATGGTAACAGTCCGGCGAACCCATAACGGAATGTGAAAGCGGATAAACCCTTGCATCACCACCTGCCCCGCCAGCGTACCGACCACAGTGGAAGAGAGCCCTGCGGCCACCAGACTTAAACCGAACACCGTCGCCGCAGCGTGACTTAACAGCGGTTCAAGGGTCAGATACGCCTGATCCAGGTCGGCAATACCGGTATGTCCACTAAAGTGAAACGCGGCTGCAGCCGTCGCCATCATCGCCAGGTTGACAAATCCAGCAATCGTCATGGCGATGGCCACATCCCATTTTGTGGCTGCATAGCGCTGTTGTCGCGTTCCACCGTGCAGATGCTGGGTTAAGGAAGAGTGCAGATAAATAACGTGCGGCATAATTGTCGCGCCCAGCACGCCAGCGGCGAGGAATACCGCCTCAGAATTAGGCAGACTGGGAATAATCATCCCTTTACTAAGCTGCGCAAAGTTCGGTTGGGAAAAAACCAGCTCCACAATATAAGCAGCAGCCACAAACAGCAGCAGGCCGCCAATCACTTTTTCCAGCGGCTTCTGTCCGCGACGCTGCAGCATCAGAATTAAGAACGTCGCGATACCGGTGAGCACGGCCCCTTGCAATAACGAAACGCCGAGGATCAGCTTGAAGCCAATTGCCGCGCCAATAAATTCAGCAAGGTCTGTCGCCATGGCGATAATTTCAGCCTGCACCCAGTAGAACCACACCACCGGGCGGGGATAGTGATCGCGAATTTGCTCCGCCAGGTTTTTACCCGTGGCAATACCCAGTTTTGCCGACAGCACCTGAATCAGCATCGCCATCAGGTTTGCCCATACCACTACCCACAGCAGTTTATAACCAAAGCTGGCCCCAGCCTGGATATTGGTAGCAAAGTTACCTGGATCGATATAGCCGATCGCCGCGATGAACGCAGGTCCCATTAATGCGAGCTTCAACTTGCGCGTAGCCCGTCCACTGCTACTCTCAACGCGATCGTTAGTCATTTTTAATGCCTCAGAAACATAGCCTTTGCTATATTTCAAGCTACGCCTATTGAGAATGATTATCAAATTCATTTTAATGGGTGAAGTTGATTTCTCTGATAGTGTTGGTCTATGGATCGATAAGGATTCTGGAAAAAACGGCAAGATGTTTAATTATTGTTATAGATTAGCACAATGACATAACTTTTCACTTAGATACCAAGCATAACGGAAGTGTATCACCGATCACTAATTTTGAATCTCGTCACAGGTCCTTACTATAGTGTGTGTTTGATCTCGTTTTCTTTATGGTTGTTACATAGAATGTGCACGAAAACTAAACCTGCCTCATATTTGGAGCAAATATGGACCGCGTCCTTCATTTTGTATTGGCATTGGCCGTTGTTGCGATCCTTGCGCTGCTGGTAAGCAGTGACCGTAAAAAGATTCGCATTCGTTATGTTATTCAACTGCTTGTTATTGAAGTGTTACTGGCGTGGTTCTTCCTGAACTCCAACGTCGGCCTGGGCTTCGTAAAAGGCTTCTCCGAAATGTTCGAAAAACTGCTCGGTTTTGCCAACGAGGGGACGAACTTCGTCTTCGGTAGCATGAATGATCAAGGCCTGGCATTCTTCTTCCTGAAAGTACTGTGCCCTATCGTCTTTATCTCCGCCCTGATCGGTATCCTTCAGCATATCCGTGTGCTGCCGGTTATCATCCGCGCAATTGGTTACCTGCTTTCCAAAGTGAACGGTATGGGCAAGCTGGAATCCTTCAACGCCGTCAGCTCTCTGATCCTGGGTCAGTCTGAGAACTTTATCGCCTATAAAGATATTCTCGGCAAAATGTCTCGCAACCGTATGTACACCATGGCTGCAACGGCGATGTCTACCGTTTCCATGTCTATCGTCGGCGCGTACATGACCATGCTGGAGCCGAAGTACGTTGTTGCGGCGCTGGTACTGAACATGTTCAGCACCTTTATCGTGTTGTCGCTGATCAACCCTTACCGTGTTGATGCCAGCGAAGAAAACATCCAGATGTCTAACCTGCACGAAGGTCAGAGCTTCTTCGAAATGCTGGGTGAATACATTCTGGCGGGTTTCAAAGTGGCAATTATCGTTGCGGCGATGCTGATTGGTTTCATCGCGCTGATCGCTGCCCTGAACGCCCTGTTTGCCACCGTAACCGGCTGGTTTGGCTACAGCATCTCCTTCCAGGGCATCCTGGGTTACATCTTCTATCCGGTTGCATGGGTAATGGGTGTGCCGTCCAGCGAAGCGCTGCAGGTAGGTAGTATCATGGCGACAAAACTGGTTTCTAACGAATTCGTTGCAATGATGGATCTGCAGAAAATCGCCGCTACGCTCTCTCCACGCGCTGAAGGCATCATCTCTGTGTTCCTGGTTTCCTTCGCTAACTTCTCTTCTATCGGTATTATCGCCGGTGCGATTAAAGGTCTGAACGAAGAGCAAGGTAACGTGGTTTCCCGCTTTGGTCTGAAGCTGGTATACGGTTCTACGCTGGTGAGCGTACTGTCTGCATCTATCGCAGCACTGGTGCTGTAAGCGTAAGACAACGTCGTAGTGATAAGGCCGGGGAATTTCCCCGGCTTTTTTATGCCTGCTATTCAGCAAACCGGAGATACCAGGTAAAAACCGACAGGATACAGAAACAAAAAACCCCCGCTTTTCAGCGAGGGTTTAAATTTTGGTGGAGCTAAGCGGGATCGAACCGCTGACCTCTTGCATGCCATGCAAGCGCTCTCCCAGCTGAGCTATAGCCCCACGATGCTTTTACGTATATGCCAAATTTATTGGGATAAAATTTGGTGGAGCTAAGCGGGATCGAACCGCTGACCTCTTGCATGCCATGCAAGCGCTCTCCCAGCTGAGCTATAGCCCCATTACGTAAAGCTTGTCGAGTTGACGGGCGGCATCATATGAATTCCCTTCGCGTGTGTCAACGGCAAAATTAACTCATAGAATTCAATCGCTGAAAAAGCAGTCAAATGAAGAACATTGCGTAACAACTCGCATTCAGTAGTTAAACGCGTCACGGTTTCTACTAAAATGGTGCTATAAAATGAGCCACTAATTAACCCCACGACTATTCAGGGAATCGTTATGTTCAAGGAACGGATGACGCCAGAAGAGCTAGCTAATCTGACCGGATACAGCCGACAAACCATCAATAAATGGGTGCGCAAGGAAGGCTGGGCTACATCACCTAAACCTGGCGTTCAGGGCGGTAAAGCCCGACTGGTTCACGTCACCGAACAAGTTCGCGAATACATTCGCAGCGCTGAGCGTTCAGCCGAAGGCTTATCAGACAATTTATCGTTATCCGGTGATACCTCTATTGAGGCGCTACTGATTAGGCTCGCCAAAGAAATGACGCCGTCAGAACAGAAAATGTTTACGTCACTGATCCTGCGTGAAGGCATTACGGGTTTACTACAACGCTTAGGGATCCGCGAAAACAAATAATATGAAAAATTTACGCAGCAAAATGACGACCGAAGAACTGGCTGAATGTCTCGGGGTTGCCAAACAAACCGTCAATCGCTGGATCAGAGAACAAAACTGGACCACCGAAAAGTTTCCCGGCGTTAAAGGTGGTCGTGCAAGACTGATTCATATCGACTCCAACGTCCGCACGTTTCTGCTCAATATTCCGGCTTTTCGCAAAGTACCTGACGTTTATCAGGCTGAAGAACCGCTGGCAGAATACACTCACGTTATGCGTAGTCACGCCTGTCGGCAGATAATCAGCGCACTGGACAACATGTCGCCAACGGAACAAGAAAAGTTATGGCAGTTTATCTCACGTGAGGGTATTCGCAATTTTCTTGCCCGATTAGGGATTGATGAGTCTGAATAACAGGCAAAAAAAACGGCAGGATGCGCTCCTGCCGTTGTGTTTCATCGTTCAGTCGGTCTTACTGCTGGCTTTCACGCTCAGCAATAAACGCCAGCGCTTTATTAATGCGCTCAATACTGCGGGATTTACCAATCGCATGCACCGTGACGTCTAACGCCGGGGACTGACCCGCACCGGTAACGGCTACGCGCAGCGGCATCCCGACTTTACCCATCCCCACTTCCAGCTCATCAGCGGTTGCCTGAATCGCGTGGTGCACGTTTTCTGCCGTCCAATCGCTAATCGCAGCCAGCTTGTCGCGAACCACTTCCAGCGGCTGACGCGCTACCGGACGCAGGTGCTTCTTCGCAGCATCAGCATCAAACTCAGCAAAGTCTTCGTAGAAATAGCGGCAACTCTGTGCCATCTCTTTCAGCGTTTTGCAGCGCTCACCGAGCAGTTTAACCAGCTCTGACAGCTGCGGCCCCACGCGAGTATCAATATTTTCCTGCTCAATGTGCCATTGTAGATGTGTCGCCACATATTCTGGCGCCAGCGCATTAATATAGTGATGGTTCAACCACTGCAGTTTTTCGGTATTGAACGCGCTCGCAGATTTGCTCACCGCCCCCAGGGAGAACAGTTTGATCATCTCTTCACGGGTGAAGATTTCCTGATCGCCGCTGGACCAGCCCAGACGCACCAGATAGTTCAGCAGCGCTTCCGGCAGATAACCGTCGTCGCGATACTGCATGACGCTGACTGCACCGTGACGTTTGGATAGTTTTTTACCGTCGTCGCCGTTAATCATCGACACGTGTGCGTAAACCGGCACCGGTGCGTTCAGCGCTTTCAGGATGTTAATCTGACGCGGGGTGTTGTTGATATGGTCTTCACCACGAATAACGTGGGTGATTTCCATATCCCAGTCGTCAACCACCACGCAGAAGTTGTAGGTCGGGGAACCGTCGGTACGGCGGATGATCAGATCGTCCAGCTCCTGGTTGCTGAATTCGATCGGCCCACGGATCTGGTCGTCAAAAATAACGGAACCATCCTGCGGGTTGGCAAAACGCACCACGCAAGGCTCATCCGCGTCGTGATGTTCATGCCCATGACGGCAGCGGCCGTCGTAACGCGGTTTCTCGCCATTCGCCATCTGTTCTTCACGCAGCGCGTCCAGGCGTTCTTTGGAGCAGTAGCATTTATACGCGGTACCCGCTTCCAGCATCTCATCAATAACCGCGTTGTAACGATCAAAACGTTTGGTCTGGAAGTATGGGCCTTCATCCCATTCCAGATTCAGCCAGTTCATGCCATCCATAATGGCTTCAATAGCTTCCGGAGTGGAGCGTTCGAGATCGGTGTCTTCAATACGCAGCACAAACTCACCGCCATGGTTGCGTGCAAAAAGCCAGGAATAAAGAGCAGTACGCGCACCGCCGACGTGCAGGTAGCCTGTCGGGCTTGGCGCGAAGCGAGTTTTGATTTTCATGAAATGGCCTTACGTTTATAAAGATGCCGACAACCGGCAAATCCAGGGAAGATTATCAGGCTCGTATTCTATCACCGTGGTCTGATTCCTCAATGTTGTTCAGGTTGGAACATCACGCTTTGCCATTTTCGTATACAAATCATGCGACATGGATTGTTTTGCGATCGTTTTGTTTAAATTTACGACGAACGAACAATTTCTTTAGAAAATGCGTTGACTCATTTTCAACTCTCCCTATAATGCGACTCCACACAGCGGGGGTGATTAGCTCAGCTGGGAGAGCACCTCCCTTACAAGGAGGGGGTCGGCGGTTCGAACCCGTCATCACCCACCAACTACTTTATGTAGTCTCCGCCGTGTAGAGTAAGAAATTGAGAAGTGGGTGATTAGCTCAGCTGGGAGAGCACCTCCCTTACAAGGAGGGGGTCGGCGGTTCGATCCCGTCATCACCCACCACTTTCTCGCCAGCTGGATTTCTTACGATAAAATTGAAGTACCGAAGTGGGTGATTAGCTCAGCTGGGAGAGCACCTCCCTTACAAGGAGGGGGTCGGCGGTTCGATCCCGTCATCACCCACCACTTCGGGTCGTTAGCTCAGTTGGTAGAGCAGTTGACTTTTAATCAATTGGTCGCAGGTTCGAATCCTGCACGACCCACCAATGTAAAAAGGCGCCCTAAAGGCGCCTTTTTGCTATCTGCGATTTTTAAGATTCGAACCTGCAGCAGGTTCGGTGTTGAGCGCAGCGAAACAACGGAGCCGTTTACGGTGACGGCCCGAAGGGCGAGCAAGCGAGTCATCCTGCACTGCTTACCCGACCAAAGCATCAATCAACTTCGTTAACGCTGGCGTGGCCTGATGCTGTTCATAGACAATATACAAATCAGCCGGAATACGTTCCTCTAATGGCCGGAATACCACGCCAGGCCAGCTCATTTGTGCATAACCATCAGCCATTAACGTAATCCCGACTCCCATACTGATCATTGCCAGCACTGTCTGGGGCTCAACAACCTCACGAATAATCATTGGCGAGAAGCCCGCCTGCTGACATACACGTTGCAAAAATCCCCAATCGGAATGTACGGACGGCAGCGTGACAAAATATTCGTTGCGCAGCGCCGCCAGAGGAACAGAATCCCTGGAGGCCAGAATGTGATCTTCCGGTACTGCAACCATGAATGAAGATTCATGCAGACGTAAGCTGGTAAAACCAACCGTTGGTTCAATTGCCATACGCCATATCCCTGCATCGAGCTCCCGACGCTCTAATAACGCCATTTGCATACCTGGCGATTTTTCGCGAAACAGTACTTCAACATTGGGATTTGCTTTCAAAAAATAGTGCATTGCGGGACGCATTCTTCCCCACAGTGCCGTACCAACCACACCCAATTCAATACGCCCCGCTTCGCCGCGACCAATCTGCTCCACTCTCGCCATAGCCTGATTTACATTGGCTAACAAACGACGCGACTCCTCCATCAGAATTTTGCCGGCATGAGTTAACGCAACGCTGCGAGAATGGCGAATAAATAACAAGGTACCAAGTTGCTGTTCAAGTTCTTTGATATGAATACTCAGAGGGGGTTGTGACATATTTAACCGGGCAGCAGCCCGGCCAAAATGCAACTCTTCTGCAACAGCGAGAAAATAACGCAATAACTTCAGATCGATTCGGTGAGCTCGTTCCATCACTGTTACACTCCAGGAATAAGGGATAACGTCTGGAATCTACCACATTGCTTAGTAAAAAATAGATTTAACGACAAGATACCCAATATACATAAACACAATAGATAAAACCCCGGGTAAAACATTTGGTGCAGGAATAGGTATTCGGCATAAAGTAAATAATGCCCCAATGCCAAACCCAATGCCTGAGGATAGAATGATTTCTTTCACGTGAAATCCTTGTTTGTGAAATGAGCTGGCGAGCATCCCCTCGCCAGTTAAATAATTTTAATGAGCCAATGATTTAGTCGACAATTTTTCTGGATGATGTTGATATTTAAAGAACAACGCAAAAACAATTGCCAGTGCCAAAGCATAAGCAGCAAACACCAACCAGATAGTTTGCCAATCCTTGACGCCATCGACAGAAAAATAGTCCACCGCCATCCCGCTCAGGATTGAACCCACCCACGCGCCAATGCCATTTACCATCGTCATAAACAGCCCCTGGGCGCTGGCGCGAATCCTTGAATCAACTTCCTGCTCGACAAATACCGAGCCGGAGATGTTGAAGAAATCAAACGCACAACCGTAAACGATCATCGACATTAGCAGCAGCACAAAGCCAAACGGAGACGGATCGCCAAAGGCAAAGAAGCCAAAGCGCAGCGTCCACGCCAGCATACTCATCAGCATCACTGTTTTAATGCCAAAGCGTTTCAGGAAGAATGGAATAGTGAGGATAAAACCCACTTCCGCCATCTGCGAAACTGACAGCAAAATGGAGGGATATTTCACCACAAAGCTGTTGGCAAACTCAGGGTTACGGGCAAAATCATGCAGGAACGGATTGCCAAAGACGTTGGTGATTTGCAGCACCGCCCCCAGCATCATGGCAAACAAAAAGAAAATTGCCATGCGCGGATTTTTAAACAGCACAAACGCATCCAGCCCCAGTTTACTGGCAAGCGTGGCGGACGCTTTTTTCTCCGCAACCGGTATTTTTGGCAACGTCAGCGCATACAGAGCCAGCAGCAGCGATGCGCCTGAAGCGATATACAGCTGCGCGCTGCTCAGCTCCAGTCCCATTAAGCTGACCGTCCACATCGCAACAATAAAACCTATCGTGCCAAACACACGAATTGGTGGGAACGCAGTGACCGGATCCTGACCCGATTGTGCAAGGCATGAATATGAGACGCTGTTCGATAGCGCAATTGTCGGCATATACGCCATCGCATTAACCAACATTACCCAGAACATGGTCTGTGGATCGGTAACGGTTGTGGCGTACAGCAACACGCCAGCACACACCAGGTGGCACAGCATATAAGCGCGCTCGGCACGCAGCCACTTATCGGCGATGATCCCCATAATTCCCGGCATAATAATCGCGGCAAGCCCTTTCGAGCTGTAGACCATACCCACATTCGCGCCGGTAAAATCCAGGGTGTTAATCATGTAAGAACCCAGGGTAACCAGCCAGCTACCCCAGATAAAATATTGCAAAAACGACATGATTTTTAAGCGGGACGTAATACCCATTTTTTATTCCTTGCCGTGAGGTAAGGCTCCCAAAAGGAGCCTTTGTTATTGTGTGTTTAGGCTAATTTGCGTAAAAATCCGCAAATCAGATTAATAAAGTTCTGACGGGACAGCTCAGCCGCAGCCAGCGTCTGAGCATGGGACAGTTTTACATCTCCTAACCCTTCCGCCAGATTGGTGATCGCAGAGACGGCAACGACCTTGAGACCACAATGACGTGCGGTAATAACTTCCGGCACCACTGACATTCCGACCACATCGCCGCCAATAATCTGCATCATGCGTATTTCTGCCGCAGTTTCGAAGTTCGGACCCGGATAAGAAACAAATACGCCTTGGGTGAGGGGGAATCCCTCCTCTGCCGCAACGACCTGAAGAATGGCGCGGTAATCTGCATCGTAAGCATTTGCCAGCGAGAAAAAGCGATCGCCAAAACGCTCATCATTCGCTCCAACCATCGGCGTACCCGGCATAGTGTTAATGTGATCGCACAACGCCACCAGACTTCCTGGGCCAACTTCAGGACGCAGTGATCCTGCCGCATTTGTACAGAACAATACTTCACAACCCAGCAATTTCAGGGTGCGAATGGCGTCAGTCATAACCGTCATGCCCCGACCTTCGTAAAAATGCCCACGCCCTTTCATACAAGCAACAGGAACACCCGCCAGATGACCGAGTACCAGTTCTCCAGCATGACCGTGAACGGTACTCACAGGAAAACCGGGAAGTTTTTCATAGGAGATGGCGACCGCATTCTCAATTTGCTCCGCCAGCGCACCCAGGCCAGAACCCAAAATAAACGCGATTCGCGGGGTAAATTCCGGTGCATATGCACGAATAATATCAACACAATACTCAGGATTATGAGAAAAAAGAGCGTGAGACATAAGTATCCTTGTTCTATCGGTTTAAATTTGACTCCTTTTTATAACGACCTTCGACCTGTGCTGACCAATACACTTTTCACGTGCTATCAATAGTCATTTGATATCGATGGATTTAGATCGCTTCTGTATTAATAAAGAGGCAAAACAGTATTGGTAGTTATCTACTCTTTATCTTAACAATATGCTGTTTATATTTTTATAAATCACTTTTTTAATTAACCTGTTAATAACTATTGGCATAGGGAAATATGCTATGAAAAAATTCTTTACTCTGACACTCTCATCTTTACTCATTATTCCCGCACTATCCCATGCGGAATATAAAAGTGGATTTGCCGATATCGGCCTGCATTATCTCGACTGGACATCAGAGACTACAGAAAAAACCAGTAAAAAATCACACAAAGATGACTTTGGGTATCTGGAGCTTGAAGGCGGAGCGAACTTTAGCTGGGGAGAAATGTACGGCTTCTTCGATTGGGAGAATTTCTACAATGGCCGTCACGCTAAACCCGGCAGCGAACAGCGTTACACTTTCAAAAATACCAACCGTATCTATCTTGGTGATACAGGGTTAAACCTCTATCTCCATGCTTACGGAACTTATGGTTCGCCGAATCGTGCTAACTTCCATGATGATATGTTTCTCTATGGGTTAGGTTATAATTTCACAGGCAATGGGTATTGGTTTAAGCCCTTCTTTGCCAAACGTTATACCTATCAGACATATTATACTGGGGATAATGGTTATGTAATAGGCTGGGTGGCCGGATATAGCTTCTCGCTCGGCAGCGAGAAATTCAGCGTAACGAACTGGAACGAATACGAATTTGACCGCAATGAAACCTACGCGGCAGGTAATGGCGGTAAGGACGGAATCAACGGCGCAGTCGCTTTCTGGTGGAATGCGACGCCGCATCTTACCGCAGGTATTCAGTATCGTTACGCAGATAATAAACTGGGAGAATCATTCCTGCAGGATGGTATTATTTATTCTCTTAAATACTTGTTCTAACACATTAACCCAGTCGGACAGATAATTAAATCTGATACAGCGGATCGCGGGCACGACCGGCGGTTAATGCACTGGCCTGCATACGCACCACATCCCACAGCGCCTGAGCCGCGGTTGATAAAGAGCGGTTTTTACGTCGAGCCAGCATCAGCTGCCGTTCAACAACCGGCGTCAGGCGCTTAACCTGCAGATGACTCCCCTGCGGTAAGGGGAGCGCCAGCGCGGGCAGCACGCTGATGCCAATCCCCGCTTCAACCATTGGGAACAGCGTGGCGGGATGACCAATCTCCTGAACAATATTGGCATCAATGGAGAAATGGGCCAGCGCCGCATCGATCAGCGGTCGACTGCCGGAAGCGTAATCCTGTAACACCAGACGTTCGTGGTACAAATCCTGCCAGTTTACCCACTCACGTTGGGCCAACGGATGATCCTGGCGACACAGCAGCAGGAACGGTTCGGACAGTACGGCTTCACATTGCAGATCGGTCACTGCCCCGGGATCAATCACAATACCAAAATCTACTTCTCCCTGGCGAATACTCTCCAGTACCCACTGCTGTGGCCGGTCATGCAGCACAAAATCGATTGCCGGATAAAGCTGATTGCTCTGGGCAATACACTGCGGAATAAGGTGAGCAGAGATTGTCTGGCTGGCGGCAACCCGTACTGTACCGGTTAACTGCGTTCCCACCTGACCGGCTTCGCGCAGCGTGCTGTGCAGCTCATCCAGAATACGTTCCAGCCGCGTCGCCAGCTGGTGTCCGGCTTCCGTCAGCACCACTTCCCGCGTTGTTCTGTCCAATAAGCGCACCCCCGTCTGAGCTTCAAGCTCTTTAACGCTATGGCTGACCGCCGACTGGCTTAAGCCAATAATATCCCCCGCCCGGCTAAAACTTTTGGCCTGGGCGACGGTGACAAAGATACGCAACTGACGCAGAGAGTAATTCATCTATTCGATTCATATATGGATGCAATAAATCAATTTTATTTCTCAAACGGAAAAACGCAAAATGTTGCTACCGAATTTCAGGAGTCTTTATGAAACTTTTTCGTATTCTTGATCCGTTCACGATAACGCTGATTACCGTCGTTTTGCTGGCGTCGTTTTTCCCGGCCGAAGGTGGCTTTGTGCCTTTCTTTGAAGGCTTGACCACCGCCGCCATTGCCCTGCTGTTTTTTATGCACGGGGCCAAGCTCTCTCGTGAGGCAATTATTGCCGGCGGTAGCCACTGGCGCTTGCATCTGTGGGTAATGTGCAGCACGTTTGTTGTTTTCCCGGTGCTGGGCGTTCTGTTCGCCTGGTGGGCCCCCGTCAACGTTGATCCGATGCTGTACACCGGATTCCTGTATCTGTGTATTTTGCCAGCCACGGTGCAATCGGCTATCGCCTTTACCTCAATGGCAGGTGGTAACGTTGCCGCCGCCGTGTGTTCAGCTTCGGCCTCCAGCTTACTGGGTATTTTTCTTTCGCCACTGCTGGTAGGCCTGGTCATGAATATGCATGGCGCAGAAGGCAGCCTGGAACAGGTAGGGAAAATCATGCTGCAGCTGCTGCTGCCGTTCGTGCTGGGTCATCTCTCGCGACCGTGGATTGGCAACTGGGTGTCACAGCATAAAAAATGGATTGCAAAAACGGATCAATCTTCCATTTTACTGGTGGTTTACTCCGCCTTCAGTGAAGCCGTGGTTAATGGGATCTGGCACAAAGTGGGGGTAGGTTCACTGCTGTTTATCGTGGTTGTCAGCATCATATTGCTGGCCATCGTGATTGCTATCAACGTCTTTGTTGCGCGCAAATGCGGTTTCAGCAAAGCCGATGAAATCACGATTGTATTCTGTGGATCGAAGAAAAGTCTGGCGAATGGGATCCCCATGGCAAACATCCTGTTCCCGACGTCGGTGATCGGTATGATGGTATTGCCATTGATGATTTTCCACCAAATTCAGCTGATGGTGTGCGCCGTGCTGGCGCGTCGCTACAAACAACAGACGGACGCGCTGCAGGCGCAGCAGAAGAGCCGCGCCGCGAAGGCCTAAAGTGGGCGTTTCAGGGGCTGAACCAGCTGCGTCAGCCCCTCAGTTTTAATCAGCAGCGTGATTTGCATCAGCTCCCCAAGTTTGCCCGGCGGAAATTCATCCTTGCGGGCAAACCACAGCAGATACTCTTCCGGGACATCAATCAGCCGACGCCCTTTATATTTGCCAAAGGGCATGACGGTATTGGCGATCTCTACCAGCTGCTCTTTTTCCATCTCAAGCACCCAGCAAGCGGATCATTTCAGCTTCGTCGATCACTGCAATGCCCAACTCCTGCGCTTTTGCCAGCTTCGAACCCGCCGCTTCCCCAGCAATCACTAGATCGGTTTTCTTCGACACGCTCCCCGCCACTTTTGCGCCCAGCTCGGTGAGTCGAGCTTTGGCATCATCGCGCGACATAAGGCTCAGGCTCCCGGTCAGCACAATCGTTTTGCCTGCGAACGGGCTGTCGATTTCTTCAGCGTTGATAACCACCGGCGCAGGCCAGTGGATCCCTTGCGCCAGAAGTTGCACTATCACCTCACGGTTGCTTTCTTCGGCGAAGAAATTAAACACGTGCGTCGCTACCACGATGCCGACATCTGGCACTTTTTGCAGCTCTTCAATAGAGGCCGCTTCCAACGCCTCAAGCGTGCCGAAATATGCCGCCAGACCTGCAGCTGTAGCTTCGCCGACTTCACGAATACCCAGCGCATAGAGGAAACGAGCAAATGTGGTCTCTTTCGCTTTTTCCAGCGCATTCACTACGTTTTGCGCCGACTTCGGCCCCATTCGATCAAGACCGGTCAGCTTACCGGCGGTCAACGTGAAGAGATCCGCAGGCGTGTGGACATACTCTTTCTCAACCAGTTGATCGATAATTTTGTCGCCCATGCCGTCAACGTCCAACGCCCGGCGAGAAACGAAGTGTTTCAACGATTCCTTACGCTGCGCCCCGCAGATTAAACCTCCGGTACAACGAGTAACTGCTTCGCCTTCCACCCGTTCAACATCAGAGTGACAAACCGGACAATGGGTTGGAAACTCGATTTCGCGCGTATCTTCCGGACGCTCGGAAAGTACGACATTCACCACCTGCGGGATGACATCGCCCGCACGGCGAATAACGACTTTGTCGCCAATACGCAAACCCAGCCGTTCTATTTCGTCAGCGTTATGCAACGTTGCGTTACTGACCAGCACCCCGGCCACCTGCACTGGCTCAAGGCGGGCAACGGGCGTAATTGCCCCTGTACGTCCAACCTGAAACTCAACATCGCGGACAAAGGTCATCTGCTCCTGAGCCGGAAACTTAAAGGCCACCGCCCAGCGCGGCGCGCGGGCAACAAAACCCAGTTGTTCCTGCAAGGCCATGGAGTTGACTTTGATCACCACGCCGTCAATATCGAATCCCAGCGTCGGTCGGTCTTCTTCAACATTATGATAGTAAGCAAGTACTTCCTCCGGAGAGTCGCAAAGCGCCACTCTGTCGCTCACCGGCAGTCCCCACGCTTTAAATTGCAGCAGACGACCCAGATGGGTATCAGGCAGCTCACCGCCTTCCAGTACGCCAACGCCATAGCAGAAGAAAGTAAGCGGTCGCTTCGCTGTAATACGTGGATCGAGCTGACGCAATGACCCAGCCGCCGCGTTACGTGGGTTAGCAAACACTTTGTTACCAGTGCGGCGGGCTTCGTCGTTAATTTTTTCAAATCCGGCCTGCGGCAGGAACACCTCACCGCGCACTTCCAGACGTGTCGGAATGTTATCGCCGTGCAGTTTTAACGGGATCGCGCGGATGGTACGCACGTTTGAGGTGATGTCTTCCCCGGTGGTGCCATCGCCGCGCGTTGCGGCGCTAACTAGTACACCGTTTTCGTAGAGAATACTCACCGCCAGCCCGTCAAGCTTCAGCTCACAGCACCAGGTCAGCTTATCCGTACGCTTTAGCCGATCCTGTACGCGTTTGTTGAAGGCGAGAAAACTCTCTTCATCAAATACGTTATCCAGCGACAGCATGGGCACTTCATGGCGAATCTGGCTGAACGCCGTTAACGGAGCGGCACCAACGCGTTGTGTTGGCGAGTCGGGTGTAATAAGGTCCGGATGCTGCGCTTCCAGCTCGCGGAGTTCGCGCAGCAGACGATCGTATTCCGCATCGGGAATTTCCGGCGCGTCCATCACATGGTAGAGATACTCATGATGGCGAAGCGTGGTTCGCAGTTCAGTCAGTTGTTGTTCGATTGATTCCATATCGCACCATCAATGATAAAAAACCCCCGACAGGCGGGGGTTTAGCAAGGAGATGTCACGCCAGAGGAAAATCAGGCGCGAGATTCTTTAACTTCGCGGATGCGGTCCTGATACTCGCGCAGTTTCTGCGGCGTCATCATGCGACGTTGATCGTCGAGCACCACACCGCCAACTTCATCGGCAATGTGCTGTGCTGACTGCAGCATCAGCTTAAAGTTTTGCAGCTCGTCCCCATAGGACGGAACCTGCATAAAAATAGTTACGCCAGGAGTACTGAAGTCGCCTGTCATTTCGGGGTCAAATGTCCCCGGGTTAACCATATTAGCAAGGCTAAACAGCGACGGACCGCTGCCATCCGGGCTCAAATGACGATGAAAAATATTCATATCGCCAAATTTAAAACCGGCCTGCTGAATGCTATTGAGCAGCACTTCTCCGTTGAGTTCGCTGCCATGATGAGCCGCAACGTTCATAATGATGACCGTCTCTTTAGGCTGCGGTTTTTCAGCAACAGGCGCTTCTTCAACGACCGGCTCAGGCTGCGGCTGATGTTCAACGACAGGCTCTGCTGGCTGGAAGGTCTGCGGCGCTGGCTGCACGGACTGCTGGACCTGAGGCGCAACGGGCTGATGCTGCATCGGCTGCTGGACAGGTTGCTGCGGAACAGGCTGATGTTGCACCGGCTGCTGCGGTTGCACAGGCTGCGGCTGTTGAACATGCGGCGGCGGTACCGGCGCTTGCGCAGGCTGCTGCGCGGGTTGACGCGGCTGAGCAGACGCATAAGGCGGCTGGTACTGGTGTTGCGGCGACTGAGGAGGAACACCATGTTCCTGCGCATTACCGGGAGCATGATTCACACGATGAACGCGAACTTCGCCCACGCCTTCGTCTTCCTCGACGTTGTCGTCGAACGAATCCTCGTCTTCACGTTTAGACTTCATGCGTTTCAGTGGGCGATCGCGGAATATAGAAGACCGCTCTTTACGGCTAGTCCAAAAACCATGTACCAGTAAAGCGATTATGGCGATCGCGCCAACAATGATTAATATCAGACGCAAATCCTGCATCATTATATTCTCTGTTGTTCTAACACCTTGCCACCACGGCAAACATTTACTCACTAAGAGTATTTGTCGATTACGCCAAGTGCAAGTGTACTCTTGGCTTTCACAGCATAAAGATGAACAAAATTGTGCTTTTTGCTGTTTTTTCGAACATTTCCGAACAGCTTAACGCTCAACAACCCGGTAAGATACGCAAAGTTTACCAGAGCTTTTATAACAAGGAGTATGTCCTGACCATGGTTTCATCATCTGCAGTTGTACCTCGCAGCGGCCTTTATTACTTTTCCCAGGGATGGAAGCTCATCACCCAACCGGGTATTCGTCGTTTTGTTATTCTGCCTTTACTGGTGAATATCCTGCTGATGGGCGGCGCATTCTGGTGGTTATTTACTCAACTCGGTAGCTGGATCCCCGCGCTGATGAGCCACGTCCCTGACTGGCTACAGTGGCTCAGCTATTTACTGTGGCCGATTGTAACCCTCTCCGTACTGTTGGTGTTCGGTTACCTGTTCTCCACCCTTGCCAACTGGATTGCTGCGCCGTTTAACGGCCTGCTGGCGGAACAGCTGGAAGCGCGCTTGACGGGCGCAACGCCTCCCGATACAGGCGTTCTCGGCATCATGAAAGACCTTCCGCGCATTATGAAACGTGAATGGCAAAAGCTGGCATGGTATCTCCCGCGCGCTTTCGTGTTGCTGATCCTCTATTTTATTCCGGGCATTGGGCAGACCGTCGCCCCGGTACTATGGTTCCTGTTCAGCGCATGGATGCTGGCTATTCAATACTGCGATTATCCATTTGATAACCACAAAGTTCCTTTTAAGGAAATGCGCGTCGCGCTGCGCACGCGTAAGGTGACCAATATGCAGTTTGGTGCGTTGACCAGCCTATTCACCATGATTCCGGTACTCAATCTGTTCATCATGCCGGTGGCAGTTTGTGGTGCCACGGCGATGTGGGTAGACTGCTATCGTGATAAGCATGCGTTATGGAAGTAATGCAAAAATGTGTAAAAGCGGGCTGGCTTATGCCCGCTCTTATTCCATACTGCAAAGCATTATTTCTCATCAGCATATAGATATGCGAATTCCTTACTTCCCCATACATTCTCAACAGGTATGCTGAAGCGGTATCCCAATTTCATACAGTTAAGGACAGGCCATGAGTAAGATTTTTGAAGATAACTCGCTGACTATCGGTCATACGCCGCTGGTTCGACTGAACCGTATCGGTAACGGACGCATTCTGGCGAAGGTGGAATCACGTAACCCCAGCTTTAGCGTCAAATGCCGTATCGGTGCCAATATGATTTGGGATGCCGAAAAACGTGGTGTACTGAAACCTGGCGTTGAACTGGTAGAGCCAACCAGCGGCAACACAGGGATAGCACTGGCCTACGTTGCTGCCGCCCGTGGCTACAAACTGACCTTGACCATGCCGGAAACAATGAGCATTGAGCGCCGCAAGCTGTTGAAGGCTTTGGGTGCGAATCTGGTCCTGACTGAAGGCGCAAAAGGGATGAAGGGCGCAATCCAGAAAGCTGAAGAAATTGTCGCCAGCGATCCGGAAAAATTCCTGCTGCTGCAGCAGTTCAGCAACCCGGCGAACCCGGAAATCCACGAAAAAACCACCGGCCCGGAAATCTGGGAAGATACCGATGGTCAGGTTGATGTCTTTATTTCCGGTGTAGGTACCGGTGGTACGCTGACTGGCGTAAGCCGTTACATTAAAGGCACCAAAGGTAAAACGGATCTGATCACCGTCGCGGTAGAGCCGACCGACTCCCCGGTTATCGCCCAGGCGCTGGCGGGTGAGGAGCTGAAACCGGGTCCACATAAAATCCAGGGAATTGGCGCGGGCTTCATTCCAGGCAACCTCGATCTGAAGCTTATCGATAAAGTCGTCGCCATCACCAATGATGAGGCAATCTCTACTGCGCGTCGCCTGATGGAAGAAGAAGGTATTTTGGCGGGCATCTCTTCTGGTGCAGCCGTTGCTGCCGCGCTTAAGCTGCAGGAAGATGAAACCTTTACCAATAAGAATATAGTGGTTATTCTACCGTCATCGGGTGAGCGTTATCTGAGCACTGCACTGTTTGCCGATCTCTTCACAGAGAAAGAACTGCAACAGTAATGCCAGCATGTTAAAAACGCGTAAAAAAGCACCCTTTTGGGTGCTTTTTTGTGGTCTGCTTCAAAGTTTCAACTCGCCTGGCATTGATTCAACCCTCCAGAACTGGTATTTAACCAAGCTAATTATTTTGATGCGCGAAATTAATCGTTACAGGAAAAGCGCTAGCTGAATCGATTTTATGATTTGGTTCAACTCTTCCTTTCGCGGCATAATGTTTAATGACGAACGAAACGTCAGCGGCAAGAAGTTGCCAGCAACGGATTGCACCGAACTCCTTTTGTGTCGCGTCCAGTTTACGCCGATGCTAACAATACAGGCTAAAGTTGAACCGCCAGGCTAGACTTTAGTTCCACAACACTAAACCTATAAGTTGGGGAAATATAATGTTCCAGCAAGAAGTTACCATTACCGCTCCGAACGGTCTGCATACTCGCCCTGCTGCTCAGTTTGTTAAAGAAGCAAAAGGCTTTACTTCTGATATTACTGTGACTTCCAACGGCAAAAGCGCTAGCGCCAAAAGCCTGTTTAAACTGCAGACTCTGGGCCTGACTCAGGGTACCGTTGTTACCCTGTCCGCAGAAGGTGAAGACGAGCAGAAAGCAGTTGAGCATCTGGTTAAACTGATGGCTGAACTCGAGTAAGTTCAACGAGTTCTTTTAAATATCAGTCACAAGTAAGGTAGGGTTATGATTTCAGGCATTTTAGCATCCCCGGGTATCGCTTTCGGTAAAGCATTGCTGCTGAAAGAAGACGAGATCGTCATTGACCGGAAAAAAATTTCTGCCGACAAGGTTGATCAGGAAGTTGAACGTTTTCTGAGCGGTCGTGCCAAGGCATCTGCGCAACTGGAAGCGATCAAAACCAAAGCTGGTGAAACGTTCGGTGAAGAAAAAGAAGCCATCTTTGAAGGGCATATCATGCTGCTCGAAGATGAGGAGCTGGAGCAGGAAATCATAGCCCTGATTAAAGATAAGCACATGACGGCTGATGCAGCTGCGCATGAAGTTATCGAAGGACAGGCCACTGCCCTGGAAGAGCTGGATGATGAATACCTGAAAGAACGTGCGGCCGACGTACGTGACATCGGTAAACGCCTGCTGCGTAACATTCTGGGTCTGGCAATTATCGACCTCAGCGCTATTCAGGAAGAAGTCATCCTGGTAGCCGCAGACCTGACCCCGTCAGAAACCGCACAGCTGAACCTGAACAAGGTGCTGGGTTTCATTACTGACGCGGGTGGACGGACTTCCCATACCTCTATCATGGCGCGTTCTCTGGAACTGCCTGCCATCGTCGGTACGGGTAGCGTCACCTCTCAGGTTAAAAACGACGACTATCTGATTCTGGATGCCGTAAACAACCAGGTTTACGTCAATCCGACCAACGACGTTATTGAACAACTGCGCGCCGTTCAGGAGCAGGTTGCGACCGAGAAAGCGGAACTCGCTAAGCTGAAAGATCTCCCCGCTATCACGCTGGACGGACATCAGGTTGAAGTCTGCGCCAACATCGGTACCGTTCGTGACGTTGAAGGCGCTGAGCGTAATGGCGCCGAAGGTGTGGGTCTGTACCGCACCGAATTCCTGTTCATGGACCGTGAATCGCTGCCGACTGAAGAAGAACAGTTTGCTGCGTATAAAGCCGTAGCTGAAGCCTGTGGCTCTCAGGCAGTCATCGTCCGTACCATGGACATCGGCGGTGATAAAGAGCTGCCGTATATGAACTTCCCGAAAGAAGAGAACCCGTTCCTGGGCTGGCGTGCCGTACGTATCGCCATGGATCGTAAAGAGATCCTGCGTGACCAGGTTCGCGCTATCTTGCGCGCCTCTGCTTTCGGCAAACTGCGCATCATGTTCCCTATGATCATCTCTGTTGAAGAAGTGCGCGCACTGCGCAAAGAGATCGAAATCTACAAACAGGAACTGCGCGACGAAGGTAAAGCATTTGACGAAAGCATTGAGATTGGCGTGATGGTGGAAACACCGGCTGCGGCAACAATTGCACGTCATTTAGCCAAAGAAGTTGATTTCTTTAGTATCGGCACCAATGATTTAACGCAGTACACCCTGGCAGTTGACCGTGGTAATGATATGATTTCACACCTTTACCAACCGATGTCGCCATCTGTGCTGACGCTGATCAAGCAAGTTATTGATGCTTCTCATGCTGAAGGCAAATGGACTGGCATGTGTGGTGAGCTTGCAGGCGACGAACGTGCTACACTTCTGTTGCTGGGGATGGGTCTGGACGAATTCTCTATGAGCGCCATTTCTATCCCGCGCATTAAGAAGATTATCCGTAACACGAACTTCGAAGATGCGAAGGTGTTAGCAGAGCAGGCTCTTGCTCAACCGACAACGGACGAGTTAATGACGCTGGTTAACAAGTTCATTGAAGAAAAAACAATCTGCTAATCCACGAGATGCGGCCCAATTTACTGCTTAGGAGAAGATCATGGGTTTGTTCGATAAACTGAAATCTCTGGTTTCTGATGATAAGAAAGACACCGGAACTATTGAGATTGTTGCTCCGCTCTCTGGCGAGATCGTCAACATCGAAGACGTGCCGGATGTAGTTTTTGCTGAAAAAATCGTTGGTGATGGCATTGCTATCAAACCAACCGGTAACAAAATGGTTGCCCCTGTAGACGGCACCATCGGCAAAATCTTTGAAACCAACCACGCTTTCTCTATCGAATCCGACAGCGGCATTGAGCTGTTTGTTCACTTCGGTATTGATACCGTTGAACTGAAAGGCGAAGGCTTTAAGCGTATCGCTGAAGAAGGTCAGCGCGTGAAAGTGGGCGACCCGGTTATTGAATTCGATCTGCCGCTGCTGGAAGAAAAAGCCAAGTCTACCCTGACTCCGGTTGTTATCTCCAACATGGACGAAATCAAAGAACTGATCAAACTGTCCGGTAGCGTGACCGTGGGTGAAACTCCGGTTATCCGCATCAAGAAATAATTCTTGCCGCAGAGAAGAATGGCGCCGATTGGCGCCATTTTTTTATACACCTCATCCGCCATTAAATGTGCGCGGTCATCGGGCGATAATACGCCTCGCGCATCAGGATTTTCATCCCCTCCGGCCCGCTCTCCAGCACCCGTCGTTCCGAATCCGCCACCAACAGCTCACAGTCGTAACCACCCGCAATGCCAAACATGGCCCGCGCCACGCAGATATCTTCCAGCGCCGTTGTCCCACTGGTATCAAAATGTCCAACCATACGCCCATTCTGGCGAACCACCAGCCGGTAACTCTTCATCGCGCCTCCCCTGCCGGAGGCAGAATTAACTCATCACAACCGCACTGGTGCGTCCACGTCATCACGTCCAGCACACGCTGTGCAGCATCGTGCGTCGCAGTTGTCAGCCTTTTACCCAATACAATACCGCTCACCAGCTCAGCACAAAACAGATCGCCAGTCCCCTTCAGATCTGTTTTCACCCGCGGATGTGCGAGCACCTCAACCGTTTCAGCCGTTACCACCGCAACGTTGATAATCTCTTCGGTATTCCCCGGCGCACTGGTAATCACTACCCATTTCAGCGTTTCGGTAAGCAGAGATTGCGCCGCCGTTATGGCTTCATCAAGCGTACTACATGGTTTTCCACTCAGCATTTGCAGCTCAAACACATTCGGCGTCAACCCCTGAGCCAGCGGCAGCAGGTGCTGACGGTAGGCCTGCGGAATTTCGGCTTTTACGTACATGCCGCTGTCCGTATCGCCCATCACTGGGTCGACCAATATGCACAGTCCTGGATGCGTAATCTGTAACGTTTTCAGCCACTTTGCTAACAGAGCGATTTGCTTTGCGCTACCCATATAGCCCGTGGTCACCGCCTTCAGCTCGCGTAAGGCATCGCGCTCATTTAAGGCGCGGAGATACCCGCTAAACCAGTCGGGCGGAATAATACCGCCGTAAAAGGTTTCATAATGCGGGGTATTGCTGAACAGCACCGTTGGGACTGCCGTCACGCGTAATCCCTGCGCTTTAATGGCCGGAACGGCGATGCTGTTGCCTACGCTGCCATACACCACCTGTGACTGGACGGCGACGATATCGGTCTGTAGCGCCCGATGCTTGTCGTCGAAGAGCACTGACTGAATATCACTCCCCTGCTCCATAAATCTCTCCTCTCGCTGGACAGCGGGCTTACGCCTCACTATTATCGTCATATGCTAAAATTCATTTTGTCATAGGTCAATAATGATCGACGGAAAAACCGCTAACGAAATTTTTGACAGTATTCGTCAACATGTCGCTACAGGCACGTTGGCAGCAGGAGAAACATTGCCGCCAGTGCGTGAACTGGCAACAGCATTGAACGTTAACCGTAATACTGTCGCGGCGGCTTATAAACGCCTTGTCACCTCCGGACTGGCGCAGAGCCTTGGACGCAATGGCACGGTGATCAAAGAAATTTCTACCCCCGTTGCGCTGGAAGGTGGCAATCCGGATACCGCGCTTGTCGATCTTTCCGGCAGTAATCCAGCGCCTTCGCGTCTTCCAGACCTTAGCCGTTATTTCGTGAAAATAAATAAGAATCCGCGTTTATACGGCGATGCCGCCGTATCCCCCGATCTTAAGGCGTGGGCCACGCAATGGATGCAGGAAGCCGTCCCAGGCAAGGGAGAAATCGATATCACCAGCGGCGCTATTGACGCCATTGAACGTCTGCTGTGCGCACATTTACTGCCTGGTGATAGCGTTGTCGTAGAAGATCCATGCTTTTTGAGCAGCATTAACATGCTGCGTTATGCCGGATTCTCAGCAAACCCTGTCAATGTTGACCACGAAGGCATGCAACCAGACATGCTGGAAACTGCGCTACAGAAAGGCGCACGGGCGGTGATTCTGACGCCGCGCGCTCATAACCCGACGGGATGCAGCCTGAGCGCATCCCGCGCGGCGCAATTGCAGGAAATCCTGGCCCGTTATCCGCAGACGCTGGTAATCGTCGACGACCACTTTGCGCTGCTGTCCGCTTGCCGTTGGTATCCAGTGATTGCGAAAGAAACCACCCACTGGGCTGTTGTCCGTTCGATGTCTAAAACGTTAGGCCCGGATTTACGTCTGGCCATTGTGGCCAGCGATCCGCTCACTTCCGGGAAACTGCGTTTGAGGCTCAACTCCGGCAGTCAGTGGGTCAGCCATTTGCTTCAGGATTTAGTCTGCGCTTGTCTTAGTGACAAGGATTACCAGCATACGCTGGCACAAACCCAGCAATTTTACGCCGCCCAGCAGCAAAAGCTGACGGCCGCCCTACTGCAACATGGCATTGCGCTGCCGGTCGGGGATGGTCTCAATCTGTGGCTGCCGCTGGAAGATAACAGCCAGGCGACCGCTTTTGCGCTGGCAAAATCCGGTTGGCTGGTACGCGAAGGTGAAGTATTTGGCGTTAATACCCCTGCGCACGGCCTGCGCATTACGCTGTCAACATTATCAGACAGCGACATTGATAAGCTGGCGAGTGATATCCATCAGGCGCTAAAGCGCTAACAGGAGAGAAAAAGTGCGAGTTCATTTTGTTATTCATGAGTCCTTTGAATCTGCTGGCGCGTATCTGCCGTGGGCCGAATCACGCGGCTATACCATCACCTGGTCGCACGTTTACGTCGGAGAAAAGGTTCCCGCTAACGCCGATGGCTTCGATATGCTGGTGGTATTTGGCGGTCCGCAGTCACTCCGGACCACGCTTGCAGAGTGTCCATACTTTGACGCTCAGGCCGAGCAGCATCTGATCAACCAGGCGATTGCGGCACGTAAAATCGTGGTGGGGATCTGTTTGGGGTCGCAGTTAATCGGCGAAGCGCTGGGCGCGAAAGTATGCCAGAGCCCGGAAAAAGAGATTGGTCACTACCCGATCGCCCTGACCGAAGCAGGCCAACAGCATCCGTTGTTCAGCCATTTTGGTTCACCGCTTACCGTCGGTCACTGGCACAACGATATGCCGGGATTAACCGACCAGGCGACAATTCTCGCCACAAGCGTTGGCTGCCCGCGACAAATCGTACAATACGGTAATTTCGTCTATGGTTTTCAGTGTCATATGGAATTTACCGCCGAAGCGGTCGAAGGATTAATTCAGCACTCAGAGCAGGAGCTGGCCGAAGCCAAAGGGAAGCGTTTCATCCGCTCTGCTGAAGAGATGCGCGCATGGGATTACCAACAGATGAATGAGAAGCTGTGGCAATTCCTTGATAAGCTGGTGGAAAAACGTAACGATGGATCATCTCAGGCTGGATAAAACACGCAACAGCTTATCCAGCCATCGTGCCAGGCGGTTGCCTGATGGCGCTACGCTTATCAGGCCTACCAGTTAAATCCCCAACCCCTGGTTGAAGTGCTCTTCACCAAAGACACCGGTTGAAAGATAGCGATCGCCGCGATCGCAGATGATCGCCACCACCACAGCTCCCGGCGTCGCACGCGCCACGCGTAGCGCACCGGCCACCGCGCCGCCAGAGCTGACACCGCAGAAAATGCCTTCGCGAACGGCCAGTTCACGCATGGTGTTTTCCGCATCGTTCTGATGAATATCCAGCACTTCATCCACCAGCGAGGCGTTAAAAATGCCCGGCATATACTCCGCTGGCCAGCGGCGGATTCCCGGAATACTGCTGCCCTCTTCCGGCTGCAGACCCACGATAGTAACCGGTTTTTCCTGCTCGCGCAGAAAACGCGACACACCGGTTATGGTGCCGGTGGTCCCCATGCTGGAGACGAAATGAGTGATACGTCCTGACGTCTGCTGCCAGATTTCGGGTCCGGTCGTGGTGTAATGCGCATACGGGTTATCAGGATTATTAAACTGATCGAGCAGTTTACCTTCGCCACGCTGCGCCATCTCAAGGGCTAAATCGCGCGCCCCTTCCATCCCCTGCTCTTTGGTCACCAGAACCAGTTCAGCGCCGTAGGCTCGCATCGCCGCACGGCGCTCCTGACTCATGTTGTCTGGCATCAGAAGCTTCATACGATAGCCTTTCAGCGCGGCGATCATCGCCAGCGCAATGCCGGTGTTGCCGCTGGTGGCCTCAATTAGCACGTCGCCAGGCTTAATTTCTCCACGCTTTTCCGCTTCGACGATCATCGACAACGCGGCGCGGTCTTTCACCGAACCCGCGGGATTATTGCCTTCCAGCTTGACCCAAATTTCACTACCGTTATCCGGCGTCAGACGTTGTAATTTCACCAGAGGCGTATTGCCAATTGTTTGTTCTAATGTGTTCACGTTTTAAGCTCGTAAAAAAGCCCGGGGGCGCAGCGCTTACCGGGCGATAAACATACTTTTTAACCTATCAGGCACTTTGCGCCAGAGCAAGTTCCTCTTCACGCGTTTCAATACGCTGGTCGCCGTTATACAGACGTGCATTTTGCAGCCCAACAAACAGGCGCTCGCCGCGACTCGGGGAATCATCCCCCTGCATGACCACTGTCAGTGGTTCGTTATACCACCCCAACGGTTGCACAACTAATTGGGTGTAGTGACCTTTCGGACTGGCTTCCAGCACCTGAACCGGCAGCGGTGAATCAAGACTGGTACGGCGGCTGACGTCCACTTCCCACGGACGCAGGAACAGATCCACCGGTCCCTGATAGCCTGGCGTATAGCCCAGCGGCCAGCGGTGTGCGCCGACGTGGAATTGTCCACCGCGAATCGTCCCCTGCAGGCGGTTAACCTCGCCCATAAACTCGAGCACAAAACGGGTAGCCGGTTCGCGCCATACCAGATCGGGCGCATCAGCCTGTTCGATATGGCCCTGGCTCATCACCACCACGCGGTCTGCAACTTCTGTCGCTTCCTCCTGATCGTGAGTAACAAACACGCTGGTGAACTTCAGCTCTTCATGCAACTGACGCAGCCAGCGACGCAGCTCTTTACGTACCTGAGCATCGAGCGCGCCAAACGGCTCGTCGAGCAGCAGAATCTGCGGCTCTACCGCCAGCGCACGCGCCAACGCCACACGCTGTTTTTGCCCGCCGGAAAGCTGCGCCGGGAAACGGTCAGCCAGATGAGCCAATTGAACCATCTCCAGCAGTTGGGTAACTTTTGCTTTGATAGCCGCCGCATTCGGACGCTCACGCCGTGGCAGAACCGTCAGGCCAAAAGCGATGTTGTCGAAAACGCTCATATGGCGAAACAGCGCATAATGCTGGAACACGAATCCCACCTTACGGTCGCGGGCATGCAGACGACTGACGTCAGTACCGTGAAAACGGATATGCCCGCTGGACTGATGCTCCAGCCCGGCAATGATGCGCAGCAGCGTGGTTTTACCCGAGCCGGATGGCCCCAGTAGCGCGACCATCTGACCCGAAGGAATATCCAGCGAGATATCGTTCAGCACCTGGGTGCGACCAAAAGACTTCTTAATATTGGCAATCTCAATGCTCATGATTTTCCTCCTGCTGCGCGCGTTTCTCCTGGTTTTCCAGGCGCCATTGCAACATGCTCTTCAAAAACAGGGTAATAATCGCCATCAGCGTTAATAACGCCGCAGCGGTAAAAGAGCCGACGGTGTTGTAGTCCTGCTCCAGTAATTCAATCTGTAGCGGCAGGGACAAGGTTTCGCCGCGAATCGAGCCGGAAACCACCGATACCGCACCAAACTCGCCAATCGCACGGGCGTTGGTCAGCACCACGCCGTACAGCAACGCCCAACGAATATTCGGCAACGTCACGCGGCGGAACATCTGCCAACCGGATGCGCCAAGCAGAACCGCCGCTTCGTCTTCATTGCTGCCCTGGCTTAACATCACCGGCACCAGTTCACGCACCACAAACGGACAGGTGACGAATACTGTGACCAGCACCATTCCCGGCCAGGCAAACATAATTTGCAGATTGTGTTCATCCAGCCATCCCCCCAGCGGACCGTTAGAGCCGTAAAACAGCAGATACACCAGGCCGGCGACCACCGGCGAAACGGCAAAAGGAATATCCAGTAAGGTCAGCAATAGCTGACGTCCAGGGAAGTTAAAACGGGTCACCAGCCACGCCAGCAGCACGCCAAACACCAGGTTCACTGGTACAGCAATCAGCGCAATCAGCACCGTCAGCCAGATAGCGTGCAGCATGTCCGGGTCGGCCAGATTCTGTAATACCGGCATTAATCCCTTGCTGAACGCCTGCACGAAGATGTAAATCATCGGCACCAGCAAAATAAACGCTGACACCAACATACCAGTCCCGATCAGAAACCATTTCCCCCAGTTAATGCGGGGTGCGCCATAGTGTTTCAATTGAGTAATGTCTGCCATCAGTGACCTACCACGCGTCGACCAAAGCGACTTTGCAGGGTGTTAATCGAAAACAGCAGCAGCAATGACGCCCCGAGGATCACAGAGGCAATCGCGCTGGCGGCCGGGTAGTCAAACTCCTGTAGCCGAACAAAAATCATCAGCGAGGTCACTTCCGTTTTCCATGCGATGTTCCCAGCGATAAAGATAACCGCGCCAAACTCACCGAGGCTGCGGGTAAACGAAAGCGCAACGCCCGCCACCAGCGCAGGAGACAGCTCCGGCAGCACCACTTTACGAAAGCTCTGCCAGCGCGTGGCACCGAGCGTTTCTGCGGCTTCTTCATATTCCGGGCCTAACTCTTCCAGCACAGGCTGCACGGTTCGCACCACAAACGGAATGCTGGTAAACGCCATCGCCACCGCGATACCGAGCCAGGTGTAGGTCACCTTGATATCAAACTTCGCCAGCCACTCACCGTAGAAACCGTTGACCGAAAACAACGACGCCAGCGTCAGACCTGCTACCGCCGTTGGCAACGCAAACGGCAGATCCATCAACGCATCCAGCAGCGAACGGCCCGGAAAGCGATAGCGGGTCAAGATCCACGCCATCAGCAAGCCAAACAGGCCGTTGAAAATCGATGCCACAAATGCCGACAGCAGCGTCACTTTATAAGCCGCTACCACCTGCGGGTTGGTAATTACATCCCAGTATTGTGCCCAGCTCATTTGCGCCAATTGCATCACCAGCGCGCTAAGCGGCAGCAGCAATATCAGGCAGACAAAAAGTAAGCTGGTGCCCAGGCTTAAGGTGAAGCCAGGCAGCACGCGTCGGGAAGAAACAGCAAACATTTACTTACGCCCCGCCGCCAACAGTTTGTCCAGTTCACCGCCGCTGACAAAGTGCGTTTTCATGACCTCAGGCCATGAACCAAACTTGTCTTCCACGCGGAAAAGTTCGGTCTGCGGGAATTTATCTTGCTGTTTGTCCATCAGCTGCGGGTTATTCACGCGGTAATAGAAATCGGTAATGATGGTTTGCGCCTGTGGGCTGTACAACCAGTTCAGGTACGCTTTCGCCGCTTTTTCAGTCCCGTTGGCCTGCACGTTTTTATCTACCCAGGCTACCGGAAATTCGGCGAGGATATTGGTTTTCGGAATAACGACTTCGAAACCCTGCGCTTCATACTGTTTACGAATGTTGTTCACTTCTGATTCGAAGCTGATCAGCACATCGCCCAATCCGCGCTCTGCAAAAGTGGTGGTAGCACCGCGACCGCCGGTATCAAACACTTCGACGTTTTTCAGAAACTGGGTCATGAACTGTTCGGTTTTGGCTTTATCGCCACCGTCCGCTTTATCCGCAGCACCCCACGCCGCAAGATAGGTATAGCGCGCGTTACCGGAGGTTTTGGGGTTCGGGAAAATCAGTTTCACATCAGAACGCACAAGGTCATTCCAGTCATGAATGTTTTTCGGGTTCCCCTTACGCACCAGGAAACCCATGGTGGAATAGAACGGCGAGCTGTTATTCGGCAGACGACTTTGCCAGTCGGCGGGGATCAGTTTGCCTTTGTCATGCAGGATCTGCACATCGGTGACCTGGTTATAGGTCACCACATCGGCTTTCAGCCCTTGCAGAATCGCCAGCGCTTGTTTTGATGACCCGGCATGTGATTGTTTAATCGTCAGTTTATCACCGCCATTATCCTTCGCCCATTGCTGTTCAAACGATGGATTAAGGGCGGCAAAAAGCTCACGTGAAACATCATATGAACTGTTCAGCAGTTCCGTTGCCTGCGCCTGACCCACCAGCAATAGCATTGCAGCCAGCGTCAGGGTTCTTTTTTTCAGTAAGTTAACGGCCATTGCGCACCCTTATAAATTTAATGACTTTCTATTTGCCATCATATTTATAACCAGCGCTAAAGGAGTAACGGTTTTATATACCGTTTGATGATTTGAAAGTTGAAAAGAGAATAAGAGGTACCTCCTCCCCTGCACATGGGGAGGAGACCGGCATCAATCAGACGCCGACGCTAACGCTTTCAGGCAGGGTGCTGCCGCCATCAATCACGTTTTGCGTGCCAGTTAAGTAACTGGACTCATCCGACGCCAGAAACGCCGCCAGTTCACCGACTTCGAGCGGGCAGGCCAAACGGCGCATCGGGATCGCTTTCGCCATTTCGACTAATACGGATTCAGGATCTTCCGGGTTAGATTGACGCGCGATATTCTCTGCCATCGGCGTACGAACGTAGCCCGGGCAAATAGCATTAACGCGAATGCCGGACTGCGCGTATTCCACCGCCAGGGATTTGGTCAAACCGATGATCGCGGCTTTCGACAGCGCATAGGCCGTCTCACCCGGATCGGCAACCATATCGCCAGTCACTGATGACATCATTACGATACGCCCATCTTTGCGCGCAATCATCTCCGGCAGAACGGCTTTCGTCACGTTCCAGACACCTTTAATGTTGATATCAATGTGGAAATCGCGATCTTCATCGCTCATATCAAGGAAGTTGCCGAGGCGACAAACCCCCGCATTGTTGACCAGAATATCGATTTTGCCTTCAATCTTCTTCGCGCGTTTCACCGCGGCGGTAACAGAAGCAAAATCTCTGACGTCAGCGTGAACCGCCGTACAACGGTGGCCGCGTCCAGCCAGTTCATCCGCCAGTTTTTCAATCTCATCGGAGATATCCAGCAGGATTAAGTTCGCGCCATGGCGGGCAAACGTTCTGGCAATCCCTTCGCCAATACCCTGAGATGCGCCCGTAATCAATGCTGTTTTGCCCGTGAGTTTTCCCATTTCAATATTCTCCTTTTGAATATGAAGCCTTCGCTTCATTCACGCAGAAGATACAGCAATAACAAATTAGTGCTGAGGAATAGCTCACTAAATCAGGTTAATCTCAGGTAAAAAAATCCCCGACGGTGCGGGGACTCAACAACATTCACGATCTGAACAGATGAACAGAGGACCTACAGCCTTTTTTCCAGCAAATGTGCTCTCATCAACTCAGATGCCATCTGTGCATCCCCTTTTTTGATATGAAGCAGTATTTCTCTCTGTTTTGTCGCCGTATCAAGAAAATACTGACGATCGTTAGCAGGTAGCGACTCCCTGGTTTTCTCGAAATAAGTAATCAAAACATCAGAGAAAACCTGAAGCACCCGGTTACCACTCGCCTGTAGCAACAGTAAATGAAAATCCCTGTCGTGACGATCGGCCACCAGCGGGTTATCAGCATTTTCTTCAATGAGCCTTAACTCACTCTCCAGTTTAGAGAGCATTGCCGGGAAAATTCTGCGCGTTGCCAGAGGGATAATCGCACACTCAATCAGGATCCTTGCCTCTGTAAATTCTGTGATATCAAACCCGGACAAATCAAACTGCATTAGCAACTGGTTATTTATGTTGTGCTGTTCCAAATTTTTCAAGACGCTGCCACGACGGGGAGAGCGTTCAAGCATTCCCATCTGAACCAGTGTGCTGAGCGCCTGACGAACTTTATATCTTGATGTATTAAAACGAACAGCAAGTTCAGTCTCAGTTTCAATGCGACCATCTGCATCACGGTTAGCATCATCAAGCAGATAATTTTTAATACTTTCAAATAGTTCGTTTTTGTTATCCATAAACACTCTCTGATTAAAGAGCAACAAAACTCATGAGTATAAATAATCTAATAAGTTAGATTGCTTAATATACTGTTATGGTAAGATTATAGCCCCTATTATTCAAATTATATCAAGCTATTTGTTAATAAAAAGGAATTAATTATGGTGTTATTCGTAACTCAGTTTGCGATAGTGCTTATATGTATCGGTATAGGTGGGCGTTTTGGCGGGATTGGCCTAGGGGCTGCAGGCGGGTTAGGACTCGCTATCCTGACTTTTGGTTTTGGACTCCCGCCCGACTCACCTCCTATAACTGTTATTTCTATTATCCTTGCTGTTATCACTTGTATCACAATTCTCCAGGCTGCTGGCGGGCTTGATTTATTCGTTACGATGGCTGAACGGATCCTCAGAAAGTGGCCGGGCGCTATCACTTTTCTCGGACCAGCAGTCGCTTACCTTTTCACTGCAATCTGCGGAACTGGATATGTTGCCTTTTCCGTTTATCCAGTAATTGCAGAAATTGCAGCAGATGCGAGGGTACGGCCAGAAAGAGCTATGTCGATGTCAGTCATCGCTGCCAATTTTGGGCTCATTGCCAGCCCAGTCAGTGCGGTCGTGACAGGGACAATTGCAGTTCTTGCTGGATTACATGTCTCTGCTTTAGATATCTTGTTAGTCACCATTCCCGGAACTTTCCTTGGCTGTCTTGTCGGCTGCCTGTTCGTCTTTAAAAGAGGTCACGAGCTTAGCAGCGATCCGGAATTCCAACGCAGAGTTGCTGAAGGTGAGTTCGAATCGATAAAAGCTGAAGAGCGAGCAGCCAGCATAGTGACTAAAGAGGCCAAGAGAGGATTACTGATTTTTCTTATCGGGATCATCCTGGTCGTGCTTATGGGTTCAATTCCTGAACTACGTCCTGAATGGAATAACGGCACAGGGATGGAGCGTATGAGTATCCCAACCACGCTGCAAATAGTTATGCTGACAACAGCATGTATTATTATGATGGTGTGTCGAATTTCTCCTTCAAAACTTGATTCAGGTTCTGTTTTCAAAGCCGGCCTTGTGGGTGTTGTCGCCATATTTGGTCTGTCATGGATGATGAACTCCTTTTTTGAAGCATGGCACGAATTATTTAACACGGCTTTCCACGATTTTCAGAATCCAGTATTGTTCGGCATTATTGTTTTTGGGCTTTCTGCCGTAATTTATAGCCCAGCGGCAACTGCTGTAGCATTACTCCCCGCAGGCGTGTTAATGGGATATCCGGCAGAAACTTTGGTCGCCCTGCTCCCACTAACCTGTGGATCATTCATTATTCCGGGGGGAGCACAGATTGGCTGTGTGGCGTTTGATCGTACTGGGACAACTCGAATTGGCAAGTATGTGGTTAATCACAGCTATATGCTACCCGGCCTTGTTACCGTTGTCGCATCAACGCTTTTTTGCTTCCTTTTTTCCAGTATGCTGATGTAGCGCGGTAGAGTAATTAAATAGAGCTAATACCTACTTGTTTTGGCATCCCCCTTGATTCAGTTCAGAGAGGATGCCATTACGTCCTTCTCAATATTACTACTGTCATTTCCCACAGAATGCGCTTTACAGGACAACCTGAGCAATTAAGTAGGCAAAAATTACCTGAGAGATAACCATCACAAAGCCCGGACGAATGTAGCTATGGTTGACAACAAAACGTCCAATCTTTGTCGTGCCTGTTCGGTCAAATGCAACGCAACCGATTTGATTGGCGCCCGGTATAATAAAATCACCACAGGTACAGGCAAAAATGGCGATAAGATACGGTGCTGGTATTCCCAGGGTAACGCCTAGTGGCATGATGGCGGCAACCGTCGCCGCCGGGCTCATAATGACCAGAGAGAACAAGAACACAACCACACCAAAAAGCATCGGTGCGCCATTTACCATGCCACCAAAGACCTTAATCAATTCTGGTTGATAAGCATCAAAAAACGTTGCCGTCATCCATGAAACGCCAAGTATTGCAACCACCCCCATTAAACCAGCACGGAATACTGAGCCACTGTTCAAGGTACTACTTGGTACTTTACTGACAATCATAATAAACAAAGCAGCTGTCAGCATAATCATTTGAATAACCATCGGGGTTGACAGTCTTTTTCCATCCCAGGAAGGGAGTAACCCGGTAAAAGAACCTAAAATTAGAACCAGCACCACCCCAATCGCAAAGATAACGACCCCTTTTTTTGCGCCCGCTGAAGCAACATATTCTTTTTTCTGCGCAGTATGCATGAACTCATATTCACCAGCGGCAACACGCCTCTGAAACTCAGGATCATCCTCCAGCTCTTTTCCTCGTTTGTAAACTGAAAAGCTGGTAACAATGGCAGCCATAAAAAATGAAGGAAGAGCAATAGCCAGTATTTGTCCAAGGCTAATTCCAGCATATTCATGCAGAATAGCCAGCATCCCCGCTGTTGCTGCACTCATCGGGCTGGCGGCAACCGCGACACTAGCCGCTATAACTGTTGCTGATAACGCTCGCTCCGGGCGGACCTTAGCTTCAGCGGCAACCTCAGCGACGACCGGATACAAAGAGAATGCAACGTAAGTGGTCCCGCAGAATAACGTAAATATTGAAGTCAGTATTGGAGCAACAAAAGTAATAGCTTGTGGCTTTTTACGGAGTAATTTTTCAGCCACGCGCACAAGATAATCAAGTCCACCAGCAGCCTGTAATACACTGACTGCGCCAATAACACAAATAATAATTAACATTGCAGTAATAGATGGTGTGGAGGGCTTAAGTCCAAAACCCAGAACTAATATTGCAACACCAAGTCCGCCCCCAGCACCAAGTCCCATTCCGCCATAACGCCCGCCGATACCAATACAAGCGAGCACAATAAATAATTGTAAAAAAAACAAAGCATCCATTTTTTCACCTCAAAGCCCTCCCGGATATTGCATCCGGGAGATATTAATTATTATGCTTAGGATTAGTTCAGATATGATTTAGCAATTTCGATCTGTTTTTTAACGGCATCCGTTCCTGTTCCGCCATAAGACATCCTTGCTTTAATACAAGCTTCCAGAGATATATTCTCATAAATATCATTTTCAATTTTATTATCAAATGAATGAAATTCATCCATTGTAAGCTCTTCCAGCATTTTTCTATGTTTTATACAGTAATTAACAGCACTGCCGACAATATGGTGAGCTTCCCTGAAAGGAATTCCTTTACGAACCAGGTAATCAGCCATATCGGTCGCATTTGAGAAGCCTCTTGCCGCCGCGTTGCGAGTATTCTCAGAAAGAATAACCATTTTATCGAGCATCGGCGCCATAATTTTTAGACTGGTTTGCAAAGTATCCATGGAATCATAGACCTGCTCTTTATCCTCACTCATATCAGTATTATAGGCGAGAGGGATCCCTTTCATAATGGTCAGCATCGCCATTAAATTTCCGTACATACGACCGCCTTTACCGCGCATTTTTTCAGCCACATCAGGATTTTTCTTCTGGGGCATGATGCTGGAGCCAGTACAGAAATCATCAGAAAGCTCAATAAATTTAAAGTCCTGACTTGAGAATAAAACCAATTCTTCTGACAAACGGGTAAGATGCATAAAGCACATAGCGGCTGCAGCAGTGAATTCAACCATATGGTCACGATCGCTGACAGAATCAATACTATTCTCAGTCGGCTTATCAAAGCCAAGCTGTTGAGCAGTGAAATCACGATCAATAGGGAAAGTCGTACCTGCAAGAGCTGCTGAACCTAAAGGACATTCTCCCATGCGTTGATAAAGGTCTTCAAAACGAGTCCAGTCACGACGTAACATCCAATAATATGCCATGATCCAGTGTGATAAAAGAATAGGCTGACCGGTCTGTAAATGAGTATAGCCCGGCATAATCGCATTAATATTATTTTCAGCTTTATTAATAATAATTTTTTGCAGATGAACAATATCCTGCTGAATCTCACGAATAGTTGATCTCATATGCATTTTAGAATCGACAGTCGTCTGGTCATTACGACTTCGACCTGTATGTAGTTTCCCACCTACAGGACCAATTATTTCGGTCATACGTCTTTCGATTGCCATATGAATATCTTCATCAACAGTGTCAAAAACGAACTGCCCTTCTTCAATTTCTTTACCTACTTGCCTTAACCCGCCAATAATCGCATTCGCTTCATCCTGTGCAATAATCCCCTGACGGCCCAACATAGTTGCGTGGACAATACTCCCTTGAATATCAAAAGGACAGAGGCGTTGTTCCAGCATAATTGTCGCGTTATATGATTCGACCAGCTTATTTGTAGGCATATCAAAACGCCCACCCCATAATTTTGTAGACATAAAACCTCCAATGCACTTTTGTTGCCAAATGGTTAAGAATAAATTCCGTTATTTTTCGCTCATTTTCAGATTACAAGACCATCATTTTAATTGTCAACAAATGAAGGCATTAAATCAATTTATGATGAAATTAATTACACTTATAAGACATTTTATTTTTATGAATAGAGTAAAAGAATCAGATCTTCGTCACATTTAAACCGTGATTTAATTCAGATATATTTAGATTTTTTAAAGTAACTATCCGGAACTTATTAATTCAAAAGGGCAGTGTTTAATATCGGTGCTTTAAACAACTAACTGACAGGTAAACAACACTGAACCTGGAATGGGATTTTTTACGATGAGCGTCAATGCGGATGCATCATCTGCATGGCAGACGTTGTGGGGTTCAACAGGTAACTATTTTGTGAAAGATGGCGGCGTAACCGCCATCAGGAATCAAAAATTACAGCGCCATCAGTCGATCCAGGGATGGAGCAAAGTAATAGCCGCCAGTCACCGGTTTGGTGAAACGCAGCATCGCGTCGCGCTTACCGTCTGTATCGCCAAACATGCTCAGCAGCTGCTGCTCAATGTTGTGCAGACGGGCGCAGTAGGCGCAGAAATAGAGACCGTGCGTACCGCTGGCGGTGCCGTATGGCAGGCTCTGGCGCACAATTTTCAGCCCTTTACCGTCTTCTTTGAGATCGACGCGGCTCAGGTGAGAGGTAGCCGGGCGCTCGTCGCCGTCGATCTCTTCGTTGGCTTCCTTGGTACGGCCAATCATCATTTCCTGGTCGTGAATGCTCATGCGGTTAAGCTGCTTCAGGTTATGTTCCCAACGCTGCACAAACACATAGCTGCCGCCAGCATCCACGCCATCTTTAATCACTGCGACATCACGACGTGTTTCTTCGCCTGCCGGGTTTTCAGTGCCGTCAACAAAGCCGCTGAGATCGCGCTCCTCAACCCAACGGAAACCGTGGATCTCTTCTTTAACCTCAATGCAATCGCCAAATGCTTCCATTGCCGCCTGCGCGACAGAAAAATTTACGTCATGGCGCAAAGAGAGAATATGGATCAACACATCATATTGGGTCGCCGGCGCCAAACCTTTACCGTAAGGGATAAAGTCTTTTAACTCTTCTGCGCCAACGCCGCCACTCAGTGTACGCCAGGTGTTGTTGCCAAAAGCGACAACCGCGCCCAGATGCGCATCCGGGAACGTAGCTTCAAAGGTTGCCAGCTTATCGGCGAAGATTTTGCTGGCCGCACGCAGGACCTCAACGTCGCCTTTAACATTGGCTTCAATCCAAATCGCCGCACGGCAATGTTCTGGCAAAATGCCACTCTGAACCTGAGACATTGTTCCTCCTGAAAAAAAGATGCCACGACATCGTGGCATTGATTGGCGCTATTCTACCTGTTTTTTTAGTAAGCCGATTTGTTCAGACGCAAATTAACGCTGCCAGATAATTTTGCTTACTTTCCATGCTTTCAGCGTGTCGTCAGACGGCATTAAGCCTTCAGGCCCGCTCCACTCGCCGGAAAAGACATAGCTAATATGCTGACTTCCTTCAGCTTTACATTCAACGCCCGCGCTATCATCGCCGGTTGCTTTCTGACAATGACCAAAGGCTTTAGTGTAAAGCTCGCTAAACGGTGTACCGATTTTGACACCCGCAGAAGACGAAATATCGCTGTCTAATAAATCAATACGGTTGATGGTTCCCTGGGTGCCATTGATAACCATCGCGAGCTTGTCATCTTTCATCGCTTCATAGAAACGCACCACATTCCCGTTATCGGTCTTCATTCCGCTGCGCAGACGGTATTCCCCGTCCAGCGCATCAGCAATGGATTTTTCATCCAGCGGTGTCGCGCCCGTTAACGCTCCGACGCCCTGCTCAGTGACCTGCGTTGAAGAACCAAACCAGTTCCACGGATTGGCGGCAGACCAGTTTACTGACGACAACGTTGAACACCCGGTCAGTAGTAGCGGCATCGCGCATAAAGTCAAACGCAGTGATTTCATTTCACTTCCTTCCTTATTTATCAACGTTGCTTGGAGTCCGCTTTCGCCAAAAAGTGCCGTTATTCTTTCTCGAGGGAAAAACAGGCGCGCAAACGTTGATTGGTTAACAGCCAGATCAGCGCGACAATATCCGCCACCAGCAGCGCCAGCCCGACGCCGTTGACCGGATCGCCTCCCAGCCACATCACCGGCTGCCAGCACAACAGCACCAGTTGAGCGAGGATCAGTAATCCGCGCAGCCAGCGCCATATCACAGGAAACGCAAAACGCCTGCCGCTGACTAAAAACGCCAGTACCGCCGGAACGCCGGGAAGTAACCCCAGCCAGAACGCATCATGATCGGGATAAAACAAATTCAGTAATGTATTGCCCTGCTCACGGGAAGAGCCAGCAATGACAAACAGTACCCAGGTGCGTGCCTGCAGCAGCAATACGCACCAGAAGAGAAAAGGCAGGCGCAGACGCCCATGGCTGTCATAGTCGGCCGGATGAAACTCAGTACTCTTCATCTTCGATCAAGCGCTTGCCCAGATTGAGTACATCCGCATGTTCATAGCCCAGACGTTCATACATGCCCTGCACGACATCATTATCGTCACGCACCATGATTTGAATCTTGGGGCAACCGCGGGCAATAAGCTTTTTCTCCAGTCGGTTAAGCAGCGCATTAGCGATGCCGCGACCGCGAAACTCAGGGTGCACGCCAAGATAATAAGCCGAACCGCGATGCCCGTCGTAGCCGCCCATCACCGTACCAACTACCTCGCCGTTCACTTCAGCGACCAGAAACAGGCTGACGTCATGATTGACCTTACGCTCAATGTCCATTTCCGGATCGTTCCATGGACGCAGCAAATCACAGCGCTCCCAGAGGGTGATCACCTCTTCGAAATCTTCCTGGCGAAAAACGCGTATTTCCATGGTATTGGTTACCTTTTCAGGACGTTAAAAAGCGATTATGGCGCGAACGGCTGATTTAGCCAATATCTGACGCGAAGCGGCGGAAAAAATGGCATAATACGGAATTGTCACGTATTGAAATGAAAAGTAAAACAATTCTTATCCCGATCCGTCGCAACAGACAACGCGATACGATATAACGTTTAGAACCTTTTTTTACAACTCAGGCCGTATGAGCACTTTTAAACCACTAAAAACACTCACATCGCGCCGCCAGGTGTTGAAAGCCGGGCTGGCCGCCCTGACGCTGTCAGGCATGTCGCAAGCCATCGCTAAAGAAGAGGCGCTTAAGACCAGCAATGGACACAGCAAACCGAAAGCGAAAAAAGCCGGCGCTAAGCGCGTAGTTGTCCTCGATCCGGGTCACGGCGGGATTGATACCGGCGCAATTGGTCGCAACGGTTCAAAGGAGAAGCACGTGGTACTGGCGATTGCCAAAAACGTGCGCTCGATTCTACGTAACCAGGGGATTGATGCGCGCCTGACCCGCTCCGGCGATACGTTTATTCCGCTGTACGATCGCGTCGAGATCGCCCACAAGCATGGTGCCGATCTGTTCATGTCGATCCACGCCGACGGTTTTACCAATCCGAGCGCCGCAGGTGCGTCGGTCTTTGCGCTGTCTAATCGCGGCGCCAGTAGCGCCATGGCGAAATATCTGTCCGACCGTGAAAACCGGGCCGATGAAGTGGCTGGAAAAAAGACCACCGATAAAGACCATTTGCTGCAGCAGGTATTGTTCGATCTGGTGCAAACCGACACCATTAAAAACAGCCTGACCTTAGGGTCGCATATTCTCAAGAAGATTAAGCCGGTACACCGGCTGCACAGTCGTAGCACTGAACAGGCCGCCTTCGTGGTGCTAAAATCCCCCTCAATTCCGTCGGTACTGGTCGAAACCTCGTTCATTACCAACCCGGAAGAAGAGCGACTGCTGGGCACGACGGCGTTTCGTCAAAAAATCGCTACCGCTATCGCCAATGGCATCATCAGCTATTTCCACTGGTTTGATAACCAGAAAGCACACTCGAAGAAACGTTAATCATGAAGCCCGATGCACAGCGCGTAAAACAGTTCCTGCTCAGCCTGCAGGATGATATTTGTCAGCAGTTATCTGCCGTAGATGGTGCCGGATTCGTTGAAGATAACTGGCAGCGCGAAGCGGGCGGCGGCGGGCGCAGCCGGGTACTGCGTAACGGCGGTATTTTTGAGCAAGCGGGCGTCAACTTCTCCCACGTTCATGCCGATGCAATGCCAGCATCGGCTACCGCCCATCGCCCGGAGCTTGCCGGGCGCAGCTTTGAGGCCATGGGCGTCTCGCTGGTGGTGCATCCACAGAATCCTTACATTCCCACCAGCCATGCCAACGTACGGTTTTTTATCGCGGAAAAACCGGGCGCCGACCCGGTGTGGTGGTTTGGCGGCGGCTTTGACTTAACGCCCTACTACGGCTTTGATGAGGATGCAGTTCATTGGCACCGCACGGCGCGGGATCTGTGCCAGCCGTTCGGAGATGACGTTTATCCACGTTACAAGAAGTGGTGCGATGACTACTTCTTTCTCAAACATCGCAACGAACAGCGCGGCATTGGCGGACTTTTTTTCGATGATTTGAATACGCCGAATTTCGATCGCAGCTTCGCCTTTATGCAGGCTGTTGGAAAGGGTTATGCCGAGGCGTATTTGCCCATCGTCGAGCGCCGCAAAGCAATGAGCTGGGGCGAGCGTGAACGCAATTTTCAGCTTTATCGTCGCGGACGCTATGTGGAATTTAACCTGGTGTGGGATCGCGGCACATTGTTCGGTCTGCAGACCGGCGGGCGGACGGAATCCATTCTAATGTCGATGCCGCCGCTGGTGCGTTGGGAATATGACTACCATCCGGAAGCGAACAGCCCGGAAGCCACCCTTAGCGAGTTTATTCAGGTGCGTGACTGGGTGTAATGGCCTGATGGCGCCAGGCTTCTCAGGCCAACAACAGCGCCGCCTCCCAGACCGGATAAGACGCAAGGCATCCGGCATAATAATTTCATCACGCCCACTGGCGCATACGCTGATGCAGCGTCAGCGACGGTTTCTCCGCAAACAGTTGCTGGTAGTCGGTGGCGAACTGCCCTAAATGCCAGAATCCCCACTGCATGGCGGCGTCTTTCACCGTGGTACTTTGTGACCACGGGCTTATCAGCTCGCGACGCACGGCGTTCAGGCGAATGCGTTTTAACCAGGCATTCGGCCCAATACCGAGGATTGAGTGAAAGGCGTTTTGCAACGTCCGGCGGCTGACGTGCAGCTGGTTACACAGGTCGAGCACGGTCAGCGGTTCCGACATATTTTCCAGCACGTATTCGCGCGCCCGCGACAGCAAGCGGCGATAGCTCTGATGGCTGATGCTCTCAGCCGTGATTATCGGTTGCGCTTCTTCCAGCATCGTGCCCATTGCCAGCAGCAGGTTATCGCCCAACACTTTACGCACCGCAGGCTGATGTAGATTCGCCGGATTTTCGCTGAACGTTGCCAGCGCCTGCTGTACAAAGCCCCAAAGCGCGGCTTTGTGTTGTTCTTTCACCTCCAGTGCCGACTGGTTGCGCAGCATATGCAGCACCCTTTCCGGGTTATGCAGGAAGTTAGCCTGACGGGCAATCGCCTCTTCTGAAATGACGACACCCAAAATGGTGTAATCATCCGGCGTACTCAGTTCAAACTCTGTCCCACCTGGACGAGTAGCGATTTCAGCACTGCCCAGACACTGGGTGCCGATAAATCCCTGTTCGCCGCGAGTGGCCGGAATACCAAACCAGAATGAGTTCGGCCAGACAAGACACGACTGACGCAGCGCCAGACCGGTGTATTCACGGAACACCTGAATATCGTCGAGCAGGATTTCCGTGAACTCGCCATGAAATTTTCCCGGATGCAATTGGTCGTAGATCTGCTGCCAGGCGGTAATCGTCAGCGCATGCTCATACACATCCGTTGTTCGCCGCTGGTGAACGTTGTCCACCTCCACTTTCGGCGTAAGTTTAACGTCTTCGGGTAATGCTTCATGATAAAGATGGTGCAGGTTAGCAGTACGGGTCTTTTTCATGATCTTTTAAGCCGGAAGCTTCAACGAAGCCCCCGGCCCTCCGACAGGTTAATTTTTTAAGCGATAGCGACTACTGCGTTTACGCAACGCTCCGTCAGAAAAGAGATGTTCAAGCGCCTTTCTGGCTTCATCAAGTGACCAGCCAAAGTGCGCAGCCACTTCCCCTGCCGTCATTCCTTGACGGACCGATGCCAACAGCGTCAGAAGCTGTGCAGAGGATTCAGAAGCCACCGGGGCACCCTGCGTCTTCTCTGCTTTTACATCTGCTTTCACTTCTGACTTCTGTTCTGATTTCTTCGGCTGGCGCGTAAAACCGCCGATCAGCCACTGGGTGTCATCTTCTGGCCGCCCTATCTCCTTGCGACTGACAACACGACCTGTACGCGCTGCGGCTGCGCTTCCGGCGTCCAGCGCTGCACGACACGCAGCCAGATCGCCTTCCACAACCAGAGTCAGCCTGCCAGGATCCAGCACCTGGTGACTGAGCAGACGCACGTTCGCGGCTTTCAGCATGGCATCCGCCGCGTCTACGGCAGCCACCATGCCATCCACTTCCAGTAATCCCAGTGCATTGATCATTGCAACCTCTCTTACGCGCGCTGAACAGGATTACGAGCAATATCCAGAACAGCATCAGCAAAAGCGTTACAGGCAGCTTTACAGGCGGCCTGGCTACCGGTTAAAAACGCCGCTGAGTAGTTGGTTTCTGACGGTGGCGGCACATAGGTGACAATCTGTACATCGGCAGATTTGAGCGCCGCATCAATACCAAATGTTGCTTCCAGCGGCGGTGCAACCAGATACGCCATCGGATCGCCAAGTCGGCATCCTGCGGTCGCCGAGAGATACGAACCGGTACGCGAAACCACGTGCGCGAGGAAAGCGGTATCTTCTGCGTCATTGGCCCACTGGAACGCCGCGCCACTTTCAATATTGGCGACCATCGCATCCAGACCGGCGCGAACTTCTGCCGGGTTAGGTCCACCGAGCATGATCAGCACTTCGCCCGAGGTTGGAGAGGGACTGTGCGCCGCACCGGCATACAGCGAGCGGCCATAAACCACTTCCACCATCGCCTGTTTTGTCGCTTCGTCTGCGGCAATATACGCCACGTCATCAGAATCTGCTGTGATGAGTCCGAGACTACGTATATGTGGCGGTAATTTAAGTTCACGGGCAAAACCGTCATTTACCGAGGCAATCACGCGCATTGCGGTGACTGAAGGTCTAATCAAATCTAATGCGGGCATGATGCCTCCTTATCGGGTCATATTGATGCCGGACGCTTTTTGCTCCAGCATGCGTTTGGCCAAATCTACAATCACCGCCGCCGCTTCAACCGGTGGCGTACCGCCCTGGTGAATATTCGAGATACAGGTACGGTCGGCTTCAACGGTCGTCGCCACGCGCGGCGAATAGACGGCATAGCAAGAAAGACTTTCCGACTGGCCGAGGCCCGGACGTTCACCTACCAGCAGAATCACCGCTTTCGCGCCGAGCAGTTCGCCGATCTGATCTTCGATTTTCACGCGACCATAGCGAACGAAGAACGGGGTTCCGACCTTCAGTCCGGCCTGTTTTAAGCCTGACAACAGCGGTGGGAGAATCTCTTCGTAGTTGGCGGTGATGGCGTCAGTAGACAGGCCATCAGAAATAATCACCTGCACATCCGGATTCATTACACACTGTGATTTCAGTGCTTCAATGGCTTCCGCACTCAGACGACGTCCCATGTCCGGGCGCGTCAGATACAGGTTTTTGTCGCTGATTTCCGAGCGCACTTCCAGTAGTCCCTGGGCTTTTACCCACTCTTCCGGCACTTCTTTCAATACCGTATCTTTCGAACGCGAGTGGTCAGCCAGGAAGCGCAGCAGCGCCTGGGTACGCGGACGAGGACCGGCGCGCCCGGTACATACACGCGCAGCGGTGCTACGGCGCAGTTCGGTCAATACCTCTGCCCGATGCGGATTCTCAACGCCAATCCACGCTTTCGCTTCGGCTGAGCCTAAGTCCATCGCACAGCTTTCACCGGTCGGCGCGGCGCACTGCGTAGTGCTGCATTTCACTTCCGCTGATGGCGCTTGAACCTGCGGCTCCCCCATTGACGCCATTACACTGCGTACAATTTCTTCAATCTGTTTTTGATCCATCGTGTGTCATCCCCGCGTCATCAGAAGAACAGTGACGGATCGCCCGCCCGTTTGGTCAGGCGACCGTTTGCCATAATGCCCATGGTTTCCAGCCAGCGTTCAAACTCCGGCGACGGACGCAGGTTCAGCAACTGGCGCACGGTCGCAGTGTCGTGGAACGCGGTGGTCTGGTAGTTGAGCATGATGTCGTCACCGAGCGGCATGCCCATGATGTAGTTGCAGCCAGCGGTGGCGAGCAGAATCATCAGGTTTTCGTTGAGGTTCTGGTCAGCATCCGCGTGGTTGGTGTAGCAGCAGTCACAGCCCATTGAGATGCCGCTCAGCTTGCCCATAAAGTGATCTTCTAAGCCCGCGCGAATAATCTGGCGGTCGTTGTAGAGATACTCCGGCCCGATAAAGCCCACCACGGTGTTCACGAGGAACGGATCGTAGTGACGCGCCAGCCCGTAGTTACGCGCTTCCATCGTCACCTGATCGGCGCCGAAGTTAGCGCCCGCAGAGAGCGCGGAGCCTTGTCCTGTTTCGAAGTACAGGCAGTTTTCCCCGGCTATGCGGTTAAATTCCGCGCCCACTGCACGCGCCTCATCCAGCATCGCCAGCTCAACGCCAAATTCTTTTAAGCCTTTCTCACTGCCGCAGATACTCTGGAAAATCAACCCACCCGGCGCGCCACGACGAATCGCTTCGATCTGGGTGGTAACGTGTGCCAGTACGCAGCCCTGAGTTGGAATATTAAACTTGTCGATAACGCCATACACGGTATCGAGCACACGGCTTAAGTTTTCCACGTCATCCGTTACCGGGTTGACGCCAATTACCGCATCGCCCGCACCAAAGGACAGCCCTTCGTAGATTTGTGCGGCAATACTCTGCACATCATCACGGGTGTCGTTAGGCTGTAAACGGCAACTGAAGGTGCCCGGCAGACCGATGGTAGTGTTGGCCTTTTTGATCACCGGCATTTTCTTACCGCCGTAGATCAGGTCCGCGTTAGAGCAGATTTTTGCTACCGCGGCGACCACTTCCGACGTTAACCCTTTGCGCGTAAACGCAATGTCATCCACGGAGGTTTCATCGCTCAGCACATACTCGCGCAGCTCGCTGATACTCCAGTTCTTGATGCGGTTATAGGCCGTTTCGTTGACGTCATCCTGAATAAGACGCGTCACGCAGTCCTCTTCATAGGAAATCACCGGGTTGTTGCGAATATCCGCTACCGTCATTTCCGACAGCACCTGCTTGGCCGCCACGCGCTCTTGCGAACTGGTTGCTGCCACACCTGCCAGCACATCCCCCGAACGCAGTTCGTTGGCTTTTGCCAGCACCTCTTTAACATCCTTAAACTGATAAACATTGCCGAACAATGTGGTCTTTAGTTTCATAAGTCGTTCCCTCAGGAAGGAAATGCGAGTGATTTCACCGTCACCGGCACAACCGATCCGCCAAAAAGAGGCGTACCAATGTCGATATAGTCCCCCGCCCGGACAACCACCTCATCGATGACCGCCAGCGGGTGTTGCTGTAACTGTGGGCGTAAAAGCATGCCCAGGGCTTTACCAAAATCCTGCTCGGCTACCACCAGCAGGGGATGCGGATTCGGATAGCGCGCGACAAAGGCCAGCAGCGCATCAATCACCGTTAACAGCGCGGCGTAGCGCACCGGTAGCGAACCGGGCAGCGCCAGCACGTAGGCGTCCGTTTGCGGGTCCAGATCGAGCTGCATTAGCGCCTGTTGCCAGGCGGCCACCAGATCAGCCTCATCAACCGGAATCGCCACTGGCAGATTGCGCAGCGGAAGCGCCACACCCTCCAGCCAGATAGTGCTGCCCGAAAGCGACAGCGTATGCGCCCCGGCGCCAATCACCGTGGCGCGCACGGTTTGCGCCGGAAACTGCACGTTCATCTCACGCAGGCGCGGATGTTCATGCAGCGCCGTTGCTAACAGCGGCCCAATGTCGGAAAAACAGAACGGATCGGCAGGTTGGTTGCGGTAGCACTCGCCCACCCCACCGGACAACGTAATCACTTCAGGTTTCACGCCAACCGGTAACAGACCGGTTTGCATCAGCGCCTGCGCCAGCGGTGACAGCGTGCCGTCAATCACCTCCACAATCAGCGCAGCCATCCGCCGGGCCACCAGAACAAGCTGCGCCGCATTGAGGGTTCGGGCATCAGTGCCTGGACCAAATACGTCATCAACAATCATCTGTCCTGGCTGATGCGTATGCACCACGCGCCCTTGACCGTCTGTTTCCAGTAGCCGTCCGCCGACGTTCAGGCAGGCCGAGCCGCTGACTTTTCCCGCGTCGAACAAGACGTAGTTCGACGTACCGCCGCCGATGTCGATATTCAGTACGCGGCACAATTTCTGTTCGGACAGGGTTTGCGCTCCCGCGCCGTGACCGGCAATCACCGATTCCAGATGTGGACCAGCGCTTGCCACCACGAAGTCACCCAGCGACTGGGAGAGCGTCATCACCGCAGGTCGTGCATTGCGGGTTTTGGCGCTTTCCCCGGTAATGATGATCGCACCGGAATCGACGGTCTCTGGGGCAATCCCCGCCGCCTGATACTGGGCGAGGATCAGAGCTTTCAGTTCGGCCTCTTTCAACCCACCCTGCTTATCAACGGGTGTAAAGAACACCGGGCTTTGCCAGCTAATTTCGCGTTTGATGAATTCGTAACGCGGCACCTGCGACACTGCCGCACGATTGACCAGCTCAAGGCGCGAGAAAATTACCTGAGTGGTGGTGGTGCCGATATCGATACCGACGCTGAGTAGCTGGCGGGTATTCACGATTGCGCCTCCGGATTGGTTTCTGCTGGAGCCGGAACATCTTCGTCTTTCGGTACTAACAGCATAGCCACGCCAATCGCCGTCACGCCGCCGATCAGCTTGCCGACAATCATCGGGAAGATCATGGCGTTCATGTTGGCAGCGGCGAAGCCTAAGTGGTCACCCAGGGCGAAGGCCGCAGAGACTGCAAAGGCGCAGTTGATCACTTTGCCGCGGGTATCCATGTTTTTCATCATGCCGAACATCGGGATGTTGTTGGCAAGCGTTGCTACCATACCCGCAGCCGCAATATTATTAACTTTCAACAGGTTGCCAACGCTCATCAGCGGTTTTTCAAACCAGCGGGTCAGCAGCAGCACCATCGGGTAGGCGCCCAGCAGCACACAGGAGATAGAACCGATAACTTCGATGGCGCGCATCACTTCACCCGGCTTATCGCCCGGTGCCATGAAAATAGGATCAAGACCCGGGATTAGCTCCCAGCCGAGCAGGAACTTGATGACTGCCGCCGCCAGACCGAGGGTGATCAGCGCTACCAGGAACTTGGCGAAGATCTGGAAGCCGTTGATCATTTTTTCCGGGATGAATTTCAGTCCCAGCGCCACCAGCACGGCCACGATCAGCACCGGGATCATGTTCATCAGGATCAGTGCAAAGGTGAACTCCACTGGCTGACCGTTTATTTCCACACCGGAGTACATCGCAACCAAACCACCCGCAATACAGCCAATCGGAATGGTGACGATACCGGCCAGCACGCCCAGCGCCAGATAACGACGGTCAGACGGTTCAATAATTCCCAGCGCAACCGGAATGGAGAAGACCAGTGTCGGTCCCATCATCGCGCCGAGAATCAGGCCAGAGTACAACCATGCCGCCACGTCGCCGCCCGCCAGTTCTTTCGCCAGGAAGAAGCCGCCCATATCGCACGCCAGCAGCGTTCCGGCAAACATCGACGGGTTCGCGCCCAGCATTTCGTACAGCGGAATGATTACCGGTCCGAGCACATGCGCCAGTACCGGCGCCAGCGCGGTCATACCGACCATCGCCAGGCCCAGCGCGCCCATTGCCATAAAGCCTTCTTCGAACTGACCGCCCGATCCCTCAATGCTCTTACCAAACTTACCGAGGAAGCGCGCCGAACCGCCGAACTGAGACAGGATCCTGTCCACGGCAGCAATCAGCATAAAGAACATCATGATGTACATGATGATTTCGTTAATTCCCATAGCCTTCACTCCCTGTCATATGTGTATTTATTGTGCCGCCGCATACAACGCGATAATGTCGGCCTGCGTGGCGGTGCGTGGATTACTGCGAATACAAATATCCTCCAGCGCGGCGTTTGCCCATGCGCTGTAATGCTCGGGCTTTGCCCCAACGTCAGAGAGTCGTTTGGTCTGGCCCACTTCGCTAATCAGCTCGCTGACGGCGTTGATGGCATCACGATCGTCCGACTTCTTGTTGGTTAACGCCCGTCCGATGTGGCTGAAACGCTCACGGCACACCATGCGGTTGAACCCCATTACCGTGGGCAGCAGCATGGCGTTAGCTTGTCCGTGCGGGATGTGCAGCGCAGCGCCCGGCTGGTGTGCCATCGCGTGACACAGGCCCAGTCCCGCGCTGGAAAACGCCATTCCCGCCATGCAGGACGCCAGTAACATGCTTTCCCGCGCCGCCAGATCATGGCCGTATCCCACCGCTTTCGGCAGCGATTTACCAATCATCGCAATCGCGCCAATCGCCAGGCTGTCGGTAAACGGCGTCGCGTTTAGCGCGCTATACGCTTCAACGGCATGGGTCAGCGCGTCAATGCCAGTCATTGCCGTCACGTGCGCAGGAACGCCTTCCGTTACCGCGGCATCCAGAATGGCGACGTCTGGCATAAGGGTTGCGTGGGCCAGCACTTTTTTAAGTCCGGTGGCGGCATCAATAATCACCGTAACGTTGGTGGTTTCTGACCCGGTCCCGGCGGTGGTTGGCACGGCAATCATCGGTAGACGCGGGCGCAGTACACTGTGCTCCGTCATGTCAGCTAGCGTTTGCGTCGGGTTGGTCACCAGCAGCGCCACTGCTTTAGCGGCATCCAGCACAGAGCCGCCACCAAAGGCCACCACGCCATCGCACTTCGATTCACGCAATTGCGCGACCGCCGCGCAGACGTCCGTGATGCACGGTTCGCCGACCGGACATGGCCACAGCGTCATTGCCACGCCTTTCATCGCCAGGCTACGTTCCAGAGCGGCGGTCATCCCCGCCTCATGCAGGAAGCTGTCAACCATGACGAACATATGCGTCAGTCCGCGCGTTTGCGCTTCCTGTCCGCAGGTACTGAGCGCTCCCAGTCCGCATAATGTGACCGGTGGAACGCTGAACGTTTTTACGCGTTGCAGATTCAGTGCATCGAATGCCTGAAAGAGCGCGGTCTGCAATTCAGCTTGCATAGATTCCTTCCGCTTTTACTTTTCCGCTATTGGCAATCGCCAGCGGGGTCATAAACAGACTGTGCTGCGGTAAATGCACCTGCAGCTCCGGGAAACGCTTACGAAACAGCTCATCAACCCCCGGCTGCATACAGGACCCACCGGCCAGCCATAAATCCGTAATCCCTTGTCCGGCAATATGATGGGCGACAATTTCCGCCATCTTTTCGTAAACCGGCTTAACCACCGGCCAGATTTCTTTGCCGTTGCTGCGTTTGAACTGCTCGGCTTCTTCCAGTTGAATACGACGATTCCCGGCGAGCGTCAGGGAAATGTGGTGCCCACCGGTCGCTTCGTCAGCGGAGTAAGTCACTTTGCCCTGTTTCACAATGGCGATACCGGTCGTTCCACCGCCGATATCCACCACGCCAGCGTTATCGAGCTGCAACAGATCCGCCACGGCAGTCGGCTCGTCGAGCACATGACTCACTTCAAGTCCGGCTGACTCCAGCACGTTAATGGAGATTCGTGGGTCCGTTCCCGGTGGAAACGAGGTTGCCGCATGGGTAAAGCGGCAACCCAGTTGTTGTTCGAGCGTATCGAGATGGCGACGAACAATGGTCACAGCACCGAAGAAATCCCAGACGATGCCATCGCGCACGACGTCGGCCCAGTCCAGACAAACCGCAACCGGCTGCCCTTCGTTGTCGACAACCATCGACACCACATCACAGGTTCCCAAATCAACGCCCAACCACAGCGGTGAATCGCTTGCGGCAGGCGTCTGGTTACACAGCGATGCCGCTTTTTGCAGTCTGGGTGTGAGCCACAGTTGTTCGTCATGCGCCATCTTTTCACTCCTTATACGATGCGAAACGCATCCACCAGCACACAGCGACGCAGGCGTACAAACGTGCGCGCACTGGTCACCCCTTCCCCGGTTGGCGTGGTAATGGTCATGGTCGTCCAGCCTTCGCCACCAAGTCCAAGGCCGGCAATGCATGGTCCGTTCTTGACGAAAATGCTGGTGTCGATGGCGTTAGCCATACGGTTCATATTGTCGATGTTGCGTGAGTGCATCGCCGCCGTATGGTGACAACCACCTTCGAGCGTAACGGCCAGCGCAATGGCTTCGTCAACGTTAGCTACCCGCACCACCGGCAGCACCGGCATCATCAGTTCAGTCACAGCAAACGGATGCGTGGCGGAGGTTTCGACGAACAACAAGCGGGTTTGCTCCGGAACGTTCAGGCCGATCGCCGCGGCGATTTTTGCCGCGTCGCGCCCGACCCAGTCACGGCTGACCGTGCCTTTACCGCGCTCATCGACATTTTTCAGTAGTACCGGTTGTAGCTGTTCAGCCTGGGCGGTTGTCAGTTTGACCGCGTGCTGGCCTTCCATCAGACGCATCAGTTCATCAGCAACGCTATCCACGACGATCAACACTTTTTCATCGGCACAGATAATGTTGTTATCAAACGATGCGCCTTTGACGATGGACTGCGCGGCGCGAGTCAGATCGGCCGTTTCATCCACCACCACCGGCGGGTTACCGGCACCTGCGGCAATCAGACGCTTGTTGGTATGCTTACGCGCAGACTCCACCACCGCTTCACCACCGGTGACGACCAGCAGTCCGATGCCCGGGTACTTGAACAGACGCTGTGCGGTTTCGATATCCGGATTAGCAACGGTTACCAGCAGGTTAGCCGGACCACCTGCGGCGACCACCGCCTGGTTAAGCAGGCCGATCGCGCGCTGAGAAACGCCTTTTGCTGCCGGATGCGGCGCAAAGACGACGCTGTTACCCGCGGCAATCAGGCTGATGGCGTTGTTAATGACGGTCGCCGCCGGGTTGGTGGACGGCGTTACCGAAGCCACCACGCCCCAAGGTGCGTTTTCAATCAGCGTCAGGCCGTTATCGCCGGTCAATACCTGTGGAGACAGGCATTCCACGCCTGGGGTGCCACGAGCCTGCGCCACGTTTTTGGCAAATTTATCTTCAACGCGTCCCATGCCGGTTTCACTGACGGCAAATTCCGCTAATTCTCTGGCGTGTTTTTCGCCCGCTTCACGAATGGCGTGAATGGCCAGTTGGCGCATAGCGACGCTTTTCAGCCCCTGCTGAGCCACTTTTGCTGCCGCTACTGCGTCATCCAGGGAGGCAAAGACGCCCATTTCTTGAACGGCACTGACGGGCTGACTGCTGTCTTTCATTTTCAGCAGCACCGCTTTCACGACCTGTTCAATATCCTGTTGATTCATGATTTTCTGCCTTATTTGTGAAATACCACTTTCCCACCTGCCACCACTTCATCGACGATGCCAATCACGCACAGATCGACAGGCGATGAGTCGTTATGGTGCGCCTGGCGGGCTGAGCTTCCACTGACCAGCAGCACCCACTCTCCGGTTCCCGCCCCGATGCTGTCTATCGCAACAGCGCACTGCCCGTCGGGATTTCCCTGGGCATCAATCATTTCCACCATCAGCAACTTGTCGTGCGCGAGCCCCTGATGGCGAACGGTACAAACAATTTGTCCTGTGACGATTGCCAGTTTCATACCCGCCTCCGTGGCATATTTCAGGTAAAACCTCCCCCTACCCTCCGCAAAAGGTAATGTGAAAAGGAGAGAGGGTGACGCCAGCTTTCTCTCAACGCTCCAGTGGCGTCACTTGGACGACTTACATATCGTTGCTGTCGCCTTTGAAGCTGATCGGGAACACTTCTTCCAGATCGCCATGCGGACGCGGGATAACGTGCACAGAAACCAGTTCACCGATACGCTGCGCGGCAGCAGCACCAGCATCCGTAGCCGCTTTGCAGGCTGCCACATCACCACGAACCATGGCAGTACACAGGCCGCCACCGATCTGCTTCACGCCAACCAGTTTCACGCGCGCCGCCTTAACCATTGCGTCAGAAGCCTCAATCAGTGCAACCAGGCCCCGGGTTTCAATCATTCCTAATGCTTCCATTATGCTTTCCTCTTAATCAAAGGGGTCCAGAACGGGACCGTTCATTCAACCAGTGTTTGCGAGACGCTTTCACGGCTCACGTCAGTCTGGCGCGGCACAGCTGCCACTAACGCCAGTTCGATAATTTCCTGTACGCTACAGCCACGAGAGAGGTCATGAAGCGGTGCTGCAAGGCCCTGAATCAATGGACCAACGGCACGATACCCTCCCAAACGCTGGGCGATTTTATAACCAATATTGCCTGCCTCCAGCGATGGAAAAACCATCACATTGGCATTGCCCTTTAACGGACTGGCGGGCGCTTTTTGCGCGGCGACATCCGGCACAAAAGCGGCATCAAATTGCAGTTCCCCATCCACGGTAAGCTGTGGGGCACGCTCACGAACGATCTCCGTAGCCTGCTGCACGTTAGCAACATTGGGATGACGAGCACTGCCGTTGCTGGAAAACGACAGCATGGCCACGCGCGGCTCTTCACCCGTGATCGCCTTCCAGGTTTCAGCGCTGGCGATGGCGATGTCCGCCAACTGTGCAGCGGTGGGCTGCGGCACAACGCTACAGTCTGCAAATCCTAATGACGGCCCGAGATACTGCGGCAGCATCAGGAAAATTGACGACAGCGTTTTGCAGCCAGGCTGTAATCCAATAATGCGCAATCCTGCACGCAGCACGTTTGCCGTTGACGACAAGTTGCCTGCAATACACACATCGGCTTTACCGGCACTGACCATCGCGGCGGCAAACATCAGTGGATCGTTGAGCTTCTCGCGCGCATCCGGCGGCGTTTTTTCGCCCGCGCGGGCCAGCCAACGCAGGGCAAACTCTTCACGCATCTGTACATTGCTTTGTGGATCAATAACCTGAATACCATCCATGGCTACGCGATGGCTGAGTGCAAACTGGCGTAGCGCAAACGGGCTGGCGACGAGAATGGGGCGTGCCAGACCGTGCTGGTGCAGGTAATTGGCGGCTTTCAGCACCCGTACATCCAGCGCATCCGGGAACACCACCCGAGCGGGCGTTTGTTTGGCGAGTTGGCGAGCACGTTCAATGATCATGACTTCTCCCCCAGTCGCTGTTGGATTTGGCTGACGCTTAGCGGATGCTTCGCCACGCTCAGAATCATCATTACGTAAACCGTACTGGAAAGACGGTTGAGCGCCTGCAGAATGTCCGGTCGCAAGACTTCAAAACTGCGGGTGATAAATACCTGAGCGGCCACCGTTTCCGTTTCGCGGACTTTAGTGCGCAGCAGATTAAGCAACGCGCAATCACGTCCGTGGCTGGCTTCAGGCACCAGATGATCGTGGTCCAGGTAACGCAGCGGCTGATGCGAAAGGCGGTGTAAATCTTCGTCGCTTAAACCAACAATGGCTTGTGCGGCCAGCGGTTCATCCACAGCATCAGCCCGCATAATATTGCCCAGGCGCGAGCGAATATCCGCCAGCCACGGCTGCCACGGCTCCGCCAGTTCAATTTGCAACCACACGGCCAGACCAATGGTGCTGTCCAGCGCGGCGCGAAATCCAAGCCTCGGGTCACTTTTGGCGACCATTTTGTCCGCCGTCAGATGCGTCAGCGTGTCAGGTTTCTTCGCCACCGGTTGATGACACAGTTCACAGGTCGCCTGCGGATGTGTATCGCTGCTGGTTAAACCATGTACCGGCTGCTGCTGCTGTTCCTCGTCGTCAACAAACAAGCTTCCCTGCTCGTCGATATACTTAATGCGCAGACGACGGCTTTCCAGCAATTCCCGGGCAGACGGCGTCAGGCGAGCATCAGCGGGGAGATGAATTTCAGCCCCTTCGCTGAGCGTATGATTCGCTCTGAGCCATGCTTCGGTAATGAAATCCTTCATACATCCGCCTTAGCAGGACTGCCAGTTCGCAGGCCAGGCCACATACAGGAACTTCACTGTTGATGGCGTACCAAATTCGATGCTGGAGCCTTTCGGGATAAACATCACGTCCCCGGCTTTGGCAATCATGGTTTCGCCTTCATGACGAACGTGCAGCTCGCCTTCCAGAATCATGTCGATTTCGTCGTAGTTCAGCGTCCATGGGAAAAATGCGTTATCCCACTGCATAAACCCGGCGGCCATACTGCTGCCGTCCTGGTCGGTCACCAGATCGGTTAAACCGACGCAGTGCGGCTGCGCGCCATCAAAACGACCAAACTTCACGCTGCTGCCGTCGATGACTTTCACACCGCCTTTGCCAGTCACCGATTTAAAACTCGGCTGCATTCCGCCCTGTTCCAGCGACTGCTTTTCCTTCATCACTTTGTCCATCAGTTGGGCGACCAGGCTTTCGGTAAACTGCCCTTCTGGCAATTGCGCAATGATGGTTTCACGAATGCGCTGGCTTTCCGTTTTGCCGTCCTCCACCGCAGCAGGCGCTGCGGTTGTGGCCGACATAGTGGCCGGAGCGGATTCATCGCATTCAGTGATAGTGACGCCGAGCAGCGCCGCAACTTCGCGCGCCTCCGGGGTGATGATACTGGCGCGCAGAACAACAGACATTTCCTGTTCGCCGCGTGCGTGGGCCGCACGAATATCGTTAGCTGTGATGAGTTTTTTCACCTGCCCTTTCCTCCTTTTGGCTGAGCTCAGTCAGATAATCCACCAGGTGCTGCACACTGCTTGGGTCGTGGCAATTGAGCTCAAAAATTGGCTCCTGAAACCCCATCCCACGAAGTAGTTGTCGCGTTGCGGCGACGTCGGCATCCGGCACATCCGTTTTGCTGATAACGGCGATTTGTCGTTTACTGGCGCCGATATCCAACAGCCCGGCAGGTAAGCGACTTTCTTTATCATTTGCCGCATGTATATAAATCAACGTATCGACATCCTGCAGCGTGGTAATTAAGGCGTGATACCAGCGCGGATGGCTAAAATATTCTCCTGGCGTATCGATATCGCCGTTTTCATTAAACTCCACGGCCTGTGTTTTTCTGGCGAGGGAATAATTCCCTTGTAGCGCGTTAAAGAGCGTTGTTTTCCCTGCCCCCACCGTACCGACAAACGCAATACGTTTCATCACCGCCTCTGATTAACTTTTTGTCAGATTGCACAAAGTGAAATTTAATAATCGCCCGAGGCCGCTTACCGTCTGTAATAACGCTTCTTCTACCGCGCCTACTGAGCCGTAGATCACCAGCGCGCCGCTGAATCTATCGAGAAAGCCGATGTGTACATCCGCCGCTTTCATCGCTAAGTCACCTGCAATCATCGCGGTTTCGCCTGGCGTCAACGTCATGATGCCGATAGCGCCCGCTTCGGGAACGCCGATCTTTTTCGCCAGTTCCTCACCGGGGTGCGCAATGAGATGCGCCAGCGTGACCTGTTTCCCCGGCACAAACTCCTGAATAATGCGTTCTTTTTCCATTGCTCACCGCCTCCGCTAAAACTGCCCTCATCGTGGCAATTTTTTGTCAGAGTAAATAACAAAATTCGGCAACCAGGTTTAAAAGGTGAAGTGGATCACTAAGAAAGAGGAAATAAAAAGGCGCGGGAGAAACCCGCGCCGGAATTAATTAAAGTGAAATTACAGCGGCTGCGTTTGCGCTTCTACGACCGCCAGCGCCACCATATTTACGATACGACGAACAGAAGCAATCGGTGTTAATACGTGAACCGGTTTCGCTACGCCCATCAGTACCGGGCCGACCGTTACGCCTTCTGAACTTGAAACTCGTAGTAAGTTGTAACTAATACGCGCGGCTTCCATATTCGGCATGACCAGAATATTGGCGGAGCCTTTCAGCGGGCTGTCCGGCATCCGGTCATTACGAATACTTTCCACCAGCGCGGCGTCACCGTGCATTTCACCGTCAATCATCAGTTCTGGCGCATGAGCCTTAATCAGCGCCAGCGCCTCACGCATTTTGCTGGCCGACGGGCAGTCAGATGAACCAAAATTGGAGTGCGACAGCAGTGCCACCTTCGGCTCGATGCCAAAGCGACGCACGGTTTCTGCCGCCATCACAGCGATCTCTGCCAGTTGCTCCGGCGTAGGATCGTCATTGACGTAGGTATCGGCGATAAAGGTGTTACCGCTTGGCAGCAGCAGGGCGTTCATTGCCCCAGCCGTATGTACGCCATCACGGTAACCAAATACCGCATTTACCACGCTGAAGTGCTCGTGGTAGTCGCCGATTGTGCCGCAGATCATCGCATCCGCTTCACCGCGCTGCACCATGATCGCGCCGATCACCGTGGTATTAGCAATCACCGCCCGCTGCGCCTGCTCCTGAGTGATCCCACGACGCTTCATGATCTGATAATACTCACTCCAGTACTCTTTAAAACGCGGATCGGATTCATTGTTGACGATCTCAAAATCAACGCCCGCTTTGATCTGCAGACCCAGTTTCTGGATGCGCATTTCGATCACGCTCGGACGACCAATCAGGATCGGCTTCGCCAGACCTAAAGTGATCAATTCTTGAGTGGCGTGCAGCACTCGCGCCTCTTCCCCTTCCGTCAACACCACGCGCTTCGGCGCTTTGCGTGCCAGCGAGAAAATCGGCTTCATAAACAGGTTGGTTTTGTAGACGAATTCGGTCAGCTTATCGATATAAGCGTCAAAGTCGGCAATCGGGCGCGTTGCCACACCGGAGTCCATCGCCGCCTTCGCGACCGCAGGGGCGATTTTGACGATCAGACGTGGGTCGAACGGCTTAGGAATAATGTATTCCGGGCCAAAGCTCAGGTCCTGATCGCCATAGGCAGAAGCCACCACTTCGCTCTGCTCGGCGTGCGCCAGCTCAGCAATGGCGTGTACCGCGGCCAGTTTCATCTCTTCGTTGATAGCAGTAGCGCCGACATCCAGCGCGCCGCGGAAGATGAACGGGAAGCACAGAACGTTGTTAACCTGGTTCGGGTAGTCGGAACGACCGGTGCAAATGATGGCGTCGGAACGCACCTCTTTTGCCAGCGGCGGCAGGATTTCCGGTTCCGGGTTCGCCAGCGCCAGAATCATTGGCGCACGCGCCATCTTCTTGACCATTTCCTGCGTCAGCACTTTCGGGCCGGAACAGCCAAGGAAAATGTCTGCGCCATCAATCACGTCGTCCAACGTGCGCTTACCGTCATCCACCACCGCGTAAGCCGCTTTGGTTTCCGCCATGTTCGGTTCGCGGTCTTTGTAAATCACGCCCTTGGAGTCGCAAACCACAATGTTGTGTTTCTGCATCCCCAGCGCCACCAGCAGGTTCATACAGGCAATCGCTGCCGCACCTGCGCCGGACACCACCATGCGCACATCAGAGATATTTTTCTCAACCACCCGCAGACCGTTAAGAATGGCGGCGGTACTGATGATTGCCGTGCCGTGCTGATCGTCGTGGAAGACCGGAATATTCATGCGCTCACGCAGCTTTTGCTCAATGTAGAAGCATTCTGGCGCTTTAATATCTTCGAGGTTAATGCCGCCAAACGTGGGCTCCAGGGCCGCGACCACGTTGATAAATTTATCCGGATCGAGTTCATCTACTTCGATGTCGAACACGTCAATCCCGGCGAATTTCTTAAACAGAACGCCTTTACCTTCCATCACCGGCTTGCCAGCCAGCGCGCCAATGTTGCCCAGCCCCAGCACCGCCGTACCGTTAGAGATAACCGCAACCAGGTTGCCGCGCGCGGTGTATTTGTAGGCCGCCAGCGGGTCCTTTTCAATTTCCAGACACGGTGCTGCAACACCGGGTGAATAGGCCAGCGCAAGATCACGTTGAGTGGCAAGCGGTTTGGTCGGAGAAACCTGAATTTTGCCTGGTACTGGAAATTCGTGGAAATCGAGGGCGCTTTGTTTTAACTGGTCATCCATCTTGTTGTTCCTTTCACGTATCGATCAAAAAAGTGTCGCAGGTACCCTTCTATTGAGCCGCACATTATCACCTCTGTCAGCGGCGCAAACTTTGAAGGTCCCCAAACTCTCACTACTCAAAGAAAGAATTTGTTATCAATTTATAACAACCATGTTACCTGCTTAAGCCAGCAATACCATGCCTGTCTGCTATGCTTTTTGCTGACAACGCCTGCAAATTCTCCAAAAGTGTGAATTAACACACGCTCTAACGCTTTACTTTTCAAGGAGTATTTCCTATGACCCGTAAAGATCTTGCCAATGCCATTCGTGCGCTAAGTATGGATGCCGTACAAAAAGCTAACTCAGGCCACCCCGGCGCGCCAATGGGTATGGCTGATATCGCCGAAGTACTGTGGAATGATTTCCTCCGCCATAATCCAAGCGATCCTCACTGGTACGATCGCGATCGGTTTATTTTGTCCAACGGCCACGCATCAATGCTGCTTTACAGTCTGCTGCATCTTTCCGGCTATGACCTGCCGCTGGAAGAATTAAAAAACTTCCGCCAGCTGCATTCAAAAACTCCCGGCCACCCGGAGCTTGGCTACACGCCGGGCGTGGAAACCACCACCGGGCCGCTGGGCCAGGGTTTAGCCAACGCTGTCGGAATGGCGATTGCCGAACGCACGCTGGCGGCGCAGTTTAACCAGCCGGACCATGAGATTGTCGACCATTTCACCTGGGTTTTTATGGGCGACGGCTGCCTGATGGAGGGGATTTCTCACGAAGTCTGTTCGCTGGCGGGCACGCTGGGACTTGGTAAACTCATCGGCTTCTACGATCACAACGGCATCTCAATTGATGGCGAAACCGACGGCTGGTTTACCGACGATACTGCGAAACGCTTCGAGGCCTACCACTGGCATGTGATACACGATATTGACGGTCACGATCCTGAAGCGGTGAAAAAAGCGATTCAGCAAGCGCAAAGCGTTACCGACAAGCCGTCGTTGATTATCTGCCGCACGGTGATTGGTTTTGGATCACCGAATAAAGCCGGGAAAGAGGAAGCGCACGGTGCGCCGTTAGGTGAAGAAGAAGTGGCGCTGGCCCGACAGAAATTAGGTTGGCATCATCCTGCTTTTGAGGTCCCCAAAGAGATTTATCGCGCGTGGGACGCGCGCGAGAAAGGCGAAAAAGCGCAACAGGACTGGAATGAGAAATTCGCGGCGTATCGACAAGCGCATCCGGAACTGGCGGCAGAGTTTACCCGGCGGATGAGCGGAGAACTGCCGGAAGCATGGGAAGAAACAACCCAGAAATATATTACCGACCTGCAAGCCAACCCGGCCAAAATAGCCACCCGTAAGGCCTCGCAAAATACCCTGAACGCCTACGGACCGATGCTGCCCGAACTGCTTGGCGGCTCAGCGGATCTTGCGCCCAGCAACCTGACCATCTGGAAAGACTCCACTTCTCTTAAGGAGGATCATGCAGGAAACTACATCCACTATGGCGTGCGTGAATTTGGTATGACCGCGATTGCCAACGGTATCGCGCACCACGGTGGCTTCGTACCATACACCGCAACGTTCCTGATGTTTGTTGAATATGCCCGTAATGCCGCACGCATGGCGGCGCTGATGAAAGCCCGACAAATCATGGTTTATACCCACGACTCGATTGGTCTGGGGGAAGATGGTCCCACACATCAGGCCGTCGAACAGCTCGCCAGCCTGCGACTGACGCCGAATTTCAGCACCTGGCGACCGTGCGATCAGGTTGAGGCAGCAGTGGGTTGGAAGCTGGCTGTCGAGCGTCATAATGGCCCTACGGCGCTGATCCTTTCCAGGCAGAATCTGGTGCAGGTTGAACGCACGCCTGAGCAAGTGCAGCAGATTGCCCGCGGCGGCTACGTGCTGAAAGATAGCGGCGGTAAGCCGGATGTTATCCTGATTGCTACCGGTTCAGAAATGGAAATCACGCTGCTGGCTGCGGAAAAACTGACCGGCGAAGGCCGTAACGTACGGGTTGTTTCTCTACCTTCAACCGATATCTTCGACGCCCAGGATGAGACGTACCGGGAGTCGGTCCTGCCAGCAAACGTTAGCGCACGCGTGGCGGTAGAAGCCGGTATTGCCGATTACTGGTACAAATATGTTGGGCTGAAAGGGGCGATTGTTGGTATGACGGGCTATGGGGAGTCGGCGCCGGCAGACAAGCTGTTCCCGTTCTTCGGCTTTACGGTGGACAACATCGTAGAGAAAGCGCATAAGGTGCTGACAAAATAACTATTCATCCGTCTTAACCCGCATACGAGGGACATTACGTCCCTCATTAAAGTGACCAACAAAATAGCCTTTATTCTGGCATGCAGACATCGTTTTTCATTTTAAGTCTTGGCATGCTTTCTGGCGTGGTAAAAAATATTTCACCTGAAACTCAAATATATTTGAATGCAATATAGAATAATCAATTGGTTGGTAATTTTCATCAACTGCCTGCGTTTGAATTCTCAATATTGGATCTTTGGTACTGGTATGAAGAATACTGGCTATTTCCGCCGTTGGAAATACCGGAGAAAACGTTTCAAACGTGCCAATTATTTTAATATTACATTCTTTTTCTATATACGTAAATTTGGAATTCCTCATATGTGAAATGGTTAATTGCGGGAAGCGACTCACTGAAAGCCAGGTTTCCTCTAATTGCGCTGGTTTATTATCAATCACCCGCAGTCGTTTTATATAATATACTGATTCACTTTGCTCCATATTTAATTCTTTAGCAATACGTCCTGAGGCTACCTGTAGTTCAAACTTCATAATCTGGCTAACGACCTCTTTACCACTGTTATATGCAATCTCACTAAAACTGTTCATGTGATGTACATGTGCGACAAAAATCTTCTTCTTCACATAGGTACCGGAACCGTGCTTACGTTCAATTACCCCCTCACTCTCTAAGAGATTCAGCGCTTTTCGTAAGGTATTGCGTGAAACATTAAAACGCTGTGCCAATTCGACTTCTGACGGCAATAAATCACCCACATTATATAAATATCCATTAATGATATCTTTCAGCATTTTTGCAATATTCTGGAATACCACTTTAGCACCTCTTTGCATTCATAAAAAACAATTAGTTACGTTATATGAAAACGAAAAAATGGAAAGTTGTTCATTTTTTCTAATCAAACTGAACCTATTTATCGATATCGACTGTGACCAATGTAACAAAAAACACCCCAAGGATTAAATAATATTAAAACGTAGTCATTCAGATTTAATATAACAATTGAGGATTTATATGAAAAATATATTATTGGTTTGTGCCGCGGGAATGTCGACCAGCATGTTAGTAAAGAGAATGATTCAACATGCCATAACTATCAATGCTGATTTTAATATTAATGCTCTGGCTATTGCGGAAGCCAAAGGACGGATCAAAAACAATGAAGCCGATGTTGTCTTATTAGGTCCACAGGTTCGTTTTCAGAAATCTGAAATTGAAGAGGTTGCACAAGGAAAAATCCCTGTCGCGGTTATTGATATGAAAGATTACGGATCAATGAATGGCAAAGCAGTTCTGGAGTTTGCACTGAAACTTCTCAAGTAACCAACGCACTGCATAGTATATTCCTGCTCCTGAGAATAACCAACTCAGGAACCAAAAGACCTATCCAAAATAAATACCTAACAATTACAGGTGACCGTAATGGGATTAATGAATACCTTTGAGCGAGGGATGGAACGTTTTCTTGTTCCAATAGCAATAAAATTAAATTCACAAAAGCACGTTGCTGCTGTTAGAGATGGGTTTGTCTATACCTTTCCAATTATAATGGCAAGTTCATTAATTGTATTAATAAATTTTGCGATCTTATCACCCGATGGCTTTATCGCCGGACTGCTGCATCTTAGCAGCATATTCCCGAACCTGGAAAAGGCTCAAGCCATCTTTACCCCAGTAATGAATGGCTCCGTGAATATCATGTCCATCATGATTGCGTTTCTCGTCGCCAGAAACATGGCAATCAGCTACGAACAGGATGAGCTTCTGTGTGGATTAACAGCTATTGGCGCGTTTTTCATTGTTTATACTCCCTATCAGATGATCGATAACCAGGCATTTCTGACAACCAAATTTTTAGGTGCACAAGGCCTGTTTGTTGCAGTCATCGTGGCGTTATTGACCAGTGAAATTTTTTGTCGGATGGCAAGAAATCCCAAGATAACCATCACCATGCCAGCAGCGGTTCCACCTGCAGTTGCACGATCGTTCAAAGTGTTATTACCCATTTTCTTTGTGATGATCTTTTTTTCAGCACTGAATTTTTTACTCTCCCTTATCTCTCCCAATGGGCTCAACGATCTGATCTATACGTTAATTCAGGCTCCTCTCAAGCATATGGGGACGAACATCTTCGCTGTCATCGTTCTGGGCGCCGTCGGAAATTTTCTGTGGGTTCTCGGGATCCATGGCCCTAATACAACATCAGCTATTCGTGAAACGGTTTTTTCCGAAGCAAACCTGGAAAACCTTTCCTGGGCCGCCCAGCACGGCGCAACCTGGGATGCCCCCTACCCGGTAACCTGGACATCAATCAACGATGCATTTGCAAACTGCGGTGGCTCAGGTATGACCTTAGGGTTATTACTGGCGATCTTTATTGCTTCACGTCGCGCTGAATATAGAGATCTGGCCAAGATGTCTTTTATACCCGGTATTTTCAATATTAATGAACCGGTCATGTTTGGCTTACCTATTGTATTGAACCCAATAATGATGGTGCCTTTCATTCTGGTGCCGATTGTTAACTCGCTGATTGGCTATTTCTTTGTCACGATGAAAATCATTCCCCCGGTTGCCTATGCCGTGCCGTGGACCACCCCAGGCCCCCTCATCGCATTTCTTGGAACAGGTGGTAACTGGTTGGCTTTACTCGTGGGCTTGCTCTGCCTCGGCGTTGCAACATTGATCTATTTACCCTTCGTTATTGCTTCCAATAAAGTGAATGCTACCACAGCTGAATAACCATCAGATTATCAAATAAAAACCAGGAGTTATTTATGTTTGCCAATGAAGAAACAGTAATGGAATTATTGATTCATGCCGGACAAGCTCGTTCCGACGCAATGGAGTCGCTGAAGTATGCGCGTGAAAAAAATTGGGATGCTGTAACGCAATTGCTGAAAAGCTCAGAAGAAGCAAGCCTTCAGGCTCATAAAATACAAACGGCTTTAATCAGCCAGGATGAAGGCTGTGGAAAAATAAATGTCAATTTAATTCTCGTACACGCACAGGATCATTTGATGAATGCGATACTTTGCCAGGACTTAGTCAAAGAAATAATAGCATTAAGGAAAGAGCTTTTTTCCTGATTTACTTTCCTTCAGCAACCAGTTAGAGGAAGGTATTTTAGCTTATCAAGGATACTCTATATGCAATTAAATAAATACAAAACCAATATTTTATATGTATTGGTATGCCTCGCTTTATACCCTGCTAGCGCACTGGCAAATAAATTAACTATTGAACAAAGGCTGGAACTTCTTGAAACAGAGCTGACAGAAAACAAGAATGAACTGCAAAAAACAAAAGAAGAATTGGGGCATTACAAATCAAAGGTTGCATCTTTGCAGCACAGTATAATAGCAAATGGTTACCGCAAGGCAGCTATTTCTGAACCATCAAAATCATCCCCCGTCGCCGATAACATAGCGAATGAAAATGGCGAACTCACCCAATCCGCGGAGAATGCTACGGTTAAAGGTAGTCAGCAGATAGCCGTTATTGACAGCAACGGTGAACAGACCACCATTGAAAGCGTCACGCTTAAAGATATCAGCAAGTACATTAAGGATGATATCGGTTTTAGTTACCAGGGATATTTTCGCTCCGGATGGGGGACGGGTAATCACGGTTCGCCGGAAACTTATGCAGCCGGATCGTTGGGCCGTTTTGGTAACGAAATGAGCGGTTGGTTCGATCTGACATTAAATCAACGCGTTTATAATCAGGATGGTAAAACGGCTAATGCGATTGTCACCTACGATGGTAACGTTGGTGAACAATACAACGACGCATGGTTTGGCGACAGTGATAATGAAAATATCATGCAATTCAGTGATATTTATCTGACAACTCGTGGTTTTTTACCTTTTGCACCTGACGCTGATTTTTGGGTGGGCAAGCATAAATTACCTCAGTATGAAATTCAGATGCTTGACTGGAAAACATTAACTGCGGATGTCGCCGCTGGAGTGGGTATTGAAAATTGGGCATTAGGGCCAGGCATGCTCGATGTTTCCTTAAGCCGCGATGATGTTGATGTCTATTCCCGCGATTTTGAACATACCACTCAAATGAATACCAATTCTGTCGATCTGCGCTACAGGAATATACCTTTATGGAATAATGGAATGTTATCGCTGATGGCCAAATACTCTTCACCTAATAAAACCAATCAACAGGAAAACAATGAAAATGACGGTAGCTACTTTGAAATAAAAGATAGCTGGATGTTGACATCAATACTTCGTCAAAACATGGAGCGTGATGCGTTTAACGAATTTACTCTGCAAATTGCTAACAACTCTTATGCCAGTAGTTTCGCCAGTTTCTCCGATGCAAGCAATACTATGTCTCATGGTCGTTACTACTATGGCGATCATACCGACGGTATTGCCTGGCGTTTGATTTCCCAGGGAGAAATGTATCTCGGTGACAATATCATTATGGCCAATGCTTTGGTCTATTCTCATGGGGAAGATGTATACAGTTATGAAAGCGGCGCACACAGTGATTTCGATAGTATTCGTACGGTTATTCGTCCAGCATGGATCTGGAATACCTGGAATCAAACTGGCGTAGAATTAGGCTGGTTTAAACAACGTAATAAAACTCAACAAGGTATTACCCTTGATGAATCAGCATATAAAACGACCCTTTACCATGCCTTTAAAGTTGGAACCAGTATTTTAGGCTCAAGACCTGAAATTCGTTTCTATGGCACATATATTAATATTTTGGACAATGAACTCTCTAACTTTAATTTTGATGATAAAAGTAAAGATGAATTTATGGCCGGTGTGCAAGCCGAAGTCTGGTGGTAATAATTTAATTAAGGAGAAATATTATGTCTGGTTTTAAAAGTGATTTCCTTTGGGGGGGCGCCGTGGCCGCACATCAACTTGAAGGGGGCTGGAATGAAGGCGGAAAAGGAATCAGTATTGCCGATGTTATGACTGCAGGGGCATATGGCGTTCCACGCGAAGTGACCGCAGGGGTAATGGAGGGACGAAACTACCCAAACCATCAAGCTGTTGATTTTTATCATCGGTACAAAGATGATATTAAACTATTTGCTGAAATGGGATTCAAATGTTTTCGCACATCCATCGCCTGGTCCCGAATCTACCCTCTCGGTGACGAAATTGAACCGAATGAAGCTGGATTACAGTTCTATGATGATATGTTTGATGAATGCCTGAAATACAATATCGAACCGGTTATTACTTTGTCTCATTTCGAAATGCCATACCATCTTGTCACTGAATATGGTGGCTGGCGTAATCGTAAAATGATCGAATTTTTTACCCGCTTTGCCAAAACAGTTTTTACTCGCTATCGGTCCAAAGTAAAATACTGGATGACGTTTAACGAGATAAATAATCAGGTTAATTTTCATGAAAGCCTTTGTCCGTTTACTAATTCCGGGGTTCTTTATTCTGATGATGAGAATGAATACGTTCGTGAAAAAATAATGTATCAGGCCGTACATTATGAACTGGTTGCCAGCGCAATGGCCGTAGATGCCGGGCACATTATTAATCCTGATTTTAAAATTGGTTGTATGATTGCGATGTGCCCGATTTATCCTCTCACCTGTGCGCCAGCAGACATGATGATGTCCATTAAGGCAATGCATCGCCGTTACTGGTTCACCGATGTTCATGTGCGCGGCCATTACCCGCAACATATGGTTAATTATTTCGCCAAAAAAAATTTTTCCCTCGACATAACTGAGAGTGATCTTGAGATTCTGCAGCATGGTTGCGTAGATTATATTGGTTTCAGCTACTATATGTCTTTCGTCACCCAATCCACAGATGATAACCCAGATTTTAATTACGTTGAGCCGCACCATTTAGTTAAAAACCCTTATATTCAGACATCTGACTGGGGATGGCAAATCGATGCCCAAGGGCTACGATATTCACTTAACTGGTTCTGGGATCATTACCAGTTACCGATGTTTATTGTAGAAAATGGTTTTGGCGCAATTGACACACTGAAAAATGACAAAACCGTAGACGATCAGTATCGTATTGATTATCTCACGGCACACGTCAGTGAAATGAAAAAAGCCGTGGTTGATGATGGCGTCGATTTAATCGGCTATACGCCATGGGGATGCATTGATCTGGTTTCTGCTGGTACCGGAGAAATGAAGAAACGCTACGGAATGATTTATGTAGACAAAGATAATTCCGGCAGGGGTTCACTGGAGCGTTATCGTAAAAACTCTTTTTACTGGTATAAAGAAGTTATTGCTCATAACGGTAATAATCTTTAATTATTTCTGCCATATCAACACATCACCGCGTGATCCACAGCGTGGGCCAGGCATCTGGCCCATGCCAGTTATCGCAGCTTGGCTCCTGGGCATAACGCACCAGACGAAAACGCTGACCGTCGTAGCGCCAGCGAGTCTGGATCCCGCAATCTGCCATCCCTCGCCCTTTGGCGAGAGTTACCAGCTCCCGCGATTTCTCGTCAAACGTAGCGTTGGTCAGCTCCATATCGCGACTTTCTGCATCCGTTTTAAAAGGCAGACTTAGCCGTACCGCACGTGAAGTCAATGGCGTAGTACGTGAAACCACCCACGCCAGATCGATGGTGTTATACGCCCCGGCCTCACAGCCGATCATCATCAGCGCTTTATCATCCGTTAAGGCCGTCACGCGTATCTCGCGACGCAGCGGATCGATCGAGCAGCGAATACCGTTGATCCGCCAGTTACCGTAGTCCAACAGTTCACTGCGCTCTTGCTGCGTGAGAGGCGTTGGTGTTGGGTTAATGACAGCCACGCCTTTTAAAGCGGGAGCCGGTGGTACGCTGAGCGGTGGCTCGTCGCCTTTTTCGATCCATGCGGTTTCGTTACCGACCCGTTTTTGCTGGGCGTCGATAAACAGCAGCGCGGCTTTTAGCCCGACCAGTGACAAGGTTTGTGCGCCTTTTTGCAGGGTTATCGCCTTCGCGTCCTGGACGGTTTGTAAAAATGCGCTGATGGTGGCCGGATCATCGGTCATCAGCTGCCAGGGGGTAATACGCCAGCGTTCGCCGCGAAGCGAGAGCGGTGCGCCATCCAACAGCAGACGTGGCGCAATATCGCTCTCTTTGATATTGGAAGACTCCAGTCCACCCAATTCAATACGCAACACAGCGTCGGTATGTGCCCCAGCGCTACGGCTTAAAGTCATGACCAGGCCGTGATGTTCTCCGGTATTGCGCGCCACGCAAAAGTTTTGGTTATTGCACGTTACCTGCCAGTCAGAAAACGCCTGTTGCGCAGGCGCTGCCCACAGCAAACTGACGGGTAACAACCCGAGCAGGAAAAGTAAAATAACGCGATAGCGCATGAACGGTACAACCCCGAAGTCAAAACACACAGCCTAAGCGGTATATTCCTTGCGCGACTGATGTGGCTCAATAAGAATCGTCGGATTGGCCGAAAATTTGTAAAGAAATATAAATACCGGTATTAGTCCATGAGATGCGACGACTGCAAATAATTCAGTAATAGCACCGTTTTACCGTCACGGATCTCACCCGTTTTAATCATTTCCAGCGCCTGGGTAAACGGCAGCTCCAGAACCTCGATATCTTCATCCTCCACACCGCCGCCCGCGTTTGCCCGCTGGTTGTCGCTGTATTGGGCGATGAAAAAGTGGATTATCTCCGTCACGCCCCCCGGCGACATGTACAGTTCGAACAGCTTACGTACTTCACCTACTTCAAAGCCGGTCTCTTCAATGGCCTCTTTGCGAATGCACGCCTCCGGTTCGTCGTTATCCAGAAGCCCGGCGCAGGCTTCAATCAGGTGACCATCTTCGTTACCATTGACCCAGGTAGCAACGCGAAACTGGCGAATTAACACCACCGTTTTCTTCTCCGGGTTATACAGCAGGATAGTGGCACCGTTGCCGCGATCGTAAACCTCGCGTTTATGACGAATCACCTCACCGTTGCTACGGGTCAGATCATAGGTGATGTTGCGCAGGATGAAGTAGTTATCGGAAAGGACTTTGTCTTTGATGAGGGTGATTTTTTGCGACATACCGGCTCCACGACGAAAAGTGAGAAATAATACTACGCCGTGAAACCGGGTTTGTCTTGAGCTCAGGCTAGTGAGATTTGGCTGATTTTACGCCCAGCCAGTCAACGATCCCCTGTGCAGCATGTCGCCCTTCCGCCATCGCCGTCACCACCAGATCCGCACCGCGAACCGCATCGCCACCGGCAAAGATTTTCGGGTTACTGGTTTGATAACAGTATGCGCTTTCAACATCGGCGGCAATGCGCCCCCAGCTATCGACCTTAACACCATGCTTCTCAAGCCACGGCATACCGTGCGGATGAAAACCAAACGCCATAATCACCGCATCTGCGGGCATAACAAATTCACTCCCGGCGATGGGGACCGGGCGACGCCGCCCCTGTGCATCAGGCTCGCCAAGCTGGGTACGTAAGAAACGCACGCCGCTGACGCGACCGTCGGCATGCAATACCAGCTCCACCGGCTGGACGTTAAATTCAAAGTTTGCCCCCTCTTCCCGGGCATTCTTCACCTCTTTTTTCGAACCCGGCATGTTGGCTTCATCACGACGATAGGCGCAGGTCACCTGGCTTGCACCGTGGCGCAGCGCGGTACGTACACAGTCCATGGCCGTATCGCCTCCGCCGAGAACAACCACGTTCAACCCGGCGGTGTCGATAAACGGCTCTTCAGGCAACTCATCCAGCCCCATCACCTGTTTGGTGTTGGCAATCAGGAATGGCAGTGCGTCATACACGCCAGGCGCGTCTTCATTCGGCAGATCCGCCTTCATCGAGCGATAAGTCCCGACCCCCACAAACACGGCATCGTAATCCTCGAGTAACGTGGCCAGCGTAACGTCCTTGCCGACCTCACAATTCAGTTCGAAATGAATACCCATGGCGCTGAAGATTTCGCGGCGGCGCGTCAGCAGCGATTTGTCCAGTTTGAAGGCCGGAATACCGAACGTTAGCAAACCGCCGATTTCAGGGTGGCGATCGTACACGGTGGTGTTGATACCGCTGCGCGCCAGCACATCTGCGCAGGCCAGACCCGCAGGGCCCGCACCGATGATGGCAACACGCTTGTCCACTTTCTGCACGTGGCTTATGTCTGGTCGCCATCCTTTGCTCAACGCCCGATCGGAGATGTAACGCTCAATATTACCGATAGTCACCGCGCCATGCTCGTTACGTACGGTACAGGCGCCTTCACAGAGCCGATCCTGCGGGCACACGCGCCCTGTCACTTCCGGTAAGCAGTTGGTCTGGTGAGAAAGTTCAACCGCCGCGTCGATGTTCCCGGCTTTGACCAGCTCAATCCACTGCGGAATATGGTTATGCAACGGACAAGTCCATTCGCAAATACTGTGGTCGCCGCACTTCAGGCAGCGGGACGCTTCCCGCTCCGCCTGTACTGTGCGAAACGGCAGATAGATCTCTTCAAAACTTGTTTTACGCGCTTCAATCGGTAGTTTATCCGGTTCGCCACGCGCAGGCGTAGCCTGCATTTGCTCACGTTTGGTAATGACATGTGGAACAAAATCGGTAGCGCTGGCATGCCAGGGCTGGCTTTCCAGACTGGCGGTACGCAACCTGCGCGCTTTTGACAGACCGGTCAGCGAATTCTCCGTCACCAGCTGTAACGCCTGCGCCGGACAGTTTTCTACGCAGGCGGGTCCCTGTTCACGCTCCTGACACAAATCGCATTTGTGCGCGGTCGCTTTGACCTTTCCTTTAGCGACGGGCGTGAGTACGATCTGCATGGTGCCGAAAGGACAGGCCACAACGCACGATTTACAGCCAATACACTTTTGCGGGTTAACCTGGACGCTGTCATTTTCATGGCTGATTGCCCCGTTCGGGCAACTTCGGGCGCAGGGCGCATCTTCACAGTGATGGCAGGTTACCGCACTGCGCTGCTTCTGATGCTTGATGACGGTAATTCGGGGCTGAAAATGCCGTTGGCTCAGGACATGCTGCTCGCCGTTGTGAGCCATGACGCAGGCGACCTCACAGGCATGGCATCCCAGGCACTGCTGGCTATTGACCATAACAAAACGATTCATGGCTTCCTTCTTTTTTGGTTGCAAAAACCTTATTCTTTATATGAGTGTTGTTATTAACCGACACGGAAGGAAGCGGCAATGTTCATTTGCCCAGGAAATGCAACTATTTATCCAGAACCTGTGGCAGATCAATTTATTTCATCGCATATGAAATTGTGTTTCAGTTACTATTCAGTTTCATGGCGTTTTTATTAACATTTATCAAATACACCGCATCGTTCAGGCTGTTTTAAGGCGCGACGTGTATTGTGTGGGGATGCACAAGTGACGGTAAAGCGTCCGGTCTCGGCCAGTCTGGCTAAAGCTTTTTTCTACATCGTGTTGCTGTCGATTCTCTCAACGGGTATTGCGCTGCTCACGCTGACCAGCAGCTTACGGGATGCTGAGGCCATCAACGTTGCGGGCTCATTGCGCATGCAAAGTTACCGTCTGGGTTACGATCTGCAAAGCCAAAGCCCGCAGCTCAACGCTCACCGCCAACTTTTCCAGCAGGCGTTAAACTCACCCGCATTACAAAATCTGAACGCATGGTATGTTCCGCAAGCGGTAAAAAGCCGCTATGGGCATCTGCACGCCAACTGGCTGGAAATGAACGCCCGTCTGATCGATGGCGATTTAAAATGGTACCAGGCCAATATCAATAGCTATGTCGATCAAATCGATCTCTTCGTGCTGGCGTTGCAGCATTATGCCGAACGCAAAGTGATGTTAGTTTTCGGTATTTCACTGGCAGGCGGAATCGGCATATTCACTCTCGTCTTCTTTACCTTGCGGCGCATTCGCCAGCAGGTGGTACGCCCACTCAATAAGCTGGTGATGGCCAGCCAGCACATTGAACACGGTCAGTTTGATATCCCGTCGCTGGATACCGGTTTGCCCAACGAACTGGGGTTGCTGGGCAAGACCTTTAGCCAGATGTCGAGTGAGTTACATAAGCTTTACCGCTCACTGGAAGCCTCCGTTGCGGAGAAAACGCACGATCTCCACGAAGCTAATCGTCGCCTGGAAGTGCTGTATCAGTGTTCTCAGGCGCTGAATACCAGCCAGATTGACGTGTACTGCTTCCGCCACATTTTACAGATTGTCCGTGAGCATGACGCCGCGTATTTCCTGGAACTGACCGTCGGCGATAACTGGCGTATCAGCGAAGGGACGAAAAGCCCCGATCTCCCGATGCAGATCCTGCCGGTCACGATGCAGGAGACCGTTTATGGTGAACTGCACTGGCAAAGCCCAAACGTGAATGCTTCCATCCCGCTGCTCAACAGCGTTTCCTCAATGCTGGGACGCGGGTTGTACTTCAATCAGGCGCAAAAACATTTTCAGCAGCTGTTGTTAATGGAGGAGCGGGCGACGATTGCGCGCGAGCTGCACGACTCGCTGGCGCAGGTGCTCTCTTATTTACGCATTCAGCTCACGTTGCTGAAGCGCTCGATCCCGGAAGATAACGCCCCGGCGCAAAGTATTATGGCCGATTTTTCTCAGGCGCTGAACGATGCCTATCGTCAGTTACGCGAACTGCTCACCACCTTCCGCCTGACCTTACAGCAGGCCGATCTGCCCTCAGCATTACATGAAATGCTGGAGACGCTGCAAAATCAGACCTCGGCTAAACTGACGCTCGATTGCCGACTACCTACGTTGGCGCTGGACGCGCAAATGCAGGTGCATCTGCTGCAGATCATCCGTGAAGCGGTGCTGAACGCGATTAAGCATGCCAGCGCCACCGAAATTGCCGTCAGTTGTGTCACCGCGCCGGATGGCAACCACACGGTTTATATACGCGATAACGGCATCGGCATAGGTGAACCGCACGAGCCTTCGGGACACTACGGGTTAAATATTATGCGTGAGCGGGCAGAAAGGCTGAGCGGCACGTTGACCTTCTCACAACCCTCTGGCGGGGGAACGCTGGTGAGCATCAGTTTTCGTTCGGCAGAATCCGACGGTGGACTAACGTAAAAAAACGAACAGCGTCGTCGGGCCTGACGGCGTTGGCACGAAAGGTACGCCGTAAACGGGCATGATAATTTACATTATCTTCTTTTTTTCTCCACGTTTGACCCGTACCTTGCCGCTAAAGTGAAGCAAGTCATACCTATAACGATACGCAGAAACACGAGGTCCCCTTTTAATGGCGAATTTTTTCATCGATCGCCCCATTTTTGCCTGGGTGTTAGCTATCCTGTTGTGCCTGACAGGAGCCCTGGCTATTTTTTCGCTGCCCGTTGAGCAATATCCCGATCTGGCGCCCCCCAACGTGCGGATTACCGCGAACTATCCAGGTGCCTCTGCGCAAACGCTGGAAAATACCGTAACCCAGGTTATCGAGCAGAACATGACCGGCCTCGACAATCTGATGTACATGTCGTCACAAAGCAGCGGGACAGGCCAGGCGTCAGTTACGCTGAGCTTCGTCGCCGGAACCGATCCTGATGAGGCCGTCCAGCAGGTGCAAAACCAGTTGCAATCGGCAATGCGTAAGCTGCCGCAGGCGGTACAGGATCAGGGGGTCACGGTACGAAAAACCGGGGACACCAATATTCTGACCATCGCCTTCGTCTCCACCGATGGCTCAATGGATAAGCAGGATATCGCCGACTACGTCGCCAGTAATATTCAGGACCCGCTCAGCCGCATCAATGGCGTGGGCGATATAGACGCCTACGGCTCACAATATTCCATGCGGATCTGGCTCGACCCAGCCAAGCTAAACAGCTTCCAGATGACTGCCAAAGATGTGACCAACGCTATCGAATCACAAAATGCGCAGATTGCCGTCGGACAACTTGGCGGCACGCCTTCGGTGGACAAGCAGGCGCTAAATGCGACGATCAACGCCCAGTCCCTGCTGCAAACGCCAGATGAATTCCGTGCGATTACACTTCGTGTCAACCAGGACGGATCTGAAGTTAAACTGGGTGACGTAGCAACAGTTGAAATGGGTGCAGAAAAGTATGACTACCTCAGCCGCTTTAACGGCAACCCGGCTTCTGGTCTGGGGGTGAAACTGGCCTCCGGGGCCAATGAAATGGCAACGGCAGAGCTGGTGCTTAACCGCCTTGACGAACTGTCACAGTATTTTCCGCACGGGCTGGAATACAAGGTGGCGTATGAAACCACCTCTTTTGTTAAAGCCTCAATTATCGACGTGGTGAAAACGCTGCTGGAAGCGATTGCGCTGGTATTTCTCGTGATGTACCTGTTCCTGCAAAACTTCCGTGCCACGCTTATACCGACCATCGCCGTTCCGGTAGTGTTAATGGGCACTTTCTCCGTGCTTTACGCCTTTGGCTACAGCGTTAACACCTTGACGATGTTTGCCATGGTGCTGGCGATCGGCCTGCTGGTCGATGACGCCATTGTGGTGGTGGAAAACGTCGAGCGTATTATGAGTGAGGAAGGACTCACGCCGCGTCAGGCAACGCGGAAATCGATGGGGCAAATTCAGGGCGCGCTGGTCGGCATCGCTATGGTACTGTCGGCGGTGTTCATCCCGATGGCCTTCTTTGGTGGTACTACCGGGGCTATTTACCGCCAGTTCTCGATTACCATCGTCTCCGCGATGGTGCTGTCCGTTCTGGTGGCGATGATCCTCACCCCCGCCCTGTGTGCCACCTTGCTCAAACCACTGCATAAGGGCGAACATCACGGACAAACGGGTTTCTTTGGCTGGTTTAACCGGATGTTTAATCGCAACGCCGAGCGCTACGAAAAAGGTGTCGCCAAAATTTTGCACCGTAGCCTGCGCTGGATCCTGATCTACGGCCTGCTGCTCGGCGGCATGGTCTTCCTGTTCCTGCGTCTGCCCACCTCCTTCCTGCCGCTGGAAGATCGCGGCATGTTTACTACCTCGATACAGTTGCCCAGCGGCTCCACACAGCAGCAAACGTTGAAAGTGGTTGAGGAAGTAGAGAAGTATTACTTCACCCATGAGAAAGACAACATTATGTCGGTCTTTTCCACGGTTGGTTCCGGCCCGGGCGGGAACGGTCAAAACGTAGCGCGTATGTTTGTCCGTTTAAAAGACTGGGATGAGCGCGACGCCATCACCGGAACCTCTTTCGCCATTATCGAACGTGCGACCAAAGCCTTTAATAAGATTAAAGAGGCCCGCGTCTTCGCCAGCAGTCCTCCGGCGATTAGCGGCCTCGGAAGCTCTGCCGGTTTCGATATGGAGCTGCAGGATCACGCTGGTGCCGGTCATGACGCGTTAATGGCCGCACGCGACAAGTTGATTGAACTGGCCGGGAAAGACGCGTCCCTGACCCGCGTTCGTCACAACGGTCTGGACGACAGCCCGCAGCTGCAAATTGATATCGATCAGCGCAAAGCCCAGGCGTTGGGCGTTTCCATTGACGATATCAACGACACAATGCAAACAGCCTGGGGCTCCAGTTACGTTAATGACTTCATGGACCGGGGCCGCGTGAAGAAGGTCTACGTGCAGGCGGCGGCAAAATATCGCATGCTCCCGGACGACATCAACCTATGGTACGTACGCAACAATAGCGGCGGCATGGTGCCTTTCTCGGCCTTTGCCACGTCACGTTGGGAAACCGGTTCACCGCGTCTGGAACGCTATAACGGCTACTCCGCCGTCGAGATCGTCGGTGAAGCCGCACCCGGCGTCAGCACCGGTACAGCGATGGACATCATGGAATCGCTGGTCCATCAGTTACCAACCGGATTCGGCCTCGAATGGACGGCAATGTCCTATCAGGAACGACTGTCGGGCTCTCAGGCTCCAGCCCTGTACGCTATTTCTCTGTTGGTGGTATTCCTGTGTCTGGCTGCCCTGTACGAAAGCTGGTCGGTTCCCTTCTCCGTCATGCTGGTTGTGCCTCTGGGGGTAATTGGCGCGCTACTCGCCACCTGGATGCGCGGCCTGGAAAACGATGTGTACTTTCAGGTCGGGTTACTCACCGTTATCGGGCTTTCGGCAAAGAATGCGATATTGATTGTTGAATTCGCCAATGAGATGAACGAGAAAGGACACGATCTGCTCGACGCCACGCTGCATGCCTGCCGCCAGCGCTTGCGTCCAATTCTGATGACGTCGCTGGCGTTTATCTTCGGAGTCTTGCCGATGACCATTAGCAGCGGCGCAGGTTCCGGCGGCCAACATGCGGTGGGGACTGGCGTAATGGGTGGGATGATTTCAGCCACGATCCTGGCGATTTACTTCGTGCCCCTGTTCTTTGTACTGGTGCGCAGACGCTTCCCGTTGAAACCGCGCCCGGAATAATCGGACACAAAAAAGGCGACTTACGTTGAGTCGCCTTTTTTTATCCCTTGCAGGATATGAATTTCTTCCAGAAAATTATTTACGAAGCATCACTTCGATAAAGTCTTTCCAGTTCCCCAGTTCACGTTCAATCATAACAACCTCTCTTATTATTATGAGCATTCTACAAAAACATCATCATCAAAAGAAGATCATTTAACCGATGGTTGTGATTACATCCTCCCGTGTTTGGGGTTATGTATTCACTATGCGCCATACCCATAAATTTTATGTGACTTAATGCAATATTTTGAAATATTCATACACTATCTACTACTTTGCCAATTCTGATGGAAAAACAGACTGATGCAAACAGATAAATTCTGAATTGTGGTTCAGTACAGATTATTGGAACTTTCAGGAATTATTATTAACCATTGCTCAACAATGTTATATTTTTCTATAACGCCTGAATGACAATATGTATTATCTGCATTCATCAGCACAAGAATAGATATTCAAAATTAGTTAATAAGGATTCAAATGATCACCCTCTACGGTATTAAGAATTGCGACACAATTAAAAAAGCCAGACGCTGGCTGGAAGAAAATGAGGTCGACTACCGCTTTCATGATTATCGCGTCGATGGTCTGGACAACGCGCTATTACACACTTTTATCAGCGAGTTAGGTTGGGAGGCACTGCTCAATACGCGTGGCACGACCTGGCGTAAACTGGATGAATCCACTCGCAGTCAAATCACCGATGCGGCTTCCGCCGCCGCGTTGATGATTGAAATGCCAGCAATTATCAAACGCCCATTGCTCTGCGCGCCGGGTAAGCCTATGCTGCTTGGTTTCAGTGAATCCAGTTATACTCTGTTTTTTAATGAGGTGTAATCTATGTCGTGCCCGGTTATTGAGCTGACACAGCAGCTTATTCGCCGTCCTTCTCTGAGCCCGGATGATGCCGGGTGCCAGGCGTTAATGATTGAACGTCTGCGCGCGGTAGGTTTTACCGTTGAGCGTATGGATTTTGGTGACACACAGAATTTTTGGGCATGGCGCGGTACAGGTGAAACCCTGGCGTTTGCCGGTCATACTGACGTAGTGCCTGCCGGCGATGTCGATCGCTGGATCAATCCGCCGTTCGAGCCGACCATTCGCGATGGCATGTTATTCGGGCGTGGCGCTGCCGATATGAAAGGCTCACTGGCGGCAATGGTCGTGGCCGCAGAGCGTTTTGTCGCCCAGCATCCAAACCATCAGGGTCGTCTGGCGTTTTTGATAACTTCAGACGAAGAAGCCAGCGCCAAAAACGGCACCGTGAAGGTGGTTGAAGCGCTAATGGCACGTAACGAACGACTGGATTATTGCCTGGTCGGCGAACCGTCCAGCACCGAAATCGTTGGCGACGTGGTGAAGAATGGACGTCGTGGTTCACTGACCTGCAACCTGACCATTCACGGCGTGCAAGGCCACGTAGCCTACCCTCATCTGGCCGATAACCCGGTACACCGCGCAGCACCAATGCTCAACGAACTGGTGGCGATTGAGTGGGACCAGGGGAACGAATTTTTCCCGGCGACCAGCATGCAGATTGCCAATATTCAGGCAGGTACCGGCAGCAACAACGTTATCCCCGGCGAACTGTTTATTCAGTTCAACTTCCGTTTCAGCACAGAACTGACCGATGAAATGATTAAAGCACGGGTTCACGCGCTGCTGGAAAAACATCAGCTGCGTTATACCGTCGACTGGTGGCTTTCCGGTCAGCCGTTCCTGACCGAACGCGGTAAACTGGTGGATGCAGTAGTGAACGCTATTGAGCACTATAATGAGATTAAACCGCAGTTACTGACTACAGGCGGGACGTCCGACGGGCGCTTTATTGCCCGCATGGGGGCACAGGTAGTCGAACTTGGGCCGGTCAACGCCACTATTCATAAAATAAATGAATGTGTTAATGCCGCCGACCTGCAACTGCTTGCCCGTATGTATCAACGTATCATGGAGCAACTCGTCGCCTGATGAGTACTCCCGCAAGAGGAAAAATGCATGGACTGGCTAGCTAAATATTGGTGGATTTTAGTGTTAGTGTTTCTGGTAGGCGTGCTGCTTAACGTGATTAAAGATCTCAAGCGCGTCGATCCAAAGAAATATCTCGCCAACAAGCCGGAGCTTCCCCCGCATCGCGACTTTAACGATAAATGGGACGACGATGACGATTGGCCGAACAAGGATCAACCGAAAAAATAAACCAACACAGGCCGGAGGAAACTTCATATCGCCATCCGGCCTACGGATTAAATCATCTCAATCACATCATCATCATGAGGCTTACCGCCGCTCAGCGCTTCATCAAAGTAATGCTTCGGTACGGTAAAACGCAGATGATCGAGTGCAAACTGCATGCTGCGTTCATCAATGGCATGCCCCAGGTTTTCGACGATATCCAGTGTCACATCTCCACCCGCAGCAATTAATGCCTCTTGCGCAGCAACGGCGTGAGATAACTCAATCACCCGATCTTCACCGCCGTGAATCAAATGCACCGTCGTCGCGGTGGTTGCCGTCTCTGGCAAAGTAGCATAGCGACCATTGAAGGCAATGACCCGCGACGCCAGCCCCGGCTCGGCTTTGATGCTCTCAAGCGACATAATCGAACCCTGAGAAAAACCAATCAGCGCGGTAGCCTGCGGTGAAACGCCGCTTTGCTTCTGCCAGTAACGAACGGTTTCGATAAATACCGGCATAATCGCGTCAATACGCGCCTGGCGGTTATCTTCCGTTACGCCCTGTACCGAAAACCACTGACGTCCGGAAGTCGTACCGTAAGGCTCTGCCCCGCCAATACTGACAATTAGCGCATCCGGAAACAGCGGCGCAAACCAGGAGCCAATTTCGCCCATGGCAACCGGGTTATCGCCGACGCCATGAAACAGCAGCAATAGCTGTTGAGCGGGTTTATCGGGACTTTGAACAACAAAATGGTCATGTTTCATGGCGATCTCCTTAACTGATGAGAATCATTCTACGCCGCTTAACCGCAATGACCATGCCAGGAAATTGAAGATGTTAGTGAAAAAATTGCCATTGCATAATGCGATTATGTAGCCGCTGTGCACGCTCAGCATCCAGCTGATTTAAGGCCTGTGCCGCTTCAGCGCGCTGAACGACCAGCAGCGCTTTACGGCCTGAGACCTTCAGCTGTTGGCATAATTCGGTGTCGCTGCGTTGAGCCTGTATACGTCCGCGCAATGCCGGAAGGGGTAACTCGCTGTGCTCAAGCAGACGGCTCAGACAGCCCAGTGATGTCAATAGTGGTCGATGCGCGAAGGCAAACCCAGCCAGCTCATCCCAATCATCCTCATTAAGCGTAGTCTCTTTCAGCGGAGTAAGCGGGATGTGCTCATCGTTCCACTGCGCCAGGATTTCCGCATCCCGACGCAAACGCTGATGCTCTCGCCCGGCAAGGCGCTTGCCCGCTTCGCTGATGGGCAGCAACGCCATGGCGGTATAACAACCGCTGCTGGCTTCGCGATGGTTCCCCATCCGCACCAGCACAAAACCACAGCGCTGCCAGAAACCCCATAGTTCAGCCGTATAACCAAAACTGACGGACAGATAGTCACACTGCGAGCAATAGTGCCGGGCCTGCATAATCAGCTGTTGCCCAATACCTTCTCTTTGGCGCGCAGGATGAACCGCGATTCGACTGACCCGCCGCCCGACAAGCGTCGCCGCTAAGGGGTCACTACCGTGCGCCGCCAGCGACTGCGCAACCAGATTGCCTCTGGGTCGGCGATATCCGGCCCAGACGGCCTGGCTTAATTCTGCGGATAATCCCCCTTCATCGACCAGCCAGACGGCTCCCGCCACCGAATCAGCAGCCGAAGCCTGCAGAAAATGCTGCCCCGGCGCGTCCATCATGCGTCGCAGGTCCAGCGGTGAGGTACGATAATGCGCCCCGGAAAGCAGCTGATATACCGCCAGCGGCAGCGCCGGTTGAAAACGCCATGATTGCTGCTCAAATGTCGAGTAGTGCAACTCCCCCGATGGAACATGCGTGAGGTTATCATCGTCAAACACCAGTGCATCGCTGACGATTTTCTCCAGGGGGCATCCCTGCGCCCAGCGCACGGGCTGCTGCAACTCATAGCGTCGCAGATTGGGAAAGCGGGCGCAGAATTTGAGCAAAAAGCCCCTGCCGGTCCCCTCGTAGCCCTGTACCGTAGTGGTTAACAGCGTTCGGGGAAAACGCGCCACCAGTTGCTGCAGCAGCGGCGCGGGGATCGCAGCAGCTTCATCCACGATCAGCCAGTCTGCACGTGCTGTACTGCTTAACAGCGCATCTGGTGCCATAAAGCGATAACGCTCTGCGGCAAATTGCGCCAGCACATCTGTTGCTGCTTTCGCTGGCGCGGTAACGATCGCCGTCCCGTTTATGCGTGATATCAGCTGTCCTGCCAGCGCGGACTTACCCCGACCACGCGCAGCTGTGATGGCCACCACGCCGGAAGACATATCCAACAAGTGCGTTAAAATCATCGCCTGTTCAGGCTGTGGTTCACCGGTTGCCGCGTGCCAGTCGACACGAGCAGGAAAGTGCGGACACAAAGCGGGCTGATGTTGCTGCCAATGCAGAGCCTGCCCGTCACGGGAAATCACTCTTTTGAGGTGTTCAATAAAGTGCGGTGTTGGGACGGGTTCTGCGCAGTCGCTCCAGCGCAGTGAGTCCGCATCAGGATGCGTGTGCCAGGTATGCCACGGTGGAGTCAGCAACACCAGCCAGCTCCCGGCGATCAGCGTACCGCTTAAGGCGGCAAATGCTGCAGCGTCAAATCCCTGCCCGGCGTCGAAAACAGCATGACGAAACTCACGCCCCAGTAACGTTTGCAGCGCCTGTGGCGTACAGTTTGGTTCAGCAGGGGCATTCGCCCCTACCCACAACCAGTCGCCGGGTAATATGTCGCGTAGCGATAACGCCTGCCCCTGACACCAGTTTTCCTCGCCACTGATAATCAGCAGACGACGGATCCCCTCACGAGCCATCTGTTCGGTTAACGCGCTCAGCGCTGTGTTATCAGACATCCCTGCCCCAGTATCTTAAATGCCTTTACCAAACGTATTACATTGTCCCGGATCGCCGCTGTCAAAGCCGCGCTTAAACCAGGTAAAACGCTGTTCGGAAGTACCGTGGGTAAAGCTGTCCGGCACTACGCGCCCTTGCCCTTGCTGCTGCAGGCGATCGTCGCCAATGGCCTGAGCGGCGTTCAGCGCCTCTTCCAGGTCGCCGGACTCCAGCACGCCCTGCTGCTGCATGCTGTGGCCCCAGACGCCAGCAAAGCAGTCCGCCTGCAATTCCATACGTACGGAAAGACGGTTCACCTCAGCTTGTGAGGCGTTCTGCTGCATCTGGCGAACTTTCGGTTCAATACCCAGCAGTTTCTGTACGTGGTGGCCCACTTCATGCGCGATAACATAGCCCTGGGCAAAATCACCATCGGCGCCCAGCTTGTTTTTCATATCGTCATAGAATGAGAGGTCGATATACACCGTACCATCCGCCGGGCAATAAAATGGCCCCATTACGGACTGGCCCGCGCCACAACCGGTCCGCGTCGCTCCGCGATACATGACCAGCTTTGGCTGTTGGTAGGTCCGCCCCATTTTTTCAAACTGCTGCCCCCAGGTATCTTCCGTGGTGGCCAGAATCACTGAGGTGAATTTTGCCGCTTCATCATCATTGGGGCTGATGGAGTGTGATGATTGCTGTTGGGATACAGGTTGGCCGGTCATTAATCCGGTAAGATCCACGCCATAATAACCTGCGACAAGCACCACAATCAGCAGGATGATACCGCCTTTACCACTGGGTAAACGAAAACCTGGTCCGCCCATAGAGGGGCCGCCGCCAGAGCTGTTTCGTCTGTCTTCCACATTGTCACTTTCACGACGCCCTTGCCAGCGCATAATCACCTCAACTTTTTTATTCATTATGATGATGATCGTAGGCGGTTCGGAACAGGATTACCATAAGAAACAGTAATCAAAATCGGCGGGATTGATGAGCCGGAGAGCGATCGCCGGCTCAGGGGAGGATTAGTCTAACTTCACACCCAGACGATGCGCGACGGCTTCATAGGCTTCGATCAGGCCGCCAAGGCTCTGGCGGAAGCGATCTTTGTCCATTTTATCCAGCGTTTCTTTGTCCCACAGACGGCTACCGTCCGGTGAGAATTCATCGCCCAGGACCACTTCGCCTTTATACAAACCAAACTCAAGTTTGAAGTCGACCAGAATCAGACCTGCATCATCAAACATCTTTTTCAGCACGTCGTTGGCTTTGTAGGTCAGCTCTTTCATACGCGCCAGATTCTCTTTGCTCACCCAACCAAAGGTTTCGCAATAGGAATCGTTAATCATTGGATCGTGCATAGCATCGTTTTTCAGGAACAGATCAAACAGCGGTGGATTCAGTTCAATACCTTCCTCAACGCCTAAACGCTTAACCAGTGAGCCTGCCGCGCGGTTACGTATCACACATTCAACCGGTACCATCTCCAGTTTTTTCACCAGACATTCGGTATCAGAAAGCAGTCGCTCCATCTGGGTAGGAATGCCCGCTTCTTGCAGTTTAGTCATAATGAAATGGTTGAACTTGTTGTTCACCATGCCTTTACGGTCAAACTGTTCAATGCGCGCGCCATCCCCTGCTGACGTATCATTGCGGAATTCGAGCACCAACAGGTCCGGGTTTTCCGTGCTGTATACGGTCTTCGCTTTACCACGATACAACTCAGCTTGCTTTTGCATCTTTATTACTCCTGGGTGTGAATTAACGATAAATATTGCGTTTTTCTGCCGACGCACACGTTTGCGTATCATATCAGAAAAAAAGGGCTGGATAACTCCAGCCCTTCATTTTTACTTACTGAACGCTGCCTGGAAGACTGCGACCAGCGCGTCGTTCTGGCTTTGCGTCAGGGTATGCCCCTTCGGATCGATAAACTGCAAGCTACTACGGTTGTCTAAATCACCGACCTGCAGTTTATAGTCGCCGGATACCAACCCCGGATCGCTTGCGCCCAGCTCCTGCCAGCTGCTATCAGACAGTGGTTTGTAGGTCACGGCGATGCTGCCCTGAGAACGGGTGCTGTCGGTCACTTTCATCCCCACTTTCTCAAGCGCTGCCGGCAGACGCTGCCACACCACGTTGAACGGTCCGCGTACCACCAGCATAGGTAAACCGGTGTCATCGGCGGCGCTCTGAACATCCATGGTGGCTGCAGAGCGGTTCTGCGCAGCATTCGCGGCGTCGTTGGCGTTCTTGTCCAGACCAGCAGAGATAACGTTCATCATCTCAGCGCTGTAACGCTGCATTGATGCCGCATCGGCAACGGGTTTGCCCGCCTGCTCAAGGTTAATCAGTTTCACCGTTATCGCTTGCTGATAGCCCTGCGGTTTAACCGAGATTTGATAACGCCCACGGTACTGCTCGTCTTCATCCAGACGGTTCCAGTCGACCCAGTCGGTGGTTAACGTCTGGCTGGCATCATCACGTTTGGCGATTGTGTAGTTTTTAGACTGAATGACACTCACAACCTGCGGCCACAGCGTGTTACCACGACCATTTTCAACCAGCAACGTTGAGGTATCGCCTGCGATTTGCGTGCGAGCACCGGTGACTAACGCTAACGGCTGAGCCGGTGGACGAATATCCAGTGCCTTACCCACGGCACCGCTGCCGTTGGTTACCGGGATATTATAATCACCCGACATCACCGGCAGAATCATTCCAGCTGGAGCATGAAGCTCAGCAAGCGGTGTGGCCTCCAGATAGGATTCATCACCGCTCACCTGGCGCTTATAACGCGAGTCAGAACTACAGGCCGCGAGCAACATAACAAGCGAAACACCCGCAACCTTGGCCAGGCGCGACTTTTGTACTGAGTAAGCCATCAAATCTCCCTAAACTTTACAGCAAACCGGCATGCTTAAGCGCCGCTTTGACGATTTCACGAGCATTGTCCGTGATTGGCGTCATCGGCAGACGCAGCGTATCGGTCGCCACAAGTCCCAACTCCTTACATGCCCATTTCACGGGGATAGGATTGGGTTCGACAAATAGTTTGTTGTGTAACGGCATCAGACGCTGGTTAATCACCCGTGCTTCAGCAAAATGACCAGCCGCCGCCAGTTTGCACATTTCAGCCATATCGCGCGCCGCAACGTTAGACGTTACGGAAATCACGCCATGACCACCGAGCTGCATGAAATCCAGTCCGGTCGCGTCATCACCGCTAAGCAGAATAAAGTCGTCTGAAACCAGCTCTTTGATCTGGTGAACGCGACTTAAGTTCCCCGTGGCCTCTTTAATAGCGATAATATTTTTTACTTTCGCCAGACGACCTACGGTTTCCGGCAGCATATCGCAGCCGGTACGGGACGGCACATTATACAGAATTTGCGGCAGGTCAGTATGTTCAGCGATGGCTTTGAAATGCTGGAACAAACCTTCCTGGGTTGGGCGGTTGTAGTAAGGCGTCACCGTCAGGCAGCCGACAACTCCGCTGTCGTTGAAACGCTGCGTCAGACTAATGGCTTCCGCGGTCGCATTGGCGCCGGTTCCGGCAATGACCGGAATACGCCCGTCAGCCAGCTCCAGGGTCATCATCACCACATCGCCATGTTCATCATGACTCAGGGTGGCCGACTCACCAGTGGTGCCAACCGAAACGATCGCCGAGGTGCCGCTGGCGACATGATAATCAATCAGTTTTTTCAGGCTCGACCGGCAGACTTTACCTTTCTCATCCATCGGCGTAACAAGCGCGACAATACTTCCCGTGAACATGGGCCATCCTCTGTGCAAACAAGTGTCTCAATGGTACGTTTGGTACGGCAATAAAAGCAAGCGACCAGAGCCGTTCTGATTGTTGTATGCATGTTTTTTTTATGCTTTCCTTATGATTACCTCACCGCTCAAAGGAAGAACAGGTTTGACTTCGTCATCGCAACACTATCTGGTCATTACTGCGCTGGGTGCCGACCGCCCGGGAATTGTGAACACCATCACTCGTCATGTCAGCAGTTGCGGCTGTAATATCGAAGACAGCCGACTGGCCATGCTGGGTGACGAGTTCACGTTTATCATGCTGTTGTCTGGCACCTGGAATGCCATCACCCTGATTGAATCAACCTTGCCGTTGAAAGGCGCAGAGCTGGATTTACTGATTGTGATGAAACGCACGACCGCGCGTCCCCGTCCGGCAATGCCTGCCACGGTATGGGTGCAGGTCGATGTTCCCGATTCTCCGCATTTAATTGAACGCTTCACCGCCCTGTTCGACAGCCACCAAATGAATATTGCAGAACTGGTGTCACGCACACAACCGGCGGAAAACGGAAAGGCGGCGCAGTTGTTTATTCAAATTACCGCACATAGTCCTGCGTCACATGATGCGGCAAATATTGAAGATGCCTTTAAAGCACTCTGTACAGAACTCAATGCGCAAGGCAGTATTAACGTCGTCAATTACTCACAGCATGATGAACAGGATGGAGTTAAGTAATGAACCCACTGAAAGCCGGTGATATCGCACCGAAATTTAGCTTGCCGGATCAAGACGGAGAACAAGTAAATTTAACCGACTTCCAGGGACAGCGTGTTCTGGTTTATTTTTACCCGAAAGCCATGACACCCGGCTGTACCGTCCAGGCCTGCGGCCTGCGCGATAACATGGATGAGTTAAAAAAAGCAGGCGTTGAAGTGCTGGGAATCAGCACCGATAAATCGGAGAAACTTTCCCGTTTTGCGGAAAAAGAAGTCCTTAACTTCACGCTTCTGTCCGACGAAGATCATCAGGTTTGCGAGCAGTTCGGCGTCTGGGGTGAGAAGTCATTTATGGGCAAAACCTACGATGGCATCCATCGCATCAGTTTCCTGATTGATGCCGAAGGCAAAATTGAGCACGTGTTCGATGACTTCAAAACCAGCAATCACCACGACGTGGTACTGAACTGGCTGAAAGAGAACGCCTGATTTACGTTTTACCGATCCAGGTCTGATGGCGACACTACGCGTCTTATCAGGCCTGGATCCGCCCCCCCATAGGCCGGAAAAAGCGTTTATTCAAACGTCCCTTTTACGCAGGCTTTCTTCTCTCTGACCACGGCTTTTCCCTTCGCCCACAGGTGATTAACCTCCAGCGCATCGTTAAGCACCAGAATGTCTGCATCGCATCCCGCCGCCAGACGCCCCTTATGTTCGAGACCCAAAAATTCTGCGACCGTACGCGTCAGCGGACACAGCGCCTGTTCCAGCGGGACGGCATGCACCTTCACTAACTGACGCACCGTTTCAGCCAGAGATTCAAACCCTGCGACACCAATGCCGGTGAGATTACCCAACGCATCAAATTCCGGCTGACTACCGTTGCCGTCCGAACTCAGGGTAATGCGTGACAGCGGCACATTCTGGCGCAGCGCCGTGGCAATGGCCATGGCCGGATCGACAGGCTCATCAATGCTGCTGGTAATATCGATAAATCCGCCCTGGCGGGCATACTCCAACGCCGCCTGGAACAACGGTTCCGCACGGTTAACGTGTGTCGGCAACAGCCTGGTGATCGGAACATCACAGCACTCGAGGATGTCGTACAACGGCTCCAGCATGCGCGGGCTGTCACCCATGTGGAAAACACTGATCCCCGGCTTGCGCCCTAACAATCCGCCAACGCGTGACTGCGCCGCCATGTTCGCCAGCGCCGAGGTGTCCGGGGCGGAGGAACGATGGTCAGAAACCGCGCATTTCACGCCAATGACTTTATCGATCAGCGCCACGTCGCGATCGATACTGCCGGTGATGGTCGGCGATGGCAGAGAATAGGCCCCGGTCAGCATCCATGCGCTGATACCTTCCAACTCCAGCGCGCGGGTTTTCGCCAGCAGCGATTCCGGGTGACGGGTGATGCCATCGGTACCCAGCAATCCCACCACCGAAGTGACGCCAGCTTCCACCAGTCGTGACAAGCGCACTTCCGGCGTACGCGTGTGCGGCCCCGCTTCCCCGCCGCCGCCAATCAGGTGGACGTGCTGATCAATAAACCCCGGGCACACAATCGCACCATCAAGATGGATGCACTTGCAACCGGGAAAGTCTTCAGGAGAAATCGACGGCGCGATGGCAACAATTTTAGTACCAGAGACCAGAATATCCTGGCGTCCTAAATCTTCCGGCGCGTACACATGTCCCTGCAGGAACAACGTCAAATTAAGAATTGAACAGTTCATAACCTTCCTTGTCAGGCAATTACCTGCATAACCCAAATAGAGAGCAGCGCATTAATGGCGCATACCGCAATAATCAGTGGATAATAACGAGGATGGACCCCCGCAGTCCCCAGACAGCGTCCCACATTTTGCACCGGATTGCCCATCAGGTAGATAGCCGGTAGCAATACAGTCGCATCATGTCCCGAAAGCGTACCTGCGACAACCAGACTGGCGCAAACGCCGACACCGCCTCCCATACTCATCACCGCCGCCAGCAGCACGGTGGCAGATTCCCCCGGTAACCCCCACAGCGCCATAACCGGTTCGCACACCCGCCCGACAATCTCGAGCAACCCCGTCACCTTCAACGCCTGAATAATCACAAACGCCATCACCACGTTTGGTAACAGGCTGGTAGTTGCAATAGTAAACCCGCGCCGTGCGCCATCGATAAACATATCCATGACGTTTTTACGTACCTGCGTTGTCATCTCAGACCTCCCGCTGCAGACGGCGATTTTCAAGCTGCGCGATCCACAGACGCAGCAGATTCGCTCCCACAAATTTGAAGACAAGGATCACCGCCAGCGGAGTAATCACCGGCACGGTCACCATGGTAAACAGCGCGGCACCCGAGGAAAAATAGTTGGTAATACACGCGCTGCCGCTGGTTTGCCAGCAGGCAAAAATAGCGCGTTCCTGTTCAGTAATAATTCCCTCTTCCGCCATCTCTTTGGTCATCCCTGCCGCAGCATCGGTATTTTGCAAATTCGCAATCAGCGCCAGCGAGCAAATACCAGGAATACCGAGTAACGGGCGCAGGACAGGCGTCATTAACTGTTGCGCCGCGCGCAAACCGCCCAGCCCTTCAGTGACGGAGATTATGCCGAGAGAAAGAATGACGGAAGGTGCCAGCTCAAGTGCGAATAAGAAGCCATCTTTTGCTCCCATTCCCCCTGCACCGCGAAAAGAGACTGCCGTATCGCCTGCGGCATTGATCTGCCCAAACGCGCCATTGAGGATGGTGAAGTCAAAGACTCGCCACCATTCGGTACTTTTCGCAAACATGCCTGAAAAAAGCACAATTGTAATAAAAAAAGCGAGATAACCGCCCCATCCCACTTTTTGCTGCGTGTGTGTGTTATGACCCATGTTGTTCTCCTGTTGGTCTTATTCCTTGCGTGACGAAAAGACATCACGTTGGTCAAGTTAAAGGCAAACACGGAGAAAAACGACACCAGAGGAAATTATTCAGAAAGAGTGGATAGAGGTCAGACAAGTTCAGTTCCGGCGACTTTGCGCCGCCGGTACTTGCCGATTAGGGTTCGTCAACGGCCTGACCATCCGGCCAGGCATGCATTACCGCTTTGATTAACGTCGCCAGTGGGATCGCAAAGAATACGCCCCAAAAGCCCCACAGGCCGCCGAATATCACGACTGAGAGAATAATGACCAGCGGATGCAAATTTACCGCTTCAGAGAACAGCACCGGCACCAGCAAATTACCGTCCAGCGCCTGGATAATCAGGTACACGGCAAAACAGCTCCAGAACTCGGTACCAAGCCCGAACTGGAACAACGCCACACCGACCACCGGAATCGTCACCACAAAAGCACCGATATACGGGATCAGCACGGAAAATCCGACCAGCACCGCCAGCAGCAGCGAATAGTTGAGGCCAAACATCAGGAAGCCGAGCCAGGTCGCTACGCCGACCACCACCATTTCCAACACCTTGCCGCGGATATAGTTGGTGATTTGCTGGTTCATCTCTTTCCACACCTGCCCCGCCAGCCCGCGATTACGCGGCAGCACCCGGCGCACGGCGTTCAGCATTTGTCCTTTATCTTTGATCAGGAAGAACACCATCAACGGGACAAGCACCAGATAGACCGCCAGCGTTAGTAAACCGACCAGTGAAGCCAGCGAATATTTCACCACCGAATCGCCCATGGTGAGCATTCGCGAGCGCATATTCTCCGCCATCGCATCAATAATGCCCGCATCCATCAACGCCGGATAACGCCGCGGCAAGGTAGCGGCAAAATCAGACAGTTTATTGAGCATGCCGGGCATATCGCGGATCAGGTAGATCCCCTGCTGCCACGCAACGGGCATCACCACAAACGCCATCAGCAGCAAAATACCGACAAACAGAATAAGTACAATCGATGTCGCCCAACGTCGTGAACAACCAATATGCTCCAGCCGCACCGTTGGCCACTCAAGCAGATACGCCAGCACTATGGCGACCAGTAGCGGCGCCAGAAGACCGCTAAAGAAGAACAGGATGCCAAAACCGGCAACCAGAATAATCAGCAGGGCAATGGCTTCGGGGTCGCTAAAGCGGCGACGATACCATTGCATCAACATTTCGAGCATAAAACCCTTCCATGAACCCAATAGCGGGATTGCGATCCCGAATTGTATCGAAATGTCACAAAAAAGACTTCGCTTTTTATGGCTGATTACGCAAAGTGAAAAGACATTTTTCCTGGGTGTTCATCGTCAGGTTTCGCAGTTACACTCCCTAAGCTTGCGGAGTGTGAACGATACTTCACGGCATTGGTCAAATGGCTATCTCAAAAAAGAATACAGGACAGAGGTTATGTTCAGGCAGTTGAAAAAAAACCTGGTTGCTACCCTCATTGCCGCACTGACTATCAGTCAGGTCGCGCCCGCATTTGCAGACACCGCGGACACCCTGCCTGATATGGGAACCTCGGCAGGGAGTACGCTTTCCATAGGACAGGAAATGCAGATGGGCGATTATTACGTACGCCAGCTGCGCGGTAGTGCGCCATTAATTAACGATCCGTTGCTGACCCAATACATTAATTCTCTGGGTATGCGTCTGGTCTCGCACGCCGACTCGGTAAAAACGCCCTTCACCTTCTTTTTGATTAACAACGATGAAATCAACGCCTTTGCTTTCTTTGGCGGCAACGTTGTCCTGCACTCCGCACTATTCCGCTATTCCGATAACGAAAGCCAGTTAGCATCGGTCATGGCGCACGAAATCTCCCATGTCACTCAGCGCCACCTGGCACGTGCAATGGAAGATCAGAAACGCAGCGCGCCGTTAACGTGGGTTGGAGCGTTAGGTTCAATTTTATTGGCGATGGCCAGCCCGCAGGCGGGTATGGCTGCGCTGACCGGTACGCTGGCAGGTACACGTCAGGGTATGATTAGCTTTACGCAACAAAATGAACAAGAAGCAGACCGTATCGGTATTCAGGTACTGCAACGTTCGGGCTTTGATCCCCAGGCCATGCCAACGTTCCTCGAAAAACTGCTCGATCAGGCCCGTTACTCTTCGCGTCCGCCGGAAATTTTGCTGACTCACCCCCTGCCTGAAAGCCGTCTGGCGGATGCCCGTAACCGCGCCAACCAGATGCGTCCGGTTGTCGTCCAATCATCGGAAGATTTTTATCTTGCTAAGGCGCGAACATTGGGCATGTACAACTCAGGTCGTAACCAGTTGACCGATGACCTGCTGAGTAACTGGTCGAAAGGCAACGTACGTGAACAACGTGCCGCCCAGTATGGGCGTGCATTGCAGGCGATGGAAGCCAGCAAATATGACGAGGCGCGTAAAGCGCTGCAACCGCTGCTGGCGGCGGATGCAAACAATGCCTGGTATCTCGACCTGGCAACGGATATCGATCTCGGCCAGAAGAAAACCAGCGACGCCATTAACCGGCTGAAAAACGCCCGTGACCTGCGAACCAACCCGGTACTGCAGCTTAACCTGGCGAATGCGTATCTACAGGGCGGACAAGCCAAAGAAGCGGCAACCATCCTGAATCGCTATACATTTAACCATAAGGATGACCCTAACGGTTGGGATCTGTTAGCGCAAACGGAAGCCAACCTGAACAACCGCGATCAGGAGCTGGCGGCGCGCGCTGAAGGGTATGCCCTCGCCGGACGTCTGGATCAGGCGATTTCGATGCTCAGCAGCGCAAGTTCCCAGGTGAAACTGGGCAGTCAACAACAGGCCAGATACGATGCCCGTATCGACCAGCTACGCCAGCTGCAAGAACGCTTTAAACCGTACACCAAGATGTAACAGGAAAGAAAAATGTCCGACGCGATTAAAATCTACCATAACCCACGCTGCTCCAAGAGCCGTGAAACACTGGAATTACTGAAGTCCAACGGCGTGGATCCGGAAGTGGTGCTATATCTGGAAACCCCGGCTGACCCCGCGACCCTGCGTGAACTTCTGCAGATGCTGGGCATGTCCAGCGCGCGTGAGCTGATGCGCCAGAAAGAAGATCTCTATAAGTCACTTAACCTGGCGGACAAAAACCTGAGTGAAGATGCGCTGATTCAGGCAATGGTAGAAAACCCGAAACTGATGGAGCGCCCCATTGTGGTTGCCAAAGGCCAGGCACGAATTGGACGTCCCCCGGAGCAGGTACTGGAAATCGTCGGTTAACCTGAAACCTGCCGCAGTCTTTTGGCTGCGGCGCTTACAGCTTCAGTATCTCTTTTACGAACGGAATGGTCAGCTTACGCTGGGCGGTGATTGATGCATGATCAAGTTGATCCAGCGTCATAAACAGCGTACGCATTTCCCGATCCAGACGCTTAAGCAGAAAGCGTCCCACATCTTCCGGCAGTTCAAACCCACGTAGCCTGGCGCGTAATTGCAACGCCTGCAGTTTATCTTCATCAGAAAGCGGCTGTAGCTTATAGATTTGCCCCCAGTCCAGGCGCGAAGCGAGATCTGGCAGCCCCAAATTGAGCTGCCTTGGCGGGCGATCACCGGTGATCAGCAGCCGAGTTTTCCCCGACTCCAGGATGCGATTGTAGAGATCGAAGATCGCCATTTCCCATAGCGAATCGCCGGCCACGCATTCGATGTTGTCGATGCAGACCAGCGACAAATGCTCCATACCGTCAAGCACCTCGGGGACGAACCAGGTGCGCTTATCAAGCGGCACATAGCCTACCGCATCGCCCCGCGCAGACAGTTCCGCACAGGCTGCATGCAGCAAATGGCTACGGCCAGCGCCTTCACGCGACCAAAGATAAATATACCCGCTATGTTCCTGACGCAGCACATTTTGCAGTGCAGCCAGTAAAGAGGAGTTATCCCCCGGCCAGAAACTTGCGAAAGTTTCGTCGTCAGGCAGATAAAGTGGCAAAGAGAGCTGTGCCGGTGTGTTCAGAGATACCTCAACCCAGGATTTCATAAAATCGCGTTGAGTTTAACACAGAAATGCGTCGCGATAGAACCGGGCAGCGTCGCCGCCCGGTCAAAGGTTTACTGTTGCTCAGTGTCGGCATCTTTGGCGTCAAGCACCACTTCTTCCGGACGCAGCAGGCTGATAACTTTGAAAATCAGGCTCAGACAGACACCCACAATAGTCGCCAGCGCCATGCCTTTCAGCTCAGCAGCACCGATGTGAACTTTCGCGCCGCTGACGCCGATGATCAAAATAACCGAGGTCAGGATCAGGTTCTGTGCTTTGTTGTAATCAACTTTTGACTCGATTAGCACGCGAATACCGGAAGCACCAATCACGCCGTACAGCAGCAGAGATACGCCGCCCATGACCGGCAGTGGAATGATTTGGATCGCCGCAGCCAGTTTACCCACGCAAGAGAGCAGAATGGCGAAAATCGCCGCGCCACCAATAACCCAGGTACTGTAAACGCGGGTAATCGCCATAACGCCGATGTTCTCGCCGTACGTGGTGTTCGGCGTAGAACCGAAGAAGCCGGAGATCACCGTCGACAAGCCGTTAGCAAACATAGAACGATGCAAGCCTGGATCGCGAATCAAATCTTTTTTTACGATATTCGCCGTTACCACCAGGTGCCCGACGTGTTCAGCAATAACCACCAGCGCCGCAGGCAGAATGGTCAGAATAGCGACCCATTCAAAGCGCGGTGTGTAAAACGTTGGCAGAGCAAACCAGTGAGCCTGCGCTATCGGCGTGGTGTCCACGACGCCCATCACGAAGGAGAGCGCGTAACCGGCCAGCACCCCAATCAAAATCGGGATAATCGCCATAAAGCCACGGAACAGTACGGAACCAAATACCGTCACCGCCAGCGTCACCATTGAGATGATGATGGTTGTTGAGTCTGGCGCTTGTCCTTCAGCAGGCAGTAATCCCGCCATGCCCGCAGCGACCCCAGCCAGCTCCAGACCGATGACGGCAACGATTGCGCCCATAGCCGCAGGCGGGAACATTACATCCAGCCAGCCAGTACCGGCTTTCTTAACAATGAATGAAACCAGGCAGAAAAGGATGCCACACATAATGAAACCGCCCAGCGCCACTTCATACCCTAGCGGCAGCAGCAGCAGAACCGGGGAAATAAACGCGAAACTGGAACCGAGGTAAGCCGGAATTTTACCTTTACAAATAAAGAGATACAGTAACGTACCAATGCCGTTAAACAGCAGAACGGTAGCAGGGTTGATATGAAACAGGACTGGCACCAGTACCGTTGCGCCAAACATGGCGAACAGGTGCTGCAAACTAAGCGGGATTGTCTGTAAAAGCGGCGGTCTTTCACTCACCCCGATAGCACGGCGCGTCATAGTGTTTTCCTCTGAGTGTTGTTTGTTATTAGCGATTGGGTTGTTTTATTCAAAAAAAAGCCGACTCTTAAAGTCGGCTTCTTTTTATTTATTCATTTACTTGGTACCAAAAATCTTATCGCCGGCATCGCCGAGCCCAGGAATAATGTATCCGTGCTCGTTCAGTCCCTGATCGATGGAGGCGGTGTACAGCTCGACATCCGGGTGCGCTTTTTCCAGCGCCGCGATACCTTCCGGCGCGGCAACCAGTACCAGTACTTTAATGCTGCTGCAGCCTGCTTTTTTCAGCAGGTCGATGGTAGCGATAACCGAACCGCCGGTTGCCAGCATCGGGTCAACGATCAGCGCCATACGCTCATCAATGTTAGAAACCAGCTTCTGGAAGTATGGAACCGGCTCCAGCGTCTCTTCATTGCGGTACATACCTACCACGCTGATACGCGCGCTTGGAACGTTTTCCAGTACGCCTTCCATCATGCCCAGGCCCGCACGCAGAATTGGCACAACGGTGATTTTTTTACCTTTGATTTGGTCAACTTCAACCGGACCATTCCAGCCTTCAATGGTCACCTTTTCGGTTTCCAGACCAGCGGTTGCTTCATAAGTCAGCAGGCTGCCAACTTCCGAGGCGAGTTCACGAAAGCGTTTAGTGCTGATGTCGTTTTCACGCATCAGTCCCAGCTTGTGTTTGACGAGTGGGTGTTTGACTTCCACGATCTTCATACTCTTCTCCTTTCCTCAGACGAGTGGCAACCACAAAAAAAATCGCCGGATTATACCGCTTTTCGTCTCTGGCGCAACACTGCATACGCTTGATATGGATCAACCAAAATCGTTTGCGTCCGGATGATGAGTATAAAACAAGCCCCGCTTTGAGGTCGGGGCTTATTGTCAACACTATGAATTTTAAATATTTTCAGCGTTGCTCTGGATGACGTTTCGATACCAGGAAAAAGATTTCTTCGGCGAGCGTGCTAATGTCCCACTCCCGTCATTATTTTTATCAACATAGATAAAACCGTAGCGTTTTTTCATCTCCCCCGTCCCGGCCGAGACTAAATCAATACAGCCCCACGGGGTATAGCCCATCAGATCCACGCCATCTTCCACCACCGCTTTTTTCATTTCGCGGATATGCGCGGCCATATAGTCAATACGATAGGAATCATCCACCGAGCCGTCGGCCTGCTGCACGTCAATCGCACCAAAGCCGTTTTCTACAATAAACAGCGGCAGTTGATAGTGATCCCAGAACCAGTTCAGGGAATAGCGCAAACCGACCGGATCAATCTGCCAGCCCCAGTCCGACTTCTGCACGTACGGGTTAGAAACCAGGCTTTTCGACTCATCGTAATCCAGCTGTGGATTATCTGCCGTAGCCTGCGTCGCGAAAGACATATAATAACTAAAGCCAATGTAATCAACGCAGCCTTCAGTCAGTACCTGGCGATCTTCCTCGGTGATATCAAGTAAAAAGCCACGGCGTTCGAAATAGTTCATCAGATGCTGCGGATACTTGCCGCGCACGTGTACGTCAGTGAACCAGTAGCGGCGGTGCATGGCGTTCATCGCCATCATCATGTCATTCGGCGCACAGGTCAGCGGATAAATTGGGCACATCGCAATCATGCAACCAATTTGCAGCGCCGGATTTATCTCACGTGCGGCCTTTACTGCCAGCGCGCTCGCTACCAGCTCATAGTGCGCCGCCTGGTACATGACCGGTTCGCGATCTTCACCGGGCAGGTATTTCAGACCAGAGTTAGTAAAGGGCGCGAAGTCTTCGTGATAATTTGCCTGATTGTTAATCTCATTAAACGTCATCCAGTACTTCACTTTGTGCTGGTAACGAGTGAAAACCACCCGGGCAAAACGGACAAAAAAGTCGATCAGCTTACGGTTGCGCCAGCCGCCATATTCCGTCACCAGATAGTAGGGCATCTCGAAGTGCGACAACGTAATCACCGGCTCAATGCCATATTTCAGACATTCGTCGAACAGATCATCATAGAACTGCAGGCCAGCTTCGTTGGGTTGCGCTTCGTCGCCTAAGGGAAAAATCCGCGTCCAGGCAATAGAAGTACGAAAACATTTAAACCCCATTTCGGCAAACAGCTTTATGTCGTCTTTATAGCGATGATAAAAATCGATGGCATCGTGGTTAGGGTAATTTTTACCGGCAATGACACCGTCAGTAATTTCACGCGCCACACCATGCGCCCCCGCCGTCATGACATCGGCAACGCTAATTCCTTTACCGCCCTCCTGCCAGCCACCTTCCAGTTGATGAGCAGCGACAGCGCCACCCCACATGAAATCTGCTTTAAATCCTGACATCCCCTTCCCCTATCGTGATGAGTCTGCGCAAAACGCTCTATACCCGTCATACTTCAAGCTGCATGTGCGTTGGCTTTTCTCGCTCACTCCAGTTACGTACTTATGTACGCTCCTGGAGATTCGCTGCGTCGCCGCCTTCCTGCAACTCGAATTATTTAGGGTATAAATGAGGTTCGTAACAGAAAACAGAAACCGGTTTCAGTACGATACTGTGCATTCCGCTGGCAGGTTTCAAGCACAAGACTGTACCCGGTTTCATTTTCGTGGCGCAGTTCAAACAAATAGATAAATGATTGTAAGATGCTGAAAAAATCAGCAGATAAAACTTGATGCAGAGCAGGCTCGCAAACGTTTGCTTTCCCTGTTAGAATTGCGCCGAATTTAACTTTTACTGCAAGTAAACATGTGGGGAAGCAGGCAGTGACCGATAAAACCTCTCTTAGCTACAAAGATGCCGGTGTTGATATTGATGCAGGTAATGCTCTGGTTGATCGAATCAAAGGCGTAGTAAAGAAAACGCGTCGTCCGGAAGTTATGGGTGGTCTGGGTGGCTTCGGTGCGCTGTGCGCATTGCCGCAAAAATATCGTGAACCGGTACTGGTTTCCGGCACTGATGGCGTTGGCACAAAACTGCGTCTGGCAATGGATCTGAAACGTCACGACACTATCGGTATTGACCTTGTCGCTATGTGCGTGAACGATCTTGTCGTTCAGGGTGCTGAGCCGCTGTTTTTCCTCGACTACTATGCGACCGGCAAACTGGATGTAGATACCGCAGCCAGCGTCATTAACGGGATTGCCGAAGGTTGTCTGCAGTCTGGCTGTGCACTGGTCGGCGGGGAAACGGCAGAAATGCCGGGGATGTACCACGGCGAAGATTACGATGTGGCGGGCTTCTGTGTTGGCGTCGTCGAAAAATCAGAAATTATCGACGGTTCTAAAGTGGCTGACGGCGACGTACTGATTGCGCTCGGCTCCAGCGGTCCGCATTCCAACGGCTACTCTCTGGTGCGTAAAATTGTTGAAGTCAGCGGTTGTGACCCGGAAACCACCGAGCTCGAAGGCAAGTCGCTGGCCGATCACTTGCTGGCCCCGACCCGCATTTACGTAAAATCCATTCTGGAACTGATCGAGAAGGTTGATGTGCATGCCATTGCCCATCTGACCGGCGGCGGTTTCTGGGAAAATATTCCACGCGTTCTGCCAGACAACACGCAGGCCGTGATCGACGAATCTTCATGGCAATGGCCAGCCGTCTTCAACTGGCTGCAAACGGCGGGTAACGTTAGCCAGCATGAGATGTATCGCACCTTTAACTGCGGCGTAGGCATGGTTATCGCCCTGCCAGCTCCGGAAGTGGACAAAGCCCTGGCTTTGCTCAATGAGAAAGGTGAAAACGCATGGAAAATCGGTATCATCAAAGCTTCTGATTCCGAACAGCGTGTGGTTATTGAATGAAAAACATTGTGGTGCTCATTTCCGGCAACGGAAGCAATTTGCAGGCGATAATTGACGCCTGCGAACAGAAAAAAATCAATGGCACCATACGTGCAGTATTCAGTAACAAGGCCGATGCGTTCGGCCTTGAACGCGCACGCGAAGCGAATATTCCGGCGTACTCGCTGGAAGCCGCCCAGTTTGCCAGTCGCGAAGCCTTCGACCGCCAACTGATGCAAGAGATTGACGCCTGGGCACCCGATGTGGTGGTGCTGGCCGGTTATATGCGCATCCTCAGCCCGGCGTTTGTCGCACACTATTCTGAACGATTGCTGAATATCCACCCGTCTTTATTGCCGAAGTATCCAGGCCTGCACACGCACCGTCAGGTGCTGGAAAATGGCGATGAAGAGCATGGGACCTCCGTCCACTTCGTCACCGATGAACTGGACGGTGGACCGGTTATTCTCCAGGCCAAGGTTCCGGTATTTGAAGGCGACAGCGAAGATGATGTCACGGCACGGGTTCAGGCCCAGGAGCACACCATTTATCCGCTGGTGGTAAGCTGGTTTACCGATGGTCGACTGAAGATGCGTGATAACGCTGCATGGCTGGACGGCGTTCGTCTGCCGCCACAAGGTTACGCCGCCGACGAATAATAAAAAAACCTGTAAACCGGATCTCACCCTCCGGTCTACAGGCATAAATACCTTTTCCGGTTAACATCTCCGGTATTCATCTATGCTCCCCCTTTCTCTTTGCTATCAGACGGTTTATTGTCATATTTTTCTGGCACAGTTGGACATCTGAGAGCAATGCTCGCCATAATAAATCGGTAGTGTCCCGTGAATGAAACGGAGTAAAAGTGGTAATGGGTCAGGAAAAGCTATACATAGAGAAAGAACTCAGTTGGTTAGCGTTCAACGAACGCGTACTCCAGGAAGCTGCTGATAAATCAAACCCGTTGATCGAACGGATGCGTTTCTTAGGCATCTATTCCAACAACCTCGACGAATTTTACAAGGTTCGCTTTGCCGAACTGAAGCGCCGAATCATTATTAGCGAAGAACAGGGTTCAAACTCTCACTCCCGCCATCTGTTAGGCAAAATCCAGGCTCGCGTATTAAAAGCCGATCAGGAATTTGACGGACTGTACAACGAGTTGTTGCTGGAGATGGCGCGCAATCAGATTTTCCTCATCAACGAACGTCAGCTGTCGGCCAATCAACAGAGCTGGTTACGCCATTACTTCAAGCAATATCTCCGCCAGCACATTACGCCGATTCTGATTAATCGCGAGACGGATTTAGTTCAGTTTCTGAAAGATGACTACACCTATCTGGCGGTGGAAATTATCCGTGGCGATACAATCCGCTACGCGCTGCTGGAAATCCCTTCTGATAAGGTTCCCCGTTTTGTGAATCTGCCGCCGGAAACTCCGCGCCGTCGCAAACCGATGATCCTCCTGGACAACATCTTACGTTACTGCCTTGACGACATTTTCAAAGGATTCTTTGATTACGATGCACTGAACGCCTATTCGATGAAAATGACCCGTGACGCTGAATACGATTTGGTGCACGAGATGGAATCGAGCCTGATGGAGCTGATGTCATCCAGCCTGAAACAGCGTCTGACCGCAGAGCCTGTACGCTTCGTCTATCAGCGCGACATGCCCAATGCGCTGGTTGAGGTACTGCGTGAAAAACTGACGATTTCTCGCTACGATTCGATTGTGCCAGGCGGGCGTTACCATAACTTCAAAGACTTTATTAACTTCCCCAACGTTGGCAAAGCCAACCTGGTAAATAAACCGCTGCCACGTCTGCGCCACATCTGGTTCGACAACGAGAAATTCCGTAACGGATTTGATGCAATCCGCGAACGCGATGTACTGCTGTATTACCCATATCACACCTTTGAGCATGTTCTCGAACTATTGCGTCAGGCCTCCTTCGACCCAAGCGTACTGGCGATAAAGATCAATATCTACCGTGTAGCAAAAGACTCGCGCATCATTGACGCGATGATCCATGCCGCGCATAACAGTAAAAAAGTGACAGTGGTCGTGGAATTACAGGCGCGCTTTGATGAAGAAGCCAATATCCATTGGGCCAAACGTCTTACCGAAGCGGGCGTTCACGTTATCTTCTCTGCGCCGGGTCTGAAAATTCATGCCAAACTGTTCCTTATCTCACGTAAAGAGGGTGATGAAGTCGTGCGCTATGCGCATATCGGGACGGGCAACTTCAACGAAAAAACGGCGCGACTGTATACCGACTACTCGTTGCTTACCGCTGATTCGCGCATCACCAACGAGGTTCGCCGGGTTTTCAACTTCATCGAAAACCCGTATCGTCCGGTGACGTTCGATTATCTGCTGGTTTCTCCGCAGAACTCACGCCGTCTGCTGTACGCGATGATCGACAAAGAGATCGCTAATGCACAGCAAGGCCAGCCTTCTGGTATCACACTAAAACTGAATAACCTGGTCGATAAAGGCCTGGTTGATCGTCTCTATGCGGCCTCAAGCTCAGGCGTACCGGTTAATTTGTTGATTCGCGGTATGTGTTCTCTGATCCCAAACCTGGAAGGTATCAGTGACAATATTCGCGTGATAAGCATTGTTGACCGCTACCTTGAACACGACCGGGTTTATATTTTCGAAAACGGTGGCGATAAGCAGGTATACCTCTCCTCCGCAGACTGGATGACCCGCAATATCGACTATCGTATCGAGGTCGCCACTCCGCTGTTGGACCCTCGTCTTAAGCAGCGCGTGCTGGATATTATCGATATCCTGTTCAGCGACACGGTGAAGGCTCGCTTCATCGATAAAGAACTCAGTAATCGCTACGTACCGCGCGGAAACCGCCGTAAAGTTCAGTCACAATTGGCGATTTACGATTACATCAAATCACTCGAGCAACCTGACTAACGCTATGCCAATACACGACAAGACTCCACGGCCGCAGGAATTTGCTGCGGTCGACCTTGGTTCAAACAGTTTCCATATGGTCATTGCCCGCGTGGTTGATGGCGCAATGCAGATAATCGGACGACTGAAACAACGCGTTCACCTGGCGGATGGCCTCGGCGAAGATAACAAACTGAGCGAAGAGGCAATGGAACGCGGATTAAGCTGCCTGTCGCTATTTGCCGAACGTCTGCAGGGCTTTCCCCCGTCAAGCGTATGCATCGTGGGAACCCATACTTTACGTCAGGCGCTAAATGCGACCGATTTTCTCAAGCGAGCAGAAAAAGTCATCCCCTACCCGATTGAGATTATTTCCGGTAATGAAGAAGCCCGACTGATTTTTATGGGTGTGGAACACACCCAGCCGGAAAAAGGCCGCAAGCTGGTTATTGATATCGGCGGTGGCTCAACAGAACTGGTGATCGGCGAAGATTTCGAGCCCAGGCTGGTCGAAAGCCGCCGTATGGGCTGCGTCAGTTTTGCCCAGATGTATTTCCCAGGCGGTGTCATCAACCGGGAAAACTTTCAGCGTGCCCGCATGGCAGCAGCGCAGAAGCTCGAAACCTTAACGTGGCAGTTTCGCATTCAGGGCTGGAATGTCGCAATGGGCGCGTCAGGCACGATTAAAGCGGCACACGAAGTGCTGCTGGAGATGGGTGAAAAAGACGGTTTTATCACCCCCGAACGCCTGGACAAACTGACATCTGAAGTGCTGAAGCATGCCTCATTTGATGCGCTCAGCCTGCCGGGGCTGTCAGAGGAGCGAAAGGCGGTATTTGTTCCCGGGCTCGCGATTCTGTGCGGCGTTTTTGACGCACTGGCGATCCGCGAACTTCGCCTTTCTGATGGCGCGCTACGCGAAGGCGTGCTGTATGAGATGGAAGGACGTTTTCGCCACCAGGACGTTCGCAGCCGTACCGCCAGCAGTCTGGCGAATCAGTACAACATCGACAGCGAACAGGCCCGGCGCGTGCTGGAAACGACGATGAAAATGTACGACCAGTGGCATACGCAGCAGCCAAAACTGGCCAATCCTCAACTGGAAGCGTTACTGCGCTGGGCAGCGATGCTGCATGAGGTTGGGCTGAACATCAACCACAGCGGTTTACATCGCCACTCTGCTTATATCTTACAAAACAGCGATTTACCGGGGTTCAATCAGGAACAACAGCTGATGATGGCAACATTAGTTCGTTATCATCGCAAAGCGGTGAAACTGGATGACTTGCCTCGCTTTACGTTGTTCAAGAAAAAACAGTTTCTGCCGTTAATTCAGTTGTTGCGCCTGGGCGTGCTGCTGAATAATCAGCGCCAGGCGACTACTACGCCGCCATCCCTGACTCTGATAACCGACGACAACCACTGGACCTTACGCTTCCCGCATGACTGGTTTAGCCAAAATGCGCTGGTGTTGCTCGATCTGGAAAAAGAGCAGCAATACTGGGAGGGCGTAACCGGCTGGCGTCTCAAAATTGAAGAAGAAAGCTCACCCGATATCGCCGCATAAACTCTCAGCAGGTGCCAGTTCAACTGGCGCCTGTTCTTCCAGCGTTTCATGCAATGGCAGGGGTTTTCCAATCAAATATCCCTGCATGTAATCAATTCCCAGCGAAATTACCGCACTGCGTATTTCTTCACTTTCGACATACTCTGCAACCACCAGCATTCTTTTCATCCGCGCCAGATGGCAAATAGAAGCCACGATTTGGTAGTCGAGGCTGTTCGAAACGATATTGCGAATAAAGCTGCCGTCAATTTTCAGGATATCGGCATTCACATTCTTCAGCCGCGCATAGCTGGCGTATCCGGTGCCAAAATCATCAATCGCAATCTGACAGCCCATAGATTGCAGCTGCAGTAACGTTGCCTGTGCCTGTTCCGCATTGGTTAAGGCGTTGCTTTCCGTAACTTCAAAGATCAACTGCCATGCTTCAACCTTGTACTTAACCAGTAGCTGGTTGATGTCATGCGGAAGTCGGGCGCGACATATCGACGTGGGTGACAAGTTAATGGCAAACCGACGGGCGGGCATTTTTTCCCGATTCTGCGCCATAAACTTCAGCGTATTTTCAATCACCCATAGATCAATACTGGACGACAAGCCAAACTCATGCGCGACCGGCAAGAAGCAATCAGGGGCGACGGTTTCACCGTCATCCCCCTCAAGACGCAGCAGGATTTCATGATAAACATCGCCGCGTACGCCAGAAATCGGCTGCGCCATCAGGAAAAAACGATTGTGCTCCAGCGCCTGCTGTAGACGATTCATCATCGCAACCTTATCTTTCAGATCACGTTGCAAGTGCATTACGCCCCGGCGCTGCAAGTTCTCTGGCGCATTGGTCGCCAGAGAAAGTTCGGCAATGGTGCTTAACTCACCCAGTAACAGATAGATATGGTTAACAGGAGAACGGACATAGCAAAAACTGATCCCCACCTGCGGCTGTAAAGGCATGCCATCCCAAATAAAACGGAACTGCTTGATATGCCTGTCCAGGGCCTCAATGCGCTCCTGATGAGACTCGGTGTTAAAACGCAAAACTAAGTCATTACCCGATAGCTGATAGACATGCTCATCCTGTTCCAACTGTGGCGTTATCCACTGTGAGAGTTTTTGCTTGTACTGGATACGCAGCATAATGCCGTAATTTTTTACCAGTAACTCCATGCCCGGAACACGCAAAAAGCAGAGTACTGACCATGGCGTTTTTTTCAAATCCCGGTTCAATGCGCGCAAATTTGGCAGATGCACCATCGGATCAAAGAATGCCAGACGATGATTGCGCCGGGTAACAAAGCGTTGGCGCGTTGCCAGTACGGCAATGAAGTTCACGATGAAGGAGAAAACAAGATAACTCGACGAGGTAATGGCAAGCTGGGTATCGTAGCCAGAATACCAGGGCATATAACGCTGGTAATAATGAATTGCGGTAATAAGTACGACAGACCATATCAGCGAAATAAATCTGTAGCCGTAACGCATTGCTCCCCAGAGCATGACGGGTAGCAACAGCGACAGCGTATAATTTGTGCTAAATATTGAGCTTTGTTCATTTAATGGCATACACAGTAATGCCATAAGTACAGCCAATATAATCAGCCAGATCGCAAACTCGGTTTTGGTAACTTTGTTATCAAACTGCTGCTTTAATTGAGAAAAATAGCCTCTGACATGCAAAGGGTTGCGGATCGTGCGAATAATAAAGTAGCACAAAGGAACCCCAACCAGATTCCCGACGAGCATGGCCTGATAGTTGATCAGCGTGCCAGTATTAAAGGGCATAACCCCCACCATGCCGGATTTACTCTCATAAACGCCCACAAACGCGGCAAACTGGAAGAGGATCAGAAACAGCGTCGCCGGGCAGAAGACCTGCCAAAACATGCGCTGAAACATCAGATGAGAGTCACCGTGAGATACGTTGTTCCGCCGGGGAGCAAATACTTTATACCCTCCCCAGCTCAGCACTATCGTAACAATAAAGTGCGAAATTATTGAGAGCGTTTCAAATAACCCAACCTGCGGATATTTGTAGCAGATAATGGAAATGATAATTCCCGGCAATGCCGCCCAGCCAAAAAATAGCATCAGGCTAATCATCAACGCCAAAGGCATGTAGAAAAGAATTACGGTCCCAGAACTAATATGGGCATAGGTATTAGCAGTGCTCAATATAGGCAACAGCAAAGATGGTAAGATGAGAGGTAACGCCCACCATCTATCTCTCATACCAATATAATGTTTTTTGAGTTTCATAGATGCTCAGTAGAATCCCGCACATCCTGCAGGGGGTATTCAGACAGGCATCCCACCTGACTCTAAACGATAAAGTTAAATACATTACGATGTCTCATCGATTTTAGTTATCATCAAACAGTGACGTTTGACATATATCAAAAAAAAAAGACTCTCATTAATCAATTATTACTCTTTTCATCGTTTCTTATCGTTAATTCATTATTAATGCAAATAATAATATTAATTTTCATAACATATGAGGATGAAACAACTGAAGCAATTTTACATAACGAAAAATTGACCATTGCCCCACAGTATGCCTTAATGTGAATATCGCCCTCAGTTGGGTACACTACAAGGAACCTTTTGTGAGCCAGGTTACCAGCCTACGCAAACGACATCGATTTAATAGTCGCATGATCCGGATCGTACTGCTTATCAGCTTTCTCTTCTTCTTCGGACGCTTCGTCTACTCCGCTATAGGTGCGTGGCAGCACCACCAGAGCAAAAAAGAATCTCAGCAGATCACCCAGCCGCAACAGGCATCTCCTGCTCAAACCGACGTGCGCTGATCGCTCGCGCCTGTAGTATCTCAGCATTAAGATTCCTTACCGGATGGCTAATCGCCTGACATTTAACCATCCGGTAAGGGATTTAAGTGATGAAACAAAACGCTGCCTTACCCACCACTCGCACGGAGTTATCGGATGATAAACCGTGTTTTCGCACAAATGCACAATCTTTTAATCCCACTTCACCGCACCATTCGCGCTGATTTTTACGTTCCGATTGACTGGGTATAAAAAAACACACCGTGTTCAAATAGACGTCAATTAATATCGCCAAAAAATATCACAGATGAAAGCATTAATATTATGTATGGAATTAAATGCTTATTTGAATCATTACCATTTTAAATTCTACAGGGTTATACCATGAGTGGTTTTTCGTTATTTCCGAAAATAAGCAGCGGTCTTGAATGGATCGCTGGACACAGCGATGCGGTTATTCGATTCGGGTGGAATATCGTTGCCGCCGTAATTTTACTGTTTGTCGGTAAATTTGTCTCTCGCCTGCTCTCCAGTGGTCTGGAAAAGTTACTGTTAAAACGTAAAGTTGACCGAACCATTATCCAGTTCTTCACCGCGCTGGTACGTTACATTACCCTCGCTTTCGCCATTGTTGCCGCATTGGGTCGCGTCGGTATCGAAACATCCTCCATTATTGCCGTCATTGGTGCCGCCGGGTTGGCCATTGGGCTCGCGCTACAAGGATCGCTTTCCAACTTTGCCGCTGGCGTACTATTGGTCTCCCTGCGTCCTTTCCGCGCCGGAGAAGTGGTACAAATTGGCGCAGTCACCGGAACGGTGGAAAAGGTGCATATTTTCTCCACCACCCTGCTCACCGCCGACAGTAAAGAAGTGGTCATTCCAAACGGTAAGATCATCGCTGACAATATCATTAACTATTCCCGCCACCCTTTTCGTCGGATCGATCTGGTGATTGGCGTGGGCTATCAGACCCGGATAGCAGATGTTAAGCGCGTGATTAACCAGATTATCGAGCAGGATAGCCGAATCGATAAGCAACGTGGAGTAACCGTTCGTCTGGGCGAACTGGGCGCTTCAGCATTGAATTTTTACGTCCGCGTATGGGTACCCAACATCGAATACTGGAATACCTATTACGATCTGCTGGAAAACATTAAAGAAGCCCTGGACGCCAACCATATTGCCCTGCCGTATCCGCAGATGGATATCCGCGTGGAGAATGTGTCACCCCAATCTCCTCCCCAGCTACAGTTAGTTGATTAATAAGTTGTTCTCCGGTGTGAGCGCAATAAAAAACCCTCTGTTAAAGAGGGTTTGACATATTACCGTTCAAAAACCGCTAACGGAGAGAGATATTATTCCCACTCAATTATTTACTGACAACATAAGCAATTGACTGACAACAACTTTTAATAAAACAAAATTCCCCATACCGTTTTATATACCGTCACCGGAAATCAGTACCATGAAAAATGCCATGTCAC